>NZ_JWJH01000014.1 GCF_000949865.1 Rhizobium nepotum 39/7 | reverse complement strand
GTCTCGGACCGCGACAGTCGCTTCAACTGCCGCTCAACCGCCGCTTCCACCGCCTTGCCCAGTTCGGCATTGTCGGTGATCAGGATGGATTGCGCCCCACGGTCATGTTCCGCCTGCGCGAGAAGATCAGCGGCCAGCCAGTCCGGGTCGTTGTCCCTGTCGGCGATGACAAGCACTTCCGACGGGCCGGCAATCATGTCGATGCCAACTGTGCCGAAGACCTGGCGTTTCGCGGCCGCCACATAGGCATTGCCGGGGCCGACGATCTTGGCGACAGGGATGATCGTTTCCGTGCCGTAAGCGAGTGCCGCCACCGCTTGCGCGCCGCCGATGCGGTAGATCTCCTCGACGCCTGCGATGCGCGCGGCGGCAAGAACGGCGGGATTTATCACGCCGCCATTCGCCGGCACGACCATGACGATGCGCTCGACGCCTGCAACCTTGGCCGGCACGGCGTTCATCAGAACGGAGCTTGGGTAGCTGGCGGTGCCGCCCGGCACATAGAGACCAACGGCCTCGATCGCCGTCCAGCGCGAGCCTAAGCCCACGCCGATCTCGTCCTCGTAGATATCGTCCTTCGGCATTTGCCGCGCATGGTGTTTTTCGATGCGCCGCGCTGCGAATTCGAGGGCGTCGATCACGGTCTTGTCCACGGCTGCGACAGCGGCGTCGATCTCTTCCGCCGTCACCCGCATCGAGACCTTCGAGAAATCGAGACCGTCGAATTTCAGGGAGTAATGGGCAAGGGCCGCATCGCCGCGATGGCGGACATCGTTGATGATGTCGCGAACGGTCGCGTTGACGTCTTCGGAAACTTCTCTCTTGGTCGTCAGGAAGGCAGCGAATTTCTGTTCGAAATCAGCCGATGCCCGCTCCAGCCAGATTACCACGCCATTACCCTCTCATTTTCCCCGCAGGCGATCCCGCGAGGTGCACGAACTCACCGCAGGAATAAATGCGGCTCTGGTATGTGGCATAAATCGAAACAGTGACGAAAGGCAACCGTTGCGATGGCGTGGAGAGCTTATTCGCCGTCCGGATGCTGCGGTTTGGCGGCGGTTTCCCAGGCGCCGCTCACATCGGTCAGCTGCGCTTCGATGCATTCGACGTCGAGCGCGATGGCGCCTCCGCCCGAAAGAGTCAGTTCGACAGCTCCGTCAGGTCCTTCGCCGTTCTGCACGAAGCGGATGGCGAGGAGTGAAAGTACCTGCTCCCTGTCATCGCGGTTGATACCGTGTGAACGGACGGCGGAGACCCGCTTCAGGAAAACGACGCTGCGGCAACGCTCCGGCGGCAGGCTCTTCTTCTCGGCGCTCTCCCAGACGAAACGGTTGGCGGAAAGCGAGAATTGCCCGTGTTTCGGCTCGAAGGCAACGTCCTTCAGCTTGAAGACGCTGTCCTGCATATGCGTCGAAATGACGGAGAGATCTTCAGTGTCCAGCGCGAGCAATTTCAGGCCGCTCATCATTTTCTTCCTTTTCCTTGGGCCGCAGGCCGGCATGTCCAATTTCCTTGTATTGGAAATAGGCAGTCACGGCCTGCTCTGCAACGGGAGAAAACGAATGAGCGGTGATGAAGGGATCAATCGCTGACGCGTTCGACCAGCGCACCGCAGCGGGTGAGCTTTTCTTCAAGGCGTTCGAAACCACGATCGAGATGGTAGACGCGCGAAACCATGGTCTCGCCTTCCGCCACCAGGCCCGCAATGACCAACGACACCGAGGCGCGCAGATCGGTCGCCATGACCGGCGCACCCTTCAGGCGGGTGACGCCTTCGATACGGGCCATCTGGCCGGAGAGCGAAATCTTCGCGCCGAGACGGGCCAGTTCCTGCACATGCATGAAGCGGTTTTCGAAAATGGTTTCGGTGATGTGGGAGACGCCCTGCGACCGGGTCATCAGCGCCATGAACTGCGCCTGAAGGTCAGTGGGGAAGCCGGGGAAGGGCTCGGTGACGATATCGACCGGCTGGATGCCGTTGCCGTTGCGTACGACCCGAAGGCCGGTCTCCGTGTCATTGATGGTCACGCCGGCAAGCCGCAGCGTGTCCAGCGCATTGTCCAGCAGCGAGGCGCGCGTGCCTTCCAGCACCACGTCACCGCCGGCCATCGCTACTGCCATGGCATAGGTGCCCGTTTCGATACGATCCGGCAAAACTCGGTGGCGCGCGCCGGAGAGCGAGGTGACGCCCTCGATGGTGATGGTGGAGGTGCCGGCACCCTCGATCTTCGCACCCATGGCAATCAGGCAGTGCGCCAGATCGACGACTTCCGGTTCGCGGGCGGCGTTGTGAATGACGGTGGTGCCTCTGGCAAGGCTCGCGGCCATCAGCATCACATGCGTCGCGCCGACGGATACTTTCGGGAAAGTGTAAACCGCGCCGATCAGGCCGCCCTTGGGGGCCGAGGCGTTGATGTAGCCGCCATCGATCTCCATCGTTGCGCCGAGCGCCTGCAGGCCCTCGATGAACAGGTCTACCGGACGTGTGCCGATGGCGCAGCCGCCGGGCAGGGAAACGCGGGCACGGCCTTCACGGGCCAGCAGCGGGCCGATGACCCAGAAGCTCGCACGCATCTTGGAAACCAGTTCGTAAGGTGCTGTAGTGTCGACAATGGTGCGGCAGGTGAAGTGCACAGTGCGGGAATAGGCTTCGCCCTGGCTCTCGCGGCGGCCGTTGACGGAAATATCGACGCCGTGGTTGCCGAGAATGCGGATGAGCTGCTCCACATCCGCCAGATGCGGTACGTTTTCGAGCGTCAGCGTATCGCTGGTCAGAAGCGAAGCGATCATCAACGGCAGAGCGGCGTTTTTTGCGCCTGAGATAGGGATGATGCCGTTGAGCTTGTTGCCACCCGTAATTCTGATGCGATCCATGCGTCCCTACGGGCCTGTGCCCGCCTTTCTTTATCTGCCTTGCGGAAATGCGCGTCCTTAGACGAGTTTCCGTGGCGTTTCAATTTTATGCTGGTGAATTCTCTATGAGGATGATTCGTCCGTTTTTGCGGCAGGCAGGCCAATCGTGTCATCCGCATCGCCGGCGCGGCGCGCACGAACCTGCTGTTTGCGCTTCATGAGGTTTTCACGAAGCTTCTTCGCCGCCCGCGCTTTCCGCTCCGCCTCGCGCTGCCGCGCCTTTTCGCCGGGGCCAGTCTGGGCATTGCCGTTTGCCACTGCGGCGGACGGTTCTGCGGAAGCGCCCGCGGAAACCGCTGCCTTTGCCTGTTTGTCATGATGTTCGTTCATAAATTCAGCAATATCCGAAAAATATGTTTTTCAACAGGGGGCACGCTTTTTTGCCCCGCTTGATGAAGAATATCGTTTTGCGGCTTGCGCTCGTCAAAAACCTATGGCAATAGGCCGCCACGCTTGATGCTGAAGCCAACGCTTCGGCACCAGATGCTGCTATAGCTCAGGGGTAGAGCACTCCCTTGGTAAGGGAGAGGCCGAGAGTTCAAATCTCTCTAGCAGCACCATTCCTCCCCATAAAATCAAATATTTACGCGACGCCCCGGCGGAGATTGTTCACGCAATCTGTAATGTCGATGCGCGTTTTCGGCCACGCCGCACGGGCGTCGGCAAAGGTGAAAACCGCGCCTCTTGCGAAGCGCGGTTTCCATTTCCGAATATTCTGTTGCTGCCAGAGCGGGACGAAACCGCCCGTAGCCAACGGGCGCCGCTTACTGGCGGAATAGCGACAGGATATTCTCGGAGCTGGTATTGGCGATGGAGAGCGACTGGATCGCCAGCTGCTGCTGTGTCTGCAGAGCCTTGAGCTTGGTGGATTCTTCGTTCATGTCCGCATCGACGAGGCGGCCGATGCCCTTGTCGATGGAGTCGGTCAGCTTCGAGATGAAGTCTTCCTGCAGTCCTATACGCATTTTGATAGAGCCGAGGGCGGATGATGCGCTGCTCAGCGCTTGAAACGCAGTTTCAACATCTGTCAGCAGATTGCCGATCGTGTAGGTTGGCGGCGTCGCAGCATCGAAAAGCTTGAGATCGATGTCCCATACGGAAATGCCCGAGGCCGTTCCGGACTGTCCAATGATGCCCTTTGTCGTATCCAGTGTCGCGGGTGTGCCGGTTAACCCGAAAATCACATTGGCGGATTCAGTTGCTGTCGTCGTGTCGACAAGGGTGTAGTCCGTTTTTGTAACGCTGACGGAACCGCTACCGTCACGGGTAAAGCCGGAAACGACGGTCTTGGGGCCAGTACCCAGCAGCCAGTTCTCTCCGCTGAAAGAAGCGCCCTGTGCGATCGATTCTAGCTGTTTTTTAAGTTGGTCAATTTCTTCCTGGATCTTGGTCTTATCGACACCTTCTTCGGTTGCGGCAACGATTTTCGACTTGATTTCCTTGACGACTTCGACGGCGCTTTCCATTGCGGAATAGGCGACATCGATCTTCGCCGCACCAAGACCCAGTGCGTCCTGAACTGCGGAAAGGGCCATGTTGTCGGAACGCATCGTTGTTGCGATCGACCAATAAGCGGCGTTGTCGGAGGCCGACTTGACGCGCAATCCCGAAGAGACTCTGGATTGTGTATCTTCGAGCTGGCCGCTGATGGCGCGCAATGTTTGAAGTGCCGACATGGCGGCGGTGTTTGTCAGAATGCTTGTCATAGTTGCCCCTCTGAGCTGGCTAAATGGGAAGGGACATTCCGGGATCGCCGGAAACGACTGCGCGGCGTGATGCCTGTTAACCTCTTTTTCGTCTTGGTTAACGAGTCGTTTCGATGAGGTGATTTAGCCGTGATTTGGTTAATGAACTCTTAATCAAAATCTCTGAACGTCGCGGGCAAGGTCCAAAACAAAAAAACCGCGCCTTTCGGCGCGGTTGATCTTTTCGGCTGAAGCTTCTGATTAACGGAAGAGCGTCAGGATGCTTTCGGAATTGCTGTTGGCAATCGAGAGAGCCTGAACACCGAGCTGTTGCTGCGTCTGCAGGGCCTTGAGGCGGGTAGACTCTTCGTTCATGTCAGCGTCAACGAGGCGGCCGATACCCTTTTCAATGGAGTCGGACAGCTTGGAAGCGAAGTCTTCCTGCAGGCCGATACGCATGGAGAGCGAACCGAGCTTGGCTGCTGCGCTGGTCATGGCCTTCAGCGCGTTTTCAACAAGCGTCAGGGCTTCGGCCATGTTAGTGGCGCGGTCTGCCGCTGCATAGGCGTTGATGTCCAGCGTGAAGACGGACTGGACAGGAACTGTCGTGAACGTTCCGGTCGTGCCGAGAATACCGTCGGCGCTGGGGACGCCTGCGCCGGATACGGCGCCAAACAGCACGTTGCCGGTGGCGGTGTCATCAAGGGCGTATTTCGTAGTCGTAACGGTAACGGCACCACCGCTGGAGCGAACGAAGCCAGCGACAACCGACTTATCAGGGTCCGTGCCGGGCGTTGTCGCGCCGAGCGTCGAAGCGCCAACGAGCCAGTTTTCGCCGTAGAAGGATGCGCCCTGCGCGATCGATACCAGCTGATTCTGAAGCTGATCGATTTCTTCCTGAACCTTGGTGCGGTCGACGCCTTCTTCGGTTGCCGTAACCAGCTTCGCCTTGATTTCCTTGACGACTTCGATCGCCGATTCCATACCGGCAGAAGCGGTGTCTACCTTGGCGGCACCGAGGCCGAGGGCGTCGGAAACGGAGGAAAGGGCCATGTTGTCGGAGCGCATCGTGGTTGCGATCGACCAGTAAGCAGCATTGTCAGCGGCTTCGCCAACGCGAAGGCCGGAGGAAACGCGTGCCTGGGTGGATTCCATGCTCTGGCCGATGGAGCGCAGGGTCTGGAGCGCAGACATTGCTGCGACATTGGTAATTATGCTCGTCATAGTAGTGTGCCCCTTGAATGGCTGATTAAAGAAGGGACATTCCGGTTTCACCGGGAACGGCGCACAGCATCATGCCTGCTAACTGGCTGATTTTTAACGTTAGCTCGCCGTTTCGATGAGCATTAGGTAACGCGGGTTTGGTTAATGAATCGATAAATGGAGAAAGAAATTCAGTCTCGGCAAAATTAAAAATGCAACTCTCGCGCGCACGCGCGCGTAACCCCGAAAGTTTAAAAAAAAGATAAGGCCGCACCCGTTTCCGGATGCGGCCTCATGGATGCATTCAGTCCGATTCAGCCTTTCGGACGGTTATGCTTTCTATCCCAATCTGCGCTCGGTCAGCCCCCGATTGCTTATGGGAAGAAATGTGTCCCCCAGCCCCGAAGGGCTATGAGAAGTTCAGCTCTTAGCGGAAGAGCGACAGGATGCTCTGCGAGTCGTTGTTGGCGATCGACAGGGCCTGGATTGCCAGCTGCTGCTGCGTCTGCAGAGCCTTCAGCTTGGTGGACTCTTCGTTCATGTCAGCGTCTACGAGACGGCCAATGCCCTTTTCGAGAGCATCACCCAGCTTGTCGGCGAAGCTCTGCTGCAGGTCGATGCGGGAAGAAATCGAACCAAGGTTGGATGCAGATGTCTGCATTGCCTTGAGAGCCGTTTCCACGGTGGTCAGGTCGGCGGCAAGGTCGGTAGACGTTGTAACATTGATCGCGATGGTGTTTGCCAGCAGGCCGCCCGTGCCGGCGCCCGTTGCCGGGTCGACGCTGGCGAAAAGCGGAGCAGTGGTGTAGCTGGCGGTCGTAACCTTGACGCCGGCCGTATCACGGACGAAGCCCGAAACGACGGTCTTGGCGCCTGCGGTGCCGACCAGCCAGTTTTCGCCGTTGAAGGACGCGCCGTTGGCAACGCTTGCCAGCTGAAGGTTCAACTGGTTCAGTTCTTCCTGAACCTTGGACTTGTCAACACCCTGTTCGGTGGCGGTAACGAGCTTGCTCTTGATTTCCGTGACGACCTTGATTGCGGCATCCATGCCGGCATAAGCCGTATCGACCTTTGCGGCGCCGAGGCCGAGAGCGTCCTGGGCAGCGCTGATAGCGCCCTTATCCGAACGCATGGTCGTTGCGATAGACCAGTAAGCGGCGTTGTCCTTGGCGGCGCCGACGCGCATGCCCGTGGAAATGCGATCCTGCGTCGTGGACATATCGCTGGAGATGGAGCGCAGCGTCTGGAGAGCGGACATCGCCGAAGCGTTAGTGAGAATGCTTGCCATAATAAATGTGTCCCTTTGTTTTTACGAGATACTGAGGTTGGGGACATTCCGGACTTGGTATTACCGGTCACAACGTTTCGGCATCATGCCACCCGGTTCAGAAATACTTGTTTCTGGAAACCAAACCCGCTGTGTGTAGGGAGAATTTCGCAGCGAAAAATTGCGTAATTATTAATTTGAGCATTAAGAAATACTAGAAAATACTTATGGTTACTACAAAGTATATTTAAATGGTAAGTTTTTAATTGAAAATTATAGTTATCCGGCCCCTAACAAAAACGGTAAGCAAAGGGTTAAAACGCGAAAACCCCGCTGCCGTGGGGCTGCGGGGTTAACAAACAGGATTAACGAAGATTATTTCGGCACAAATGCCGTTAGTTGAACGATCTGACCAGGCTGCCGACGAGCAGGTTCCAACCGTCGATCAGCACGAAAAACAGGATCTTGAACGGCAGGGAAATCGAGGTGGGCGGCAGCATCATCATGCCCATGGCCATGGTGATGGTGGCGACGATGAGGTCGATGACCAGAAATGGCAGGATGATCAGGAAACCGATCTCGAAACCGCGCCGGATTTCCGACAGCATGAAGGCAGGAACGAGCACGCGGTAGTCGACGACATTGTCGGTCATCACGACCTGTCCGCGTTCGCGGGCGATATCGACGAACAGCTTCAGATCCTTGTCACGCGTATTGGCGTTCATGAAGGTGCGGAAGGGTTCGGCGATGCGCCCGATGGCCTGCTGTTCGTTGATCTGGTTTTGCAACAACGGCTGCACGCCATCAGTCCAGGCTTTGTCGAAGGTCGGCGACATGACGTAGAAGGTCATGAACATCGCCATCGACAGAAGGATCATGTTGGACGGGGTTGAGGCAAGCCCCATACCGGAGCGCAGGATCGAAAATGCGATCACGAAGCGCGGAAAGCTTGTGACCATGATCAGGATACCTGGCGCGACCGACAGGACCGTCAAAAGGCCGAAGGTGCGGATGATCCATGCCGCGACGGATCCGTCTATCTGCGTGTTGAACAGATCGGACGGAAATTGCTGGGCGTTGGCGAGGCCCGGCAAAGCCAGCAGGACGGCGATGGTTATAAGAAATCGAATCATTCGATGACAAAGGTCCGGAACATGACCTTGGATACGCGCCCTTGAGAGCGCAGGTCAACTCGTTCCTGAATGTCATCCTTAAGATATTGAAAGCCGCGCGGCCCTTCCAACTGCTGGAGGGAAACGGTGCGGACATAGGCCATGATATCCTGATGAATATCCTCGGCGAGACCAACCTCGACAGGGCCCTTGAACATCAGCGCCACTTCGAGCCGCACCCAGTTTGTCGAGGGATAGGCGAGGTTGGTGGTGATGGGATCGAGCTGGACGATACCATTCGCCTCGGCGGAGATTTTTTCGATGCCCTCGCCCTTCTTCTCGCCGTGTCCGCCGGCGGCAGCTGCGGCATGCGCCTCGGCGCCGGCAATCTTCGGGGCGACCATGCCGCCCACGAGCCAGCCGCCGCCCGCACCGAGCAGGGTGAGGATCGCAACCCCTGCAATGGTCATGACCAGCGAGGAGGACTTCTTCTTGCTTTCGGCCTGTTCGTTTTCCATGGGTCAGTCCCGCTTTCGCATATCGGCGTCAGAGCGGCGAGAACAGGTCGACGACCTGTTGACCGACCGGGGGTTGCTGCACTTCCGTCAGACGTCCGCGACCGCCATAGGAGATGCGTGCCTCGGCGATGCGCTCGTAGGAGATGATGTTCTGTGCATCGACATCCTGCGGCCTGACGATACCGCCGACGTTCAGGATGCGGATTTCGTGGTTCACGCGCACTTCCTGCGAGCCGCTGATGATGAGGTTACCGTTTTCGAGAATGCCGGTCACGACGGCGGCCACCAGCAGCGTCAGCTTTTCAGAACGCTTGGTCTTGCCCTTCGCCTGGGTGTCGGTATCGGAACCGTAATTGATGCTGGAATCAGCCTTCGGGTTCCAGCCCAGGATCTCCGCATTCGCCTTCCAGTTCAGGCCGCTGGAGTTCGTGCGGTTACGCTCGGTTTCATTGTCGAAATCGGCCTTGTCGTTGATCTGGATGTTGACGGTCAGGATGTCGCCGATGTTGAGGGCGCGCAGGTCCTTGAACAGGGCTCCCTGGCTGTCGCTCCACAGCGAATAACCGCTGGCCATGTGTTTCGGCTGCTTCGGATACATGCCCATCTGCGGTGTCTGGCTGAATTGCAGGCCGCTGCCGATAGGGCTCATCGAAGGCGCGTTGCCGATTTCCTTCAGGGTCTGGTTGTTCTGGCAGCCGGCAAGCAGGGCAAGCGGCAGGAGGAGGGCCGGAAGACGCGGGGTCATGAGGGATCCTTCGAAGTGTTTTTGTCGATCGCCTGCGACATGATGCCGGCGACGATTGCGGCTTTCTGAGCATCCATTTCGCTGAGGATGAGGCCCGATTGGCGCGGCGGAAGCTGCATGATGATGGCCGCCGCGATTTCCACATGCATCTTCTCGAGCTGCGGTGCGGCGGCATCCGCCTTCATCGTTTTGTAGATGTCGACCAGATTGCTTTTCGCCTGCTCGAGGAAATGATTGCGGCGCGCCAGCCAGTCCTCATATTCCGCCTTGCGGTCTTCCAGCGCAGAAATGCGCTCGTTGACGTCAGCCTGAAGCTTTTCAAGCTCCTGCTTCTGCATGAGGTAGCGCTGGTCGCGGGCGGCATCGGCGATGTTGGTGCAGAATTTCTGGATTTCATCCTGCGTGCTGAGTTCAGACACCACGTTCTGCTGGCTTTCGGCGCCGGCGGCGGGCAACAGGAAAAGCAGTGAGGCGACGGCCGCGAACCGGGTAAGGCCGTTCCTGAAAGCGTTTTTCTTCTGGAGTTCCATCATTGCAGCACAAGCTCCGCCTGAAGGGCGCCGGCGGATTTGATGCCTTGCAGAATGGCGATGATGCCGTCCGCCTTGAGCCCGATGCTGTTGAGACCGGCAACCAGGGTGCGAAGGTCGGGACCATCGACGATGGCGACCTTGCTGCCTTCCTGCATTGCCATGATATCCGTCTGAGGCTGCACCGCCGTCTGGCCGCGCGAGAAGGGCGCCGGCTGGATGACCTGCGGCGATTCCGTCACCTGCACGGTCAGCGTGCCGTAGCTCACGGCGACGCGGGAGATGCGCACATCCGCACCGATGACGATCGTGCCCGTACGTTCGTTGATCACGACTTTCGCCGGCGTATCCGTCTCGACCGTCAGATTTTCGATTTCCGCCATCAACCGGGTCAGATCTGCGGTGCGGGGTTTCTGCACCGCGATTTCCTGCGAATCGCGCGGCTCGGCAATGGGGTCGCCATACCGGGCGCGGGCAAAGGCGTTGACGACATCGGCCACCCTGACCGCAGTCGAAAAATCGGGATTGCGCAGCTGAAGGACCAGATTGACCGAATCCTTGAATTTGGACGGCAGCTCGCGCTCGATGATCGCGCCGTTCGGCACGCGCCCCGATGTGGTTACACCCTGCGTCAGCGTTGCGGCATCGCCCTGGGCTGAAAATCCGTTGACGATCACCGATCCTTGCGCGACGGCGTAAATCTGCCCGTCAGCGCCGGAAAGCGAGGTCATGATGAGCGTGCCGCCGCGAAGCGAGCTGGCGTCGCCAAGGGAACTGACCGTCACGTCCACACGGCTGCCGGGGCTGGCGAAGGGCGGCAGGTTGGCCGTCACCATCACTGCGGCGATGTTCTTGGCATTGGACTGGCCGCCCTGCGTGGTGATGCCGAGGTTCTGCAGCATGGCGCGCATGGACTGTTCGGTGAAAGGCGAGGAGCGCAGACTGTCGCCCGTGCCCTGCAAACCGACGACGAGACCGTATCCGATCAGCTGGTTGTCGCGTCCCGCCTGCAGGGATGCGATATCCTTGATGCGGGACGTGTCCGCCTGGGCAGGCAGCGTCGAGAGGAAGGACAGGGCCGAAACGACCAGAGCCGCGGCTAGGATACGAAGCAATCTCATTTCGCCATAACCTGAATGGTTCCGTCCTTCATGACGGTACCGCTGACCATCACGCCGGAATCGATGTTGCGTACCCTCACGACTTCGCCGAGCGAGCCGTCAGTCATCGGCGTTCCCGAAGCCATCAGCGTCATGTTGCCGATGTTGAAAACAAGTTTGACGCTGGTGCCGCGCACCACCAGTGACGGTTCGCGCAGCGCCGCAACGGGGATCGTGCGGCCGGGAAGCAATGTCTGCTTGGAGATCATGCCTTCGACTTCGCTGATATCGGTCGCGTAACCCGAGGAAATATTGGGATTGGTCACTTCCACCGGCTTTACCTGTTCGGGCGAGATCGTCTCGCCCGGATAGATCGTGCGGGTGGGAACCAGCGCCATCGGCGCCTGTGCGATTGCGGGCGCGAAGGCCCCCAGTGAAAAAGCAGACGCCAGGCACATACGGACGAGCGCCGTTCTGCAGCTGTTATTTTTCCGGCCAAACCTCATGTCCGCCTGCCTTTCCGTTCTGTTCTTACTTCAGGTTCTTGCTGACAATCGAAGCCATTTCGTCAGCGGTGGTGATGACCTTGGAATTCATCTCATAGGCGCGCTGCGCCGTAATCAGGTCGGTGATTTCCTTGACGGCATCGACGTTCGAGCCTTCGAGGTAGGATTGCTTGACGTAGCCGAAGCTCGGATCATCAGGCACGCCGATAACGGCGGCGCCGGAGGCCGGTGTCTGGGCAAAGAGGTTGTCCCCAAGCGGCTTCAGACCCGCCTCGTTGGCGAAGTTGGCGATGGTCAGCTGTCCGAGTTCCGTGAAATCAGCCGCATTGCCGATACGGGCGGTCACCTGGCCCGTGCGGGTAATGGTGATGTCCTGCGCGTCAGTCGGGATATTGATGTTTGGAATGACATTGTAGCCATCGACCGTCACGAGGTTGCCATCGGCATTCTTGTTGAATGCGCCGGCGCGGCTGTAGAGCGTCGAACCATCGGCGGCCTCGATCTGGAACCAGCCCTGTCCGATGATTGCCACATCGAGCTTGTTGCCGGTCTCGATCAGGTTGCCCTGGGTGTGGATGTTGCGCACCGCCGACGTCTGCACGCCGAGGCCGATATTGGCGCCTTCCGGCACGATCGCCTGGTTGGCCCGGTTCGGCACGCCCTGCATGCGCTCGGTCTGGTACAGAAGATCGGTAAACTCTGCACGCGCGCGCTTGTAGCCGGTGGTATTGATGTTGGCGATGTTGTTGGCAATGACTTCCAGATTGGTCTGCTGGGCGTCCATGCCGGTGGCAGCGATGGCAAGAGCTCTCATGTCATTTTTCCTGCTGGGCTAGAGCATTTCCAGTAAAAGCGCGGGGCGGTTTTACGTCCGGAAAATGCGTAAAAACAAAGGCCTAGAGCGCGGCCAACGATTGGCTTCAAGCCGGACGCGCTCTAGATCTGCATCTTGGTAATGTCGAGATAGGCGGACACGATCTTGTCACGGAGCGCGATGGCTGTTTGCAGCGACTGTTCGGCCGAAAGCACGGCATCGACCACTTCACGGGTGTTCGCCTTGCCCTGAATACCTTCGAAGGAGGCCACTTCCGCCTTCTTCAGGTTGTTCATCGCGTCCGTCGACATATTGCCGAGAACGCTTGCGAAGCTTGCGCCTGTCTGCTGGGCGGGCGTCGTCTGCTGGCTGCCGAAAACGCTTTCCGTCAGCGAGGAGACGCTGCCTGCGCCGCGCGTGAGCGAGAGGGAACCGAGTTGCTTGATGCCGTCGATCATTGTGATGCTTTCAGAAGGTCGATGGTGGAGGCGACGAGGTCGCGTGTCTGGCGGATGACCTGAAGGTTGGCGTCGTAGCTGCGGTTGGCTTCGCGCATATCCGCCATTTCGATCAGGACGTTGACGTTCGGCATCTTGACCATGCCGTGGGTATCGGCGGCAGGGTTGCCGGGATCGTATTCATTGACGAAATCGCCGCGGTCGACGCCAAGCTTCTTCACCGTCACGCGCTCCACGCCGCTTACGCGGTCGAGCTCGGAGCCGAATGTCACGGTCTTGCGGCGATAGGGGTCGGCGCCGGGCGTGTCGCCGGTCGATCTTGCGTTGGCAATGTTTTCCGAAACGATGCGCAGTCGGGTGGACTGCACTTCCAGGCCGCTGCCGGCGATCTTGCTCGCCGCACTCAAGGGATCCATGGTTTACCTCTTTACCGTCATCAGCATCATGCGATGGAAGGATTTGACGAGACTGGCGTTCAGGTCATATTGCCGCTTGATCTCGCCGGTCTTGGTCATTTCCTCAGCAAGCGCGACCGAATTGCCGGATTCCTGCATGCCGATCTCGTTATTGATCGGGTTGTCGCGCACCGCGATATTTTCGCTGAGCTCGCTCGCGCCGAAATGGGCGGGATGGGTCTTCGCCATGCCAACCTGCTGGCTGGTGGCCTGCATGACCGCTTCGAAAGGGTTGACATCCTTGGCGTGGAACTTGGGTGTGTTGGCGTTGGCGATGTTGGTCGCCACGACTTCCTGCCGCACGCTCAGCCATTCCGCTTGGCGGGAGGCCAGATCGAACAGTTGAATCGGTTGCATAGACTTCTCCATCTCGTATGGCCCGAACCTAAGGGGCTAATCTTGCGTCAGACTTGCGGGGAGGGGAGAAGGACGGGAAGAGACATAAAAACGACCGTTCCAGTCATTCGAAAACGAAAAAGCGCGCCTGAAAACGAGGCGCGCCTTTGTGGTGAAGAGGAGAGACCGTCCTATTTTTCAGGACGATAAGTCTTCCCGGAGGAAGTCTCTATCGTCCATTCGCCATCGCGCTGCTCGATCTTGGTAAGAAGTGCATTGTCGGGCAAGGGAGAGCCGACCCGCACCATATACATGCCCGACCCGTCCTCGATCAGCGCACGGCCGTTGGAGACATGCAGCAGGCGGAAGGAGTTCTGGCCGGGGAAGGGCTGGTCCTCAAGCGCGGCGGCGAGATCGTTCTGTTTTTCCTTGCCCTTTTCGCTGATTGTCGCGGTCGTCAGCATGTCCGGCAGTTCGGCCGGCGGCGGCATGTCTTCCTTGTTGCGATTGGTCATGGCCATGGGCGAAACGCTGAAGACTTCCCGTGGGCCGGTATGGGGCAGGTCGCGCGTGCGGTCGCCATCCGCCACCCTCGTTCCGAACTTGTCCTCGTTGAAGAAGACGTACCAGGGGAAAAAGGCAGCGGCGGCGGCAAGCCCTATTCCCGTCCAGGCCAGAATACGGTCGGGCGTGAAGAAGGGAGGCTGCGGCTGCGCGTTCTCGACGTCGCTATTATCGATCTTGTCGATCTGTTTCTTTTTCACGGGTCAGCCTCTCATTCTCGGATTTACCTGCGGCTGATTATTTTGCACTCCGCCGCGCAGCGCGGTCGCCAGATCGGCATAGGCGTCCTGCGCCGCCGGTTCGCTCGGAAGCTGTTTCAGCGTCTCGTAGATGATCGGAACCTGCTTCACCGCCATGTCGAGATCGGGATCGGTGCCGGGCCGATAGCCGCCAATGAGCCGCAAATCCCGCGTTTCCTCAAAACGGTGCACCAGCGCCTTCAGGCGCGATACCAGCTTTTCCTGATCCGGCGTCCATGCCTTCTTGGCGAGACGCGAGATCGAGGCCAGAGGATTGATCGGCGGATAGCGGCCTTCTTCGGCAAGGCTGCGATCCAGCACAATATGGCCATCGAGAATACCGCGGGTCGAATCGGCGATCGGATCGTTGTGATTGTCGCCGTCCACCAGAATGGAGACGATGGCGGTGATGGTGCCGGTGCCTTCGGCGCCGGGTCCCGCCCGCTCCAGAAGGCGCGGCAATTCGGTAAAGACCGAAGCCGGATAGCCACGTGCCACCGGCGGCTCGCCCGAAGCGACCGCCACTTCGCGGATCGCGTGGGCAAAACGGGTGACGCTGTCGATGATGAGAAGGACGTTTTCGCCCCTGTCACGGAAATATTCGGCAATGGTGACGGCGGAAAGCGGGGCCATCTTGCGCAGCATCGGGCTTTCGTCGCTGGTCGCGACGACGGCGACGGACTTGCCCATGTTCTCGCCCATCGTATCCTCGATGAACTCGCGCACTTCGCGACCGCGCTCGCCGACAAGCCCGATGACGACCTTGTCGAAGGCGTCGGCCTTGGCAAGCATCGACAGCAGCGTCGATTTGCCCACACCCGAGCCGGCAAAAATACCGAGACGCTGGCCAAGGCACAGCGGCGAAAAAATATCGATTGCCCGCACCCCGGTCTTGAACGGCGTCTCCACCCGCTTGCGCGTCATGGATGGCGGTGCGTTGCTGGAAATCGGACGGCGCTCGGTGCCGGAGACAAGCGGTCCCTTGCCGTCGATAGGTTCGCCAAGCGCGTTGATGGTACGCCCGCACCAGCTTTCATCCGGCGCGACGCGGAAGGCGCCCTTGCGGATGACGGTGTCGTGAATGCCGATCGGTTCACCCGGTTCGATGGGGCAGACGTAGCAGATATCCGGTTCCACGCGCACCACTTCGCCGAGATGGATGCCGGTCGCACTGCGATGGGCGACGAATTCGCCGAGCCTCACATGCCGCGACAGGCCGGAAACCGTATAGTGCCCGGCGGCGATGGTGCGGACATGGCCACCCGGCGACACCGAAAATTCCGGATCGGCATAGTGTCCGGCAAGGCTGGCCAGTTGGGCGAGCTTCGGTGAAATCGCCTCGGCCGTGAGCGTGGATTCCGGCATTGTCATCGCTCAGTTCCTCAACGTGCGCCGCCAAGCGTCTTGATGGCGTCGCCGAAGGTGGATTCGGTGTCGCGCATCAGCGACGAGATGCTCTCGAAGGCCCGGTTGACCTGAATGAGCTGCGTCATCTGGGAAATGCCGTTGACGTTCGATTGCTCGAGATAACCCTGGACAACGCCGACCTCGTGATTGTTGACGACCGGAATCGGCGCGACGACGGGTTTCACGCCGCTATTGGGATGGCGCAGGAATCCTTGCGAGAAATCCGCCTGAAAGATGCCGAGCGTCGCGACGATGTTGTCGTTCTGCCGGATGGCTCCATCGAGACCGACGGTGATCGGTCCCCCATTCGCATTGAGCTGGATAGGACCGCCGCCCGCGTCGAGAACCGGGTAACCGCTCGAAGAGATGAGCGCCCCGTCCGGACGCATGGTGAAACGGCCATCGCGGCTGAGGATCTGACCATCGGGCGTATCCAGCGAGAACCAGGCATCGCCCTTGATGGCGAAATCGAGAGAATTGCCGGTCTGTTCGAAGGCACCCTGGCGGGTGGAGAGATAGTCGTTGCCCTGCGACACGAACGCCACCTTGGCATTCATGGAATTGTGGTTCTTGGCGACCATTTCGTCGAATTTCACTTCGGAACCGCGGAAGCCGACTGTGTTGGCATTCGCCATATTGTCGGAAATGGTGGTGAGACGACGCTCCAGCGCAATCTGCGAGGACAGCGCGACGTATAGTCCGGACTGCATATCATTTGCCTCCGAGTTTCAGGGAATTGATGGAAATCAGCAGGTCCGGGGAAATGCCGTAGCCGCTGGAGGAGCCGAAAACGGCCAGGGGATCGTAGGTCGTCGAGGGGTTTTGCATTTCCCACATGATGGTAAAACGCTCGAGCAGCTTGCCGACCTTTTCAGGATCTTGCAGATCCTTGATATTGATGGATTTTTCGATGAGCGCGGCCTGTTTGTCGACACTTGCTGCCGCAAATTCGTCGGGCAGGTTGTAGGCGGTGCGGAACACCTGCGCGAGCGCGTCGTCGGCCAGAAAATCGAGACCCGATTTGATCGTCGGCGCCTTGCGCTCGAAATAGAGAGCGAGCCGGACACCGTTATTGTCGCCGCCCGCCTCCTGTTCCAGCGTCTGGCGGGTGTACTTGCCGATGATGCCGGACTGGGCCGCCTCGGTGGCGGTCGCCGCTGCACCCAGGCTTGCAAAGTCGAGCGATTTCGCAAGATCCGCGTAACGACTGTCGGAGAGCTTGTTGGCGAAGGCATTCTTGTCGGTCGTGCCTTCCGTCAGTACCTTGCGGATGAAGGCTTTCGCATAGGCCATATCCTCGAGGCCATGGGCTTTCAGCGCATAGTTATAAAGACGGGTATCGGCCATGAAGTCGTCGACGGATTTCACGTTGCCGATCTTCGACCGGTAATATTCGGTTTCGCGCACCACATCGGGCTGCTTCGACACCCGTTCGAGGGATTTGCCGATGTCCTGACTGATCAGTCTGTAGCTGGTGTAGGTGGAAGTCACTGAACCGCCGCTCTCGTTTGATCCCGATCTCAAGGCGCACGTCCGCCTTTGTCGGGATATTGCCTCAGGTTGCTTGTGCGAAACTGGCTGCGGCGGATGCGTCAAAAGGGGCTTTGCGGACAGGTTCACGCAAGCCACATTTTCTAGACATGGCGGCATGGAACACAGTTCGGGCGTGGTCGATCAATGAATATTATAATTGGACTTATAATCACCTTCGGCTGCATCATCGGCGGCTACATGGCGATGGGCGGCCATCTGGACGTGCTGATTCAGCCGTTCGAACTGTTGATTATCGGCGGCGCCGGTCTCGGCGGCTTCATCATGGCGAACCCCATGAAGGTCGTGAAGGATTCCGGCAAGGCGCTCGGCGAGGCTTTCAAGCACTCGGTGCCGAAGGAGCGCAATTATCTCGACGTGCTCGGCGTGCTTTATTCGCTGATGCGCGACCTGCGCACGAAATCGCGCAACGAGATCGAGGCGCATATCGACAATCCGGAAGAATCCTCGATCTTCCAGAGCGCGCCCTCGGTCCTGAAGAACAAGGAACTGACGTCGTTCATCTGCGACTACGTCCGCCTCATCATCATCGGCAATGCCCGCAGCCATGAAATCGAAGCGCTGATGGATGAGGAAATCGAGACCATCCTCAGCGACAAGCTGAAGCCTTATCACGCGATTACCACGATGGGCGATTCCTTCCCGGCCATCGGTATCGTCGCGGCGGTTCTCGGCGTCATCAAGGCCATGGGCAAGATCAACGAATCGCCGGAAGTGCTTGGTGGCCTCATCGGCGCGGCGCTGGTCGGCACCATGCTCGGCATCATCCTGTCCTATTCGATCTGCAACCCGCTCGCTTCGCAGGTCAAGATCGTCCGTACCAAGCAGCATCGCCTCTATATCATCGTCAAGCAGACGCTGATCGCCTACATGAACGGTTCGGTGCCGCAGGTAGCGCTTGAATACGGGCGCAAGACCATCTCCAACTACGAACGGCCGTCCATCGACGCCGTCGAACAGGAGATGATGAACCCCGGCGGCGAAAACAAGGCGGCATGACCATGGCTAAAGCTGCACAGCAAAAAGCACCCGCCATCGACACCTCGCTGCTTGCGAGACTCACGGGCGGGCTCTCCGACCGCAAGACCATCGCGAAGGTCGGCGCCGATATCGGTCATCTCTACAGCGAATTCCTGCCGGACATCTTCCACAGCGAGACCGGCATCGCGATCGACGTTGAATATACCGGTTCCGAATCGGGGTTGATGACCGACCTCATTGCCAATATCGGGCAGAATTTTTCGGTTGCCGATTGTTCCCTGCGCAACTGGTGCCCCAATTTCATGATGGCCGTCGGCAACGGCTTCGTCATCGCGCTCATGGAGCGCATGCTGGGCGCGGCGCCCGATACCATCGGCGAGCCGGACGAGCGCAGCCTGTCCCATATCGAACTCGATCTTGCGGCCATGGTTCTGGGCCGCATCGCAGGTGTCCTGCGCTCAGGCGTCAACGCGCCGGGCGGTTTCGAGGCGACGATCGAGCCGCCCTTCAAGGCCAATGGAAAAAGCGCTTTCGAGGAGGCGATCGCCGGCCTTTACGGCGTGACCGTCCGCATGAAAATCGAGATCGGCAAGGTTTCTTCGGAATTCGCCCTCATCGTGCCGCAGCGGCCGCTCCTCAAGACCTCCATCGCCGCCCCCAAGGCTTCAGCCCAGGCGCTGAAGAAGCAGGAGGAATGGGTGGATTTGATCTCGGAGCAGGTGAAGAGATCGCAGGTAACGCTCGAGGCGCGCATCAAGCTCGAAACGATGACCCTGCGGACGATCTCCAGACTGGTCGCCGGCGACGTCATTCCGTTTCAGGATCTGAAGCAGGACGATATCGCCGTCGAGGTCAGCGCCAACGGCTCCAAGCTTTATAATTGCGAATTCGGCAAGTCCGGCGACCGCTACATGGTTCGGGTGAAGAACAATGTCAGCACGGACGACGAGATTCTGCGACATCTGATGGGTTAAATCCTGTCCACCCTTTTGGGGTCTGGGCAGGCTGACGCAAGTTTCAAAGGGAATAATCAGCGCATGGCTACGAAGAAAACTCCTGTGACCGACGATACGGCGCTGCCGTCGCTTGAAGACGGCGGCGACCTCGACCAGGCTATCGGCGATCTGCGTGGCGTCCTCAAGACGGATGCGGAAGGTTCGCTGTCCGATTTTGGCGACTTCGGGGATTTCGGAAGCACCGACGACGCTTCCGCCGACAGCGACCTTTCCGCCTTTGGTGGCGGAGCGGGCGATTTCGCAATGAATGACTTCGCGGCCCCTTCGCAGGTCGCGGGCGTCAGGGCGCCGCTTGGCAGCGGCTTGTCCGATAATATGGACATGATCATGGATATCCCGATCGATGTTCAGATCGTTCTCGGCACCAGCCGGATGCTCGTCTCGGGTCTGATGAGCCTTGAGGAAGGCGCGACGATCGCGCTTGACCGCAAGATCGGCGAGCCGGTCGAGATCATGGTGAATGGCCGCCGTATTGCGCGCGGTGAAATAACTGTTCTGGAAGACGACGATACGCGCTTCGGCGTAAAATTGATTGAAGTACTGAGTACGCGAAAAGCCTGATCCCTGTGGGGACGGAGAGGAAAGACCATGATGGACTTCGAGGATTTCGGTAACCCCCTGGCAGGGAAGCCGTTGTCTCAGACCGACAAGGCGGCCGCAGTGCTGCTTGCCATGGGCAAGGGCGTCGCCGGCAAGCTGCTGAAGTTTTTCACGCAGCACGAATTGCAGATGATCATTTCCTCGGCTCAGACGTTGCGTGTCATTCCTCCGGACGAACTTGCCCAGATCGTGGCCGAGTTCGAAGACCTGTTCACCGAAGGCACGGGTCTGATGGACAATGCCAAGGCGATCGAAAGCATTCTCGAAGAAGGGCTGACGCCTGAGGAAGTCGACAGCCTTCTTGGCCGTCGTGCGGCCTTCCAGGCTTATGAGGCGTCGATCTGGGACCGCCTGCAGGAAGCGGAGCCGGAATTCGTCGGCAAGTTCCTGCTGCGTGAGCATCCCCAGACTATCGCTTACATCCTCTCCATGCTGCCCTCGTCCTTTGGCGCCAAGGTTCTTCTGATCCTCCCCGAGGAACAGCGCGCCGATATCATGAACCGCACGGTGAACATGAAGGAAGTGAGCCCCACGGCCGCCCAGATCATCGAGAAGCGTGTGGTCAATCTCATCACCGAGATCGAGGCCGAGCGCAATGCGGGCGGTTCCGCCAAGGTTGCCGATCTGATGAACGAGCTGGACAAGCCGCAGGTCGACACATTGCTCAGCTCGCTCGAGACGCTCAGCAAGGAAGCCGCCAACAAGGTCAAGCCGAAGCTCTTCCTCTTCGACGACCTCATGTTCATGCCGCAGCGCAGCCGCGTCCTGCTGCTCAACGATGTGTCGGCGGATGTTCTGACCATGGCCCTGCGTGGCGCCACGATGGAAATCAAGGAATGCGTGCTGTCCAGCATTAGCCCGCGCCAGCGCCGCATGATCGAGTCGGATCTCGTGGTGCCGCAGGCTTCCATCAACACCCGCGAAGTGGCGATCGCGCGCCGCGCCGTGGCGCAGGAGGCGATCCGGTTGGCCAATTCCGGCCAGATCCAGCTGAAGGAAGCCGCAACAGACGAACAATCGGCGGCGGCCTGAGCGGAAGCCGGTTGATAACCCGCCCTTACGGCATAGCCGGCCATTGCGATGGCCGGCCCCGGACGCTAGTTTCGGAATGATGGCCTGCCGCGATCGGCGGGCCTTTTTTTGATCCCGGGAACGTGCTTTGGCAGACGACGAGGACAAGGACAGTAAAACAGAAGACCCCACGGAGAAAAAACTCCGTGATGCGGCCGAGAAGGGCAATCTTCCCTTTTCTCGCGAAGTGCCGATCTTCGCCTCGTCACTTGCCTTTTATTGTTACCTGGTTTTCTTTTTGCCCGAAAGCGCCGGTCGCCTCGGCGTAACGCTGAAGGACCTGTTCGGCCAGCCTGAACAATGGGACCTCAGCACCCGGCCGGACGCGCTGTCGCTGCTCTATTTTCTCGGCGCGTCCATGGCCTATCTGCTCATGCCGGCCATGATCATGTTCATCGTCTTCGGCCTTGCTTCGTCGTTTTTCCAGAACCTGCCGTCGCCGGTGCTCGAGAGGGTGCGTCCGCAATGGTCGCGCATTTCGCCCGCAAAGGGGTTCTCGCGCATCTACAGCAAGCAGGGTTTCGTGGAGTTCGGCAAATCGCTGTTCAAGATATTGATCGTTTCGATCGTCATGTACCTGTCTCTGCGCAGCGATTTTTACAGCCTCATTGACCTGATGTTCTCCGATCCGCAGGTCATTTTTGTGAGGGTCGTCGAGATCGTCAAAAAAATGATGGTCGTGATTTTGCTTTCGACCGCGCTGCTTGCCGCCGTCGACATTTTGTGGACGCGCCACCATTGGTTCAGTCAGTTGAAGATGACGAAGCATGAGGTGAAGGAGGAATACAAGCAATCGCAGGGCGACCCGGTGGTCAAAGCCCGACAGCGTTCGGTCGCCCGTGACCGCGCCCGCCGCCGCATGATCGACAACGTGCCGCGCGCGACGCTGGTGATTGCCAACCCGACACACTTTGCGGTGGCGTTGCGTTACGTGCGCGAGGAAGGCGACGCGCCTGTTGTCGTTGCCAAGGGCCAGGACCTTATCGCATTGAAAATCCGCGAGATTGCGGAAAAAAATAATATCCCCGTTTTTGAAGATCCGCCTCTCGCACGCTCCATGTTTGCGCAAGTCTCGATCGATAGTGTGATTCCACCAGCTTTTTACAAGGCGGTAGCTGAGCTCGTTCATCGGGTTTACGCCATGAAGTCATCGAAAATACGGGTTCAATAAAACCAATGAAAAAATCCGCCTATTCTGAAAAGCGGGAAATGATCGTCGCAGAGGCGATCAACCCGATCGCCACTGAATTACGCCTGCTCGATCCTGCCGACCTGATTTCGTTGCTGAGATTCGAGTGTAATGGCAGTATCGCCGACCTCGTCTCGTCGGCCGCGGAGCTTTATTATCATCCCGGTACGATCAACTTCGGCGCGGGCGGCGAATACAAGCTCGAATGGGAAGGGTCGCCGGAGATCGTCCTCGATCTTGAACTCAAACCGCAGGGCGCCACGGTTTATGCGCGATTGATTCTGGCCAACGAACATGCTGCGGTCGAGATCAATCATGTTTCGTTTCAGAACCCCTCGGACAATCCGGATGAGAACACCGAGTTCCTTCGCCGGAGCCTGATGGCTGCCCGATTCGTGTCGACCCGTCAGGGCGAAGCCGCCTGAGCCAGACCATCTGAGCCGGACC
This sequence comes from Rhizobium nepotum 39/7, assembly GCF_000949865.1. Lineage (GTDB taxonomy): Bacteria > Pseudomonadota > Alphaproteobacteria > Rhizobiales > Rhizobiaceae > Agrobacterium > Agrobacterium nepotum. Next base: position 82,369 of record NZ_JWJH01000014.1, on the reverse strand, counting down.
ACCGACATTTTCATCTATTTTTCCGTTGCGCCCGCCGAAGTCGCGGGCGCAACGGCTTCGTTCGAGTGCTTTTTCACCCGACCTTGCCTGAAGCCTGCCGGTTTATGCAAAACCGGTCTGCGAAAGCGAGGAACGCCTTGCAAATCAGCGTTGTTGTTTGGTACCTATAGAATTAACGATTTGTTAACGAACGGCAGATCGCGGTGGCTCTTTTTTTGCTATCGCCGATGCGCATGATGCCTCTGCTCGTTTTCGGCGCAACGCCGGATTTTCCTGACAGTACAATTGGGTGGACCCAGTGACCAGCATTTTGACCAATGCGGCGGCAATGGCCGCGCTGCAAACTTTGCGCATGATCGACAAGAATCTGGAAACCACGCAGGCGCGTGTGTCGTCCGGCTATCGCGTCGAGACCGCAGCGGATAATGCGGCCTACTGGTCGATTTCGACGACCATGCGCTCCGACAATGCGGCACTTTCGGCCGTGCAGGATGCTCTGGGGCTGGGTGCCGCCAAGGTCGATACGGCCTATGACGCGATCGAGAATTCGATCGAGGTCGTCAAGCAGATCAAGGCCAAGCTTGTCGCCGCCTATGGCGTGGGGGCGGACCGGGGCAAGATCCAGGACGAGATCAAGCAGCTTCAGGAGCAGTTGAAGAGCACGTCCGAATCGGCGTCCTTCTCCGGCGAGAACTGGTTGCAGGCCAGCATCAGCAACGGCGGCACGCCGCCGGTCGAAGAGCCGATCACCAAAAAGATTGTCGCATCTTTCACGCGCACCGGCTCGGGCAATGTCGGCGTTACCACGGTTGATTATGTGCTGAACGGCAGCGCCGTGCTTTTCGACCTCAGCGGCGGAAAACTCGGTATTCTCGACAAGAATGCCATTTTCGCCAGCAAGACGGAGCAAGAAGTTACTCAGGTGTCAACGACTGCCGGAGCGGTCACGAACACGGGTTATGTCGTCAAGAAGTTGACCGATGCGGAAATCGGCGTGCTGAATGCAGCGACGGCGGATACGAATGCCGACCCGAGCGTCTACAGCAACGGCACTGTGAACTATCTCCGTCTGGCTGAGAATACCTGGGTCAAGGTGACGGCGACGGACCCTTCGAGCGGCAGCACGACCGTCTCGGCGGCCTATCGGGACACCGGCGGTGACGATTGGTTCTATGACACGGCTGCTGCGGCGACATCTGTTTCGAGATCCCTCGGGTTTTCCGTCTCCACCCTTAATCTCGACAATCTCGATGTCGTTGCCGCGGCGATGAGTGGTTTTGCCGGCGCCGGCGCCGCCTATACCGCTTCCGACGCCATCGATGTGATGATGAGTTTCGTGGACAAGCAGCTGGAAGCGATGACCAGCACGGCCTCTAGCCTCGGCTCCCTCCAGAGCCGTATCAGCCTGCAGGAAAACTTCGTCTCCAGCCTGATGGATGTGATCGACAAAGGCATAGGTCGTCTTGTCGATGCGGATATGAACGAGGAATCGACCAGGCTGAAAGCATTGCAGACACAACAGCAACTCGGCATCCAGGCACTCTCCATCGCCAATGCCAATGCGGAAAATATCCTGCAGCTCTTCAAGTAAACGGTCTTGGCCCGGCAGGAGGGCGGCTGCGCGGGTGATGCGGACGGAAGCGCTGCCAAACAGGGCCCGCCTTCATCCTCGCACAAGTTTGAACACCTAACGTCGGGGCAACATCGGGTGGATCGCATGGCGTGGTCCGTCCGGGAACAATGGAAGAGACGGGCAGGGTAGCAAGGATGACGGTTGTGCCGCCAAACGGCTTTGATCGCAGGCAACGAAACATGTCTCGCCCCTTTGGCCTGTTTTGCCGGGGGCGGGCATGAGTGCGTCCATTGCAAGATATCTCAAGGATTTCGGTGACGTACAGCCCGCCGGGCTGGTGTTCGGCGACCCGCTGGCGGATGCCGACGGCGTTTCCGATTTTGCCGATGGAACCGCTGGTTTCGACGAATTCCAGACAGTCGACGTGGAAAGCGAAAAGCAGGCGGCCTATGACCGTGGCCACGCGGATGCGACCCGCGAGATCACGGATAAGATGCAGGCCGAGCGGGAAGAACTACAGGCCGCCCATGCCGCCGAGCTGGAGGGTCTAAGGTCCGTCTATCTGGAAGAGATTGCCGTTTTCCTGTCACTACGGCTGCGCGAAGGCATCGATGCGATCGCGACCAATCTCAGCGAGCAGACCGCCGCTATCCTTGCCCCGGTTCTGACCGAAGAGCTGTCGTTGAAGGCGGTTTCGGCGCTGGCGGATGTCGTTCGCGCTTCCATGCCGGATGGCGAGGCCGTCACACTTGTCGTGAAAGGCCCGAAAGATTTGTTCGAGCAACTGAAGACACAGCCGGGCTTTGAAGAAGAGACGATGAAATTTACCGAGACTGCGGATATCGACCTTTCCATTGAGTTGGGTGAAAGCGTGTTCGTCACGCGCATGTCCGCCTGGGCGTCCAGTCTTCGCAAGGTGATGAAATGAGTGAAGGCGAAAATCACCACCACGGCAAAAACGAGATCATCATCGTAAAACGCCACAAGGGCGGCCACGAGGGTTCCCATGGCGGCGCCTGGAAAATCGCCTATGCCGACTTCATGACGGCCATGATGGCGTTTTTTCTCGTCATGTGGCTGGTTAACGCCGCCAATGAGGAAACCAAGGCCTCGGTCGCCAGCTATTTTAATCCGATAAAGCTGTCCGATGAGAAACCCGCGTCCAAGGGGCTGGAAAAGCCGGTGGACAAGGAAGAGGGCGTCCAGAAGAAGGACCAGTCCAACATCCAGGCGGAAAAGGTTACCCAGGGCTCCGCTGCGGCGACAGGCGAGGACCTGACGTCCCAGACCGGGGAACAGTCGAATTTCTCGGAAGCGGACTTTTTCGAGAACCCCTATTCGGTGCTGGCGGAAATCGCCCAGCAGGTCGGGCAGCAGGCCAATGTCAGCGCCAAGGGCGAGGGCGGTGCAGCCGATTCCGGCCCGGCGACGGGCGCGAGCGGTGGTGAGGCTTATCGCGATCCCTTCGATCCCGATTTCTGGACCCAGCAGGTGAAGATCACCCGCGCGGACCAGCAGCAAAATCCCGCCGAGCCGCAGCCGTCCGCCGAGAGCAAACAGCCGGATGCGGCAAAGGACAATGTGGCGGTAGCAGTCAACGCGTCGCAGCAGCCGGCCGATCGTCCGGATGACGGCAAGGCGATGGAAGTCGCCGCCGTTGTGCCGCAGCAGCGCCCGGGTGTCGCCGAGCAGGCTGCACTTGCGCAACCGCAACCGGACAAGCAGAAAGCCACCGACGCCGAGTGGGAAAAGGCTGACACTCTGCGTGAAGAGATCGAAAAGCAGATATCCGGAATTACCGGCAAGCTTGCCGAAGGCCTGGTCGTGATGCCCGCCGAAGGCGGATTGCTGCTTACCATTTCCGACCAGACGGAAACGCCGATGTTCAATGTCGGGTCGGCCGTGCCCCGGGGCGAATTGGTTCTGGCCATGGAAAGGATCGGCAAATTGCTTCAGGACCGGGGCGGCAGCGTGGTTATCCGCGGCCATACCGACGGACGGCAGTTCAAGGGCGAGGCCAACGACAACTGGCGGCTTTCCATGGATCGCGCGCACAGCGCCTATTACATGCTGGTTCGCGGCGGCCTGTCCGAAGAGCGGGTGAAGCAGGTCTCGGGGTTTGCGGATCGCAGATTGCAGGTGCCGGCGGACCCCCTGGCGGACGCAAACCGTCGTATCGAAATTCTGCTTGAGGCCGATCGGGGGTGAGTGTGACGAAATCCTCGAAACGCTGGCTTTTTCTTGCGGCGACACTCTGCGGTCTCGGTTCCGAGCCGATCAAGGCGTTCTCGCAATCGCAAGACAATCTCATGCCCTATGCCATGCTGCGCTCCCTGCAATTCGTGCAGGACTCGGTCGCCATGGGAGATCATTCGGCGACCGAAATGCAACGGTTCCTGCTCCAGACCATCGACGAGCGGCTTAAAAGTGCGCCCTCCGCGATCTTCAAGGATCCGCGCAATGTCGATGCGGCGCTCATCTATGCGATGAGCGGCGGTAATCCGGCCACGCTCGAATTGCTGGTCGCGCGCGATGTGGATGGCAATTTCGACAGCCGCGTCGCCGACATTCTGCGCAAATATCTCTCCGGCAAGGGAACGCTGGTCGCGCAAAGCATCGCCGCCATGGTGCCGGAATATCGTGGCACGAGGATCGGCGCCTATCTTGCGCTGATCGGCGGCAATGTGACGATCCCGCGCGATCCGCTGGCTGCCCTCGGTTTCTATGACATAGCCCGGCTCGAAGCGCCCGGCACCATCGTGGAGGAGGCAGCGCTCCGCCGCTCGCTCGCAATCGCCGTGGAAGACGGTGATGCCGGACGCGGCGTCGAATATGCGCAGCGTTACGCGCGGCGGTTCCTGCATTCGCCCTATGCCAGCCAGTTTGCGGATCTTCTGGTCTCGCTGGTGGTCAAGCGAGCCGATTCCATCGGCGACGAGGCGATACAGGAAACATTCGCCATGATGGACACCGAGAGGCAGAAGGAAGCTTATCTGCGCCTCTCCCGTCTTGCGGCGATCAGCGGCAAGGATTCGCTGGCGCGCATGGCGGCGCTGAAGGCAAAAGCGCTGTCGGCAGACATGCCGGATCAGCCGGAAGTGCAGGCAAATCTATATGAAAGCCTCTCCAACATCGGCACGCCCGACGTGGTGAGCGCGATCGAGACAATCGGACAAATTCCGGAAGCGCAGCTTTCGGATCGGGACAGGGCCTTGCGGGATGCGGCAAGGACGATCGCCGAACAGGTGGTTCGTCCTCCTTCCTTGCAGCCTGGCGTCGATGTTGGCGCCGCCGCAGGGCAGGACGCGTCTTCGAATGAGACGGCCGGCGCCGGGGCGAAGAGCATATGGCGGGTTGAAAACCACAAGGCTGATGATGAGGGCGAGAACGTCCGGCAACTCGTGACGAGTGGCCGCAGCAAGCTCGATGAAATCGACAGCCTGTTGAAGAAGGGCGAGGGGGCACCATGATCGACGGAACCAGCAGCGCGATAGTGAATGCGCCATACAACGATCCACGCGCCGGCAGCGCCAGTGTGCGGGACGACGCCAAAGGCGGAAGTTTCGGCGATACCCTCGCCACGGTCCGGGACGAGCGCCCGCCGCAGGCGCAGCATTCGCGGCAGCAGCAGGAGACGGGATCGGCCGAGGAGCAGCATGCGCACCCGGATGACGAAGCGGAAAAGACGGATGTCCCGGTCAAGCGGGCCCCGACTTTCGCTAATATGATCGTCAAGGATCATTCCGAAGAGGACCGTGGCCACGAGGCTGTGGCCGAGCTTCAGAACGCGATGAAGACGGCGCGTACCTCGTCCGAAAACGGCAAGACCGGCAAGAAGGCCAAGGGCGATGCCGACAAGGACAACGAAACGGCGGCGGATGGAATTGATCCGAAGCTGGCGGAGTTGCAGACGCTCACGGCCAACGTCGGCGATATCGTGACGGCCAAGACGCCGCTTGAGGAAATTGCGCAGGCGATTGCCGGCAAGGCGGATGTGAAGTCTGACAGGGTCGAAACCACCAGAGGCAAGGGCGAGGTTTCGCCCAAGGACATGCCGACACGGGTCGAGCTGGCCGGCAATGAAGCCGGATCTGGCTCGGGCAACGAGGGCGATGCCTCGGCGTTCCGCTTCGCCTCTCCGCGTTCCGGCACGGCCCGCGCGCTCGATATGAACACGGTTCAGCGTGAAGGTCGCGTCGAATTCGATGCTCGGGAAAGCACCGGCAAGGCTACTGACACCATCACGGTCCTCGATTCGCGGCGGTTCATCGGCCTGGCGCCTTCGACCAACGCTTCGGCCCTGACCGGTCTGATCGCCAATGACCCGGAATGGGTCAGCGCCATGCATCCCGGTTCGTCGCTGTCCAACGCAGCGGCCCAGAGCAGCACCGGCAAGGTCGTCCATACGCTGAAGCTCCATATGACGCCGATCGAGTTGGGATCGGTGACGATGTCGCTGCGTCTTGCCGGTGATGAGCTCGCCGTTCACATGACAGTGGAGAGCGTGGCGGCCTACAAAAAGCTCCAGCAGGACAGCAACAGCATCCTTGAAGGTCTCAAAGCGCAGGGTCTGACGGTCGATAACATCACGATCAGCATCGCTTCTTCTGACAAGAGTGACCAAACGGGCACACAAGGCAACAATCAGCAAAATCAGCAGGCGCAGCAGCAGGGCCAGCAGGCCGCTGCCGGGCGCAACCGTGACGAGTCCGGAGCACGGGGCGGACGGCAAGGCAATGGCGATAATTTGGGGGTGCATAATGAAGGCATGGACGGCGCTCTTGGCTCTGCCCGCTCTTCTGCTGATAATGGCGTCTACCTCTGAAAACGCCTCCGCTTCGGCAACATCAGGTGTGTGTGAAAGGGAAATTCAATCCGCCGCCCGCAAATACGGCGTGCCGGAGGGTATTCTCTATTCCGTGGGTCTGACGGAGACGGGCCGCAAGGGGCGGCTCGACCCCAATGCCATGAATATCGAGGGAAAACCGGTATTTGCCTCATCCACGGAAGAGGCGCTCGCCACTTTCGAGGCGGCCAAGCGCAACGGCGCCAAGCTGATCGACCTCGGTTGCATGCAGATAAATCACTATTTCCATGGCGAAAACTTCGCATCGGCGCGTGAAATGTTCGATCCGCGCCGCAATGTCGAATACGCGGCGATGTTTTTGCGCAATCTCCACAACAGGCATGAAACCTGGACCATGGCGGTCGCCCGCTACCATGCAGGCCCGAACAACGACCCTGCGCAGAAGAAATATGTCTGCCGGGTAATCGCCAATCTTGTCGCCACAGGCTACGGGAAATGGACCGTCAACGCGAAAAATTTCTGCGACGGATAACAACCTTTGATTGCTTTAACGGGGTTCGGGACTCGCAATTTGAAATGTGGCGAGAGAAAGCCCGAAAAAAGGCGTTGCAAGCGATTTTTTCGAATTTTTAGAATCTTTGCACAAAAATTTTGTACCGCATATGGTTAACAACCACTATATATAGATCAAATCGGCACAAAATGGTTAATCAATTATTAATAACTATCGATGATTTCCTACAGTTGTCGCTGAATCCCCCGATTCGTACCAATGCCTCATTGGAAAACACCACACTGATTCGGAGGCGGACGAATGATCGTAGTGGTTGATGAGCGCGAGCTCGTTAAAGACGGCTATACTTCTCTATTTGGGCGTGAGGGCATCCCCTCGACTGGTTTCGATCCGGTCGAATTCGGGGAATGGGTCTCGACGGCGGCGGACAGCGATCTGGCGGCCGTGGAGGCCTTCCTGATCGGTCAGGGCGACCGGAGCTTTTCTTTGCCGAAGGCGATCAGGGATCGCTCGACGGCCCCGGTGATCGCGGTCAGCGACCAGCCCTCGCTGGAATCGACGCTGGCGCTGTTCGACAGCGGTGTCGACGATGTCGTGCGCAAGCCGGTTCATCCTCGTGAAATCCTTGCACGTGCGGCGGCGATCCGTCGCCGGCTGCAGGTTATTTCGAACTACACCGATGCGGGGCAGATCAGGGTTTTCTCCGATGGCCGCGATCCTGAGGTGGGTGGTGAGGTATTTCCCCTGCCGCGCCGCGAGCGCCGCATCCTTGAATATTTGATCGCCAATCGCGGACGCCGCGTTTCCAAGGCGCAGATTTTCAATGCCATCTACGGCATCTTTGATGACGACGTCGAAGAGAATGTCGTGGAAAGCCACATTAGCAAGCTGCGCAAGAAACTGCGCAAGAAGCTCGGCTACGATCCGGTCGATTCCAAGCGTTTCCTTGGCTACAGCATCGACTGGCAATGATCCCCATTGATCCGCGTGGTCTTTTTCAAACGCGGTATTTCAGACAGCTTCACGCAAGCCAAACGTTTTACCTTCTCCCTGAAGATGACCACGAGGGTTTTTGAATGAGTATTTTCGGCACTATGCGAACCGGTGTGTCCGGCATGAATGCGCAGGCGAACAAGCTTGGAACCGTTGGCGACAACATCGCCAATGCAAGCACCACCGGCTACAAGCGCGCATCGACGTCGTTCTCCTCGCTCGTTCTGCCTTCGTCGTCGGGCAGCTACGCCTCTGGCGGCGTGCAGTCCAACGTTCGCTACAGCATTTCGGAGCAGGGCAACCTCTCCTACACCACGTCGAGCACCGATCTTGCCATTCAGGGCAACGGCTTCTTCGTAGTTCAGGACGGCTCAGGCACGCCTTATCTTACACGAGCCGGCTCCTTCGTGAAGAATTCGGAAGGCTACCTGGAAAACGCAGCAGGCTTCCAGCTGATGGGTTACCCCTACGGGTCCAACCCGCCGGCCGCCGTCGTCAACGGCTTTACAGGTCTTGAGGCCATCAACGTCAACAACTTCGGCCTGACGGCATCTCCTTCCACGCAGGGCAGCTTCCCGGCCAACCTCAATCGCGATGACCCGATTGTAGCTGCAGCATCACTTCCGAGCGCCAATGCCGCAACTGCGACGATCGGCAACAAGACTTCGTTGACGGCATTCGACAGCGGTGGCGCAAAGGTGCTGTACGATTTCTATTACACCAAGACTGGTGCCAACACCTGGGAGGTGGCGGTCTATCGTCAGGATCAGTCAACCAACGGCGGTTTCCCGTATACGGCGACTGCACCGGCTACTCTTGTTCAGGAAAAGGTGGATCTGGTCTTCGATCCCGCCACCAACAAGCTTACGACCGCATCTCCAAAATCAATTACCATTGATGACAGTAACAGCGGCGTTGCGCAGTCGATCAATATCGACCTGTCCGACATGTCGCAGTTCTCGACGAAGTTCACGCCCGGCACCGCGATCCTGAACGGCAATGGCCCGAGCCAGATCAAGGATGTCGAAATCGGCAAGGACGGCGTGGTGACGGCGGTCTATCAGGATGGCGGCCGCCGCAACATCTACCAGCTGGCGCTGGCCACGGTGCCGAGCGTCGACAATCTCAGCCCGCAGAACGGCAACGTTTATCTGCCGAGCAACGAGTCGGGTGTCGTCACCATCGGTTTCGCGCAGACGGGCAGCTTCGGCTACATCCAGAAGGGTGCGCTTGAGGGTTCGAACGTCGATATCGCCAGCGAACTCACCGACATGATTGAATCCCAGCGTATCTACACGGCGAATTCGAAAGTCTTCCAGACCGGGTCGGATTTGATGGATGTTCTGATCAATCTGAAGAGATAATAATTCTCACGAGGACAAATGAATGTCGCTCACGTCAGCAATGATTACTGCGCAGTCGATTTTCAACAATACAGGTAAGCAAACCGACGTTACTTCGAAAAACATTGCCAATGTCGGCAATGCGAACTACGTCAAGCGAACCGCCATTCTCGGCACGACCATGTATGGTGCAAATATTGTCACCAATGGCCGTGCCCAGAATGAAAGTCTTTTCAGGCAGACGATCGCCAGCTCATCCTTCGCTTCCGGCCAGAAAACCGTTCTGACCGGGCTTGAGGAAATGAAGAGCCTTTTTGGTGGCAACGACTACGAAAGCTCGCCAGCCCAATATATGAAGAAACTGCGCGAGAGCCTTGACGGTTACGCGGCCAAGCCGAGTGATGCCGCTCTGGCGGCGACGGCGGTGACTTCGGCCACGGACGTTGCCAGTTCCCTGAATAAGGCTTCGTCCGAATTACAGGCGATGCGTCTGCGCGCCGACAAGGAAATCTCCCTTCAGGTCGATAAGCTGAACGGTCTCCTCGCGAAATTCGAGGAAGCCAACAACGAGGTCAAGGCGCAGACCGCGATGGGCGGCGATGCCAGCGATGCTCTCGACCAGCGCGAAACGCTCCTGAAGGACATCTCGTCCATTATCGGGATCAATGTCGTCAATCGCGAAAACAACGATGTCGCGCTGTATACGACAGAAGGCGCGACCCTGTTCGAGGTCGTGCCGCGTAAGGTGACCTTCAAGGCACAGCCGGGTTACGATGCGACGACCACCGGCAATGCGATCTATGTCGACGGCGTTGCGCTCAAGGCGAGCACCGGCAGCAACACGACGGCGGAGGGTTCGCTTCAGGGCCTGATGCAGGTTCGCGACGATTTGGCGCCGACCATGCAGAGCCAGCTCGATGAAATTGCTCGCGGCCTCATCTCCATGTTTGCGGAAAAGCCGATTACTCAGCCGCTGCCGCCGGCGACGCCGCTGACGGCGAAACCGGGCCTTTTTACATGGTCGACAGCCACGCCGACAAGCGAGATTCCGTCCGCCGGCGTCATTGTTCCCGGGCTCGCTGCCAGCATTAACGTCAACTCCGCGTTAATTATCTCCAAAGGTGGTAACCCGGAATTGTTGCGCGACGGCGGCATCAACGGTACCGCTTATGTGGCCAATCCGTCGTCTGCGGGCGGAACGGGGTTTTCCAAGCTGATCGACAGCTATGTGACTGCTTTTGACGCGCCCATGAGTTTTGCCGCGTCGACACGTATCGATACGAATACCAGCATCCTGAAATACGGCACCAACTCGATGGGGTGGCTCGAACAGGAACGGTCCGGCGCAACTTCGGCAAATGAAGCGAAAAGCGCGCTCTATGAGCGCTCCGCCGCCTCCTATTCGAACAACACCGCCGTCAGCCTGGATGAGGAGCTTTCGCTGCTCATGGATATTGAACAGTCCTACAAGGCGGCGACGAAGCTCGTGAGCACCGTTGATGAAATGCTCAAGTCGCTGATGGACATGGTGAGGTAAAATGAAAACGTCCTTCATTTCGTCGCTGGCGATGCAGAACAGCATGCGCAGCACCATCCTCAAGGCCCAGCTTGAGATGACCAACCTCAATACCGAACTGACGACGGGCAAACATGCCGATCTCGGCGTGACCCTGGGTGCCAACACTGCCCGCAGCCTCGATCTCAATCGCGATGTCGATCGCCTCTCCTCGCTTGTGAGCATCAATTCCATCGCCACGCAGCGTCTCAAGTCCTCGCAGGCGGCACTTGATGGCATGGCGAAGGCCGCGCAGGAAATTCAGAAGGTTCTCGTCCCGAATACCAGTAGTGAAGCTCCGACGCTGGCAACGGTCAACAAAGCCATTACGAATGCGTTCAACACTTTCACCGGCTTTGCCAATACGGCAGTCAGTGGCGAGTTTCTGTTTTCCGGCATCAATACGGATGTGAAGCCTGTCGACGACTACTTCGCCGAAGGCTCGACGCTGAAGGCAGCCTATGAGGTGGAGCTGAACGCATTCATGGCGGCGCAGACACCGGCGGTCGGCAATATTGCCAACCTGTCCAAGGATCAGGCCGCAGCGTTCATGACCCATATCGAAGGTGTGTTCAACGGGACCACGACGGTTACGAACCCGCCGCACAGCGATCTGACGGCCGGCCAGAACTACGATTTCTGGACGACCTATGGATCGAAGGCGAGCGACACGAACATGACGAGCCGTATCAGCCAGAACGAAGTGGTCGATACATCGACCAACAGCAACTCTCAAGGCATGCGTTACTTTGCGATGACGGCCATGACGGCGATGACGTTCCTTGACGACAAGGTCCCGAGCGGTGTTCGCGAAATGGTGGCGACAAGGTCGGTGACCAATATCGGCACGGCCATTAGCGGTTTGAACCAGCAGCAGAGCGTCCTCGGTCTCTCCGAAAGTCGTGTTTCGAAAGCGAACGACTCGCTCGCCGCGCAGAAGAAGATCATCGAGACGCATCTGCTGGATATCGAGGGGATCGATACCTACGAGGTGAAGACACGTCTGGATCTGCTCCAGCAGCAGATTGAAATCGCATACAGCCTCACGTCGCGTCTGCAAAAAATGAGTCTGGTAAACTACCTCTGATGAACAGGGGTGGCGGCAGATAAAGGATACATGAATGTACCAGTTTTCCTACGCCGAAATCATGGAGGATGGTGTCGCGGACGCGAAAGATCGCGAGCGGCAGGCGTTGACGAAATCGATCGAACTTCTGGTGGAGGCAAAAGACTCGTCTTCCCAGCGCCATACGATCGAAGCGCTTTTTTACACTCGACGGGTCTGGATCCGCTTCATTGAGGACCTCAAGCAACCCGATAACCAGCTCGCCATGGAACTCAGGGCAAATCTGATTTCGATCGCGATCTGGATATTGAAAGAGTGCGAACTGATCCGGAAACGTCAGTCGACGAATTTCCAGGGCATAATTGACGTGACAACCATCATCAGGGATGGACTGAAATGAAAAGTACACTTCGAATCTCGCTGAAATCGGGCGAAAAGATCTTCATCAACGGAGCTGTTTTGCGAGTGGATCGCAAGGTGGCGCTTGAATTCCTGAACGATGTCACGTTCCTGCTCGAAAACCACGTCTTGCAGCCGGAGCAGGCGACGACGCCGCTCAGGCAGCTTTATTTCATCGCGCAGATGATCCTCATCAATCCGGAAGGACGCGAACAGTCGACGAACCTGTTCCGCAAATCCGTGAGCATGCTGTTGAATTGCTTCCAGCATGAGGAGATCTTGGCGGAACTCAAGCGGATCGACGGGCTGGTTGCCGTCGGCAAGGCTTTCGAGGCGCTGAAGGCCATTCGCGGTCTTTATCCGACCGAGGAGAAAATCCTCAGCAATCAGGAAATGACCCCCGCAACGATCGAACAGATTCGCAAGGAGATAGCACCATGGCGGTAGATGCAGTCAGCTCGGCAGCGTCAAATCCCTGGGCCAATGCCGGTGCGAGCAGCACCGACGGTAACGCGGCATCGCTCAACTACGACAGTTTCCTGAAGCTCCTCATCGCCCAGATGAAGAACCAGGACCCGACCAGCCCGATGGATGCCGGCCAGCAGATGTCGCAGCTGGCGAGCTTCTCGCAGGTCGAGCAGACGATCAAGACCAACACCCATCTGAAGAGCATGTTGCAGGCCGAAGCCCTGACGCGCGCTTCCGATCTGGTCGGCAAGACGGTCAGGAGCGCCGACGACAAGGTCACCGGTGTGGTGAAGGAAGTCGAAGTCTATTCGGATGGCGTCGTCGCCATTACCGAAGCTGGTGACAAAGTGTTGTTGCAGGCCGGTGTGACCTTCTCGAACGGCCCGATCACGAGTACACCTACTGGCGGTACCGATTCGAACAAGCCGGCCGGTTCCTGATATTGAAGAGGCGGCATAAAGCCGCCTTTCCGTGATAGAGGTTGCGACGATGAACGAGGCCGATGCGCTTGATATCATGCAGGCTGCAGTCTGGACAGTTCTCGTCGCGGCCGGTCCTGCCGTTCTGGCGGCAATGATCGTCGGTGTCGCCATCGCCTTCATTCAGGCCCTGACACAGGTTCAGGAAATGACGCTGACCTTCGTCCCGAAAATCGTGACGATCATGATCGTTCTCGGCGTCGCCGCCCCTTTCGTGGGCGCGCAGATCGCTCTTTTTTCCAATCTCGTCTTTTCGCGCGTTCAGTCCGGCTTCTGACATTCGTCCGCTTCGGATGCCATCCTCGCGCAAGCTTCAGTGGCTAGTGATAGGCTGAAGCATCGGACCGAATTGCGTGCATATTTTCGGAATCCGATGCCGCGGAACCGTGCGGCGGCTTTTCCGTCGCCCTTCTCATGAAGAGACAGGACGATTTTTATGGCGCAACCACCAGTCATCACCTTGCCCAAAGTCACTCCGAGCTTGCGGGATGTCGGTTTCGCATTGGGTATCGTGGCGATCCTCTGCGTTCTGTTCCTGCCCATTCCGGTGGTTCTGGTGGATATCGGGCTTGCGTTTTCGATCGCGCTTTCGGTCCTCATCCTCATGGTGGCGCTCTGGATCCAGCGTCCGCTGGATTTCTCGTCTTTCCCGACCGTATTGCTGATCGCGACCATGATCCGTCTGTCGCTGAACATCGCGACGACACGCGTCATCCTTTCGCACGGCAACGAGGGACCGACGGCTGCGGGCGGCGTGATCGCCGGTTTCTCCAGCCTCGTGATGTCCGGCGACTTCGTCATCGGTCTGATCGTCTTCATGATCCTGATCACGGTCAACTTCATCGTCATCACCAAGGGTGCGACGCGTATCGCCGAAGTCGGCGCGCGCTTCACGCTGGATGCCATACCCGGCAAGCAGATGTCGATCGATGCGGATTTGTCCGCCGGCATCATCGATGAAAAGGAAGCACAGCGCCGCCGTCGCGAGCTGGAAGAAGAAAGCTCGTTTTTCGGTTCGATGGACGGTGCCTCGAAGTTCGTGCGCGGCGACGCGATCGCCGGCCTGATCATCACTGCGATCAATATTTTCGGCGGCATCATCATCGGTTATTTCCGCCACGGCATGCCGATCGGCGAGGCGGCCGATGTTTTCGTCAAGCTTTCCGTCGGCGACGGTATCGTCTCGCAGATTCCGGCCCTCATCGTGTCGCTTGCCGCCGGCCTTCTGGTGTCGCGCGGCGGCACATCCGGTTCGACGGATCAGGCGGTCGTCAATCAGTTGAGCGGCTACCCGCGAGCGCTGATGGTTTCGGCCATGCTGATGGGCTTGCTGGCGGTTATTCCGGGTCTGCCCTTCCTGCCGTTCATGATGCTCGGCGGCATCATGGCCTTCGGCAGCTGGTACATCCCGCGCCAGGCGGAGGCAGAAAGCACTCTGCGTCGCCAGGAGGAGGAGGACAAGGTTTTCCAGACCAGCGAAGCGGAAAAGGATTCGGTCAAGCAGGTCCTCAAAACCTCCGAAATTGAACTGGCGCTCGGCAAGCAGGTATCGACCCGTCTTCTCGGCGCGCATCAGGAACTGGCTTTCCGCGTCGGCAAGATGCGCAAGAAATTCGCGACCCAGTATGGCTTCGTCGTCCCGGAGATCAAGGTCTCCGACGACATCATGATCCCGGAAAAAGCCTACCAGATCCGTGTTCATGGCACGACGATCGCCTCGAGCAACCTGCGCGTCGGCGATGTACTGGTGGTCACGGGGGCAGGGCGCAAGCCGAGCATTCCGGGCGACGAAATCCGCGAACCCGCCTTCGGCATGCCGGCCGTTTCCATTCTCGAGACCTTTACCGAGGATTTGAAGCGGGAAGGCTTCCACCCCATCGACAATGTTTCGGTGGTACTGACGCATCTGAGCGAGGTCATCCGCAACAATCTGCCGCAATTGCTGTCCTACAAGGACGTCAAGATCCTCATCGACAGGCTGGATCCGGAATATAAGAAGCTGGCCGACGAAATCTGCTCCTCACATATGTCTTATTCCGGTCTGCAGGCGGTGCTGAAACTGCTGCTTGCCGAGCGTGTGTCGATCCGCAACCTGCATCTCATTCTGGAAGCGGTCGCCGAACTTGCCCCGCATGTGCGCAAGACGGAGCAGATCGTCGAACATGTGCGGGTGCGCATGTCGCAGCAGCTCTGCGGCGATCTTGCCGATAATGGCGTGCTGCGTGTCCTGCGGCTCGGCAACAAGTGGGATATGGTCTTCCATCAGGCGCTGAAGCGCGATCAAAAGGGTGAAATCGTCGAATTCGACATCGATCCCCGCCATCTCGAGGAGTTCTCCGAGCAGGCGTCGAAAGTTATCCGTGAATTCATGGACCGCGGACTGCCCTTTGTCCTTGTCACGTCGCCGGAAACGCGGTCCTATGTGCGCATGATTATCGAGCGACTCTTTGCGACCCTGCCGGTTCTTTCGCATGTGGAACTTGCCAAGGGGCTGGAGATCAAGATTCTGGGCGCCATTTCATGATAACCGACCCGCAAGGGACAATTATCGCATTGTTCCTTGCCATTTGCCGTATCGGCGCCTGTTTCATGACGATGCCGGGCTTTTCCAGCTCGCGCATTTCACCGCAGATTCGCATGTTGCTGTGCGTCGCGGTGTCCATGGCGCTTTTGCCGGTGCTGTGGGACACGATCTATCCGAAAATCTCCGGCGCAAGCCAGGGCGCCGTCGTCGGCCTTATCTTCACCGAGATCGTCATCGGCGCCATGTACGGCCTGATTGCGCGGTTCTATACGCTCGGCTTCCAGTTCACGGGCGCGCTCATCGGTGCATCTATCGGGCTCAGCGCTCCGGGCGGTGCGGATGTCGTTGAAGACGTGCAGGAAAACCAGATATCGAACTTCATCACCTTCGGCGGACTCATGGTGCTGTTCATACTGGATTTCCACCATATCGTGCTGCGGGCACTGGTTGATTCCTACACGACGACACCGGTCGGCGCGCTCATCAGCGGCCAGAAGATGCTGATTACGCTCACCGACACGCTGCGGGCGTCCTTCTCAATCATGTTGCGGCTTGCGAGCCCCTTCGTGATCTACGGCCTGATGTTCAACGTCGCGGTCGGTCTCATCAACAAGCTGGCGCCGCAGATACCGGTCTATTTCATATCGACGCCCTTCGTTCTGGCTGGCGGTATTTTCATGCTCTATTTGTCGATCGCGGCCCTCATCCGCCAATTCGTGGATGGGTTCGGCCCGGTCTTCATAGGCTTCTGATCTGGAGAAAACGCCATGGCTTCGGACAAGCGTTCGGCCAAACTCAAACGCCTGGTAACGGTTCAGCGCCATATGGAAAAAATGGCCGAAGTGGAACTGGCCGATACCACCCGCGTGCGCGCGGAAGTGGCGCAATCCATGGAGAGCGTGCTTGAAGCGATGAGTTCCATGGAACCGGTCCATCAGACGTTTTCCAAACACTATTCGGACCGTTACGGCCGTCTCGTGGTCAAGGACCGCCAGCTCACCGGCGTGCAGCAATTGCAGGAACACAAGGTGCTGAAGGAAAAGACCAAGGCCGACCGGCTGGAGGACAGAATGCACACTGCCCGCGATCTCGAGGATCGCGAGGCGGACGACAATGCAATCTATGATTTGTTAGAAATTACGAATGTATCTCGGACACCAGCCTCCAGCAAGGTTGGCGATCCATAGTCTGTCCCGTTGTTGCATCGCGATCGTCCAGAAGGACGTATTGAGCGATGTTTCTTGATTGAGCGAATGCGCCGGCTTTCAGTGCCGCCCTTTCGTCAGCTCGGGAGATCTGGACGTGGCGATATCGGTTATAAGTGATCTGGTGATGGATGTGGTTCGCGCTGCGGACCCTCAGGAAGTACAGGTTGCCCAGGAAAAATTGAAGGCGAACAAGGCGGCTTTCGCTGCGACGAGTCTTGCTGATTCGGGCAGGGGTTTTGGCGCAGCGGTTGATATGCTGGACAGCGCCACATCGAAGGCGGGTCTCGGCGACACCAACATCCGCTCGGCTCGCACCGAGATTCCGGAAACATACCGCAAGTATGAAGCTTCCGTGCTCCAGACCTTCGTTGCCAACATGCTGCCGAAAGACAGCGAAGAGGTCTACGGCAAGGGCAATGCCGGCGAGATCTGGAAAAGCATGATGGCGGAACAGTTTGCCGACACGATTTCCAGAAATGGCGGCGTCGGCATTGCGGAACAGGCCTACAAGGATGCGTTGCGGAAAGCCGAGAGCAAAGGCATTACCGACGTATCCATGAATGAAAAAGACCATAATGCTGCAATTCGGATGGTGGCGGAGTTCGAAAGGCAGGTCCTCGGCGTTTCCAATGATAAAACGGATGAGGCTTGAGAATGCAAAATCACAACGAGGAGACAAGCATGGACCTTATGTCGAACGACCACCGCATCAAATCCGTTCTCGGCCGTCTTGAAATGATCATCGACAATGAGAACGACAATATCGGTAAGGATCCCCAGTTCGATTTCAAAGTCTCCAATGCCCATAAAAGCCGTTGCCTCTATGAGTTGACCATGCTGTTCCGCGATACGCCCCATGAGGAAATCGCCGCTGGACATCTCGATCAGGTGCAGGGCATCAAGTCCAAGCTCGCGACCAATGCCAGCCGCGTCGAGGCGCATCTGAACGCGGTGCGTGCTGTCGCGGACCTGCTGAAGACCGCTATCCAGGAAGCCGATACGGACGGCACCTATTCGCAAGAACAGTTCCTGTACGGTGCAGCCTCCTGATGTTGAAGCTTCTCCTTACCGGCGTCTGGGTTTGCGCCGTCACGCTCGGCGCGGTGTATTTCTCCGTCCAGATGGCGACGGCACCCTCGCCGGGGGATGAGGCGGGGGCGAAAAAGGCCAGCCTGCAACTGGTCAAAGGCGAGAGCATCACCATTCCCGTCATCAACGATGGCAGCGTGAACGGTTATTTCCTCAGCCGCATTTCCTTGCGTGTCGACAAGGACAAGATGGCGAAGATCGAGCTGCCCGCGACGCAGTTGATGACCGACGAATTGTTCACGCTTCTGGCGGGTTCTTCCATGGTCAACATCGCCAATATTTCCACCTTCGATCCTGAGGTCTTCAAGCAGCGCATCCGCGAGGGGCTGAACAAGAAGCTTGGCGACGAGGTGGTCGAGGACGTGCTGATCGAACAGCTCGATTATCTGTCGAAAGCCGACATTCGCGAGCAAAAGGGCAACGGCTCGCCCCATTCGGTCAAGATCGTCGAAGGTGAGAAAACCGACGCCGGAAAAGAAGCGGCCCCGAGCCACTGATGTCGCAGGACGTGGTGCAGGCCACCGGCCTGGTTAATCGTCCCTTTCTATTTCCCGAAGCATTCGAGCGGTTGCTTTCAAGGTAACTTCAACCAGCACCTGTATAAACAGACCCATGAACCGCCATCTCGCAGACCTTGCGCCGGATTGGCGGCGGGGTCTGGCATTTGGGGGTTGGCATGAATTTCGCGGCAAGTTTTGCGCGGCCGGGATTGCAACGGAGCATTCATGGACTGCGCGTCTGTGATCTGGACTGGAACGCTGCGCTGGAAATGGTGAGCGGCCGGGCCTCGGCTTGCGAAGGCCACACCATGCTCTCGTTTCTCACCATCCAGAATGCCAGGCTGTCTCTCAAGGATGCCGTCTACCGGCAGATTCTGGAAAGTTGCCTGCTTCTGCCGCAGGGCAGGGCGATGAATGCGGCGGCACGCGCCGAACATGGTAAGCCTCTGCCCGTCACCATCGATGGTGTTGCCTTCGTCATGGCGCTTCTGACCTATATGGCGGTGCCGAAACGTATCGGCATTGCCGGAGATGATGCGGCACAGGCCGGAGAGGTCCTTGCCAGACTGCGCGCGCACGCGCCCTGGCATGATTTCGTGATGCTGAACCCAAATGCGTCTGGTGTGAAGGTGGATGTCGTGCTGGCGGGCATGCTTGGGGAAAACCAGGAGAAATGGCTGCATCGCAGCATCAACCGCAGCGATGCGCGTGTCGTCATCGCAGTCGGCCCCTTGTTCAAGGTGCTGGCGTCCGAAGTGGCCGGCATGCCGGAAATCTTCCGCAAGCTGCATATGAGCTGGCTTTACAGTCTCTGCGCCGAACCCTGGCATATCGCCGCCGGCAAGAGTTGAGACCGGCCTCCCCGCAGGTTCCGCGTTAACCATTTGTTTGCCATGATCCTTTAACCTCCCGTAAGGTTTTGAAAGCCGCCTGATGCGGGCGGCGCCGAGCGTGGCAGACGGCTTCAGATGGTTGATCACAATCCGGATATGATGGCGACGCGCCCCGATGAGGATGGCGCCGCCGTGCCTGTATCGCAATGGCGCAAACATTGTCTGCGGCTTCTGACGGCCGGTTGTGTCGCCGCGGCCACCGTTGCGGGCGCTGCACTTCCTCTCCTGCTCATCGATTCCGGTTTTCGCGGATATGTTTCGCAAGCGCATGTCGAGGTCACGCAGACCGGCTACGATGCACCCGATGCTGCCCGCTTTCTTGCGATGGCCCGACGCACCCTGCTTTCACCTGCTGGGCTCGACCGGGTAACGGGCGACCTCAAATTGAAGCCCGCCGACATGGTTGGCGTTCGCAATCAGGGTGAACTCGGCCTGCTTCTCGACCTTTTGACGGGGGCGGACACACGGTCGCTTTCCCCGCGCGAAGCACTTAATGGTGCGGTCGGCGAGGCGATCCGGCTGGAGCTGACGCCGGATGAGAATACGCTGGTCGTAAGCTCGAAGGCCGCAACGCCGGAAGCCGCGATGCGGCTTACAGATTATCTTTCGATGCGCGTTATGGCGGATGGCAAGGCCGGCACCATGACGCCCGCCATGCGCGAGACGGAGAGGGCACGGACCCGGCTGGATGAAGCGGAAGCCGCGCTGAACGGATTCCAGATGCGCCACAATGATGCCGTGCTGTCGGAAGTGCAGCAGCTCGAACAGCAATTGCGCGACGTAGATGACAGCCTTGCGGGGACGACCCAGCAGCAGCAATCGCTTCAGACGGACCTGGCGGTGGCCTCCGCCCTCAAGCCGAATGACGTGTTGTCGAAACCTTTGCCGGCCGGCGCGGCTTTTTCAGTGCTTGAGGACATCAGGCAAAGACATGCGAGCGCCAGCATGGCGCTTGCCGGGGTTTCGGTCGATTACGGCCCGAAACATCCCCGCCGCATCGCCGCCCAGAATGCGGTGGATGCCGTGCAGGCGCTTGCAGCCCCCGCACTCCGCCAGTTGGTGGACAGCTTGCGGGCGGATGAAAAACGTGTGGTTCAGGAGATCGCGACCGAAAATGGTGAGCGCAAGAAACACCTTGATCGCCTGAATGACCTTGGTGTCACTCCCGGTGAATTCTCCAGATTGCAGGGTGAATTGGAAACGGCGCGAAATGCCTATCTGGAGGCGAGCGAGCGCCGCGATCTGTCCTCATCCACCACGCCTACCGTTGAAACCCGCCTCACCAGGAAGGCCGGACCGGGACAATTGTCGCGCGATCTGACGCAGGCCGCGATGATGGCGGGTGGTGGCGCGTTGATCGGCCTGCTTGGCAGCCTTTATCTTCTGAGCTATCGCCGTCATGACGAGGAAGAGGAAGCCGCCTCTCTCTTCGAGGAAGATCTGGCACAGTCTCCGCAGTTCTCCGAATTCGAGCAGATCGAGCCGGATGTGTTCCATGATCTGGAGGAAATGGCCGCAAGCAGCGATTTCGGTCCGGAGAATGAGTTCGCCGATTATTATGCCGAGGCGGCAAATGATGCCGGAGACATGCCGCTGGACGAGCGCGTTCGGCAGGTGCTTATGGGCAACCGCAGCCTCAGGAATGCTGCTCAAACGTCATCCGAGCTTCCGCCCTTGATCAATGAAGCCCTTGCAGGACACTTCGACCACGAGCAGGCCGAGGCCGAGGAATTGGCGGAATTAAGACGCGAGTTGGCGCTCGTGAGGGAGCGTCTCGCCGATTACGCCGAGCACTACGAAGACTACCGTAAAACTGCCTGACGACGCTGTGTTTTTGCTTGCATTCCTGCAAAGTCGGCACCATACGGGGCCAACGTAACCCAGCAGGAGCAGGACGCATGGCAGTTGTGATTGACGGGAAGGCGAAGGCGGCTTCGGTAACGGAGGCGGTCCGCAAATCGGCAGAAACGCTTGAGGCGGAACGGGGCGTGAAGCCCGGTCTCGCGGTTGTCATTGTCGGCAACGATCCGGCCAGCCACGCTTACGTGAACTCCAAAAGCAAGACGGCCAAGCAATGCGGCTTCAATTCCGTTCAGCACACGCTGCCGGAAGAAACGACGCAAGATCAACTGCTGAAGCTGGTTGGCGACTTGAACGCCGATGCGTCCATCCACGGCATTCTGGTGCAGCTGCCTTTGCCGAAACACTTCAATTCCGACGAGATCATTCAGTCGATCCTGCCTGAGAAGGATGTGGATGGCCTGAGCGTGCTGAACGCCGGCAAGCTGGCGACCGGCGATCTTGCCACCGGTCTCATCTCCTGCACACCCGCCGGCGCCATGCTTCTGGTGCGCGGCATTCACGGCGATGATCTTTCGGGTCTCAATGCCGTTGTCATCGGCCGCTCGAACCTGTTCGGCAAACCGATGGGCCAGCTTCTGCTGAATGCCAATGCCACGGTGACGATGGCGCATTCGCGCACCAAGGATCTCGCCACCGTCTGCAAGACGGCGGATATTCTCGTGGCGGCGGTCGGCCGCGCGGCGATGGTGAAAGGCGATTGGGTAAAACCCGGCGCGACGGTCATCGATGTCGGCATCAACCGCATTCCCGCACCGGAAAAGGGTGAAGGCAAGTCGAAGCTGGTTGGTGACGTCGCCTTTGACGAGGCAAGCGCGGTTGCCGCCGCCATTACGCCCGTTCCCGGTGGTGTCGGTCCGATGACGATCGCGATGCTGATGGCCAACACCGTCATCGCCGCCTATCGTGCGCTCGGGCAGACCGCGCCGAAATTCTGAAGCCGGCTACTCTTTCGGTGCGGGCCCTGTCGAGGCGCGGACCACAAGTTCCGCCTTCCACAGTTCCTGTTGGGGTTCTGTCTGGTTGAACTTGATCCGGTTGATCAGGCGTTGCCCCACGCGTACGCCCGCCGCCCTGAGCGATGAGCGGGTGGTGGTGAGCGGCACGGAAAAATTGTCGGGCTTCAGCAGCGGCAGCACGTCGTCATGGGCGATCAGCGAAATATCCTTGCCTGGTTTCAAGCCGCGCTGGTTGAGCGAGCGGATGACGCCGAGTGCTAGTGCTGTACTGGCGCAAACGATGGCGGTCGGCCTTTCCGGCTGTGACAGCAGCGCCTCCATGCCGAGATAACCCTCCTCGTCGGTCATGCTGCCGTGTCTTGTGTTTTCCGCACGCAATGTCAGGCCGTTTGCCGCCAGCGCTTTTTGCACCCCGAGACAGCGCCGGAAGGTGAAGTCGTAACCTTCGGGGCCGTTCAGAAGCCCGATCCGCTTGTGGCCGAGCTGGAGCAGCAGCAGGGTCGCGTCGCGAAAGGCGCCCTCATTGTCCACGTCGAGATAAGGATAGTCCTCTTCCACGCCAAAGGAGCGGCCATGGACGAGGAAGGGCAACGAGAGCGACTGCATCATGGCGATACGGGCGTCGTTCTTTTTCATATAGGCGAGATAAATACCATCGACGCTGCCGCTGGCCGCCAGCCCGCGCAGGGCTTCCTGTTCCTTCTCCGGCTCCGTGGGCATGATGACGAGATGAAATCCGCTGCGGGACGCTTCTTCGCCGAGACCGCTCAGGAATTCGCCGAAATGCACATCGGACCGATGGTGCTCGCCGATCGGCATGACAAGGCCGATGGAGCCGACCTTGCCGGTCGCCAGCCGCTGTGCCGCTGCATTCGGGCGATAGCCCGTCTTTTCGGCGGCTTCCATGACACGACGGCGCGTTTCGGCGTTGACCTCGGGATATCCGTTGAGCGCCCTGCTGATGGTCGTCTGCGAAATCCCCAGCAGTTGCGACAACTGTTTCAGGTTCATGTCTCTAATTTCCTCCGTGCATGCGCATCGGGAAAAGCAAAAGCCTCTCCTCAGCTCCCAAAGCGCTTTAGATTTTTACCAGTGCGCGCTGATTTTCTCAATCGAAAACGATAGCCGCCTTTCTAAATAAATATGACTATTCGCAAGCCGGTGCAGGAGGTCCAGCGAAAGAGCCTCTTGACTCTCTCTCGATGTCAATGAGATGAATAGGCAGCCAAAGCGCTTTGATTTATGGGGGGTGCTTTGAGCCGTTTATGTGATGGGAGGTAAATCACATGCAGAAGACCTTTTTGGCGACGGCGGCCTCGATAGTGCTGCTGTCGGGTGCGGCCTTTGCTGCCGATCTGAAATTCGCGCCGGGTGAGGACGCCAAGTTCAACTGGAAAAGCTACGAGGACTTCAAGGCGGCTCATGCCGACCTCAAGGGTCAGACGCTGACGATTTTCGGGCCCTGGCGCGGTGAGGATGAGGCGCTGTTCCAGACGGTGCTGGCCTATTTCTCCGATGCGTCCGGCGTGAATGTCCGTTACTCCTCGTCGGAAAATTACGAGCAGCAGATCGTCATCGACACGCAGGCCGGTTCGCCGCCCAATATCGCAATCCTGCCGCAGCCCGGCCTTCTGGCCGATCTCGCCGCCAAGGGTTTTCTGGTGCCGCTCGGCGATGAGACCGCCAATTGGGTCAAGGACAATTACGGCGCCGGCCAGTCCTGGGTCGATCTCGGCAGCTACAAGGGCAAGGACGGCAACAAGGCTTACTTTGCATTTCCCTTCAAGGCCGACGTGAAGTCGCTCGTCTGGTACGTGCCTGAGAACTTCGAGGAAGCGGGCTATAAAGTGCCCGAGAGCATGGAAGACCTGTTCAAACTGACGGACCAGATCGTTGCCGATGGCGGCACGCCCTGGTGCATCGGCCTCGGTTCCGGCGGCGCTACCGGCTGGCCGGCGACGGACTGGGTGGAAGACCTGATGCTGCGCACGCAGCCGCTTGACGTCTACCAGAAATGGACGACGAACGAGGTGAAGTTCACCGATCCGGCCGTGGTTGCGGCAATCAACGAGTTCGGCAAATTCGCCAAGAACGAAAAATACGTCAGCGGCGGCGTTGCGGCTGTGGCCTCCACCGACTTTCGCGACAGCCCCAAGGGCCTCTTCGACATTCCGCCGAAGTGCTACCTGCACCATCAGGCGTCTTTCGTGCCGTCCTTCTTCCCTGATGGTACCAAGGTCGGCACGGATGTGGATTTCTTCTACATGCCGGCCTATGCCGCGAAGCCTGAACTCGGCAAGCCGGTTCTGGGCGCTGGCACGCTGGTCACCGTCACCAAGGAAGCACCTGCCGCCAAGGCTTTCGTCGACTTCCTGAAAACCCCGATCGCCCATGAAGTGTGGATGGCGCAGTCCAGCTTCCTGACGCCGTATAAGGGTGTGAATGTCGATGCCTATGCCAACGAGCAGATGAAGCGCCAGGGTGAAATCCTCACCTCCGCAACGACCTTCGGCTTTGATGGTTCCGACCTGATGCCGGGCAAGATCGGTGCCGGTGCATTCTGGACCGGCATGATCGATTTCGTCGGCGGCAAGGCCGCAGATCAGGTCGCCGCCGATATCCAGAAGGCCTGGGACGGCCTGAAGTAACCTCAACAGAGCTTGGCCCGGCGGTGATACCGTCGGGCCTTTGCCAACGGAACGACCCGACGACCGCATAAAATCAGCGCGGCGCGGAGAGGATCAAGGGAGGGAACATGGCTCAACAACTCGTTTCTGCCATAGGCGTCATGGTGGCCGGCGTTTTTGCCTGCGCCGCCTATTATTGGCTATCCGACAAACTGTTGCAGGTGATCTTTCCCGTCCGCTCGGGAGACGTGTTGCAGGCATCCCGCAACCTCAATCGCCGCGCGGCGGTCCGGCCCTGGCTGTTCGTCGGCCCGGCCCTTCTCCTTCTTTTGGTCTATTTGGTCTATCCGGTCATCGCGACGCTGATCCTGTCGTTTTACGACCGGACCGGCGCCGAATTCGTCGGCCTTGCCAATTACCGCTGGGCGTTCTTCGATGCGGGTTTCCGGCAATCGATCTTCAACAATATTCTCTGGCTGGCCGTGGTGCCGGCCGCCTGCACCTTCTTCGGCCTCGTCATTGCCGTCATGACAGACCGCATCTGGTGGGGCAACATCGCCAAATCCATCGTCTTCATGCCGATGGCCATCTCCTTCGTCGGCGCATCGGTCATCTGGAAATTCATCTACGAATACCGCGCCGAAGGGCAGGTGCAGATCGGTCTTCTAAACGCCGTCGTCGAGTTTTTCGGCGGCAATCCGGAGGTGTGGATTTCCATGCCGTTCTGGAACAACTTCTTCCTAATGGTTATCCTGATCTGGATTCAGACCGGTTTCGCCATGGTCATCCTGTCTGCGGCGCTGCGCGGCATTCCGGAGGAAACCATCGAGGCTGCGGTCATCGACGGCGCCAATGGCTGGCAGATTTTCTGGAAAATCATGGTTCCGCAAATCTGGGGCACGATCGCCGTCGTCTGGACCACGATCACCATTCTCGTTCTCAAGGTTTTCGATATCGTGCTGACCATGACCAACGGCCAGTGGAACACCATGGTTCTCGCCAACCTCATGTTCGACTGGATGTTCCGCGGTGGCGGCGATAGCGGCCGAAGTGCTGTTATCGCGCTTATCATCATGGCCGCCGTTACGCCGATCATGGTCTGGAATATCCGCCAGGCCAACCGCGAGATGGAGGGCCGCTGAGATGGATATCGTAAAACGTCTGCGCCGCGTCGGCCTGCCGCGCCTCATCGTCCACGCCAGCGTGCTGGTCGTCGTGCTTCTATGGCTCCTGCCCACGCTCGGCATTCTCGTCAGCTCGCTGCGTGACAAGGACCAGATTACGGTGTCGGGCTGGTGGACGGCTTTCTCCAGCTCCGAACAGACGGCGGCGGTTCGCCTCGCCGATGCTGCCGTGCAGAAGCAGGACGGAAACCGCTATGTCATATCAGGCAACGTCTTCGAAAGCGGGCAGGGCGGCAAGGTTGCTGCCTTCGGCGTCCGCGTGCAGGAGCCGACAGCCTTCAAGGCGGGAGAGGCGGCCGATATCGGCGACGGCGAGACGCTTCTCGTCAATGCCGACGGCACCTATGAATACAGCAAGGCCTCCAGCTTCGAAGGTGCGCGCGGCAAGCGGGTCTATCTATCCGTTGCGACGCCGCCGGTCTTCACGCTCGATAATTATCGCACGGTCCTGACCTCGGAAGGTATCGGCCAGTCCTTCGTCAACTCCTTGACGGTGGCCGTGCCCGCAACGGTCATCCCCATCCTCATCGCCGCCTTTGCCGCTTACGCCCTGTCATGGATGAACTTTTCCGGCCGCAATCTTCTGATTGCAATGGTGGTGGGCCTGATCGTCGTGCCGTTGCAGATGTCGCTGATCCCGCTTCTGAAACTCTACAACGAAATCGGCAATATCTTCGGCGTGCCGTCCAAGACCTATGCCGGCATCTGGCTGGCGCACACCGCCTTCGGTCTGCCGCTCGCCATCTACCTGCTGCGCAATTACATTTCCGGCCTGCCGAAAGAGATCATCGAAAGCGCCCGTGTGGATGGCGCGAGCGATTTCGAAATCTTCGTCAAGATCATCCTGCCGCTGTCATTCCCGGCGCTCGCCTCCTTTGCCATCTTCCAATTCCTGTGGACCTGGAACGACCTGCTCGTCGCTATGGTCTTCCTCGGCACGCAGAAGGACGAGCTGGTGCTGACCGGCGCCTTGAACGCGCTGCTCGGTTCGCGCGGCGGCAACTGGGAAATTCTCACCGCCTCGGCCTTCGTCACCATTGTCGTGCCGCTTGGCGTCTTCTTCGCCCTTCAACGTTATCTCGTGCGCGGCCTGCTCTCAGGCTCCGTCAAGGGAGGCTGATTATTCCATGAACGCCCATACCAGACAGGATGAGACAATGACCGCTCCGGTGACTTCCGCTTTGACGCCCAACAAGGATTGGTGGCGCGGCGCCGTGATCTATCAGATCTACCCGCGCTCCTATCAGGACTCCAACGGCGATGGTATCGGCGACCTCAAGGGCATCACCGACCGGCTGGCGCATATTGCCGGTCTCGGCGCGGATGCGATCTGGATTTCGCCTTTCTTCACCTCGCCGATGAAGGATTTCGGTTACGACGTCTCGAACTATGTCGATGTCGATCCGATGTTCGGCACGCTTGCCGATTTCGACGGGCTGATTGCAGAGGCCCATCGCCTCGGCGTCCGCGTGATGATCGATCTCGTCCTGTCGCACACTTCGGACCAGCACCCGTGGTTCGTGGAAAGCCGTGCCAGCCGCAAAAATCCCAAATCGGATTGGTATGTCTGGTCGGACAGCAAGCCTGATGGCACGCCGCCCAACAACTGGCTGTCGATCTTCGGCGGCTCCGGCTGGCAGTGGGATCCGACCCGCATGCAATATTACATGCACAATTTCCTCACCTCGCAGCCGGATCTCAATCTGCATAATCCGGAAGTGCAGGAGGAGCTGTTGAATGTCACCCGCTTCTGGTTGAAGCGCGGCGTCGATGGCTTCCGCCTCGACACGATCAACTTCTATTTCCACGACCTGCAACTGCGGGACAACCCGGCGCTGGCGCCGGAGCGCCGCAATGCCTCCACGGCGCCTGCGGTCAACCCGTATAACTTCCAGGAGCATCTCTACGACAAGAACCGCCCGGAAAACATCGCGTTTCTGAAGCGCTTCCGCGCCGTGCTGGACGAGTTCCCTGACATCGCCGCCGTCGGTGAAGTGGGTGACAGCCAGCGCGGTCTTGAAATCGTCGGTGAATATACCTCCGGCGATGACAAGATGCAGATGTGCTACGCCTTCGAATTCCTGGCGCCGGACGCTCTCACCCCTCAGCGCGTTGCCGATGTGCAGGCGGATTTTGCCAAAGCCGCGCCGGAAGGCTGGGCCTGCTGGGCCTTCTCCAACCATGATGTCGTGCGCCATGTCAGCCGCTGGGGTGACCATGTCGAAGACAAGGATGCTTTCGCCAAGGTGCTTTCGGCGTTGTTGATGACGCAGCGCGGTTCCGTCTGCATCTATGAGGGCGAAGAACTGGGCCTGACCGAAGCCGATATCGCTTTCGAGGATTTGCAGGACCCCTACGGCATCCAGTTCTGGCCGGAATTCAAGGGTCGTGATGGTTGCCGCACGCCGATGGTGTGGGATGCGGGCCACGCTCAGGCCGGTTTCTCGACCGCCGACAAGACCTGGCTACCTATTCCTACTGAACACAAGCAGCGCGCCGTCAGCGCCCAACAGGGCAATGAGGCTTCGGTGCTGGAGCATTACCGCCGGTTCCTCTCCTTCCGCAAAAAGCACCCGGCTTTCGCCAAGGGCGGCATCGAATTCCAGCCGGTGGAGGGTGACGTGCTGAGCTACACCCGCACGCTCGGCAACGAAACCGTTCTTTGCCTTTTCAATCTGTCCGAGACGCCCGCAAAGGCGACATTGCCGGATGGGAACTGGGAGGTTCTCGATGGCCATGGCTTCGCAAGCGACCTTGAGGGTAAAACCGTAGAACTTCCGGCATGGGGCGCTTTCTTCGCCCGTTACGCCTGAAAAAATTGGGAGGAACGCCACATGACAAGTCTCGTTCTCAAGGATATCCGCAAATCATACGGGCAGGTAAAGGTTCTGCACGGCATTGATCTGGAGATAGAACAGGGCGAATTCATCGTTTTCGTCGGCCCCTCGGGCTGCGGAAAATCGACGCTTCTGCGGATGATCGCCGGTCTGGAGGAAATCACTGGCGGCGAGATGTATATCGATGGGCAACTGGTCAATGAAATCCCGCCTTCGCGCCGCGGCATCGCCATGGTGTTCCAGTCCTATGCGCTTTATCCGCATATGACGGTTTACGACAACATGGCCTTCGGCATGAAGATAGCCAGGGAAAGCCGCCAGGAGATCGACCGCCGCGTTCGCGCCGCCGCCGAAATCCTGCAACTGACGCAATATCTGGAGCGCCTGCCCAAAGCCCTGTCCGGCGGCCAGCGGCAACGCGTCGCCATCGGCCGGGCGATTTGCCGCAATCCCAAGGTCTTCCTGTTCGATGAGCCTTTGTCGAACCTTGATGCGGCGCTGCGTGTCGCCACCCGCATCGAGATCGCCAAGCTCAACGAACAGATGGCCGATACGACGATGATCTACGTCACCCACGATCAGGTGGAGGCGATGACGCTCGCGGACCGTATCGTCGTTTTGAATGCGGGCCGCGTGGAACAGGTCGGCCCGCCGCTCGAGCTTTACGAAAACCCCGCCAACCTCTTCGTGGCGCGGTTCATCGGCTCGCCCGCGATGAACATCCTCGCGGCAAAAATCGTCGGGAGCGGAGAGTGGACCTCGATCGAACTTGCCGGCGGCAAGACGCTCGCCGTCAATGTTCCAACGCCCGCCTCGGAACAGGGCAAGGCTGCGAGCTTCGGTGTCAGGCCGGAAGATCTAAGCATCGTCACCGGTGATGATTATCTCTTCGAGGGCAAAGTCTCGATCGTCGAGGCTCTCGGTGAAGTGACCCTGCTTTATCTCGAGGCGCCCAAGGGGCAGGAGCCGATCATCGTCAAGGTGCCGGGCATCGTTTCCGTCGGCAAGGGCGAAATCCTGCGCTTTGCGGCACCGCAGAAAAAGCTTCATCTCTTCAACGACGAAGGCAAGACCTACCGCCTGTAATCGTCCAGCGCGCCAGAAAAGCCGGCCCCGGAACGGAAGACGTTCCGGGGCCTTTTCATGATCTTTTGCCGCTGTGGAAAAACGCTGGCAATGTGCCGCTTCCGGTCTGTTTAAGGTGACGCTGATATAAATTGTTAAAGACTATGACCTAATCTTGGATGCGTTGTTAGAGCATGGGAGTCCGGGCGTGCAGAGCGGTGCGGGTGTTATCAAGAACAGTTACCTGACAAGGGAAGAATCCTTCATGTACGACCGCGAAGGCCGGTTTCGCATGGAAGATACCATGAATGCGGCGCGCATCGAATATACCGAGAAGGCCGTCATGCACATGGCCGCCCGCCGTTGCGACGTCACCCGCATCTCGCAGACCGAAGCGGTGCTGGCGCTACTGACGAAATACAACCTGCCCGACCAGTTTTATCTGGATATCCCCGACGCCCGCGTCACCAAGATCGGCTGTGTGCTGTTGCGCGTCAATGTCAACAACACCATCCATGTCCGCTTCCTGCGCATGCTGACGCAAAAGGAACTGGACCGCATTTTCGTGTTCAGCACGCACCCTGCCCACAAGGACCGGAAGCTCGATGTTCGGTCGTTCTGAGTAACTCTCCAGCTATTGGCAAAACGGCTCGATCGGTGGTGTCCGTTGCTCACGTCGTCGTGTCCCATCATTGCTAACTATTATCACCAGATGGTATAAGGGGAGCGAAGAGGATATCGGCATGGCAAGCAGCGCTAATCTCGGTCATCACCTTGAAACCTATGTCTCCGATCTTGTGAAGTCGGGGCGGTATAACTCACGGAGCGAAGTGCTGCGGGAGGGCGTTCGGTTGGTGGAAGAGCGTGAAAAGAAACTGGCGGCTCTCGATGCAGCCATTGCACGGGGCATTGCCGATGCAGATGCGGGCCGCGTCACACCGGTCGAAGATGTCGCATCGGAACTGGGTGCCAAATACCGGAAGATGGCGGAAGAACGCGGCTTGTGATTGTCGTTTTGACCGACGAGGCCAAGACAGACCTCGAACGTATCGGCGATTTTATTGCATCCGGTAATCCCCGGCGGGCCGAAACATTCGTCGGCGAATTGCTTGACCGACGTTTAAGGCTTGCGGAAATGCCTCGGGCGTTCCCACTTGTGCCCCGTTACGAGAAAACCGGCATTCGCCGCCGCCCTTACGAAAACTATCTCGTTTTTATCGCATTGCCGAGACGCGCGTGGAAATTTTGCACATCTTGAACGGTGCACAGGATTACGAATCCATTCTTTTCTCAAAAGACTAGCGGCAGACAGTCCCGCAATGATTGCCTCTGCGTTTGCGCCTTACTCCGCTAGGTTGCGGGTTCAAGAAAGCCCGCCCAGAACCGTCTGCTTCAGCTTCACATCCGGCACTTCGGCGAAGGTAAGATTGCTGCGGCCGAAATAGGATTTCTGGTTGGTGGCGGACCAGTCGTTGCAGACAAGTTTGTAGCGCTCTCTCGTTTCCGGTTTTTCCGGCATGGCGTAAAGATAGTCGCCGGTGCGGTCGGCAAGCGGAATGTCACCATCCTGATTGCAACGCTTGAGGATTTGCGCAAGCACCTCGGCATCCACTTCCGTCACCATCAGCTTGCCGTCGAAACGCAGGGAAGCGTTGAAATCGTAGCGGCTGATATCACCCTGCGGCAGACCTGCGCCGAAGGAGGTGTGGCCGATGAAGCCGACATCCGCACCGGTTTTTGCGGCGATGAACTGCGCCACATGGCGTCCGGCCTCATCCACGGTCATCGCCTTTTCGGTTTTGCCGACGATCGCCCGTTCTTCCACCGTGAGATGTTTTTCGAGCGTCTGTTCGATCAGTCCTTTGAGCGCCGGAGAGGCGGGAACGCTGCTATCGATGGCGACGGTCTCGATGGTCGGAGCCTTGCCGGAGGCAGCGATCGTCGCGATGGCCATGGAGGTGCACCATGAGCCGGTGTGGACATAGCATGTGGCTCCCTGCGCATGGACGAAGTTCAGGTGATCGTGGCCACCGACCAGCAGGGTGCCATCCGGCAGCAATGGCAGGATGTCGCGGTCGGCAACGACGCCTGCATGGCTGAGAACGATGTTGATCGCATCCCGCTTGACGATTGTGGGCAGATTTTCCTTCGCCCATTCCACGGGCTGGGGAACATCCAGCATTTCGCGCGTCGCCTTCGGATAGGTGTTGATCGCGTTGGTGGCGAGGCCCGCAACGACGATCTGCCGTCCGCCCACACTTACCTCGGCGCTGGCCGGTGCGTAGGCAGCGCCGGTCCGCTTGTCGATGATGTTGGAAAGCACGGTAATGCCGAGCGCTTGGGCGCGGCTGACGAAATTGGCGAGATCATTGTCGATATCGGCCTCATGGTTGCCGATATTGATGACGGTGGGAGCGAGTTTTGCGAGTGCCGCCAGGAACGTCCACTCGATTTCGCCGCCCGAACGTGTCGCCACCGCATTACCGGTTTCGAACAGGTCACCGTTCAGAAGAATAATATGGGGCGCCCTGTCGGCGGCGATGCGGGTTTCTATTGCCGCGAGAAGCTGCCCGATGCGCTCATAGGCCGAATGCAGGTCGGTGATCACGATCGCGCGCAGGGGCACATCCTGTGCCTCAGCCGGCGGCGCCGCCACCATCAGTGGCAGCACGGCGGTGCCAGCCATGAGTTTCAGCACATCGCGGCGTTTGCTTGAGAAAATCGTCATATCCGGCCCCATCATCTGCAATTGCGCCATCGTCTCGCGGCTGGCTGAGAAGGCCCTATAGGGCGATCGTCACAGCCGCATGACAAGTTTGACGTTTAAGAGACGGGAAATAAAGCGGTTTCAGCGCCGGCTTTTGCCGGGCAGAACAAAGGACCGGAGGCGAAGGCCGGATCGGGCTTTCGCCTCCGGGCGATCAATGGAACAGAACGCTGGCGCCCTGGTCGGCCGGGCCGACATTGCGGCGGAAGGGGGCGAAAAGTTCGCGGCCCATGCCCCATTCGTTGCCGGAAAGATCGGCGCGCGCCGGTTCGCGTTTTGCCAGTTCTGCAGCAGAAACCAGCACTTCCAGCGAGCCGGAAACGGCGTCGAGACGAATGATATCGCCGTCACGGATGAGCGAGATCGGGCCGCATTCGGAAGCTTCCGGGGTCACATGGATTGCGGCCGGCACCTTGCCGGAAGCGCCGGACATGCGCCCGTCCGTCACCAGCGCGACTTTGAACCCACGGTCCTGCAACACGCCGAGCGGCGGGGTCAGGCGGTGCAGTTCCGGCATGCCGTTGGCCTTCGGGCCCTGGAAGCGGACGACGGCGATGAAATCGCGGTTGAGCTTGCCGTCCTTGAACGCGTCCTGAAGCTCCTGCTGGTCGTTAAAGACGATCGCGGGCGCCTCGATGATGTGGCGTTCGGGTTTGACGGCGGAAATCTTGATGACCGATTTGCCGAGATTGCCCGTCAGCATTTTCAGGCCGCCGGTTGGCTGGAACGGCGTTTCGACGCTGGAGAGAACCT
The DNA here is from genome assembly GCF_000949865.1 of Rhizobium nepotum 39/7. Lineage (GTDB taxonomy): Bacteria > Pseudomonadota > Alphaproteobacteria > Rhizobiales > Rhizobiaceae > Agrobacterium > Agrobacterium nepotum. The sequence goes on along the minus strand of NZ_JWJH01000014.1, from coordinate 48,906 downwards.
TGGGGTCGTGGCTCTGCTCGGGAGAGGGCTGACGGACGACCGCACCCTTTTCGTCGAGCTTGGCATCCACGGTGTAGGCTTCAAGACCGTGTCCGAAGACGGTGCGCACATCGTCATGCACGAAGCCCTGCTTCAAAAGCTGCTTGATGAGGAAGCCCATGCCGCCGGCGGCGTGGAAGTGGTTCACATCCGCAAGCCCGTTGGGGTAGACGCGGGCGAGCAGCGGCACGATATCCGAAAGGTCGGAAATATCCTGCCAGGTGAGGATGATGCCGGCAGCGCGCGCCATGGCGATGAGATGCATGGTGTGGTTGGTGGAGCCGCCCGTGGCATGCAGGCCGACGACACCGTTGACGATTGATCTTTCGTCAATCATCTCGCCCGCTGGGGTAAATTCATTGCCCTGTGCGGTGATGGCGAGCGCCCGCTTGGCGGCTTCGCGCGTCAGTGCTTCGCGCAGCGGCGTGCCGGGATTGATGAAGGAGGAGCCGGGCATATGGAAACCCATGATCTCCATCAGCATCTGGTTGGAATTGGCCGTACCGTAGAAGGTGCAGGTGCCGGGACCATGATAGGATTTGGACTCGGCCTCCAGCAGTTCGGCGCGGCCGACCTTGCCTTCGGCATAAAGCTGGCGGATGCGGGATTTTTCGTCGTTCGGCAGGCCTGTCGTCATCGGGCCGGCGGGAATGAAGACGGAGGGCAGGTGGCCGAAGGAAAGTGCTGCAATGACGAGGCCGGGCACGATCTTGTCGCAGATGCCGAGATAGACGGCCGCGTCGAACATGTTGTGCGATAGGCCGATGCCGGCGGCCATGGCGATGGCATCGCGGGAAAACAGCGAAAGCTCCATGCCCGGCTGGCCCTGGGTCACGCCGTCGCACATGGCTGGCACGGCACCCGCCACCTGCGCCACGCCGCCCGCTTGCGCGGCAGCCTCGCGGATGATCGCCGGAAAGGTCTCGTAGGGCTGGTGCGCCGACAGCATGTCGTTATAGGCGGTGATGATGCCGAGATTGCCAACCCGGTCGCCGGCAAGGAGGTCCTTGTCGGCGGGGGAACAGACCGCAAATCCATGCGCGAGATTGCCGCAGGAAAGAGTGGAGCGATGAACGCCTTTCGAAACCTGCAGCCGCAGCCGTTCGAGATAGGTCTCGCGGTAGGGCTTGGAACGTTCGACGATGCGGGCGGTAATGGCCTGAATGCGGGAATCGGCGGACATGAGCGTTCATCCTGTTCGTTGGTCGAGAACCGGCGTTCCGGGAGATGAAGGACCGGTTATCGTGTTTTCGTCTTCTTGTCGTCGGGCGCTGTCGCGGGCCGCTTGCGCGGCAACCGCGTCGGCTTATGGCGCCCAGTAAATATCCACGGCGGTTTCCGCCCGGTTCAGCACGGCGCGGATCGGCATTTCGTCCTCATCCTCGCCTGACTGCGCTTTTTCGAGCGTCGCTTTTTTGGTGGCGCCTTCGATATGCAGCACCAGAAAACCAGCGTCGTGAAGGCTGGAGAAGTTGAACGTCAGTCGCTCTTCTCCCGCATTTTCCGCTGCCATGGTCAAAACGCCGCGCGGCTCGTCGAGGTCGAGCGCCTCGTAGAGATTGTCGCCCCCGGGAAAGAACGATGCCGTGTGGCCATCTGTTCCCATGCCGAGCACAACGACATCGAACGGGTCGCAGATCGCCTCGGTCTTGACGGTCGCAAGCGTCGCCGCATCTTCAGGCGAGGCCGCCGGCTGGAACAGCGGCACGAAATAGGCCGCCTTCGCCTTGTCCTGCAAAAGGTTCTCGCCGACCAGACGATGGTTCGAGCGTTCGCTTTCCGGCGGCACGAAACGCTCGTCCACCAGCGTCACGCTGATGTTGCTCCAGTCGAGATCGTGGCGGGAAAGCGCCTGAAAGAACAGCTTGGGTGTGGAACCGCCGGAAACGGCAATGCTTGCCGTCCCGTATTCTTTCGTTGCCGCGTCCAGGCGCTGGGCGATATCGGCTGCCAGAGCGTTCGCCAGTTCGGCGGCGGTGTCGAAGACATGCATTGTTTCGCTCATCTCCGCGCCCTCAATCCGCGTCATGCCAGGTGCGGCCATCGCGCTCGATCAGCGCGATCGAGCCGCTCGGACCCCAGGTCCCGGCCGTGTAGCCCTGCACGCCCTGCGCCAGATCTTCCCAGCTCTTGAGAATGGGGTCGACCCAGTCCCATGCCGCTTCCACTTCGTCGCGGCGCATGAACAGCGTCTGGTTGGAGCGGATAGTATCCATCAAAAGCCGCTCATAGGCATCGGGGCTGCGCACGTTGAAGGCTTCGGCAAAGCTCATATCCAGCGAGACCTGACGCAGGCGCATGCCGCCCGGGCCGGGGTCCTTGATGAGGAGCGATTGCTTGACGCCTTCGTCCGGCTGCAGGCGAATGACCAGCTTGTTGGCCTCGATCTTGCCAGCCGCATCATCGAAGATCGAATGCGGGATCTGCTTGAAAGTAACGACGATCTCGGAAACGCGGGTCGCAAGACGTTTGCCGGTGCGGATGTAGAAGGGAACGCCGGCCCAGCGCCAGTTGGCGATCTCGGCCTTGATGGCGACGAAGGTCTCCGTGTTGGAAACGCCGCCCTCAAGCTCCTCCAGATAACCCTTGACCGGTCCGCCTGCGGAAGCGCCGGCGCGGTACTGGCCGCGAACGGTGAGCTTCTCGACATTGCTCGTATCGATCCGCTTCAGCGAGCGCAGAACCTTCAGCTTCTCGTCACGCACGGCTTCCGCATTCATGGATGCGGGCGGCTCCATGGCAACGAGGCAGAGCAATTGCAGGATATGGTTCTGCACCATGTCGCGCAGCGCGCCGGCCTTGTCGTAATACCCCGCGCGGCCCTCGAGCCCGACCGCTTCTGCGACCGTGATCTGCACATGGTCGATATGGGCCGAATTCCACAGCGGCTCGTAAAGAGCGTTGGCGAAACGCAGCGCCATCAGGTTCTGCACCGTCTCCTTGCCGAGATAGTGGTCGATACGGAAGATCTGTTCTTCCTTGAAGACATGGCCGATCGTGTCGTTGAGAATCTGAGCGGAAGCAAGGTCGCGACCGATCGGCTTTTCCACGACGATGCGGGTCGAGCGGGTGATCAGCTTGTGTTCGCGGATCTTGTCGGCAATATCGCCGAAAATGCCCGGCGCGACAGCCAGATAGAATGCGCGTATGCGTTCCTTGCCCTCATCGAGCAGTTTTTTCAGCAGGTCCCATCCATTGCCTGACTTGGCGTCGACGGGCACATAGAAAATCCGGTTGAGAAACAGCGCGACCTGCGCATCGTCATATTCGCCCGCCTTCAGATGCTCCTTCAGCGCGTCCTGCGCGAATTTGCGATATTCCTCGTGGGTCATGACCGAACGCGACGCGCCGATGATGCGGGTAGGCTCCGTGAACTGGCCTTCGACCTGACGGTGATAAAGGGCCGGCAGAAGCTTGCGCTCCGCCAGATCGCCGGTGCCGCCGAAAACGACACAATCAAAAGCTTCAACAGGAATAATCTGACTGCTCATATCGATTCTCTCGATCTTCAAGGGTTGGGGCATCCATAATCTAATCGATTTAAAAATGCCAGTCTCAGTTATGTGAAATTATGATTTTTGGCTTTCGGGGGATGAAACCGGTGCCGATATCGTCATTTGTTATGCCGGCTGGAAGGCAGGTTTTTTGAACAGGCCCCTTGCCGGCGGCGGAACGGAAAAAAAGAAGAAAACGATAATCGCTGCAATTTTCACCATCCATGATCGCGGTGTCGGTTCTTCGGCGTTGCATGACGCATCGACACTGTCCAGAAGCAGTTTCGCATCATGCCTTTGCCATTCAGGCACGCGGATTTCCATGCCTCCGAAAGCGACAGCCAAATGCCAGTTTACGGAAACAATATGCGCTGCAGGGACCGTGATGTGGATGCCGTAGGCACGCAGAAACGAACATGTCACTGCGGTTTCCGCCATCCCGTAACCGGTCACAATCGTTATAGGCCTGTCGCTGGGTCTTTGCATCTGATCTCCAGAAGTAGGCAGCTTTCCTAAAACCTGTCCCGCAACGCATACCATGACAACGCCAGGAACAGCAGCGGCGTCCGCAGCGAAGCCCCACCCGGAAAGGATGGCACCTTCAGCCGGGCGAAGGGTGCCAGCATGTCCTTTTTGCCGAGAACGAGATCGGCATAGAGCTTGCCGCAATAGTTCGAGAGCATCACCCCATGGCCGGAATAGCCACCGATGGAGGTGACGCCGGGCATCACTTCCCGCACGAAGACCTGTCGCGGCAGGGTGATGCCGACGGAGCCGCCCCATGAATGGGTGACATCGACATTTTCAAGCTCAGGATAGATTTCCGCGATCTGACGGCGGATATGGCTGGAAATATCGCGTGGCGTATCGGCGGTGTAGGCTTCGCGCCCGCCAAACAGCAGCCGGTTGTCGGTCGTCTTGCGGAAGTAGCGCACCACGAAACGGGAATCGGCGACGGCTTGCCTGCCAGGAATGATGTCGGGATAAGCGTCGAGCGGCGCGGTCGCGCCGATGAAGGAGCGGATCGGCATGATATGGGCGGCCGTCACCGGCTCCAGATTGCCGATATAGGCATTGGTCGCGATAAGCACCCGCGTCGCCGTCAGCGTACCGCTGGGCGTTTCGATGATCGTCTTGCCGCCGGACTGGTGGATGGATCTGGCGGGCGTCATTTCGTGAATATCCGCGCCTGCGGCTTTTGTCGCTTTGGCAAGGCCGACCAGCAGCTTCAGCGGATGGATATGGCCGGTGCCGGTGTCGTGGGTACCGCCGAAATAATGGGTGGAGCCGACACGTTTGCGCGCCTCCGCCCGCTCCATGTAGGAAATATGCGGATAGCCGTAGCGATTGTTCATCGCATCGACGCTTTTGCGGTAGTCGTCTTCGTAAGCCGCCTTGTGCGCCACATAGAGCTGCCCCGGCAGATACTCCATGTCTATGCCGTGGTCGCGGGCGAAGTCGAGGACGTAATGTTTGGCATCCTCGGCAATGTCGAACAGTACCTTCGATTGCTCGAAGCCGATCTGCTCTTCCATCTCGTCGGGAAACGAGCGCTGGCCGGTGCCGAACTGTCCGCCGTTGCGGCCTGACGCGCCGTCACCGAAACGATGCGCCTCGATGAGGGCGACGGAAACGCCGTTGGCTGCGAGATTGCAGGCAGCCTGAAGGCCGGTGTAACCGCCGCCGATAATCGCGACGTCCACCTGTTTTGACCCGTCAAGCGCCGGATATTCCGGCCGCTCGCCAACGGTTGCCTGATACCAGGAAATTCCCGGCGCAATCGGGCTTTGCCATGTCATGCTGCGAACACCTCACACGTTGAGAAGCAGGAATTCCCGCTCCCAGGGGCTGATGACCTGCATGAAGGTCTCGAATTCCCCGCGTTTCAGGCCCGCATAAAGGCCAACGAATTCATGGCCGAACACCCGCTCGAACTGTTCTTCGCCCTCAAGCAGCGCCACGGCTTCCAGAAGGCCGCGCGGCAGGTCGATGGAGCCTTCGTTTGCCGTCTCGGCGGTCGGCTCGGTCGGTTCGATATTGTTGACGATGCCCAGCCAGCCGCAGGCAAGCGAAGCGGCAAGCGCGAGATAGGGATTGGCATCCGAACTCGGCAGGCGGTTTTCGACGCGCCGCGCCTGCGGGCTTGAAATCGGCACCCGGAAGGCTGTGGTGCGGTTGTCGTAACCCCAGGCATTGTTGACCGGGCAGGCCATGTCGGGCGTCAGGCGGCGATAGGAGTTCACGTAGGGCGCAAGCATCACCAGCGCATTTGGAACGTAACGCTGCATGCCGCCCACGAAGGAGAAGAACTCCTTGGAAGGGCCGCCGTCCTTGTTCGTGAAAATATTGCGACCGCCGTCGATTTCCACCACCGACTGGTGGATATGCATGGCCGAACCGGGTTGGCCCTGCATGGGCTTGGCCATGAAGGTGGCGTAGATGCCATGCTTCAGGGCAGCCTCGCGGATGGTGCGCTTGAACAGGAACACTTGGTCGGCAAGCTCGATCGGATCGCCGTGACGCAGGTTGATTTCAAGCTGGGCCGGGCCTTCCTCGTGGATCAGCGTGTCGATCTCGAGGCCCTGTTTTTCGGAGAAATGATAGATGTCGTCGATCAACTCGTCGAATTCGTTGATGCCGGCGATGGAATAGCTCTGCCCGCCGACAATGGAGCGGCCCGACCTGCCCTTCGGCGGATGCAGCGGATAATCCGGGTCGTCATTCATGGCGACGAGGTAGAATTCGATTTCCGGCGCCACGACCGGCTTCCAGCCCTTTTCGCTATAGAGCGAAAGAACGTTCCTCAACACGTTGCGTGGCGTGTAAGGCACGAAATTGCCTTCGACATCCACCACGTCGCAGATTACCTGCGCGGTCGGGTCGCTTTCCCACGGCACGACGGAGAGCGTGGAAAGGTCCGGCACCAGCTTCAGGTCGCTGTCGCGCGGCTCGTAGCGGAAGTTTGCGGTCTCATCGGGATATTCGCCTGAGATCGTGTGGCGGTAGAGCGCGGAGGGCAGGGCGAGCGAGGTATCGCCCGTGAATTTCGCCGTCGGCATCATCTTGCCACGCGCAACTCCGGCAAGATCGGGTGTTATGCACTCGATATCCTCGATACCGCGCGCCCTCAACCATTGCGAAGCTTCGCGCCAGGAGGAAACGCCACGGGTGGAGGAGAGGTCGAGAGGAGGTTTTTTTGCCATGGTTGCCTGTTTTTTCGGGCGGAGCATGGTTTTCTTCGAGGGCATGTATCACCGGGTCTGTGTTTCGACTGGCGCCATCATAACCGGAGTTTGGCAATTGGCGAGGGGGAAAGCGCCATTGACAATGGGCGGCACTTCGAAAAGAGGAAAGGGAGAAGCAAACGGAAAACAACCATGGCAGAGAAATGTGACGTGCTGATTTTGGGGGCGGGGGCCGCCGGCATGATGTGCGCCATCCGCGCCGGCCAGCGCGGTCGCTCCGTTATCATCCTCGACCATGCCAAGGCGCCGGGCGAGAAAATCCGCATCTCCGGCGGCGGCCGCTGCAATTTCACCAACATCCATGCCGGGCCGAAGAATTACCTCTCCGCCAACCCGCATTTCGCCAAATCCGCACTCGCCCGTTACACGCCGCGAGATTTCATCGCTCTGGTCGAGAAACACCGCATCGCCTGGCATGAAAAGACGCTCGGGCAGCTCTTTTGCGACGACAGCGCCAAGGACATCATCCGTATGCTGCTTGGCGAAATGCAGGCCGCGAAGGTGAAATTGAGGCTCGAAACTGCCGTCTCTGATGTCGCCCATGATGGCGGGCGTTTTCGCGTGACGACCTCCGGTGGCGTTATCGAGGGAGAAAGCCTCGTCGTCGCAACGGGCGGCAAGTCGATCCCGAAAATGGGCGCGACCGGTTTCGCCTACCAGATCGCCGAGCAATTCGGCCTGTCGCTTCTCGAGACGCGCCCAGGCCTCGTGCCGTTGACGCTCGATCCTGCCGCGCTGGAAAAGCTGAGCCCGCTTGCCGGTGTCGCGGTCCCGGCTGAAATTTCCCACGGCAAGACGGCTTTCAACGAGGCGCTTTTGTTCACCCATCGCGGTTTGAGCGGCCCGTCCATCCTGCAAATCTCCTCCTATTGGAGGGAGGGCGATACGATCCGCCTGAAACTGGAGCCGGCGCGCGATATCCTCGCTTTGCTCAAAGAAGCGAAACAGATGAACGGTCGCCAGTCGCCGCAGACCGCGCTCTCGGAAATCCTGCCGAAGCGGCTCGCCCAGCACGTGGTCGAAAAATCCGGCCTGACCGGCAATCTCGCCGATATGTCCGACAAGATCCTGGCGAAGTTGGCGAATGAGGTGCAGGACTGGCAGATCAAGCCCGCTGGCTCCGAGGGTTATCGCACGGCGGAAGTCACGCTCGGCGGCGTGGACACGACCGGCCTTGATTCCCGCAGCATGGCGGCGAAATCACTGGCCAGCCTTTATTTCATCGGCGAATGTGTGGATGTGACCGGCTGGCTCGGCGGTTATAATTTCCAGTGGGCCTGGGCCTCCGGCCAGGCGGCAGGCGATTTCGCCTGAGACGGGCTCTATTGTTGAAATATTCGTGATTCTCTCCTCCGTCATGCCGGCCTTGAGCCGGTATCCAGTCAGCCCAAGTCCTTGGGCTGAAAAGACTCTTCACGCCGCACGGACGTGCGTCGGCTGGACCCCGGATCACGTCCGGGGTGACGGAGTGCGGATGTTACACCTTCGCCAAACTCGCTTTCGTTGACTGAGTTTACAGTCCATTTTTGTCCTTTTTAATATTGTGTTAATAGGCGCGGAGTCATCCTGACCGAATGCCAGCAAAGCCGGAATAGCATTATGGTCCGGCTGCACATGATGTCATGCTGGAGGCTCTTTACAGGGCATGGGTCGGTTGAGTTTTTAGTCAGGAGCCCGCGCATGAACAGATCCGCACATCGCCGCCCTCGCGCCATTGCCATCGCCCGCGCCGAAAGCGAGAGCAGGCAGTTTATCTTTCGCCTCACCGCAATCGCAGCCGGTGCTTTGGCTGCCCTGATCGCTCTTTTTTACTGAGGCCGGGCTCCTCTTCCTTGCCATTCCGACAATCGCGGTAAAGAACCGCCACGGCCGAGATGCGTCGGCCATATCGGCATAGAATTTCTCTTCCTGCCGGATGGCCTCCCGCCGCGTGCGCGGCTTTAGATTTTCAATGATAACCTGTGCTGCATAAAACGCGGGCATGTCGCTCATGTCACTCTCCTTGTTGCAGAAGATCATGATGCACGCCGTTTTTTGTTTTATCTGCGCAAGAAAATGCGCTACATTTTTCACTGATGAAAAACGTCACCTGGGATTCCTACCAGCTTTTCCTCGATGTATCCCGCAGTGGCGGCTTGACGGGTGCTGCGGCGCTGACGGGTTTGAGCCCGGCGACGATCGGGCGGCGCATGGTCGAACTGGAAGAGCGCATCGGCAAGGCGCTGTTTCTGCGCAGCCAGACCGGATACGCGCTGACGGCGGATGGCCGCGCCCTGTTCGACCGCCTTCAGGGTATGGAAAACGCAGCGAAGGACATCGAAGGATGGCAGAAGGCGTCATCCGCGTCTTCAGTTGTGCGCATTGCGGTCGGCACCTGGAATGCCTGGCTGCTGGCCGTGAATTTTTCCGCCATCTGCACGGATCGTGATGATTTCCGCATCGATCTTTTCATCGCCGAACAGCGGGCGTCTTTGGCGCATCGTGAAAACGACATCGGCATTCGCGCCTTCGAGCCGCAGGAGCGCAACCTCGCCGCCATCAAGACGGGAGAGGTGGCTTATGCGCCCTACAGGCTGCGCAACGCCGCCGCTTCCGTTGCCGACCGCTGGTTGGCGGTGGCGGGAGAAAACGCCATTTCCGCCTATCTGCGCTGGCCGCATGAAAACCGGCGCGACGATATCGTGGTGACCGTCAACAGGCCGACCGCGCTGCTCGATCTCACGCTCGCCGGGGCAGGGGTTGCGGTGCTTCCCTGTTTCGTGGGCGATGCGGACGCGCGGTTGATACGCGAGGGCGGCGAGATCGAGACGCTTCGTCACAACCAGTGGATCGTCATGAACAATGACGATCGCCACCGCCGCGATATACGGACGGTGGCGGACCGGATGACCAGGTTGATCAAGGGACATTCTGATTTATATGCCGGGCGCAAGAGCCGCCCAGCTTGAGTGAGACTCTATTTAGGTTGTACTTTTAGTTTTGATAATTTTTGGTTGCAGTCACTCAATAAACTGACAGGTTGTCTGGTGTAAAATAAATCCCTTTAGGTTGAGGTCATTATGATAATTTCACCGTCATATGTAAATGCGATGTCCGCAGCAGGAACGCCGGAAGAAGCGGCAAAAGTTTTTTACGCAGCAGTCAGCAAGGGCCTTGCGGCGGTCGTGGCCGACGCTCTTTCACAATCTGTAGCGGCAATTGCGCCGGCGGCCGCAGACGCCAAGATCGCAGGTTGGGAAAAGCTCATCGGGGGCGTGGCGATGCATCTGGCCTGGGAATCTCCCGCCATTCTGAACCCGATCCCTCTAACGCAAATTGCCTGCTTTGCTCCCTATGCACCCGAATTGCAGAGCAATGTCGAGGCGATGGGAGTGAATGTCAGTATCGGTGTTTCCGTATCGGCGAATTTCTGAGCCGGAGCACGTCGGGCACTTTTAGCTGGGCTTAAATGTTAAGGGCCGGAACATCGTTTATGATGTTCCGGCCTTTTCGTTTCAGGCGGCAGCGCTTCCCTGCGCGACGATAACCGGGATCAGAAGATCGCCCCAGTTGCCGCCGCCGCCGTGGTGGCGGGCCGAGCGGACCAGCTCAACGGAAACACCGGCTTCGACGGCTTTCATGACGGCCTGGTTAAGGCGGTGCAGATCGTTGGCCAGCATGCGGATGGCGACCTGCTGATCCTGCGTCATGGCGGAGGACTGCTCCTCGGCGCGTTCCTTGACGTGGGTCTTGATGGGGTTGTGAGCATTCATGGCATTTCTCCTCTCGTTATTGTCCGGGGTTTTTGACTGGATTTGCAAGCCCTTCCCGGCGTCGGGAAGGGCGTTTTTTCGGTTTATTCCGCCGCCGGGCGAAACTGGTCGTGCTCGGTGGATTCTTTCATGGCGGTGGTCGAGGACGTACCGCCCGAGATTGCCAGGGACACGGCGTCGAAATAGCCGGTGCCGACTTCGCGCTGGTGCTTGGTGGCGGTGTAGCCATTGATCTCGGCCGCGAATTCCGCTTCCTGAAGCTCTGAATAGGCCGCCATCTGCCGGTCCTTGTAGCCGCGCGCCAGTTCGAACATGCCGTAATTCAACTGGTGGAACCCGGCCAGCGTGATGAACTGGAACTTGTAGCCCATCGCCCCCAGTTCCCGCTGGAACTTGGCAATCGTCGCGTCGTCGAGGTGCTTTTTCCAGTTGAACGACGGCGAGCAATTGTAAGCGAGCTTCTTGCCCGGATGCGCCTTGTGCACGCCCTCGGCAAATCTTCGCGCCTGTTCGAGATCCGGCTTGGAGGTCTCGCACCAGATCAGGTCGCAATAGGGTGCATAGGCCACTGCGCGGGCGATGCAGGGTTCAAGACCGTTCTTCACTTGATAGAAACCCTCCACGGTGCGGCCGGCATCGTAATCCACGAAGGGCTGGTCGCGCTCGTCGATATCAGAGGTCAGAAGCTTGGCTGCCTCCGCATCGGTGCGGGCGATGACCAGCGTCGGCACACCCATGACATCGGCTGCAAGACGCGCCGCCGTCAGGTTGCGAATATGCGCCGCCGTCGGGATCAGAACCTTGCCGCCGAGATGGCCGCACTTCTTTTCAGATGCCAGCTGGTCTTCATAGTGAACACCGGCTGCGCCCGCCTCGATGAAGGCCTTCATGATCTCGAAGGCATTGAGCGGCCCGCCGAAACCGGCCTCCGCATCGGCAACGATCGGCGCAAACCAGGTGTCGACCGAAAGACCCTTGCCTTCCGCCGTCTCGATCTGGTCTGCGCGTTGCAGCGTGCGATTGATGCGCTTGGCAAGCTCCGGCGCCGCATTGGCCGGATAAAGCGACTGGTCCGGATACATGGCCGAGGCCGTATTGGCATCGGCTGCAACCTGCCAGCCGGAAAGATAGATCGCCTTCAGCCCGGCGCGCACCATCTGCATGGCCTGATTGCCGGAAAGCGCGCCGAGCGCATTGACGAAACTCTCCTCGTTGATGAGCGTCCACAGCCGGTTCGCACCCATCTCGGCCAGCGAATGGCGGATTTCGACAGAGCCGCGCAGCCGCTCCACGTCGGCGGCGGTGTAGGTGCGCTCGATGCCGTCGAAGCGTCCCTGCGGTGCACCCGGAACTAGTTTGTAAAAATCCGTCATACTTCTCTCTCCCATGACAAATGTGGTTTCGGAAACGTGCTGCCTTCAACTTCGTGAAGCGCCGTTCGATGTGACTACATTTACATTTTCGAGAGTTTGAACGCCAGAACAAACATAAAAACAGTGACTTGAAAGAAGTTATCCTGTAGGGTGCGTGACAGGGTGGAGTTGTAAAATTGTAAATTTTGTAAAAGTCTTCCGCCCGGTGAATTTGTAACAGGCTTGTATGTGTCGAGGACACAGAGGTGAGGCGGTGTCGGAAAACAAGATTTTTGCTGGTCCGCGCGTGCGCCGCATTCGCAACGGTCTCGCGCTGACGCAGACGGCGATGGCCGAGGCGCTGGCGATCTCGCCATCCTATCTCAATCTCATCGAGCGCAACCAGCGGCCCCTGACCGTGCAGCTGCTGCTGAAGCTTGCCTCCGTCTACAGGGTCGATCTGGACGACTTGCAGGGAGAAAGCGCCGGTTCCGCCGGGCAGTTGCGCGAGGTCTTCGCCGATCCGCTGCTGGCGGGGGAGGTGCCGTCGCCGCAGGAGCTGATCGAGGTTGCCGATGCTGCGCCCAATGCGGCAAGCGGCGTCGTCAAGCTTTACAGGGCTTACAGGGAGCAGGCCCAGCGCCTTTCCGACCTGTCGGATCTTCTGGCGCGGGAGGGGCATGAGACGGCGCTTTCCTCGACCCGCCTGCCGATCGACGAGGTGCGGCACGTCTTCGAAACCCGCCCGGCCTATTTTCATTCCATCGATGCGGCGGCGGAAGAACTCCACAAACAATTGTCGGCGGGCGACGATCTCGCCTCTGGCCTTCGCGCATGGATGCAGAAAAATCACGGCATCGTGGTCAGAACCCTGCCGGTGCATGCCATGCCCAATCTGCGGCGGCGTTACGACCGGCACTCCATGCGGCTGTTTTTATCCGAGCGTCTGTCGCAGCCGGACCAGCTCAGGGAAATGGCGATGGAAACCTGTCTTCTGGCGCTCCGCGACGAGATCGGCGCGGAGCTTGAAGGGCTTGGCCTGACGGGCGAGGAGGCGAGGCGCATTGCCCGCTTCGAGCTGGCGCGTTATGCCGCCCATGCTTTGATGATGCCCTATGGTGCGTTTCTGAGCGCCGCCCAACGCGCGAAATACGATCTCGGCGTCCTGCGCTCGCGTTTCAACGTCTCGTTCGAACAGGCCGCCAACCGCCTCGTCAGCCTGCAACGGCCGACGGCTGCGGCAATCCCGTTTTTCCTGATGGAAATCGACAATGCCGGCAACCGGTTTCGCATGGCGGGTGCCGGCGGTTTTCCGAGGGCGCGTTTCGGCGGTCTCTGTCCGCGTCTTAATGTCCACGCCGCCTTTGCCCAGCCGGGGCAGGTGCTGGTGGAGGCGGTGGAGATGCCGGATGGCGACGCCTTCCTGACGGTTTCGCGCACGCTCGAAGGTCCGCTGGCGGGTTTTGGCGAAAGGGTGCGGCGAACGGCCGTGCTGTTGGGCTGCGATCTGGCCCAGGCCGGGGAAACGGTTTACGGCGCTGCCGGCTCAGGTGTGCCGACCGTTGCCGTCGGTCCCTCGTGCCGGTTGTGCGAAAGGCAGGGCTGTCTGTCACGGGCGGAAGCGCCGCTGACGCGGCCGCTCGGTCTGGACGAAATGGTAACCGGTCTTAGTGTTTTCGACTTCCAGTAGGTGTTTCGCAGCGCTTTTCGAAAGGCGGAACACATTCGGTTGAAAATGCTGTGCTGCACATTTCCCGCTTGCTCCCTTTTGTTTTCCTTTCTAGTCTCTCAAAAAAAAGGGGATCACGCTTCCGTCGTGAGGTTGCGTAAACAGGAGACATCATGAAAAAACGTTCGCTCCGCCTGACTTTGGCCCTTACCTCCGCGCTCGTTGCAGCAGGCTCGGCAATGGCCCAGGAAAAGGTCGTTCACGTCTATAACTGGTCGGATTATATCGACGAATCGATCCTTACCGATTTCACCAAGGAAACCGGCATCAAGGTCGTCTACGACGTGTTCGACAGCAACGAACTCGTGGAAACGAAGCTTCTGGCCGGCAGCTCCGGTTATGACGTGGTGGTGCCGACCGGCCCCTTCCTCGCCCGCCAGATCAATGCCGGCGTGTTCCAGAAGCTCGACAAGTCCAAGCTGCCCAACCTCAAGAACTTGTGGCCGGAAGTTTCCGAGCGTCTGGCAAAATACGATCCCGGCAACGAATATGCCGTGAACTACATGTGGGGCACGACCGGCATCGGCTATAATGTCGCCAAGGTGAAGGCCGCTCTCGGCGATGTTCCGGTCGACAGCTGGGATATTCTCTTCAAGCCGGAAAATGCCGAAAAGCTGAAATCCTGCGGCATCAATATTCTCGATGCTTCGGACGAAACCTTCGCTATCGCCATGAATTACCTCGGCAAGAATCCCGACAGCAAGGAAACGGCCGATCTGGAAGCGGGCGGTGCGGTCTATTCGAAGATCCGCCCCTATGTGAAGACCTTCAACTCCTCCGCCTATATTGATGAGCTGGCGAATGGCGACAGCTGCATCACCATCGGCTGGTCGGGCGACATCCTGCAGGCGAAAAGCCGCGCCGAGGAAGCCAAGAACGGCGTCGAGGTGAATTATATCATCCCGAAGGAAGGCACCTATATGTGGTTCGACAACCTTGCCATCCCGGCGGATGCCAAGAATGTCGAGGAAGCCCACACCTTCATCAACTATCTGATGCGGCCGGAGATCATCGCCAAGGCGTCCAACTACGTTCAGTATGCGAACGGCAACCTCGCCTCGCAGGCCCTGATGGACGAGTCCGTCGCCAAGAACCCTGCGGTCTATCCCGATGCCGAGACGATGAAGAAGCTCTTCACCATCTCGCCTTACGGACCGAAGGAACAGCGTGTCTTGAACCGCGTCTGGACGCAGATAAAAACCGGCAGCTGATAGCTCCGCACGCTGGTTGAGAAACGGCCGGCGGGCCTGTTTCTCTCATCCCTTTGCCGGCAGGTCATGCACCCTGCCGGCGCTGCCCGCCTTCCAAAATCAAACGGATTTGAGGGTAGGGTGGATGGCGAAAACTCTGGGGCCGGTCAAACGCAAATTTAGCCCTTGGGATAATCCCGATGCGGTTCCCTTCATCCGTTTTGAAAACGTCACCAAGCGTTTTGGCGATTTCGTCGCCGTCGACAATCTGACGCTCGATATTTACGAGCGCGAGTTCTTTTCGCTGCTCGGCCCTTCCGGCTGCGGCAAGACCACGCTGATGCGCATGCTGGCCGGTTTCGAGGAACCGACCGATGGGCGCATTCTCCTTCAGGGCAAGGATATTTCCGGCGTGCCGCCCTACAGGCGTCCGACCAACATGATGTTCCAGTCCTATGCGTTATTCCCGCATATGTCGGTGGAAAAGAACATCGCCTTCGGTCTGGAGCAGGATGGTCTGCCCAAGGCGGAAATTGCCTCCCGCGTGGAGGAAATGCTGCGTCTCGTGAAACTCAGCGAATTTGCCAGGCGCAAGCCGAGCCAGCTTTCGGGCGGCCAGCGGCAGCGCGTGGCGCTCGCCCGTTCGCTCGCCAAGCGGCCGAAGGTGCTTCTCCTGGACGAGCCGCTCGGCGCGCTGGACAAGAAGCTGCGCGAGGAAACCCAGTTCGAGCTGATGGACATCCAGACCAATCTCGGCTTGACCTTCCTGATCGTCACCCATGACCAGGAAGAGGCGATGACGGTGTCGGACCGGATCGCGGTCATGGACAAGGGCATGGTTGTGCAGGTGGCGACGCCGGCCGAGATTTACGAGGCGCCGAACAGCCGTTACGTGGCGGATTTCATCGGCGACATCAATATCTTCGACGCGAACGTCGTCGCCAATGCTTCCGACGTCAGCAAGCCGGGGCTGGTGACGCTGGATTGCGACGGACTGGCGGTTTCAGTGGAACAGGAATGCACCGCCGCGACCGGTAGTCGGGTGGCCTTTGCCATTCGCCCGGAAAAGGTCCGCATCTCGGTCGATCAACCCGCCGATAGCGCCATCAATTCCGCCTATGGCGAGGTCTGGGATATCGGCTATCTCGGCGATTTTTCGGTGTTCATCGTCAAGCTTGCCGATGGCCGTGTCATCCGCGCGGCGCAGGCGAATGTCTCGCGTCTCGTGGATCGCCCGATCACATTCGGTGATATGGTGTGGCTTAACTGGAAACCGGATTCCGGTCTTGTGCTAACGCGCTGAGGGAGGCTTTCATGGCGATCACCACTCCCGAAAACCGGCAAAGCCCCTGGCGATGGCTGGTCGTTGCAGTTCCCTATTTCTGGCTGCTGCTGTTTTTCGTTGCGCCGTTTTTGATCATTTTCAAGATATCGCTTTCGGATACGGCGATATCCATGCCGCCCTATACACCGGTCTTCGAAGGATTTTCAAAACTCGGGGCCTTCTTCTCGCAACTCGATTTCGAGAACTACCTGTTCCTGACGGAAGACCCGCTCTACATCGACGCCTATCTGTCGTCGCTGCGCATCGCCTTCATCTCCACCTGCCTGCTTTTGCTGATCGGTTATCCCATGGCGCTGGCCATGGCGCGCGCGCCGTCATCCATCCGCCCGACGCTGGTGATGCTGGTGATCCTGCCGTTCTGGACCTCGTTCCTGATCCGCGTTTATGCCTGGATCGGTATTCTTAAACCCGAAGGCCTGTTGACGGTGCTGTTCCAATGGCTCGGTTTTCTCGGGCCGGACCAGCAGGTCAATATCTTCCGCACCGAGACGGCGATCTTCATCGGCATCGTTTATTCCTATCTGCCCTTCATGGTGCTGCCGCTCTATGCGGCGCTGGAAAAACTCGACAATACGCTGCTGGAGGCGGCCGCCGATCTCGGTTGCCCGCCCTGGAAAGCCTTCTGGAAGATCACATTCCCGTTGTCGCTGCCGGGCGTCGTCGCCGGCTCGATGATCTGCTTCATCCCGATAACAGGTGAGTTCGTCATCCCCGATCTGCTCGGCGGCGCGCAGACGCTGATGATCGGCAAGACGCTCTGGACGGAATTCTTCGGCAACCGTGACTGGCCATTGGCGTCCGCCGTCGCCGTGCTGCTGCTGCTGTTGCTGGTGGTGCCCATCGCCATTTTCCAGAACCAGCAAAAGAAGGTGGGGTGAGGCCATGAAGCGCGGAAAATTCGACATCACCGTCCTGACCCTCGGTTTTGCCTTTCTCTATATCCCGATCATCATCCTGATCGTCTATTCCTTCAACGCCTCCAAGCTGGTCACCGTCTGGGGCGGTTTTTCGCTGCAATGGTACAAGTCCATGTGGTCGAACCAGGGGCTGATGGATGCGGCCTGGGTAACGCTTCGCGTCGGCATTTTGAGCGCCACCATCGGCACCATCCTCGGAACGCTGGCGGCGTTGTCGCTGACGCGGTTCGCACGGTTTCCAGGGCGGATGCTGTTTTCCGGCATGATCTATGCGCCTCTGGTCATGCCGGAGGTCATTACCGGCCTGTCGCTGCTGCTTCTGTTCGTGGCCGTCGGGGTGGATCGCGGTTTCTGGACGGTGGTCATCGCCCACACCACCTTCACCATGTGTTACGTGGCGATCGTCGTGCAGTCGCGCCTCCTGACCTTTGATCGTAGTCTGGAGGAGGCGGCGCTCGATCTCGGTTGCCCGCCGGTCAAAACCTTCTTCCGCATTACTCTGCCGCTGATCTTCCCGGCCGTCATCGCCGGCTGGATGCTGGCGTTCACGCTGTCGCTCGACGATCTCGTGATCGCAAGTTTCGCCACCGGTCCCGGTGCAACCACGCTGCCGATCAAGATCTATTCGCAGGTTCGCCTCGGCGTGACGCCGGAAATCAACGCGATCTGCACCATCCTCATCGGACTTGTCACCATCGGCGTGATTGCTGCTTCCATCGCCTCCAAACGTACCGAACTCCAGCGGATGAAGGACGAACACGCAGCGGCGCGAAACTGATCGGATATGTCTCTCCGGTTTCTACGCGTTACTGTTGAAGTCGTAATAAATTTAGAAACCTATAATTTAGTTTTGGCCCTTTACGGTCTCAAAATAGGAATTATCGTCGGTAATTGATCGATTTTGGTTTTAACCGCTTGTTAATAGGAGTTGGCGGAAAGTAAATCCCAACGCAGGGCTGTCAAGTTTTTGATAGCCGGGATTGATAATTTCCATATGGCGAGGTTGTCCCCCTTTCTCTCGTTAAAAAAGCACAACTAATACAGGCGGTCGCAAGGCCGCCTTTCTTTTTGCCGTCACGCCGGTTGCCGTTCAGCGGTTTTCGGGATGATCCATCGATTTCGACACGAGAAGCACGGGGATAAGCCCGGCAATGATGATGATAATGGCAGGCACGGCGGCGTCCTGCACCCTCGAGCGGGATGCATCCTCATAGACCAGCGTTGCGAGCGTGTTGAAGCCGAAGGGTCTGAGCAGGATGGTTGCGGGCAGTTCCTTCATGGATTCGATCAGCACCAGAAGAAAGGCGGTCAGCGCCGCTGGCCGCATATTCGGCAACAGCACCTTGAACAGTGTCTGCAACCGGTTGCGCCCGAGCGTTCGTGAAGCCATGTCGATATGCGGCGAAAGCTTCTGAAAGCCGGCATCGAGCGTGCCTTCCGCCATGGTCATGAAACGTACCGAATGGGCGTAGATGATGGCGAAGGCGGTGCCGGAAAGCAGCAACCCGCTTGAAAGCCCGAAATGCGACCGGATCAGCCCATCGACACGATTGTCGAGACCGGCCAGCGGAATGAGTACGCCGATCGCAAGCACCGTTCCCGGCACGCCATATCCCATGGAGCCGAGGCGGGCGGCCACCTTGGATGTGCGCGAGCGTTCGGTGCGAATGGCATAGGAAAACACGAAAGCCGCAAACAGCGTGACGAAAGCGGCGGAAAGTGAGACTTCGAGGCTGTGCCCGAGCGCTTTCAGCAGCTTCGGTGCAAACAGCGCATCCAGCCTCTTTGCGGCGTAACCGCCAAGAACGATGACGGGAATGAAGAAACCGCTGACGACCGGAACAAGGCAGAACAGGCTCGCGGACCAGCGCCGCCAACTATCGAGGCTCTTCAGCCGATGGCGCTGCGCCATACTTGTGGCTTTTGGCGCGGCAAACCGCTGTTTTTCGCGGGCGTTGCGTTCGATGAAGATCAGCGCGCCGACGATGAGCAGGATGACGGCGGCGATCTGTGTCGCATTGGCGAGGTTGCCGCGATTGAGCCAGGTCTCGTAAATGGTGAAGGTCAGCGTCTGGACACCGAGATATTCGACGGCGCCGATATCGTTCAGCGTCTCCATCAGGACCAGCGAAAGGCCGATGGCTATTGCCGGCCGCGCCATCGGCAATTGCACGGAAAAGAACACGTTCAGCGGTTTTGCGCCAAGCGTGCGGGCCGCTTCGGCCGCAAACCGCCCCTGCATGGAAAAGGCGGCGCGGGCGGACAGATAGACATATGGATAAAGCACCGAACTCAGAACGATCACCGCGCCGCCGAGCGAGCGTATGTCGGGAAACCAGTAGTCACGGATGCTGTGATAGCCGAAGGCGGCGCGAATGGCGCTCTGTACCGGGCCGGTGAAATCGAGAAACTCGCCGAAAGCATAGGCTGCCAGATAGGAGGGAATGGCGAGCGGCAGGACAAGTGCTGCGGACAATACCCGTCGCAACGGAAATTCGAATGTTGTGACGAGCCAGGCGCAGGCGATGCCGAAGAATGCAGTCGTCGCGGCCGTCATCCCCAGCAGCAGGAAGGTGCGAAACCCGGCACGCGGCAGAACATTGGCAAGGAGATGCTGCCATCCCTCCGTACTGCCGGTCAGCGCCAGCCAGAAGATCGCCAGAACGGGCATGGCGGCGATGGCTGCGACGACTACCGCCGCTATGGGCAACACTGAAACGCGTTTTGTCGCTGGAAGGGAAGCCGTCATGGGCATGCGAGCCTGCTGTCTTGCGAGATACGGAGGGCGCCACGCACGTCACTGCACAATATAAAACGCGAAGATTTACTGTGACACCGCATGCATATTTCCCTCATTCCTGTGCTTGTCACAGGAATCCAGCCGACGCGCGTCTGCGCGGCGAGAGGAGTCCTTCCAGCCCAAGGACTTGGACTGGCTAGATTCCTGTGACAAGCACAGGAATGAGGGAGGAGACGATAGTGCTAGAAAACCGTCTACCCCTCTGCCGCATTGCTACGCCTGCATGGCCTCAGTTGGCAAGAACCCGCTGCGACGGAAAGGTAATTTCCACCAGCGTTCCCTCATTCGGCGTCGAGGTGATGGAGAAGTTCGCACGGTTGGCGTCTACCATCGCCTTGGTCAAGGGAAGGCCGAGCCCGGTGCCGTCGCCCCGCACGCGCTTGCCCGACGACGCCACCTGCCGGAACGGCTTCATGGCCTGTTCCAGCTCCGCCCGCGTCATGCCGATGCCGGTGTCGCGGATGCGCAGCGCTACGCTGCCATTGGCCTCATAGGCCGTTGAAACCACGATTTGGCCGCCCGACGGCGTGAACCGGATGGCGTTCGACAGGATGTTCAGCACGATCTGCTTGATCGAACGCAGATCGGCGACGATCTGCGGCACGGATTGCGAAAGCGCCGTGCGGATGATGACGCGCTGGTTGTTGGCCTGTGGTTGCACCAGCGATACCGCTTCGGCCACCGTCTCGTTCAGCGGCACGGCGATGAAATCCACATCCATCTGCCCGGCTTCGATCTTGGAGATGTCGAGGAGATCGTTGACGATGTCGAGCACATGCCGGCCCGAGCGGCCGATGTCATTAGCATATTCCACATAGCGCGGATGGCCGATCGGCCCGAAACGTTCGGTCGCCATCATGTCCGAAAAGCCGATGATGGCGTTGAGCGGCGTGCGGATTTCGTGGCTGACGCGCGCCAGGAAATCGGTCTTGTGGGCATTGGCGGTTTCCGCCGAGCGCTTGGCGTTGCGCAGTTCTTCTTCCGTACGCTTCCACTGGGTAATGTCGCGCATGACCACGCAATAGCCGTGCGAGGATTTGAGCCGGCCGATGGTCATGAACAGCGGCAGAAACCCGCCGGACGCCTCGCGGCCGATCACCTCTCGGCCATCGTTCAGCACGCTGGCGACGCCGTTATTGGCAAGGCCGGAAAGATAGTCCAGCACCGCGCGCTGGCTCTCATGCGCAAACAGCGTGACGAAGGGTTTGCCGGCGATTTCGCCGTTGTCATAATTGAACAACGCGCTGGCGGAGCGATTGAGCGAGCGGATTTCACCGTCGTCTCCCAAAAGCACCACGCCATCCGTTGCCGTTTCCAGAATGGAATGCAGTTCCTCGACTTCGCCCTGCAGCACGGAAACACTGCTTGCCTCCGCATTCGCCGTTTCGGCCGCTGCCGCATTTTCATTGGCCGCCGTTACCGACGCCTGCTTTTCTTCCAGCGGGACCAGCGACAGCATCAGCGCCGTGGTTTCTTCCCAGCGGATGGATTGCAGCCGTGCCTTGACCGGAATGATATCGTTTTCCGCGCTGACGACCACCATGCCGCCCTCGTTATCAGGCATATCTTCCAGCTCCTGCCGTTGCAGCAGTGCTTCCAATCCGCCGACCTCTTCCAATTCATCGAGAGAGCCGTAGCCCGTCAGCCGCAGGAAATCCGGATTGGCGTGGATCAGCCTGTCGCCAGCATGCACCAGGAGCGCCACAGGCATCTGGTCCAGCGTTTCGGCGCTCAGCGCATGGGCGGGGCGGAGCGGCGGGCTGACCATCGCGGCGGCGATATCGGCCACCGGCTGTGCATCGCTTACGGCGTCTTTCTTTTCTTCGAGCGCGTTTTCATCCGCAGGCTTGTGAATGGCCGCAGACCGTTCGCCACGAACATAGTCCGCGAAGAGATCGTCGTCCTCCGCCGTTTCGACGACCTCTGCCGCAGCGGGGTCCACTTGTGTCCCGGCGTCGATATCGTCGTAGATGCCCTGCTCGGCGCGCGCGGCGGAACGGGCTTCTTCCTCCGTCTTCCGGTTTTCGTCCGGAACGGCATCCGTGGGTGCCAGCGTCCGGCCAATTTCCCGGAACGCAGCCTGTTCGCCCGCGGTCAGGCCCTCGCGGGAACGCCCGCGACGCTCTTCCAGATGAACAACCTTGTCGGAATAGGGTGGCTCGACCTCTGGTTCCGGCGCGGATGCGGCTGCCAATACCGGCACTTCGAACTCCGGCGGGCTGAAATCGTGGTGCTGTTCTTCGCCCAAAATTTCGGCCGGCGCATCTTCTGGCACATGGGCTTCCGCCGCCGGGCTTTCGTCGCCACCGGCCGCGTGATCACCGTCCTCGAGAAACGCCACCAAGTCATGGCTTTCATCCTCGGCAGCCGGCTGTGGCAAGGCTTCGGTTTGAGCATCCTCTTCCCCATCCAGGAAGGTAAGGCCGGTGGCGTGGGGATCCTCAGCGGCATCGGCCAGCCGGACGATGCCGAAACCACGGAAACCGTCAAATTCGCGCGAGCGCGTATAGGTGGGCAGGGCGGCGAGATCGATTGGCACCATGAGGGAGGTGCCCTCCACCGGCCAATAGATCGTCTTGCCCGACCATGTGTCGCGGCGGCCGAGAAGTTCGCGAATCTTGCCTTCCGGGTCGAGGTTGAAAAGCGCTGCCACATCGGCGAAGCGCATGCCCTCGACAGCTGCCGCTTTCGCGCCCACCGCCTCCGCGAATTCATGCGAGATCGAGCTGAAGCGCCCCTCCGCATCGATCTTCCAGACGAAACGGGACGCGCGTCCCCCTGCGTTGAAGACAAAAGATGGTGCGCCTTCCGCCGGTTCTGTTTCCGCCGGCAGATCTTCTTGCTCCGGTGTCGTGGCCTGCGCCGTCACCGTTTCGGCAATTTCATCTTCTGCCGGTGCACTCTCTGCATCCAGGGCATTTTCGGGATGGTCCTCGCCAGTCGCCCGACCGGTTGCCGGAACCTCCAGCTCATCCGCATCCAGTTCGAAAAGATCGGCAATATCGTCGGTCATCGCTGCATTCGCAGCGCTATCGGCATCCTCCAGGGAGATATCCGCCGGGGTATCCGTTTCTTCTATTGCTGCCGACATTGGCGGAATGGTTTCCTGATCCTGATCCTGATCCTGATCCTGATCCTGATCCTGATCCACCGCCACTTCGTCTTCGGAGTCGACAGGCAGTTCCTGCACGTCCTCCACATCCTCGATACCGGCGACGGCGTCGAGTACGGAATCGAACGAGGCAACCGCTGCGGCAACAGGCGCGGTCTCGGCAACCGGCAAAACCGGTTGGGGGGCGGCGGGGGTTTCCTGCGGCTTGTCTTCGGCAAAGCCGTTAACGGGATCGAGTGTCCCGAGCGCGGTTTCGACCACGAAGAGCAGGTTGAGTTCTGGCGATGTGGTGATCTGGCCGGCGGCGGCGGGCATGTAACCCTTGCCGGTCGGCACGGGCCGTTTGACGAGATGGCCGGATTGCCCGGCGGCCATCCTCACCAGCGTCTTTGCCGTATGCGGCGTTATACCGAGCGACGCAAACTTGGCCGAGGCGGCGATGATCTCGTTTTCACCATTGATAACCGCGATATGGATGTCGGGATCGTCGAACCCCTCGATCATGCGCCGGGCGCATTCTGCCGTATCGGGCGCTGTCTGATCGGTAAGGGCGGAAAACAGAATGGCGGGCTGGCCAGGTTCGGCCTCGATGATTTCCGCTTTGGCGGTAACGGCAAGGCTGCGAAAACCCGCATTGACGCGAATGGTAAACGGCAGGCTGTCGCCGGTCCTGGAAAGCCGCGTCGCCGTCGTTGCCAGCTGTCGGAAGGTCACGTCCTGCCGTTTGGGGCCCTGTTCCAGAAAATCATAGACCATCGGCGTGCCGAACAGCGCCGCACCTCGTCCATTGGCCCAAAGCGCGTTCCGAAGGTCAAGCGAGAACAAAGCCATCGCCTCGCCGCGTCCGAAACCTTCACGCACCCGTTCATGTACTGCTATGTCGATAAAGGGATATTGGACGGCGGGCATGTCGAAACCTATTTTGGCACTACCGGACCTTGCGAGGCTTTCTGCTTCCTCATGAAGCTGAAACGTAAACCCGCGCAGGCACCACGTTAACAGAATTTTAAATAACTTCACAGGGCGGCGGGGTCCACCGCCGCCGGAATGAATCGCCAAATAGAGTTAACATGAACAGGCCCGGCCGCACCCGTTCTGGCCCCGTTCCGGTCCGCCCCCGATTGCAGGCGGCGTGGCCGGCCGCCGACTTTCGCCAACCCTGGCGCAACGAAAGCGGCTTGCCTTTCCAAGCCTTTTTTCGCAAAATTCACCGGGGGACTTGCAAATGGCGATAACACCTTTTATGTCACCCCCCGTAGCGCCGGTTCGGCGTTTGATGTGCGGTTGTAGCTCAGTTGGTTAGAGCGCAGGTTTGTGGCACCTGAGGTCGGAGGTTCGAGACCCCCCAACCGTACCATCTCCAATTTTCCGAAAACCCCCGAAAATCATTGCAGTGATTTCAGACCCCGATCCGGGTTTGTCCGCGCGTAGGCCTTTTACGGCACCCGCACCCTGCCGTTTCCAGGCTCCCAAAAACCATTTGGCTAAAATCGCTTGCGCTGGTATTGTCCACCCAACGAAACCTTATGAAAGCCAGCAGCATAGCGTCTACGCTTGTGCGCGGCGAAATGGACAAGACAGTGATCGACCCCGGAAACGGCCCAAAGCCGTCGGACCAAGGGGCGTCGGTGGCAAACAAAGGGAAAGCGAAGCGATCCCGTCGTGGCAAGAAAAACAGGCGTGACGGTAAACCCCGTGACGTTGCTGTGCTGTCGCATGATGTTGCCGCAGATGTTCCGGCCGGTTCCCCCTATGTATCGGCTCTCGAGCCGGATGCCGAGCCGCGTAAAAGAAAGCGCCGCAGGCGTTCCCGTGGCAAAGGCACCTCCCAGCAGACGCCGCCCGCCAGCATCGAGCCGGGCGAGGCTTCAACAACCGCAGCGGACCCCACAAATCCGTCCCTGGTGCCGCTCGGTGGCGTCCGAAAATCGCGCAACCGCAAGCGGGCTCACCGCGATCCGCGCAGCCGCGACCCGCAGGGCCGTCCGCTGGTTCCGTCCCATGCGCCCCGACATGTCGGCAAGCAGAACGGTCGCGCCAATGGCGCGTCTCAGGACCAGCACCGGCAGCAAACTGAAATTTCCGCCCGTCACGGCGCCCGCCAGCAAGAGCATGGCCCCGAGTCGCCGACGGATATGTATGCGGCGCTCGATCTCGGCACCAATAATTGCCGCCTGCTGATCGCGCAGCCGACACGGCCCGGCCAGTTCCGGGTCGTCGACGCCTTTTCGCGCATTGTCCGGCTGGGCGAGGGGCTGGTGTCGACCGGCCGTCTTTCCGACGAAGCGATGGATCGCGCGGTGGAGGCTCTCAAGGTCTGCTCCTCGAAACTTGCTGGCCGCCCGATCAGGCGCATGCGGCTCATCGCCACCGAAGCCTGCCGGGCTGCATCCAATGGCGAGGAGTTTCTGGAGCGGGTTACCCGGGAAACCGGGCTCAAGCTTGAGATCATCAGCCGCGAGACGGAAGCCCGCCTTGCCGTGTCTGGTTGCGCTTCTCTGGTAGGGCGCGAAGCACGCTCCGTGGTGCTGTTCGATATCGGCGGCGGATCGTCCGAAATTGCCGTCATCAAGGTCGGTGAAAACCGGTCCAACCGGCTCGCCAACCACATCACCCACTGGACGTCGCTTCCTGTCGGCGTCGTCACGCTCTCGGAACGCCATGGCGGCCGCGATGTGACGCCGGATGTTTTCGCGGCCATGGTGCGGGAAGTCGAAGGACTGCTCGACGCTTTCCATTGCCCGCCACTGGCGCCGCTTGCCCATCACGAGGATTTTCACCTGATAGGAACCTCGGGCACGGTGACGACGCTTGCGGGCGTTCATCTCGATCTGCCGCGATACGATCGCCGCAAGGTAGATGGCCTCTGGCTTTCCGATGCCGAGGTGACGGCCATGCAGGACAAGCTTCTGGCCTGGGATTTCGCCGGCCGCGCCGCCAATGCCTGCATTGGCCCTGACAGGGCCGATCTGGTTCTGGCCGGCTGCGCCATCCTCGAGGCCATTCGCCGTCGTTGGCCGGCGCGGCGCATGCGCGTCGCCGATCGCGGTCTGCGCGAAGGGCTGTTGACGGATATGATGGCGGATGACGGCGCATGGCGGCGTAACCGGATAAGGCGCATGCAGATGGCACGGCAGGACAGAACGGAAGGTTTGACATGAGCAAGGCGCCCACAAGCACCAATCGCACCGGCCGAAAGATCGGTCAGAAGGTCAGGAAGACCAAGCTCAAGGCCTCATCGCGCCGTTGGCTTGAGCGTCATATCAACGACCCCTATGTGCAGCGCGCCAAGCTGGAAGGCTATCGCGCCCGCGCCGCCTTCAAGCTTCTGGAAATCAACGACAAGCATCAGATCCTGAAGGGGGCCACCCGCATCATCGACCTTGGTGCGGCACCCGGAAGCTGGTCGCAGATCGCTTCGAAGGTGACTGATTCCACCGAGGACGATATCCGCGTCGCGGCCATCGATTTTCTCGAAATCGATCCCATCCCCGGCGTCAAGATCCTGCAACTCGACTTCCTCGATCCGACCGCGCCGGACAAGCTGATGGAAGCCGTTGGCGGCACGCCGGATCTGGTGCTGTCGGACATGGCGGCGCCAACCACGGGCCATCAGAAGACCGACCACATTCGCACCATGCATCTTTGCGAAGTCGCAGCCGATTTCGCGGTTCAGGTGCTGGCGGAAGGCGGCCATTTCCTTGCCAAGACCTTCCAGGGCGGTACGGAAAAAGCGTTGCTCGACATGCTGAAGAAGAACTTCAAGCAGGTCCTGCACATCAAGCCGGCGTCGTCACGGTCTGAATCGGTCGAAATGTTCCTGCTTGCCAAGCACTTCAAGGGCCGGACGGCCGCGACGCAGTCCGTTATGCACGTGGATGAGGCGGACGAAGACTAACGCATCGGACAGATAATCATATTCGATTTTCGTCTGTAACGATGTGCAGTTCAAAGAGTTGGAGCGCCGTGTGTCCCGAAGGATGCACGGCGCTTTTGTCATTCCGCCGGTTGCGAGACCTTGCCGCGGTGGCCGGAGACAGCCGCGCCTGCTTGTGCGTCCATGCGGATGATCGGCACGATGGCGAACAGCGAAATGAGCGCCACGATGGCGAAGGCGATGTGGAAATCGGCAAGCTGGAGATGCGTGCCGGACATCATGCTGCTGACTTCCAGAATGGAAGCGGCGAAAGCCACGCCGAGCGCAAGGCTGATTTGTTGCAGCACGGACGCCATGGAGGTCGCCTGGCTTGCCTGGCTGTCCTCGATGTCGGAATAGCTGAGCGCGTTCGATCCGGTAAAGAAGAACGAGCGGGCAAACCCTGCGGTGACCAGAAAGATCATGATAAGCGGGTAGGGCGTTTCAGGCGTGAAGAAGCTGTTGGCGAGGGTCGTGAAAGCGCCGACGACGCCGGCCCCGATCAGCGTCGATTTGAACCCCGTTGCCGCAAACACCCGCTTGGCCATGAATTTGGTGGTGATGGCGCCGATCGCGCCCGCAAAGGTGATCATGCCTGATTGAAACGGATTAAGCCCGAAACCGATCTGCAACATCAAGGGCATCAGGAAAGGTATCGCCCCTGTCGAGATGCGGAAGACCGTGCCGCCGACGGAAGCCGCCCGGAACGTCGCATTGCGGAAAATCCGGAAATCCAGAGTGGGGGCGGGGTGGTGTGCTGCGTGGCGCAGATAAAGAAAGCCGCTGACGAAGCCGATAACCGTCGACGCGATGCCGATGGCGGGCGGCAATGCCGGAAGGCTGACGACCGAAACGCCAAAGACCACACCCGAGGCGGCAATGCCGAACAGTACGAACCCCTTGCCGTCCATTGGCGGCGGATTGGTGGTTTCGATTTCCGGCAGGAAGATCGTCGACAGCCAGATGCCGATGATGCCGATCGGCACGTTGATGAGGAAGATCCAGTGCCATGAAAAATAGGTGGTGATGAAACCGCCGATTGGCGGGCCGGTGAGCGGCCCCACGAGCCCCGGTATCGTCAACAGCGCCATGGCGGAAACGAGTTCGCTGCGTTTGGTCGTGCGCAAAAGGACGAGACGGCCGACGGGCGTCATCATCGCGCCGCCCATGCCTTGCAGGAAACGCGAGAGCACGAATTCGAACACCGACGACGAGGCCGCGCAGCAGAGCGAGCCCACCACGAAGACGCCGATGGCGATACGGAAGATTTTCTTCGCGCCGTATTTGTCGGCCATCCAGCCGCTGACAGGAATGAAGATCGCCAATGCCACCATATAGGCCGTCAGCGCGAGCTTGAGCGTGATCGGGCCGACATGGAGGTCTGCCGCAATCGCCGGAAGCGATGTGGCGATGACGGTGGAGTCCATCTGCTCCATGAAGAGAGCGACTGCCAGGATCAGGGGAATGATGCGGTTCATGAGGCTGCCTGCGGCTTTCCGCTGCGACAATGATGTCGCATTTCTCCTACGCCTGATGGGCCGGCTTGCCAACACGTTAATTATCGATTTCTGACGTTCCGATCAAACCTGCGTGAGGGTGGTTTCCTTGCAACTTTCTCGCTCTATTGTCCGTTGGGCAAAGTGACTTTGGCGATAATCGGGAGAAAAATGATGACTCAATCATTGGGCATGAGCAGACGCGGCCTTATCGGTGTGGCGGGAGCAAGCGTTCTCGGCGCGCCGCTTTTGATGGCACGCACCGCAACGGCGCAGACGAACCAGCCGCAAACTTCCATGGAGATCACACACGCCATGCCGCCTGAAACTAACCGCTTCAAGCTCGGTAATTTCGAAGTGCTTGTCGTGAAGGACGGCGCGCGCGCCGCGCCCAATCCGGGCGAGACCTTCGGCACCGACCAGTCGGCTGAGACCGTCGGCAAACTGCTGGAAGACAATTTCCTGCCGAAGGAGCAGTTCGTCAATTCCTTCTCGCCGGTCCTCGTCAATACCGGCACGGACCTCGTGCTGTTCGACACCGGTTTCGGCGAGGCCGGTCGTGACGCCGGCAATGGCCGCCTGATCGAAGGCATGGCGGCCGCCGGTTACACGCCGGAGGATGTGACCGTGGTGGTGCTGACCCACATGCACGGCGACCATATAGGCGGGCTGATGGAGAAGGGCGCACCGGCTTTCTCCAAGGCGCGTTATGTCTTCGGCCAGACGGAATATGATTTCTGGACGGACGCAAAGCGGGTTGGCACGCCTGCCGAAGGCGGCCACAAGGGCGTCGTCGCCAACGTCAAGCCGCTGGCGGAAAAGGCGACCTTCATCGGTGACGGCGCAGATGTGGTTTCCGGCATTACCGGCATTGCGGCATTCGGCCATTCGCCCGGACACATGATCTTCCGCGTCGAATCGGAAGGAAAACAGCTGATCCTGACGGCAGATACTGCCAACCATTTCGTCCTGTCGCTGCAAAGGCCGGACTGGGAGGTCAAGTTCGACATGGACAAGGCGGCAGCCGCCGCAGCCCGCAAGAAGGTCTACGACATGATCGCCACGGACCGGCTGCCCTTCCTCGGTTATCACATGCCTTTCCCGGCTGTCGGTTATGCGGAAAAGCTGGATACGGGTTATCGTTTCGTGCCGAAATCCTATCAGTTCGACATCTGATATCTGCTGCAATGCAGCAACAGAAGAAGCCCGGAAGGTCATTCCGGGTTTTTTCTATTCCCTTCCTGTCATGAACGTGTTACCAGCCCTCGCCAACTTCCAAGCAATCCTTGCAGGGCGCCGGGGTGAACTTTTCGTTCCGGAACGGCCACGCATTTTCATTATGAAGGAATTTGGTCATGGCACGCATCATTCAAACACCCACTGGTTTGGACGCTCTCACATTTGACGATGTGTTGCTGCAACCCGGGCATTCCGAAGTCATGCCTGGACAGACGAATATCGCAACCCGCATTGCCCGCGATATCGATCTCAACCTTCCGATCCTCTCTTCCGCAATGGATACGGTCACCGAAAGCCGTCTTGCCATCGCCATGGCGCAGGCCGGCGGCATCGGTGTCATCCACCGTAACCTGACCCCCATCGAACAGGCCGAAGAAGTCCGGCAGGTGAAGAAGTTCGAAAGCGGCATGGTCGTCAACCCGGTCACCATCGGCCCGGACGCCACGCTTGCCGAAGCGCAGGCGCTGATGAAGGCGCATAGCATTTCCGGCATTCCGGTGGTTGAAAACGGTGGTTCCGGCGGTCACAAGAATGGCCGCCTCGTCGGCATTCTGACGAACCGCGACGTGCGGTTCGCTTCCGATCCGCAGCAGAAGATCTACGAACTGATGACCCGCGAAAACCTGGTCACGGTCAAGGAAAGCAGCGTCGATCAGCAGGAAGCGCGCCGCCTGCTGCACAAGCACCGCATTGAAAAACTGCTGGTGGTGGATGGAAAAGGCAATTGCGTCGGCCTCATCACCGTCAAGGATATCGAGAAGTCGCAGCTGAACCCCTACGCCACCAAGGATGTGCAGGGCCGTCTTCGCGCCGCCGCCGCCATCAGCGTCGGTGCCGATGCCATCGAGCGTGCCGAGCGCCTGATCGATGCCGGTGTCGACCTTCTGGTGGTTGATACGGCACATGGTCATTCGCAGCGCGTGCTCGATGCCGTTTCGCAGGTCAAGAAGATGTCGAACTCCGTTCGCATCCTTGCCGGCAACGTTGCGACTGCCGACGGCACCAAGGCGCTGATCGATGCCGGCGCCGATGGCGTCAAGGTCGGTATCGGCCCCGGCTCCATCTGCACCACCCGCATCGTCGCCGGCGTCGGCGTTCCACAGCTTGCCGCGATCATGGCCTCGGTCGAAGTGGCCAATGCCGCCGATATTCCTGTTATCGCCGATGGCGGCATCAAGTTCTCGGGCGATCTGGCGAAGGCCATTGCCGCCGGTGCCTCCGCCGTCATGATCGGCTCGCTTTTGGCCGGCACGGATGAAAGCCCGGGCGAAGTGTTCCTCTATCAGGGCCGTTCCTTCAAGGCCTATCGCGGCATGGGTTCCGTTGGTGCCATGGCGCGCGGTTCCGCCGACCGTTATTTCCAGGCGGAAGTGCGCGACACGCTGAAGCTCGTGCCGGAAGGTATCGAAGGTCAGGTTCCCTACAAGGGACCGGTTTCCGGCGTCCTGCACCAGTTGGCCGGTGGCCTGAAAGCCGCCATGGGTTATGTCGGCGGCAGCAACATCAAGGAATTCCAGGAACGCGCCACCTTCGTGCGCATCTCCAGCGCGGGCTTGCGCGAAAGCCACGCCCATGACGTGACGATCACCCGCGAAAGCCCGAACTACCCCGGCGCGGTTTGATCTTTCGAGGCGAATCCGTAAAAGGATACTGAGTATTTGGCGCTCCCCGATTCATGCCGGATCGGGGAGCGTTTTTTATGATTGGAGGAGAAAGCATGTCGCCGACCACCGCAATGTTCTGGCCGATGATCGCCCATGCTTTTCTTGTCTTCGCTCTTTACGCATTGCTTCTCTATCGGCGCAAAACATGCACGCTGACAGATCGAGAAGCCGTCCTCAGATATCGTGAAACGGGCGAGGAGGGGCGCGAAAGCCATCTGGTCAACAGGAACATCGTCAACCAGTTCGAACTCCCTGTTCTCTTTCATGCCATCTGCCTCCTGCTTTATATTACCGACGCCGATAATATCGTCACCGTTGTTCTGGCCTGGCTCTTCGTTATTTCCCGCTATGTGCATTCTTACGTGCACGTCACCAGTAATCGTCTGCGTTATCGTGCTCCGCTCTTCGGCATCGGTTTCGCCATTCTGGTTTGCCTTTGGGGTTGGCTCGCCATCTGGCTGGCTCTGGAGTGACAGCCGCCGTCCCGGTGTTTGGGAACCGCTGGCCATCGAGGAAACAGCGCTCACGTAAATGTGTGGCGTCGCTTGCGCCCGCCTCATTCCCCATGAGATGATCTGCGTTATCCTGCTTGATACATCCGTGCGTTCAAGGAGGACAGGGCGATGGACAAGCCTAAGATTACGCAGGCCATGATCGACGCTTACGATGAATATACCCATCTCAGCCTCGACCGCCGCAAATTCATGGAAAAGCTCACCCTGCTTGCCGGGTCGGGTGCGGCTGCGGCTGCAATCGCGCCGCTTCTTTCGGCCAACAGCGCCCGTGCGGCAATCGTCGCTGCGGATGATGCGGGGATTGTTGCCGAAGAGGTGACGTATCCCGCCCCCGCTGGCGAGATGAAGGGTTATCTCGTCACGCCGAAATCGGTTTCCGGCCCCATCGGCTCGGTCATCGTAATCCACGAGAATCGGGGCCTCAACGACCACATCCGCGATGTGGCAAGACGCGTGGCGCTCGCCGGTTTCCGGGCGCTTGCGGTTGATTTCCTGTCGCCGCAAGGCGGCACGCCCTCGGATGAGGATAAGGCGCGGGAGATGTTCAGCGGTCTCGACATGGACGCAACGGTTGCCAATGCCGAGGCAGGCCGGGTGTGGCTTGCCGCAAGGCAGGGTGCGAACGGCAAGGTCGGTGCAGTCGGTTTCTGCTGGGGTGGCGGGCTGGTCAACCGTTTCGCCACCAAATCGGCGGGCCTGAATGCCGGTGTCGCCTATTACGGCCAGCAACCGCCAGCGGCCGATGTGCCAGCCATCAAGGCGCCCTTGCTTTTACAATATGCGGGTCTGGATGAGCGCATCAATGCCGGTATAGATGCCTATAAGAAGGCGCTGGAGGAAAACGGCAAGACCTTCGAAATCTTTGTCTATGACGGTGTCAACCACGCCTTCAACAACGATACCTCCTCGGCGCGATACGACAAAGCCGCCGCCGATCTTGCCTGGGGCCGCACGACGGAGTTCTTCAAAAAATATTTGGCGTGATGGGTTAGTAGTGGGTTCTCGACGCTGCCGGTTGTTTCTTCTCCCCGCCGGGGAGAAGGTCGCGGCAGCGGGATGAGGGGGCAAAGGTGCGGTCTATCGCTGAGGTTGCCCCCTCATCCGACCCTTCGGGCCACCTTCTCCCCGGCGGGGAGAAGAAACAAGTGGCACCCAATCAAACGCCGCCAGCCCCGCGTTTCAAATGCTCATCGAGCCGGGGCATGATTTCCACGAAGTTGCAGGGCATGTGGCGGTAGTCGAGTTGGGCTTTGAGGATGCCGTCCCAGGCATCCTTGCAGGCGCCGGGAGAACCGGGCAGCACGAAGATGAAGGTGGCATTCGCCACGCCGCCGGTTGCCCGCGATTGAATGGTGGCGGTGCCGATCTTTTCATAGGAAATGCGATGGAAAATGGCGGAAAAGCCGTCCATGCGCTTTTCGAATAACGGTTCCAGCGCCTCGGGCGTCACGTCACGACCGGTAAAGCCCGTGCCGCCGGTGGTGATGACCACATCCACACCCTCGGCAAGTGTCCAGTCGCGTACGGTGTTGAAAATGGCGGCCTTATCGTCGGCCACGATGGCGCGGGCGGCGACATGGTGCCCGGCTTCCTTAATCCGCGCGACAAGCGTATCGCCGGACTTGTCATTCTCCAGCGTGCGGCTGTCCGATACGGTCAAAACCGCGATGCCGAGGGGAATGAAGGGTCTTTCGCCAGCCATGGCCTTATCCTCGAATTGTGTGGTCTTCAGATGGTCCGCGTCGCCTGAAAATACCAGCCGGGGCGTTTGTTTCGAAGCGATGTTTCCGCTTTTCGGGCAGCCTCCAAGGAATGAAAAACCCCGAAACAGGTGGCGCCCGAACCGGACATGCGCACGAGGGAAGCACCTTCCTGCGACAGCATCCCGGCGATTTCACCAATCTCCGGCAGCAGCGCCTTGGCGGGCGCTTCCAGATCATTGCGGCTTTGTGTAAGAAAATCCACCCATCCGGCTGCTTTCCGTTCCGGCAGGGGCGGATTGGTCTTGTCGAGCAATCGCCGGAAAATCTCCGGCGTCGAGACGGCTTTCAGCGGATTGGCGAGCAGCAGAAAGAGTTCCGGCAGATCGGAGACCGGCTCGATATCCTCGCCGATGCCGCGCGCGATAAGTGCACGGCTTTCAAGGCACATCGGCACATCCGCGCCAAGCGTAAGGGCGAGAGAGGCAAGCTTGTCCGGCTCTATCCCGGCATTCCAGTGCCGCAATAGCGCCCGCAGCGTCGCCGCCGCATCTGCCGAGCCGCCGCCGATGCCGGAGGCGACCGGCAGGTTCTTTTCGAGATGAATGGCGACCGCGCGCGCGGGTTGACTCGTTGCTACAAGCGCATCGCGCAACAGGTCCCGGGCGCGGATAACGAGATTGTCGCCGCCATCGCCCGCCCGCAGAAGGTCGCCGAAGGGACCGGAGATCGAGAAGGTGTCGGTATCGGCATCGCGAATGCGGATCGCGTCGCCCGCCTCGGTGAATGTCACCAGCGTTTCGAGCAGATGATAACCATCCGCCCGCTGACCGGTCACATGCAGTGCCAGATTGATCTTGGCCGGGGCCGCCTCGATTGTTTCGACAGCCCCGGTAACCTCATCCGCCCGCATGCCGCGTCAGGATTTCTTGTCCGGGGCAGGGGTGGTGGGGGCCGGTGCTGGCGGAGCCGGCGGTTGCGGCGCGGCTTCCTTCTTGGCAGTGTTTTCGGCGTCCTTTTCCAGCGGCGGCAGGCCGTTGGCGATCTTTTCCTTCACCTTGGCCTTGTCCAGATCGTCATTGTCGCCAATCAGCGCACGGTTCCACTGATATACGGCCTCGATCTTGCGGCCGACGCGCCAATAGGCGTCGCCCAGATGATCGTTGATGGTCTGGTCGCCGGCCTTGAGCTCGATAGCCCGTTCCAGTTCCGTCACGGCCTGGTCAAATGCGCCCAGCCGGTAATGCGCCCAGCCCAGCGAATCGACGATGTAACCGTCATTCGGCCGAAGCTCGACCGCACGGCTGATCATCTTCATCGCTTCATCGAGGTTGATGCCCTTGTCCACCCAGGAATAGCCGAGATAATTGAGCACCTGCGGCTGTTCCGGGTTGAGTTCGAGCGCACGCTTGAAGTCCGGCTCGGCCTTGTCCCATTCCTTCAGGCGCTCATGGGCGATGGCGCGCTGGAAGAACACGGTCCAGTCCGATTTCTGCGGCACGGCACCGATCACTTCGACGGCCTTGTCGTAATTTTCGGCCATGGCCTTGTAGTCCTTGGCGTCGGAAAGCACGCTGCCATAGGCGAGATAAGACCGGATGTCCTTCGGGTCGGATTGCAGCAGGGATTGCAGGTGTTTGCGCGCTTCGTCCACCTTGTCCGTCTGCGCCAGCGTCAGCCCGAGCTGAAGCTCGGAGATGCGGTACATCGGCGAATCCTTCGGCACGTCGCGGTAGAAGGCAATGGCGCGGTCGGGCTGTTTCATCGCCTCGGCAAGTCCGCCGAGAAGGATCAGCGTATCGGCGCTTTGCGGATCGAGCGCCCGAGAGGTCTGAAGGTAAAGCGTGACGATCTCTTCAGCGCCTTCGCGGTTCAGCGCGCCCGCGATGGAAAACATCACGGAAGCGGCGCCTTCGACGGCATTGGTGATCTGCTGCTGCGGTTTCTCACCATTCTCGATGGCCTGGCGAAGCGCTTTCAGCGGCGCGTAATTCGGCGCAAAAGTATCGCCGACCGCAATCGCGTCCAGCGCCTTCTGCTTGTTGCCGGCGGAAGCCTCCAGTCGTGCAAGCGCCATCACCGCCCGCATATAGGTGTCGGAAGCGGTTGCCCCGCCTTCGCGGTCCGTCACCGCTTCGTTCAGGCTCTTGCGGGCGGCATCGGTGTTACCAGAGACAAGCGCGATCGCCGCCGCATTGTACTTCTGGAAAATCGAGATCCAGCCTGGACCCTTCATATTGTTGACGAGCGCCAGCGCTTCCTTCGGCTTGCCGGAACCGGCGCGCGCCCAGGCGGTCAAAAGCGTGTTGACCATGCGGTCGAGATCGTTCGGGCCGGTATATTTCAGGATTTTCTCGGCCTTGACGAATTCCTTGTCCTTGATGGCATCGAGACCGCGCACGATGGTCGTCACGCGTTCGACGGAGCTGTCGTCCTTCATCGAATCGGCAATCTTGGCGCCGGCCTCGAAATTGCCGCTCAAAAGTTCGGCGATCATCAGGCGCTGGCGGATTTCAAAATTGGCCGGATCGTATTCCAGCGCCTTCTTGTAGAGCGAAATCGCGGTGGGATAGTCCTGATCGACATCGGCATTGCGCGCGGCGAGGAAGGCACCGGAGAAGGTGTTTACCTTGGCAGGATCGAAAGTAACGGCCTTGGTTTCCGTTTTCGTCTCCGCAAAGCCGGGGCTTGCACCCGCGCCAAGTGCGAGAGCGGCGGCGAGAGCCGCGCTGCAAAGAAGACGAAGTGCTGGTTTACGCCGCATGAGGGAACCCTTGCCTTTGTGCAGAAGCACGGAAAAATCAGTTTCCATTGTTTGGTCACGATAGAATGGCTTTTTTGAAGCAACCCCGCAACAAATTATGGCCCGGGCCACAATCTCTCCTTGCGGGGCGTCTGGTGCGAAACATCAGGCGGATGGTCTTGTCCATCCGCCGTTCGCCCCGCCTTTAGCGTCAGTTGAGACGCTCGATGCAGAAGTCGATGACTTCCAGAAGCGCGTTTTTCCACGGACTCTGCGGCAGCGGCGCAAGGGCATCGCGGGCAATGGTGCCGTAATGCGTGGCGCGGCCGATCGTGTCGCCAAGACCGTTGTATTTGGTGATGAGGCCGAGCGCCTTTTCGAGGTTCTCATCGCTGCTTTCGCCGTTTTCGATGGCGTTGCGCCAGAAGGCGCGCTCGTCCGGCGTGCCACGACGATAGGAAAGAATGACCGGCAGCGTGATCTTGCCCTCGCGGAAATCATCGCCGGTATTCTTGCCGAGATCGGCGGATTTGCCGCCATAATCCAGCACGTCGTCAACGAGCTGGAAGGCGAGGCCGAGATTCATGCCGTAGGATTTCAGGGCGCTGCGGCTTGCCTTGTCGGTTTTGGCGACAATGGGGCCAACTTCCGCCGCCGCCGCGAAAAGGGCGGCCGTCTTGGCGCGGATGACCTGAAGATAGTCGTCCTCGGTCGTTTCCATGTTCTTGGCGACCGAAAGCTGCAACACTTCGCCTTCGGCGATCACGGAAGCGGCGGTGGACAGCACGTCGAGTGCATCCAGCGAGCCGACATCCACCATCATCCGGAACGCCTGGCCGAGCAGGAAGTCGCCGACAAGAACGCTCGCCTGGTTGCCCCAGATGGTGCGGGCGGTGGACTTGCCGCGGCGCAGGTCGCTTTCGTCCACCACGTCGTCATGCAGAAGCGTCGCCGTGTGCATGAATTCCACGCTGGTGGCGAGCTTGATGTGATTGTCGCCCTCGTAACCGAACAGGGAAGCCGAAGCGAGCGTCAGCATCGGCCGCAGGCGTTTCCCCCCCGACGAGATCAGATGATTGGCCACTTCGGGTATCATCTGGACATCGGAACCGGCTCTGGAAAGGATAAGCTGGTTCACCCGTTCCATGTCGGCACGGGTCAGGTCGACAAGCGGCTTGACGGATGCGAGTTTGTTTTTGCTTTCTTCAAGCGGTATGACGACGCCCAAGGGACAGGACTCCTGTTCGAATTTGAATTCGACAATAAAAACTGGCGCCTGTCGCGGCAAGGGGCGAATTGCCGCTAGCCATTCAAAAAGTTGGGAATTTAGGGCTTATCCATGCGTGAACTGATCCGAACCAACGATGCCGTGCTGTTGTCCTTCGCCGAAAGCCTGATGAAGGATGCCGGTATCCACTGCCTAATTGCCGATCAGGCGATGAGCATTCTGGAAGGTTCGCTCGGTCTTTTGCCCCGAAGGTTCCTTGTGGAGGAGGACCGTGCCGGTCAGGCCCGCCGCATTTTAACGGATGCCGGACTGGGCGACGAATTGCGCAACGAAGAGGCTTAAGCGGACGTGGGCGGCGATATTTCGGAAACTCTGGATGCGTTTCACCGGGGCCGGTTTCACATCATCCAGCCCAAGGGCAGGGGGCACCGGGCCGGCATGGACGCCATGCTTCTGGCCTCGCTGGTGGCGGACGAGCGCGCCTGCCGCATTGCTGATCTCGGTGCTGGCGCGGGCGCGGCCGGCATCGCGGTTGCAGCCCGGCTCGAAAAGGCTGAAATAACCCTGTTCGAGCGCTCGCCGGAAATGGTGGAATTTGCCCGCCGCAGCCTGGCATTGCCGGAAAACGCCGCTTTTTCCGCGCGTGTCAGCGTGCGCGAGGCCGATGTGACCCTGCGTGGCAAGACCCGTGTCGGGACAGGTTTGTTGGACGGGCATTTTCATCACGTCATCATGAACCCGCCCTATAATGATGCGGGCGACCGCCGCACGCCTGACGCGCTGAAGGCCGAGGCCCACGCCATGACGGACGGTCTGTTCGAGGACTGGATCAGGACCGCAGGCGCGATCACGGTTCCGGGCGGGCAGCTTTCCCTGATTTCACGGCCGCAATCGGTGGCGGAAATCCTGGCCGCCTGCGGCAGCCGTTTCGGCGGCATAGAGATCACGCTCATCCATCCGCGACCCGGCGAGGATGCGGTGCGCATGCTTGTCACCGGGATCAAGGGTTCGCGCGCGCGGCCGTCGTTTCGGGCGCCGCTCGTCATGCACGAGGCTGGCAGCCACGCTTTCACGCCCTTCGTCGATGACCTGAGCAATGGCCGCGTCGCCTATCGCCGTAATGTGAAGGCAATCAGGTCCGGCCTATAAATTCGCCGTGACGCCGGTCGCAAGCCATTGTGTTTTCCCGGGCGATACATACATCCCTGACGTACGGTGGTTCCCGACGTAGGGGGCATCCGTGACGAACATGCAATTGCTTGTGAGGATTGAGTTGTGGGTTTTCTGAAGTATCTGGTACCGAAACGTTTCCGCAAAAAAGAACTCGTCATTCCGGTCGTGCGAATGCACGGCGCCATTATGGCGGGCGGCAACCAGTTTCGTCCTGCTCTCAATCTCGCCTCCTATGCGCCTCTGCTGGAAAAGGCCTTCGCCATTAAGGATGCGCCGGCCGTTGCCATTTCCGTGAATTCTCCCGGCGGTTCGCCGGTGCAGGCGCGGATGATCTATAATCGCATTCGCCAGCTCGCCGAGGAAAAGGACAAGAAGGTCCTGATCTTCGTGGAGGACGTGGCGGCCTCTGGCGGCTACATGATAGCGCTTGCCGGCGACGAGATCATCGCCGACCCGACCTCCATCGTCGGTTCGATCGGCGTCGTCTCGGGCGGCTTCGGTTTTCCGGAAATGCTGAAGAAGCTCGGGGTGGAGCGTCGCGTCTATACCGCCGGCGAGAACAAGGTCATCCTCGATCCCTTCCAGCCGGAAAAGGAAGGCGATATCGATTACCTGAAGTCGCTTCAGGTCGAAATCCACAATGTTTTCATCGATATGGTCAAGATGCGCCGTGGCGCGAAGCTAAAGGGCGATGAGACGATCTTCTCCGGCCTGTT
The DNA here is from genome assembly GCF_000949865.1 of Rhizobium nepotum 39/7. GTDB lineage: Bacteria > Pseudomonadota > Alphaproteobacteria > Rhizobiales > Rhizobiaceae > Agrobacterium > Agrobacterium nepotum. The sequence continues at coordinate 9,541 of NZ_JWJH01000014.1, read as the reverse complement.
CTGGACCGGCATGCGTGGTCTGGATCTCGGCCTGATCGACGGTTTGGGCGACATGAGAGACGTCCTGCGCCGCCGTTACGGGACAAAGGTCAGGCTTCAGCTCGTCACCGGCGGGCGCTCGCTGTTCGGCAAAAAAGTGCCGGGCGTGAATGCGGCGCTCGGTCTCAATGCCGAACGGCTCGCAGCAGGCGCCGTATCGGGGCTTGCAGAGGTCGCCGAAGAAAAGGCATTGTGGTCGCGTTTCGGTCTGTGATGTCGCGGGAATAGGGCCTTATGGCGCAGCTTATTACAATCATTCTTCTGGTGGTGGGATCCGTCATCCTCTACCGCCGTTTCGTTCGTGATGCCGAAAAGCTCTCCGCGAAATCGAAACAGCGCGAGAAGGAACGCGAGACCGGCGCGATCGGCACGCTGATCAAGGATCCTGAAACCGGTGAATACCGCGTGAAGCGTGAGGACGAGGCGTGATCGACCCCTGATGGTGCTTTGGCAGCTCCGTCTCGCACATGGCATCACTGATATGGCGTTAACCCAGTCATCAGCTTTTCCTGGTGGACTATAGTTTGTTCGGGCGTCTTCCATGGAAATATGCAAGTAACGCGCAGTGATATTTGAAAGCGCTGTATGACGTCTATTTGAACCGGTTCCGGTCGTGGCCCTCGTGCAGCCGGCTGCGCGGGGGCATCGTTGCAAAAGGTTCATTCCATCCAGTTTCTGCGGGCTCTGGCGGCGCTGTCCGTGTTGTTTTTCCATATTGTCGGACCGTCATTCACCATCGGCGCCGCAGGCGTGGATGTATTTTTCATCATTTCCGGCCTGATTATGGGAATGGTCGCCGACAAGGCGCCACCCGGCCAGTTTTTATACCATCGCCTTCTGCGCATCGCGCCTTTGTACTGGGCCGTTACGCTTGTCATGTGTCTCGGCGCGATGGCCGGTGTCTTTTCCACGTTCAGTTTCACGATCGAGCAGCTGTGGAAATCGCTGCTGTTCATCCCCTACGCCAATGAGGCGGGCGAAGTGGCGCCGCTGGTGATCGTGGGCTGGACGCTCAATATGGAAATGTTATTTTATCTGGTCTTCACGGTCGGCCTGGCCGTGCGCGCGCCGATCGTGGTTACGGTCGCCGTCCTGTCCGTCATGGCCCTGTCGGGGCAGGTTGTGGATTGGCAATCCCCGTTGATGCAGATCTGGACATCGCCGCTCTTGCTGGAGTTTCTTGCCGGCCTTCTGCTTTCCCGCTTCGTTTCCGTCGGATTTCGCCATGGCGCGGCGGCGCTTGGTGTGGCCCTTGCGGGTTTTGCGCTGGCGGCTGTCATCGGCGAGCAATTTGGCCTGCTGCGGATCCTGAACTGGGGCATACCGGCCTTTTTGCTTGTTGCAGGATGCCTATGGATCGAAAAAGCCGGAGCGTGGCCGGTGCGATTGCTGAAACCGTTCGAGATCGTCGGCGATGCCTCCTATGCCCTTTATCTTTTGCACGGGCTGGTGATTTCAATCGTCCATAAAATCATTCAGCCCGGCCTGATGGCAGGCGCGGTGATCGTGATCGTTGCTTTGGTCGTGTCGATAGGTGCGCACCTCCTCTTCGAAAAGCCGCTTGTAAAACTGTTCAGGAAACTCGGACAGGCGGGCGGCGGCGGTGCCAGGTCAAGCCGGGTGGCCGGCTGAGGCAGAAGCGCCGGTCAGGACGGGCCGGTGCGCATAAATCCTTGACCCCTTCGCCATGCCGTGGCACCAGTCCGCATCCAAAGTAAGTCAGTGCTTACTTGTCCTCCTAACGCCGCGATGACTGCAATGACCGATATTCCAGACCATATGAACCCCAAGCGTTCCTTTCAGGCGCTTATCCTGACGCTGCACAATTACTGGGCCGACAAGGGCTGCGCGGTGTTGCAGCCCTATGATATGGAAGTGGGCGCGGGTACGTTTCATCCGGCGACGACGCTGCGCGCACTTGGGCCACGGCCGTGGAAGGCCGCCTATGTGCAGCCATCGCGCCGCCCTTCCGATGGCCGTTACGGGGAAAACCCCAACCGGCTCCAGCATTATTACCAATATCAGGTCATTCTGAAGCCTAACCCTTCCAATCTTCAGGAGCTGTATCTCGGTTCGCTGAAGGCGATCGGTCTCGATCCGCTGCTGCATGACGTGCGCTTCGTCGAAGACGACTGGGAAAGCCCGACGCTGGGCGCCTGGGGTCTCGGCTGGGAATGCTGGTGCGATGGCATGGAAGTGTCGCAATTCACCTACTTCCAGCAGGTCTGCGGCATCGAATGCTCGCCGGTCGCCGGCGAACTGACCTATGGTCTGGAACGTCTGGCCATGTATGTTCAGGGCGTCGACAATGTCTACGACCTGAACTTCAACGGCCGCGAAGGCGAAGAGAAGATCTCCTATGGCGACGTCTTCCTTCAGGCGGAGCAGGAATATTCCCGCCACAACTTCGAATTTGCCGATACCGGCATGCTGCATCGCCATTTCATCGACGCGGAAAAGGAGTGCCAGGCGCTTCTCGCCGCCGGTGCGCCGGGCGACGACGCCAACCAGCGCCTGCATAAATGCGTGTTCCCGGCCTATGACCAGTGCATCAAGGCAAGCCATGTCTTCAACCTTCTTGATGCGCGCGGCGTGATCTCGGTGACGGAACGCCAGAGCTATATCCTGCGTGTGCGCACGCTGGCGAAAGCCTGCGGCGAAGCCTTCCTGCTGACGGATGCAGGCGGGCTGAACTGGAACAGGGCCGCCTGATTTCAACGGCAAGCTCTCGTCAAAAGTTTTAGTGAATTTGAAAGGCCGTTCTTGACGGCCTTTTATTTTGTGTGATTGGTATGCCGAATATAGCGATGGATTTAAGCATGAGTAATATTAGAAATTTCTGTTTTTTATTCGCATTTACACTGGGATGTCTCCTCGGCAATGCTGCGGCTGCCGAAACGACAGATTGGATGAGCGGCAAGGATGCCTTTGCCCGCGCCGACAAGCTGCGTTCTTTCGGCATGATCGTCACCCGCATGGAGTGCAAGGACAGCGGCCAGCGCTCTCTCGATGTGGGTAGCGCGCTCGTCCGCATGCACTACACGCGCAATACGAAAATGCTCGACTGGGTTATAGACGGCTGGAACCATCTGGAAGGAAACAAGGAATATTGGGCCGAACGCGGCTACAGGCTTGCCTCCTATACTCTGTTCGTACGCAAGGTATCCGGCCTGAAATTGTATTGTACCGTCTTCTATAAATAACGGACGTTTGCTTCTCGCAGTGTGTCTCTTCTGGCAAAAACGCAGAGAATGACCGAAGCCTCATGACTTTGCGGCAATGAGCGGCTATCGTTACGTGCAACGAAGCTGGGAATCGCAATTCATGTTCATCACGCTGGCAATCATCGCGGCAATCGCGCTCTATGTCGTCTTCATCTATAATGGCCTAGTCAAGGCGCGGCAGATGAAGGAAGAGGCGTGGTCGGGCATCGACGTGCAGCTGAAACGCCGCGCCGATCTCATCCCCAACCTCATCGAGACCGTGAAGGGTTACGCGGCGCATGAAAAAAGCACCTTCGAGGAGGTGATTGCCATGCGCAACCGGGCGCAGGCCGTGCCGGCTGGCGACGTCGAGGGGCGCGCCCAGGCGGAAGGCATGCTGTCGCAGGCGCTTGGCAAGCTCTTTGCGCTCGCCGAAGCCTATCCCGATCTCAAGGCCAACACGAACTTTCTGGAATTGCAGCGCTCGCTGGAAACCATCGAAGGCGAACTCCAGATGTCGCGCCGTTATTACAATGGCGCCGCGCGCGATCTGAACGTCAAGGTGGAAAGCTTCCCCTCCAATCTGGTCGCCGGCCAGTTCGGTTTTGCGAAGGCGCCCTATTTCGAGATCGACAACCCGGCCGACCGTGCCGTGCCGACCGTGAAATTCTGATACGGCTGTCACTGGGGTCAGAACCCTCCCGCTCAAATTCCAATAGTCCGGCTCTCCGCCGCATTCTTTGACAAGACGACGATCATGATCGAACTGACCATAACTCCGCCCGGCCACCCGCTCTCCGGTAAGGTCGAGCCGCCCGGCTCCAAATCCATCACCAACCGCGCGCTTCTCCTCGCTGGTCTCGCCAAGGGCAAAAGCCGTCTGACCGGCGCGCTGAAAAGCGATGATACGCTTTATATGGCCGAAGCCCTGCGCGCGATGGGCGTGAAGGTAACCGAGCCGGACGCCACGACCTTTGTGGTGGAGGGTACAGGTGTGTTGCAGCAACCGGAAAAGCCGCTTTTCCTCGGCAATGCCGGCACGGCGACGCGGTTCCTCACGGCGGCTGCCGCTCTCGTGGACGGTGCCGTCATCATCGATGGCGACGAGCACATGCGCAAACGCCCGATCATGCCGCTGGTGGAAGCGCTGCGTTCGCTCGGTGTCGAGGCGGATGCGCCGACCGGCTGCCCGCCCGTTACCGTCTGCGGCAAGGGCACAGGTTTCCCGAAGGGCAGCGTCACCATCGACGCCAACCTTTCCAGCCAGTATGTGTCCGCACTTTTGATGGCCGCCGCCTGCGGCGACAAACCGGTGGACATCATCCTCAAGGGCGAGGAAATCGGCGCCAAGGGTTATATCGATCTCACCACATCAGCCATGGAAGCCTTTGGCGCCAGGGTGGAGCGGGTCAGCAACGCCATCTGGCGCGTGCATCCGACCGGCTACACGGCGACAGATTTCCACATCGAACCGGACGCCTCCGCCGCCACCTACCTCTGGGGTGCGGAGCTTCTGACCGGCGGTGCTATCGATATCGGCACGCCCGCCGACAGGTTCACCCAACCGGATGCCAAGGCCTATGAGGTCATGGCGCAGTTTCCGCATCTGCCCGCTGAAATCGACGGTTCCCAGATGCAGGACGCCATTCCGACCATTGCGGTTCTGGCCGCCTTCAACGAGACGCCGGTGCGTTTCGTCGGCATCGCCAATCTGCGCGTCAAGGAATGCGACCGCATCCGCGCCGTCTCGCTCGGCCTCAATGAAATCCGTGACGGTCTGGCGCATGAGGAAGGCGACGACCTGATCGTGCATGCCGATCCGGCACTGGCGGGCCAGACGGTCAATGCCTCCATCGATACCTTTGCTGATCACCGCATCGCCATGAGCTTTGCGCTCGCGGCGCTCAAGATCGGCGGCATCGCCATTCAGAACCCGGCCTGCGTGGCCAAGACCTATCCGGACTACTGGAAGGCGCTCGCTTCGCTCGGCGTCGACTACACCGAAAAGGAAAGCGCTGCCGAGCCGCAGCATTGAAACTGGCTGGAGGAAACCGCCCGTGAAGACCATCGCCGCAAGACTTTTCGCGCTGCTCGTCTTCTTGGGCGCGGCCTTTCCGGCCTTTGCGGAAGAGTTTATCCGTTCCTACCATTCCGTCGTGGAAGTGGCGACGGACGGCAAGCTGGCGGTGACGGAAACCATCACCGCCCGCGCCGAAGGCCAGAACATCAAACGCGGTATCTTTCGTGATTTCCCGCTTTATGTGCTGGATGCGAATGACCGCCGCACAAAAGTCGATTTCAACGTCGTGTCGGTGGAGCGGGACGGCGCGCCGGAAGACTGGCGCACCGAAAATATCGATGGTGGCATCCGCATTTACACCGGCAGCGCTGACCGGTTTCTGCCGACCGGCGAGCATATCTTCCAGATCACCTACACCACTGCCCGGCAGATCCGTTATTTCAGCGATTATGACGAACTCACCTGGAACGTTACCGGTAATGGCTGGCAGTTCCCGATGGGCGAAATTTCTGCGACCGTGGTTTTACCGGAAGGCGTGAAGGCAACCGAAACGGCCGTCTTTACCGGCGCTTATGGCGCAAAAGGCAAAGATGCGCGGGTTCTGAGCGAAGGCAACGAGGTATTCTTCGCCTCCACCCGTCCGTTTTCGGTGGGCGAAGGCATGACGGTTGCCGTCAAGCTGCCGAAGGGCGCAATCGCCGCGCCTGATACTTCGCAGGAGGCGGGCTGGTGGCTGCGCGACAATCTGGCCATCCTGCTTTCGGGCGGTGGGCTTTTCGCCATTTTGCTGTATTATCTGAGGGCATGGTTCGCCGTGGGCCGAGATCCGGCCAAAGGCGTGGTGGTGCCGCGCTGGGATGCGCCGGAGGGTCTTTCTCCGGCTCTGGTCAACTACGTCGATAACCGCGGTTTTTCCGGCGCGGGCTGGACAGCGCTCTCCGCTACAGCACTTGATCTCGCGGTAAAGGGATATGTCGTTCTGGAGGATTTGAAGAGCGCCATCGTCATCCGCCGCACGAAAAAGGAAACCGCTGCCGATCTGCCGACCGGGCAGAAGACGCTGCTCTCCTCCATCGGCGGTCCGGGCAAGGCGCTGACCATCGACAAGGCCAATGGTGCGGAAGTCGAAAAGGTTGGCAAACAGTTCCGCGCGGCGACAGAGAAAGAGCATCGCGGCAAATATTATCGCGGCAATGCCGGTTACACCGTGTTCGGCATCTTCCTCAGCATCGCCATCATCGTCGCGACGCTGGTGTTCGGCGATCTCGATGAAAACGCCATTGCCGCCGTTCTGGTCTTCGGCTTTTTCGCCTTCTTCTTCAGCATCCTGTCGATCGGCATCGGCCGGCAATTCTCGCGCGGAGCACCGTTGAAGAAGCGGATCGGCGGCATCGTCATGCTGGCCTTCGCCGGCTTCGTGGCGTTTTCGGTCATTGGCGGCATTGCCACGCAAATCCTGCTGGATGTGACGCATGATACGAAATCGCTGGCGCTGGCGGCCATCGGCGGCATCGTGTTGACCAATGCGCTTTTCCTGTTTTTGATGGGCGCGCCGACACCGCTCGGCCGCAAGCTGATGGACGGTATCGAGGGGCTCAGAACCTATCTGACGCTGGCGGAAAAAGACCGGATGAACACGGCGGGCGCGCCCGCCATGTCGCCGCAGCATTTCGAAAAATTGCTGCCCTATGCGGTGGCGCTCGGCGTGGAAAAACCCTGGAGCAGCACTTTTGAGACCTGGCTTGCCACAGCCGCCGCCGGTGCCGTCGCGGCAAGCTATGCGCCCGGCTGGTATGCGGGCAGCAATTACGGCAGCTTTGGCGACAGGATCGGCGGGTTTTCTTCGGCGATGGCGAGCACCATCGCCTCCACGATTCCTCAGCCCGTCAGTTCTTCCGGCTCCAGCTTTTCGGGCGGTGGCGGCGGCGGATTTTCCGGCTCTGGCGGCGGCGGTGGCGGCGGCGGCGGCTGGTAACGCCCGCCAGCGGTAATTTAACCGATAGCTGGTGACTTTTGCCGCTGGTCTTGCTAAGTCCGCGACACTCTTTTGCAACAGATTAAAGTCCTTATCCCATGCCCGATCTTCTGCTTGAACTTCGCTCCGAGGAAATCCCTGCCCGCATGCAGCGCAAGGCGGCGGGCGATCTGAAGAAACTCGTCACCGACGCTTTGGTGGAGAGAGGGCTGACCTACGAGGGTGCGCGTGAATATTGGACGCCGCGCCGCCTGACGCTGGATATTCGCGGCCTCAACGCCCGCTCCGCCGATGTGCGCGAGGAAAAGAAGGGCCCGCGCACCGACGCCAATGAAAAGGCCATCGAGGGCTTTCTGCGCGGCGCTGGTCTCGATGATATTTCGCAGGCTCAGGTCGTTTCCGACCCGAAGAAGGGCGATTTCTACGTCGCCATCATCAACAAACCCGGCCGTCCGGCAGAACAGATCATCGCCGAAGTGATGCCCGGCATCATCCGATCCTTCCCTTGGCCGAAATCCATGCGCTCCGGCCCGGCCTCCATGCCGAAGGGCTCGAGCTATGCCGGCATCGAAGGCAAGGGCTCGGAGAGCCTGCGCTGGGTGCGCCCGCTGCAATCCATCGTCTGCCTGTTTGGCCCCGAACATGACGAAACGCAGGTCATTCCCTTCGTGATAGACGGCATCGTTGCCGGCAACATCACCTATGGCCACCGTTTCCATGCACCCGGCCCGATCACCGTGCGCCGTTTCGAAGATTACGTGTCGAGCCTTGAAAAGGCGAAGGTCATCCTCGATGCCGACCGCCGCAAGGATATCATCCTGCACGATGCCAAGGACCTGGCATTCGCCAACGGTCTCGAACTGGTGGAAGACGAAGGCTTGCTGGAAGAAGTCTCCGGCCTCGTCGAATGGCCGCAGGTGCTGATGGGCACCTTCGAGGAAGATTATCTGCAAATCCCTGCGGAAATCATCCGGCTGACCATCAAGACCAACCAGAAGTGTTTCGTCACCCGCAATCAGGGCGCGGAAGAGGGGCTTTCCAACCGCTTCATCCTGATCTCGAACATCGAGGCCAGCGACGGTGGCAAGGAAATCATCCATGGCAACGGCAAGGTCGTGCGCGCCCGCCTGTCGGATGCCCGCCATTTCTGGAACCGCGACCAGGGCGATCTGCCCGATCTGGAAACGCTGAAGGAATCGGCTGCGAAATTCGGCCTCGATCTCAAAAAGCCGCTCGACCAGCGCATGGCCAAGCTCGATGCGCTGAACGTCACCTTCCATGCCAAGCTCGGCACGCAGGGTGAGCGCGTGAGCCGCATTCGCGAACTGGCGAAGGCGTTGGCTCCGGTCGTCGGTGCCGATGCTGATCTGGTGGACCGCGCTGTGGTACTGGCGAAAGCCGACCTGCGCACCGAAGCCGTCGGCGAATTCCCCGAGCTTCAGGGCTTGATGGGCCGCAAATATGCGGCTTTGCAGGGCGAAAACGAAAGCGTCGCGGCTGCCATCGAAGATCATTACAAGCCGCAGGGCCCCTCCGACCGCCTGCCGGCCGACAAGGTCGCCATCACCGTTGCTCTGGCGGATAAGCTCGATACGCTCGTCGGCTTCTGGGCCATCGATGAAAAGCCGACCGGTTCGAAGGACCCGTTTGCGCTGCGCCGTGCGGCGCTGGGCGTGGTACGCATCCTGCTCGAGCGGAATGTGCGTCTGCCGCTTCTAAGCGTCGTGAAGGACCCGGATCTTATCTCCTTCTTCCACGATCGCCTGAAAGTCTATCTGCGCGATCTCGGCGCCCGTTACGATCTGATCGACGCCGTTCTGACACCGGAATCCGATGATCTGCTGATGATCGCCCGCCGTGTCGAGGCGCTCACCGCCTTCATCACCGGTGAGGATGACAAGAACCTTCTGGCAGGCACCAAGCGCGCCACCCAGCTTCTGGCCGCCGAGGAAAAGAAGGGCACTGTGGTGGCGAACAGCGTTTCGGAAGAACTGCTGAAGCTCGACGCCGAAAAAGCGCTTTACGCGGCGATCAAGACGGCTTCTGCCGATGCCGCCAAGGCGGTTGAGGCAGAAGATTTCCGCTCCGCCATGCAGGCGCTTTCGACGCTTCGCGCCCCGGTCGACAGGTTCTTCGAGGATGTGCTCGTCAACGACGAGGATGCGGCCGTCCGCGCCAACCGTCTGGCGCTGCTGAAAGCCATTCGAGAAGTCACCGGCACGGTTGCGGATTTCTCGAAGATCACCGGGTGAAGACCTAACCGGGATGGTGGTGTGCTTGGTTCACCCCCCTCTGCCCTGCCGG
>NZ_JWJH01000013.1 GCF_000949865.1 Rhizobium nepotum 39/7 | reverse complement strand
CGCCAGTGGGGTCAACATTCCATGCTTAAACACATTTGGTTCGAGATATCGATAGACGGTAGCTCTACCGATCCCAAGCGTTTTGGCGATCTCGGTTGGACCTTTGCCAACCGCCACTAGCTCGGCGATCCTAGCGCCATCAACAGTGGCTTTCCTGCCCTTGTAGACGCCTTCCTTCTTCGCCTTGGCAATTCCCTCCAGTTGGCGTTCTTTTCGAATGGCTGTTTCGAACTCAGCGAAGACACCAAGCATCTGGAGAAAGGCTTTTCCGGCTGGAGTGCCGGTATCGATTGGCTGTTCCGTTGCCTTCAGTGAAACGCCTTTGGCTTTCAGGCGGTCCACGATAGCGGACAGGTCGGCTATCGAGCGCGCTAGGCGGTCGATACGGGTAATGATGATGGTGTCACCTTCCCGAACAAAATCCAGCAGTCTGGAAAGCTCTTCCCTGCCTTCAGTCGTTGTGCCGCTTTTCTTTTCTTTGAGAATGAGCGTTGCACCGGCTGCACGAAGGGCGTCTTCCTGAAGGGTCAAGTCCTGATCGACCGACGACACTCTGGCATATCCGTATATTACTGACATCTGACGCCCTTTTGTATCATTTGGTTCTAGATCTGTGAGTCATAGCGTCTCAGAATGCTGAAATCAACCCTAATAAGACGCGGAAAGTGTCTCATGCGATTGTCTTGCTACGGTTTACCCAAATGACACAAGAGATAGGAAGAAGGCTGTGCAGCTTGCCACTTGCGCAGAAGAGGTGCGCCGACATGGTTTTCTAGAGCCTTAATAATTCTGACTGCTACCAGTCTCGTAGACGAAGAGGCATTCCGTCGGTTGAACCCACGTTGTCAGATCACTGTTTTCCAAGTGGCGTCGGCACGCAACGAGCGAGAGCCGTTACGGAAATTCGATCATTGGGTTCTTAAATTTCTTGATACACTCAACGTGCAAAGAATAATGTGGGTCGTTTTTTGAAATTAAAATGGGCTTCTTTACTCGCTTAGACATTGCGTATTTGTAAAGAAACTCATTAGTACCATCACCGTGTGCGGAGAGCATGTCTCCTAATAAAGAAACCTTCTCGCCGACTTTATCCAAGTCTTCAATTGTTACATTCTCAACCGTCGCGCCGTATGCAATCAATGCACGGTACGCATCGGGATCGAATCGTTGTAATTCAGCAGCTTCGATTTCACATATGTGAAACGGCTTGTTCGCGTCACCGCTATGACAACATTTTCCAGTGGCATCTATCGAACTTGAGATTTGGTACCCCAAAAAGGTTTCTAAAAGTGAACTCATAGATTGCTGCTTCCAATCGTCAGCTTCTTCTTTGCAGATATTGATTGAAGCCCACTGATACGCCGTCTGGATAGTCCAGTCTTTTTAAATACCTCGTATTCAGTCGTCTTGTTGGAGGCGAGTGCCTCGTTGATAACCGCGACCGCCCTTTTCCCGAACGTCGCTAGGTCAATAATACCAGGCTCTGGACCCTCTTCACCGCCACCCCCGCCTTTGGGTTTCAAGGTATCCGGAAATTCAGGAGATCCAAATCCTGTGGCAAAAGTGCTGTAATATTGATTTTCAGCAAAACCAAGTTCAATTGCTCGGACGAGCGCAGCGCTGATGCTAGTTTTGAATACAGATGAAATAACTTTAGCAGATTCGATTGCTTCATTATAATCGGAAAACGTCAGCCTCTTTTGCTCTACTGTAGCGAAAAACATATCACGTGGAATTAGAAGAGATGCCGCAAATCTGTTGCAAAATCTCTCAATTTCATTCCGAGACTTGTAGTTGTCACTCACCGCTGACCTCTTGCCGAGGATGTGAGCCAACTCGTGTGCCAACGTAAAAGATTTTGCGCCATGGTTACGCTTGGAAGAGTTCACATAGATCATGTTGGAAGAGAAGTTGGCGTGGTACAAGGCTACACCATCGATTTCATCGGGTAGATAATGATCCTGCATCACGAAAACACCGAGGTCTTCAATTTTTTCGCGAAGTAAATTGTAGAAGTCTTTTTTTGTCTTGCTGCTCTTCTGAAGATCATGGACGGACAGAAGTTTAGCTATAGTAGCGGCGAATTGCTCTGGGTTTTCATCGGGTTGCTCAGAAATCAGTTCTTGAGGCGCATCAATATCAAGCCTCGTATACAACTCAGCTAGATAATCTCGGAGACGAAATATACTCTCGAATTTGCCAGCATAGAGCCCGAACTTAAACCTTACTGGTTTTCTAGTCCGAAAATCTGTTATCTCGGAATGACCAACATCGAAGTCGGGCATAAAAAACGCATATGCAGGAACGGCAAGCAGCGAAGAAATTTTGAATATCTGATTTTTCGTCGGTATTCTGTCACCCCGAAGGGCTTCGGAAAATCGGTCCTTGCTAATTTTCAAGGTTTCCGAAAGACTCGTCTCATCTACACCTCGGACATCCATAACTTTATTGAGGATCGCGGGATTAAATGGCATTAGGGGTTTGCTCGGGTTACGATTTGAAGAATTTTGAAAGCTTACTAGGTACCGCTGTCGGCGTTGGATTTATATTTCCTGTAGTCTACCAGTTGCTCGTAGAGCGAGCTAACCAATTGCTAAACAAATCAAGAATATTGCTTGAAGAGCTCGAATCACAAAATAACAGAACTGCAACCAGAGATGTAGCTGCGCTGCGAATAAAATTTCAAATTTTCCTTTCCCGAATGGATAGGGCAGCCCACACACTGATATTAATTTCCTCAATATCCGCGCTGATTTCATTTGCGGCATCTATATACAGCGCGTTTGCACAATTCTGTATGCAACCCCTTGTTGCCACCCTTCTCATCGCGACGGTGTCTGCGCCGGTGTTGTTTTGCACCGTTACATTCATATCGTGGTGGGATTCTTCTCGTCCTCTGATCAGCCGATGCGATCACTATTATAATGAATAGATCAAGACCGCCTAATACTCAGCGGCAGCAACATTTCGTGGCTCGGAATCTTGTTTGCCAATAAAATATTGCTGTGCTTCCAGTGGCGTTACCCAACGCTTTTTTGTAGCAATGAGCCGATGGATAAAGCGGTCACATGATGCGCATAGGAGAGCCATATCCAAGACCTTTGTTCCCACCGAGCCCTCCGCCGCAGAAATCGGAAAATGCGAGAATCCAAGACTAATAAGGGTTTTGCTGGGTCTTTAAACTGAGAGCATTTTTATTTCCAGATGGCGGCAACTGCGTAAGTATCCGTTGACTGGACACCACTCAAGTACGTCATTGCTTCGCAATGAATTGTAACAAATCCTCTTAGATATATAAGAAGAAATGTTACATGTAACTGATCGTCATTGGTGGGGAATAGATTATATCCAGCTTATTAAAACCATTTCAAAAGATATATTCGATGGACGCCGTAGGCGGACATGCCGCGAAGCGGGAGATTAGTTCGAATATTATGATTGGCTAAGTTTCATTGATTTTCATGAGAAAATATTGGATTTCCTGTAAATTGGAATGAAAGATATTACCTCATCAAATTCATCCATTTCCTACCAAAATTCATGCTCCGCTTCGCGGCATGTCCGCCTACGGCGTCCATCGAATATGGTTTTGAATAATCTTTCTTTCAAATGAAATGGCTAGGAATAAGAGGTTTTCATACCAAGCATAAATGCTCGCCTACGGCTCGCCGCTTCGCGTGAAACAAGTGGTTGAAATCATTGAATATGATCTTCCTTTCCGAGATAATTGATTTCCAATTGTATAATATTCATGTCCTCCATCACCTCTCCGGTACTTGAGTGGTGGATGTTCAATCCAGCTGATTACTTGAGTGGTGTCCGGGTTCATTTCGCCCAAAATTACGCAAAAAAATTTCCGCTGGCATGAAATAAAGTAATATTAATCTACGGTTTCGTTAGGTTTGTTGTCTAAATACTGAAGGAAAACGGAAACCGGTTCAGTGGCTTCTATTCCGAGGGTCATTTCAAACGGTTTTACGCATTCCAATTCCTGAATGAATATTTGAAGGGATATCGCGCTTTGAACCGGTCGCGATGTCCTTTTTTATTGTCAAAACAAACCATTCAGGAAAGGAAAATGAAACCCACAATTTACTACGTCGATGCTCTACCCGGTGCCGGAAAAACTCACAGTCTACATCGATATCTTAAGACGCTGTACGAACCAGCCATTATCGCCACTCCGACAAATCCACTATCGGAACAGCAGCATAAAGACCTTGCTGCAATCGGCGTAAAATCAATCGTCATTTCCCGTCAACGTGGACATGAAAGTTGCACTCAGTCTCTCGTCAAGCATTGCAACCAAAAGCGCAACGCCGTTGCCATTGTCAATCACAATGTCGCTAAAAAACCGCTGGAAGCAACAGCCGGTTGCCATCTGTTTGTTGATGAATATTTTGATCCAGTAGAGAAGTTCAAGCTCACTGAAAAAGTCAGAACGACCAGAGAATTTATCGTATCGATAATCAAAAAGGTGCGCAAATCCAAATACAAAGGTTTTGTAGAGCTTGTTGCAACAGAAGCGGTGCTGGATATCGTTGCAAATGGCACATCAAGTGTCTCATCGCTTAGTGCCTTACCGCACATTCGGGAACTCTGCGAAAGGATCGTCAGCGACGATTATCTGGTTCTCGTATCAGAGGCAGAATATGAAAATTTTGTCGCCAACATTGAAGACGTAACGGCAACAAAAGACAAAGATGACGGCATTCTAAATGTTTACGCTTGGCTCCAACCGTCTGCATTGCGCCACAATAAGACCGTCTCATTCGCGGGTGCCAACTCCTTCCAAACGAAGCTATATCATGCATGGAAAGACCTCGTAAATTTCGTGCCTCATCCGTCAATCAAGGGTGAACGATACGCGGACTTCAGCCACAAGGCAGCAAACATCACCTTTCGCCATATATTGGACCAAGACGTTTCGATGTCGGGCTTGGAGAAGGTTGGGTATCAGAAGTTCGTGGATGCGACGGCTGGTGTGTTTCTTGCCGAATATGGTGCCGTTGATCATCTCGTGACGCTTTCAGCGAAGTCCAGTTTCACTTGGTCCCTCAACAATTCAGAGATAGTGCCAGCCAATCCAGTAGGCTTGAATGCCTTTATGGATCGTCATGTCTGCCTTCATCTTGCCCCGCTCAACCCTTCGAAATTGGATGAACGTATCTGGAATGCAGTGACTGGCATATCGAAGGAAGAACTTCATATCGCGCAGAGCTGTGAGATGGTCTTTCAGATGCTTGCCCGTAGCTCCGTAAGAGACCATGGAAGCGAGCCGGAAGAGCTTGTGTTCATCGTGCTTGAATCGCCAATCGAATGCTTTTCCAGCGATTCCCAAGTTCCCGCATTAAAGATCATTGACTCGAGAACGCACTGATCCCCATCGCGCCTCGTTGCGATCAGAAGCCGACTGTCTGCACTGTGCTTTAGCGTCACGGGTCCAGCTTCTTCACCACCATACGGAAAGCGAAACTGCTGACCTGTTTTGAGATCGCTTACGAAGGCTATCGAACAACTCGACCCGCAGCCGATTTGCGTAATCGCGTACTGTCCTGAGAAATTAACCCCCGCCTTCATGCCGTTGGAAATGCGAGTGCGAAAGGTTGCGAAGTCGCGATCCCTCCCTTTGAAATCGGGAAGTCGGATCGGACCTGAATAGATGCCGGATACAGGAAATTGATCCATTGCTGGGAAGGGCAGATCGGTATCGTCGCCTTCAGCCATTCCCTCATTATCGAGAGCTTCTTCCTGAGCAATGGCGCGCTCGTCCCAGAGCGATGCCATGAGATCGTATTTTCGATCCAACTCGTCAGCGCTCAGGATTTTGACAGTAATAATACAACGGTTTTGACGCACGACCTCGACAAAGCGTGTGCTGCCTTTTTGTCGATAGATGGAAACGATGCTGCCATCTTTATGCCCGACATTCTCTGAATGGGATTTCAAATCCGCATTCTGGCGATGAATATCTGCTTCGTTGAGACAGGCAGCATTGGCGGTAATTGCCGATGCGACAACAGCAAGAAATGAAATGCCACACAGTTTCGCAAGCATCAGCTATCCACCGATATATTAAAGTGTAAAAATAAAAAGGCGAGATATTCGCCTTCGATATTCGCAAATTACGCAACTTTTGGTCTTGTGAATAACACAAACATTCCAAGAATTATTGAACCCAATACCCAGACAGTCAGCACCATTGCCATGCCAATCCCGGTTCCGATTGCGGCTCCGGTTTGCTCCGCACCCGTAAGCGTCCCCATATCTTTTGTCGCAGCGTTAAAGCCTGCCACAGCCCAAAGCAGCATCAGGGCGTTGAAGCCGATGAACGACCATTTGAAAAGCTTGCCAAAAAAACCGCGCTTTGGCTTGCGGAGTTGTGTACCGCACGATGGGCATTTAAATGCCGCGTCACTGACGTTGTTATTGCATTCCGGGCAACTGATAAGCGCCATGTAGAACTCTCCTAGTGCTTTGATATTTCGGTAAATTTGAAAAGAAACTCAGGGGCGGTCATCGCGCCGCGAATGGTGATGCTTTGCTCAAATAAACCGTCCGCTTCAGCGCGGATGAAGTTGCCGGAAACCTTCACCTTGTCGCCAGCCGACATGTTCACGAGAGCGGCGTAAAGCGAAGTTCCTTTTTCGATCAGAGTCGAATGCAGGACATCGGACATCGCGTTATTCCACGTCGCCAGATCGATGGTTGGTGCGACGCGAACGACGACGACCGCATTACCATCGCCGTTGGTTTCCAGCTTGCGAAGTGTGCCTAACCAGCCTTCCGCGTGAAGCTGTCCACCCACCACTTTCAAGATCGCAATACGGCGTTCGTCTCGCAGAACACTTTGCTGAAGCTCGTTTCCAGCAGATTCAAAACGGGTTTTGTAATCGTTGATCGCCGCTATGAAGTTCGTCTGCTGTTCTGGCAAAGGCGCGGCGCTGGATTTGACGGCTGACGCAGGAACAGCGTTAGTACCGTTGCCAGCAGCAGCGCCTTTCTCTGATTCACCCGAACCAAAAATTGCAGTGGCAATCACCAATGCGGCGAAACTGCCGCCAAACCACTTCAATCTCGAAAAACGCCTGCCACCCTTACCGCACTGCGGACACGAGTTCGCCTTCACCGAAAACTGCTTTCCGCAGTCTTCGCATGTTTTCCATAAACTGTCTGATTTCACTTAGCCCTCTTTTAGTCCCTTAAATTCAACCAGTCGTAGGCGTGTTCGCTCGCGTTTTCCCACCACGCGATCACTCTTGAATATGGAATTTTTCCATATCGGATTTTTCCATATACTTAAAGAGCCCTTTCAACCAAAGAGGGCTTTTTCTTGCAAAAAACGATCTGGTCTAAAGGTCATCGCGCTCTCATCGACCTCATTATCGATAAGCGGAAAGCGGCAGGGCTAAAGCAAGAAGACGTAGCTAAAGCACTCGGGCAGACACAGCCTTGGGTAGCGCATCTCGAAAGCTACGAACGGCGTGTTGATGTGATTGAGTATGTGAGGATTGCTCGGGTCATTGGCTTTGATCCCAGCGCAGAGTTAGAAGCGCTTGCGCCGGTCATTTTGGGTGAGCAACCGTAGCCCTAAATTGTCCCGGAGAAGAGAGATAAAGACGCGATTACCGCGTAAATTGCTAATGGAATTGCTAATAGTGTGTCCCAAAAAACGCTGAAAAATCAACAAAAACAGTTGTGAGCGTCACCCGGATCAGGTTCAAGGGTCCGGCTCATCGCCATCTCAGCACTGTGCAGTGCTCCCCTCGGAAGAGACTGATTTGCTAGGAGGGTTTTGAAGTAATGTCAACTTTGAACTTCAATGCGGAGGCGGGCCGGTTCGTCGCGAATATATTAGTTATCTTTTATATAAGTTTATCAAAAATTAGTTATCTATTGAAACCGCTTTTCAATTCCGCTGTATTAGCTTCCGCTTCCTGAATGGGTGGGGGCGAGTTTGAAAAACTTCTGGCAAGAAAAATCGGGAAATTTTGGTATTCTTACCGCGTTGCTCTTGGTGCCCCTGTGCGGTGCTGCCGGTGTGGCTCTCGATATCTCGCGGGGCATGTCGGCCAAAGCCGATTTGCAGCAGGCCGCGGATTCCGCGGCGTTGGCGGCCGTTGCAGATACGTCCGCAAGTATTCAGGCGGCAAAGAAGATGTCCGGGGATGGTATCATTCCCGTCGGCAATGAAGAGGCCCGGGCGTTCTTCGATGACAACCAGCGGGGAAATGCAGACTACAGCCTTACGTCTGTCGATGTATCGGTCATCAAGCACGGCAATGTGGTCGAGTCATCCGTGAGCTTCAGGGCGTCCGTCAACACGACGCTGTCCGGGCTTCTGGGAAAGGATTTTGTCTCGGTTGGCGGTACGGCCACAGCCAAATACGAAACGGAAACCTTCAGCGATTTCTATCTTCTGCTGGATAATACGCCCTCCATGGGAGTGGGCGCCACACCCCTGGATGTCGCCAAGCTGGTTGCGAATACAAGCGATCGATGCGCCTTTGCCTGTCATATCGTGAAAAATGGTGTGGCGGACGCGAGCAGCTACTACTTTAGGGCAAAGAGCCTTGGGGTCACCACACGCATCGACGTAGTTGCCAAAGCAACCGCCAGCCTAATGGACACGGCGAAATCCACGCGCAAAAGCAGCAATCAATATCGCATGGCTGTCTACACCTTCGGGGAGCGGGCGGAAGACACGAAGCTGCTTGAGGTTGTTCCGCTGACTTCGGATCTGGAGACCGCGAAGAAAAAAGCGGGCGAAATCGACCTGATGTCCATTCCCTATCAGGGATACAATAACGACCAGCAGACCGACTTCGATCGGGCATTGGCCCAGATCGGCGACAAGGTCGGCACCTCGGGCACGGGCGCCAGCTCGGCGAACCCGGAAAAGGTGATTTTTTTCGTTTCGGATGGTGTGGGCGATAGCTACAAGCCTTCCTCCTGCACGAAAAAATTGACGAGCGGGCGCTGTCAGGAGCCGATCGACGTCAGATCCTGTACGAAGCTGAAGGAGAAAGGCTTTCGTATCGCAGTGCTCTATACCACCTATCTGCCGCTGCTGACGAATGACTGGTACAATAGCTGGATTTTGCCCTTTCAGTCGGAAATCGGCTCGCGCATGCAGAGCTGCGCTTCCCCCGGCCTGTTTTTCGAGGTCAGCCCCTCTCAGGGCATCAGCGACGCGATGACAGTCCTGTTCAAGAAAGCCATCACATCACCACGCCTGACGGGCTGATGGCCGCTTGGCGGAGCCTGTTAAATCATCCGTTGAACGCCGCAATATTTGCGGCGTTTATTTTGGAAATGGCCGGAAGGTAATGCTTCAAGCAAAATTGCGAAACTGTTCAAATAGCGCAGCAAAGGGCGTTTCAGCGCGATAGAACACAGCCGGTTGGCCGATCGGAGCCTCCACAGTGATCTCGTGCCCGCCAAAATGCCGCGCGCCACTCCAAAGATGCACCCATTCGCCATTGCCCGGAAGGTAAAGCATGCGCTGCGTTTCCCCTGCGTTCCACACGGGTGCGACCAGCATGTCGGCCCCGTAGAGATAGCTGTCCTGAATGGCATAGGTTTGCCGGTCGTTTTCGTAATGCAGGAAAAGCGGGCGCTGCACCGGCAGGCCGGTTTCGGCCGCCTCGGTGGAGAGCGATTTCAGATAGGGGGCGAGCGCGACATAGGTCGCCGTCATGCGGGCAAAATGGCCAAGCACCGTCTCGTCCTGGTCAATCTGGAGATTGTCGCGGGGGCGGTTGCCCTCATGCGTGCGCATGACTGGAGTAAAGGCGGCCATTTCCGCCCAGCGCATGATGAGTTCCGGCGTTCTGACATTGCCGAACAGGCTGGTATAACCGCCGATATCGGAGTGGTGATAGGCGTTGCCCAAAAGGCCGGAAGACAGCGCACCGCAGATGACGGAGACGAGGCCGTCATGGCGGGAAAAATCGACCGACTGGTCGCCGCCCCATAGTAGCGGGCAATGGGCCTGCACGCCGGTAAAGCCCGCCCGCATGAAGAACAGCGCCTCGCCGGTTTTACCGCGGCTTTCCACGGCTTTTGCGTTGACTTCGGCCCAGAGTGTCGGCCAGGCATTGTGCATCAGTTTGGCGTCGATGCCATTCGACAAAGTGATGTCGATTGGCAGATATTCGCCGAAATCGGCCATCCAGCCGGAAAGGCCGAAATCCAGCATGTTCTTGCCGATGATCTCTTCGGCAAACCAGTCCGCCGCCGCCGGATTGGTGAAATCCACCACGCCGCAATCGAACTCGCCGAAATCGACGAGCGCCGTCTTGCCATCCGCGCCGGTGGCGAAATAGCCGGCCTTCTCGGCCACGGGAAAGAGCGGGCCATCGACACAGAGATAGGGGTTCACGTAGCCGAGAAATCGAATGCCCTGATCGGCAAGCTCGGCAATCTTCTGGCGCAGATGCGGATAACGGGTCTCGTTGGCCTGCCAGTCCCAGAATAGCCGCGCGCCGAAGGACGTCTGGCGAAGCCCCACCCAGTCCTCGCACCAAAGGCCTGAGACCCTGGTTCCGGCGGCACGGATTTTCTCCAGCCGCGCGAAGGAGTTGGCGCCGTCCTTTAATCCGATGATGGCGCCACTATAGACCCAGTCCGGCAGTTCCGGCTGGCGTCCGAACCGTAGCGAAAGGGCGGAAACAATATCGGTGAAATGTTCGCCGACGAAAAGCTCGATCCGCTCGGGGATCGCCCAGATCTCGACTTCGTGGAAATCGCCATTACGGAAATCGAAAACCGAATAGGCGCTCGTTTCCACATGCAGCGCGTATTTGCGTGACGACAGCCAGGTGGGCTGCGGGTAATTGGTGTTGTAATAATCTCCGCCCGCCTTGCCGCTGATGTCGGCCTTGAAGGTGATTTCGGCGGTCTTGTCGCGGCCGACCCCGGGCTCCGAAGTCCAAAGCGGAAAACGGCGGCCGCGTATGTCGAAATAGGACATCTGCTCGCCGCCGCCCCAGACATGCTCGTCCTTATCCGCGACGACCCGCAGCCACAGGCGGTTGATGGTCTCGTCCAGTGCCGTGAACCGGATGGCATTTCCATCCAGCGTCAGATGAAGGCGCGGTTCCTGGCTAGGTGCGGAAGACAGTATGACGCTGTCGCCACTGACTTCGGCGTGGCGCAGCGCAGTTCGTTCGACGACATAGTCCTCGATATCGAAATTGCCACGGTACATATCCATTCGTTCCTTGCCGAAACCGGCAAAGAAGGCTGGGTTTTCGGGCGAATGAGAAAGGATGGCGCGGCCGCCGATCGCGAGCGTGAAGCCGTTGCTGGTCTTTTCGAAGTGCATGACTTTTCCCTGTTTAACCCTTGAGACCGCCAGCGGTGAGACCGGAGACAACCCGCTCCTGAAAGATGACGATCAGGATTGCGACCGGCACGATGCCGACAACCAGCGCCGCCGAGATGACCGGCCAGGGGAAAGCGAACTCGCCCTGATAAAGCTGAATGCCGACCGGCAGGGTGCGAAGTGCGGGATTGGAATTGAAAGAAAGCGCCAGCAGGAATTCGTCCCACGCATTCACGAAAGCGAGAATACCGGCGGTGAAGACGCCCGGCGCGCAGAGCGGCACCACCACCTTGAACAGCGCGCCGATGCGGGTGCAGCCATCGATCATGGCGGCGTTTTCCAGATCGCGCGGAATGCTCTCGAAAAAGGACACCAGCATCAGCGTGCAGACCGGCAGGGAGAGCACGGTGTAAGGCAGGATAAGGGCGGTCCAGCTATTGAGCAGGTTCAGCGCACGCATGATTTCGAACAGCGGCACCAGCAGCGTAACCAGCGGGAAGGTGGAAACGGCGATGATGAGCGAGAGTATCAGCGCCCGGTATTTGAGATCGAGCCGCGCCAGCGCATAGGCTGCCAGCACCGAAATCAGAATGGTGAGCGCCGTGGAAAGCAGCGCCACCATGAAGCTGTTGAACAGGAAGAGATGCAGCGGCTGGTCGGAAAAGGCCTGCATGTAATTGGCAAGCGTCGGCGCATGTGGAAACCACGTGATCGGCTTGACCGTCAGCTCCGCTTCGGTTTTCAGCGAGGTGAACAGAATCCAGATTGCCGGAAACAGGCCGTTTACGAGCAGGATGGAGGCCGCAATGAAACGCAATGGCTTGCCGGAAAAGATGGACGACAGACTGGAGTTGGCAACGGTGCTCATGGGATCAGTCCTTCGTCCGGATGATGCGGAGATAAACGGCGGTGACGCACATGGAGAGCGCAAACATCATGACAGCCAGCGCCGAACCGTAACCGAGATCGAGGAAAGAAACGGTGTTCTGGTGAATGTACATGGCGAGCGTGGTGGTTGACGTGCCGGGTCCGCCGCCGGTCATCATGTATGGAATATCAAAGGTCTGCAACGCCGTGATGGTACGGAAGATGAGGGCGACGACGATCGCGGGCTTGAGCAGCGGCAGGGTAATTTCGAAGAACTGCCGCACCTTCCCGGCGCCATCCACATCCGCGGCTTCATAAAGCGAGCGGGGGATTGTCTGCAGCCCGGCGAGGATCATCAGCGCCATGAAGGAAGATGTCTTCCAGATGATGGTGAGGCAGATGGCCGCAAAGGCCCAGTTCGGTGAGTTGAACCAGATGATGCCTTCAAAGCCCAGCCGGTTCAGCACATCGTTCACCACACCGTATTCGTAATGGAAAAACCATGCGAAGATGAGGCCCGCAAACGACAGCGGCAGCGCCCACGGGATGAGCAGCGACAGCCGCATCGGCCACTGCATGGAGAATGGCAGGTTGGCGAGAAGGGCAAGACCAAGGCCCATGAACAGCGCCCCCGGCACTGTTATCAGCGTTATCAGCACCGTATTCCAGGTCGTTTCCCAAAAGATCGGATCATCGAACATCGCCGTATAGTTTTCAAAACCGATGAATTCTGCCGGCAGGCCTGATGTCAGCGAAAGACTGAAAAACGACGTATAGACCAGCCGCGCCACCGGATAGACGATGATGAGCGAAAGAAGAATGGCGGCAGGCGCCAGAAGCACCACGGCGAGCGAACGGTCGCCGAGATCGAGCCACCGCGTCCAGCGCGGCTGCGGCTTCTCGTCCACCCTGACCATCGATCTTTCCGGCATCGTCACGTCTGCCACTCCCGCAACTGGATTCACGTCATTTTCTCCCGATCGGACCGGTTTGTCTCCGGCCCGCTTGTCGTGCCGTTCAGGCGATTTTCATTGGTTCGGCCAACAGGCCGGAGGCGGTATGGCGTGCATGCTGCCTCCGGCCACAGACTTAGCGCAGCACGCGGCGCAGACGGCTTTCCATCTGCTTTGCGCCGTCTTCCGGCGACATCACGCCCGCAAGCACGCCGTTGACGGTTGTGCGGATCGTTTCGCTGACCTCGTTGTAACGCGGCGTAACCGGGCGGGCCTTTGCCGTTTCAACGACCGGAAGCGCATCCGCAAACCACGGAATGGACTTGGTCACATCAGCATCCTTGTAGAGCGAGGCATAGGTGGGCAGTAGCGCGGCGTTGATAGCCATGAACTTGGAAACGTCCTGGCTGGACAGATATTCCACCAGTTTCTTGGCTTCGTCCTGCTGCTTGGAGTAGGCGGAAACGCCGAATTCCCAGCCGCCAAGGCACGTCGTCTGCTCTCCGCCCTTGACGGCCGGCAGGCGGGCGACACCGACCTTGTCGTTCACCTGGGATTCCTTGCCCTGAAAATGGGTCCAGGCGTAGGACCAGTTGACGGCGAAGAGAACCTTGCCCGCTTGGAATTCCTTGCGCGTGTCGTCGGTCGCCACTTCGGAAATGTTCTTCTTGGAAATACCTTCGTCGACGAAGCTCTTCCAGAGCTTCAGCGAATCCACGGCCGCCTGATTGTCGAAATTCAGCTTGCCGTTTTCAACCAGCGACTTGCCTTCGCTCCAGTAGGGCAGCAGGAAGGTGCAGACGGCGCCCTCAATTGCCTTGCCCTGGAAGGACAAGCCCTGAAGCTCGGGGTTCTTTTCGCCTTCCATGACCTTCTTGGACGCTTCCTTCAGCTCGTCCCAGGTGGTTGGCGGCTGAATGCCGTATTTGTCCAGCAGGTCCTTGCGGTAGTAGAGGAACATGGAGTCGGCAAAGGCGGGCAGGGCCACGATCTTGCCGTCCACAGTGTTCGCTTCTGCATAGGTCGGCAGGTAGGCAGACAAATCCTTCCCGGAGAAATCGCTGGTCCAGCCGGCGGTTGCGAATTGTGCCGGACGGATGACGTCGAGCATCAGTACGTCAAGGCTCGAATCCTTGGCGGACATCACCGTGTTGAGATATTGCGCCTGCATTTCGGACGTATTGCCGCCGGTCTCGATCAAGACTTTCACACCGGGCGTCTTCGCTTCATATTGATCGAGCGCCTTGCGCCAGACGTCGGGCTGATGCTGGCTGGAAACGAAGATTTTGAGTTCGGAGTCGGCAAAGGCCTGTCCCGAAAAGCTGAGCATCGTCGCGCAGAGCGCCGCTCCCGTAAGGGCTTTGAATTTCATATTTTCCTCCCGTTATTGAAATCTTGAAGCCGGGCCTGCGGTGGCCCGATCTGTCACTGAATGGAGCGTTCCGTCGTCGCGTCGAACAGGTGGACCTTCGATGGGTCGAGGCCGATCTTCAATTCCTCGTTCGGTGCCGGTTTCATCTCTGGCGGCATTCTGGCCGTCAACGCTGCATCACCCAGAGTGAAATGCACCAGCGTGTCCGAACCCAGCGGCTCCACCACCTGCACCTTGACGGAGAGCTGTGTGTCAAATCCCCCAGCTGGACCGAAATGTTCAGGGCGAATGCCGACGATGACCTCCCGTCCATCGAGCGCCGTTTCGCGGGACGGCCTGACGGCCGCCAACGGAAGAGAATTGCCGTCCGTAAATGTGAGCCTGTCGCCGTTCACTCTCGCGCGGGCGAAATTCATGGCGGGCGCACCGACGAAACCGCCGACGAACACGCTTTCCGGGCGATTGTAGACCTCATCGGGGGTGCCGACCTGCTCGATATCGCCGCCGCGCAGGATGACGATGCGGTCAGCCAGCGTCATTGCCTCCACCTGATCATGCGTGACGTAGATGATGGTGGTGCCAAGCTGCTGGTGCAGGCGCTTGATTTCCGTGCGAACCTGTCCGCGCAGCTTCGCGTCGAGGTTGGAGAGGGGTTCATCGAACAGGAACACCTGGGGGCGGCGCACGATGGCGCGACCCATAGCCACGCGCTGGCGCTGACCTCCGGAAAGCTGGCCCGGACGACGGTCCAGCAGATGGCCGATGCCCAGCATATTCGCCGCCTCTTCGATGCTGGCATTAGCCTGCGAGGCGCTGACGCCGCGGACCTTCAGGCTGAAGCCCATGTTTTCACGCACTGTCTTGTGCGGGTAAAGCGCATAGTCCTGAAATACCATGGCGATGTCACGCTCGCGCGGCGGCAGTTTGTTGACGACCCGGTCGCCGATCATCACTTCGCCGCCACTGATGCTTTCCAGCCCGGCGACCATTCGCAGCGTCGTGGATTTGCCGCAGCCGGACGGGCCAACGAAAACCACGAATTCACCATCGTTGATTTCAAGGTCGATACCCTTGACGATGCGCAGGGCACCGTAACTCTTGTCCAGCTTGCGCAGGCTGACTGAAGCCATTTTTTCCTCCTCACGTCCGGCGCGCCCGAAATCGGATGAACGCAAACCGGCATCAACCTTCAAATCCACGCATCGCTTTTCGAAAAAATCATCCCGATCGTGCGGCGATATCGTGGGACGGCGAAACGCCTGTCTCCCTAGGCTCGTGATATTACCTTTCGTCAAAAGGAAATCAATGGTGTATCAATTTTATTTCTGACAGAAATCAAAAACCGGCAAAGCTTTGATTCACAGAAATATTTTAACAAAATTCTCTGCGCCGCAGGTTGCTGCTTCCTTGCCTGCCATCAATTTTCTGCGCCCATGTGGATCACGCGAATTCGATGCGCTCTCAACGTATGCGTGAAACGTACCTCGCGACGGTATGGTCGAACCATGTCCATGAGACTTCAGCCACGGCTCCGTCCTGCCCCTGGCTCAGGCGAAGGACGCGTGGCACCGATGCGCCGGGTTTCTGGCCGAATGGTACAGGCGCCCACTCCGGCACTTCCCCCAGGTCGATGCGGTCTTCGGCCTTCGATATCCAGAGATTGAGGCGGGTGCGATAATAGAGATAGAGCGATTCCGACAGGTTCTCGACGGTGATCGTATCGACATAGGAGCCGTCGAGCCAGATTTCCTCGATTGCCGCCGGTTTCCCGGCGATACGCCTCAGGCGGCGGATGCGGTGGCCTTCTGCCGAGGTGCCAAAGGTGGGCAGGGTGGATGGCTTGGCGAGGCGGGCAACATCCAGTACCTCCGCCGTTGGCAGGCCGCCGCCCTCTATCATCTCGAGCCGGAAGAAGGCGTAGACGCTTTGCGGATCGCTGACCGCCCGGATGTAATTGCCGGAACCCTGTACGCGCTCCAGCAGTCCGCGCTCCTGCAATTCCGCAAGCGCCTTGCGGAGCGTGCCGACAGCTATGCCGAGATCGGCTGCCATATCCCGTTCTGGCGCGAGCTTTTCACCATCTATCAGCCGGCCCGCAGCGACTTCGCGCACCAGCATTTCTGCGATCTGCAAATACATAGGCAGGCTGCCGCCCGTGTGTTTCATGGTGCCGTCCCTCCGCGAAACAAAAAAAAATTGATACATCATTGATTTACATATTTCTTGATGTTATGCAAGAAAAACGAGAGCGGCCTTGAGGAGGAATTGCATGACCGTCGTACCCGTTACATCTGCTGATCTCGATGCTGCCGAGGTCTCCTGGTTTTCCGCCCTGTGTTCCGATGACTACGCCTATCTGGGCGTGCCGGATGGCAGCCTGCGCTCCAGCTTCGAACATTGCTCCGATATCGTCAAAAAGGCCGAGGATCTCGGTTTCCGCAACATTCTCTGCCCCTCGTCCTATCAGGTCGGGCAGGACACGCTGAGCTTCGTGGCGGGTTGCGCTCCGATCAGCGACCGTATCAATTTCCTCGCGGCGATCCGTTGCGGCGAAATGCAGCCGATCATGCTGGCGCGCACGGTGGCGACGCTCGATCACATGCTGAAGGGCCGCCTGACGCTCAACGTCATCAGCTCCGATTTTCCCGGAGAGGTGGCCGACAGCGCATTTCGCTACAGGCGCAGCCACGAGGTCGTGCAGATTCTCCGCCAAGCCTGGACGCGCGACACTATCGATCACGATGGTGAAATCTACCAGTTCAAGGGTGTCTCTACCGAGCCGGCGCGGCCTTACCAGCAGAATGGTGGTCCGCTGCTCTATTTCGGCGGTTATTCTCCCGATGCGCTGGAGCTGTGCGGCGCGCAATGCGACGTCTATCTGATGTGGCCGGAGACGAAAGACCAGCTTGCCGACCGCATGCGCGCCGCCCATGAGCGAGCCGCAGCCCATGGCCGTACGCTGGATTACGGCCTGCGGGTCCATATGGTCGTGCGCGATACCGAGCAGGAAGCGCGGGAATATGCCGAGCATCTTGTCTCGAAGCTCGATGACGAATATGGGCAACTGATCCGCAACCGCGCGCATGACAGCGGCTCATTGGGTGTGTCGCATCAGGCGCGTGCCCGTGAACTCGCTGACAAATTCGGTTATGTCGAACCCAATCTGTGGACCGGTATTGGCCGGGCGCGGTCCGGCTGCGGCGCGGCGCTTGTCGGCTCCACCGACAAGGTCCTTTCGGCGCTGGAAGAATACCAGAAGATGGGTATTCGCGCCTTCATCCTTTCCGGTTATCCGCATCTCGACGAGGCTGAACACTTCGGCACCAAGGTCCTGCCGCAGATGAAAACCTGCTCCCTGCCGCACGCCTATGGCCGGGTGCCTTCTGAAACACCTGCCACGCCGCTCGGCAACGGGGAACGCCACTGATGGAACGTATCGCTCTTTCTGAAACACTGGAACTCAGCCGCGTCGTTTACGGCATGTGGCGCATCGGCGACGATGCCGACACTTCGCCCGCCCATGTGCAGGCCAAGATCGAAGCATGCCTGGCGCAGGGCATCACCACGATGGACCAGGCCGATATCTACGGCGGATACACGGCTGAAGCCATTCTGGGTTCGGGGCTGAAGACTGCGCCTTCGCTCCGCGGCAAAATTGAAATCGTGACGAAGTGCGGCATCGTTGCACCTGCCGGGCGTCATTCCTCCGCCCGCGTCAAGCATTACGACACGACGGCTGACCACATCAATAAATCGGTCGAAGCGTCGCTTCGCGACATGGGTACAGATTACGTCGACCTGCTGTTGATCCACCGTCCCGATCCACTGATAGATGCCGAGGAAACGGGCAGGGCGCTGGATGCGCTGGTGACATCCGGCAAGGTCCGGGCCGTGGGTGTTTCGAACTTCCGCCCATGGGATTTTTCTCTGCTGCAATCTGCCATGACCAGCAGGCTGGCGACGAACCAGATCGAAATGAGCCTTCTTGCAACGGATAGCTTCACCAACGGCGATCTTGCCTTCCTTCAGGAAAAGCATGTGTCGCCCATGGCATGGTCACCGCTTGGCGGCGGTTCGCTGTTTTCCGGCGCCCATGGCGCTACAACGGCAGCACTGGAACGCATCGGCAGGGAGCAGGGCGTCGACGCCACCGCCGTTGCCATTGCCTGGCTATTGCGGCACCCGGCAAAGATCCTGCCGGTGCTCGGCACCAACAATCTGCAACGCATCAAGACCGCAGCGGACGCGATGCGCGTAACGATAGACCGCCAGACATGGTTTGAACTTTACACACTTGCAATCGGAAGTGAGGTCCCCTGATGTCAGTCGCCGAAGCAGTCAAAACGCCGAATGAACATGTATTCGTTCCCGGCGGCGAAAACAGCCGCAGCTTTCGTAACGCGCTTGGCGCTTTCACCACCGGCGTAACGGTGGTGACGGCCGCCACGCCAAATGGCCCGATCGGCATGACGGTCAACAGCTTCGCGTCCGTGTCGCTCGATCCGCCGCTCGTGCTGTGGTCACCCGCCAAGAGTTCGTCTCGATACCCGGCCTTCAGCGACGCAACCCATTTCGCCATCCATGTGCTGAGCGCCGATCAGGATGTGCTGAGCGCCCGCTTCACCCGCAACGGTCGCGCCTTTGACGATCTCGACTGGGAAATCAACGACGAGGGCGTTCCCGTCATTCCCGGCACGCTGGCACGGTTCGAATGCCGCCAGGCAGCGGCGCATGACGCTGGCGATCACACGATCATTATCGGTGAAGTGCTGCGGGCCGCCCATCGAGATGGCGACCCCTTGTGTTTTTCGGGCGGTGCCTTCGGCCGGTTTTCGAAGCAATGAGCCATGCCCTGCCGCTTTCAGCTACCGCTCGCTGACACCAGCGCGTGTACAGCGACCCCGTTTCAGCCGCGCTAGGCAGCGACGGAATCGGGTTCGCTGGCGCCTTCCGTTTTTTGCGGTTCGGCGTGTTGTTCGGCTGATTTCTTGCGTGAAAACAGCCCGGCGAGGAACTTGCCGAAACGATCCATTTCCACGAAGATCACCGGGGTGATGAACAGCGTCAGCAATTGCGAGACGATGAGCCCGCCGACGACTGCGACGCCGAGCGGCTGGCGCAATTCCGAGCTGGCGCCGGAGCCGAGCGCGATGGGCAGGGCGCCCAGCAGCGCGCAGAAGGTCGTCATCATGATCGGCCGGAAACGGCGCACACAGGCCTCGTGAATGGCCCGGGCGGGCGGTTCGTTCTGTTCGCGGATCAGCTCCACCGCCACGTCGATCATCATGATCGCGTTTTTCTTGACGATGCCGATCAGCATCAGAAGGCCGATGAGCGCGATGATCGAGAAGTCCATGCCCATCACCTTCAACGCCACCAGTGCGCCGAAAGCCGCCGCCGGCAGGCCGGAAAGAATGGTCAGCGGGTGGACGAAGCTTTCATAAAGCACGCCAAGAACCACATAGATGGTCAGCACCGCCGCCAGAATGAGAATGCCGGTATTGCCCTGGCTCTGCTGGAAGATCGCCGCCGTGCCGCCATAGCTGGTGAACACGTCCTGCGGCAGCCCTATGGCGCTCTTGATCTGGTCGATGCGGCTGGTCGCATCCGAAAGCGCCACGCCGTCCGGCAGGTTGAAGGAGACCGTGGTGGAAACGAGCTGACCCGTCTGGTTGATGGTGACCGGCGCCTGCGTACGGGTGAGGGAGGCGAAGTTGGAAAGCGGAACCAGAACACCCGATTTTGCCGAGAGAATATTGATGTCGCTCAGGAAATTGTCATTCCATTGCTTGGAGCTGTCGAACTCCACGATCACGTCGTAACTGTCGCCGGTCGACTGGATTTGCGCCGCCGTATAACCGCCGAACGACATCTCCAGCGTCTTACGCAGTTGATCGTTGGTGATGCCGAAAGCGGCGGCCTTTTCCGGATCGACCGAGATCGTCGCGGCGATCGCACCGTTCTGGGCGTCGGAGGTGACGGAGGTGAATGTGTGGTCGCGGCGCATCGCCTCCATCAGCTTGTTCGACCATTCATTGGTGGTGTCGGCATTCAGGCCCTGAACGACGAGCTGGTACTGGCTGGCGGAGCTGCGCCCACCGAAACGCAGGCTCTGCTGCGGATTGATATAGGTGCGGATGCCGGCCACTTTCGATGTAGCCTGCCCCAGTTCCGCCAGCACCTGGCTGAGCGGCGCGCGCTCCTCCTTGGGTTTCAGTTCGACGAACATCGAGCCATTATTCAGCGGATTGCGGGAATTGCCGCCGACGGTGGAAGTGACATGCACCACGGCCGGGTTCTTGCGGATCTGATCGGCCACCTGCGCCTGAAGATCACGCATTGCGGTATAGGAAATGTCTTCGCGCGCCTGCGTTGACACGGAAAGACGACCGATATCTTCCTGCGGGAAGAAGCTGGAGGGCAGGGTCTCGAACAGATAGAGCGAGGCTGCAATCGAGGCCAGAAACGAGACGAGAACCACGCGACGATGGGAAAGACACCAGCCGACGGCCTTGCCATAGAGGTGAAGCGTGCGCTCAAAGCCGGCGTCGAACCAGCGGATGATGGCCGGCGGTCTGGAGGAATGGCCGGAGAGGCGCGAGGCGAGCATCGGCGTAACGGTCAGCGAAACCAGCGCCGACGCCATGATCGCCAGCGTAACGACCATGCCGAATTCGTTGAAGAGCCTGCCGACCACTCCGCCCATCAACAGAATGGGAATGAACACCGCGACCAGCGAGACGGACATGGACAGAATGGTGCCGCTGACTTCCGCCGCACCCTGAAGGGCCGCCTCGCGCATCGTCAGGCCTTTTTCGTGCAGTCGCAGGATGTTTTCCAGCATGACGATCGCATCGTCCACCACAAGCCCGACCGACAATGTCAGCCCTAGCAGCGAGATGTTATCGATACTGTAGCCCA
The DNA here is from genome assembly GCF_000949865.1 of Rhizobium nepotum 39/7. GTDB lineage: Bacteria > Pseudomonadota > Alphaproteobacteria > Rhizobiales > Rhizobiaceae > Agrobacterium > Agrobacterium nepotum. The sequence goes on along the minus strand of NZ_JWJH01000013.1, from coordinate 122,909 downwards.
GAACATACATGGCGCCGAAGGCGGTGATGAGTGAAAGCGGCACGGCAAGGCCCGGAATGATGGTCGCCGTCAGATGCCCGGTGAAGAGATAAATGACCGCAACCACCAGCCCGATCGTAAGGAGCAGCGTGAACTGCACGTCGGATATCGCGTCCTTGATCGCGGTCGAGGCATCGTTCATGACGTGGATATTGACCGAGGGCGGCAATTGCTGGTGAAGCGCCGGCAGCTTGGCCTTGATGGCATCCACCACGTCCACCGTGTTGGCGTCCGGCTGGCGCTGCACGGCAAGGACGATCGCCTGTTCGCCGTCAAACCAGCTGCCGGCATTGGGGTTGTCGATGCTGTCGGTGACGTTGGCGATATCGCCGAGATGGATGGGAGCGCCGTTGCTCGTCGCCACGACCAGCGAGCGGAAGGCCGTCGCATCGGTGCGCTGGGTATCGGCCTCGATCGTCAGGCGCTGATTGTCGTTCTGCATCGCGCCCACCGGCACCTGATTGTTCGCCTGCGCGATGGCGGTCGTGACGGTATCGACGCCGAGCCCTCTTGCCTGGAGCTGTGACGGATCGAGACCGATACGCACGGCGTAGGTCTGCGCGCCGTAGATGCTCACCTGCGCGACGCCGGAAATGGTCGACAGAAGCGGCGAGATGATATTCTCGGCGATTTCGTCCACCTTGCTGGTCGGCATTTCCTTGCTGTTGATAGCAAGCAACAGCACCGGCGCATCGGCCGGGTTGGTTTTTCGGTAGCTCGGCGTCGTCGTCATGTTGCTCGGCAATTGCCGCTGCGCGCGCGAGATCGCGGCCTGAACATCGGCCGCTGCCGCGTCGATGTTACGGTTGAGATCGAATTGCAGCACGATGGAGCTGTTGCCCAGCGTGTTGGTGGCGCTGATTTCGCTGACGCCCGGAATGGTCTCGAACTGCTTCACCAGCGGTGTGGTGACTGATGTGGCCATGGTTTGCGGTGACGCACCGGACAATGCCGATGAGACGTTGATCGTCGGGAAATCGACTTTCGGCAGGGCGGCGACCGGCAGCAGGCTGAAACCGGCAAACCCGGCGAGCACAAGCCCGATGGCGAGAAGGGTGGTGGCTACGGGCCGGTTGATGCAGAAATTCGGGATCATGGGCTACCAACCTGTTCCTGCTGCGGAATATTGGCGGCCAGATTGCCGGCCGCGCCGCCCTTATCGGAGAACTGCTCGATCACTTGCTGACCGTCGGCAAGTTCCGACTGGCCTTCGACGATCACATGCTCGCCGCCGGACAGGCCGCTTGAAATGGCGGTGAGATCGCCGTTCGAGCGGGCGACTTCCACTGTCGTCATATGGACGCGGTGGTTGTCATCGACCGAATAGACGAAATTGCCCTTCGGTCCCGGCCGCACTGCGACCGTCGGTACGACGACCATCTCCTTGTCGGAGACGAAATGGGCCGTGACGTTGACGGACTGGCCGGGCCACAAAAGGCCGCGATCGTTCTTGAATTCCGCTTTCGCCAGCACGGTGCCGGACGTCTGGTCCACGGTGTTGTCGTAAAACCGCAGCACGCCGCTCATGGGTTCGCCGCCCGTCGCCGCCGTATCGACATCCACCGCCGTGTCCTTCTGGACGCCTTCGCGCAATTGCGGCAGGTAACGCTGCGACAGGCGGAAACTGACCGAGATGGGATCGTATTTCGTGATCGTTACGATGTTGACGCCAGCGCTGAGATAAGCGCCTGGGCTGACGGTGATATCGCCGAGCCGCCCGTCGAAAGGCGCGCGGATCTCCATATGTTCGAGCGTCACCTGGTCGGAAGCGAGTGCTGCCTTGTCGGCATCGATCTTCGCGGCGGCGCTGTCCCGTGCTGCCCTTGCCTGATCCAGCACCTGCTGGGACTCTGCGCTCTGCTTGACGAGATTGGCGGCACGCTGGAGGGCGGCCTCCGTTTGTTCCAGCGTCGCCTGATCGGCGGCGATATTGGCCTTGTCCTTGTCGACGGCTGCGCGGGCGATGCGGTCATCCATCTTGAGGATCAGATCGCCCGCCTTGATATGCTGACCGTCCTTCGCCGAGATTTCCGTGACGAGACCGACCTGAAGCGGCGCAATATTGGTGATGTCGGCGGCAACCGCCCATCCCGTCGCCGTAGCGTCCAGCGGCAACGTTGCCTTGCCGACCGCGACGGTGCTGACGGTAGGCGGTCCGCCATTGCGCCGCCCGCTGCCTTGTCTTTGTCCTGTTCGCTGGGCGGATTGACCGTTTTGCGACGGTTGTTCCTTTTTGCCGGCGGATCCATCTGCCGTTTCCGCCTGTGGCGAAACGCTGGCGAACTGTTTGAGATAGGGAATTTGATCCAGCGGCAGGCGATCTTTAAAATGCCACGCGCCGGCGGCTGCGATGGCAAGAACGCTGAGGGCGGTCCAGAAACGTTTCATCTGACGGTTCCGCAAAATGAGAGCAATACATGTTTCCCGAACATGTGCGGTAAGCCTTGGGAGCAGCTTTTCCCCACAAGACACCCAATGCGCTGCGAAATCACCTTAATCTTTTGTAATGGCGACGACAATGTTCGCCTCCATGCTGCATTGCGAAACAGGGACCTGGCGGTCTTCGGCAAGTGCTTGTCGCCGGGGGCTTGGCGGGCGGTGATCGAGGTTGCACACGCCTGTTCCCGGCCAAAAGAAAAGCCGCCTCGTTTCCGGGGCGGCTTTGGTGTGAGCGGCGAGATGCCGAGGGTCAGAAGGCCCGGATGGCGTTGCGTGTCGCAAGCACATCGTCGGAGACGTTGCCCGCCGTTGCGGGAACGGAGCCGACGAGATCCAGGAACTTGTAGAGCTCGGTGGCCTGCGAGTTGGTGACGTAGATGATATCGCGATCCTGCATCGGGAATTTCGTGGTGGCGAAGAAGGTCGACGGATCGCGCAGGTTGGCGCGGAAAATGACGGGAACTTCCTGCCCCGGGAATTTGGACGTGTCGATGCCGAGCTTCACGAGAAGATCGCGTTTGACGGTACGATAGATGTAGACCTGAGCGGGGTCCGCGCGGGAATCGAGCAATCCGCCTGCCTTGCCGAGCGCATCCGAGAGCTTGAGAGCGGCGTCCTCGAACTCGAAACGACCGTTGAGACCGGAGGCGCCGAAGGCGAGGTAGGTGCGACGCTCACGCTCCACCATGACCGTGTCGCCCGGAACCACGTAGATATTCTCGGAGGGCGTGCTGACAAGGTGATTGTAGTTGATGCGCGCGGTCTTTCCGCGACGGATCAGCGTGACATAGGATTCGATATTCGGAGCACTGAGGCCCTTAGCATAGGAGATGACGTCGAGAACGCGATCGCCGGCTTCCGAAAGCTGGACCTTTGTCGGCTCCTTGACGTCGCCAAGCACGGATGCCTGTGCGGAGCGGCTGGAAATCTTGGTAATGAGGACCTGCGGTTCGATGGCGCGGTTGGCCAGGCGCTCCTCGATTTCGCTCTGCACGTCCTCGACATTGCGGCCGGTCGCGCGGATCTTGCCGGCATAGGGAACGCTGATATTGCCTTCCCGGTCCACCGTCTGGTTCGGCAGGCTGATGAAGTTGCCGGGGCGGCTGCCCGCGTCGTTTGGAATGAACAGGCCACCGGCCTGGCTTTCGAAAATGGCGACCTGCACCACATCGCCGACACCCATCGGCAGCGCCGGAACGCCACCCTTGCCGCCGCCGAAACTGCCGAGCAGCGTGGATGCGGTGGTATCGTCGACAAAGTTCAGGACGGAACTGTTTATGTCGATGAGGGCGTAGTCGACACCTGCGGATTTATGCTTGTCCTTGGAACCGAATTTCACCGAAGCGTTGGATTCGATTGATGCTGCATCGGGACCGGAGGCCGCAGTAACCGTGCAACCTGCCAGTGCTGCGGAGGCAAGCAGAATCGAAACATTCAATAAACGCATTTGGTCCTCAAAATAAATATCGTCCGAAAAAAGAAACAATCGGACATCGTATAAGTTTATAAAAATAAGAACTTCATAAATGACGCCGGTAAATGAAACATCAACCGGAATTACATCCGTTCAGCAGAATCGCGTCCCGAAATATTTATACCTGCATCAGGCCTATACCTGCATCAGGCCTATACCTAATTTCAGGCAATGCTTCAAGTTCACTCATTGCTTTATGACGCCGGAAAATCCGTATCAAGCGCAATATTCACGTTCCCGGACGGTGTCAGTATTATTGCTCATCAATATTCAATCAGGTCTCATAATCTCTTTGATTGCTGCATTGCGCTAGTGCAGTTTTGTCACGCTTGCGCGGTTTCTTCCATATTTTAGCCGAAATAACGCTAATCGATTGTTCTGAAATATTATTTTGTCTGCGGTGACAAGCTGCCAGAGCGTAGCGCGCCTGACAGGAATACATCATTTTTACTTGCTTTCCATCAAGCCTGCTCCGCCAGAGCGAAATTCACGATATCGGCGCGTTTCCGCAGATGGGCGCGATCCATCGATTCATCTCCCCGATGCCGGAAGCCGTCATCGCATCGCATTGTCATTGACAAGGCGTCTTATCGAGGTATTCTCTTATAAAGTTTCATATAACATAATAATGGAACAATGCAATTGAAACTATGAGCTGGGAGCTTAAAATGAGACGGAGACTTGCATTTCTCGCCACCGCTGCTTTGCTGCTTGCGCCGGGTGTGATGATGGCTCAGGAAAAAGGTGGCGTCATCAATGTCGCCACGATCGGCGAACCGCCGACGCTCGATCCGATGGCCTCCACCGCCGATCTCGTCGGCATCGTCACGCAGCATATTTTCGAAACGCTCTACACCTTCGACAAGGGTTGGAAGGTAACGCCGCTTCTGGCGGAAAGCCTGCCCGAGATCAGTGCGGACGGCAAAACCTATGCGATCAAGCTGCGGCAGGGCATCAAGTTTCATGACGGCAGCGACATGACCTCGGAAGATGTCGTCGCCTCGCTCGGCCGCTGGATGAAAATCGCCTCGCGTGGCAAGCAGGCCGCCGGTTTCATCGACAATATCTCCGCGCCGGATGCCGCAACGGTGACGATCACCCTCAAGCAACCCTATGCGCCGCTGACCTCGCTGCTCGCTTTCAACAATTCTGCAGCCATCATTTTGCCCGCTGAAAAGCAGGCGGAGCCGATGGCCGAATTTGTCGGCACCGGCCCCTATATGCTGAAGGAACGCAAGGCGGACCAATATATCCAACTCGCTCGCTTCGACGGCTACAAGTCCCGCGGTGGAGAAAGCGACGGCTATGGCGGTGCGCGGCATCAATATCTCGATGAAATCCGTTTCGTTCCGGTTCCTGATCCGAATACCCGCGTGGAGGCCGCTATTTCCGGCCAGTATGATTATGTCGATTCCATCCCGGTCGAATCCTTCGACAAGGTGAAGTCTTCCTCGGCCTCGCAGCCGATGATGCTGAAGCCCTTCGGTTATCCTGTCTTCGTGTTCAACACCAAGGAAGGGTTGTCATCCAAGCTCGAAGTTCGCAAGGCGATCACTGAAGCGCTCAATATGGAAGACATGCTGGCGGCCGCTTTCGGCAGCACGGATTTCTACGCGCTCGATGGCGCCTATTATCCCGACAATTTCTCCTGGCATACGGAAGAGGGCGTCGAGGGCAATTATAATATCGGCAATCCGGAAGCCGCTGCCGAAAAGCTGAAGGCGGCCGGTTACAATGGCGAGCCATTGCGCATCCTCACCAGCCGCCAATACGAGTTCCATTACAAGATGGCGCAGGTTGCTGCGGAATATCTGAAACTTGCCGGTTTCAAGGTGGACATGCAGGTGGTCGATTGGGCGACGCTGACGCAGCGCCGTGCCGACCCGAAGCTCTGGGATATCTACATCAGCCATAGCCCCTTCCTGCCGGAGCCGGCATTGATCGGCGCACTCTCCGCCAGTTCACCCGGCTGGTGGGATACGCCGGCGCGCAAGGCGGCGGTTGACGCCTTTACCTCCGAGGCAGATCCGGACAAGCGCATCGCGCTCTGGGCTAATGTGCAGAAGACGATCTATGCCGAGCTGCCGCTCATCAAGATCGGTGACTTCAACGCCGTGGCAGCCAAGTCCAACAAGCTTGATGGCGTCGATCCGGCTCCCTGGCCCTATTTCTGGAACGCCTCGGTCACGAAGTAAGACCGGCTTCGCACGCCGTCACCCCGGACTGGGTCCGGGGTCCCTTGCGATCAAGTCTTTGATCGCAAGGGACCCTTTCACCACGCAGACGCGCGGTGGCTGGATGCCGGATCATCCTCGGGCCTGACCCGGGGACCGGCATGACGGAAGTGAGCGGTCGGCTTTTAAACAACTCTGTTCAACCGTCGCCTGATAGCGGCCCATCACGCGCTTCGGAGCATACATACGTGATACGGTATATTTTCCAGAGACTTGCGGGAATGATCGTGGTGATGTTCCTCGTCGTCACCATCGTCTTCGTCATCCTGCGCGTCACACCCGGGGACCCTGCCGCTGTAATGCTGGGGCCGGATGCCTCGGCGCAGGACATTGCGGAGCTGCGCACCCGGCTCGGGCTCGATCAGTCGCTCGGCGTACAATATGTCTATTATATCGGCCAATTGCTGCGCGGTGATCTCGGCCAGTCGATCTTTCTCAACATGCCGGTTGGCGCAGCACTTCTGGATCGGGCGGAACCGACCTTCTTCCTGACGATCTTTTCGCTGCTGATCGCCAGTGCCATCGCGCTTCCCATCGGTATCTATGCCGCTTACCGGCGCGGCTCCTTCGTGGATCAGGCCGCGACCACCATTGCGATGCTGGCGGCGAGCATTCCGAGCTTCTGGCTCGGCCTCATCCTCATGCAGTTCTTCGCCGTCCGGCTCGATATGTTCCCGGTGTCGGGATATGGCGGTCCGGGCGCAAGCTTCCTCGAGCGCATGTATCACCTGACCTTGCCGGCAATCGCGCTTGGCCTCGTCTCTTCAGCCCTCATTCTGCGCTTCACCCGTGCCTCGATGCTGGATGTTCTCGGCGACGACTATGTCCGCACCGCCAGAGCCAAAGGCGTCAAGGAGCGGCGGGTGGTAATGAAACATGCGCTAAAGAACGCGCTCATCCCCATCCTTACCGTGCTTGGTCTCACCGCCGCCGTGCTGATCTCCGGTGCCGTTGTCACGGAAACCGTTTTCGGCCTGCCGGGCGTCGGCAATCTCGTCGTGTCGGCCGTGCTCAGGCGCGATTATCCCGTCATTCAGGGCGCGCTTCTCGTCATCGCCGGGCTTTACGTGCTCATCAATTTTGCCATCGACATGCTTTATCTGCTGGTCGATCCGAGGGTTCGTTACTGATGGCCGATATCACCTCCACCGCCCAGCCGGCGCGCAACCCGACGATCCTGTTTATTCGGCGTCTGCTGAAGCGCAAGACGGTTGCCGCCGGCCTCATCGTGCTGCTCGTCTTCGTGCTGCTCGCCGTTTTTGCACCGATGATCGCGCCCTATTCGCCGTCGAAACTGTCGATCGTGAACCGTCTGAAACCGCCGAGCGAACTCTACTGGTTCGGTACTGATGAGTTCGGTCGCGACGTGTTTTCCCGCACCATTTACGCCGGAAGACTTTCACTTCTTGTTGGCGCGGCCGTTGTTGTTCTGTCGTCCGTCATCGGCATCACGCTCGGGCTGCTCGCCGGCTTTTTCCAGAAGCTGGATACGCCTATCGCCCGGCTGATCGATGCCATGATGGCGTTTCCGGATATTCTGCTGGCCATCGCGCTGGTTGCCGCACTCGGGCCGTCACTGACGACGGTGATTATCGCGCTTTCAGTGGTTTATTCGCCGCGTCTCGCCCGCATCGTGCGCGCCTCGACGCTGGTCATCCGCGAATTGCCCTATGTGGAGGCGGCAAAAGCGCTCGGCATCTCCACCTTCCACATCATGACCCGGCATGTGCTGCGCAACCTGATCTCGCCGATCCTCGTGCAATGCACCTTCCTCTTTGCCAGCGCCATGCTGGCCGAGGCCGGTCTTTCGTTTCTGGGGCTTGGTGTCAGCCCCGAAATTCCAACCTGGGGAACAATGATCTCCGCCGGCCGCCAATATATCGGCCAGGCGGACTGGATGACCTACTTCCCCGGCTTTGCCATTATTCTTTCCGTGCTGTCGCTGCAAATGGTCGGCGACGGGCTGCGGGACATGCTCGACCCAAGACTGCGAAGGGATTTGTAAGATGATATCCGGTGAAAAGGCAAAAACGCCTCTTCAAGCTCCCATTCTTCTCTCCAATGTAAAGCCCGTTGGTTTCGGAAAGGGCGCGCCTGAGGGTGCGACCGATATTCTGATCGGCGGCGACGGCAAGATCGCGGCGGTTGGACCTGCTCTTGAAGCGCCGACGGATGCGCTGCGCATCGATGCCAAAGGCGCGTTCATCTCGCCCGGCTGGGTCGATCTGCATGTGCATATCTGGCATGGCGGCACCGATATCTCCATCCGTCCCTCCGAATGCGGGGCAGAGCGCGGTGTGACGACGTTGGTGGATGCTGGTTCTGCAGGCGAGGCGAACTTCCACGGTTTCCGCGAATATATCATCGAACCCTCGAAGGAACGCATCAAGGCCTTCCTCAATCTCGGCTCCATCGGGCTTGTCGCCTGCAACCGGGTGCCCGAACTGCGCGATATCAAGGATATCGATCTCGATCGCATCCTCGAATGTTACGCTGAAAACAGCGAGCATATCGTCGGCATCAAGGTGCGGGCGAGCCATGTCATCACCGGCTCCTGGGGTGTCACGCCGGTCAAACTCGGCAAGAAGATCGCAAAAATTCTGAAAGTGCCGATGATGGTGCATGTCGGCGAACCGCCGGCACTTTACGACGAGGTGCTGGAAATTCTCGGCCCCGGCGATGTCGTGACCCATTGCTTCAACGGCAAGTCAGGCTCCAGCATCATGGAAGACGAGGACCTGTTCAACCTTGCTGAACGCTGCGCGGGGGAAGGCATCCGGCTGGATATCGGCCATGGCGGCGCATCCTTCTCTTTCAAGGTGGCGGAAGCGGCGATTGCACGCGGCCTGCTGCCATTCTCGATTTCTACGGATCTGCACAGCCATTCGATGAATTTCCCGGTCTGGGACCTGGCGACGACCATGTCGAAGCTGCTGTCGGTAGAGATGCCTTTCGAAAAAGTCGTTGAGGCGGTCACCCGCAATCCGGCCTCCGTCATCCGCCTCGACATGGAAAACCGCCTCGATGTCGGTACCCGTGCCGATTTCACGGTTTTCGATCTGGTGGATGCCGATCTGGAGGCGACCGATTCCAACGGCGATGTTTCGCGTCTCAAGCGCCTGTTCGAGCCGCGTTATGCGGTGATCGGCGCCGAAGCCATTGCCGCCAGCCGTTACATTCCAAGGGCGCGCAAGCTGGTGCGCCACAGCCATGGCTATTCCTGGCGCTGACCCGACTGGAACGGCGGGGAGGGATGCTCTCCGCCTTCCGCAGAGATTATGGGATACCCGTCCCGGCATTATGAGGAATTCGCGTGAAACAGTCTTCGCTTGAGGCAGATGGGCGTCATTCGCCCTACGACCGGCTTGCCGCGCTCGGCATCTCGCTGCCGCCACCGCCGCCGCCGATCGCCAATTTCGTCACGCATGTTGTGGAAGGCAATATGCTTTATCTTTCGGGCCAGGGCCCGAGGGAGAAGAACGGACACCTTTACGCCGGCAAGGTCGGCGCGGAAATCGGGCTGGATGAAGCGTACCAGCATGCGCGCCTCACCGGCATCAATCTTCTTGCCGTCATGCATGAGGCGCTGGGGGATTTGTCGCGGGTGAAGAAGGTGGTCAAGCTGCTCGGCATGGTCAATGCCGTCAGCGATTTCCGCGATCATCCAAGCGTCATCAACGGCTGTTCGGATCTCTTCATCGATGTGTTCGGCGATGCCGGGCAGCACGCCCGCTCCGCCGTGGGGTTCGGCTCGCTGCCGGGCAACATCACCGTTGAGATTGAAGCGATCATCGCGCTTAGGGATTGAGGCCGTTCAATGGTTGCGCCAGCCCATAAGCTTCTCGATCCTCTCGGCCGAAACCCTGACCTGTTCGGTATAGTGGTTCTCGTTCGCCAGCACCTTCTGTTCCGGCAGAACGATGGAAATCGTCGCCACGCATTCACCGCTGCGGTCGCAGATCGGCGAGGCGATGCAGGCGACGGCATAGTCGGACTCAGCGACCTGTATCGACAGCCGGTCACGGAACGCCGCTCCTGCCGATTGCGAAAGGGCTTCCGGGTTGATTTCCGCGCGGCCGGTGGGCGACGTGCGGGCGCATCGTCTGAACAGTTCGACGCGTTCCTGCTCCGGCAGATGCCCGACGAGCAGGCGGCCGGACGCCGTCCAGTTCAGTGGAACGCGAGTGCCGACGCGCGACGCAACCTGAAAATGACTTGGGCCATCCGCCATTGCCAGCACCAGCATATGGTCGCCATCGCGGCCGCAAAGCTGCACGGTTTCACCCGCATGGCGGCAGAGATCGTGCATTTCGTGGGTGGCGACACCCATGAAATCCAGCGAGCGGGCATAGGCAAGACCATAGTGATAAAGCCGCGCGCCGAGCCAGATATTGCCGTCGGCATTGCGCGCCAGCATGTTCTTTTCGACGAGATCTTCGACGATCACATAGACGGTGGAAAGCGGCGCCTTGATTGCCTTGGCAATGGCGTAAGCGCCGGCTGGCGATCCGGTTTCGTAAAGATAATCAATGACCTGAAGGGTGCGGTCAATGCCGCTGACGCGCGAGCGCTTGGCCGCCTTGGCGTCCGGGTTTTCCTCGGTCGGGGACAGGGCGGGTGAAGACAATTCGTCCAGTTTATGGGCGTCCAATTTCCGGCTCCTCATGAATCTTGAGAAGTTATTACATTATTATGGCATACATGTCGATGCCCATCGCATCGCAAAGACAGGAGAAAGACATGACCGAGGATATCAGAAGCAGGATCGGCCTTCGCCCGGTCATCAACGTCTCGGGCACCATGACGTCGCTCGGTGCTTCCATCGTCGTTCCGGAAGCGGTTGAGGCCATGGCGGCGATCCTGCCGCAATTCGTCGAGATCAACGATCTGCAACGCAAGGCGAGCGCAATCATCGCAAGGCTGACGGGCGGCGAGGCCGGTTTCGTCACGGCGTCATGTTCTTCCGGCATCAGCCTTGCGGTTGCGGGGGCCATTACCGGCAACAATCTTCTGGCCATCGAAAAGCTGCCTGATACCGCACCGGAAAAGAACGAGGTGCTGGTGCAGATGGGACATGTGGTGAGCTACGGCGCGCCAGTGGATCAGGCCATCCGGCTCGGCGGCGGCAAGGTGGTGTTGATCGGGCAGGCGACATCCACCCATCGCTATCACATGGAAAACGCCATCACCGAAAAGACGGCGGCGGCGGTTTATGTCGTCTCCCACCATGTGGTTGATTACGGTCTGCTGCATCTTTCCGAATTTGTCGAGATCGCCCACGCCAAGGGCGTGCCGGTTATCGTGGATGCGGCTTCCGAATATGATCTGGAGCTGTTTCTGGCCACGGGCGCGGATGTGGTGCTCTATTCCGGCCACAAGTTCCTCGGCGGCCCCACCTCCGGCATCGTGGCCGGCAAGAAGGAGCTGGTCCGCTATGCCTTCCTGCAGAATATGGGCATCGGCCGCGGCATGAAGGTCGGCAAGGAAAGCATCTACGGCGTCATGGCGGCGCTGGAAGCCTGGGAAAAACGCGACCATGCCGGCATACGTGAGCGTGAAACCGGCTATCTCCATCTCTGGAAGGAAACGCTGGATGGACGCCCCGGCGTCACGGCGCTGATCGAGCCGGACCCGACTAATAACCCGCTCGACCGGCTGCGCGTCATCATCGATGCCGAGCAAGCGCATATTACGGCATGGGACCTGACGACGGCGCTGGCGAAAGGAAATCCTCCGATCATTACCCGCGATCATGAGGTGGAGCACCGTTATTTCTATCTCGACCCATGCAACCTGCATCCGGGCCAGGAAACCATCGTGGCTTCCCGTCTGGCGGAGGAACTGAACAAGGCGCGCGCCTCCAACGAGGTGATCGCAACGCCGTTCGATGACCGCAGCCGCCATCGCTTCGACGGCATGCTGCGCTGGCCGGATTGAGTTAACGAGCGGCTGCCGCCTGTTTCTTCTCCCCGGCGGCTTCTCCCCGGCGGGGAGAAGAACCGAGCCGCGACGCCGCGCCCGAATAGTTACGAGAACAAATAAAGGGAACGATCATGACCATGCCGCAGGCAACACCCCTTGGTGCCGAAGACGCCGTGCTTTCCGTCCGCAATCTCACGACATCCTTTCATGTGGATGGCGGCTGGAAACCCGTGGTTCGCGATGTTTCCTTCGATGTCGGGCCGGGCGAGACGGTCGCGATCGTCGGCGAAAGCGGCTCGGGCAAAAGCGTCACGTCGCTTTCCATCATGCGGCTGCTGGATCGGGAAAGCAGCAGGGTAGAGGGCGAAATCCTGCTGGGTGGGCGCAACCTGCTGTCCCTCTCCGAAGATGCCATGCGGCGGGTGAGGGGCAACGAGGTTGCCATGATCTTTCAGGAGCCGATGACCAGCCTCAACCCGCTGTTCACAATCGGCGACCAGATTTCCGAAGCCTTGCTGTGCCACCAGCCGATGTCGAAAACCGAGGCAAGGGCGGAGACGGTTCGCCTCCTCGAAAAGGTCCGCATACCGTCCGCCGCATCGCGTTTCGATGAATATCCGCATCGTTTTTCCGGCGGCATGCGCCAGCGGGTAATGATTGCGATGGCGCTTGCGTCCCGGCCGAAGCTACTGATCGCCGACGAGCCGACGACCGCGCTCGATGTGACTATTCAGGGCCAGATTCTTGACCTCATCAAGACGCTTCAGGAGGAGGAAGGCACCTCCGTCCTGTTCATCACCCATGATATGGGCGTGGTGGCGGAAATCGCCGACCGCACCGTCGTCATGTATCGCGGCGAGCAGGTGGAAGTCGGTGCGACAGCCGATATCTTCCATCGCGGCAAGCATCCTTATACCCGCGCGCTTTTGTCCGCCGTTCCGGTTCTGGGTTCGATGACGGGCGAGGAAAGACCGCTCCGGTTTCCCATCGTCGATACCACCACAGGCGAAACGCAGCAGCCGGCGCGCCCGGGCGATACCGTCGACGCGAGCGCCCAGCCGGTGCTTAAGGTCGAAGGGCTGACCAAGCGCTTCGACATTCACTCTGGCCTTTTAGGACGGCTCAGTGGCCGCGTGCATGCGGTGGAGAATGTTTCCTTCGATCTCAGGGCTGGTGAAACATTGTCATTGGTGGGCGAAAGCGGTTGCGGCAAATCGACCACCGGGCGTGCCATCATGCGGCTGATCGAGCCGGATGCAGGTTCGGTGATGGTCAATGGTGAAAATATTCTCGCTCTCGACAAATCCGGCATGCGCGAAATGCGCAGAACGGTGCAGATGATCTTTCAGGACCCCTATGCCTCGCTCAATCCGCGTATCACGGTGGGTGCGGCGATTGCCGAACCCTTTCTGGAACATCGCATGGGAAGCGCCCGTGAAGCGAAGGATGTGGTTGCCGACATGCTGGAGAAGGTTGGTCTGGCACCCGACATGGCGGCGCGTTACCCGCATGAATTTTCTGGCGGCCAGCGCCAGCGCATTTGTATCGCCCGCGCGCTTGCGCTCCGCCCGAAGGTGATCGTCGCCGATGAGAGCGTTTCGGCGCTCGACGTTTCGATCAAGGCGCAGGTCATCAACCTGATGCTGGATTTACAGCAAAGCCTCGATCTCGCCTTCCTGTTCATCAGTCATGATATGGCGGTGGTGGAACGCGTCAGCCACCGGGTGGCGGTGATGTATCTCGGCGAAATCGTTGAGATCGGCCCGCGCGCGGCGGTGTTCGACAATCCGCAGCATGACTATACGCGCAAGCTGATGGCCGCCGTGCCAGTGCCGGACCCGGACCGCCGCAACACCCGGCGCGGTGCGGCAAATGACGAGCTGAAAAGTCCGATCCGCGCGGTCGATTATGTCGTGAAACCGCGTGAGTATCGCGAGGTTTCGCCCGGCCACCTTGTCGCCTGTTAAAGCAGATTAAAGACCCGGTACGTCAGAGGTCGCGAAAGGCACGCGGTAACCGCGCCGGAAGGTTTCGCGTTGTCCGAGCTGGCGATACCATTGCTGTACTGCCGGAAAATCGTCGAGGTCGATTTTGTGGCGTGCGAAACGCGAGACCCATGGCCAGATGGCGATATCGGCTATGGAGAAATCTCCGGCGATGAATTCCCGGCCCGTCAGCCGCTCGTTCAATGTGCGGTAGAGGCGCTCGGTATCCGATGCGAAACGCGTCTCGGCAAAGGGGGCCTGTCCGGCATTGTAGGTCAGGAAATAATGGGCATAGCCGAGTGTCGGGCCGAAATTGCCGGCCTGCCACATCAGCCATTCGACGACTGTCAGCCGTGCGGCGGCGGAGGCGGGCATGAGCTGGCCCGTCTTTTCAGCGAGATAGATCAGGATCGCGTTCGATTCCGTCAGAACGGTTCCGTTATCACGATCGGCGATCGCCGGGATTTTCGAGCCGGGATTGATGCTGCTATAGTCGGCTGAGAATTGTTCGCCCTTTTCGATGTCGATGGTGTGGCTGACATAGGGCAGGCCGAGTTCTTCCAGCGCAATCGAGATTTTAAGGCCGTTCGGAGTGATCCAGGTGTAGAGGTCGATCATGTTAATCGAACATCGCCTCATCTAAGGGCAAAGCGCGCCTGCCTTTCTTGCCGGTCACGTCGGCAAGGTCCGTATAAAGACCACGCAATGTCAGAACCAGCTGGATGATGCGCGGATCGGTGACGCGGTAGATCACCTGCTTACCTTCGCGCGAGCCTTCGATCACACCCGCGTCGCGCAATTCGGCAAGCTGCTGGGAAAGCGTTGGCTGCTGGATGCCGAGTTCATATTCCAGCGCGGAAACGGAGGCTTCTGTTTCCATGAGATAACAGACGATGGCCAGGCGATTGGCATTGGCGAGAAGCTTCAAAAGTTCGCTCGCTTCCACCACGCTGCGGCAGATGAGATTGGAAACCGGTTTCGTCACGATTACAGGCCCATTTTTTCAAACTATAAAAAAGTAAATTGTCTGGCGATAAATTTCAATGGCTTGGTGAGATTCCACTTTGGCTGGATCGAGCATTTTTTAAAATCTACAGGATTGGTAGATTTCTCTTTCGCATTCCGGTGAAGGATCGCCAAAACGTTCCTCGAAAACACTCTATAAAAAAGTAGATTGATTGCGAAATGAGGTGTCGACATGAAAATCGGGGTCCATCCCAACAATCTGCATTTGCGGCTCGCCCGGCTCTGGCCCGGCGCCTTTGAGGAATTCGATCCGGAATTCGTGCCCTATCGTGAAGGGCGCGATACGGCGGCGCTTCTGGAGAAGGGCGACATTCATTTCGGCGGCACGGGTTCGACGCCACCCATCGAAGCGGATGCGCGTGGGCTTTCCGTAGTCTATATCGCCGCCTCGACCCCGAGGCCTGCAAATGGCGCGATCCTCGTGCGGCGGGATAGTCCGATCCGCTCCGCCGCCGATCTCGAGGGAAAGCGCATATCGCTGATCGACGGATCGTTTCACACCTATCTTCTGGCGCGAAGCCTGGAAGGAGCGGGGCTTGGTCTTGCGGATGTGACACGCATCGAAAGCGGTGACAGCGATAGCCTGCGCGATCTCGTGGAAGGCCGCGTCGACGCCTGGGTGACGATGTCGCCACGGCTGGAAAAAGCCCTTACCCATGACGAGATAAGCCTTCTCGTCCGTTGCGGCTCCACCATTCCCAACCGCTCGCTGTTCTGGACACTTGCGCGTCACAATATAACACTTGAGACGAGGCAGGCGATTGCCGCCGAACTGGACCGCGTCGGCCGCGCCGTCATGGCGGATATAGACAAGGCCGCAGCCCTTCTCGCTGCCGAGCCGGGCAGCGAGGGCGACGCGCAGTCATGGGCAAAGGTGCTTCGCTCACGCGATCTTTCGGTAGTGCCCGCCGCCGAAAATATCCTTGCCGAACAGCAGGAGGAGGCTGATACGCTTTACAGGCACGGCCATTTCTCTTTACCGGTTCTGACCGGGCAAAGCCCGGCCGCACAATCAGCCAGCGCGGGAGGCGACAGATGAACGTTTTCTGGTACATGTGCGCACCCGATGGCGCCTATCCCTGGCAACCGGAAGGATCCCGCAAGGTCGATCTCGGTTATTACAAGCAGCTGGCGCTTGCTTACGACCAGCTTGGTTACACCGGCGCATTGTTTGCCACTGGCGCGCATGACGTCTGGGTTCTGGCGGGCGCGCTGCTCTCCTATACCGAGCGGCTGAAGCTTCTGGTCGCCATTCATCCAGGGCTTATCGCACCGACGCTGCTCGCCAAGATGGCGGCGACGCTTCAGGAATTTTCGCGCGGACGCCTGCTGATCAATGTCGTTTCGGGTGATGCCAAGATGCTCGGCGCTTACGGCATGACCATGCCACATGACGAGCGTTATGATATGGCGGATGAATATCTGCAGATATGGCACCGTCTTTTTGCCGGTGAGACGGTCGATTTCAAGGGCCGGCATTTCCAGACGGAAGGCGCAAAGCTCGCGCTGCCGGTAGGGCAGGGCATAGAGCCGCCGCCTCTGTGGTTCGGCGGCTCTTCGGAAAGGGCGATCGACGTTGCGGCCAAACATGTCGAGACCTATCTTTCCTGGGGCGAAACGCCCGATCAGATCGGGGCGAAGGTCGATCTCGTCAAGGCGCGGGCGGAGAAACTCGGCCGCGAACTGGAATATGGCATTCGCCTCTATGTTATTGTGCGTGATACGGATGAAGAGGCATGGGCTGCCGCCGCCGATCTTTACGGGCGCATGGACGAGCGTGCCATTGCCGCCAACCAGCGTTTCGTTGGCAAGACGGATTCCGTCGGCCAGCAGCGCATGACGGCGATGCATGGCGGGCAGAAACCGGAGAACCTGCGTGATCTCGAAATTGCGCCCAACCTCTGGGCCGGCATCGGCCTCGTCCGGCCGGGACCGGGAACCGCCATCGTCGGTTCGCCCGATACAGTCATCCGCACGCTGGAGGCCTATAAAAAGGCGGGCGTGAATACCTTTATTCTGTCCGGTATGCCGTTGCTGGAAGAGGCATTCCGCTTCGGCGAAAAGGTCCTGCCGCGTCTCGATGTATCGCGGGAGGTGTCAGCGGCAAAACAATTCACCTGGTCGACTTTGTTCGACCGCGACCTCTCGGCCAAGGCATCCTGAGCATGGCCCGGGAGTGGAGAAAAAAGACATGACGGCAAGTCCGGCAACAACAATTGCACAACGGCGCATCGGCTCGCAGCGCGTGGCGGAGCGGGCGCTTGCCCTTCTCGACAAGGCGCTCGGCGCGGTCGCCGCTGCCATCCTTGCCACGCTTCTTGTGGTGGTGCTGGTCAATGTCGCCCTGCGTTATCTGTTTCACACCGGCTTCATCGGCGCGGAAGACCTCGGTATCTGGCTGCATGTGGCCATGATCGCGGTTGGCGCGCCGCTCAGCCTCAAAAGCGCGCTGGCCATGCGGCTCGATGTTTTCGTGCGGTTTTTGCCTGAGCGGTTTCATGCCGCAACCGAAGTTCTGGCCGATGCCTTCTCCTTCGTCGCGGCGCTCATCCTCGCCTTCGGCGGGGTTGAAATCGCGGCGATGCTGGGCGGCACCTCTCCGACACTTGGTCTGCCGGAATGGGTGCGTTTCGGCTTTCTGGGTGCCGGCGGTGCGCTGATCCTTCTTTACCTGTCGCTTCAACGTGTCAGTGAAGGCAAGGCGCTTGCCGTTCTCGCGTCTCTCGCCATCGCAATTCTGGCCTATGTCGGCCTGCCGGAAGTCTTCGTCGATACCAGCCTGCCGCCCAGCCTGTTTCTGGCGCTGACGGCGGCGGTGGGGCTGGTGCTGGCGGCACCGCTCGCCCATGCCTTTCTCGCTGCGGCCTATGTGGCGATCGCCTTCGGCAGCACCTTGCCGGAGCCGGCCATCGTGTCCTCGACGGTAACAGGCATGTCGAAATTCCTGTTGCTCGCCATCCCCTTCTTCCTGCTGGCCGGAAGCCTGCTGACGGAATCGGGCGTCGCCAACCAGCTGGTCCGGTTCGCAGCTTCGATGGTCGGGCATCGCCGGGCGGGACTGGCGCAAACGACGCTGTTGACCAGCGTGCTGTTTTCTGGCGCATCCGGTTCCTCGGTCGCCAACGCCGCCTTCGGTGCCTCCACCTTCCAGCCGGAACTGGTGAAACACGGATATCCGCCGGCACAGGCGGGTGCGATCATTGCCGCCACGTCGGTGCTCGACAACGTCATCCCGCCCTCCATCGCTTTCCTGATCCTTGCAACGGCCACCAATCTGTCAGTCGGTTCGCTGCTGGTCGGCGGCTTCTTCGCCGGCGGGCTGATGGCGATCTGCCTTGCGGTGGCGATCCATTTGAGCGTGCGCAGCGTTGATACGCTGCCGCGCGCCACGGGTAGCGAACGCTGGCGTTCGGCCGTGGCGGCCATTCCCGCGTTCGGTCTCGGCGTCATCGTGGTGGTCGGCATCCGCATCGGCGTCGTCACCACCACGGAAGCCGCCGCACTTGCTGCGCTTTATACGCTGCTTCTCGGTTTCGGTTACCGGCTGGGAGCGGGCCGTATTTTCGCAACCTTCCGGCAATCGGCCGGGGAGGCGGCGGCCATCGGCCTTCTGATCGGCACGGCGGGTCCCTTCGCCTTCCTGCTCGCGGTAGACAATGTTTCAGGCCTCGTCACGGACTTCGTCACCCTGCTTGGCGGCAGCAAGATTGCGGTGCTTCTGCTCTCCAATCTCATCCTGCTCGCGGTCGGGCTGGTGCTGGATATCGGTGCGGCCATCCTGCTGTTCGGACCGATCCTGCTGCCAGCAGCCGTTGCCGCAGGTATCGATCCGATCCATTTCGGCGTCATTCTGGTGGTCAATCTGATGATCCATGGCCTGACGCCGCCGCTCGGCATGCTGATCTTCGTGGTCAGCGGCGTCACCCGCATTCCGGCGACTGCGCTTTTCCAGGCCGTCGTTCCCTATCTCTTATCCCTTCTCGTTTCCCTCGCCATTCTGTGCGCCTGGGCCATTGTCTTCTAAATTCGGGGTTTTATTCATGACTATTATCGATCGTCGCAATCTCCTGAAGCTCTCCGCAGCAGGCGCAGCGGCACTTGCCGCGCCCGCCTTCGTCCGCACCGCAAACGCCAGGACCCGTAACATTACGGTCGCCTCGCTGTTTGCCGACGACAAGCCGGAGACGAAAATCTGGGTGAAGATCAGCGAGCTGGTGGAGGCGAAGCTGCCCGGCCGTTTCCGTTTCAACATTGTCAAAAGCGGTGCGCTGGGCGGTGAAAAGGAAGTGGCGGAAAACATCCGTCTCGGATCGGTTCAGGCGAGCCTTTCCACGGTCTCCTCGCTCTCCGGCTGGGTTCCGGAATTGCAAATCCTCGATCTGCCTTTCCTGTTCCGCGATGCCGACCATGTGCGCAAAGTGGTGACGGGCGAGACCGGCAGCGAGCTGAAGACCAAGCTTGGCGCGCAGCAGTTCGTTGCCGTGGACTTCATCAATTACGGCGCGCGCCATCTCCTGACCAAGGAGCCGGTGACCCGGCCGGAGCAACTGGAAGGCAAGAAGATCCGCGTCATTCAGAGCCCGCTACATACCAAGCTGTGGAGCGCCTTCGGCACCACGCCGGTTGGTATTCCGATCACCGAGACCTATAATGCGCTGTCAACCGGCGTGGCCGACGCCATGGATCTGACCAAGTCGGCCTATGCCGGGTTCAAGCTTTACGAGGTTGTGCCCTACATGACCGAAACCGGCCATATCTGGGCCTCTGGCGTGGTTTATTACGGTGCGGCTTTCTGGAACCAGCTTGACGATGAGGAGAAGAAGGTTCTCTCGGAGGCTTCCAGCGAAGGCGCGCTCTATTTCAACCAGCTGATCGTTGAGGATGAGGCGAAATCGGTGGAGCTTGCGGTCTCGAAGGGCGGCAAGGTGTTGCAGCCGGAAGCGTTGGATGAATGGCGCAAGGGCGCGCAGGGTGTCTGGCAGGATTTCGCCGGCACGGTCGGCGGCGTCGAGAAGATACAGGCCATCCAGTCGGCCTGAGCCCTGGTTTTATTCAATGAATGAGAGGGCGCGTGAGCGCCCTCCCATTTTTTGATCAGCGGATATCCTGCGGCAGAACGTCCGAAGGAATGTTCTGGTAGGAAACCGGGCGCGTGAAGCGGCGGATCGACATTGTGCCGACCGAGGTTGCGCCGAAATTCGTCGAGGCCGGATAAGGGCCGCCGTGCACCATGGCTTCGGAGACTTCTACGCCGGTCGGGAACCCGTTGGCGAGAACGCGGCCAGCCTTGCGCTCGAGGATCGGCAGAAGCTTGCGGCCGAGTTCGGCGTCGCCGGCGTCGAGATGCATGGTCGCCGTCAGCTGGCCTTCGAAGCTCTTTGCGACTTCGATCATTTCCTCGGCGCTGTCGACCGTCACGATCAGGCCGAGCGGTCCGAAGACCTCTTCGGAAAGCGCGTGGTTCGCAACCCAGTCCTTACCGGAAACGCGGAACAGATAGGGTGTCGCATTGCGCAGGTCGCAGCTTGTGGTCAGCACGTCGCGCACGCCGCTACCGGCGGCGATGCGGTCACGACCGTCACGATAGGCTGAGGCGATGCCGTCGGTCAGCATCACCTGCGGGCCGACTTCGGAAAGAGCTGCACGGGCAGTTTCCGCCACTGCATCCGCCTGCGAAGCAAGAACGACGGCGATGCCGGGATTGGTGCAAAACTGGCCGGCACCCATGGTGAGCGAACCGGCCCAGCCCTTGGCGATGGCTTCACCGCGCGCGGAAACGGCTTCCGGCAGCAGGAACATCGGGTTTACGGAACCGAGTTCGCCGAAGAACGGGATCGGCTCGGGGCGCTGGGCGCAGAGATCGAACAGCGCGCGGCCACCGGCGAGCGAGCCGGTGAAGCCGACTGCCTTGATACGCGGATGCTGGACGAGCGCGGAGCCGACATCGCGGCGGCCGCCCTGGATCAGCGAGAAGACGCCGGGATGCAGATTGTGCTTCTTGACGGCGGCGAGAACCGCTTCGGCAATGATTTCACCGGTGCCGGGATGGGCCGAATGGCCCTTGACGACAACCGGGCAGCCAGCTGCGAGAGCGGCGGCGGTGTCACCACCGGCGGTCGAGAAGGCAAGCGGAAAGTTGGAAGCGCCGAACACTGCGACAGGGCCGATCGGGCGCTGCATCAGACGGATATCCGGGCGCGGCAGCGGTTGGCGATCCGGCAGCGCTTCGTCGTGGCGGCGGTCGAGATAGTCGCCCTTGCGGATATGCGATGCGAACAGGCGAAGCTGGCCGGTGGTGCGGCCGCGCTCACCCTGCAGGCGTCCTGCGGGCAGGCCGGTTTCGGACGAGCCGATTTCCGTGATGGCGTCGGCGCGGGCCTCGATTTCATCGGCGATGGTGTCGAGGAATGCAGCGCGCTCTTCGCGGGTGGTGTAACCATAGCTCCAGAAGGCTTCTTCGGCTGCTTCTGCGGCCGCATTCACCAGATCGACGGTGCCGACCGAAAAATCGAAAGCTTCGCCATGTGCAGGCTCACTGCGGAATTTCGCATCCGTAGCGACCCATTCTCCTGCAACCAGATGTTTGCCGTGCGGCTTGAAACTCATTGTGCTCTTCCCTGAAAAATCTGATCCTGTGTGGAAAATCCACCCGATACCGTAAAACCGGACCGAAGGGCGACAGCCTCATGGCCATCAGCCGCGATCCTTGTCCGGTCGCCCTCTGCCTTAGCCCGAGTAGGGCGTCAGCGAAAGCCGGTTTGTGCAGTATCCGTCCAAAAAGTGTGATTTATTGGGCGGTGAAAGAAAAAGACGATCTTCCGTTTACGCGCACGGCGCTCTATTGTGACGCCATGATGACAAACAGATTTCCGAAATACGTCGCTTGGTCAATTTTTTTGCTGATCGTGATTGTCACGGTTTGCCCGATCGGACTTCGGCCCCACACGCTGACCACGGTCGGTCTGGACCGCGCCGCCGCTTTTGCCTTTTGTTCTGCCGCCTTTGTGGTGGCCTATCCGCGTTACTGGCTTGCCGTCATAGCGGCGGGTGTCGCGGCCGCTTTCGGCATCGAGGCGCTGCAATTTCTGTCGCCGACGCGGCATCCGCATATGATGGATGCGGTGGTGAAAGCCGCAGGTGCCATCGCTGGCGGGCTTGCCGCCTGTTCATATCTCGTGTTCAGGACGCGATTGGCCGCAAGTTGAGGAGCTGCCGGCGGCCAATATTTCCGCTCAATGCGCCTGCTTCGCCAATCCGAAACGGCCATGCGACAGCGTGCGCTCGATACCGCGCAGTTCAGCGAGCCCTTTCAGGCGGCCGATAGCGGGATAACCGGGTTGCGCCCCGCGCGTCAGGTCATCAAGGATTTCCTGGCCATGATCGGGCCGCATTGGAATGGTGTGGTCTTCACGTCCTTCAGCGCGGCGCTTGGCTTCTTCCGACAGAAGGGCGGCAATAACGGCCACCATATCCGTTCCGCCTTCCAGATGTTCGTCCTCGAAGAAGGAGCAGGGCACGGTATCGGTGTCGCGCGTCACATTACGCAGATGCACAAAGTGGATGCGATCGGCAAAACGGCTGGCGACGAAGGGCAGGTCATTGTCGGCCCGCGCACCGAGCGAACCGGTGCACAGCGTCACGCCATTGGCGCGGCTATCGACCTGCGACAACATATGGGCGTAGTCTGCCTCAGTTGAGAGGATACGCGGCAGGCCGAGCAGCGGCCACGGCGGATCGTCGCCGTGGGCGCATATGTTGATGCCGACTTCCTCGGCAATGGGTGTGACCTCCGAGAGAAAATCGATCAGGTTTTGCTGCAGCCTCTCACGGTTGATACCATGGTAGGAGCGGAGTTTTTCCAGAAGCTGGTCGAGCGTGTAACCATCCGCCGAGCCGGGCAGGCCCGCGCCGATATTGCGCCCGAGTGCGGCGATTTTCGTGTCCGGCATTTCGGCGAAACGTTTTGCCGCAGCCTCTATCAGCCAGTCGGGATAATCGGTTTTCGCGTTGGGGCGTTTCAGAATGTTAATATCGAAGGCTGCGAAATCGGTGAGGTCGAAACGCATCGCTTTTGCGCCGTGCTTTGTTTCCCAGCGCAGGTCGGTACGGGTCCAGTCCAGCACCGGCATGAAATTATAGCAGACGGTGCGGATGCCGGAGGCGGAGAGGCGGCGTAGCGTTTCCTGCCAGTTGGCGATATGGTTTTTCCAGTCGCCCGTCTGCGTCTTGATCTCTTCGGAAACCGGTACGCTTTCGACAACGTCCCAATAAAGTCCACCGGCCTTGATCGCTTCATGTCGTTTGGCGATTTCATCCACCGGCCACACATCACCAGTTGCGATGTGGTGCAGCGCGCTGACGATGCCTTCCGCTCCCGCCTGAGCCGCATCCTGAACCGTGACCTTGTCCACCGGACCGAACCAGCGCCATGTGTGTCTCATCTTTAATCCTCAAATATCATTCTGTGGAGAATGTCAGTTGTACCTTGCAGGCGGCGGAGCGGTCTCCCGCCTGTTCGAATGCGGCTTTCGCCTCGGAAAGCGGGAAGCTGTGGGAAATGATCGGCCGCACGTCGATCTCCCGCGTGGAAATCAGCCCTGCAGCAATGGCGAACTCCTCGTGGAAACGTTGCGAGCCGCGCCAGAGGATTTCCTTGCCGACCAGCGCGTTGAGCGGAATGGTGATGTCTCCGGTGACGCCCACCTGCACGATGGTGCCGCGCGGTCGCACGCAGGCAAATGCCGTGCGGAGCGCCGGCGCTGCGGCGGAGCAATCGAAAATGACGTCGAAATAACCCTTATTGTCCTGATAGGGCAGAAGCGCTTCGGCGTCTTTGGCGACATTGATCGTGCGGTCGGCTCCCATGGCGGGCGCCCGCTCCAGCGCGGCGTCGGTCAGATCCGTCGCGACGATGATGTCCGCGCCAGCATGGCGGGCAGCGGCGATGGTCAGGAGGCCGATAGGCCCTGCACCTGTCACCAGCACCTTTGCGCCCTCAAGGTTTCCCGCCTGGGCGACGGCATGCAGGCAAACCGCGAGCGGCTCGGTGCAGGCGGCCTCGGCTGGCGACGTACCCTCTTTGAAAGCCGAGCACTGTGTCACCGGCACGATGAGCCGGTCGCGGAACATTCCCTGTTCGTGCGGCAGGCGCATGGCGCTGCCCATGAAGCGCATTTCGAGGCAATGGATCGGCTGGCCCTTCAGGCAAAAGTGGCAATGGCCACAGGGCTGCGAGGGATTGACGGCGACGAGCTGGCCGATAGTAAGCCCGCTGACGCCTTCCCCCAGTGCCCGCACATGCCCGGATGCCTCGTGGCCGCAGATGATGGGCTCGCGCACCCGGACGGGACCGAAACCGCCATCCTGATAATAATGAAGATCGGAGCCGCAAATGCCGCCCGCCGCCATGGTAAGCAGCACTTCGCCGGGACCGGGGGCGGCAAGGTCCTGCGTTTCGACGCGGATGTCCTTAGCGCCGTATAAACGTGCCACGCGTGTCTGCATGACGGGGTCCTTTCATTTGCATTCCTGTTGGAGAACTGCGCGACGCCGGGGTCGCGCAGGTTCTTTTCGGTCAGCGGATAAGGCCGAGCTGGGTGGGCAGCCAGAGCGTGATCGCGGGTATGAAGGTGATCAGCGCCAGAGCCACGAAAAGCGGGATCATCCAGGGCAGGATGGCGAGCGTGGTTCGCTCCACCGACATTTTCGAAATACGCGACAGGACGAACAGCACCATGCCGACAGGCGGGGTCAAAAGGCCGATCATCAGGTTGAGCGTCACAATCAGGCCGAGATGGACAGGGTCAATGCCGTATCGGGCGGCAACCGGCATCAGGATAGGAACAAGAATGCTGATGGCGGCAATGGTGTCCAGAAACGCGCCGACAATCAGAAGCAGGATGTTGACGATGATGAGGAAGGTCCACCAGTTATCCGTCATCGCGAACATGAAGTCGGAGAACAGCTGAGCCGCCTGACTGACCGTCAGCAACCATGCAAAGATCGATGCCGCTGTCACGATGAAAAGAACGGACGCCGTCGTTTCTATCGTGTCGAAGCTGGCTTTGGCCAATGTCCTGAACGTCATGGTGCGGTAGCGAACCAAGCCGAGGAAAAGCGACCAAAGCACTGCGGCGACGGCTGCTTCGGTCGGTGTAAACCAGCCCATCGTCATGCCGCCGATCAGAAGAACCGGCGTCATCAACGCCATCACGGCCGAGAAATCATAATACCAGTCGAGTGCGACAAGCACCGCGAGGCCGACAAGGACCGCGACATTGAGCGAGACGCCGGCAAGGATCATCAGATAGACAGCGACGGGGAAACTGAAGACGATCACTATTTCCAGCGCTGCTGAAAGCAGCTGCTTCAGCTCGAAGGGCGTGTCGGAGCCCCAGCCCTTGCGTTTTGCGAAAATATAGACCGTCACCATCATCAGCACGGTCATGACGACGCCTGGTATGATGCCCGCCATAAACAGCGCGCCGATCGACGCGTTGGCCATCATGCCGTAGATCACGAAGGGCAGAGATGGCGGGAAGATCGGGCCGAGCGTCGCCGAAGCTGCCGTGACGCCGACGGCCGCCTCGACAGGATAACCGTGATCCTTCATGGCCTTGATTTCGATGGTGCCGATGCCTGCGGCGTCCGCGAGCGCGGTTCCCGACATGCCGGAAAAAACCACCGAGCCGATGATGTTGACCTGGGCGAGACCGCCTTTCATCCAGCCGACGAGCGCAAGCGCGAAACGGTAGATGCGGCTTGTGACGCCGGCAATGTTCATCAGATTCCCGGCAAGGATGAAAAACGGAACGGCGATAAGCGGAAAGCTTTCTACGCCGGCAATCATGCGCTGCGCGGCGATGATATCGGGCGCGACGTTGTAGATGATGAGATAAAGAAGCGAGCTGACGGCCATGGAAACGGCCACCGGCGTGCCGATGATAAGAAGCAGAAGAAAGGAGCCGATGAGCAAAAGCATGGTCTAGATTCCCTGTGTGTTTACGGCTTCCTGAGCCTTTTCACGCACGGTTTGCTTGCCGGTGAGATCCTTGATGAAATTGTGCAGTGCACGAAGGAACATCAGCGCGAAAGCGGCGAAAACGGTGTAGAAGACAATGCCGCGCGGCAGGTCGACGGTGACCATGCGCTCATCGCCGACGATTTCCAGATAACGCCACATCAGCCAGGTGATGTAAGCGAAGAAACCGATGGTGATGAGGTCAACGATCAGTTCCAGAAGCCGTCCGACGGGTTTCGGCACGAAGCGATAGATCAGGTCGACGTGAATATGCCGAAACATGCGCACGCACATGACAGAGCCGAGAAAGACAACGACGACGAGGCAATTGGCGGCGATTTCTTCCGTCCAGGCGAAACTGTCGTTCAACACGTAACGGGTGAAGAATTGCAGGAAGACGCTCAGACCCATGCCCCAGAACACGGCAAGGGTTATCCAGTCTTCCACCGCATAGGGCGAAAGATCGACGGGGCCGGTGTCTTCTTCGAAGGCATGCGCCATTTCTTCCACGCTGATGGGCGCGTTGTGAGGATCGGTCATTGGCGGGAACTCCAGTCCGAGGGTCTCGGTTGAGCTGTCCCGGCGCCGGATAGCGCCGGGACAGCTTCACGCGTTACTTGATGGCGCGGATAGCGTCCCAGTCGGCTTTTTCGTAGCCGAAGTCTTCAAGCTTCACCTTGTCGATGACGTTCTTCTCGAAGTCTGCCTTGTCGACTTCCGCCACGGTGATGCCCTTGGATTTGAACTCGTCGACCAGAGCCTTTTCACGAGCTTCGATCGTCTTCGTTGTGCGGGCCGCCGCCTCCTGCATCACTTCGGTGAAGATTTTTTTGTCCTCGTCCGACAGGCTGGCCCAGCGGGTTTTGGAAACAAGTGTGTTGAGATGGTCAACGATGTGGCCCGTCAGAACGATGTTCTTCTGAACCTCGAAGAATTTCTTCGCCTCTATTGTCGTCAGCGGGTTTTCCTGGGCCTCGACGGTGCCGTTTTGAAGCGCAAGATAGACTTCGGCAAAGGCGATGGGCGTCGTGTTGGCGCCGCAGGCGCGCGGCATGGCGAGATAGGCCGGAACATCGGGTACGCGCATTTTCAGGCCGGCCATGTCGGCGCATTTCTCAATCGGCTTGTTGGAGGTCGTATGGCGCGTTCCGTAATAGCTGACGGCGACGATATGGTTGCCTGTCTTTTCCTCGTAGCCCTGTGCAAGCTTCTTGAAGACATCGCTTTTGGTGTAGGCGATCAAATGGCTCGGATCACGGAAGATATAGGGAAAGTAGGTAACGCCGATCGGCTTGTGATCCCGCGCGGCGAAACTTGAGCCGGAGATGATGATATCCACCGTGCCAAGCTTAAGGCCCTGGTTGATATCCGCTTCCTTGCCGAGCTGCGAGGCAGGGAAAACATCCACCTTGTAGCGGCCATCGGTGCGCTTGGCGATCTCTTCCGCCGCCCAGACCGAATCCGTATGGAACGGTTCGGATGTTTCGTAGACATGCGCCCATTTGAGCGCGGTTTGCGCCTGGGCCGCCAGAGCCGAAAGCAGAACTGCGGCTGTCGCGCCCATCAAAGTCGACAATCTGATTTTCATTCTTAATTCCTCCCGAATTAAAGACAGATTTCAGTATTTCCCCGTCGCCGGTCTTGGCGGCGGTCACTCCTCTCCGATCGGTTCCTCCCCGAAACTCTCGGAAAATCTCTTTTGCGACAGCGTCAGATGCTGCCGCATCGCTTCACGCGCGCCTTCCGGATCATTCGCGGCGATCGCGTTGCGGATCAACCGGTGTTCCTGAACGGCAAGGATCCATGTGTGTGGTCCCTCGAAATAGCTGGCTAGCTTCTCGAAATAGGGCGAAAGGCTGCGCTCGTCGTAGATCAGGCCGGTGAAACGGTTCAGCGCCGAGTTGCCGATGATATCGGCGATGGCGGTGTGGAAGGCGCGGTCGAGGTTGAGGGCCTGCGGCGAGTTGTCGAGCGCACAGGCCATGCGTTCGATGATATCGTCCAGCCTGGCGATGCATGCGGGCGTGGCAAGCCGCGCTGCTTCCTCTGCAATTGCGCTTTCGATGATGCAGCGCGCCTGCAGGATTTCGAATGGACCGTGAGCGTCCGGTACCGGCGGCTTTTCCTTATCTGCCTTGCGGGACGCATTCACGTAGACGCCGGAACCCATGCGGATATGGATGTGGCCTTCCACTTCCAGAACGATCAGGGCTTCCCGCACCGTCGGGCGGGATACGCCGAAGCGTTCCGCAAGGTCGCGTTCCGCCGGCAGGCGCTGGCCATCCACCAGTTCCCCGCTCTCTATGAGCAAGCGAATTTGTTCCGCGACCAGCCGATAAAGGCGGCGCGGCTCCAGAGCCACAAACATGATATCCTCCCAGCGCGAAGGTCTCCTCCCATCGCGCAAGCGGTAAGATTGTCTTACCAATTTTATTAGGAAGCATTTATGCGGTGCTGTCAATCCGGGATTGGCGGAAAAGCGTATGGCATACCGTTTGGCTTGCACACGAAATCATTGTTCCGTCTGCTGCCTCATTGATGTTTCAGCCTTTGTCATATGCGAGCTTTAAGCCGCCATCGCTGCCGATGGTAACCTCCAGCTCATCGTACCCACCGATGGAAAGATGCGGTGTTTCGATGGGGTGCGAATGGGTGGCGTTGATGACGACGACTGTCGCGCCCATGCGTTCTCCCGCCTGAATGCCGGCGGGCGCATCCTCGAACACGACGCAGTCTTCAGGCGCGACGCCAAGTTTTTCCGCCGCTTTTTTGTATCCCTCGGGATCCGGCTTGCCATTCACCACGTCTTCGGCGCAGATCATCACCGCAGGCGGTGTAAGGCCGGCTGCGGCCAGCCGCCGTTCGGCGAGTGCGCGGGCCGCGGAGGTGACGATGGCCCATTTTCCGACCGGCAATTTTTCAAGAAAGGCGGCTGTCTGCGGGATCTGGAGAATGCCGTCGACATCGTTCATTTCTTTTTGCAGCAGCATATCTGCCTGTTCCTCGACATTGAGGCCCGGAACCGCCTCGCGACGCACCACTTCCGACGCGCGCATGCCGTGGATGCGCTGCAGGAAGGCCTCTGGCTCTATGCCGTTATCCACAGCCCATTCGCGCCAGACCCGCTCTACCACCGCAATAGAATTCAGCAGCGTTCCATCCATGTCGAACAGGAAGGCGGCATACTCGCGAGAAAAGGTCGGTGGGACTTTGCTGTGCATTGCATTCTTCCGTTGGATGTATGGGGCTGTCTCGTGTCTATAGTATCGGCAGGCATAACGGAATCGTTTTTCCGCCAAACGGCGGCCTGTCGGTCAGCCATGGATATTGTTCCGGAATCGGTCAGTTCGCCCTGCCTGCGAGTCGGCAGGAAGAGGCGGGGAGACGGCCCCCTCCATCAAGCCATGCGGGGCGTCAGGTTGCAGCAAGGATCATCTGCTATTGTGAGTTTTGAAAATAAACAAAAATAAGTAAAATCAAAAGGTAGACGATACTTTTGAATGTTCTGCACGAAAAATTTCGTGGCGGAATTCCCTTAACGAAACCGTCGGTTTAGGGGTGTCGTTAACCATTTGTTAACCATATCCGAGGTACCTAATTGTCAATGATTTGTTTACCAAGATGACCAAAGTGCTAACAGACCAGCGTTCGATCCGTATCAAAGGCCGCTCCTTCCTCGCGGTCGTTCTGTCCCCTGAAGCTCCGCTCGATCAATGGCTGGAACGGCTGGATGATCTTGCTGCGCGTTCGGCCGGGTTCTTCCTGTCGCGTCCGGTGGTTCTGGATGCCTCTGATCTGTCGCTCGACAAGGCCGGGCTGAAGGCTCTGCTGGCGGCGCTGACGGAGCGTAATGTCGGCATCATGGGGATCGAGGGCGTTCGCCCCTCGATGATCGAGCCGGGTATGCCGCCATCGCTGAAGGGCGGAAAGCCCGCTTCCGATGTCGAGGTTGAGCCGGTCGCCGTCGCTTCCGCCGAATTGTCGGAGGAGAAGCCGCGTGCGTCAAGCGAGGTTCGCGCCGTCGTACAGTCGCTGGTCATCAACGAGCCGGTACGCTCGGGCCAGTCGATCATGTTTCCCGAAGGCGATGTGACCGTCATCGGTTCGGTCGCCTCGGGTGCGGAAATCATCGCGGGCGGTTCGGTACATATTTACGGGGCGTTACGCGGCCGTGCCATGGCCGGTTCGCTCGGCAATGTTTCGGCGCGCATCTTCTGCCGCAAGCTGGAGGCGGAGCTGCTGGCGATAGACGGTGTCTACAAGGTCGCCGAGGATATTGACGAAAAGCTGCGCGGCCAGCCCGTTCAGCTGTGGCTGGAAAACGATACGATAAAGGCCGAAAAACTTGGCTGACGACATAGAGAAAACAACACAGGAACAGGAGAGCCGTATGGGGAAGGTAGTCGTTGTTACTTCCGGCAAGGGCGGGGTTGGCAAGACCACCTCGACCGCAGCGCTTGGCGCCGCGCTGGCGCAGAACAAGCAGAAGGTCGTGGTCGTCGATTTCGATGTCGGCCTGCGTAACCTCGATCTCGTCATGGGTGCTGAACGCCGGGTGGTTTACGATCTCGTCAACGTCATCCAGGGCGACGCCAAGCTGACGCAGGCGCTGATCCGCGACAAGCGCCTCGAGACGCTGTTCCTGCTGCCCGCCTCGCAGACGCGAGACAAGGACAATCTGACGCCGGAAGGTGTCGAGTGGGTCATTGCCGAGTTGAAGAAACATTTCGACTGGGTGATCTGCGACAGCCCGGCCGGTATCGAACGTGGTGCGACGCTGGCCATGCGCCATGCGGATGTGGCCGTCGTCGTCACCAATCCGGAAGTCTCCTCGGTGCGCGACAGCGACCGCATCATCGGCCTGCTCGATTCCAAGACGCTGAAGGCCGAACGCGGCGAACGCATGGAAAAGCACCTGCTTCTGACGCGTTACGATTCGGCCCGCGCCGAGCGCGGCGACATGCTGAAGGTCGACGACGTTCTGGAAATCCTGTCCATCCCGCTGCTCGGCATCATTCCTGAAAGCATGGATGTGCTGCGCGCCTCCAACGTCGGCGCGCCGGTTACGCTGGCGGATGCCCGTTGCGCGCCGGCCATGGCCTATTTCGATGCTGCCCGTCGCCTAGCCGGCGAGGAAATTCCGATGGTCATTCCGGGCGAGAAGCGGGGTATCTTCTCCAAGATCTTTGCAAGGAGGGCTGCATGAGCATTTTCGCCCTGTTCCGTAAACAGAAGTCGGCACCGCTTGCGCGTGAGCGCCTGCAGGTGCTGCTCGCTCACGAAAGGGCGTCGTCGGGAACCGATCTCGTCGCCGTCCTCCGGGAAGAAATTCTCGCAGTGATCGCCAGACATGTGCAGATCGACAACGACCGGGTGCATGTGAAGATGGATCGCGACGAGCACGTCTCCATATTGGAGATCGATGTCGAAATCCCCTTGAGTGCCGACCTGCGCGCCGCGTGACGTTTTTTAAGAAAGCCGCCGCCCCTTGCCGGGCGGCGTTTTTTTATTCGGCCGTCGTATCGAGGGGTTTTCGAAATACCTCGGCCAGATCGCCGGGAAGCGGGCGCTTGAGGTTTATGCCGTTCGGCGGAATCGGAGCGTTGAACCACTTGTCGTAGATTCTCTCGATTTCACCGCTTGCATAGATATGCCCCAGCGCTTCGTTGACGGTATTTTTGAAGTCGGTATCGCCGTACCGGAGCATCAGGCCATAGGGCTGCGGCGGCGCGAGGTACTCGTTTGAGATGGAATAGTCGTCCGGCCTGCCGGTTTCTGCGACGAAGGACCTCAGAAGGATGTCGTCCATAACGAAGGCCGAGGCGCGGTTTTCCGTCACCATGTCGAAACTGCCCTCGGTGCTGTCATTTTGCAGAACGGCGATGTTCAGTCCCAGTTTTCTGTTGAGCACATTCAGCTGGCTGATATTGATGGTTCCCGTCGTCACCACCACGGTTCGTCCGGCAAGATCGCCGACGCTGTTCATGCCGCTCGATTTCAGCGCGACATAGCGGGTGCCGGTGATGAAGTGGCTGTAGGAAAACCAGACGGCCTTGCGCCTTTCCTCCGTATTTGTGCTCGCCACGCATTCCATGTCGATCGTGCCGTCATTGAGAAGCGTGATGCGGTTGCTAGGGGTGCGCTTGACGAAATCGATCTTCAATTCCGTCAGACCCAGTTTTTTCTTGATGGAGTCCGCCACCTTCAAACACAGCTCGATGCTGTAGCCGATCGGCTCCGGGCCTGTGCCCAGATAGGAGAAGGGAAGATTGCGGTCGGCATAACCCAGCCGGATGGTGCCGGTTCGGGCAATGGTTTCGAGTGTAGGCGGTTGGGTGTCGTCGGCCGCCGCAATGGTGGGCAGAAGACCTAAAATCCCCAGTATGAGCCACAATGTCGATCTCTGCATCGCGCATCTCCAGCCAAAATTATCTGTCAAAACGTTTTCATAAAAATAGAGGCATGGTGGGGGCTTTACGCCCTCAGTCCCGGTATTCGCTTGGATGTTCATAGGCTTGTTTCAGAGAGGTCGTCATCGGCAGGTTCAGGTTCATGCCGTTCGGTGGAATGGGCTTGGTGAACCATTTTTCATAAAGGTCATAAATTGCGGGACCGGTGAAGATCTGCCGCAGGCTTTCGTTGACCGCCGCCTTGAAGGCCGGGTCGTTGCGCCGGAAAACCAGGCCGTAAGGCTCCGGTGCGCTCAGCGTTTCGTCGGAAAGCGCGTAGAGGTCAGGATTTTCGGATGTCGCCGCCAGCGCCGCCAGCAATATGCCGTCCATGACGAAGGCGGAAGCCTTCCCGGCAACCACGAGTTCGAAGGCCTCCTCGTTGGTTTTCGTCGGCATCACCGAAATATTGAGGTTCTTTTGCCGGTTCACAGCATTCAGCTGCTCGATGTTGACCGTGCCCGAGGCGGATGTGACCGACCTTCCGGCCAGATCGGCAAGGCTTTTCAGATTGTCCTGCTTGCGCGAGAGGAACTGCGTCGCGGTCATGAAATTCGGATAGGAGAAATCCACCATTTTCCGGCGTTCGGTGTTGTTGGTCGTCGCCGCGCATTCGATATCGATCTTGCCGCTGCGCACGAGAATGAAGCGGGTCGCGGGCGTGGCTTTCACATATTCGATGTCGAGTTTGTCGAGCTTCAGCTGCTTGCGGATATCCTCGCTGATCGCATGACAGAGATCGGTTGAGAAACCTGTGACTTCCCCGTCCGGCAGCTGGTAGGAAAAGGGCGGCTCGGCTTCACGATAACCGATGCGGATTTTTGCGGTCTTGGCGATCTGCCGAAGCGTGTCGCTTTCGCCGGCGGCCTGCAACGCGGTGGCGGGGACAAAGCATGTGAGGAAAAGGCAAAATACTGAAATACGCATTTTATGTCCTCTTGGCTGGCGGGCCGGTTTCTCAAATCGCTTTTTGTGGCGGATAATAGGTTTCCTGCATCGGTAGACCGGCGTCGTGAGGCGACTGCTCCTCGTTTCCGGTCTGAGCGATGACGGTACGGTTCTTGAATATCCGGGCAAGCGGCGCCGGCTCGGCGAAATAATAACCCTGCGCCTCGTCGCATCCGGAAAGCTTCAGCGCCTCGACCTGTTCCTTGTTTTCCACGCCTTCGGCGGTGACCTTCAGGCCGATCTGTTCCGCCATGTCGATGATGGTATTGACGATAGCCGAGCACATCGGGTTTTCCGGCAGGCCGGAAACGAATTCACGGTCGATCTTGATCTTGTCGAAGGCAACATGGGTCAGCGTGCTCAAGCCGGCATAACCGGTGCCGAAATCGTCGAGTACGAGGCGGACGCCTCTTTCCTTCAGTAATTTCAGAGCCCTGGCGCTGCTGTCGCGTTCCAGCATCGCGGTTTCGGTCACTTCCAGTTCCAGTCGCTCTGCCGGAAAGCCGGATGTTTCAAGCGCCTTGCCGACGATCGGAACAATATCGTCATTGTAAAGCTGCACGGCGGAAAGATTGACGGCGAGCCGGATATCCTTCGGCCAGGTCATGGCGTCCATGCAGGCCTGCGCCAGAACCCATTCGCCCAAAGGCTTGATGAAATTGTTTTCTTCGGCAAGCGAGATGAAACGGTCCGGCGTGATGATGCCGAGCTTGCTGTGCCGCCAGCGGGCAAGGGCCTCGTAAGCGACGATGCGGCCGCTCTGCAAGTTGACCACAGGCTGGTAATGCAGTTCGAATTCGTGGTTTTCGAGGGCGGATTTCATGTCTATTTCGAGCGCGTGCTTATGTTGCGCCGCCATGTCCATGCCGGGCTCGTAAAAGACGAAGAAGCCACATCCCATGGATTTCGCCCGGTAGAGGCCGAGATCCGCATGTTGCAGAAGTTGGGTGCCGGAAGTACCGTGATCGGGTGCGCAGGCGATGCCGATGCTGGTATCGACGCTGATATGGCTGCCTTCGAGGCCGAAGCTGCGCGAAACCGCATGCACAACCCGCTTTGCCAGCGCGCCCGCATCCTCCCGACAATCGTCGGTCACCGATTGTATGATCGCGAATTCATCGCCGCCGAGCCTGCTTACCATGTCGTTTTCACCGAGCACGGAGGAAATCCGCGAGGCCACGGCTACAAGCAGCGCGTCGCCGGCCGCATGTCCCAGCGTATCGTTGACGGCCTTGAACCGGTCGAGGTCGAGCAGCATGACGTTGAACGGCTGGCCGGAGGTGGAAAGAAGTTCGAGACGGTTTTCCAGCGTCTTCATCAGCAACACGCGGTTGGGAAGTCCGGTCAGCGCATCGTGATGGGCCATATGTTCCAGCTGCTGCGCCATGTCGCGTATCTGCCGGAGGCGTCCGCGTTCCAGAACCGCCTCCCGCAGCGTTTCGATGGCGGTGGCCATGTCGCCGATTTCGTCCCGTCGCTCCTGAAACGGTGTGACGACATCGGTTTCCTCGCGGGCTATCCTGAGTGTCGCCTGTACCAGAGCCGGAACCGGTTTCAGAAAGTGTCTGGCGATCAGCGTCACGAGGACGCCGGTGACGGTCAGAACCACGATCAGGGCGACGAGCGAATTGTAGATCAGCTTGCGCTGCGCGCCATAGAGCGCATCCGAACCGCCGATGCTGACGGCGACCGCGCCAATCGGTTTTTTCGTTTCCGTACTGATGATCGGCAGCAGGCCGATAAAGTGACTGGAATCGCCAATCGTCGCAAAGCCGGTAGCGAAACGCGCGGCGACCGCGTCTCTGGAGAAGATGGGATCGGTGGCGATCGGTTTTTCGTCGTCGTCGGTGGCGTTGTCGAAGGCCGCCGCGATTTGACGGAAGCCGGAATCGGTCTCGTCGTAACGGAAAAGCCAAACGGCGTTCTTGGTCTGCGCGCCGATGAGGGCGAGAACGTCGCTGGGGTTGAAGCCGGTAACGAGAATGGATGCGTCGTCGCCAATCGGCTTGTCGGTCAATATGCCGTTCACCTGTCCGTCCGTGTCGGCGGTGACGCTGACATAGGTATAGATGCTGCGCAGGGTGGCGCTAGCAATCTGCGAATTGACGCGGGCTTGGTTGAGCCATTGCTCGCTGGCGGCGGCAACGAACATGTACCAGCCGACGAGCGCACCAATGCTGTAGGAAAAGATCACGCCGCCCAGAAATATCATGGTTATCTTGCTGGCGAGCGAACGCCGCCGCGAAAATCGGCCTGTTGCCGGCTGCGTCGTTGAGTGAAGCGTTTGGCCGGCTTCAACCTGTCTATCTATCCCCCGATAGGCAGTCTCTTCCATTCGCGATATTCCCCCGCGATGTCGCGTTATGATTGTTTTATGGAATTTTTATAGGGCATGTATTTCAGCGATGTCTGCTAAATAATTCAACAAAGTTTAGATGCGATTAAGAATTAATCCGTCTTTTTATAGTCGTCGCTTATATAAGGTGCGGCGTACCTATACCTTAGGTTGAAAAATCAGGTCGTGCGAAACGGGAGGCAGACGCCGGCTTCGCAGATGCTTTATGGCCTCCTCTGCGCGCTCCCCAAACCAGTTTCCGGCTGTAAAGGTTGTGGCCATTGGCCTTGCCAAGCGGCCGATAACCGGCATGTTGTGTGCAACATACCGGTTTCAAGGAACATATCATGGCTCACACGGGCAAAAACATCGCGCAGCTTTCCACTCTCATCCAGAGCGGCCATCTCGATCCGCGCGCGCTGGCGGAGGAGACGCTCGATGCAATCGGAAAATCGGAAGATGGAGCGATCTTTGTCGGTCTGACGGCGGCGCGGGCCATGGCGGAGGCGGAAGGTGCCTCGAAACGCATTCGCGAGGGCCGTTCCTGTGGCGTGCTCGACGGCATTCCGGTGGCCTGGAAAGATCTTTTCGATCTTGAAGGCACAGTGACCACCGCCGGATCGACGGTGCTGTCGGACGATGCGCCCGCGTCCCGTGACGCGGATGTGGTAACAGCGCTGAAGGAGGCTGGAATGGTCTGCGTCGGTCGCACCAATATGAGCGAATTCGCTTTTTCCGGCCTCGGTATCAACCCGCATTACGGCACGCCGCGCAATCCCGCCTCCACGGACGGCCATCGGCTGCCGGGCGGTTCTTCCTCCGGCGCGGGCGTTGTGGTTGCCGCTGGTCTGGTTCCGGTGGCGATCGGTACGGATACCGGCGGATCGGTGCGCATTCCCGCCGCCTTCAACGGCGTGGTGGGTTACAAGGCAAGCCGTGGCCGTTATTCGATGCGCGGCGTTTATCCGCTTTCGAAAAGCCTCGATTCACTCGGGCCACTCACCCGCACCGTGCAGGACGCCGTGTGGGTGGATGCCGCCATGCGCGGCAAGACCGCTGCCGATGCGATGCGTGCGCCGTTGTCCGGCCTGTCGCTGGTCGTGCCGGAAACGGTGTTTTTCGACGGCATTGAGGAGGGTGTCGCCGTCGCGTTCGAGCAGGCGGTGGAACGCCTTTCCCGCGCCGGTGCTTCGGTCCGGCGGCAGGAATTTCCGATCTTTTCGCAATTGTTCGATCTCATCAAGGAAAAGGGTGCGCTGGTGACGGCGGAAGCCTTCGCCCTGCACAAAGGGCGGCTGGAAGGTGCGGATGCCGCGCGCATGGATCCGCGCGTGGTCGCCCGAACCAGACTCGGTGCGAATATCTCCATGCCGGATTACATCGCCATTATCGAGGCGCGCGAACGCATGACAGCGGCTTTTTCGGGCATGATCGGCAAGAACGAGTTGCTGGTGTCGCCGACACTGCCGCATGCCGCGCCCAAGGTCGCGCCGCTTGTCGAGAATGACGAGGCTTTCTTCGCCATGAATGCAAAGACCCTGCGCAACACCCAGATCGGCAATTTTTTCGATCTCTGCGGCGTTTCCATACCCTGCGGCACCGGTGAGGCGGGAATGCCCGTTGGCCTGCTGCTTTCAGGCCTGCACGGCACGGATGACCATGTTTTGGGCGCGGCGATGGCTGCGGAAGAGATCGTTCGGGGTTGATGAAGGAAAAGGCGGCCTTGTTTGGCCGCCTCCACCTATAGTCTCATCGCGCCGCCCAGTTGGCGCCGCGGCGGAACATGGTCTTCATTTGCGGTACGGAAAATTCCTTGGCCTGATGGCCGAGCGCCGAATAGAAGACGCGGCCCTTGCCGTATTTGCGTTTCCAGACCACCGGCATCACCACGCCGTCTATCCACCAGGCGTGGTCGCCGGTGAATTTTGTCGTTGCCAGCACCTCGTTGGAGGGGTCGACATGCATGTAATATTGCTCCGACGTGTAGGGGAAATCGGAAATTCCCTCCATCAGCGGGTCATCGGGACGGGTGATGTTGACGTGATAGTCGATGATATTGCCGGGATGGGCGACCCATTGTCCGCCGATCATGAACTGGTATTCGACGCAGTCACGGAAACTGTCGCCAGCGCCGCCGTGAAAGCCGGCGATGCCGACGCCGTTTTCCACTGCGGCGGTGAGGTTCTTGATCTCTTCCTTTTCGATCTTCGACATGGTGACGATCGGCACGACAAGGCTCAGATCATGCACGGAAGGATCGGCGAAAGCCTCCGTGCTGTGCTCCACATAGACCTTGAAGCCATCCTCTTCCAATATGTCCTTGACGATGGTGGCGCATTCCTGCGGTTCGTGGCCGCTCCAGCCGCCCCAGACGATGAGTGCTTCGCGCATTTATTTCCTCCTCGGGATTATTTGCCGAGCTGGCCGTCGACCAGCGAAGTTTCAAGGGGAGCAGGGCGCTCCACCTCGGTGGTGATGGAAATGGTGGCGCCGCTGTCCGATGCCGTCTGGAAGGCTTCCATGACCTCCAGCACATGCAGGGCAAGATCGCCATTGGCGCGGTGCGGGCGGTTTTCGCGGATCGCATGGGCCATGTCCGCGACGCCGATGGAGCGGTAATTGCCATCGGCATAGGGCGACGACAGCGCCTGCGGCTCGAACTGGCCGCCCTTCTTCAGCAGTTGCACCTCGCCGCCGAAATGGTTCGGATCAGGCACGATCAACGTGCCCTCCGTGCCGTAGATTTCCAGCGGCACATGTTTGTGGCCGGCCACATCGAAGCTCATGCCCACCTGCACCACGGCTCCATTCTGGAAAGCCAGTACGCCGGAAACATGCGTGGCGACATGGACGGGGATTTTCTCGCCGTTCTTCGGCTCGCTGGTGATGAGGCGTTCGTTGCGCGGCGCAAAGGCGAAACCCGCCACCTTGGCGACCGGGCCGAACAGGTTGACGAGATCGGTGATGTAATAGGGTCCCATATCCAGCATCGGCCCGCCGCCGACTTCGTAATAAAAGGCGGGGTTGGGATGCCAGCGCTCATGGCCGGGGCACATGAAGGTGGCAGTTCCGCCGACGGGCTGACCCAGCACACCCTCGTCGATCAGCCGGCGCGCGGTCTGGTGGCCGCCACCGAGGAAAGTGTCCGGGGCCGAGCCGATGCGCAGGCCCTTCGCCTTTGCCGCATCCGCAAGGCGTTTGCCTTCCGCGAAATTGATGCCGAGCGGTTTTTCCGAATAGGCGTGTTTGCCAGCCTCGAGCGCGCGCAGACCCACCTCCACATGCGCCTTGGGGATCGTCAGGTTGACGATGATTTCCACGGAGGGATCGGCCAGCAATGCGTCGATGCTTTTTGCCTGAAGGCCAAATTCGTCCGCCCGCGCCTTCGCGGCCTCCTCGTTCATATCCGCCAGTCCGCGAATATCGAGAATGGGAAACGACGCCATTGCCTTGAGATAGGCGCTGGAGATGTTGCCGCAGCCGATGATGCCGATACCGACCTTGTTCATGTGATTTCCTCCCGTAAATCAGAAATGTCGAAGTCTGCTTCCTAGCCGTGTCGGCTAGAGCGCTGGCCCCGTTGTGTTCCATGGTGATTCGTAAAGTTCGTAAAGTGCGACGGCCGCAGCCCCCTGCGCCCATAATTCATCGCTCGCAACGTCAAAAACCAGTTCGGCGACGCCGGCCAGCGATGGCGGCACGGCGGCGTTGTAACTGTTGCGAATGGCGGCAATGAAGGGCTCACCGAGTTCGAGGCTGGAGCCGGTGATAATGACCCGTGGCGGCGCAAACAGCGTGACGATATTGGCAAGCGTCAG
The DNA here is from genome assembly GCF_000949865.1 of Rhizobium nepotum 39/7. Classification (GTDB taxonomy): domain Bacteria; phylum Pseudomonadota; class Alphaproteobacteria; order Rhizobiales; family Rhizobiaceae; genus Agrobacterium; species Agrobacterium nepotum. The sequence goes on along the minus strand of NZ_JWJH01000013.1, from coordinate 83,220 downwards.
GCCGAGCGCGGCACCGGCGCGCAAAGCCGCCGTGATCAGATCGTTGTCCTCTGCCGCAATCAACGCATGTGCATGTTGCATGCCACGACCAAGCCGGATCGCCTCGGCAAAACGCCCGTCCACCGGGCGGGTACCGAGAATGGCATTTTCGCCTGCCTGGCTCGCCAGCCGCACGGTTCCTTCGCTGGCAAGGCCGATCACGAGATCGCCGAGATTGTGGCTGAGGCCGCCAGCGCCGCGAAACAGCTGGTTCTGATGCAGCACGCCAAGCCCAAGCGTCTGCTCGAGCGAGATCAGTACCATGTCTTCCAGATCGCGCGCATGGCCGAACCAGTGGTGGGCGAGCGTGATGGCGTGGGCGTCGCTTTCGATGATGGTGGGCGAATTCAGCCGCGCCGTCATTTCCTCTGCGAAATCGACGTTCACTTCGCGCAGGATGGGACTGCTGCGGATCCTGCCGGTGCGGTGTTCGATGACGCCGGGCAGGCCAAGACAGACCATGTCCACATCTTCCAGGGAAAGCCCGGCATCGACCACGCAGCGCCGTACCCCGTCTTCCACCAGATCGGCAATGACGCCGATCGGCTGGCGGTCTACACGGATCGGTAGCGCGAGCGTGGACAGCACGTTGCCGCAGAAATCGGTGACCACGAAGACCATGCGGCTTGCCGCGATCTTGGCGCCCACCACGCGGGCTGCATCCGGGTTCAACTCCAGCATCACGCGTGGCCTGCCGCGCGCGCCCTCGGTGCGGATGTCCCCGAGATGTCGGGTGAGAATAAGCCCGTCGTCCAGCAGCGATGCGGTGATCGCCGAAACGGTGGTGGTGGAAAGTTGCGTTCTTTCGCTGATCTCCACCCGGGAGATCGGTCCGTGGCGGCGGATGCTGTCCAGCACGCTCAGCCTGTTGATCGCGCGCATCAGTTCTGGGTCTGCGGTCTTCATGGGGTCCTGCTGCGATCAATGCCGGTTCGAAAACCGATTTATGTCGGAATACGGATTAAATAACGGTGTAGGGGAGGGGTGTGTCAAGCCATTCGCGCAAAAAATCGGCACGGTGCCTTGACAATGTGCGAGGGCTAATGTGAATTAATCCGCATTGGGGAATAAATGAGGAAATCCCCGAGGGAGGATCACGATCATGACCATTAGGCACGCAGGCGCAAGCCTGAGCGGCAGGCTGATAGGCTTTGCCACAACGACAAGCATTGCTCTCATGCTCGGCGCAGCAAGCGCCTCGGCCGCAACGGTCGTTAAATGGATGCATGTGGAGCTGGACCCGAAATCCGTGGCTGTCTGGGAGGAGATCGCCAAGGAATACGAGGCCAAGCATCCGGGTGTGGATGTGCAGTTGCAGTTTCTTGAAAACGAAGCATTCAAGGCAAAATTGCCCACCCTGCTGCAATCCAACGACGTTCCCGATTTCTTTTACAGCTGGGGTGGCGGCGTTCTTGAGGAACAGTCCAAAACCGGTGCGCTGAAGGACCTGACCGAGGTTTTCGATGCCGATGGCGGCAAGCTGCGCCAGGCCTATAGCGCGGCCGCAATCGATGGCCTGTCGTTTGACGGCAAGGTCTGGGCCGTGCCTTACCGCGTCAGCCTCGTCAGCTTTTTCTACAATAAGGCGCTGTTTTCCAAGGCCGGCGTGAAAGCCGAAGATATCAAGACCTGGGACGATCTCGGCACTACGGTCAAGAAAATCAAGGAAGCGGGCATCGTTCCGATTGCCGGTGGTGGCGGTGAAAAATGGCCGATCCACTTCTACTGGAGCTATCTCGTCATGCGCAATGGCGGGCAGGCCGTGTTCGATGCCGCCCGCAAGGGCGAGGGCGAAGGTTTCATGGATCCGGCTATCATCAAGGCGGGCGAGCAACTGGCCGAATTCGGCAAGCTCGAACCCTTCCAGCCCGGTTATCTCGGCTCCACCTGGCCGCAGGCGCTTGGCGTCTTCGGTGACGGCAAGTCGGCGATGATCCTCGGTTTCGACAATACCGAAGCCAACCAGCGCAAGAATGCCGGTGACGGCAAGGGGCTGGCGCCTGAAAATATCGGACGCTTCGCATTTCCCGTCGTAGAGGGCGGTGCCGGCAAGGCCACCGATACGCTGGGCGGGCTGAACGGCTGGGCGGTTACGAAAAATGCCTCCAAGGAGGCGATCGATTTCGCGGCCTTCCTCACCAGCAAGGAAAGCGAAGAGAAATTGGCGGCTGCTGGCATGATCCTGCCGGTTGCGACCGGTGCTGCCGGTGCGGTCAAAAACCCGCTGCTGGCGGATTCGGCAAAGCAGCTTGCCGGCTCCACCTGGCACCAGAACTTCTTCGACCAGACGCTGGGGGCTGCCGTCGGCCGTGTCGTCAACGATGTCTCTGTCGAGATCGTCTCCGGTCAGATGACTGCGGAAGAGGGTGCCCAGCAAATTCAGGACGCTTTCGAGCTTCGCTGATCTTCGGTTCCATGACGGCGCCGCGCGGGACGCGGCGCCGCAGTATCTGCCTGAATGAAAGCGGATAGAGATGACGGATATTTCCATGACTTCTGCGTCCATACCGGCGCGCGCATCGAAGACGAAGCGCAAGCAAAGCTCGGTCGCACATGATCGGGCGCTGACCCTTCTGGTCTTCCTGCCGCCCGCGCTGTTGCTCTTTACCCTGTTCGTCATTCTGCCGATGGGCGAGGCGGCGTGGTACAGCCTTTACCGCTGGAACGGCTACGGCACACCGACCGATTTCGTCGGCTTGAAGAATTTTCAGGTGCTGTTCGGCAATGCCGCCTTTTCGCAGGCATTGATGAATAACGGCATCATCATCCTGATTTCCGTTCTGATCCAGATACCGCTGGCGATCTGGCTCGCCATGATGCTGGCGCACCGGCTTCCCGGCGTCGTCGCCTTCCGGCTGGTTTTTTTCCTGCCCTATGTTCTGGCGGATGTCGCAGCCGGTCTGATCTGGCGTTTCGTTTATGACGGCGATTACGGTCTGTTCGCGGCCATCTCCAATTTCTTCGGTTTCGCCAACCCTTATGTGCTAGCCGACAAGGACGTCGCGATCTACGCGGTGCTTGGCGTCATCGTCTGGAAATATTTCGGTTTCCACATGATGCTGTTTATTGCCGGCCTTCAATCCGTCGACAAGAACGTGCTGGAAGCGGCCGAAATCGATGGTGCTTCCGGCTGGCAGAAGTTCCGCTACGTGACACTGCCGATGCTCGGTTCCACGGTGCGCCTGTCCGTCTTCTTCGCGGTGATCGGCTCGTTGCAGTTGTTCGACATGATCATGCCGCTGACCGGCGGTGGCCCGTCCAATTCCACGCAGACCATGGTCACCTTCCTCTACACCTACGGCGTCATGCGCATGCAGGTGGGGCTTGGCAGCGCGGTCGGCGTCGTTCTCTTCGTCATCTGCGTAACGCTTGCCTTCGGTTACAAAAGGATTTTCATGCGCCATGACTGATACATCCACTTCCGTCCGCATGCCGCTGCAAACGAAGCTTTATCTTTACATATCGCTGAGCCTGATCGCGGCTATTGTGCTCATCCCGCTGTTCACCACGGCGCTTGGCGGCTTCAAGACGCTGGGGGACCTGCGCGTCAATCCGTTCGGCGTGCCGGCCGAATGGCAATGGGCGAATTACGGCGACATCCTCTTCGGCAAGCGCTACTGGCTGCAAATCTTCAATTCGCTTGTCATCGCGCTGTTGACGGTGTTCCTGACGCTGACCGTCTCGGCCATGGCCGCCTTTACCTTCGCGCATGTGAAATTCTTCGGCTCGTCTTTCCTGCTGAATTATTTCCTGCTCGGGCTGATGTTCCCGGCGGCGACCGCCATCCTGCCGCTGTTCATCCGCATCCGCGATCTCGGCCTGCTCGATACCTATTGGGGCGTAGTGTTGCCGCAGGTGGCCTTCGGGCTTGGCATGAGCATTCTTCTGTTCCGCAATTACTTCCGCAATCTGCCGGATGAACTGTTTCAGGCCGCCTTCGTGGATGGCTGCGGTTATCTGCGGTTCTTCTGGCATATTTCCATGCCGCTTTCGCGGCCCATCGTGGCCACCGTCGGCATCGTGTCTTTCGTCGGCAGCTGGAACAGCTACATCCTGCCGCTGATCATGCTGAATTCGGAATCGAAATATCCCTGGCCGCTCGGCATCATGGTGTATCGCGGCGAATTCGGCACGGAATGGCAGCTCGTGCTCGCCTTTATCACGCTGACGATCCTGCCGACCGTCATCGTCTTCTTCCTCGCACAGAAACACATCATCGCGGGCCTGACGGCCGGTGCCGTCAAATCGTGACTTGAAAGGAGCAAAACATGGCTTCCGTCGAACTTAGGGATATCCGCAAGTCCTATGCCGCGCTCGATGTCATTCACGGCATCTCGCTCGATATTACGGATGGCGAATTCATCGCGCTGGTCGGGCCTTCGGGCTGCGGCAAGTCCACCCTGCTGCGCATGATCGCCGGGCTGGAGGAAATCACCGATGGGGACATCCTCATCGGCGGCACCGTCGTCAACGACATGACGCCGCGCGAGCGCAACATCGCCATGGTTTTCCAGTCCTATGCGCTTTATCCACATATGACAGTTGCCGAGAATATGGGCTTCAACCTGAAGCTTGCCGGCCAGCCGAAAAACGTCATTGATGAGCGCGTGGCGGAAGCCGCCCGCATGCTTGATCTCGGTCAGCTTCTGGACCGCAAGCCCTCGCAGCTTTCCGGCGGCCAGCGCCAGCGTGTCGCCATGGGCCGCGCCGTGGTACGCAACCCGGCCGTCTTCCTGTTCGATGAGCCGCTGTCCAACCTCGACGCCAAGCTTCGCGTGCAGATGCGCAGCGAAATCAAGGCATTGCACCAGAAAGTTGGTACGACCTCCATCTACGTCACCCATGACCAGATCGAGGCGATGACGCTGGCGGACCGGGTGGTAGTGCTCAATCACGGTCGCATCGAACAGCAGGGCACGCCGCTCGAACTCTATAAGACGCCGGCCAATCTCTTCGTTGCCGCCTTCATCGGCTCGCCGGCCATGAACCTCATCGAAGGCATGGTTGACGGTGAGGGCGATCAGCCTGCTGCACGACTGAAGGACGGAACCGCGATCCGTATTGCCGCTTCCAGAAAGGTCAAGCGCGGCCAGCCTGTCACGATTGGCTTGAGACCGGAACATATCGGTTCGACCGTCGGCGGCGATATTTCGCTCTCCGGCAGGACGGTGCTGGTGGAGCCGACAGGCGCGCAGACACATGTGGTCTTCGAATTGGCTGGCGATCAGGTGACGGCGGTGGTGGATGGCGAGCAGCCGGTCAGGGTCAACACCCCCTTTGCCGCCACCGTTCACCACGAGCGTGTGCATGTATTCGACAGGGCAAGCGGTCTGGCGCTTTAGCCGCCTTTCGCTTTTTAAGTAAAATAGCGAAATTCTCTCGTCCCGCCGACTTTTGGGGCTTGTATGAAAACGACGAGTGGTTAGCTTGGCAAATTGGGAGCCAAAGCGGTTTTACCGCTGAACTGTATCGATACAGGAGGATATTTTTATGAAGACGATCAAGGGACCGGGTCTTTTTCTCGGTCAGTTTGCAGGGGATGCGGCGCCTTTCAATACATGGGATGGCATCACCAAATGGGCGGCGGAAAAAGGTTATGCCGGCGTGCAGGTGCCCACCTGGGCCGGACAGTTGATCGATCTGAAAAAAGCCGCCGAATCCAAGGATTATTGCGACGAGTTCGCCGGCGTCGCGCGTCAGAACGGCGTCGAGGTGACCGAGCTTTCCACCCATTTGCAGGGCCAGCTGGTTGCCGTTCACCCGGCCTATGACGAAGCTTTCGATGGTTTTGCTGCACCCGAAGTGCGCGGCAATCCGAAGGCGCGGCAGCAATGGGCGGTGGAGCAGGTGAAGCTTGCGCTGAAAGCCTCGAGAAATCTCGGCATCAACGCACATGCGACCTTTTCGGGCGCGCTTGCCTGGCCCTTCATCTATCCGTGGCCGCAGCGTCCGGCCGGTCTGGTGGAAACCGCTTTCGACGAACTGGCGAAACGCTGGACGCCGATCCTCGATTATGCCGATGAGCAGGGCGTCGATGTCTGCTACGAAATTCATCCCGGCGAGGATCTGCACGATGGCGTGACTTTCGAGATGTTCCTGGAGCGTGTGAAGAACCACAAGCGCGCCAACATGCTCTACGACCCGTCGCATTACGTGCTGCAATGCCTCGATTATCTCGACAATATCGACATCTACAAAGACCGCATCAAGATGTTCCACGTCAAGGACGCGGAGTTTAACCCGACCGGTCGCCAAGGTGTTTATGGCGGTTATCAGGGTTGGGTCAACCGCGCGGGCCGTTTCCGCTCGCTGGGTGACGGGCAGGTGGATTTCGGTGCCGTCTTCTCGAAAATGGCGGCCAATGATTTTGATGGCTGGGCCGTGGTCGAGTGGGAATGCGCGCTGAAACATCCTGAAGACGGCGCCCGGGAAGGGGCCGAGTTCGTCAAACACCATATCATCCGCGTCACGGAAAAAGCCTTTGATGATTTTGCATCTGGTGGCACCGACGACGCGGCCAACCGCCGTATGCTTGGGCTTTGAAAGCATTTCCAGAAAAAATGTGAAGCGGTTTTCCCTCAGGAAATGCGCTTAGAAAATGCTGAGGAGACATTATGGCTATTGAAGGAAAAACAACCGACAAGGCGAACACGCGGATTCGCCTGGGCATGGTCGGTGGCGGTTCGGGTGCATTTATCGGTGGCGTTCACCGCATGGCGGCGCGGCTCGACAACCGCTTCGATCTCGTGGCTGGGGCTTTGTCCTCGACACCGGAAAAATCCCTCGCCTCCGGCCGTGAGCTTGGGCTTGATCCAGAGCGTTGCTATGGCTCGTTTGAAGAGATGGCCGAGAAGGAAGCGCTTCGCGAGGATGGTATCGAGGCGGTGGCGATCGTCACGCCCAACCATGTGCATTATCCGGCCGCGAAGGCGTTTCTGGAACGCGGCATCCATGTCATCTGCGACAAGCCGCTGACCTCCAATCTGGAGGATGCCAAAAAGCTGAAGGACGTGGCGGACAAGGCCGATGCGCTGTTCATCCTCACCCACAACTACACCGGTTATCCGATGGTGCGGCATGCGCGTGAACTGGTGGAAACCGGTGCGCTTGGGACTATCCGTCTGGTGCAGATGGAGTATCCGCAGGACTGGCTGACGGAAGCGGTGGAACAGACCGGCGCGAAACAGGCCGTCTGGCGTACCGATCCGGCACAATCCGGCGTTGGTGGCTCCACCGGCGATATCGGCACTCACGCCTATAATCTCGGCTGCTTCATTTCGGGTCTGGAAGCGGATGAGCTGGCGGCGGATGTGCACACCTTCGTCGAAGGCCGTCGTCTCGACGACAATGCGCATGTGATGCTGCGCTTCAAGGCCAGGGATGGTAAGCAGGCGGCCAAGGGGCTGCTCTGGTGCAGTCAGGTTGCCGTCGGTCATGAAAACGGGCTGAAAATCCGTATTTATGGCGACAAGGCCGGCATCGAGTGGACGCAGGCCGATCCAAACTATCTCTGGTTCACGAAGCTTGGCGAGCCGAAGCAGCTCATCACCCGCGGCGGCGCCGGGGCAGGGGCCGCAGCTGCACGCGTCACCCGCATTCCATCGGGCCATCCGGAAGGATATCTCGAAGCTTTCGCGACCATCTATACCGAAGCCGCCCATGCCATCGAGGCCCGCCGCACCGGTTCAGCACTGGACAAGGCGGTCATCTATCCGACCGTCGATGACGGCGTCAAAGGCGTTGCCTTCGTTACGGCGTGCATCGAATCGGGCAAGAAGAATGGCGGCTGGGTAAAGCTGTAAGACTGGACATGGCGTCGCGGCGCATTTCTTCTCCCCGGCGGGGGAGAAGGTGGCCCGAAGGGTCGGATGAGGGGGCAAGCTCTCGGTCTATCGCTGACGTCGCCCCCTCATCCCGCTGCCGCGACCTTCTCCCCGGCGGGGAGAAGAAACAAGCTGCACGCGCTTGCTTCTTCGTCATCGCTCTGCCCCAAGCTCAGGAAACATTGATCAAAGAACCCGGCCTGACACCACCTGACAACGTGATCAATTGACGCGTGTCGACTGCGCCTGCGCCCGTTCTGTCACGGGGCAACCGTCCTGGATTTTGGTCCAGGACGAGACGTTGAGCTTCATCTCGCAACGCGCGAGATAGGAGCCGCCATCGACCTTCAAGCAGGATGTCTGGCCGAGTTGGAACATGACACCGCGATTTCGGCATTTGCAATTGTGGGCATCCGCCAAAGTAGGAATCAGGGCCATGACCAGGCCAAATACGAGCACTCCAAGACGCATGGCTGAGGCTCCAAAGGATATACCGCCAGATTATACCTGTCCGATGGTATAGTCAAAACGGCCTCCCTCAATGATGCGCACACCGGGCGGCCATAGCAGGCTCAAACTCTCCCGCTTTCACCCGATCAAAATCGCCCTGATATCATTTACATTCGTCAGAGTCGGGCCTGTCACCACAAGGTCCCCAGCTGCCCTGAATGCGGTATAGCTGTCGTGGCTTACAAGCGACTGACGCGGGTCGACACCGGCATTGCGCATGCGGATAAGCGTATCCGGCGTCACCAGTGCGCCGGCCGCATCCTCCACGCCGTCTATGCCGTCGCTATCGCCGGCAATGGCCCAGATGCCGTCTGCACCCTTCAGCGTCAGCGCAAGGCTCAGCAGGAATTCCGTGTTGCGCCCGCCCTTGCCGGCTGGTCCCTTGCCGATCGTCACCGTGGTTTCGCCACCGGAAAGCAGTACCGCCGGACCTTTGATTGGCAGACCCTTGCGGCTGGCGGATAGCGCGATGCCGGCCATCACTGCACCAACGTCCCTGGATTCGCCTTCCAGCGCATCCCCGAGGATGAGCGGTGTAAGGCCGAGCTTCACCGCCTCGTCCGCCGCCGCCTGCAAGGCGAGCGAAGGGGCCGCGATCAGTCTGATATCCTCCTCGATATCGCCTGCCTTCGGGGTTTCCTCGCCTTTTTCCAGTACCTTGCGCACGTTCTCAGGAAGATCGAACCCGTAGCGGGAGATGATTTCCCGCACGGTGGCGATATCTGTCGGGTCGGCGACAGTCGGGCCGGAAGCGATTTCGGAGGGGTCATCGCCCGGCACGTCGGAAATCAGCAGCGAAACCACTCTGGCCGGTTTGGCGGCCAGTGCCAGCCGCCCGCCCTTGATGCGGGAGAGATGCTTGCGCACGGCGTTCATTTCGGAAATCGTAGCACCACTGGCAAGAAGGGCGCGGTTGACGGCCATCTTGTCCGCAAGCGTCATGCCTTCAGCGGGTGCGACCATCAGCGCCGAACCGCCGCCGGAAATCAGCGCGATCACCATGTCGTCGGCGGTCAATCCTTCAACGGCGGCAAGAATGCGTTTCGCCGCCTCCGCGCTCATGTCGTCGGGCACGGGGTGCGAGGCCTCGATAATCTCGATCCGTCCGGCCGGAACGGCATGGCCATAACGTGTCACCACGACACCGGAGAGATCGACATGCCCCCACGCGGCATCGAGCGCCGCTGCCATGGCGGCCGAGGCCTTGCCGGCGCCGACCACCACGCATCTGCCCTTGGGTGGCGAGGGGAGATGGTGTTTCAGCACCTTTGCGGGATCGGCGCTCGCGACGGCGCTCATGAAAATCCGGTTGAGGGCGTCTTTGGCGCGTTGGTCGTTCCATGCGGTCATAAGTTCATACTCCGACCCAGAGCAAGCCGAGCGCAAACAATGCCGGCAAGGCCTGAATGAACAGGATTTTCATATTGGCGGTGATGGCGCCAAAGACACCGGCAACCAAGACGCAAGTGAGGAAAAACACCTTGAAGCTCAGGCCCGCATCGCCTTGCGTCAGCCCGTAGATCAGCCCGGCCGCGAGAAAGCCGTTATAAAGCCCCTGATTGGCGGCAAGAACCTTCGTCTGCCTGGCGAAATCCGCCGAAAGACCGAAGGCCTTGCGTCCCGCCGGCTTTTCCCACAGCAGCATTTCCAGAATGACGATGTAGATATGAATAGCCGCAACCACGGCAATCAGAATGCTGGCGATCATGGGCGGCTTTCCTCCAAAAACCCTGAGGTCCTTGTGCGGCGGTTTCGTAAAAACACGAGGCGGCATAGGACAATTCCGTTTTAACGGCGGTACGCATGGCTGCAAGGCCATATTCCCACTCTTCCCGTGCAAACTGTTAAAGAGCGGCACGGCATTGCTTGACTCTTTGTTGAATTAAGAACAAAACAAGAACAATAGAATTGAAAATCTGGAATTGAAACCTGTCATGCCATGCAAAAGCGCGCGGAACAGTTGCTCGTTGTCGAAGAGCTGCGTGAAAGGCTGGAAAGGATCGGTGGCGGGCCTGCCCGCCTGCACGAGGCCTTGCCTTTCGGTGTGGATGCCATCGACCATCATTTGCCGGGAGGCGGGCTGAAGCTCGGCTGTTTGCATGAGGTGAGCGGCGGCGGCAATGGCGCCGCCGATGGTGCGGCGGCGGCCCTTTTTGCGACAGGCGTCGCGTCGCGTCTTTCCGGCAAGGTTTTATGGTGCGTCACCCGGCGGGATTTGTTCATGCCGGGATTGGCGCAGGCGGGCCTGTCGCAGAACCGTGTGATCATCGTCGAATGCCGCGATGAAAAAGGCGTGCTCGACTGTTTCGAGGAGGGGCTGCGCTGCAACGGTTTCGGTGCGGTGATGGGTGAACTTGCGAAGTTGCCGATGAATGCCTCGCGGCGGCTGCAACTGGCGGCGGAAACTTCCGGTGTGACAGGCATCGCCATCCGCCGCTTCCGGCGCGTGGCCGATGCGGCGCTGTTCGGCGAGCCGACGGCGGCCGTCACGCGCTGGCGCGTCTCCGTCCGGCCCTCCTCAGCCCTGCCGGTGCCGGGGGTGGGCAGGCCGCGCTGGTTTCTGGAGCTTCTGCGGTGTCGCGGCGGCGAAAGTGCTGAATTTGAAGTGGAAGCCTGTGATGCAAAGGGTCGTCTCGCTTTACCTGCCGACATGGCCGACGGATCGCTACCGGCGTCTTTCGGGGCAGAACGCGCCGCCGGTTGAAAAGCCGCTGGTCATGATCGGCCGTCAGGGCAGCCGCCGTCTGGTGCTGGCGCTCGACAAGGCTGCAAGGGCGGCAGGCATCCGGCCCGGCACACCCGTCAGCAAGGCGCAGGCGCTGGTGCCGGGTCTCGTCGTCGAAAATCTTGATGCGGCGGCGGATGCCCGTGCTCTGCAACAGCTCGCCTTTCATTTCCTGCGTATCTATGCCCCCATCGTCGCCGCCGATCCGCCGGACGGGCTGGTGCTGGACACGGCTGGTGCCGATCATCTGCACGGCAATGAAACGTTGATGCTGAGCGGCATGGTCAACCGCCTGCATGCCGCAGGTTTCGCCGCCCGTGCCGCCATTGCCGATAGCTGGGGTGCCGCCCATGCGCTCGCCCGTTTCGGCCGTGAAGAAATCAACATCGTGCCGCCGGGTGGCCAGCGGGCGGTGATCAGCGCTTTGCCGCTGGCGGCACTGCGGCTGGAGGAGCGCACGGTTTCGGGGTTGAAGGTGCTGGGTTTTCGCACCATCGGTGAGCTTGCCGAGGCTCCGCGCGCGCCGCTTACCCTACGTTTCGGCCCGGAAGTGGTCAGGCGTCTGGCGCAGGCTTTCGGCGAGGCTGGCGAGCCCATCGAGCCGGTGCGCATCGCCGAACTGGTGGAGGTGCGCCGTGCTTTTCCCGAACCGATCGCGGCGGCCGAGACGATTGCCCGCTATACGCAAAAGCTGGTTGCGGAGCTTTGCACAGCACTGGAAATGCGCGGCCTCGGCGCCCGCCGTGTCGATCTGGTGCTGCACCGGGTGGATAGCGGCTTGCAGGCGATACGGGCAGGCACCTCCAGACCGGTGCGCGATGTCAAACAACTGGTCCGGCTCCTGACCGACCGTATCGATACCATCGATCCCGGTTTCGGCATCGAGATGATGGTGCTGAGCGCCACCCATGCGGAGCCGCTTGTGGCCGCGCAGGCGCGTTCCTCGCTTCTGGATGAAGACCGTGCTGAGGTTGCCGATACGGTCGATGTCATCCTCAATCGTGGCCACAGGGTCTATCGTTACGCGGCGGTGGCAAGCGACGTGCCAGAGCGTTCCGTTGCCCGCGTTGCAGCGCAGGCATCAGAGGATATGCTCGGCTGGCCCGGTCATTGGCCACGTCCGGTGCGGCTTTTCGCAAGGCCGGAACCCATAGAGACGCTGGCGCTTTTACCGGACCATCCGCCACGTTATTTCATCTGGAAAGGCGTGCGCCATAATGTCCGCCGCGCCGACGGGCCGGAACGGGTTTTCGGTGAGTGGTGGAAGCGAGACCGGGAAAAGGCCGCCGTGCGCGATTATTTCACGGTGGAAAATGAAAGCGGCGAACGCTTCTGGATTTTCCGCTCCGGTGACGGGGAACATGCGGAAACCGGCTCCCAGGGCTGGTTCATCCACGGAGTGTTTGCATGAGCACGCCTCGTTATGCCGAACTTCAGGTGACCACGCATTTCTCCTTCCTGCGCGGTGCCAGCTCCTGCGACGAACTGTTCGAACAGGCAAAAAATCTCGGCATCGAGGCGCTGGGCATCGTGGATCGCAACAGCCTTGCGGCCATTCCCCGTGCTTACGAGGCGGCGAGCAATCACGGCATCCGGCTCGTCATCGGTTGCCGGCTCGATCTGGATGATGATCTTTCCGTGCTGGTCTACCCCATGGATCGCCCGGCTTACGGGCGGCTTTGCCGGTTGCTTTCTGTTGGCAAGAAAAGGGGCGGCAAGGGCAAGTGCCGGCTGACATGGGATGATCTTGTCACCTATGGCGAAGGCCTGATCGTGGTGCTGCTCGCCGATCTTGCGGACGACATCTGCGCCCTGCGCCTGCGCCGATTGAGGGCGGCTTTTGCGGATCGTGCCTATATGGCGCTCAGCCTGCGCCGACGCCCCAATGACCAGATGCGGCTTTTCGAATTGTCGAACATGGCTGAAGCCGCTGATGTGCCGACGGTGGTCACCAATGACGTGCTGTTTCATGTGCCGGAGCGGCGCATGCTGCAGGATGTCGTTACCTGCATCCGGCACAATTGCACCATCGACGAGGCGGGTTTCCGGCGCGAGCGGCATGCCGACCGCTATATGAAACCGCCACAGGAGATGCACCGGTTGTTTGCCCGCTACCCGGAAGCGCTGGCCCGCAGCCTCGAAATCACCAGACGCTGCACCTTTTCGCTGAAGGAACTGGTCTATCAATATCCCGAAGAGCGCACCCAACCGGGGCTGACGGCGCAGCAGGCGCTGGAAAAGCTGGTCTGGGAGGCGGCGCCGGGGCGTTATCCGCATGGCCTGCCGGAAAAGGTCGAGAAAGCCCTGCATCACGAACTGGGGCTGATCGGTAGGCTGGAATATGCACCCTATTTTTTGACGGTGAACGCCATCGTCCAATTTGCGCGCGGGGAGGATATTCTCTGTCAGGGTCGCGGCTCGGCCGCCAATTCGGTGGTGTGTTACGTGCTCGGCATCACCGCCATCGATCCCATGACGGTCGATCTTCTGTTCGAACGTTTCGTGTCGGAAGAACGGCGCGAACCGCCGGATATCGACGTGGATTTCGAACATCAGCGGCGCGAGGAGGTCATCCAGTGGGTCTATAATACCTATGGCCATGACAAGGCAGCGCTCTGTTCTGTCGTTACCCGTTATCGGGGACGCGGGGCGTTGCGCGATGTCGGCAAGGTTCTGGGCCTGCCGGAAGATTTGACCAAACTTCTGTCCTCGCAGGTCTGGCGCTGGAGCGAGGGGGTGGATGAAAAGCAGGTAAAGGAACTGAACCTCAATATGGAGGATCGCCGCCTGAAGCTCGCCTTCGAGCTGGCCAACCAGCTTGTCGGCACGCCGCGCCACCACAGCCAGCATCCGGGCGGCTTCGTCCTAACCCACGACCGGCTGGACGAGCTGGTGCCGATCGAACCCGCCGCCATGGAAGACCGGCAGATCATCGAATGGGACAAGGACGATATCGATATCGTCAAATTCATGAAGATGGATTGCCTGGCGCTCGGTATGCTCTCCTGCATGAAACGCGGTTTCAATATGCTGGAGGCGCGGACGGGAGTGAAATACGATCTAGCTACTGTGCCGCCGGATGACGACCCCACTTATTTGATGATTCAAAAGGCCGACACACTGGGTACGTTCCAGATCGAAAGCCGGGCGCAGATGTCGATGCTGCCACGCCTGAGACCTGCAAAATTCTACGATCTCGTCATTCAGGTCGCCATCGTTCGCCCCGGCCCCATTCAGGGCGATATGGTCCACCCCTATCTACGCCGCCGTGATAAAAAAGAGGATGAGCATTACCCGAAAGAAGAACTGAGAGGCGTGCTGGGCAAAACGCTGGGCGTGCCGCTGTTTCAGGAACAGGCCATGCGCGTCGCCATCGAATGCGCCGGGTTTTCACCCGGCAAGGCGGATCAATTGCGCCGGGCCATGGCCACCTTCAAGAATGTCGGTACCATCTCCAAATTCAGGCAGGATCTGATCGATGGCATGGTGGAGCGCGGTTATGAGCAAGAATTCGCCGAGCGTATCTTCAAGCAGCTGGAAGGTTTCGGCAGCTATGGTTTTCCCGAAAGCCATGCGGCCTCCTTCGCGCTGATCGCTTATGCCTCTTCATGGCTGAAGTGCCATCACCCCGATATTTTCTGCGTGGCACTTCTCAATTCGCAGCCCATGGGTTTTTACGCCCCGGCGCAGATCGTGCGCGATGCGCGTGATCATGGCGTGGAGGTGCGCCCGGTCTGCATCAACAAAAGCCGCTTCGATTGCACGCTGGAACCCACGGGCAAAAAAGATGACAAGGGCGACGAGCGTTTTGCCGTGCGGCTCGGCATGTGCATGGTGCAAGGGCTATCCAATAAGCATACCGCCGATATCGTCAATTCCCGGCAGGATCGCGATTTCGTCTCCGTGGATGATCTCTGGCGAAGGGCGGGCGTTCCGGCCTCAGCGCTGGTGTGTCTCGCCGAAGCCGATGCTTTTCTGCCCTCGCTCTCGCTTTCCAGACGAGAGGCATTGTGGGCCATCAAGGCGTTACGGGATGAGCCGCTGCCGCTTTTTGCCGCTGCCGCCAGCCGGGAAAATGCCACTGTGGCCGAACTCGACGAGCCTTCCGTCGCGCTGCGCCCCATGACGGATGGCGGCGAGGTGGTGCAGGATTACGGCCATGTGGGACTGACCCTGCGCGAACACCCCATGTCCTTCCTGCGACGCGATCTTTCCCGCCGTCGTATCCTGACCTGCGCGGAGGCGGTGCGCGCTCGTGATGGCACATGGCTGGAAACGGCGGGTCTGGTGCTGGTGCGCCAGCGTCCCGGCTCGGCAAAGGGCGTGATTTTCATGACGATCGAGGATGAGACGGGCATTGCCAATGCGGTCCTGTGGGTCAAGACCTTTGAAAAATACCGCCGCGTGGTGTTGTCCGCCGGCATGGTCGGTATTTACGGCAAGATCCAGCGGGAAGGCGAGGTGGTGCATCTGGTCGCCCACCGGTTGACCGATCTGTCAGAGGCGCTGGCAAGTGTCGGCGAGCGAAACCGCGCCTTTCCCCTGCCGCATGGACGTGGCGACGATTTCCGCCACGGGGTTCCGCCGGAAGACCGTCGTGACATGAAAAAACATCCGCCGCCTGCTGTTCATGATGACGATGAGGTGGAGCGGATAAAGGTCATTTCACGCAATTTCCACTGAGAGACATTCCCTCCTATGCCGCATCCTCCAGCCCGGCCATCTCCCTCTTGCGGAACTGGCTGGGCGGAGCGCCGATCACGCGTTTGAAGGCGCGGCTGAAGGAGGCTTCGGAATCATAGCCGAGTTTTTCCGCCGCCAGCGTCACGCGCATACCCTCGCGCAGCCACAGCCGTGCCTGATGCATGCGAATGCGCACCACATAACGGGCAGGGCTTTCGCCCACCACACGGGTGAAACGTTCCGCGAAACTCGAGCGGGATGCACCCATCAGGGAGGCAAGCTCCTCCACGCTCCAGTCTTTCTCGGGGGTAAGATGGATTGCAGCCAGCACCCGCCCGAGTTCGGGATTGCGCACGGCGGCAAGCCAGCCGCTGGAATCGCCACAGCCATATTCTACCCAGGTGCGGATCAGCGTTGCCGTCAGCACATCTGCAAGCCGTGCCAGAATGCCGCCAGCACCAACGCGGTTCAGTTCCACCTCGCGGGCCATGGCCTCCAGCAGATGCGGAATGGCCGGGTCGCTTTTGGCCAGATCGCTGGTCAGCATCACATCCGGCATCAGCTGCAACAGCGGATGCAGATTATCCATGTTGAAACGCATGGACGCGGTAAACGCCAACGTGTCGCCGCCCGCACCGGCACATTCCATGTCGAAAATACCCTGACACACTTCCTTCTTGCCAAACCGGTCGAAAAGGGCAGGCGTCACATCCTCGCCGCTTCCCAGCACATGGGCATGACCGCGGGGCAGAAGCACCGCATCGCCGCATGTCAGCGTCAGCCATTCCCCGGAAGGTTTGCGCAGTTTCGCCTGTCCGACGCCGATGAAATGAAACCGCGCCGCCTCCTGTTCGGGAAAGGCCGTGGCCCAGGGTGTCGCCATGCGGCAGCGGCCGTATTCCACGCCGTCAAGCCGCAAACCGCGCAGCATTTCCGTCAGGGCATCGTTCATGGCATCTCGCAAATTCGGACGTTTAGTTAAGGAATATGGATTTTCTAGCATGGAAACGCCGGCCTGTCACGCGTAGCTTGCAGGTATCGATTTGGAGGTGACGAACCGGGCTCCCACCAGATTCGTCGCTTTGTCATTCCGTTTCAGGGTGCATTCCCAGAATGCGCATCAGGAGATTTTCGTGAACAACCGGACAATCAACGAACTTGAATATGTGCCGCGCACCAAGGAACCGGATGCGAAGTGGGCCGCTGTGGTTTCGCTTTCGCTCGGCGTCTTCGGGTTGGTAACGGCGGAATTTCTGCCGGTCAGCCTTCTGACGCCGTTGTCGGCCGATCTTTCCATCAGCTCCGGTCTTGCCGGGCAATCCATCACCGTTACTGCGCTAGTCGCAGCAGTTGCCGGTCCCGGCGTTGTCATCGGCACGCGCAGTATCGATCGCCGCTGGACCCTGCTCGGTCTGACTACGTTGCTGATCATCTCCAGTGCTCTTGCCGCCTTTGCCAACGGTCTTTTCATGTTGTTCGCATCGCGCGTTCTGCTCGGCATCGGCCTTGGCGGTTTCTGGGCCATGTCGGCGGCGCTGGCGTTGAGGCTCGTGCCGCTCGATAAGATGCCGCGCGCCATGGCCATCATCCTCACCGGCGTTTCGGTCGCCACCGTCTGCGCGGCACCTGTCGGAGCGTGGCTTGGGGCTACTCTCGGCTGGCGGTCGGCCTTCGTCGTTGCCGGCGTGCTCGGCGTCCTCGCACTTCTCGTGCAATTGCTGACCATTCCTTCGCTGCCGCCTGCCGGTGCGCCCGGTCTTTCCACCATGTTCCGGCTGTTGCAGCGCCCACAGGTCAGGATCGGTCTTCTGACGACGCTGCTGATCGTCGCAGGGCACTTTGCTGGTTTCACCTATGTCCGTCCGTTTCTGGAAAACGTGCCGCAGCTTGGCGTCGAGGCAATCTCGCTTGTTCTTCTGGTCTACGGTATCGGCGGTTTCTTCGGCAATCTCTTCGGCGGTTTCCTCGCCGAGAAAAACACGGCATGGGCGGTGACATTCGCCGCTACGCTGATTGCCGCATCCGCTTCTGTTCTGGTGATTGCGGGTGCATCTCCCGTCGTTGCGGGCGTTGCCATCGCTTCATGGGGTTTCGCCTTCGGCGCACTTCCGGTCAGCGTGCAGAGCTTCATCACGAGGGTTGCCTCTGACGAGGCCGAAAGCGCCGGCGCGTTGTTGCTCACCACCTTCCAGATCGCCATTTCCAGCGGTGCGATTCTGGGCGGGTTGCTGATCGACCTTCATGGCGCAACCATGGTCTTCGTCTTCGTGGCGATCGCAGCGCTCCTCGGCGCATCGCTCATGGCGTCGCGCCGTGGCGTGGTGCCGCAGGTCGAGGCGTCGCAGGGGTAAGATGCTTGCCGAGAGAAAAGGGCCCGCATTCGTGCGGGCCTGAACTTATGGCGAAAGGAGAGATCTTTATCTTTTCACCTTCAGGGAGTCTTGATTGCCTTCCACGTCCGGTCCTTGCCGACTTCGATCACATGGCGCATGGCCTTGACGGCGGCATCGGCATCACGTGCGGCGATGGCGTGCACGATGCGCAGATGGTTGGCGGCGATCTCGGCGATCGTTCCAGGCGACGAGGCCGGGGACGAAAGCTGGAAGGAGATGGCGAGTGCTGCTTCGATAAGGCCGCTCGCCGAACGCATGAACGGGTTGCCGGACATATGCGCTACGGCAAGGTGGAATTCGAGGTCGACCTTGGCGATGGTTTCCGGCGTATGCTGCGGATTGTCGAACTTGGCGACGATGACGTAAAGGGAAACGATATCGTCATTCGAGGCCTGCAAGGCGGCTGCGGCAGCCGCTGCCGGCTCGAGCGCGAGGCGGATTTCCGCCAGATGCGTGACGAATTCCTGGTCTATTCCGGCTTCGCAGCGCCAGCCCAGCACATCCGGGTCGAAGAAATTCCAGCTCGAACGGTCGAGAACGCGGGTGCCGACCTTGGCCTTGGGTTCAACCAACCGCTTGGCCGCCAGTGTCTTCATCGTCTCGCGCAGCACGGTGCGCGAAACCCCGAAACGCAAAGAAAGCTCGGCATCATTGGGTAGCAGGGAACCTTCCGCAATCTTGCCCGAGACGATGGCGCTGCCGAGTTCGGACACCACATGCGCGTGGCTGTTTCGGCGTTTTCGTCCGCTTATCGTCGTTTCGAGCAACCCCAATAAAGCCTCCGTTTACGGTTATGCCGGATGTGGTCCGGCCAGTCTCCTGTTTGAATACCAGATGATTGCGCGCTGCAACACGATGAAGACGAAAAGCAGCACGCCTATAACGATTTTCGTCCACCAGGAGGAAAGCGTTCCGTCGAAAACGATGTAGGTCTGGATCAGGCCCTGAATCAAAAGGCCGATTAAGGTTCCCGCCACCAGCCCTGTGCCGCCTGTCAGAAGCGTGCCGCCGATGACGACGGCCGCGATGGCGTCCAACTCCACGCCCACTGTCGCCAGCGAATAACCGGAGGAGGTGTAGAGCGTGTAGACGATGCCGGCGAGGCCCGAAAGGAAGCCCGAAAGCGCGTAGATGCCGATTGTCGTTGTCCCGATCGGCACGCCCATCAGCTCCGCCGATTGCGGGTTGCCGCCAAGCGCATAGATATTGGCGCCGAAGCGGGTTCGGCTGGCGATCAGCATGCCGGCTGCGAAAACAACAAGCATGACCATGGCAAGTGCGGTCAGCCTGCCGCCGCCGGGAAAGCGGTAATAAAAGCCCTGTATCGCATCGATGAATGGGTGAGAAATCGGCACGGATTGCGTGGAGATCAGATAGGCGGCGCCGCGCGCCAGGAACATGCCCGCCAGCGTCACCACGAAAGGCGGGATCGACAGGAAGCGGATCATCGCCCCCATCAGGCAGCCGAACAGCGTCGAAACCACAAGCACGATGGCGAAGGCCAGCAGCGGGTGAATATTATAGGTGCCGACCATCACCGCCACGAAGACGCTGGTGAAGGCAATGACCGAGCCGATGGACAGATCGATGCCACCCGACAGGATGACGAAGGTCATGCCCACGGCGGCTATGCCGAGAAAGGCGTTGTCGGTCAGAAGATTACCGATCACCCGTGTCGACAGGATCGCCGGATATTGCAGCACGCAAAGGAGATAGGCGATTACGAAAATCGTCAGTGTGGTGAGGAACGGCAGATTGCGGCTGTGGATCATCGCGCGGTTCCTTCCTTGGTCATCCCGTTTGTGGCGGCCGGTTTTGCATGCGGCTTGCGCGTTCTGACGAAGCCCAGAACCGCCATGATAGCTGGCGATTGTAGCGTCAGTACCACCATGATGATGCCCGCCTTGATGATGAGGTTGAATTCCGGCGGGAAACCGGAGACCAGAATGCCGGTATTGATGGTCTGGATGATGAGCGCGCCGATCAGGGAGGCGGTGATGGAGAAACGGCCGCCATTCAGCGATGTGCCGCCGATCACCACCGCCAATATGGCGTCCAGTTCCAGCCACAGCCCGGCATTGTTGGCATCCGCGCCGCGAATATCCGCGGTCACGATCATGCCGGCGATTGCCGCGCAGAGACCGGAAACGGCGTAGACGAAAAACAGCAAGAAGCGCGCCCGCACCCCGGCAAGCGCTGCCGCGCGGCGATTGATGCCGGTGGCCTCGATCAGAAAGCCGAGCGCACTTTTGCGCACCAAAGCGCCGATCAGCAGAGCCACCGCCACCCAGATGATGACGGGCAGGGGAATGCCTGCAAAGGAGCCGGAGCCGATGGCGGAGAAGCCGTCATCGTTAAAGGTGAGGATGACGCCTTCCGTGATGAGCTGGGCGATACCGCGTCCTGCCACCATCAGGATCAGCGTGGCGATGATCGGCTGAATATCGAGAAGGGCGACCAGCACCCCGTTCCACAGACCACAGGCGATGCCGACAGCAAGCGAGATGGCGATGACAGTGGGTATGGAATGGCCGTTGCTGATGAGCGTTGCCGCCACCGCGCCGCAGATGGCGATCACCGCGCCGATCGACAGATCGATGCCCTTGGTTGCGATCACCAGCGTCATGCCGATGGTCAGCAGTGCCACGGGTGCTGCGCGCACGAGAATATCCACCAGACTGCCGTAAAGCCTGCCGTTCTGGAACGAAACATGGAGGAAACCGGGCGAAATGATTGTAATCGCTGCCAGAATGACGAAAAGTGCCGCAAGCTGGGGAGCAAGCCTTTTCAGCCGTCGTGTCACACCCACCATCACGCCGCCTCCGTGCGGGCAGCATCCGCAATCGCCCGCATGATGTTGTCGGCGGTTACATCGCTACCCTTCAATTCGCCGACATGGCGGCGGTCCGACAGCACGACGACGCGGTGGGCAACGGCAGTCAGTTCTTCCAGTTCGGATGAGATGACCACAAGCGACATACCCTCGGTACAGAGTTTTTCGATCATTTTGAGGATTTCCGCATGGGCGCCGATATCGATGCCGCGGGTCGGCTCATCGAGGATCAGAAGCCGGGGGTGGGTGGCGAGCCAGCGCGCCAGAATGGCCTTCTGCTGGTTGCCGCCGGACAGGAATTTTATCGGCCGCTCGGGATCGGCTGGGCGGATGTCGAGCGATTTGATGAAGCTTTCGGCAAGTTCCACCTTCTGCCGGCGCGAAAGCGGCCGCGCCCAGCCCTGACGGGCCTGAAGCGCCAGCGCAATATTGTCGGTCACGGAAAAGTCGCCGATGATACCGTCCGTCTTGCGCTCCTCAGGGCAGAAACCGAAGCCGGCGGTGATCGCGGCTTCTGGCGAAGAAAGAGCGACGGTCTTTCCGTCTATCGTGGCCTTGCCGGTATCGGGCTTGTCGATGCCGAACAGCAGGAAAGCCGTTTCGGTTCGGCCCGAGCCCAAAAGACCGGCGACACCGACGATCTCGCCGGGGCGTATGTCGAGATCGAAAGGGGCGATGCTGCCGCGTTTTCCGTAGCCTTCGAAACGGATCGGCGGTTCGCCCTCGGCAACCGTATCGTCAGTCGCCTGATGTTCGTGGGTGATGTGCTGAAGCTCGCGGCCCAGCATCATCGCGATGAGTTCGGACCTCGGCAGGTTGCCGATGTCGCGCGTACCGACGAGGCGGCCATTGCGCAAAACCGTTACCCGGTCGGCGATATCGTAGACCTGGTTGAGGAAGTGGGTGATGATGACGATGCCGATGCCGCGCGCGCGCAAGTTCCTCAGCACGCCGAACAGCATCTCGACCTCATGGGCATCAAGGCTGGCCGTCGGCTCATCCAGCACCAGGACCTTGCCGGAAAGATCGACGGCGCGGGCGATGGCGATGATCTGGCGGATGGCGACGGAATAGCTGGAAAGCAGGGCGTTGACGTCGATCGAAAGCCCGTATTGGGAAAGCAGCGCCTGCGACTGTCTCTGCATCGAGGCCCGGTCGATCAACCCGAAGCGGTGTGGCTGGCGGCCGAGAAAGAGATTTTCGGCAACGGTCAGGTTTTCGAGAAGGTTCACTTCCTGATAGACCGTGCCGATGCCAAGCGCCTGCGCCTCGCCAACATTGGTGGGCGATATCTCGCCGCCCTCCAGAAAGATCGAGCCGCTGTCGCGGTGGTAAACGCCGGTCAGTATTTTGATGAGTGTTGATTTGCCCGCGCCGTTTTCGCCGAGAAGCGCGTGGATTTCACCGCGCCCGAGCGAAAAATCGACGCCGTCCAGCGCCGTGATCCCCAAAAAGGATTTACCGATGGCGTGTGCTTCCAGAAGTGGTGCCGTTTCGGACATTGCGCAGGCCCTGCATGAAAGAAGCTGTGATGGGGCGGCGCGCATGACGCGCCGCTCCTTCCGAAGAAAAGGTTATTAGTAACCCAGACCCTTCTTCGCCTCGTAGACCTTCATCGGGTCGTCAGACGCTGTGTAGAGCTTGGATTCGGTCTGAATCCACTTCGGCGGTGCCTTCTTGTCTTTCAGATAGGCTTCGAGAGCGTCGAAAGCCGGGCCGGCCATGTCTGGCGTCAGTTCCACCGTCGCATTGGCTTCGCCGGCGGCCATAGCCTTGAAGATGTCAGGCACGGCGTCGATGGACACGACCTTGATGTCGCTTCCGGGCTTCAGGCCGGCTTCCTTGATCGCCTGGATCGCGCCGACGGCCATGTCGTCATTATGGGCGTACACGGCACAGATATCCTTGCCGCCGCCTTCGGCCTTGATGAAGCTTTCCATCACTTCCTTGCCCTTGGTCCGGGTGAAGTCACCCGTCTGCGAGCGCACGATCTTGATGTTCTTGTGCGAAGCGATGGCTTCCTCGAAGCCCTTCTTGCGGTTGATGGCAGGCGAAGAACCGGTCGTACCCTGCAACTCGACGACCTTGCAGTCCTTCGCGCCGACATCCTTGACGAGCCAGTCGCCGGCGACCTTGCCTTCATGTACCTGATCCGAGGTGACCGCAGTCAGATAAAGATCGTCCGGAGCCTCGATCTGGCGATCGAGCAGGATGACGGGGATTTTTTCTTCCTTTGCTTCCTTCAGCACGGCGTCCCAGCCGGTTGCGACGACAGGTGCGATCAGGATCGCATCGACGCCCTGCGCGATGAAGCCGCGAACGGCTTTGATCTGATTTTCCTGCTTCTGCTGTGCGTCGGCGAATTTCAGCGTGACGCCGCGCTTTTCGGCCTGCTGTTTGGTGACGGTGGTTTCAGCGGCGCGCCATCCAGATTCGGAGCCGATCTGCGAGAAGCCGACGGTCAGCGATTGTGCGGAAACACTGGATGCAAGGCATGCGGAAACGGCGACAGTGATTGCCGCAAGAGCTTTTCTCATCTTATCCTCCCAGAAATGATGTCAGCGTGACGGCGTCACTATGAGCATATAGTAATACTCTTGAAAAGGGGTTTTTTAGCGGATTTTCAATTCGTATCACATCCGCTCTATTGGATATTGATAATATGCTGTAATAAATCAATTGCTTATGAAAATTCTTCTTATTTTTCCATCTCTCGGAACCAGCCCATAATGAGCCCTGATCCGGCTTGACAGGCCGCGACGCTATCTAATAGTAATACAAATATGCAAGTCAGGTCGTGACGGATTGTGGGGCCACGGGGCCAGCCGCAATCCGGCAAGGCAGGGAGGGAGAGGTCGTTGCGCAGCGCCGGTATGGTCGTAAGCACCGAAAAATATTCGGCTAAAACTGAAGAACAGCCCCAATTCACTCGTCTGGGCCTGCTCTGTCGGTTATGCGTGATTCCGAGACGCTGATTCCATTTTCCTTGCGCACAACATAAGCTTGTCGCATTTCGTAATATTTTACCGTTGGCCACTTCCGGCTGGAGACCGCATCATGACCAAATCCGACAATCTGCCCGCAACCCAAGGCAAGCTTCGTTCGCGCGCGTGGTTTGACAACCCCGCCAATGCGGATATGACGGCGCTTTATCTCGAGCGTTACATGAATTTCGGTCTGAGCCAGGCCGAGCTTCAGTCCGACCGCCCGATCATCGGCATTGCGCAGACCGGCTCGGACCTTTCGCCCTGCAACCGCCACCATCTGGAGCTGGCGCATCGCCTGCGCGAAGGCATCCGTGAAGCGGGCGGCATCGCCATCGAATTTCCGGTGCATCCGATCCAGGAAACCGGCAAGCGCCCGACAGCGGGTCTTGACCGCAATCTCGCATACCTCGGCCTCGTGGAAGTGCTTTACGGCTATCCGCTCGACGGCGTTGTTCTGACCATCGGCTGCGACAAGACCACGCCTGCCTGTCTTATGGCGGCGGCCACCGTCAACATTCCGGCCATCGCCCTTTCCGTCGGCCCGATGCTGAACGGCTGGTTCCGTGGCGAGCGCACCGGTTCCGGCACCATTGTCTGGAAGGCGCGCGAACTTCTGGCCAAGGGCGAGATCGATTATCAGGGCTTCGTCAAACTCGTCGCCTCGTCCGCGCCCTCCACCGGTTATTGCAACACCATGGGTACGGCGACGACGATGAACTCGCTCGCCGAAGCGCTCGGCATGCAGCTTCCGGGTTCCGCCGCTATTCCGGCGCCTTACCGCGACCGTCAGGAAATTTCCTATCTCACTGGCCTGCGCATCGTCGAAATGGTCAAGGAAGACCTGAAGCCGTCTGACATCATGACCAAGGATGCCTTCATCAACGCCATCCGCGTTAACTCGGCCATCGGCGGCTCCACCAACGCGCCGATCCATCTGAACGGCCTTGCGCGCCACGTCGGCGTCGAACTGACTGTCGATGACTGGCAGACCTATGGTGAAGATGTGCCGCTGCTCGTCAACCTGCAGCCGGCCGGCGAATATCTCGGTGAGGATTATTACCATGCCGGCGGCGTTCCGGCGGTCGTCAACCAGCTGATGACCCAGGGGCTCATCAAGGAAGACGCGATGACCGTCAACGGTAAGACCATTGGCGACAACTGCCGTGGCGCCATCATCGAGGACGAAAAGGTCATCCGTCCCTTCGACCAGCCGCTCAAGGAGCGTGCCGGTTTCCGCGTTCTGCGCGGCAACCTGTTCTCGTCCGCCATCATGAAGACGAGCGTGATCTCGGAAGAGTTCCGCAACCGCTACCTCTCCAACCCGAACGATCCGGAAGCCTTCGAAGGCCGCGCCGTGGTGTTCGACGGTCCGGAAGATTACCATCACCGCATCGACGACCCGTCGCTTGGCATCGACGCCAACACCGTCCTGTTCATGCGTGGCGCCGGCCCCATCGGTTATCCGGGTGCGGCGGAAGTGGTGAACATGCGCGCGCCGGATTATCTGCTAAAGGAAGGCATCAACTCGCTGCCCTGCATCGGTGATGGCCGCCAGTCGGGCACGTCGGGCAGCCCGTCCATCCTCAACGCTTCTCCGGAAGCGGCGGCCGGCGGCGGTCTTGCGATCCTGCAGACGGGTGACCGCGTTCGCGTCGATGTGGGTCGCGGCAAGGCCGATATCCTGATTTCCGGCGAGGAACTCGCCAAGCGTTACGAGGCGCTGGCTGCCGAGGGCGGTTTCAAGTTCCCCGATCACCAGACGCCATGGCAGGAAATCCAGCGCGGCATCGTCAGCCAGATGGAAACCGGCGCGGTTCTGGAACCGGCCGTGAAGTATCAGCGCATCGCCCAGACCAAGGGCCTGCCGCGCGACAACCACTAAGGCAGGGCCGGTTCGGCTGACCTCTTTTTTTCATCAGCCCCGGGGTTCACCCCGGGGCTGATCTGCGTTTTATCGAGCCTGAACGAGCTTCCAGCCATTGCCGGAAGGATCGCGGAAGCTCGCATCCACTGAGCCGTAGCGGGCGATCGGTTCCTGGGTGAATTCGACGCCGCGTTTGTGCATGGCGTCAAAGGCTGCCTGGCAATCATCGACCACCAGAACCAGCGGCGGCATTGCGCCTTTGGCCACGGCTTCCATGAGGTTCTGTACCGTCGCGTCATCAATGGTTGGGGCCTGCGGCCGAAACAGGCCCAACTGAAAGTCCGGCTGGTCAGGGTGCTGGACGGTCAGCCAACGATAATCGCCATTGCGTGCGTCCGTGTGCACACGAAATCCAAGTTTTTCGACATAGAATTGCAGTGCTTCTTCCTGATCAAGAACGTAAAGCCCGACAACCTGAACACCATTTTTCATGAGATATCTCCGTTTCGCCCGTCGTGCCTAGCGCTTTCCGTTTGTCGGCGCTTCTCCGAAACTGCCATTTTGAGATGGGGGCGATGCGCGGCGCTGACGAAACAATGGGGAACCGGTTCAAGATCACCCGGTGATATCCGCATCCGCCGCCGCAATTCGCTCGGATTTTCTCCGGTCACGTCACGGAAAATGCGGCCGAAAGTGCCGATGCTGTTCCAACCGGTTTCAAAAGCGATTTCGATGATTGGGAGGTCCGTGTCGCGCAACAGAGCCACCGCACGCTCGACCCGGCGGGTCAGCAGATAGCGGTGAGGCGGTATGCCGAAAGCATCTCGAAACGATCTTGCGAAGTGGGCCTGCGAGGCGCCACTGACGCTCGCGAGGCGCGAAACAGGCCATGCCTCGTGTGGTGCCGCGTCCATATGATCCTTGGCGCGCAGGAGACGGCGCAGCAGCTTCAAATCCCTGTTGGCAGAGTTGTTTTCATTTCCGGACCGGCGCATGCGGCAATCATTGAATGAACTGGCGCTTCTTGACAAGGTTCAATGCCGGCGGAACAACCGCAGGCCGCCTTGTCTTGAATCCGCGACACGAATCGCCGCCGGATTGCGCGTCCCTGTGGGCTGCCGCTACAAATTCAAATTACCGGATAAAGCGACCAGAAGAACAGTTCATATTCCTGGTCACGGTCGTCATCGTTCGACTGGTCGTCCGGTCTGCGCGGCGTCCTGTCCTGCAAATCCTTCTCGACCCGCTCGTTTATGGCGGGCGTTCTTCGGCCAATGCCAAAGAGGTCAAAGGAGAGCATGTTGAACCCTGCTACCATGGCCATTTCCCTTCTTCACGCGAGTTAACAGTACGTTAAGTTTCGCGCGTTGCCATGATTTCGTCAAGATTGGCCGGGGAATTTGTCTACCATTTTTAACAACAATAGCGTGACTGACGTTCCGCCAGTGCCGGATTTTACGCAATGAACGTTTATCTGCGCTGTTACAGACGGCGCGCAGGAGCTTCCGAATAGCTTCTTTCGACCGCTTCCAGTGCGGAATCGCTGTCTGTGGCGTGGCCAAGGCTTTTCAGGGCGCTTGAGACGGCGGCGATATTGGCTTTCACCGCATCCGGATTTGCGCGCCGGCCGGTGTGATTGAGCCTTATCAGCCGTTCCGCTCCGGGACCGACACCGCCGGAAATATCCGCCCCCTGCTGTCCGGCAGCAGCCGCGAGAAACGCACCGGTCTCGACCGTATCAGGCAATATTGCCGTGGAAACGAGAGCTGAAGCGTGGGCTTCCTCCACCCACGCCCCGATGCCGAGCGCCCTTATACCGGCGCGGGTAGCGAAGGCTGCCCGTTTGTGGCGTTCGTTGGTGGATGCGAGACCCTCCGCCTCGATCCGGTCGAGCGCCGCTTCCAATGCGAAGAATTCCAGCGGGGCGGGTGTTCCCGGAAGCGCGCTGCGGCCGGTTTCGAGCCAGAGTTTCTTCTGGTCGAGAAGCGAGAGCATGGAGTTTTCCGGTGCGGCACCATGCGAAAGAAGTTCCCATGCCTTTTGGCTGACCGAGATGGCGGACACCCCGGCCGGGCCGGCCAGCGCCTTTTGCGGGCCGATGACCGCGATATCGATGCCGAGCCGATCTGCCTCGAAGGTATGGCCGCCGATGGAAGCGACGGCATCGACCACGGTGACGATGCCTCTGTCTTTGGCCAATGTCGCGATGGCGGGCAGGGGGTTGAGAATGCCGCTTGCCGATTCCGCATGCACGATGACGAGAAGATCGAAACCGGGGCCTTCGTCCAGCGCCCGCTCGACCTCGTGAAGTGCGATTGGCTTTGCGGGGCTGGCGGTCAGGTTGCGGACCGTGGCGCCGCCTCTTTCCAGCCAGCCGCCGAACCACGCGCCATAGGGGCTGGTGACGATGTTGAGCGCCCTTAGACCCGGCCGCGCGAGGCTGGTGGCTGCCGCCTCAAGCGCCAGCACGGCTTCCGCCTGTATCAGCAGCACGTTGTTCTTCGTGCCCATCAAACCCGCCAGCCGGTCGGCCAGCACGGCGTAACGCTCTGCGGGAAAGGCGGGCGGGTCGAGAAGCAATGCGTAGTCAGGGGCGGGCATGTCTTATCCTTGTGCGGTGATGGTCAGGCGCGGCGCAGCCTCGATCAGGGTTCTGGCAGTTGAAGATTGCGGCGCGGAAATGATATTTGCAGTCCTGCCGATTTCAACAATCCGCCCCGCCTCCATGATGGCGACGCGGTGGCAGACGGCGCGGATGACCGCGAGATCATGGGAAACGAAAATGCAGGCAACGGCCGTCTCCCGTTGTATTTCCACCAGCAGTTCGAGAATCTGCCGACGAACGGAAACATCAAGCGCTGAAACCGCTTCGTCCAGAATGAGCAGGGATGGCTTGAGCGAGATCGCCCGCGCAATCGCCACGCGCTGCCGCTGGCCGCCCGAAAGCTTGAAGACGGAGCGGCCGGCATAGCTGGCGGGCAGGCCGACACGGTCGAGAAGACGGCGGATTTCTGCCGGGCGTTCGCGTCTTTCGACGATGTGGTGGATACGCAGCGGCTCGCCTATGGCGTCCTCGACGCTGGCGCGCGGGTTGAACGCGCCGTGCGTATCCTGAAACACCATCTGCATATGCCGTCGTGCAGTGCGCAGTTCGCCGCCGTCAAGTGCAAGCCAGTCGCGGTTTTCAAAATTGACAGTGCCTTCGTCGGCCGGGATCAGCCGCATCAGGATGCGCGCCAGCGTCGATTTTCCGCAGCCGGAGGGGCCGGCAAGCCCCAGCGTCTCGCCGGGCTGAAGCGAAAAGGAGATGTCGGAAAGCGCTTCCACCGTGCGTCCGCCGGTCCGGTAGGTTTTCGAGAGGTCTTCGACACTCAGAAGGGCTTCGTTCATGACACAGCCTCGCTGATGAGCGGCGGCGTGGAAAGATCGAGATAATCGGCAAGCAGCGCGCGCGTATAGTCATGCGCAGGTGCGGAAAGCACCTGCCGGGTTGTGCCATGTTCTACCAGCCACCCGCCACGCAGAACCGCGATCTCGTCGGCAAGGCTGGAGGCGAGGCCGATATCATGGGTGATGAAGACCAGTGTTCTTTCTTCCTCGCGCACGAGATTGTCCAGCAGGACGGCGATGGCGGCCTGGCTCACCGTGTCGAGCGCGCTCGTCGCTTCGTCGGCGATCAGGATCGCGGGATGCGCGGCAATGGCGGCGGCAATCGCCACACGCTGCCTTTGCCCGCCGGAAAGTTGGTGTGGATAGGCTGAGACAAGATGCGAGGGGTGCGGCAGCCGCACCCGCTCCAGAAGGTCACGGGTGAGATCATGCGCTTGCTTCCATGAGATGCCAAGATGCCGCACGGCACCTTCCGCCACCTGTTCGCCGATGGTCAGAACCGGGTTCAGCGTCGCGCCGGTATCCTGAAAGATGTAGCCGATATCGCGGCCCGGCATCGGCCTGTCCGGGAAGAGACCGCTGTCGCGGCTCCAGGAAATATCGCCGGAAACACGCGCATTCGCAGGCAGAAGCCCGGCAATGGCTTTGGCAAGCGTCGATTTTCCCGAACCGCTTTCGCCGATGATCGCCAGTCGTTGTCCCTGCCTGATCGTCAATGAAATGTCCTGCAACGCGGGTGCATCGTCTGCCGTATAGCGGACGCTGAGATTGTCGATCCGGCAGAGTGCATTGCCGCTCATGACGCTTCTTTCTCTGTCGCCATCGCCCTATTGATGCCTTCTGCGAGAAGATAGACGCCGAGGACCGTGACCAGAAGGCCGATGCCGGGGATGACGGAAAGAAACGCCGCAGACCGCAGGACGTTGCGCCCCTCCGCGATCATCGAACCCCAGGTGACGATATTCGGATCGCCAAGACCGAGGAAGGACAGTGCCGCTTCGGTGAGGATTGCGGCGGCGACGATGATGGCGGCGAGCGCCAGCACCGGCGGCAGGGCATTGGGCAGGATTTGCCGGAAGGCTATCTCCAGCGGATGCATGCCGATGGCGCGGGCGGATTGTACATAATCCCTCTCGCGGATGCTCAGGACCTGCGCCCGCATCAGTCGCGCCGGATCCGCCCAGGCGCCAAGGGCAATCGCAAGGATGACGATGGGCATGGATGGGCCGATGGTGCTGACGAAGGCAAGCGCCAGCAGGAAATTCGGCACGATCTGGAAGGCGTCGGCAACGCGCATCAGGGCTTCGTCGATGAGGCCGCCGGCAAATCCGGCAATGGTGCCGACGACGGTGCCGATCAGTAGTGCCGCAGCAGCCGCACCGATGCCGACGAGCAGGGATGCCTGCGCTCCATGGGCAATTCCGGCCAGCACGTCGCGGCCCAACCTGTCGGTGCCGAGGAGGGAGGCACCGTCCGTGAAGGGTGCGACGAGCGGCTCGCCGACGATCGACAGCGGGTCGCCGGGAAACAGGAGGGGAGCGGCGAGCGCCGTTACCGCAAGCAGCGTCAGGATGATGATGCCCGTTGCACCTTCGAAACTGCGCAGGAGCCGGAGAGCGAAACTCATGCCTGTTGCTCCCCGCTGCCGATGCGCGGATCGAGGACGGCATAGAGAATGTCGACAACGAGATTGATGAGAATGACGAAGATGGCGCTTGTCAGAATAATGCCCATCAACAGCGGCGTGTCGCGGCCGCTGACGGCTTCCTGCGCAAGCCGGCCGAAACCCGGAATGGCAAAAACGCTCTCGATCACGACGCTGCCGCCGAGCATGGTGGCCGCTTGCAGGCCAAGCACGGTGACGAGGGGCAGGGTGGCGTTGCGGGCGACATGACGCAGCACGATCCGGCGTCTCGAAAGCCCCTTGGCCTTGGCGAACAGCACGAAATCCAGCGGCCAGACAGCGGCCATGGCGGTGCGCATGACGCGCAGGAACAGCGCCAGATAGATCAGCCCGAGACTGGCGACTGGCAGGACGAGATGGCGCGCAATATCGAGCGCCCTTGCAAATCCCTGTTTTCCGGATGCGATGGTTTCGATGCCGGATGTCGGAAGCCATCGGAACTGCACGGCAAAAACGATGGCGAGCACGAGGCCGAGCCAGAAGCCGGGCGTGGCGTAGAGCGCCAGCGACAGGGTGGAGAGCACCCGGTCGGTCAACCCGCCCGGACGTGCGCCCGCCACGATGCCGAGCGCGGTGCCGGTAATGAAAGCCAACGCCGTGGCGCTGCCCATCAGGAGCAGCGTGTTCGGCAGCCGTTCTAGGATCAGCCCCAGCACCGGTCGGTCAAAGGCAAGCGACCAGCCGAAATCAAGTCGCAGTACCGAGCTGGCGTAAAGCCAGAAGCGGGCGAGCACCGAACCGTTCAGCCCATATTGCTCGCGTAGCACATCCCGCAGCCCGGCATCGCCGCCGCCGATGGAGACGAGATAGGCGTCAACCGCGTCGCCGGATGCGTTTTCAAGCAGGACGAAGGTGAAGACCAGAACGATCAGCAGCACCGGAATGGCGCTGATCGCCCTTCGCCGCAGCAATGTCGCCGCGCGCCTCACGGCGCTTCTCAGGTGCCGACCACGGTATCCGCCCAGTTGGAAACGGCCCAGCGGGGATTGCTGGCGACATGCTTGACCGTATCGCGCGCCACCGTGATGAAACCCCACTCGGCGACGTTGATCAACGGTAGATCGGCGGCGACCTGTTTCTGGAAGTCCTTGTAGAGCACCGTGCGGGCGGCCGTGTCCACGGTTTCAGCCGCCTTATCGATCAGTGTGTCGAGCGCCTTGTTCTCGTAACCGCCCTGATTGGAGAAGCCAACGCCCGCCGGGATACCGGAGCGCACGAGAATGGTGGTGGAGATCGCCGGATCGCCACGGAAGACCGGCGGCGCGATGGCAAGATCGAAGGCATGGTCGGTGTAGACGGCTTTCTGGTGTGCGGCAGCGTCATTATTGACCAGCTCGGCATCGATGCCGATTTCCTGCAGCGCCTGGCGAAGATAAGAGCCGAACTGCTTGGTTTCGTTGAAGTATGGTGCCGGTAGAAGCTTCAGCGAAAAACGTGTTCCGTTTGCACCGCGCGGATAACCTGCCTCATCCAGCAGGGCGTTCGCCTTGGCGACGTCGAAATCGTAGGTCTCGACGTCTCTTGTGTAAAACTGGGGCGCATTTTTCGGGACCGGGCCGGTCGATGCCGTGCCGTAACCGAGGAAGACCTTGTCGATGACGAATTTCTTGTCGATGGCGTGGGCGATGGCCTTTCTAACCCTGAGATCGGCCAGCTCCTTGCGGCGGTGGTTGATTTCCACGACGAGCTGATAGGTGAGAGCTTCGTAACCTTCCGGGATGACCTTGATGCCCGGCTCCTTCGCGATGCGGGCAAGATCGGCAAGCGGCACGGCGGAAAAGGCGGCGAGCTGGATTTCCTCGGCCTCCAGCGCGGAGGCGGCACCCGCGCGGTCGGGCAGAACGCGATAGATGATCTCGTCGAGCTGTGGTTGGTGATTGCCCCAATAATTCGGGTTGCGGGTCAGGCGATAATATTCGCCGGGCTTGTATTCCGCAAAAACAAAAGGCCCAGTGCCGACCGGTTTGGTATTGGCTGGGTTGGTGGCGATATCTGTGCCTTCATAAAGATGTTTCGGCACGACGCTGGTGACGACCGGCAGCGCATTGCGGATAAGCTGAAAAGGTGTCGGCTTGGAAAAACGGAAGATGGCCGTGTGCTCGTCCGGCGTATCCACTTTTTCAAGATTGGCGAAGACCAGCCGCCCGAGATTTTGCAGCGGCTTCCATACTGAAAGAGCAGAGAAGGCCACATCCGCCGAAGTGAAGGGTTTGCCGTCATGCCAGGTCACGCCTTCGCGCAGCTTGAAGGTGGCGCTTAAGCCGTCCTCCGATCCGTGCCATTCCGTCGCAAGCCTTGGCTCCAGCCCGTCCCTGCCGTTGAAAGAGGCTTCCGCCAGCGGCTCAACGATCTTGCTCGCAATATAGAACACGCCGTTGGAAGCGACGATTGCGGGATTGAGGTTCTTAGGCTCCGAATCGGCCGCAACGATCAACCGCCCGCCGGGCTTTGACTGCTGCGCGGTGGCAATGCCCGCAAGTCCGGTGGTTCCGGCAAGAAGCAGTGAGGTCTTGAGAAGCGAGCGGCGGGACAGGTGGACAAGCGACATGAAATTCACTCCGGAATGAGGGCGGGGCGGCCTTTCCGCTGGACCGCAGCCTGCCCGATCTTAAGACTGCAACCTCGGCACTGTCCACGTTAATTCGCGGGCTTTACAGCAATGATTTTACGTTGCGCGGCCCTTTGCAGAAACAATATGCTTTACTGCCGCAATTCCCTTTTCTTTCGCCACGCCGATCACTGGCCGGCATCGACGGAAACTTGATTTAACGCAATAAATTTAACGGCTTGGGATACCTCTGCCTTGGCCAGTCATGTTGTATCCCGCCTGTGGGCAAAGTGAAATTCTGCCTCCATGACCCCGTTTGGAAAGGGGTAATTAACCTTTATTTTCTATTTCAAGGAGACCGAAATATGTACGTTTATGATGAGTGTGCACGCTGCCATGAGTTTCTCCCGATCCAGATTCCAGAATTCGTCCAATAGCGTAGGGGAGGGGAGCGATAAGGCTCGTCATGCCGGCGGCAAGGCTGCTGCAGGCCAGGAGCAGGCCACGGCAACAAAAGCCGGCGTCACGCCCCGGCCGAATGCCGATGTCAGCGCTGCCGATGCTATCGAAGGCCGTGCCGAAATGCCGGGCTGGCAGAATGCTTTCGTGCTCGGGCCGAATGTCCGCTTTACCCGCACGCCGGAAAGCGTCTTTACCCGGCGCATGCCGGTCGAGACGCCGCATCTTGCGGAAGAGGAAGTCCCCGCTGTGGTCCCGCCCGAATCTGCCGAACCTGAGGTGGTCGAGTTGCCTCAGGTGGTGGTGCAACAGGAGATCGCCTCTCAGCCGATCGCAAATTCGCCGGAACCACGCGTTCAGCCACAACGCATGCCGTTTCTGCCGCAGCCGCCCGATGCGCGGGGCGCTAGGGCGCTGACTTACAAATTGCGGCTGGAGCTTGCCCGCAAGCAGGCGGAAGAAGCCGCCGCCGCAGCGCTGATGCCAGCGACGGCAGATGCAGCCGTTGTCTTCGAAACGCCGGTGCCGGAAATGTCTTTGTCCGCTCGGCCGCTGTCCGCGGGGCCGTTTACATCTGTCGAACGGGTAGCCACGCCCCAGGCATCCATTCCAGCCTTTGCCGCCAATCTTCCGGATGAGCTTTTCTGGGAGGTGATGACGCTCGATCTGCCGGGCGACGCCGGCGAAGGCCTTCCCGTATCCGCGCGCACCATTCTTGCAAACCCGTTGCTGACGGCGCCTGCGATTGCTGCGGCAGCCCCTGCATCTCCTGCTGCCCCCGCCATCCGGCTTTCCACCGTACCGCCTGTCGTCCGAATTCCGGGCGGTTCCGCGATCAGGCTCTACCGCGAAATCGGCGTGCATCATCCCGCAATTCAGGTTTCCGAACCCGAGATCGTGCCGCAGCCCATCGTCGAGGCGGCCGTGGTTGCCGAGCCGGTGAGGCCCGTGGAGCAGGTTCAGCCGGTCGAAAGAATCGTGGCCGAGCCGCGTTTCACGCCGCGCGCACCCATTCAGGCCTCGCAGCCGATGTTCCGGGAAGCGCCGGTCTTTGCAGACGGTGAATATGAATACCCCTCCATCGATCTTTTGCAGCAGGCCCGCGTCCAGCAGACCACGACCATGACGCCCGAAGCGCTGGAACAGAGCGCCGGCCTGCTGGAAAGCGTGCTGGAAGACTTCGGCATCAAGGGCGAGATCATCGATGTCCGCCCCGGTCCTGTCGTGACGCTTTACGAGTTCGAGCCTGCTCCGGGTGTGAAGTCCTCACGCGTCATTGGCCTGTCTGACGATATCGCCCGTTCCATGTCGGCTCTTTCGGCGCGTGTCGCCGTCGTGCCCGGCCGCAATGTCATCGGCATCGAACTGCCCAACCCGGTGCGCGAGACGGTGTATCTGCGCGAGTTGATCGAAGCGACGGATTACAGCGAGACCCGCCAGAAGCTCGCGCTTTGCCTCGGTAAGACCATCGGCGGCGAACCCGTCATTGCCGAACTGGCAAAGATGCCGCATCTGCTCGTTGCCGGCACCACGGGTTCGGGTAAATCGGTCGCCATCAACACCATGATCCTGTCGCTGCTCTATCGGCTGAAGCCGGAGGAATGCCGCCTGATCATGGTCGATCCCAAGATGCTCGAGCTTTCCGTTTACGACGGCATTCCGCATCTTCTGACGCCGGTCGTGACCGATCCGAAGAAAGCGGTCATGGCGCTGAAATGGGCCGTGCGCGAAATGGAAGACCGCTATCGCAAGATGTCGCGTCTCGGCGTGCGCAATATCGACGGTTATAATGCAAGGGCCGCTGCCGCCCGCGCCAAGGGAGAGACCGTGTTCTGCAACGTGCAGACCGGCTTCGACCGCGCCACCGGCGAGGCTGTCTACGAGCAGGAGGAAATGGACCTCACCGCCATGCCCTATATCGTCGTCATCGTCGACGAGATGGCCGACCTGATGATGGTCGCGGGCAAGGAGATTGAAGGCGCGATCCAGCGCTTGGCGCAGATGGCGCGTGCTGCCGGTATCCATCTCATCATGGCCACCCAGCGTCCCTCGGTCGATGTCATCACCGGCACGATCAAGGCCAACTTCCCGACCCGCATTTCCTTCCAGGTGACCTCGAAGATCGACAGCCGCACCATCCTCGGTGAACAGGGCGCGGAACACCTGCTCGGCCAGGGCGACATGCTGCACATGATGGGTGGCGGCCGCATCTCCCGTGTCCACGGCCCGTTCGTATCGGACGAGGAAGTGGAAAAGGTCGTGGCGCATCTGAAGACCCAAGGTCGCCCGGAATATCTCGGCACCGTCACTGAGGACGCCGACGAGGCCGATGACGAGGCGGAAGAGGAAACGGCCGTCTTCGACAAGACCTCGATGGGCGACGACGACAGCGACGATCTCTACGAAAAGGCCGTGAAGGTGGTGATGCGCGACAAGAAGTGCTCGACCTCCTATATCCAGCGCCGCCTGTCCGTTGGCTACAACCGCGCGGCCTCGCTGGTCGAACGCATGGAGCAGGAAGGCATTGTCGGCCCTGCCAACCATGTCGGCAAGCGCGCCATCATTGCCGGTGAGCGTGATACTTACGAGGCAATTGGCGGCGACGATTGATTGATCCATTCGGGGCGCGATATTCGATTGCAAAAACGCGCCCCGTGACTAGCTTGTGCGGCATGGATTCTGGAATCGGGAGGTTCCCCTGATGTCGCATAGCAATGAAAATGTCGCTGTTCTGGCAAGGCTTGATGAGCTGGAGCGGTTTTGCCGTTCCGTTTTCCTGGCTGTTGGTGCCGATGATGAAACGGCTGATGCGGCGACCCGCGCCATGATGCATGGCACGCGGCTGGGCGTCGACAGCCACGGCGTGCGCCTGCTTGCCCATTACATCACAGCACTGGAAGGCGGACGTCTCAATCTGCGGCCGCAGATCAGCCGTGTGTCCGGTTTCGGCGCGGTGGAGACGATCGATGCGGACCACGCCCATGGCGCCCGCGCCACCTATGCGGCCATGGACAGCGCCATGGCGCTTGCGGAGAAATTCGGCATCGGTGCCGTCGCGATCAGGAATTCCTCGCATTTCGGACCGGCTGGCGCTTACGCGCTGGAGGCGGCGCGGCGGGGTTATATCGGCCTCGCCTTCTGTAACTCCGACAGCTTCGTGCGCCTGCATGACGGCGCGATGCGTTTTCACGGCACCAACCCCATTGCCGTGGGTGTGCCGGTAGCCGATGACTTGCCCTGGCTTCTGGACATGGCTACAAGCGCCGTGCCCTATAACCGCGTTCTGCTTTACCGCAGCCTGGGGCAGCAATTGCCTGATGGTGTCGCCTCGGATGGCGACGGCGTCGATACGCGGGATCCCAATGCTGCTGAGATGCTCGCGCCTGTTGGTGGTGAGTTCGGCTTCAAGGGCGCTGCGCTGGCGGGAATGGTCGAGATTTTCAGCGCTGTTCTCAGCGGCATGAAGCTCAGTTTCGATATCGCTCCCATGCCGGGGCCGGATTTTTCCACGCCGCGCGGGCTGGGCGCCTTCGTGCTGGCGCTGAAGCCGGAAGCCTTCCTTGAACGTGAGGTCTTCGACGAGGGAATGAAACGTTACCTCGAGGTGCTGCGGGGATCACCGGTCCGGGAGGATTGCAAGGTCATGGCGCCGGGCGACCGGGAATGGGCGGTAGCGGCAAGACGGGAGAGGGAAGGCGCACCTGTCGATCCCGTCACCCGTGCGACGTTTTCCGATCTTGCGGCAAAATTCTCGATCAGCCCACCCGCCTATCATTAAAGCGATCTGCCGCCACCCTCGTCCGCTCAGGCGGGACGTACCAGCATATTGGGACGCGCATAGGGGGCGGCCGCAACCCCGTTCAGCCGTTCAGCCACGACAGGACGTCCAATATAATAGCCCTGCGCATAATCGATCTCGAGCTGACGGACGAGCCGCAGTTGCTCTTCCGTCTCCACGCCTTCAATCAGGATTTTGTGGCCGCGATTGCGGATAAGGCGGATCATGTCCTGCAACATCGCCCGGCCGCGCGGCGTCTTGCTGTCGTGCAGGAAGGATCGGTCGATCTTGACGGTATCAAAATCCGTCATGCGCAGCCAGGAAAGGCCGGCAAAACCCGTTCCGAAATCGTCCAGCCATATCTTGATGCCGAGCGTCTTCAGGTCGTTAAGGCAGCGCAGCACAT
Source organism: Rhizobium nepotum 39/7 (assembly GCF_000949865.1). Classification (GTDB taxonomy): domain Bacteria; phylum Pseudomonadota; class Alphaproteobacteria; order Rhizobiales; family Rhizobiaceae; genus Agrobacterium; species Agrobacterium nepotum. The sequence goes on along the minus strand of NZ_JWJH01000013.1, from coordinate 45,098 downwards.
CCGAATGCATCTCCAGGTCCACACCTTCGGTGATTTCGAAGGCTAGCCTGCCGCCGCCGATCCCCGCTTCGACAAGGATTGCTGCGACCGAGGTGGCAAAGCCGGGGTTTTTCAGCTGCATCGGCGAAACGTTGACGCTGACCACCGCGGCCTTGTCATCGGCCAGTATCTGCCGGCAGGCGGTTTTGATGGTCCAGAGGCCCAGCTCCATGATCGTGCCGGTGCGTTCGGCAATGGGGATGAATATGCCGGGCGAGACGGAGCCGCCATCGAGCAGGCGAAGCCGCATCAGCGCCTCGGCCCCTACCGTCTCGTTGGTCGATATGTTGAGGATAGGCTGATAGACGAGGGAAACGAGATTTTCCGCAACGGCGATTTTCAGAAGTGCCGCTATGTTTTCCGTCTCGTCGCTGGTCTGCGGATCGTCCGGATCGAACAGTTTCATGCAATTGCGGCCATTGCCCTTGGCGATATAAAGCGCCCGGTCCGCCTCGTTGATGATTTTTTCGAGCTTGCCGTCCGGATTGGGACGGGTGAAGGACGCGCCGATACTGACGGTGACAATGAAGGTGCCGTCCCGGCGTTGGTCATGCGCGAGCGACAGGTGTTCGACGGTGTGGCGGATCGTTTCGGCAAGTTCGCCCACCTGCTGCCTCGACTTGAATGGCGCCAGCACGATGAACTCCTCACCACCATAACGGCCGATGGAGGTGCCATGGTCGGTAATCGCGTCCTGCAGGGCGTTGCCTACCGTTACCAGGCACTTGTCGCCTTCCTGATGGCCATACCGGTCGTTGTATTTCTTGAAGAAGTCGACATCGATCAGAAAAACGGAAAAGCCTTCTTCCTTCTTGCTCCAGTTATCCCACAACAGGCGGAGATGATGGTCGATGGCGCGGCGGTTCTGAAGCCCGGTCAGGGAATCGGTATTCGAGAGCCGCAACAATGCCTGACCCCGCTCATCCGCCGCTTTCTGCTGGGCCTTGGCCTCCAGCCCGTTGAGAAAGACGTGGTAGCGTTCCCGGTTCAGGTTCCAGTTCACGTAAGAGGTGAAGACGAAGCAGGAGATATAGAAGGTGCCGAAAGCGAGCTTGTAGAATGCATCTTCGGGAAACTGCGTCGCCGCCAGAAAATAGGTGACGAGAATGATACCCGAAGACACGAGCGAAAGATGGAAGCGGAAGGTGAAAAACAGATTGGCGCCCATCATGAAGATCGCCCCGAAAACCATGTAATAGGACATGTTTTCGAGATTGTCGGTCAAAAGCGAAGGCACCAGCCAGCCGATATATCCCATGACGAGCGCGGTCGCGCAGGTCAGGTCGAGCGCTGTGGTGCGCGCGCCCATGCGCAGCTGGATTTCTAGCGTCAGCAGAGATATCAGAACGACGAATAATCGCGCGGTAATGGTGTAAAAAGCGACGTCGGGTACGAGAATGATGTCGGTAATGGCGAACAGCAGATAGATGAAGACAGCCGTCCACAGGCCGCGCCTGATCGTACCCCGGCGGCTGCGTTCACCTTCCTGCTGGTAAAGGGCAAGAAGTTCATCAGAAAACCGGTTGTCCGGCCGCCGATATTCTTGCTGTCCACTCACCACTCCCAATGTGTGCTTCATGCACTTTCCCATAGTGTTGCGTATACTTTATCAAGTAACTGCTTATTCCACTTTTGCGTGTACTTTCGCGCAAAACGCGAGTTCCTGCCGATCTCTCCCCATGCGGGCGGAAAACATGGAAAGGAAGAGCGCATCATACGCTCGCAACATTAAGTTTCGCTGAATCGCGTATCCGCTTTCTCCTCCGGCCCATGAGTGTGGCCAAAAAAATACGCTAATAAAGTAATCTATCCCTACACCGCTCAAAAATCGAAAGCGAGTGGCCTTCCGTCTCCCAGAAACGTATAGTTAACAATGTGTTAATACTGGAGGCTGAAGTGAGGCAGGTAAAGAAAAGAAATCTGGACGGAGCAAGTCTGATCACACCGGATACTGTCGCAAAAGAGATTTTTGCACGGAAAATGGAAACGTTCGATGAGCATTTCGCAGTTGCGAAAGCAGAGGTCGCGATCATTCTTGAATTGGCACAACAGCAATTTGAAAATGGTGTTTCAGCACGCGAGATAATACATCGAACAGCGGGTGCTCTGCATGGCCTGCGGGAGAAGCTCCACTCCAGCGTGTGGGCAGAGCTGATTCCTCTGGTGCAGAATCACTCCGTGTCCGACTATTTCCTAGAAGATCCCTTCACGCGCTGGTCGTTTGAAAAACCGAGAGGTTATTCGGGCGATGCCCAGCTTCTCGACTTCATCTATGGTCACGACAGCGTCGCCGACATAGTGAAGACCGCCACGCCGCTTGGCGCGGCTCTTTACGACTATACGAAGGACGCCAGTTCCTCGGTCGCCGTCCGCGAGCGGCGGGATCTGCTGACGCGGTTCGTTGACGAGGCTGCGGCCCGGCATGGGAACGAGACGGAGATCCTCACCATCGCGTCGGGACATCTGCGCGAGGCGGATGCATCCATGGCGTTGAAAGAAGGCGGCATCCGGCGCTGGGTGGCGCTCGATCAGGACCCCCTCAGCGTCGGTTCCGTCGCCCGTGATTTCAACGGCAGCTGCATCGAGGCGATCGACGGCTCCGTGCGCGATATCGTCCTGCGTTCTCAAGACCTCGGCACATTCGATCTGGTCTATGCCGCCGGCCTCTACGACTATCTGAACGACAGGGTGGCGATCAAGCTCACGCGGCGCTGCATGGAGATGCTGAAGCCCGGCGGAATGTTCCTCTTCGCCAACTTCTCCGAGGATATCGTGGTCGACGGCTACATGGAAACCTTCATGAACTGGGCGCTGTTGTTGCGCTCGAAAGCGGATATGTGGCGGATCGTCAACGCCAGCGCCGATCCCGCAAGCATCGAAGCGGAGGTGTTCTTCGGCGAAAACCACAATATCGTTTACGCCACGATGCGCAAAAAGGGCTGATCCGGACTTCGTTTCGCATGTCTGGGCGAAATAGGCGGCCCGCATTTTGCCATGCGGGCGGCAAGCCCTGCGCACGCCAATAACTATTTGATTAAACGCCGCCGCAGGCCTAAGAATTCGCGCGAAATGCGTTGCGGAGTGGAATGGCTGAAATGAAGAAATATTATTCGGATATGGGCGGTCTGCCGGGGCAGACGGAACTGCTGTCGAGCAAAGCTGTATTCAAGACCGCTTATGCGGTCATCCCCAAAACCGTGATGTCCGATATCGTGACAAGTGTGCTGCCGCACTGGACCGGCACGCGGGCCTGGATCATCGCCCGGCCAATGACAGGCTTTTCCGAGACGTTTGCGCAATACATCGTAGAAGTGCAGCCCGGCGGCGGCAGTGAGCGGCCGGAGCCCGATGAGAGGGCAGAGGCGGCGATCTTTGTCGTGGACGGTGAAATGACCGTGGAGTTCGAGGGCGCGCGGCATGCGTTGCGGGAGGGCTCCTTCGCTTTCCTGCCCGCCGGTTCGCACTGGCAGCTGCGCAATTCGGGCAAAACATCCGTGAAGTTCCATTGGGTTCGCAAGGCGTTTCAGGCGGTGGACGGTCTGGAGCCGCCGCCGGCGATCTTCACGCATGAGGATGAGCACGCTTTGTCGGCGATGCCTGACACTGACGGAAAATGGGCGACCACCCGGTTTATCGATCCCGAAGACGTGCGTTACGACATGCATCTCAACATCGTCAGTCTGGAGCCGGGTGCGACCATTCCCTTCATGGAAACCCATGTGATGGAACACGGCCTCTACGTGCTGGAAGGCAAGGCCGTCTACCGGTTGAACGAGGATTGGGTAGAAGTGCAGGCCGGCGATTTCATGTGGCTGCGCGCCTATTGCCCGCAGGCCTGTTATGCGGGCGGGCCGGGCCGGTTCCGCTACCTGCTCTACAAGGATGTGAACCGGCACGTGAAGCTCTGGTAACGGGCGGCATCGTGGCGAAACCGAGATTTATCGCGCAATCCGGTGGCTTGCGCGATAAGGGCTTGCGTTAAATCGAATATCCCTAATAAATCCGGATATGCGGGCAGCCATTGCTGTCTCGCACGATTTCGGCATTCGGTATCCGCTCTCCCGCATCTATCCTTAAGAAGACCGCCCGTATGATTGAAACGATCGATACCAATATCTTCGATCTCGCCCCTGTGGCGATGTGGATTGAGGATTTCAGCGAGGTGAAGGGCCAGTTCGACATCTGGCGGCAGCAGGGCGTCGAGGATATCCGGGCGTTTCTGCTGGAAGATTTGTCACGGGTGGCGACCTGCTCGCAGAAAATCCGCGTAATTCAGGTCAATGCGAAGACGCTGGAATTGTTCGAGGCGCGGGATAAGGCGCATCTCGTCGACAATCTGCACCGGATTTTCCGCGATGACATGCTCGAAAGCCATGTGAACGAGCTTTCCGAGTTGTGGGTCGGCAAGACGGAATTCATCAGCAATGCCGTCAATTATTCGATTGGCGGCAAGCGGCTGGATATCCAGCTGCGCGGTGCGGTCATTCCGGGCCACGAACGGACGCTGGGACGGCTGCTCCTGACCACCGAGGATGTGACGGAACGCGAGGAAGCCCGCCGCAAGGAGCTTTTCAACCGCCGTTATGCCGAAGGCATGTTCAAGCATTCGCCGGTCTCCCTGTGGGTGGAGGATTTCAGCCGGGTGCGGCGGTTGATCGAGGAGGTCAGGGAACGCGGCATCGTCGACTTCCGGGTGTTCATGGATGTGCATCCCGAATTCGTGCGGCAATGCATGAGCGAAATCCGCGTGATCGACGTCAACCGGGCGACGCTGGACCTGTTTTGCGCGCCGGACCGGCAGGTTCTGTTGCAGCGGCTTGGCGATATTTTCCGTGGTGAAATGGAAAAGCCTTTCCGCGAACAGCTGATGGAGCTTTGGAACGGCAATCTCAATCACCATCGCGAGGTGGTGAACTATGCGCTGGATGGTTCGGAGCGACATGTCTTGCTGCATTTTTCCGTTTTCCCCGGCCATGAACATGATTGGTCGCTGGTGCAGGTGGCGCTGACGGACATTACGGCGCGCAAGAAGGCGGAAGCCTATCTCGAATATCTCGGCAAGCATGATGTGCTGACCAAGCTGCACAATCGCGCCTTCTATTCGGACGAGATGAACAGGCTGGAGCGCAGCGCGCTCCGACCCGTTTCGGCCATCGTCATCGATCTCAACGGCCTGAAGGATGCCAACGACAAGCTCGGACACGATGCCGGCGATGCGTTGTTGCGACGCCTGGGCGAGGTCCTGAACGGCGTCGTCACCGCGCCGAACCATGCCGCGCGCATCGGCGGCGATGAATTTGCGATCCTTTTGCCCGGCGCTGACAAACAGATCGCCGCCGCGATGGTCGAAACCGTTTACGAACTGCTGAAGATAAACAACCAGTTTTACTCCAGTGCGCCGCTCAGTCTTTCATTGGGTGTGGCGACCAGCGAGACCGGCGAGACGATGGAATCGCTGGTGCGCCGTGCCGATATGCATATGTACGAACAGAAAAATGCCTATTATGCCGCACAGCGCAACAGGTCTGCCGATAATAGCGACGTGACGAAGACCTCTCCGCCACCAGAAATCACGTCCGTGAAACGCCTCTTCTGAGCGCAGGCGGCGCGGCGTTCGCGTTGTCATCCTGGTCAAATTTGAGTGTATTCCAAAAGGCCAGCGAAATTTGCTTTACGTACCTCAAAACGGACGTTAGCTTCTTCTCAAGAGCTTTGGGAGGAGTTCGCATATGGTCATTTCAAGTAAAACCGAGACGCAGGCGCCTTTCATTCGTGCCGGATACCGGTGACGGCAATGGCTTATGCTGACGAATCTCCAGATCAGGTTCTTATAGAGACTGTCGGGCTGTCCAAATCCTTCGGCCCGGTACAGGTTCTGAAGGATATAGAGATTGCCGTGCGCGCCGGTGAGGTTCACGCCATCATCGGCGAGAATGGCGCTGGCAAGTCGACGCTGATGAAGCTGCTTGCCGGCAATGAGAAGCCGTCGGGTGGTGAAATCCGGATCGACGGCGAGGCCGTTACGCTGAGCGGCCCGGTTGACGCCGAACATCGCGGCATCGTTCTCGTGCATCAGGAAATATTGCTGGCTCCCGATCTGACGGTGGCTCAGAATATCTATCTGGGTCGCGAATTGCGTAGAGGTCCGATGATGGACGACCGCGCCATGCGCATCGGCGCCCGCAAGGCGATAGCCGATCTCGGCAGCACGGTCGATCCGGACGCCATCGTCGGCAGTCTGTCGATTGCCCAGCGGCAACTGGTGCAGATTGCCCGCGTTCTGCTCGTGCCGCATCGCGTCGTCATTTTCGACGAGCCGACCGCGAGCCTCACACCCATCGAAACCGATGCGCTGCTGAACGTCATTCGCGACATCAGGGCAAAGGGCGTGGCCGTGCTTTATATTTCGCACCGGCTACCGGAAGTGAAGGAGATCGCCGACCGGGTGACGGTCCTGCGCGATGGCAGGCTGGTCGCTTCGCACCCGGCATCGGCGCTTGAGCCGGCCGATATGGCGCGGCTGATGGTGGGGCGCGATGTGGCCAAGCTCTATCCGGACCGAAATGCCGGCGGCGAGCATGAGCCTGTCCTGCAGGTGGAGCATTTCACCGTTCCCGGTTATGCGCAGGATGCCGGTTTCAGCCTGCGCAGGGGAGAAATCCTCGGTTTCGCAGGTCTCGTCGGTGCGGGCAGAACGGAACTTATGGAGGGCGTACTTGGCCTGCGTCCAGGGCGGGGGACGATCCGTCATCTCGGCAAGCCGGTACATTTCGCAAAGGCTGAAGACAGCCTGAAGGCCGGCATCGTTTATCTGAGCGAGGACCGCAAGGGCAAGGGATTGCTGCTGACGAAGGATTTGCGGGTCAATCTCACGCTTGCCTCGCTCGGCAAATTCAGCCGGTTGTTCCAGATCGATACCCGCCGGGAGACGCAAGCGCTCGACGATGCTGTGCGTGATTTCGATATCCGCACGGGCAGCAAGGATTTGCTCGCCGGCCAGCTTTCCGGTGGCAACCAGCAGAAGCTGCTGCTCGCCAAGATGATGCTGCTCGATCCGTCCATCGTCATCATCGACGAGCCGACGCGTGGCATCGATATCGGCACGAAGGAGCAGATCTACCGCTTTATCGCGAAGCTTGCGGACGAGGGGAGATCGATCATCGTCGTCTCTTCGGAAATGCCGGAACTGATCGGCATTTGCGACCGCGTGCTTGTGATGCGCTCCGGCAGGATCGTCGGCGAGGTAACGGGGGAACGCATGACCGAAAACGATATCGTGGCGCTTGCGACGGGCGTTCACACGCAAGAGGTTGCCTGAGGGCAATGCCTGACGGGAAGAAGACTGAGGGGAAAAATGACTGAGGCCGCACTTGATAACGGCAAAACGCCGAAGACCTCGAAGGACTGGGACCTGCGCGCTGTCGCGCCGTTCGTGGCGCTGGCTCTGCTTCTGGTTCTCGGCGCTATCGCCAATCCGAATTTCATCGGCATCGACAATCTGCTGAATGTCGTGACCCGCAGCGCTTTCATCGCCATCATTGCGCTTGGCGCCACCTATGTCATCACCTCCGGTGGGCTTGATCTGTCCGTCGGCGCGATGGTGGCTTTCGTCGCCAGCCTGATGATCCTGTTCATGAACAGCGGCGTCATCGCGCATCCGCTGGCGATGCTGCTCGCCGCCATGGCGCTGGCTATAGCCATCGGTGCGGCCTGCGGGCTGGCCAATGGTCTCATCACCACCATCGGCCGCATCGAACCCTTCATTGCCACGCTCGGTACCATGGGCATTTATCGCGGGCTGACCACCTGGTTGTCGCAGGGCGGGGCGATCACGCTACGCAACCCGGAAATCCAGGCGCTTTATCGCCCGGTCTATTTCGGCAACGTCTTCGGTGTGCCTGTCCCGGTGATCGTCATCTTCGTCACCGCCGCCATCGCCGCCTTCGTGCTTTATCGCACCCGTTACGGCAGGCATCTGACTGCGGTCGGTTCCAGCGAGGATGTAGCGCGTTATTCCGGTATTTCGGTCGTCCGGGTACGCACGATTGCCTATGTGGTTCAGGGGCTTTGTGTTGCCGTCGCGGTTTTGCTTTACGTGCCGCGCCTCGCCTCTACCTCTGCCACGACAGGCATGTTGTGGGAGCTGCAGGCCATCACCGCCGTCGTCGTCGGCGGCACGGCGCTGCGGGGCGGCGTCGGGCGCATCTGGGGTACGATTTGCGGCGCCTTCATTCTGGAGATCGTCGGCAACATCATGATCCTGTCGAACTTCGTCAGCGAATATCTGATCGGCGCCATTCAGGGCGCGATCATCATCATCGCCATGCTGGTGCAGCGCTCTTTGAGCCGCAGGTAGCAGGGAGGATGGGAAGTTTGGTCGCGTTATGGGGCAGACGCGGTCGTTAAGCGGAGGAACGCCCCGGTCTTGGGAGGAAAGAGACTATGCGTAGAAAATTCATCGGCGTGGCATTTGCCGCGCTGGCTGTCGTCCTTTCAGGTTCTGCCCATGCGCAGGACAAGAAGGTCACGATCGGCGTATCCATCCCGGCAGCCGACCACGGCTGGACGGCGGGCGTCGTTTACCATGCCGAGCGGGTGGCAAAGCTTCTGATGAAGGAGCATCCGGGTCTGAACATTATCGTCAAGACCTCGCCGGATGCCGCCAATCAGGCGAACGCGCTTCAGGATCTTGCCGTGCAGGGGCTGGACGCACTGGTCGTGCTGCCGTCGGATCCCGATCCGCTCGTCAACGCCATCAAGGAAATCAAGGACAAGGGCACCTTCGTCGCGCTCGTTGACCGCGCGCCGAGCGTCAACGACAATTCGATCCGCGATCTTTACGTCGCGGGTAACAATCCGGCACTCGGGCAAGTGGCGGGCGAATACATCAAGAAGACCACGCCTGACGCGGAAGTGGTGGTCATTCGCGGCCTGCCGATCCCGATCGACCAGCAGCGCCAGGATGGGTTCGACAAGGGTATCGCCGGCTCGAACGTCAAGGTTCTCGACCGCCAATACGGCAACTGGAACCGTGACGACGCTTTCCGCGTGATGCAGGACTATCTGACGAAGTACAAGAAGATCGACGTGGTCTGGTGTCAGGACGACGACATGGCGATCGGCGTGCTGGAGGCAATCCAGCAGGCGAAACGCACCGATGTCCAGTACATCGTTGCGGGTGCGGGCTCCAAGGACATGATCAAGAAGGTCATGGACGGCGACAAGCTGGTGCCTGTCGACGTGCTCTACCCGCCGGCGATGGTGGCGACCGCCATGCAGCTGACGGCCGGGCATTTCTACGACCAGGTGCCGGTTGCCGGTGAGTATATTCTCGACGCGACCTTGATCACCAAGGACAATGCCGAGCAGTTCTACTTCCCGGATTCGCCGTTCTGATAAGCGGGGTCCGGCTATGCGACGGCCGCTGGAAGGCGGGCGTTGCATCCGCACTCCTCACCCCGGACTAGTTCCGAGGTCCAGCGTGATCAAGTCCTTGATCGCAGTAGAGTCCTTTCACGGCGCGGACGCGCCGTGGCTGGATGCCGGAGTTAGTCTGGCATGACTGAGGCACGGTTCGCGAAAGCCATCAGTTCCCCGCTTTTCACCCGTTCTTCCTGAACCAGGCTGACAGATAGTCCACGAAGCTGCGCACCTTGGCGGGCAGGTAACGGCGGTGCGGATAGACCGCGTAGATGCCGCGGTCCTTGGAAATATAGTCGTCGAACAGCGTCACCAGTTCGCCGGACTGGATGTAGGGCCTTGCGATGAAATCCGGCACCATGGCGATGCCGAGCCCGGCACGGGCTGCGCGCAGCGTCGCCTGCGGGCTGTTCACCTCGATCGGCCCGCTGATCGTGACCGAGTTCGAACCGCCATCCGGTTCGAAATAACGCACGGTATTGTGGAAGCGGGTGTTGGTATCGATGATGAAGGGCACGCGGGAAAAATCCTGCGGGCCATCGAGCGGGCCGTGCCTGGCCACGAAATCCGCCGTCGCCACCGCATAGACCCGGAAATCGGAAAGCTTGCGGGCGATGAGGCCCGAATCCTCCAGCCGGGTGATTCGAACCGCAAGATCGAAGCCTTCCTCGATTAGATCGACAAATCGGTCATCGGCGACGATTTCCAGCGTTAGTTCCGGGTTTTCCTTGGCGAAATCGATGAGGCTCTGGCCGACATCGGCGTCGATGAAGGTGCGGGGAACCGAAATCCTGAGCTTGCCCTTCAGATCGGCATTCTTCTCGCGCACGAGATCGGCGAGATTGTCGATTTCCTTCAAAATATCGGAGGCGGTGCGGTAATAGGTGTGGCCGGCCTCGGTCAGCGAGAATTGCCGGGTGGTGCGATTGAGAAGCAATGCGCCGAGATCATCCTCCAGTTCCCGGACATATTTGGACAAAAGCGCCTTGGAACGCCCGGTCTTGCGGGCGGCGGCGGAAAAACCCTCCGCTTCGACGACATCGATAAAGGCGCGGATGCGGGTGAGCGTGTCCATAAAAATCCTCCGGTTCGTTCCATATAATTGAACGGTGAGGGGTCACTGTTCAACCCGTAAAATGGTTGCTGAAAAAATCCGCTCTCTGGTGAAAAAATCCTCTTGATTATGACGGCGAATATTCTTATCTCCCGTGCTGCCCAAAGTCGCACGTGCCCATGTGTGTCCGCCGAGTCCTCGATGTGGTGAGGAGTTCGGTAAGGTACCTGGAACTAACCCCTCCAGTCGCTATTCCGGCCAACCGGGAAATGCGAGGACATATGAAGCAACGACGGTGCGGGCCTTTCTGGTTCTCTGCCGGCTTTCCATCAGCCGGGGTACTGAAGAGGCACACCATCATTGCCTGAAGTGCGGTCGGGTCATTCCCTCCAATCGATGGCAGACAAAGCCGAATGATGCTCTGGCAGGGCGTCATTCACATTCGCGCCTTGAGCGTATGCTATCGATTCTGCGCCTCCACCGGCTGATTCGAAAGCATATCTCGAGCGTCCTTTGTCCTCCGGATTTTCCGGAGCCGGTTTTATAGGGAATATATCGATGACGACTGCACGCATTCTCGACTTCATCAAAACCCGACGCCCCGAAGGTCCTTGCCTTGTGGTCGATCTCGACGTCGTGCGCGACAATTTCAACGCGTTCCGGCATTCCCTGCCGAACAGCGCGATCTATTATGCCGTCAAGGCGAACCCGGCTCCCGAAATCCTGAAGCTGCTCGCTTCGCTCGGCTCCAACTTCGATTGCGCCTCCGTGGCTGAAATCCAGATGGCGCTCGATGCTGGCGCGACCTCCGACCGGATCTCCTACGGCAACACCATCAAGAAGGAACGTGATGTCGCCCGCGCTTACGCGCTCGGCATCGACCTCTTCGCCGTCGACAGCCACGAGGAAGTCGAGAAGGTTGCCCGTGCCGCTCCCGGCGCGCGCGTCTTCTGCCGCGTGTTGACGGATGGCGAAGGCGCCGAATGGCCGCTGTCGCGCAAGTTCGGCTGCGTGCCGCAGATGGCTGTCGACGTTCTGGTCTACGCGCATCAGCTCGGTCTCGAATCCTACGGCGTTTCCTTCCATGTCGGTTCGCAGATGATGAATCTCGACGCATGGGATGCGGCGCTGGGCGATGCCAAGCGCGTTTTCGCTTCGCTTGCCAAGCAGGGCATCCACCTGCAGATGGTTAATATGGGCGGTGGTTTCCCGACCAAGTACCTGCGCGACGTTCCTGCTGCCGAAGAATACGGCCACGCGATCGACACGGCGCTGCGCAAGCACTTCGGCAACCAGATCCCGAAGACGATCATCGAGCCGGGCCGCGGCATGGTAGGCAATGCAGGCGTCATCAAGGCGGAAGTCGTCCTCGTGTCGCGTAAGTCCGACAATGACAACCACCGCTGGGTGTTCCTCGATATCGGCAAGTTCGGCGGTCTCGCCGAAACGATGGATGAGGCTATCCGTTACCCGATTCGCACCGAGCGCGATCAGGATGAGATGGAGCCCTGCGTTCTGGCCGGTCCGACCTGCGATAGCGCCGACGTGCTGTATGAAAAGAACATGTATCCGCTGCCGGTCTCTCTGACCATCGGCGATGAGGTTCTGATCGAAGGCGCAGGCGCCTATACGACGACCTATTCGGCGGTTGCCTTCAACGGTTTCGAGCCGCTGAAAGCCTACGTCATCTAAACCGAACGCCGTCCGCTGAACAGGGCGGCGTCTCGAACAAGCTTCCGTTCCGGCTTTGCCGATTGTGCTGTCGCGCAAATCCCTGCTTGCTGCTCCTCTTCCAGCCGAGGAAAGCGTGTCGGCGGGCCGGAACGGCTCCACCATTTTTGATCAAGGGCCGCGTGTGGGCGGTTGTGTGATGGAGGGCCGAGAGATGGCCGCTCTTCTGAATTCGGTACGTGCATTTTTCACACCGCAGACATTTCATATCGATCAGGAAAATCCGGGCGATGTCGTCGCCCGTGAAAACCTGCTCGACCGCGCCATGGGCGCTGGCCGCCGCCGCAAGTCTTCCGAAAAGCTGCGCGCCGGCCGCGTTCCGGCCGAAGGTCTGGCGCTCGTCGCCCGCGATGAGGACGGCCATGTCATCGGCACGGTGCGCCTCTGGAATGTCGAAGCCGGCATTTCGCGCGAAGGCCGCGCCGTCGAAGCGCTGCTGCTTGGCCCGCTGGCCGTCGATGCCGCCCATGAGGGCAAGGGCATCGGCTCGGCGCTGATGCGTGCGGCGATCTCCGAAGCCACCAAGCGCGGCCACGGCGGCATTCTCCTGGTTGGCGACGCGTCCTATTACGAGCGTTTCGGCTTTTTCGCCGACAAGGCCCAGCACCTGATCATGCCCGGCCCGTTCGAGCGCAGCCGTTTTCTGGCGCTGGAACTGAAATCCGGCTGGCTGGAAGGTGCGGCCGGCATGCTGGTCGCAAGCGGCCGCCGGCTCTTTGCCTGATAGCCCGTCAGCTTAGATCTGACCAAGTCTTACCAATCCTCGCCTTGTGGGCGAGGATTCCCATCATCGAACGAGGATGATCCGTCTAAAGATGGCGGCGTCGAGTTGGCCATTAAGCTGCTTTCGGTTCGGTTCGCGGATGCAGAAGACGACGGAATGTTTTTGGACATGTACAGCAGCGAAGCCATAGGCGTTCCAAGCGTCGCACTGCATCTGGCAATTCAAGCTCACGTGGGCAGAAAAGCGTGAAACAATAAAATGCCGGCCCGAGCGACCTGATCATTCTCCCATACGCCATCGCCGTCACAACGTTGCCGCCGTTGCTGTTGAATGTGATCAGTTCGGCACCACTTGCTGCGACTTCACGTGCAAGTTGGTCAGGGTTGTACGTTGTCAATGACCAGTATTGGCGCAACGCAGACTCTGCGCGTGCATCTAGCGGGCCATCACGTCCTCCAGAACTGGGCTGCCGTCGGTTAATCGATGACGACCGCAACCTTTGACGACCAGAATTCGCCCGGCGCTTGGACAAAAATCGACGTCACGCCACTGATCGATGAGTATTTCTCCCGGAAGCGTTTGAAGGATGCCTCCAGCTTCGCGTCGTTGAGCTTCTCAACTATCGCCTTGCTCCACTGCTTGCCGACCAACGACCTCACGCCGCCGACTTCCTCCGTGTTCACCGTCATCGGGAAGAAGACACCGACCCACGTGCCCATGAGATCAAGGGCCGAAACATAGGCCGTTTTTTCGCTTTTGAGTTCGATGGGCGGTTCGCTGTCGTCCACGACACTGAACATGCCATCGGTCGTTTCCAAGACGCGCGCGAGGTAGCTCAACTGTCTACTCTCGTCGCGCGCTCGAGCCATCGGAAATCCTACGTCCTCCAGATCGGCATGCGACAAGATTTTGCGAACCAGGCCTGCAAGGTTTGCGTACTGGTCAAACTTGTCGAATGCTCGCGGCGGTTCGTCGACTTCCATGGCGAGCGGTTCGCGGTCGTCTGCAAACAACGTGACACGGAACCTCCCGCGGGCGAGGATGCCGTTGAATAGAAGGTAGTCCTCCCATGTCTTGGCCGTATGGTGATCGGCCAAGGAGAAGTCATCAGGGCACTTGTAGGTCCATCCTCCGCCGCCAAGGATGAAGCGACCGAGCGGGGTTTGCACCGAGACCCTGATGTTGTCTTCGCTCAAGATTGGAGGGCCGATCATCGCAATGCTAGCTATTGTCTTCACCGTTGTTCCGGTGACCGTCGACTTGAGTTCGAGTGTACCATGGAGGCTGTGGTGCGGTTCGAAATGCAGGGTGCCCGGACCAGAAGCATCCTCGATGGGAAGCGGAATCGAAAATCGGTTCTCGAAGAGATTGACGTTTTCGGCGGATAGGGGGGATAGGCCTAGAAACTTGTCCGCGAGATCATCTTTCGACCTCGTCGTCACGCTGAAGTGCATTGTAAACCTCGCCTTGTCGAACCCAAGTTCGTCCAATTGCCGTATCTTTTCCTTTGCATAGTCGGCCATGCTTGCGCCGGGCAGCGCCATCAATATCCGGGCGAGTTCGGTCTTCGAGGCCTCGACCCATGAGGCATTCGGCACCTTGATCGAGATCGAATTCTTATGGGGCTGAACGCGTCCACCTGTCGACGCGCGCCGCATGCGCTTGAGGATCGACGCGAGTTGGTCATTCAGTAGATGTATGATCGCCATCGATTTGATGGTGTCGTCAGCCCCAATCCTGAAAACGCATATAATCGCCGGCCTAGTGTCTTTCGTGAGGCGCTCGGCGACCGACATCGAGATGCGTACGGTGCTGTTCTTGGCAAGGATTGTCTTGACCTGAGCGATGATCTGCGTGGGCGCAGGCCGTTTGTCTAGGGATCGCTCGGGCGTCGCAGGCTGCAACGATGTCTCTACGACGAAGTCTTTTCCAGTCTTGTCGGGGAACACGATGCTACACTTCAGCTTGGCCTTCAAGCAGAGGGCGTTGAAATGCACTTCGCCGATCGCTCCGATTCGATCGAGCTCATCGCCCTCCACCGGCCCGTCGCGCTGTCCATGTTGAAGATGCATTCGGTGCCTCCGAACCTGCCACGCTGATAACAACCTGCGATGGATACACCTGACTAAAACTAACTACTAGCCTCCGCTAGGATTTCGACGCCAAAGATGCCGGCGGCTGCCGCCAGCCCGTTGGAACGGGCGATCCTGCAGCTAGAGAAAATGATCGACGCGCAGCGACTGAGTGCGCTCCCAGCACCGTTTGCTCTTCACAAAGCGAAGGTCGCAAATCCGGTTGATCGATAGTGCGGACAATTTAAACCAGTTCAAATCTGCCGGAGTGTCGCGAATGTATGTGTGCCAAGCTTGGAATAAGCGGTCGAACATCCTGTCGTGGCAGCCCAGAAGTCACGCACTGTAACGGTTGCCTTCTAGGGCATTGGCAGATTTCCAGGATGCTTTGCTTCCCCGACATGCTCAGGCAGGATGAGATGACTACCTGCGGCAGGAATATCAGGACCTGAAGCTAGAGTTGGAATCTGCGAATGCACACGGAATCAAGGAATATCTAGCTCGGAAGGCACCATTTATTGGTGTGCGGTAGGGCCGCCACCGAGCATGCGATGACCGATTTGCGCCGAGGGGCGTCTTACCGCTGCGCGCACCAAATGCGGACATAGCTGCCTTCCCGATAACTGAATAATCAGCCAGATAGCATGTCCGTTCCCCGTCGGGACAGAGACGGAATGAGCACTATCATCACTAGAGGGAAAACATCGGAACGTGAGTTCTGGTGATATTTTTCAACTTACGGGCGTTAATTTTTGATTCATACCTTGGAAGAACGTTCATCTTTTGCTACGGCAAAAGCAGATTTCCTAGAGCATTGAAGAAGCGGTCCGAATGACATTTGCAATGCCTGTACAGTTTTTCCGCGCAGGGCCAGTGTTCAGCAAGAGCCCGTTGCGGGTCTGCTCATTAGTGTCGAAAAGGCAAGCTCTGGTGGCTTCGGCAACTGCCGTTTTACTCTCACTGATGACCTCGACTGTCCATGCGCAGGAATCTGCTGCGCAATCCGATGCTGCAAAACAGCCGTCCACGGAAGTTCGTACTGAACGCTTCGATGACTGGACGTTGCGCTGTGTCATTGCAGCCGGAGTGGACCACAACGTGCCAGAAAAAGCCTCCTGCGAAATCGCCCAGCCATTGATGGTCGATCAGGGCGGCAAGCCTGTCGAGGTGCTGAACCTCGCCATTTCCCGTGCCAACGACAAGGCAGGCAAGGCGAACTGGGTGCTGGTTGCGCTGACGCCGCTCGATGTTCATCTTGCATCCGATTTCGGTTTTGGCGCGGGCAGCGCAAAGCCGTCACTGGTGCGTTATCGTAACTGCAACCATGCCGGTTGCTTCGTCATAATTCCACTGGACAACAATCGCATCAGCCAGATGAAACAGGCATCGGACGGTGCCACGTTCTTTCGGCTTCTGAACGGCCAAGCCGTGAAGGTCTCGTTTTCGCTCAAGGGGTTCACCAGGGCATTCGACGCACTGTCAGCTGGAATTGTGCCTGCCACCGGAAAAACGACCGGAGAGACACCGATGGACGCTGGCAAAGAGGGTGCCAATAATTGAAGGTACCCGCTTTACGATATGGAACGAACAGCCTCCACCGCGCTCTTTTAGCGGGTGTTGTGCTCACTGCTACGTTGGGGGACACCGCTCTCGCGCAGAACATCCGCGACGATGCCGCACGTCAGGCAAATCAGATCGACCGGTTACAAGCCGAACAGGAGCGCCTTCGCGAAGCGCAAACCTTGCGCAAGACGACGCGCGCACCGAGCGGTAAAGCGGTCGCACCGCCGGAAGTAACGACTTCTGGCCCCGGCGAGACCTGTATTTCAGTCAACAGCATCTCGGTGGGTGGCGCGACACTCATTCCAGGGGATGAACTCCGGCGCACAGCGGCACGCTTCGAAGGGCAATGCCTCGGCCTTGCCGCACTCAATAGCGTCCTCGAAGCGCTGACATATCTCTATGTCGAACGCGGCTACATTGCGTCACGCGCCTATCTTCCGGAACAGGATTTGTCTGATGGCTCGCTCGATGTTTCCGTGATCGAAGGAAGTCTCGAAGACATCACGTTAAACGGTAAAATCTCGACCGATAATCGGATAGCAACGGCATTCCCGGGCATGCGGCGCAAGCCGGCCAACCTGCGCGACATCGAGCAGGGCCTTGACCAGATCAACCGCCTGCGCTCCAGCAAGGCGACGATAGCGCTCCAGTCCGGCAAGGAACAGGGTGGTTCAGTACTGGACGTCAAAGTCGAGCAGGGTCGCCCGTGGCATGCAAGCCTTTCCTCGGACAACCTCGGCGGTGTCGCTACTGGTATCTATCAGTCGCGGGCCGATTTTGGTCTCGATAATCTATTCGGCATCAATGACGAATGGCAATTCGGCTACCAGCGCTCGATGGATCATCATCCGCTGTTCTTCAGCAACGAGCGCCCCAACAGCAACACGTTGACCGGCTCACTGTCCATTCCCTACGGTTACTGGACTGTTGGTATAAACGGCTCCTGGAGCGATTACCACTCGTCATTGGCAGGCCCGCTTTCCGCCATCGACACGTCTGGTGGGTCGAAATCGCTTTCGCCTTATATCTCGCGTATCCTTTACCGGGATCAGACCTCAAAGACATGGGCTACGGGTCGGCTGACATGGAAGGAAACAGATAACTTCCTGCTCGGCAGCCGTATTGACGTTTCCAGCCGTGTGTTGTCGGTCGCGAGCTTCGAACTTGGCCATTCCCGTCAGTTGTTCGGCGGACAGGCGAGCGCCAGCGTCGGCTATCATCGTGGCCTAGACATTCTCGGGGCTTTTGACGACGCGACCGCACCCGATGGCTCGCCTCGGGGCCAGTTCGACAAGGTGACGGCCTCGCTCGGCTATTTCCGGACCCAGGACGTTGGCGCGTCCACGATGATTCTCAGCACGAATGTTTCCGGGCAATGGTCCCCTGACCCTCTGTTCGGTTCCGAGCAAATGTCGCTCGGTGGCTATTCAACCGTTCGCGGCGTGCGCGAGGCGGTTCTTTACGCCGACAAGGCCGTCCTCATGCGTAACGAATTGTCGTTCCTGCTGCCGCCGATAAACGACGCCGGATCGGTCGAGGTGATTGGAAGGCTTGAACCCTACGTCGCTCTCGATCTCGGACATAGCGTTTCGGACAGTCGCGGAAACAGCCTCGGTGGCAATATTGTCGGCGCTGCCATAGGTATTCGCAACAGAGGCGGGCGGATCAATTTTGATCTGTCCTATACCGATATTCTCTCCATGCCTGACTTACCCGGCGACGCCAAACCGTCCTCGGGTCTCGTTCAGGCGCGGGTGTCGGTTTCATTTTAAGAATGCGGGGGAACACCCGCCGGTCGTGGTCTACAGTGCACAGGTGATGACATGGCAAGAGACAGAAAACGCATAAGGCAGAATGGCGATCTGCAGTCGTCCCGGCAAGGCTCCCGTCTTGTCCTGTTTGCGCGAAAATCTCTCGCCTTAACCCTCAGCATCCTTGTCGCAACGCAGCCTCTCATGGTGCAGGCGCAGGAAATCCGGGCCGATCAGGCAGCCAATGCGGCCAATCAACCGGGCGTCGGCGCAAGCGGCAATGGCGTGCCGCTCATAAACATCGTCACGCCAAATGGCGCTGGCCTCTCCCACAACAAATACAGTGACTTCAATGTCGGCCCAAACGGGGCGATCCTGAACAATTCAAACCAGGACCTGTTAAGATCACAGCTTGGCGGCCTGGTTCAGGGCAATGGCAATCTTCGCAATTCCGGTCCGGCCAGCGTCATCCTCAATGAAGTGACCGGCTCAAGCCGTTCCGTCCTTGAAGGTGCGGTCGAAGTCCATGGCAAATCGGCCAATGTCGTGATTGCCAATCCGCACGGACTGACGTGCAACGGCTGCGGTTTTATCAATACACCACGCGTGACGCTTTCTACCGGCGTGCCGGAAATTGGGGCCGACGGCTCGCTTTCAGGACTCCGGGTCGAAGGCGGTGATGTGCGCATCGGGGCGAACGGGGCCGACCTCGGCTCGGTCAACATCTTCGATATCGTTTCGCGCAGGATCGCCATTGACGGGCCAGTCAAAGCGGGTGGCGACCTCACTCTGGTCGCCGGACGCAATTCCTACGCCTATCAGTCGGGTCTCGTCACACCGCTTGCTTCGGACGGCGACGAACCGGCAATCGCTATCGATTCCTCTCTGCTCGGCGGCATGTATGCCGGCAGCATCAAGATCATCTCCACCGACAAGGGCGCGGGCGTCAAAATGTCCGGCCAGATGGCCGCCAATGCCGGAGCGATGACGCTCAGTTCCAACGGCAAGCTGACGCTCGGCAAGGCACAGGCAAAACAGGCGATCACTGCTCGCTCGCAAAAACAGGCGGTGCGGGTTGAGAGCACGCTGTTCTCTGATGAGGCAATCACGCTAGAAGGATTGAGCGGCGTCGAGCTTGCGGATAGCGCCCTTGTCGTTGCCAAGGGCGACGTCTCGCTCAGGGGTGAGACCGTCGCCCTCGGGGTAGACGCGCTTGCCGCGTCTGGAACCGACAGCAGCGGACAGCAGGCGGCCACGGGTACGCTCAGCATAGAGGCATCAGCGCTCTCCGCCGGTCAGGGACAGCTTGCTGCTGGCGGGCTGCTGTCGATCAAGGCGAACACCATCGATCTGGCGCAAGCGGCAGATACAGGGCGCGACACGCTCCGGTCCCGTTCGGACATCGTGATCGAGGCAGCCAGCATCGACGCGCGGAAAGGGCGTATTACGGCTGGCGGGGGCCTGACCGTAAAGTCCGCCAATAGCCTCACCATGACGGATGGGCGTTATGTCGCTGGCGGCATGCTGCTAGCACAGGCGGCGCAGCTGACCTCCAGCGCCAGCCTTGCGGCAGGATCAGTAGCAAAGCTGGAGACGCTGAACGGAAATCTGAACCATTCCGGGGAAATCGCAGGCAACGGCGGTACAGTCCTGTCATCCTCACAGGATATTACAAATTCCGGCCGGGTCGTTTCGACGGACAAGGTGACGCTGGCCACTGCAGGCACCTTGCGCAACAATTCCGCTGGCCTTGTCGCCGCTGACGGCGGCGTCACCGTCTCGGCAGGCTCGATTGCCAACGACGGCTCGATTGCCGCGCAGGGCGGGACGCTCGACGTTACAGCGCAGAACGATATTTCCAATGCCGGGAAGCTGTTGAGCATGAAGGGTGCCAGCGTTACCGCCGGTGGCAAGATTGGTAACTCCGGTGATCTGCTTGTCGAGGATGCGCTTTCACTTCGAGCAGCAAACAGCATCGTCGCCAACAGCGGCACCATCAATGCCGGAGCGATCGGTCTCGAAGCTGCATCCCTCGTCAATCAGGGACTTCTCACGGCACATGACCAGTCCGTGGCCGTTTCCCTGTCCGGCAACCTGCAAAACGCCGGAGAAATCTCGGCCCGTAACGCCATTGGCCTTGCGGTCGATGGCAACGTCACGCTTTCGGGTACGCTGAAATCCAATGACACACTGAGTCTTACCGGTCGCGACAACGGCAGAGCCGGAAGTGTGTCGGTTCTGGCGGGCGGTGTCGTCAATGGCGGCACTGCGCTTTCCCTGCGCGCCGCTTCGCTCGACAATGCAGGCAGCGTGGGCTCTGCCAGCGGCTCCCTGCTCGCCGAACTTGCCGGCAACCTCTCCAATACAGGGCTTCTCTATTCCGGCACGTCCTCAAGCTACCTGCTTGACGGCAGCTTCACCAACGTCAATGCCGATGTGCTCGCTGAAACAGACCTGGCGATCAAGGGACTGAGCGGTGCCCGTGCTGGCGCGCTCGATAACAGGTCCGGCACAATCGAGGCTGTGGCAGGCGATATGGCGTTCAATGTCGCATCTCTGACCAACCGTCGCGACGGCCTGACCTCGACCGTCGACACCACGACCGAAATCACGCAGTCTGGCGACACGACCACGACCGTCGTGACCAAACGCGAGATGGCAACCGCCAATGGTCCAGCCTCCCAGCTTCTGGCTGGCGGCGACATCACCATCGACACCGGTGTGCTGACCAACAGCTACAGCCAGATTGCGGCCAATGGCGACATCGCGATTACGGCCGCTTCGATCCTGAATGAAGGCCGTGACCTCGTTGAAACAGTCGAGACGACGGCTGTCACCCAGCATTCTGAGCGCTATTGCGCGAAGCGCATCCTTGGTATTTGTGTCGACCACGATACTCGCCGCTGGACAACCACGGACTCCAGTACCTCGTCGCGGACGTATGATGCCGTCTTCGGCACCATAGAGGCAGGTGGTGCTCTCAGCGCCAATGTCACCGGCTATCTGAATAACAATGCTGTTAGAAGCCAGGCTGGCCAAATCGGGCTTTCCTCCGGCGACCGGGCGCTTTCGGCAGCGGACGTAGCGTCCGCATCGCAGGCCCGCAATCTTGCCAGCCTCTCCGCCATCGATGTCAGCATCAACGCGCTTATAGGGCGTCAGGCGACCTTCCAGCAGGTCGCGGCACCCAACATGCCGTATCTCATCGAGACCCGTTCCGAGTTCATCGATCCTTCCAAATTCCTCGGTTCGGACTACTTCCTCCAAACGATTGGCAGCTACAATCCTGACGTGCCGCTGAAACGGCTCGGCGATGCCTATGTCGAATATCGCCTCATCCGTGACCAGATATTCAATCTGACCGGAAGCCGCTCGGTCGGCTCCGGCCTCGATCCGTACCGGCTGGTGCAGGCGCTCTATGACAATGCCGCCGACGCACAGCAGGAACTGGGGCTGACCTTCGGCGTCTCTCTTACGCCATCCCAGCGAGCCGCGCTGACGAAGGACATCGTCTGGCTGGAAAAGCAGATCGTTGACGGACAGGAGGTGCTGGTCCCCCGCGTTTATCTCTCCAGTTCAACCACCGCGAACACAAGCCTCGCCAGTGCCCAGATCAGGGCAGGGCAGGCCAGCATCGAAACGGCAGCGCTGACCAATTCCGGGGCTATCTCCACAACCGGCAATCTCGCGATTGATACCACAGCTGCCCTCTTCAACAATGGTGGCAGCCTGTTTGCGGGTGCCGATATCGTTATCGACGCAGGCAGTATCTTCTCCAACCGTTCCGGGACGGTCTCCGGTCGCAACGTCACCGTTGAGGCAGACACTATCGTCAACGACACGGTGAAGATTCGTGACGTCTACGCCAATGGTTTCGCCGACCGTGCTCAGCAGGCAGCGCGTATTGAAGCGCGCGAGGACCTTCTCCTGAAGGCGTCCGGCTCCATTGTCTCAGAAGGCGGGCAGTTCGTCGCAGGCGACGACATGACGCTGGATGCGGGCGAGGCGATCGATATATCTGCGCTCGAACTGGAACGGTCGCGCGACGACAAGATCAAGGGTGGATATGACCGCGCCTACAGCCTGACCAATACGCTGGCGGAACTGCAGGCGGGCGGCAATCTACTCATCGATGCCGGTGACGATCTGGCCCTCCGTGGTGCCAGGGCTTCGGCGGGCGAGAATGTCACCTTGCAAGCCGATGGCGACGTCAGCATCACCTCGGTTCAGAACCGTGAAAACCGCGACCTGAAGCTTGACATCAAAACCAGCGGCTTCCTCGGAACCGAAACCAATATCCGCCGCCAGTCCTCTTCCGTGGAGACGGAAGCCACGACGATCACCGCTGGTAAGGATGTGTCCGTCATCTCCGAAAGCGGCGATGTGGCACTCCAGGCTCCGCATGTCAAAAGCGGTGGCGAAACACGCCTCGAAGCGGAAGAAGGCAAGGTTGCCCTTCTCACCAACACCGACCAGAGTTTCAAGCAGGACTTCAAGCGTGAAGAAGACCTGTTCTGGTGGAACGAGCGTGATCAGGGGAAGGCGGAAGAAACGATCCGCCATGTCGAAATCGAGGCCGGCGGCGGCCTCAAGATCGATGCTGGCAACGGTATCGTCATCGAATACCACAAGACCGGCAATCTCGAAGCCTCGCTCGATCAGCTTGCGCAGTCACCCGGACTGGCATGGGTTGGAGAAATCCGCAATGATCCCGCCCTCGCCGGGCAGGTCGACTGGAAAGCTGTCGATGCTCAGTTCCAGCAATGGGATTATAAGTCGCAGGGTCTGACGGAAGCTGGAGCCGCGCTGGTGACGTTGGTCGCCACCGCCCTCACGGCCGGTGCAGGTGGCTTCACAGCCTCGCTTTCCAACTCGCTCGCTTCCTCTCTTGGCATTCAGAATGCCGCCATGCAGACGGCATTGAATGCAGGTGTGCAGTCGCTCATTAACAAGACTGCCGTAGCACTGGTCAACAATCAGGGCGATCTCGGTGCGGCTCTCAAGGAACTTGGCTCATCGGCCAATATCCGCGCCTTGCTCACCTCCATGGTGGCCGCCGGGTTGACGACACAGGTCGCGGGGATGATGGAACTGCAAGGTGTCTCTCCTGGCGCAAGTTTCCAGGATAACCTTGTGAACGTCGCACAGCAGAAGCTTATTGAGGCTTCGATCCGCGCCGGCGTCGATATGACGATCGGCGGAGAAAACCCGGTTAAGGCGCTTGCAAATGCATTCAGGTCGGCTGCCGCCGGAACGATCGGCACGGTGCTGGCAAACCAGATCGGCGACTATGCCGCTTTCAATGGCGTTAAAGATGGCGACATCCAGAAAGTGGTTCTGCACGCTCTGGCCGGATGTGCGGCCGGTGCAGCGGGTTCCGGCGATTGCGTGGCTGGCGCGATTGGGTCAGGCCTCGGTGAACTCCTCGGAAAACCGATAGCCGAAGCCATTCCCGATCCGGCACGTCAAACGGCGCTCCTGTCCCTTATCGCGGGCGCTGCCGGGGCACTTGCCACAGGCTCATCCAGCGCTGTCGATGCCGCCGCCAACACCGCTGCAACGACACATCAGTATAATTATCTGAACCATGAAGAGCTGCAGGCGGCACTCGCCAATCGAAAAGCTCTGGAGCGATGCACGCAACTCGGATCAGTATGCTCTCGGGAAGAAATATCCGCGCTTATCAATAAAGACGCGGGCTTCGTTGACCTTTCGCAGACCAATACCAGCACACTGTTGCAGGTATGCCTTGCCGCCCCAGCTTCACAGGCCTGCTCATCTCGAATTGCCGATCTCAAGGGCTTTGCATCACGGCTGGAAAGCGAACGCGATACCGGTCTCGTATTCGCCGACCCGACGAACAGCGCCAGCGGGTTCAGCGTCAAGCAATCGATCTTCGACTATGATCTTCTTCTGGCACGTAGTCTGATGGACGGGTCGAAATCTCCTGATATTGCAATCCGTGACTTCGTGGTCGACATGTCGAAACGGGAGGGAGCCGTCAACGGGTTCCTCAGCGCCGTCGGCGTAGTCGGCGGGGTCGGCGTCTGCGCATCAGGCGTCGGTACTATGGCTTGTGCAGCCGGGGCGCTTGGTGCCCTTGCCAGCGGTAACCATCTCTACGGCGACGTGCAACAGGCTTTGACGGGTAATGAAGCACGGACCGTCCTAGTTCAGGCCTTGACCTCGAGCGGCCTGAGCCTTGCCGATGCCCGCAAGTATCAGGCCTATGTCGATGCAGGTGTCGTCGTCGTCACCCTTGGCGTCGTCGGTGGTCAAGCCGTCTACCGCTTTACCGTCAACAGTGCCAAGGTCAGCACGGCTGATCGGGCAACCTTGGAAATCCTGACACCACAAAATGCTGCGAATTTTGAGCGGCAACGAGCGACTTATGCCGCTCAAGAAATACTAAATGCAAAACCTGTAGGTAGCGCTCTGAAAGATGATCCTCTTCATCGCGCTGCAAGCTATGTCGTTGACAGGATTCCGCAGGATGGGCGAGTATTCACCATCCGAGGCAACGACGGGCAATCCTATAATCTAACTCAAATGGTAGGTTCAGTTGATGGGAAGGCCGGCATTTTCGAATGGATCGTTGACGCTCAAAAGCAATTGACTCATCAGCGATTTATTCCCGGAGGGCGGATAAATGGCACGCCAAACCAAATTCCAAGTAAAATGCCAAATTGAAAGCTGTGTATAATGAGAGTTAGTCTTGACGGAAAATTTTGTTTGGACACAGCTCCCTGGTTGAATTGGGGGGATATAAAGTATGGATTCGATCACAAATACCTAGATTCAAATTCTGTAGTTCAATTCGCCACAGCGTCTCTATCAATTGATTCCTCATCTTATCAATATGATCTCGCAATGTGTGATCCAAAGCACGAATCTGTGGTTTCCGAAATACTCAATAATCTCACCAACGGAATGATAATAGATACGGCGGACGCGAAGAGATCGTGGATATTTATTTTTTTGAAGAAACTGTACATTTGTCGCGAAGAATATAAGGACCCATTGGGAGAGGTTGAGAAAATATACGCTGACTTCGATTACCCAGAATATATTTCTCCGCTTGTTCGGTACATGCCGGCTTCAGATGGAGCTATAACAGGAGAAGACGAGATTCTACGAAGATGGGAAGGCCTACTTCATACTCTTCAAGCGGAAATCAGCCGTGAACGCGATCAATAGAGTATCAAAAACTATTTACGAGTGATCGACGCGTGCTAGCTGATGTCAATAGAGGAGATTTTTCTCGTTTGTGATCTCTACGGGGTGGTTCACTCCTTGGATGCCCGTGAATTTGGTCTTAGTCTTGGTGTTCATTGCGTGAGCAATGATTATTCAGACGGCATTCGCATTGAAATCAGGGCGTCTCCGGGAGGAGCTCGATGTAGATGAAAGACGTTCAGACGCTCTGAAAACGATGGGCTGGCAGGCACACACGGATGAGGTGGACGAACTATATAGACAGGGCCGTGGGGCTCGCTGAGGAACTCGCCGCAGGGTCTGATGAACCGTCCGAACCGGAAGATGAAGTTGATGTCAGATGTCGGCATAAACGGGAGTGCTCCGGTATATCGAATTGTCGAGAATGGCGTCGAACAGCACATTGCAATTGGTGTCGGTTCAAATGGATTTGTTGTTCGTGCAAATCCGGTTAGCACATGGAAGCCATTGCCATGACAATGAAATTGATAGTAGGGCGAGAGTATTTGGCCGATCCCATATTTTGCCCTGACTCGCAGTATATGGGGCATGTCGATGTCAATGACTTGCCGATATCACATGACTTAAAAGAAAAGATTCAGGAGTGGAATGACGAATATCAGGCGACGTTTGATACCGATTATCCCCCAGATTCCGCATTCAAATCACCCCAACTTGAAACGGCTCATATTGAAAAAGGAAGCGAATTGGTTAAGCGACTGCAAATGGAACTGGGTGACCGCTATATCGTTGACTATAATCCATGAATAATATTGCGCAAAAATAAGTATAATTTCTTTTTTTTGAAGAAGAATATTCCGGCATTATGGAGCAAGTGCCACAAGCTTCTGCAATCCAGACGACGTGAAAAAGCGGCCTGAGTCTAAGTCCGATAAACGAGATCAGCCTGATGTCGTAGGGCTGCAAAATACGGCACGGAGTAAGAGCGCCGAAGGCGCTCCACGTAGGCCGCGCGGGTGGTATCGCCATTTGACCTTTTGAGCCCGCGCTCAGTGATGACTTCTTCGGGCGAATCAGCCAAGATTGCCAAGTCCAACTCCGCCCTAATAGGATGATGAAGGAGATAGATGGAATCGCATAGGATCATCGACGGACCATTTCCGGGCAACGCCACTTGATATTGGTGACCTCTTGCACGCGAGAATTTACGGGTATATACCCGAAAAAATGTCAAACAATACTTGCCACTGCATTCTGTTGCGCAAAGCATCCCGCAAGGTCTCGTCCTATTATGACGAGGCGCTGGCGCCGCTTGGCGTCAATATCGGCCAGTTCAGCCTGTTGCGGAACATAAACCGTGTGGCGCCGGTGTCGCTGACAGATCTGGCTGCGCGTGTGGAACTGGATCGCTCCACCGTTGGCCGCAACGCCAAGGTGCTGGTGCGCATGGGGTTGGTGGCGATCGGCCATGGCGAAGACCAGCGGGAGGCGATGCTGACCGTAACGGAAAAGGGGCAGGCGATCCTGAAAGTGGGCGCGCCGATCTGGGACGCGGTGCAGGACGAGATCGAAGCCCGGCTTGGGCCGGAAAAGACAGCACAATTGCAGGAACTGCTCGCAGCCCTGTGATTTTTTAATGATGAAACGGGTAGATACCCGTAAAATTTCGGCCATTGGCCGCTGGAAAGGGATTTTGAACATGCTCTCCACACGCCTCGCCAGCTGGATGGCCGGCAAAAATATACATTATGGCTGGCTTGTTGCCGCAACCACCTTTCTGACCATGCTGGCAACAGCCGGTGCAATGGGATCGGCCGGGGTGATGATCCAGCCGCTGCATCAGGAATTCGGCTGGGATATCGCCGATATCTCCACCGCCATGGCGGTCAGGCTGGTGCTTTTCGGCCTGCTCGGGCCATTTGCAGCCGCCTTCATGAACCATTTCGGCATCCGCCAGGTGGTGTCGACGGCGCTTGCGCTGATCATGGGCGGCATCGTCGCGTCGTTCTTCATGACTGAGGTGTGGCAGTTGCTGCTGCTCTGGGGTGTGGTGATCGGCGTCGGAACCGGCATGACGGCACTGGTGTTGGGTGCGACCGTGGCGTCGCGCTGGTTTTCTAAGCGCCGGGGACTGGTGATCGGTCTGATGACGGCCAGCAACGCTACCGGCCAGCTGGTTTTTCTGCCGTTGCTCGCGGCGCTGACGGAAGCCTATGGCTGGCGCACTGCGCTGACGCTGTCCGTTGCGGTGATTGCTATCGCCATGATTCTCGTGCTGCTTTTGATGCGTGACCATCCCGCCGATGTCGGCCTGCCGGCCTATGGCGAGACGGTGGTGGTAAAACCGCCGAAGCAGGACCACAAGTTTCTCGCAACGCTGGCCTCGCCGATTTTGACGCTGAAGAGCGTGTCCGGTAACCCGGTTTTCTGGGTGCTTTTCGGCACATTCTTCGTCTGTGGATTGTCCACCAACGGCCTTATCCAGACGCACTGGATTTCCATCTGCGGCGATTTCGGCATGGCTGCGATCACGGCAGCGGGCACGCTGGCGGTGATCGGCATTTTCGATTTCTTCGGTACCATCTTCGCCGGCTGGCTTTCCGACCGTTTCGACAATCGCTTCCTGCTCTTCTGGTTTTATGGCCTGCGCGGACTGTCTTTGATCTATCTGTCTCTTTCAGGGTTCAGCTTCGTGGAGCTTTCGGTCTTCGCCGTCTTTTACGGGCTGGACTGGGTGGCAACCGTGCCGCCGACGGTGAAGCTTGCCGCTGAAAGCTTCGGCCGTGAAAAAGCTGGTCTCGTTTTCGGTTGGGTGTTTGCGGGCCATCAGCTGGGGGCCGCTACCGCCGCCTTCGGCGCCGGGTTCTTCAAGAGCGACTTCGACACCTACATGCCCGCACTCCAGATTGCCGGCGTGATGTGCATGATTGCGGCGGTCTCGGTGCTGCTTCTCAAAAAGCCAGGTTCGGCAACTCTCGTGCCTCAGGCGGCGTGATAGCGCGCCGCCTTTGACGGGTGGCGCTTTCTGAGCTATAGGGACGGCCACGGGCAAAAGAGCCCCGGCCGTCCGCAGGCGTTTACGCCCATGGTGAAGCTCTTTTTAGAATAACGGTCATCCCCATGTTCTTGCATGTCGTCGATGGCAACGCGGACCCCCTTCGGAAAATTCGGCATGCGCATATTGGAGAACCGTTATGAACGTGTCCAAACCGCTTCCCGCGCTTGAGGGACTGAAAGAACAGGCCAAACGGCTGCGCGCCGCCCTTGAGGAAGAGGGGCAGGCAATCACCCATTCAAAGGCGCTGGAACTCATCGCCGCGCAATATGGCTTCCGCGACTGGAACACCCTGCATGCCATGGCTGGAAACCGCCCTGCCTTCAATCCCTATCTTCTGGGTTCGCGGGTAGAAGGCCTCTATCTCGGCCAGCCCTTCGTGGCTTCCGTGCTGGGCGTGCAAGCGCTCGGCGGCGACCCGGAACGCTACCGGCTGACCCTGCATCTCGACGATCCCGTAGATGTGGTGACCTTTGAAAGCTTCTCCGCTTTCCGGCAGCGTATCCACTGCAACATCGACACGTCAGGACGCACGGTGGAAAAAACCTCCAACGGCCGGCCGCAGGTGGAACTGGTGTGGTAGATCGAGCACCCGCCGGGAGGCGGGTGTCTCCTTGTCTGTCGTAAGCCTAAATCCGCTTGCCCGCCGCATCGAACAAATGGAAATCCTTCGCCTGTGCGGCAATCCGCAGGTTCTGCCCGATGCCCAGCTGTGAACGGCCGGGAACGCGGAAGACGATGGTGGTGGCGTCTGCGAAGGAGCCGTGCACATAGCTTTCCGCGCCCACCAGTTCCACGGCGTCCACCTGCACGGTGCCGGTGAAGGCGGCATCGGCTGGCTCTGCATCCGCCAGCGTGATGTCCTCCGGCCGGATGCCGAGCGTGGCGACGTTTTGCGGCAGTGCATCGGTTCCGTTCACCGACCAGCCGGACGCACTGTTGGCTACCGCCGCGCCGTAGGTCAGCAAGTTCATGGATGGCGAGCCGATGAAGGTGGCGACGAAGGTGGTGGCGGGTTTTTCGTAAAGCTCGATCGGTGTGCCCATCTGCTCGATACGGCCGGCATTCAGCACCACGAGACGATCGGCCAGCGTCATGGCCTCCATCTGGTCATGGGTCACATAAACGCTGGTGGTGGCGAGCGAGCGTTGCAGACGGCGGATTTCGACGCGCATCTGTACACGCAGCTTGGCATCAAGGTTGGACAGCGGCTCGTCGAAGAGGAAAGCGGCAGGCTTGCGCACGATGGCGCGGCCCATGGCAACGCGTTGACGCTGACCGCCGGAAAGCTGGCGCGGCCTGCGCTCCAGATATTGCTCGATTTCCAGCGCCTTGGCCGCCTCGGTGATACGCCGCTCGATCTCGTCCTTCGGTGTGTTTCGGTTCTTCAGGCCATAGGCAAGGTTCTGGCGCACCGTCATATGTGGATAAAGCGCATAGTTCTGGAACACCATGGCGATGTCACGGTCCGACGGTTCGAGATCATTGACGACGCGGTCGCCGATGACGATCTCACCGCCCGATATACTTTCCAGCCCGGCGATCATGCGCAGCAATGTCGATTTTCCGCAGCCGGAGGGGCCGACCAGCACGATCATCTCGCCGTCGGCGATCTCCATCGATACGCCCTTGATGGCGTCGACATTACCGCCGTAAACCTTGCGGACGTCTTTCAGCGCAATTTTTGCCATTACTTCTCGGTCTCCACCAAACCTTTGACGAACCAGCGCTGCATCAGCACCACAACGATAATAGGGGGGATGATGGCGAGGATCGCCGTCACCATCACATAATTCCAGGGCGTCGAAGCGTCGGTGAAATCCACCATGCGCTTGAGGCCAATGATGATCGTGTTCATCTTGGCGTCGTTGGTGACGAGCAACGGCCAGAGATATTGGGTCCAGCCATAGATGAACAGGATCACGAAAAGAGCGGCGATATTGGTTTTCGACAGCGGCAGCAGGATATCGCGCATGAAGCGGAACGGCCCTGCATTGTCGATGCGCGCCGCCTCGACCATTTCGCCGGGAATGGTCAGGAAGAACTGCCGGAACAGGAAGGTCGCCGTCGCGGACGCCATCAACGGCAGCGTCAGTCCCGCATAGGTGTCGATCAACCCGAGATCGACGATGACCTTGTAGGTGGGCAGGATGCGCACCTCCACTGGCAGCATGAGCGTGATGAAGATCATCCAGAAAAAGCCCATGCGGAAGGGAAAGCGGAAAAACACGATGGCGAAGGCCGACAGGAACGAAATGACGATCTTGCCGATGGCGATGGCCAGCGCGACCACGAAGCTGTTGAACAGCAGCCGTTCAAGGCTGACGCCAACCACCCTTTCGACGCCGCCGACCATGGCCTCGGTGTAGTTCTCGCTGAGATGGTCGCCGGGCAGCAGCGACATCGGTGGGCGGATGATGTCGTTCGACGTCATGGATGACGCGATGAAGGTGTAATAGATCGGGAAGGCCACGATGATGATGCCGAGCACCAGCATCAGATGGGCGATCACGCGGGCGACCGGGCGATTTTCAATCATCAGGAAATCCTCAGCCGTAATGCACGCGCTTCTCAACGAAGCGGAACTGGAAGGCGGTCAGCGCAATGACGATCACCATAAGGATGACGGATTGCGCGGCGGAAGAGCCGAGGTTCAGGTTCACGAAGCCATCATTATAGACCTTGTAGACCAGTGTTTCCGTCGCCTTGGCGGGACCGCCGCCGGTCACCGCATGGATGATGCCGAAGGTGTCGAAGAAGGCGTAAACCGTGTTGACGACCAGCAGGAAGAAGGTTGTCGGCGCAAGCAGCGGGAAAACGATGGTCCAGAAGCGCCGCGCACCGCGCGCACCGTCAATGGAAGCCGCCTCCAGCAATGACTTAGGAATTGCCTGTAAGCCTGCGACAAAAAACAGGAAATTGTAACTGATCTGCTTCCATGCGGCGGCGGCGACTACCAGCGACATGGCCTGATTGCCGTTGAGCAGCGGATCCCACATGATGCCGTTGCGGCGCAGGATGTAGGAGAAGGTTCCCATGGCCGGGTTGAACATGAACAGCCACAACATGCCGGCGACGGCAGGTGCCACCGCATAGGGCATGATCATCATGGTGCGATAAAAACCCTTGCCGCGCACCACGCGGTCTGCCGCCGTCGCCAGAAGCAATGCCAGTCCCATGGAGACGAGCGCTGTCAGCACGCTGAAGATGACCGTGACGTGCAGGGAGTTCAGATAACTTTCGTCCGAAAGTACTGCGGAAAAATTGGCCAGCCCGACGAAATTGCTGCTCAGCCCGAAGGCGTCCTCGCGCATCATCGACTGGTAGAGCGCCTGACTTGCGGGCCAGAAGAAAAAGATCACCGTCAGGATGATCTGCGGGGCGACCAGCAGATAGGGCAGGATCTTGTTGGGGAATACGACGCTTTGCACGGCGATCTCCTGATAAAATGGGAACGCCGCCCGCACCGGATTAGGGATGCGGGCGGGGGCAGGGGTCGCTTAGTTGCCGTTGGCCTGCTTGATGGCCGCATCACCGCGCGTGACAATCTTGTCGAGCGCCGTTTTTGCGTCCTGCTTGCCTGCCAGCATCGCCTCGTACTCCTCGTTCATGATGTCGCGCACCTGTGGAAGGTTCACGAGGCGCACGCCCTTGGAGTTTTCCGTCGGCGGCTTGCCCATCATCTGCAGAAGCGGCGTCTCGCGGGCGGGGTTCTTGTCGTAGAAGCCGGATTTCTTGGTTTCCTCATAGGCCGCGATCGTCACCGGCATATAGCCGGAGACCTGATGCAGGCGCGACTGGATCTTGGTCTGTGAGAGAAAATGGAAGAACTCGGCCACACCCTTGTATTCGGCATCGCTCTTGCCGCCGAAGACCCAGAGGCTGGCGCCGCCGGGAATGGTGTTCTGCGGGCCATGGCCTTCATAATAGGGAAGCTGGCCGATGCCGTAGTTCATGCCGGTCTTGACGATGTCGCCAAGGCCGCCCGAAGATTCGGTCAGGATGCCGCATTCGCCCGACATGAACAGTTGCTTGGCCTCGGAGGTGCGGCCGCCGTAACGGAAGACGCCATCTTTCGCAAGATCGGCGATGGCCTGGAAGTGTTCGACGAAGAGCGGCGCGTTGACCGCAAGCTTCACATCGGTGCCGCCCAGTCCGTTTTCATTGCTGCCATAGGAGACGTTGTTCCAGGCAGCGAAGTTCTCGGTCTGGATCCAGGTGAGCCACGTCGAGGTGAAGCCGCACTGCGCAGCACCGCTGGTCTTGATCTTCCTGGCGGCTTCGAAAACCTCGGGCCAGGTCTTCGGCGGATTGGCCGGATCGAGGCCCGCCTTCTGGAAGGTATCCTTGTTGTAATAGAGGATCGGCGAGGACGAATTGTAGGGGAAGGACAGCATGGTGCCGTCAGGTTTGGAATAGTAGGCGACGATGCCGGCCAGATATTCGTCCTTGTTGAAGGTATAACCGCCTTCCTTCAGCACGTCGGCCACCGGTTTGATCGCGCCGGCGGCACCCATCATCACACCCGAACCGGCATCGAAGACCTGAATGATCGCCGGCGGCTGCTTGGCGCGGAATGCGGCAATGCCGGCATTCAGGGTTTCCGGATAGGTGCCCTTGAAGACGGGCATGATCTTGTAGTCTTTCTGGCTGTCGTTGAACTCTTTCGCAAGCGCGTCCACGACCTCGTTATTGGCGCCGGTCATGGCGTGCCACCATTGGATCTCCGTCGCAGCGAATGCATTCGATGTGACAAAAAACGAAAGCGCGGATGCCGCAGCAAGGCGGTAGCTGAGTTTTTTCAAGGTGATTCCTCCCGTTTCAAAAACAGTAAAAGATACATGCCCTTATTGCAGCCTTTCCTCCTCGATCCGGCTGCGGGCGACCTTTTCTGCATTAGCGATCTGATTTAAAGCGAACTCTAATGAAAATGCAATAGAACGTGGAACGATTGAAACGAAAGTGAAGGAAACAATTTTATTGTTCCATTTCGCGGGCATTTCGGTTTTCTCGTGTGGTTACGTCCATGGTGTGCGAAATGCGCTGCTCAAGTGCGATATTGTCTAGACGCATCGCTGCGCTTGACGGCAGGCGTCGTCATCCGGCACTTCAGGGGCGACCGCGAGATTCGCGGAGGGTGAAGGATAGGGAATGGCCGATCTGGCGGTATATGCGGGTTTGTTTCTGACGGCGTTTATCGCGGCAACCATCCTGCCCATGCAGTCGGAGGCAGCACTTGCCGGACTTATTCTTCTGAAATCCCAACCCGTCTGGCTGCTGGTTCTGGTGGCCAGTGCCGGCAATGTCGCCGGTTCCTTCATCAACTGGCTGCTCGGTCGCGGCATCGAGCGTTTCCGGCACAGGTGCTGGTTTCCCGTCGGGGAAGCCGCGTTGCAAAGGGCGCAGAACTGGTACAGGCGTTACGGAAGATGGTCACTTCTTCTCAGCTGGGCACCGCTGATCGGTGACCCGCTGACGGTTGCGGCCGGCATCATGAAAGAGCCGCTGCCGGTTTTTCTGCTGCTCGTCACCATCGCCAAGGTGGGACGTTATCTCTTGCTGACGCTGGTGACGCTGAATTTTCTTTGAGACCTCTCCTCGTCATGCCGGACTAGATCAGTCACCCTCATGGCGCGTCTGCGCCGTGAAGGTGACTGAGTACGGGTGTTTCGTCTCATCCGAACAAGACGGCGTCTTTCAATCAAGCCGCCTGCCGGTCCCAGCTGGCGAAGGGGTCGGGCAGGTGCCGCCATGCGTCGGGCGTGAAGGTCTCGGTGTCGATCAGGCAGGCATCGAGCTGGGCGCGGATGCGTGCTTCGCTCATTGGATCAGAACCGATGAAGACGATTTCCTGCCTGCGGTCGCCGAAGACTGGGTCGAGATAGGGCTTCATCATGTCGAGGAACTGCTGTTCGCGCGGCCATTGTTCCTTGGGCACAGCCGACCACCACAGACCCATCTTACCGGTGCGCACCAGCGCGCCCGCCTGGCTGATCTCACCCACATAATCCGGCCGGGTGGCCAGCCAGAAGAACCCCTTGGCGCGCACGACGCCCGGCCAGGCGCGGTCGATGAAGCGCTGGAACAGCACGGGATCGAACGGTTTTTTGGCGCGATAGACAAATGAGCGGATGCCATATTCCTCGGTCTCGGGAATATGGTCCTTGAAACCGTGCAGTTCCTTGAACCACAGGGGATGTTCCTCGGCCTTCGCAAAGTCGAAACGGCCAGTGCCCAGCACTTCTTTCAGCTCCACCTTGCCAAAATCCGCCTCGATGAGTTTCGCATCCGGGTTCAGCCCGACGATAATCTTGCGGGCGGCGTCGCGCTCCTCCGGTGTAGCAATGCCAACCTTGTTGAGGACGACGACATCCGCGAATTCGATCTGTTCCACCAGAAGATCGACAATGGTGCGGTTGTCGCCATCGCCCGCCGTCTCGCCCCGGTCGGCCAGAAAATCGGAGGAGCCGTAATCATGAAGAAGGTTGGCGGCATCCACCACCGTCACCATCGTGTCCAGATGCGCGACATCGGAAAGGCTGCGGCCGTTCTCGTCACGAAAATCGAAGGTCGCGGCCACCGGAAGCGGCTCGGCGATGCCGGTGGATTCGATCAGCAGATAATCGAAACGGCCCTGTTCGGCGAGCGCCCGCACCTCATTCAGAAGGTCGTCGCGCAGCGTGCAACAGATGCAGCCATTGGTCATTTCCACAAGCTGTTCCTCGGTGCGCGAAAGATTGGCGCCACCATCGCGCACCAGTGCGGCATCGATATTGATCTCGCTCATGTCGTTGACGATCAGCGCGACCCGCAAGCCATCGCGGTTGGCGAGAATATGGTTCAGAAGCGTCGTCTTGCCGACGCCGAGAAAGCCGGACAGGACGGTGACGGGAAGTTTTTTCGACATGGGACCTCGTTATCGATGACATCGGGCACGGACTAGAGAATAGCCTCATTGGCGGAGGGATAATTCCTGGAACGCATCATGTGTAATGTAATAACATAACAAGATATCCATTTGTCAACCGTCCTTTGTTGTGCGGTTTCAGACCCACGAACATGGACGGGATTTAATGTTATTTCATTACGTATTCGTTTGACGGATGTAATAACATTACATATCAAGAGCTAACGAATGAAATCCTGCCCCGGAGGGGACGATGAGCGATCCGTGCCTTGCCTTTAAAAATCTGACACTTGGATATGCCGGCCGCGCGGCGGTGCATCACCTTGATGGTGATATTGCCAAAGGCTCGCTCACGGCTGTCGTCGGCGCCAACGGGTCGGGAAAATCGACGCTGATGAAGGGCATTGCGGGCATTCTGAAACCGCTCGGCGGTGAATGTCGGGTTAGCCCAAGCGTTTCCGTCGCTTATCTGCCGCAGCAATCGGAGCTCGACCGCTCCTTTCCGGCGCAGGTACGAGATCTGGTTGCGCTCGGTCTCTGGCCGAAACGTGGCCTACTCGGCCGCCATCGCCAGTCGGACCGGGCAGCGATGGGTGATGTGCTGGAGGCCGTCGGGCTTTCCGGTTTTGAAAAGCGCAACATCGATTCACTCTCCGGTGGCCAGATGCAGCGCGCTCTGTTCGCCCGAGCTATGTTGCAGGATGCGCAGCTGATCCTGCTGGATGAACCCTTCAATGCCGTCGATGAGCGCACCGTCGCCGACCTCATGGTGCTGATCAAGACATGGGTTGCGGAGGGGCGCACGGTTCTGGCTGTTCTTCACGATTACGAACTGGTGCGCCAGCATTTCCCGCAAACTCTTCTGCTCGCCAGACGGCTGGTGGGTTTTGGCCCGACGCGGGAAGTTCTGCGGCCCGAAACGTTGCAGCAGGCACAGCGGTTTCACGAGGCATGGGACGGTGACGCCCCCTGGTGCGGACCCACGGAAACGACAGACGACGCCGACCCAGTGGAAAAGCTGCAGCATTTCCCCAAACACTCTCAGGCCCATTCGCATATCCATGTCTGATATCTTCATCGAACCATTCATCCAGTATGTCTTCATGCAGCGAGCGCTTGCTGGCGCCTTGATCCTTGCTGTCAGTTGCGGGCCGGTCGGGGTGTTTCTCATGCTGCGCCGCATGAGCCTGACGGGCGATGCCATGGCACACGCCATTTTACCGGGCGCTGCAGTCGGCTTTCTTTTTTATGGACTGGAGATTCTGCCGATGACTATCGGCGGGCTGGTTGTTGGCCTTCTGGTCGCACTCGGGGCGGGCGCGGTGTCGCGCTTCACCATCCAGAAGGAAGACGCCTCGCTTGCCGCCTTTTATCTCATTTCGCTGGCGCTCGGCGTGCTGCTCGTCTCATGGCGCGGCTCCAGTGTCGATCTCATGCATGTACTTTTCGGCACGGTGCTGGCGCTGAACAATGAAGCGCTCGGCCTGATCGGCGGTATCTGCGTTGTCACGCTGGTGGTGATGACGGTGTTCTGGCGGGCGTTGCTGGCGGAATGCCTCGATCCACTGTTTCTGCGCTCCGTCAGCAACTGGGGCAGTCCGGTACACTTCCTCTTCCTCGCCATCGTCGTCCTCAATCTGGTTGGCGGGTTTCAGGCACTCGGTACCCTGCTTTCCGTCGGTCTGATGATGCTGCCCGCCGCTGCCAGCCGCTTCTGGTCCAACCGCGTCGCGCCCATGTGCTTCATCTCGATCGGCATCGGCATGGTCTCGTGCTTTGCGGGCCTGCTTTTATCCTATCACGCGTCGCTGCCATCAGGTCCGGCGATCATCCTTTCGGCAGGCGTCATCTATGTCCTGTCCATCATCGTCGGCACACGTGGTGTGCTTCGCGATCTTCTCGGTTCCGGCCGTCACAGAACGGCCTGAAAACAGCGTTTGAAAAAAGGAGACCCTTTCATGTTCAGAACCATTCGTCTTGCCACCTGCGCAAGCATTCTCTCCCTTTCCCCGGTCCTGATGGCGCAGGCAACGGCTGCCGAACTCAAGGTCGTAGCCAGCTTCTCGATCATCGCCGACTTCGCGAAAAATGTCGGCGGCAACCGCGTCGATATCACGACCATCGTCGGGCCGGATGGCGATGCGCATGTCTACGAGCCGCGCCCGGCCGATGCCGTTGCCGTCAGCAAGGCGGATGTGGTGTTGGTGAACGGCCTTGCATTCGAAGGCTTCCTGAAGCGGTTGATCGATACCAGCGGCACCAAGGCGCCGGTGGTGGAACTAACCAAGGGCGTGCAGCCGCTCAAGCTCTCCGAAGAACCGGCCGGTCACGCCCATCCGGAAGCCGAGGAAGAGGAAGGCCACGACCACAAGGCGGAAGAGGCCGGCCACAGCCATGAAACCGCGGAAGCGCATGACCATGAGGGACACCATCATGGCGAATTCGATCCGCATGCCTGGCAGTCGATCAAGAACGCGGAAATCTACGTGAAGAATATCGCTGGCGCATTTTGCGAGGTCGACAAGGCCGGTTGCGCCACTTACACCGCCAATTCGCAGGCCTATATCGCCAAGCTTGCCACCCTTAACGAAAAGGTGAAAACCGAGATCGCCGCCATTCCTCCGGAAAAGCGCACCATCATCACTTCGCATGATGCCTTCGGTTATTTCGAGCATGCCTATGGTCTCGAATTCCTGGCGCCGGAGGGTATCTCGACGGACTCCGAAGCTTCTGCCGCGGATGTTGCCAAGCTGGTGGATCAGATCAGGCACGACAAAGCCTCGGCGATCTTCGTCGAAAATATCACCGACAAGCGGTTGATGGACCAGATTGCCAAGGAAACCGGCCTGAAGGTTGGCGGCACGCTTTATTCCGATGCGCTCTCCACGGCCGATGGTCCGGCCGCGACCTATATCGATATGATCAACCACAATATCGATACCATCAAGGCGGCTGTTCTTACCCAGTAAGACGCGCGGTTTCGTATGATCTTGGGGAGGGTGACTTGCGTCACCTTCTTTTTTTTGGGCGATCCCCCTTCTTCTCCTTCCCCTGTTGACAATCGATTTACCCTTTGAAATGGTAAGATGTCAGACCAATTTAAGGGATACGTCTTGGACAGATCCAGTCACCAACTGATGCAGCCTATTCCGCCGAGCGACCGCGTGCGCCAGGTCGAGGCCGCACTTTCCGACTATGTCGAGCGGGCGGGGCTGAAGGCTGGAGACCGGCTGCCGGCTGAGCGCGAACTGATGGTAGCGCTGGGTGTCGGTCGCTCCACCATTCGCGAAGTTATCCGCAAATTTCAGGCGTTGGGCGTCATCGACTGCCGCAAGGGCAGCGGCAATTATCTGCTGAAGCCGATCTCTGCCGCCACCGTGCATATGCCGATCTCTATCGATGCCGAAAGCCTGCGCGACGCGTTGTTGATGACGCTGGAAGTGCGGCGCGGCATCGAGGTGGAGGCCTCCATGGCCGCTGCCCGCCGCCGGACAGTCGAGGATATTGTCACCATGGAAGCGCGGCTCGATGAGATGGAGCGTGTGCATCTGGCCGAAGGAACCTCCGGCAAGGCCGATCTTGCCTTCCATCTTTCGATTTACGAGGCCACCCACAATACGCTTTTCAAGCAGCTTCTGGAGCAGATGCGCGAAGGTTTCGAGCGTTTCTGGTCAAAGCCGTTCGACCGTCCGGATTTCGCCGGCCGCTCCTTTCCCTTTCATCGCACGCTGTTCAACGCCATCGCCGCCGGCGATGCGGAGACCGCCCGTGAAGAAACACTGAAAATCCTCGCCGTCGTCGAGGAGGATATCAAGGACATGTCGAAATGAACCAAGGCAACGATCTCTTCGATCCCGCCTCCCTGATCGTCGCGCATGACGAGACCCACGCTTTCGAAGCCGTGGTGCCGCCGCTTGTGCAGACCTCGCTTTTCACCTTTTCCAGCTATGACGAAATGGTGTCCACCTATCGCGGCGAAAAGGTGCGGCCAGTTTATACGCGCGGGCTGAATCCCACAGTTCGCCTGTTCGAGGAAATGCTGGCAAAGCTGGAGGGTGCGGAAGATGCGCTCGGTTTTGCAAGCGGCATGTCCGCCATTTCGTCCACCGTGCTCTCCTTCGTGTCTCCGGGCGACCGCATCGTCGCGGTGCGCCATGTCTATCCCGATGCGTTTCGCCTGTTTGGAACCTTCATGCAGCGGATGAATATCGAGGTGGTCTATGTCGACGGCCGCGACGAGGCGGCGGTTGAAAAGGCTATGCCGGGCGCGAAGCTTTTCTATATGGAAAGCCCGACCAGCTGGGTGATGGAGGCCCATGATGTCGGTGCACTCGCCGCGATTGGCAAGCGCCATGGCGCCGTCACCGTCATCGATAATTCGTGGGCAAGCCCGGTCTTCCAGCAGCCGATCTCGCTCGGCGTCGATCTCGTCGTGCATTCGGCGTCGAAATATCTTGGCGGGCACAGCGATGTGGTATCCGGCGTGGTTGCCGGTTCCAAGGCGATGATCGACCGCATCCGGGCGGAGACCTATCCCTATCTCGGCGGCAAGATGTCACCCTTCGATGCGTGGCTGCTCAT
The DNA here is from genome assembly GCF_000949865.1 of Rhizobium nepotum 39/7. GTDB lineage: Bacteria > Pseudomonadota > Alphaproteobacteria > Rhizobiales > Rhizobiaceae > Agrobacterium > Agrobacterium nepotum. The sequence goes on along the minus strand of NZ_JWJH01000013.1, from coordinate 5,025 downwards.
CCGTGGTTTGCGCACCCTGCCGCTGCGTATGAAGGCGCATCAGGCATCGGCGCTGGATATTGCAAGCCGCCTGCAGGCGCTCGATGTGGTGGAAAAGGTTTGCCATCCGGGGCTGGCGAACCGTCTGCCGCCGGGCCTCAACGGCACGTCCGGCCTGTTTTCCTTCATTTTCAAGGAAGGGGTGGATGTGCGCGCCTTTGCCGACCGCCTCAAGCTTTTCAAACTAGGTGTTTCCTGGGGCGGGCACGAAAGCCTGATTGTCCCCGGTGAAGTGGTGCTTGAACAGAAGGCGCAGCCGAACTCTGCCCACACGTTCGGCATCAGCGCGCGTTCGGTGCGCCTGCATGTCGGACTGGAGGGCACGGAAGCGCTCTGGAACGATCTCGAACCCGCGATCAAGGCGGCCTCCACCGCCGCCTGACGCGTTTTAAAGCTGACTATAAAAGGGGAGAACGACATGAAAAAACTGGTAGCAGCAGCAATCTTCACCGCCCTGATGACCGGAACGGCGCTGGCGGATACGACCTTGAAACTGGTCGAAGTCATTACAAGTCCCGAGCGGACGGAAACGCTGAAGGGCATCGTCTCGAAGTTCGAAAGCGCCAATCCCGGCACCAAGGTGGAGATCATCTCTTTGCCCTGGAGTGAAGCCTTCCAGAAATTTGCAACGATGGTCTCTGCCGGCGATGTGCCTGATGTGATGGAAATGCCCGACACCTGGCTTTCGCTTTATGCCAATAACGGCATGCTCGAAAGCCTCGAGCCGTATCTCGCCAAGTGGGAGTACACCAAAGATCTGAGCGAGCGCACGCTGGAACTCGGCCGTGATGTGAAGAACACGGCCTATATGCTGCCCTACGGCTTTTATCTGCGGGCCATGTTCTACAACAAGAAACTGCTGGAACAGGCTGGCGTGAAGGAGTTGCCGAAGACGCTCGACGAATTCGCCGACGCCTCGAAGAAGGTCGCGGCGCTTCCCGGCAAATATGGCTATTGCCTGCGCGGCGGCCCGGGCGGGCTTAACGGCTGGGTCATGTTCGGCGCGTCCATGGCGGGTTCCAACGACTTCTTCACCAAGGACGGCGCCTCCACCTTCGACAGCCCCGGCTGGGTCAAGGGTCTGACTTATGTGATTGATCTCTACAAGAACGGGTTGGCGCCAAAGGACAGCGTCAACTGGGGCTTCAACGAGATCGTTGCGGGCTTTTATTCCGGCACCTGTGCCTTCCTCGATCAAGACCCGGACGCCCTTATCGCCATTGCCCAGCGCATGAAGCCGGAGGATTTCGGCGTCATGACCATGCCGAAGGGACCTGATGGCAAGACTTTCCCGACCATCGGTTTCGCCGGCTGGTCGATCATGTCGGCATCCGCCAACAAGGACCTCTCCTGGAAACTGGTCGAGACGCTCGAAGGGCCGGAAGGCAATATCGAGTGGAACAAGAAGACGGGCGCGCTGCCGGTGCACAAGTCGGCGGAGAAGGACCCCTTCTATGCCAGCGAGCAGTTCAAGGGCTGGTTCGACGAACTGGCGGACAAGAACGCCGTGCCGACGAAGATGCCGACCTATCTTGAAGAATTCGCCTTCTTCAAGGATTCGCTTGTTATCAAGACATCGCAGGAAGCGCTCCTTGGCGATATCTCGCCGGAAGACCTCGCCAAGCAATGGGCAGACTACATGACGAAGGCGCAGCAGAAGTTCCTGGCCTCCAAATAAACCGACACGGTCGGCCGCGCGAGGTTTGAACCCGCGCGGCCGTTCTTGCGGGCTGTCTCAAACGGCAGACCCCATTTCAAAACGTGCGGACCGGCTGGCCAGAAGCATTAGAAAAACCTGTCCGCCCCGCCGTCCGATCAGGAGCGATCAATCATGTCCTATGCCCATGGCGCCGGACCCGTGGCCTCGCGCAACCGCGCCGGCAAGCCGGCAATGCGGCGTTTTGCTGACTGGGCCGAACCCTGGCTCTATAGCGCGCCTGTGCTCGTCCTCATCGTTGCCGTCATGCTGGTGCCGCTGGTGCTCGGCCTGTCCTATGCATTTCGCGATGTGCAACTGCTCAATCCTTTTTCCGGCGGCTTCGTCGGCCTGAAACATTTCGAAGCCTTGTCGCAGGACGCGGCCTTTTACCGGGCACTGAAGAACACGCTGTGGTGGACCGGTGCTTCAGTGTTCCTGCAATTTTTCTTCGGCCTCATTCTGGCGCTGCTGCTGGACAAGCCTTTCGCGGGCAGGGGGCTGGCGCAGGCGCTGGTGTTTCTGCCATGGGCGGTTCCAACCTTCCTCGCCGGTCTCAACTGGGCATGGCTGTTCAATCCGGTCATAGGACCGCTGCCGCACTGGATGGTCTCGCTCGGGCTTCTCTCCGCGCCCAACAATATTCTCGCCGATCCGCATCTTGCCATGTGGGGCCCGATCATCGCCAATGTCTGGTGGGGCATTCCCTTCTTTGCCATCACATTGCTTGCCGCACTTCAGGCGATCCCGCGTGATCTTTATGAGGCCGCTTCCATCGATGGGGCAAACCCGTTGCAGCGCTTCACCTCCATCACCCTGCCATTTCTCGCACCCACCATCGCCATCACCGTTTTGCTGCGCACCGTCTGGATCGCCAATTTTGCCGATCTCATCATCGTCATGACCAATGGCGGACCGGCAGACCGCACCCAGATCGTCGCCAGCTACATCTTCACGCAGGCCTTCCGGCGGCTCGATTTCGGTTATGCCTCGGCCATCGCGCTGGTGCTTCTGGTGCTACTTCTGGCCTATTCCATGCTCATCGTGCTCCTGCGCCAACGCCTTATCGAGAAGGACTGACCGATGACATCAAGGATATTCCTCACCCTTGCCCATCGCCTCGCGATCCTTGCCTATATCGTCTTTGCGCTGTTTCCACTGTTCTGGCTGCTCAAGGTCTCGGTTACGCCGAATGACCTGCTTTATAGCGAAGGCGTGCGGATGTGGCCGTCGCACGCCACGCTGGATCATTATCGGTACGTCATAGAAAACAGTGCCTTCCCGACGTTTTTTAAGAATAGTGTCATCGTGGCCGGCTCTACGGCACTTGCCGTCACGGTACTCTCGTCACTGTCAGGTTATGCGCTGTCGCGGTTCCGCTTCAAGGGCAAATACTGGATCGTGGCGCTGATGCTGATTACCCAGATGTTTCCGCTGGTCATGCTGGTTGCGCCGATCTTCAAGATGCTGTCACCGCTCGGCCTCACCAACAGCCTGACCGGTCTCGTCATCGTCTACACCGCCTTCAACGTGCCGTTTGCCACTTTCCTAATGCAGTCCTTCTTTGACGGTATTCCGAAGGATCTGGAAGAGGCAGCGATGATCGACGGGGCAAGCCGCTTCACGGCCTTCCGCCAGATCATCCTGCCGCTGACACTGCCGGGTATCGCTGCAACGCTCGGCTTCGTCTTCACCGCCGCGTGGAGCGAGCTGCTTTTTGCGCTGATGCTGATTTCGGGCAACCAGAGCGCCACCTTCCCGGTCGGGCTGTTGACCTTCGTTTCCAAATTTTCCGTCGATTTCGGGCAGATGATGGCCGCAGGCGTTCTGGCGCTCATTCCGGCCTGCCTCTTCTTCCTGCTCATTCAACGTTATCTCGTGCAGGGCCTGACGGCCGGCGCGGTGAAAGGATAATTCCATGGCTTCCATCGAGCTGAAGAATGTCGGCAAGACCTATGGCGACCTTGCGGTCCTTCACGGGGTCGATCTGAAGATCGAGGACGGCGAATTCATCGTCCTCGTCGGCCCGTCCGGCTGCGGAAAATCGACGCTTTTGCGCATGATCGCCGGTCTGGAAGAGATTTCAGCGGGCGAATTGACCATCGACGGCGAGCGCGTCAACGACCGAAAGCCCAAGGACCGGGATATCGCCATGGTGTTCCAGTCCTATGCGCTTTATCCGCATATGAGCGTCGCCGACAATATGAGCTACAGCCTGCGCCTGCGCCGCAGCACCAAGGAAACCATCGCGGCGGCCGTGGCCGGTGCCTCCGCAAAGCTTGGTCTCGACCCATACTTGGCGCGTCGTCCGAAGGCGCTTTCCGGCGGCCAGCGCCAGCGCGTCGCCATGGGACGCGCCATCGTGCGCCAGCCTAAGGCCTTTCTGTTCGACGAACCGCTCTCCAACCTCGATGCGCGGCTTCGCGAGCAGATGCGGGCCGAAATCAAGCGCATGCATGCCGATCTTGGCGCCACCTCCGTTTACGTTACCCATGACCAGATCGAGGCGATGACGCTTGCCTCCCGTATCGTTGCGATGAATGCCGGCCACGTGCAACAGATCGGCGCGCCACTTGATCTTTACGATCGCCCCGCCAATCTGTTCGTCGCCGGTTTCATCGGTTCGCCAGGCATGAATTTTCTGGAAGGACGGCTCGGACGGGAGAATGGCGGCAGTTTCGTCGTGCTCGGCGATGGCACGCGCCTCGAACTCGGCCGCGATGTGAAGCTCGCCGATGGCGAACCTGTGACACTCGGTATCCGGCCGGAACATGTCACCGTTTCGCCTGCGGATGGAGCTGTCGAGGCGACCGTCGATCTCGTCGAGCCGACGGGTCTCGGCATCATTCTGCATCTGACCGTGCATGGATTGCCCTTCAAGCTGTTTTCGTCTGATCGGGCACTGTTGCAGCCGGGCAAGTCCCTGCGGGTCGGTTTCCCGCAGGAACGGCTTCATGTCTTTAACAGAAACGGTGTCAGGATCGGCGAGGCCTGACCTCAGGCCGATATCGCGATGCCCTTATCATCGAACCTGTGGATTTTGGTATCATCCGGTGTGATGAAGACGGTATCGCCGTGTCTGCATTCGAATTCGCCGTCGGTTCTGGCGGTGATCGGGCCGATGCCTGCGACATCGAGGTGGAGGAAGGTGTCGGAGCCGAGATGTTCGGCAACCGTGACCTTGCCCTGCCAGAGGCCGGTTTCTTTCGACAGCGTCAGGTGCTCGGGTCGCACGCCGGCGGTGGCGGCACTCTTCTGGCGGGCGTAATCGCCGGTCACCAGGTTCATGC
>NZ_JWJH01000012.1 GCF_000949865.1 Rhizobium nepotum 39/7 | reverse complement strand
TCCCGGCGTTCATGCGGCCACCCGTGCACGGGTGGAGGCGGCGATCGCGGAGCTTGGTTATGTGCGCGATATCGCGGCCGCCAATCTTGCCAAGGGTCGCAATTATTCGCTGGTCTTCATCCTTCCCGGCAACGACAATTCCTTCATGGCAACGCTCAGGGCCGAGGTGAGGGCCGCCGCCGCCCGCGCCCATCTGGAGCGCACGGCGATCCGCATCATCGAGGTGCCGCCCTTCAATGCCGCAGCGCTGACGGAGGCGCTGGAAGTCGCGCGGCGGGAAAGGCCGTCCGGCGTCGCTTTCGTCGCCATCGATTCGCAGGATGTGGCTGAAGCCGCCGACCGGCTGGCGGAAGACGGCACTGCCACCGTCACGCTGGTTTCCGATCTCTCCGGTTCGCGGCGCGATCATTATGCCGGTGTCGACAATGTTGCGGCCGGACGCACGGCGGCAAGCCTCATGGGCCGCTTCCTGACGGCGCGCGGCGGTGATATCGCCGTCGTCGCGGGCTCGATGCTGGTGCGCGACCACCGCGAACGCCTCGACGGCTTCCGTACCGTCATCGAAAGCGAGTTTCCGGATTTGCAGCTGTTGCCGGTCCTCGAGGGCAGGGACGATCCCGTCACCGTCGAGGCGCTGGTCGCCAAGGCGCTGGGCAACCGCGCGCTTTCCGGCATCTACAGTCTCGGTGCCGGCAATCGCGGCCTCATAAGGGCGCTCCGAGCCTCATCCGCCGAAAGGCCGATTTCCGTCATCGCCCATGAACTGACCGAAAACACCGCCAATGCGCTGCGGGAAGGCGTGCTCGATGCCGTGCTCAATCAGGATGCAGGCCACGAGGTGCGCAGCGCCATCCGCGTGCTGAAAGCGCGGGCCGATGGTCTCGCCGTCATCGCCGCGCAGGAGCGTATCCGTATCGACATATTCCTCAGGGACAATCTGCCCTGAGGCAAGCCTGCTGAAAGTGGCGCATGGAGCGCCGGAATGGAGAATTACATGTATCTCGGTCTCGATCTTGGAACATCCGGCGTCAAAGCCCTGCTGATGGACGGCGACCAGAAGATCGTCGGCTCGGCCAACGGCTCGCTGGACGTCTCGCGCCCGCATCACGGCTGGTCGGAGCAGGACCCGGCCGACTGGATTGCCGCCACGCAAACCGCGATCGCCGGGCTCAGGCAGAAGTTTCCCAAGGAATTGGCCGCTGTGAGGGGCATCGGCCTTTCCGGTCAGATGCATGGCGCGACGCTGATCGACGCCTCCGGCAAGGTGTTGCGCCCATGCATTCTGTGGAACGATACGCGCTCTTATGCGGAAGCTGCGGCGCTGGATGCCGATCCCCGTTTCCGCAAGCTTACCGGCAACATCGTGTTCCCCGGCTTCACCGCGCCGAAACTCGCCTGGGTGGCCAAGAACGAACCTGATATATTCGCCAAGGTTGCCAAGGTGCTGCTGCCGAAGGATTATCTGCGGCTGTGGCTGACCGGCGAATATATCTCTGAAATGTCGGATTCCGCCGGCACCTCCTGGCTCGATACCGGTGCGCGCAAATGGTCGGCCGAGCTTCTGGCCGCGACAGGGCTTGATGAAAAACACATGCCGTCGCTGGTGGAAGGTACCGACGAGGCGGGTGTGCTGCGTTCCGAACTCGCCTCCGAATGGGGCATTGCGGGCAGGGCGGTGGTGGCCGGCGGCGCAGGCGACAATGCCGCTTCCGCCTGCGGCATGGGCACGGTGAAGGAAGGCCACGCCTTCGTGTCGCTTGGCACGTCAGGCGTGCTGTTTGCCGCCAACGCCTCCTATCTGCCGAAGCCGGAAAGCGCCGTGCACGCCTTCTGCCACGCGCTTCCCAACACATGGCACCAGATGGGCGTGATCCTCTCCGCCACCGATGCGCTCAACTGGTATTCCCGCCTGACCGGCAAGTCCGCCGCCGAACTGACGGGCGAACTGGGCGACGAACTGCTGGCGCCGAGCGGCGTGACTTTCGCACCCTATCTTTCGGGCGAGCGCACCCCGCATAATGATGCTGCCATTCGTGGCTCCTTCATCGGCCTTTCGCATGAAAGCGACCGCAAGGCGCTGACGCAGGCCGTGCTGGAAGGCGTGACTTTCGCCATTCGTGACAATCTCGAAGCGCTGAAATCGGCCGGTACCGCCATTTCCCGCGTCACCGCCATTGGCGGCGGCTCGCGCTCGGTCTATTGGCTGGCCTCGATTGCGACCTCACTCGGCGTGCCGGTGGATATTCCGGCAGAGGGCGATTTCGGCGCGGCTTTCGGCGCCGCCCGCCTCGGCCTCATCGCTGCAACAGGTGCGGATCCGATCTCGGTCTGCACGCAGCCGGAGACGGCGCGCACCATCGAGCCGGAGGCAGCGCTGGCGGGTGTCTATGAGGAGGCTTATCGGCGTTACCACGCGCTGTATCCGGCGATCAGGGGGCTTTCGCATTGAGAATTTGCGTTCGCCACTTACCCCCCTCTGCCCTGCCGGGCATCTCCCCCTCAAGGGGGGAGATCGACTCGTGGCGGCGTCGCACCCTCATTTAAGGCTGCGAATGAAGCGATGGGCGCATCTTGCTGATCTCCCCCCTTGTGGGGGAGATGTCCGGCAGGACAGAGGGGGGTAAGCGGCGTGCGCGACCTTGAAAATCTTGAACACAATCCAACCCACCAAGGAGGACCACCCATGAGTACAGGTTTTTTCGGCGATATCGCCAAAATCAAATATGAAGGCCCTGATAGCACCAACCCGCTCGCCTTCCGCCATTATAACCCCGACGAGATCGTTGCCGGAAAGCGCATGGAGGAACACCTCCGTTTTGCCGTGGCTTATTGGCATACCTTCACCTGGCCGGGCGGCGATCCCTTCGGCGGGCAGACCTTCCAGCGTCCGTGGTTTGAAGACAGCATGCAGGCCGCCAAGCTGAAGGCTGATGTGGCTTTCGAATTCTTCTCGCTGCTCGGTTCGCCGTTCTATTGCTTCCATGACGCGGATGTGCGCCCGGAAGGCCGGAATTTCGCCGAAAATACGAAGAACCTCAACGAGATCGTCGATTATTTTGCGCAGAAGCAGGATGAGACCGGCGTGAAGCTTCTGTGGGGAACGGCAAACCTGTTCTCCAACCGCCGCTTCATGTCGGGTGCTGCGACCAACCCGGACCCGGATGTCTTCGCGTTCTCCGCCGCCACGGTCAAAACCTGCATGGACGCCACCAAGAAGCTGGGCGGCGCCAACTATGTTCTGTGGGGTGGTCGTGAAGGCTACGAAACGCTGCTCAACACCGATCTTTCGCGCGAGCTGGACCAGCTTGGCCGCTTCCTCAACCTGGTGGTGGAATACAAATACAAGATCGGTTTCGAAGGCACGATCCTGATCGAGCCGAAGCCGCAGGAGCCGACCAAGCACCAGTACGATTACGATGTCGCGACCGTTTACGCCTTCCTGCAGAAGAACGGCCTGGAAAAGGAAGTGAAGGTCAATATCGAACAGGGCCACGCCATTCTCGCCGGCCACTCCTTCGAGCATGAGCTGGCCATGGCCAATGCCTTCGGCATTTTCGGCTCCATCGACATGAACCGCAACGATTACCAGTCCGGTTGGGATACCGACCAGTTCCCCAACAACGTGCCGGAAATGGCGCTTGCCTATTACCACGTTCTGGCCGGTGGCGGCTTCACCAATGGCGGCACCAACTTCGACTCCAAGCTGCGTCGCCAGTCGCTCGATCCGCAGGATCTGCTGATCGGTCATATCGGCGGCATGGATTGCTGCGCCCGTGGCCTGAAGGCGGCGGCGAAGATGATCGACGACGGCGCGCTGTCGAAGCCGCTCAAGGAGCGCTACGCCAAGTGGGATTCCCCCGAGGCCCAGAAGATGCTGCGTGGCGAGCTGAAGCTCGACGAAATCACAGCACTGGTCGAGCGCGAAGATATCAATCCGGAGCCGAAGTCCGGCCGTCAGGAATATCTCGAAAACGTGGTCAATCGTTACGTTTGACGTGATCGCGGGGGGCGGGGCGTTTTAACGGCGCCCTCGCCCCCTCATCGCCTCGCTCCGCTCCGGCACTTCTCCCCGGCGGGGAAAAGAACAAGCGGGGAGTTCTTCGCCCAAAGAGATATCTCGGATAAGGATGCTGCGGGCACGGCATATTTCTTCTCCCCGTCTCGGGGAGAAGGTGGCCCGCAGGGCCGATGAGGGAGCCTGCTCTCCATCTGCTCCCAAAGGCGAGGACAATTCCGCGTCGCCCCTCCTTCCTTTCCAGTCACTTACCCGGAAACATCTGCCCGCATATCCCCGCCTACCCATTCCGCTGCATCATCTGTCCTGCAACCGGAACGGAAGGGCGATACGCGCGGCGCTTTTCGCGGACCGGTTGCCGGCATCGACAAGCATGGTTCTGGCAGATCATGTTTCGGAAAGGCGTCCCGCAATGCCAGCAGCGGGAAGGACCGATCCGATAGGTACCGTGAAAAGGCTGTCACCGATGGACCGGCATTCCGGTCTGAAAAATGCAGCCCGGCAAATGCAGAACTTTCCACCACACTCCACTCCCATCCGCATCTGCCGGGCCGTCGTTTCACCCGCCGCCGCGAAACCGCTGCGGCGACTTTTGCGTGCCTAAAGCGCTTTGGATATCTTAACCGCGTTGCTGAAACGTTGCAGATTTTGCACGCCGCAGCTGTACCTGATTGCCGACTTGGTCTAAACCGCTGTGCATCTTCTGACGTTCGATAGATGACGAAAGGGCCCATCCGATGACCGATCACAAAGCGCTTGCAGCCCGGTTCCCCGGCGATTTCCTGTTCGGCGTCGCGACCGCCTCCTTTCAGATCGAGGGTGCCACCAAGGTGGATGGCCGCAAGCCGTCCATCTGGGATGCCTTCTGCAACATGCCCGGCCATGTCTTCGGGCGCCACAATGGCGACGTTGCCTGCGACCACTATAATCGCTGGGAGGATGATCTCGATCTCATCAAGGAGATGGGTGTCGAGGCTTATCGGTTCTCCATCGCCTGGCCACGCATCATTCCCGATGGCTTCGGGCCGATCAACGAAAAGGGGCTGGATTTTTACGATCGCCTCGTCGACGGCTGCAAGGCGCGCGGCATCAAGACCTATGCGACGCTTTACCATTGGGACTTGCCGCTGACGCTGATGGGTGACGGCGGCTGGGCCTCGCGCTCCACCGCGCATGCCTTCCAGCGTTACGCCAAGACCGTCATGGCGCGGTTGGGCGACCGGCTGGACGCGGTGGCGACCTTCAACGAGCCCTGGTGCGCGGTCTGGCTCAGCCATCTCTACGGTATTCACGCGCCGGGCGAACGCAACATGGAAGCAGCCCTTGCGGCCATGCACCACATCAATCTCGCCCATGGTTTCGGTGTCGAGGCGTCCCGCCATGTTGCGCCGAAAGTGCCGGTCGGGTTGGTGCTGAACGCCCATTCCGTCATCCCGGCCTCGGACAGCGAGGCCGATCTGAAAGCCACCGAACGGGCGTTTCAGTTCCACAACGGCGCGTTTTTCGATCCGGTCTTCAAGGGCGAATATCCGGCCGAAATGATGGAAGCGCTGGGTTCACGCATGCCGTTCGTCGAGGCGGAAGACCTTTCCATCATCAGCCAGAAGCTCGACTGGTGGGGTCTGAATTATTACACGCCGATGCGTGTGGCAGACGATCCGACGCCGGGCGCGGAATTCCCGGCGACCGTAGCGGCTCCGGCCGTCAGCGATGTGAAGACGGATATCGGCTGGGAAGTTTATGCCCCGGCGCTGCACTCGCTGGTGGAGGACCTCTACAAGCGCTATGAACTGCCGGATTGCTACATCACCGAAAACGGCGCCTGCTACAATATGGGCGTCGAGAACGGCGTGGTGGATGACCAGCCGCGTCTCGACTATTACGCCGAACATCTCGGCATCGTCGCCGATCTTGTGAAGGACGGATACCCGATGCGCGGTTATTTCGCCTGGAGCCTGATGGATAATTTCGAGTGGGCCGAAGGTTATCGAATGCGCTTCGGCCTCGTACATGTGGACTACGAAACGCAGGTTCGTACGTTGAAGAACAGCGGCAAATGGTACAGCGCGCTGGCGTCGGGCTTTCCCAAGGACAATCATGGGTCCCCAAAACCGTAAACGAGCGAAATCGGCGGTGAGATCGCTGTAAAAGCATTCAACCTCTCCTCCGTCATCCTCGCCCTTGAGGCGAGGATCCATAAGCGTTGAAATTATGGATCCTCGGGTCAAGCCCGAGGATGACACCGGGTGTGACAAAAATTCTGCCGCATTATTATCAGTTTTCCTGACTTTTTTGCCAGTTACCCTGCGGTGCCTGCTTGCGCCCGCCATCCCGTCTCCTATGTCAGACAGGCTACGAAGGCGTAGCGCCTGCTGCCGCCTCATCCGGCGGCGCGGGCTGGTCCTCCCAGGGAAAACGAACATGCTTATCGAAAAACTCAACTGGCGTTACGCCACCAAGAAAATGGATCCGTCGAAGTCGGTGTCGGAAGACAAGGTCGAGCGCATCGTTGAGGCAGCGCGACTTGCGCCCACCTCCAGCGGGTTGCAGCCTTTCGAGGTGATCGTGGTTACCGATCCGGAAGTGCGGGCGAAAATCCGCGAGATCGCGTGGAACCAGGCGCAGGTCACCGAAGCTTCGCATCTTCTGGTGTTTGCGGCGTGGGATAATTACACGGAAGAGCGGATCAACCATATGTTCGATCTGGTCAATGAAGAGCGCGGTTCCTCGAACGAGGGCTGGGAAGCCTATCGTCAGAAGCTTCTCTCCTCCTATCCGCAGCGTGATGCGGAAGTGAATTTCGAACACGCCGCCCGTCAGGCCTATATCGGCTTCGGCATGGCGGTGGCGCAGGCCGCCTTCGAAGGTGTGGATTCCACCCCGATGGAAGGTTTCGATCCGGCAAAGCTGGATGAAATCCTTGGTCTTCGCGAAAAGGGCCTGCGTTCTGTCACCCTCCTGCCGCTCGGATACCGCGAGCCGGAAGGCGACTGGCTGGTGAACCTGAAGAAGGTCCGCCGCCCGCTTGAAGAATTCGTCAGCCGCGTCTGATTTTCACACGGTTGCGAAAACTTGACTGCCGCAGGGCCGCCCCGACGGCTTTGCGGTAGATTTTTTCTCTGATTTCATATAATTGAAAAATCATCCCTGTTAAAAGATGGCGCCTGCGGGCAAGTATGCGCCATCGAATTGCCGATCCCCGGCATTTCTGAGTGAAAGCCTGACGAAATGACCCGGAAAATCAGCTGTCATCGAATGTGCCAAGCGGCTGCATGAAGAGAGCGGTTCAGCACCGCAACAGGATTTTTTGAGACCCGATCCGTCACGTTTTCCCAGAGTTTTCAATGAGTTTTCAATCCAACGCGGCATCGCCCGCGACCCGGCCACAGATGGCCCCAGAACGGACGCCCCCCGAGCGGTCGGCCAATGATCCGATGGTCACGTTTGAAGGCGTGACCAAGACCTTTGGCGGCGCTGATGGCAAGCCGGGTTTCGCAGCCCTTGCCGGCATCGATTATGTCGTGCCGAAGGGCTCCATCACCGGCATCATCGGCCGCTCAGGTGCGGGCAAATCCACGCTTATCCGCCTCGCCAACGGCCTTGAAAAACCCTCTTCCGGCCGTGTGGTCGTCGATGGCGTCGATGTCGCGGCCCTTGATGAGAAAAGCCTCAGGACCCTTCGCCGTTCCATCGGCATGATCTTCCAGCATTTCAATCTCCTGTCGTCGCGCACCGCTTTCGACAATGTGGCGTTGCCGCTTGAAATCGCCGGTCTCGGTAAAAAAGAGATCGAGGCGAGGGTAACGCCGCTGCTCGAACTGGTCGGCCTTTCCGACAAGACGAAGCGTTATCCGGCGGAACTGTCGGGTGGGCAGAAGCAGCGTGTCGGCATTGCCCGCGCACTTGCCACGCAACCCAAGCTGCTCCTGTCCGACGAGGCGACCTCAGCACTCGATCCGGAGACGACCCAGTCCATCCTCGAGCTTTTGAAGCGCATCAACGCCGAACTTGGGCTGACCGTGCTGCTCATCACCCACGAGATGGAGGTGGTGAAGACCATTGCCTCCCAGGTCGCCGTCATCGACAGGGGCCTGATCGTCGAGGAGGGTCGCACCTTCGATATTTTCACCTCGCCGAAACACGAGACGACCCGCAGCCTGCTGTCATCCTCGGTCGGCGTGAAACTGCCGCACTGGGTTACATCAGGCCTGAAGCCTGAAGCTGTGGACGGTGACCGCGTTCTCGTGCGGCTGGTGTTTTTCGGCGAGACGGCCTTCCAGCCGCTGACCGCCCGGCTCGTCGCCGAAATCGGACCTGATGTGAACATCCTTGCTGGCACCATCGAGGAAATCTCCGGCGAACCCTTCGGCTCGCTCGTGGTCTCCTATCCGGCCTCGCCGGAGATAACCGCGCGCGCCGGCCGCTTTTATACCGAAACCGGTCTTCACACGGAGGTGCTCGGTTATGTCGCCTGATATGCTTTTCAACCTTCTGTCGAAGGGCCTTCTGCAAACGCTGCACATGGTCGCGGTCGCCGGCATCGTCGGCTCGATCATCGGTGTGCCGATGGGCGTTTTCCTCGCCACCAGCGGCAAGGGCGAACTGTTTCCCGCGCCGATGACGAACCGCATCCTCGGCCTCGTCGTCAATGCGGCGCGCTCCACACCCTTCATCATTCTGGTGGTGGCGATCATTCCCTTCACGCGGCTGGTGGCCGGCACCTCGATCGGCACCAGCGCGGCCATCGTGCCGCTGACGGTTGCCACCGTGCCTTTCATCGCTCGGCTGGTGGAAGCGGCGGTCCGCGAGGTCGACAAGGGCTTGATCGAAGCCGCCCGCGCCATGGGCGCGACGCCGATGCAGATCGTCACCAAGGTCCTGCTGGCGGAGGCGAAGCCCGGCATCACGCTTGCGCTGACCCTGACGCTTGTCAGCCTCATCGGTTATTCGGCCATGGTCGGCGCTGTCGGCGGCGGCGGGCTGGGCGATCTCGGCATCCGCTACGGTTACCAGCGCTTCATGCCTGACGTGATGCTGGTCGTGGTTCTGGTGCTGATCGTGCTGGTACAATTGGTGCAGAGCGCCGGCGACAGACTGGCCCGCAGCTTCGACAAGCGGACCCGCAAGAACTGACATTCGCATTCTACGCAATAAAAAAACATACAACCCAAGGAGAGACCCATGAAAAAAATCATCCTCGCGGCATCGCTCGCCGCTCTCTTGACCGCAGGTCAGGCGCTTGCCGAAACCATCAAGGTCGGCGTAACGCCCGCTGAGCACGCGCAGATCATGGAACAGGTCAAGAAGATCGCGGCCACCAAGGGTCTGGACATCGATATCATCGAATTCTCCGATTACGTCGTGCCGAACCAGGCGCTGGCAGACGGTGAACTTCAGGCCAACTCGTTCCAGCACCAGCCTTATCTCGACAACCAGATCACCGACCGCAAGTTCGATCTCGTCAGCGTCGGCACCACCATCACCACGCCGATGGGCGTTTATTCGAAGAAGGTGAAGAGCCTCGACGAGCTGAAGGACGGCGCGACGGTCGGCATTCCGAACGACCCGACCAATGGCGGCCGTGCGCTTCTCGTTCTCGCTTCCAAGGGTGTGCTCAAGGTCAAGGAAGAAGCCGGTCTGAAGGTAACGCCTGCCGATATCACCGAAAACCCGAAGAACATCCAGATCGTCGAGCTTGACGCTGCCCAGCTGCCGCGCTCGCTGGATGACACCGACGCTTCGGTCATCAACACCAACTACGCCACGGCAGCAGGCCTGAACCCCAAGAAGGACTCCATCGCCATCGAAAGCGAAAAGTCTCCTTATGCGAACGTCATCGCTGTTCGTGCGCAGGACAAGGACAAGCCCTGGGTAAAGACGCTGGTTGAATCCTACCAGAGCCCGGAAGTGAAGGCCTTCATTCTGGAGAAGTTCAACGGCACGGTCATTCCGTCCTGGTAATCCGGCCGTCCTAACAATCTGGCCGTCCCGGTAATCCAGCCAGTCACGACAAAAATTGCAGCCTCTCCCGTTCGCGGGGGAGGTTTTTTGTTTACTGGGGCAGCCGTAAATCGGCGCAGCATGAAAAACCCCCGTCATTTCATGGAAGGATTTTTCGCGGTTTTGCTCCGACTGTCGTTTTATACCCGTTCTTTTTTGGGTGCGCATCACAGCCGGACTTAACGGCTTTTGAATGTTTCCTTTGCAAGATAGTGCTTTCGAAGGGGATTTTATGCGGATTGCGCCGCGAAATATTGGGGAATATTTGCCGGTCGGGCGCAGAACCGCCGTCGGCGTCGTATTGTCCACCTTCGCGCTGGTGCTTCTCATCGTCACCGCGCTGGTTTTGTCCGCCCTCAGCCAGGTCAGGGAAAAGGCGAATTCTCTCGACAATGCCCGCTCGCGCGAGACGACGGCCGGCGCCCTTGTCACGTTCCGCGAACAGCTGGGCGCGACGCTGAACGACTACGCCGCCTGGGACGATGCCGCCGACTATGTCTACGCCCCCGACAGGTTCGACTGGGTGGCCAGCAATTATGGCGACATGACGGTCAACAGCGATCTTTTCGATACCGCCGTCGTCCTTGACGAGGGCGGCAAGGTCCAGATGGCCTACCAGAACGGCAAGCCGGTCGCCTGGAAGCCCGACGCCTATTTCGGGGCTGGTCTCAGGGAAATGGTCGAACGGGTACGCTCCATGCGTCCCGGCGTCAGCTCCCAGGTCACGGGCTTCGTCGAAACCCGCGATGGCGTCGCTGCCGCAGGCGTGGCGCTGGTGCGGCTCAAATCCGGCGCCTTGCCAGAGGTCGGCGCGGAGCGGCGCTATCTGATTTTCGCCCGCCATCTCAGGCAGGCGACGGTGGACAAGCTTGCCCGCAACTATGTCGTCGAAGGGCTGGAACTGCAATATGGCGACGGGCCGGCGCCCAACCATGTGGATATCGTCAATCCGCTCGGCAATGTGCTGGCGCGCCTCGTCTGGCGCTCGCATCTGCCGGGAGACGTCAGTTTTCACGAGGCGCGACCGGTCGTCTTCACCGCGCTCGGCATTGCCGGCACGTTTTTTCTGGTGCTTCTCATCATTGGCTCGGCCACGCTCGACCGGCTGAAGGCCGACGAGGCGGCGGCACGGGAAGACGCACTGCGCGACCGTCTGAGCGGCCTCAGCAACCGTGCCGGCCTGTTCTCCAGACTGGACCGCATGGTCGGCAAGGCCCGGCATGACAAATCCGATATCAAGCTGCTTTATCTCGATCTAGACGGTTTCAAGGAAATCAACGATTCCTACGGCCACGCCGCCGGCGACCGGCTGATCAAGGGCGTGGCGGCGGCGCTGCGCGTGCTGGTGCCGGAAGGTGCAGTGCTCGCACGGCTCGGCGGCGACGAGTTCGCCATCGCCATTCAGGGCAATGACGTCTGGTCGGAAGGCCGTAAGCTCTGTCAGGCGCTGCTCGAACTTTTCACCGAGCCTTTCAGCATCGGTGAGCGGGTGGCGAGCATCGGTTGCAGCATCGGCACCTCGGTTTCGCGCTCCGGCGATATCACCGGCGAGGAACTGCTGCGCCGCGCCGATATGGCCATGTATCAGGCCAAGGAAAACGGTCGCGGGCGTTTCGTCTCCTACGAGCTGAAAATGGATGCGCTGCGCGAGGAAAAACTGCAGCTCGAGGCTGATCTGCGATATGCCATTTTGAATGACGAGATATCGGTGGTCTACCAGCCGGTCGTCAGCGCCGCCACGCGCTGCATCACCGGGGTGGAGGCGCTTGCCCGCTGGCAAAGGCCGGGATACGGCTTTGTGCCGCCGGACATCTTCATCGCTGCTGCCGAGACCAGCGGCCTTATCGACCGGCTCGGTCTTCTGGTTCTGCGCAAAGCCTGCGAGACGGCGGGACAATGGCCATCGATCAAGCTTTCGGTGAATATTTCACCCGTTCAGTTCCGCAATCCGGCCTTTTCCGGTCATATCACGGATATTCTTGCCGCCACGCAGACACCGACCGCAAGGCTGCGGCTGGAAATGACAGAGGGTTATTTCATCCAGCATCCGGAGCGGGCAAGTGCGGCGATCGACAAGCTGAAACAGCTTGGCCTGCATATCGCGCTCGACGATTTCGGCGCCGGTTTCGCAAGTGTGGGATATCTGCGCCGCTTCGGTTTCGACCGTATGAAGATCGACCGGTCACTGGTCATGGCGCTCGAAAAGGGCGGGCGGTCGCTGGAAATGCTGCAGGCGACCGTGGCGCTGGCGAAATCGCTCGATATTCCCGTCACGGCGGAAGGCGTCGAGACGGAAGAGCAGGCGGCCATCCTGCATCTGTGCGGGTGCGACGAGTTGCAGGGTTACCTGTTCTCAAAACCGGTCGCCGCCGAAGAGATTACCGCCATGCTGGAGGAGCAGACGGCGCCGCTGTTTGCGCTCCGGGCGGGAGAGTAAGGGTGACGGTGTATTGCCGGCGGTTACGGCCAGTTTCTTCTCCCCGCCGGGGAGAAGGTGGCCCGAAGGGCCGGATGAGGGGGCAACGTTAGTGATTGACCGCACCCTTTCCCCCTCATCCCGCTGCCGCGACCTTCTCCCCCTCGGGGAGAAGAAATACGCGGCACCTGCTCAATCGAAATGCGACGACTGCATGGCTCTGGCCGAACGACATCACCGCCCCAGATGCCGCTCGCCGCGCTTCTTTGCCAGTTCGATCTGCTGCTGCCGGTCGCGGAACCGCTGACGGTCTTCTTCCGTCCGGTCTTCGTAACAGCTCGGGCAGGAAACGCCTTCCTCGAACAGCGGCGATTGCCGCACCTCGGGTGTGATGGGATTGCGGCAGGCGTGGCAGAGCTGGTGGTCGCCTTCGGCAAGACCATGGACCACCGAGACGCGCTCGTCGAACACGAAACAGGCGCCCTCCCACAGGCTCTCTTCTTCCGGCACTTCCTCCAGATATTTGAGAATGCCGCCCTTGAGGTGGTAGACCTCGTCGAAGCCCTGTTCCTTCATGAAGGCGGTGGCCTTCTCGCAGCGGATGCCGCCGGTGCAATACATGGCGATCTTCGGCTTGTTATGCAGGCCGGGATTGTTTTTCACCCAGTCGGGAAACTCGCGGAAGGTCTTGGTCTTCGGATCGACCGCGCCCTTGAAGAGGCCGATGGCGGTCTCATAATCGTTGCGCGTGTCGATGACGATGGTATCGGGATCGGAGATCAGCCCGTTCCAGTCACGCGGCTCGACATAGGTGCCGACGATGCGGTTCGGATCGATATCCGGCACGCCCATGGTGACGATCTCTTTCTTGAGCTTCACCTTCATGCGCACGAAAGGCATGGCCGATGCACGGCTTTCCTTGTGCTCCAGCGTGGCGAATTCCGGCTGTGCGCGCAGGAAGGCGAGCACGGTGCGCGTTCCCGCATCCGGTCCGGCAATTGTGCCGTTGATGCCCTCAGCCGCCAGAAGCAGCGTGCCTTTGACGCCATTTTCCTGGCAGAGCTGAAACAGCGGCTCGCGCAGGCTTTCGAACCGCGGCAGGCGGGCGAAATGATAAAGCGCGGCCACCAGAAAATCGCCAGTGGCGTCGGGCGCTATTTCCGGGCGGGGGAGAATGGTGGTGTCGGTCATGGGCGCTGAAATACAGCGGCGGCGGCCGCAAATCAATATTTATCCGCTGCTGCCGATATTTTGAAAATCGTCAAGTATCAAGCAGGGTGGTGGCGAAACGCGAGGGCGGACCGTGCCCGAAATCCCGCCTTAGTGAGACGGTAAAACATTTCTTCAGTCATCCTCTGGCTTGTCCCGAGGATCCACAACCCGGTGCACCATGGATCCTTGGGGCAAGCCCAAGGATGACGGAGTATGTGGCTTTGCCGCCGCCGATAACTCTGGTCACGCCTTGCTTTCCAGCCTATTTCGCCGCCTGTCGCCACAAAAGGCCGATGATGCGGCTTTCGGTGCCGGCGGATTCGGAGAAGGCTTTGCTCGCCAGTTCAAGGCTTTCCGCGCGTAGCGCCTGCTGCCTCTCCATGATCGTCTCGAGAAGCAGGGCCAGCCGCTCACCATTGCCGAAACGTTCCGGTTCCCGCCCGGCGAAGGCGGCAAGGACCGAAAGGTCATGCTCATGACCGAGGATGTCGACCAGCCGCTTGGTGTCGGCCCGCTTGGCGCGCATGGCGGAGGGCCAGAGACGGTGCAGAAGGCGGAGATACATCCAGTAGACCTGCCCGGCCTTGCGCAATTCGTGGAAATGTTCGGCATCGGCGTGGTCACGGCAGTCGGCCAGCGCCTTGCGCGCCCTCTTCCTCTGCCTGGCCCAACCCGTCTTCAACAGTCTCGTTGTGCGTTTCGGGCCGTCGGGAAGCGACACGGCCTTCAGTCTCTCGCGCCCTTCTTCGCAGCCGGCAATGGCGGCCGTTATGGCGTCGTCAAGATCCTCCCCCTGTTCGATGGCGTGGTCGCGGCGCTTGCGCAGGATTGTCGTGATCGCCCGCAGCGCCTTGCCCTGGGTATTGGAGCGCGCGAAAGTCTCGAGATATTCTGCCGTCTCCACCAGCGCCGTCGCTTCCCGCGCAAAGGCGAGCGAGCGGGCTATATCGCGAAAACGGGTGTTTTCTTGGTCGCGGAAATCGGGCGCCGCCTTGGCGATGAGGCGGTAGAGCGCGCGCAGCCGCTTGAACCGCTTGCGCGCATCGTGCACCGCCTCATAGCTTCCAGAGGGCCGGACGCGAAGGGTTGCTATCGTATCCTCGATCAGTTCCAGCCCGGCGCGGCGGATTTCACTGTCGAAGGGTTTTCTCGGATCTATCCTGAAAGACATTCGGCAAGTCTCCGTACGGACTGTCCATGGCGAGCGCCTGGTTGGAAAAGCGGCGGTCGCCGGTTACCTCCTTGCCGAGCCACGATGGCAGATCGGGATCGGCATTCTCGTCATCCATCTCCACCTCGGCCACGACAAGCCCTTGATAGATGCCTTCAAAAACATCTACTTCCCAGGTGAAACCGCGGTGATCGACGGTGTGGCGCGTCTTCTCGATCACCACGCCCGGCGCGCTCGCCATCAGCTCCTCGGCATCTGCCAGGGGGATGGAATATTCATATTCATCGCGGACAAGCGCGCTTGCGCCGATCTTGATGGTCAGTGTCGCGTCACGCCGGTTGACGATCCTGACCCTGACAGAGCGATTTTCCAGGGAGGCGACATATGCCTGCCGGAAAGCCATGCTATGCGTCACCTCGTTACGCCATTCATCGCCTGCAACAAGAAACTTCCGTTCAATTTCCTTGGCCATGCTGACTCCGCAAACTGGTGCGCCAGATTATCGCAAGAGGAGGTTATGAAGAAGCGAATTGATTGAAGTATCTGGATAAAAATGGCCTTGTCACGCCTCGACATCAAAGCCGGGGCAGGCTAATCGGTAAACGGGATTTCAATCGTTTCAATCGCGCAAGGAGGCTCTCTTGGCCCAGGATTCCGAAAAACTGCTCTCCATTCTCAAACTTCAGCCGGTCGTGCCGGTGCTGATCGTGGATGATGCCGCTTCCGCCGTGCCGCTCGCGCGCGCTCTGGTCGCAGGCGGTCTGAAAGCGATCGAGATCACCATGCGTACGCCGGCGGCCCTTGATGCCATTCGCGCGGTTGCGGCGGAAGTGGAAGGCGCATATGTCGGCGCGGGCACCATTCTCAATGCCAGGGATTTCGAGGCGGCCGCCGAGGCGGGTTCCACCTTCATCGTCAGCCCCGGCATCAACAAAAGCGTGCTTGAGGCCGCGCGTGGCTCCAAAGTGCCGCTACTTCCGGGTGCTGCCACCGCAAGCGAAGTCATGGCGCTGCGCGACGAGGGCTACAAGGTGCTGAAGTTCTTCCCCGCCGAGCAGGCCGGCGGCGCTCCTTACCTCAAGGCGCTGTCCTCGCCGCTTGCCGGCACCATGTTCTGCCCGACCGGCAGCGTCTCGCTGAAGAACGCCAACGACTATCTGTCCCTGCCGAACGTCGTCTGCGTTGGCGGCTCGTGGGTTGCCCCGCGCGAACTGGTGGCGACGGCTGACTGGGCCGGCATCACCAAGCTTGCGGCGGAAGCCGCAGCACTGCGCGGCTGATCCCGTTTCTTCAAACCCGTTCACGAAGGCGTGAGCGGGTTTGTCATTCATATTCGTGCCATGGCTTCCTATGTTCCCCTGTAGACTTGACCTTTTACAGGAGAATTTGATGTTCGACGCCAAGAAGCTTCTTGAACAATTCCTCGGCTCACAGGTGCCGGGCCTTTCGGGAAGCGTCCGTGACAGAGCCGGGCAGGCCGCCGATATCGCCAGGAACAATCCTATGAAGGCTGGCGCTCTCGCCGCCGCCATTCTGGGCACGAAGACCGGCCGCAAGCTTGCCGGCAATGTCGCCACCATCGGCGGCGTCGCGGCTATCGCCGGTCTCGGTTATCTCGCCTACAAGAATTACAAATCCGGCCAGGCGCCGGAAGTCGCGCCGAAACCCGAGCCGGAACTGCTTGCGCCACCGGCCGATTCCGCCTTTCACCCGCAATCTCCCGCTCTTTCCAACGATTTCGCGCTGAAACTCATCCAGGCGATGATCGCCGCCGCCAAGGCCGACGGCCATATCGACGAGAAGGAGCGCGCCAATATCATGGAAAAGGTGCAGATTTCCGGTCTCGACACGGAAGCCGAGCGGTTCCTCGAAAAGGAACTGGCCGATCCGCTGGATATCGACGCTCTGGTGGCCGCTGCCGGCACCGAGGAGCAGAAGGTGGAAATCTACACCGCCTCGCGTCTCGCCATCGAGGCGGATACGCGGGCTGAGCGCGGTTATCTCGACCTGCTCGCCGGGCGGCTTGGGCTGCCGGATGCGCTGGTCGATCATATCGAGGCGACGGTGGTGGCTGCGAAGGTTTGAGGGTAGTGCGTGGGGCTTGAGCATGAGGGTTTGAACGTTTAAGCGTTTAAGCGTTTAAGCGTTTAAGCGTTTAAGCGTTTAAGCGTGTGGCTCACCCCCCTCTGCCCTGCCGGGCATCTCCCCCACAAGGAGGGAGATCGATACGCGGCGGCCTACCGGCCATCTTCAACGTTGCGAGTGGGCGAGCGTTGCCTTCTGGCCGATCTCCCTCCTTGTGGGGGAGATGCCCGGCAGGGCAGAGGGGGGTGAGCCACACCCACCAAGGCCATAAGTCCCGCCCACACCCGCCACCGCATATGACTGTTGTCATCCCGTCCAGCTTGGCCTAATCCTTCTCCCAGACAATGGGGAAGAGAATGCGCGATCTGAGTGATTTTAAGGGATGTCCGGCACCGCAGCCGGTGACGCTGGAGGGCCGTTACGTGACGGCGGAACCGTTTGATCGCGACAGGCATCTTGCAAAGCTCTGGACCGCGCTTGGCGGCGAGGGGACGAATGCGCTTCTCAAATATTTCCCGCAAAGCGCTTTTCCCGATGCCGACGCCTTCGGCGACTGGCTTGTCAGTGCCGGGCAGCTCAGCTGGGTGACGCTGGTGTTCGTGGAAAACGCCACCGGCGATGTCGTCGGCATGGCCAGTTACATGCGGCCCGATCCCGCCAATGGCGTGGTCGAGGTCGGTGCCGTCGCCCATGGCGCGAAGATGAAGCGCTCGCCTTTGTCCACCGAGGCGCATTATCTGATGGCGAAACATGTTTTTGAGGATCTGGGCTACCGTCGTTATGAGTGGAAATGCCACAATGAAAACGAGCCCTCCAGGATCACCGCGAAACGTTACGGTTTTACCTTCGAGGGTGTCTTCCGCCAGCACATGATCTCCAAGGGCAAGAACCGCGATACGGCGTGGTTTTCGATGATTGACGGCGAATGGCCCTTGATCGGCAAGGCGTTCGAAATCTGGCTTTCACCTGATAATTTCGACGCGGATGGCGCGCAGAAGCGCAAGCTTGAGGATATCCGTGCGGAGCTTGCCCATGACCATGCCTGACAATAAGCCGACGTCTGAGAAGAAAGACCGGTCGCCCCTTTTTGCGGCCGCCGCCATCATCATCGGCTTCGGGCTGGTGTTTTACGTGAT
The DNA here is from genome assembly GCF_000949865.1 of Rhizobium nepotum 39/7. Classification (GTDB taxonomy): domain Bacteria; phylum Pseudomonadota; class Alphaproteobacteria; order Rhizobiales; family Rhizobiaceae; genus Agrobacterium; species Agrobacterium nepotum. The sequence goes on along the minus strand of NZ_JWJH01000012.1, from coordinate 349,547 downwards.
GCCGAAAATCATGCTGTGGCTGGGGGAGTATTCGCCCTGGCTTGCGGCAACCTTCGGCGCGGTGGCGGTGCTGTGCTTTTTCCTGCTGTTCTGGCTGCGCGCCCGCTACCAGCGCCGCCGAGATGCACATAAAAGTCAGAACTGAAGCGACGCACCAAGCAGCATCAGGCCCATCAGGAGCACGAATAGCGCCCCGGCGATCTCGATCGCGTGGCTGATGCCCGCTGCCCTGCGGCTGCCGGGGCCGGCGAAACGCACGGCGAGCCCCTTGGCCGACACAGCCATGATGGCAAGCAGCGACACCGTGATCGCGGTGCCCAGCGACATGGCGATCACCGAAAGCACGCCGCCGAGGAAAAGTCCGTTCAAAAGCGCAAAGCTCATGACGATGATGGCGCCCGAGCACGGCCTGAGGCCAACGGCGATGATGGCCGACCATGCTTCGTGCAGGCTGAAGTTCTTGCCCTTCAACAGCAGCGGATCGGGCGCATGCGATTTTCCGCAGGCCGTGCAAAGGTCGCCGGTGCCGTTATGGTCGTGGTCGGTAAAAACCGGTTTGCCCTGAAACCTGAGGCCGGTGCCCATGCCCGTGGTTCTGACGGCTGTCGCTTCGCCCGCTGTTGCGAAGACGGCAACCGGCACGCGCCTGATGCTCAGCGACCAGAGCTTGCGCGCCAGAAGCCATGCGCCGAACAGCGCCACCATGGCGAAACTGGCAATCTCCATCGCCTGTGTGGCCTTCGTCATGGTGATCGATGTGCCGCGCAGCACGAGCCAGGCCGCGACGACGAGGCCGATGGCCATTGCGCCCTGAATGAGCGCGGAAATGAAGGAAATGAGAATGCCGCGTTTCAGCTGCGTTTCATTGGCGATCATATAGGAGGAGATGACCGCCTTGCCGTGGCCGGGGCCGGCGGCATGGAAAACGCCGTAAGCAAAGGAAAGACCGACCAGCGATGCCATCGCCCAGTTGTCTTCACGCATGGCCTTCAATGCGCCGGTCAACGCCCGGTAGAACATCTGCTGATGCACATTGATCCATTGCATCAGCGGCGCGAACGGCCCACCAAGCGCGAAGGACGGCTCGGCCGAGCCGATGCCAAGCGGCGATTGTGCGTGAGCGGCGCCCGCCACAGCCAGCAGGCAGATTGCGGCGAGGGTGAGATGTTCGGCCAGACGGCGGGGGCGGTTCAGCATGTCATCTCCAGCCGGGTGGCGAAGAGTTTCGTCATGTCGGTGCCGGTCGGATCGTTGAAGAAGGCGTCGGTGAGCGACGTCTGGTTTTGCGAGATCACTTCGTCCGGGTCCGGGCGCACGACATGGTGCTTGCAGGCGGCGAGATCCTTGCCCACGGTCGCCAGATCGCCATCCTTGGCAAAATCGATCGCCGTATACATGGTCGGATCCCACGCGCCGAAGCTGAGTTTGCCCTTGATGGAAAGCGGCGTGGTCGGCTTGACGGAAAAGAACATCAGGATCTGCTTGTCCTTGTAGTCCACATGGATGGCGTCCGGTTTGCCGAATTCCACCGCTTTGCTGTTGGCGGTGATGAAGGTGTAGTAGGAATATTCGGCAAGCGAATCCAGCACGGTATTGCCGATATCGGCCAGCTCGGTCTTGTCCAGCTTCAGATCGCCATTCTTGTCGTAATCCATCACCACACTTGCCGAGAACATCTCGTCGAACCGCCAGATGTTGCGCACTTCCTGAATGGTGCCGTTCGGCCCCTCGACGATTTCCATGCGCGCTTCGGCGAAAATATGCGGATGTGCTGCGGCGGCAACGGGTATGGAGGTCAGGCCAGCCGCAAGGAGCAATAATCGTCTGTTCATTATCCGGTCTGTCCTGCCTTCGAATCTCGAAACCCGACTCTAGCAGAAATTGGGACCGAATTTCGACCTGATGGCCGTTGCGGCAATATGCTTTGCGCTAGGCCGGGTGTTCCAGCCGTATGTCTCAGAAGGTGCCGCTGAAACGGGAGGTGACGCTGGAGCCGCTATAGGCGAGGTCGGTATCGCGCTCTCCGTGCAGAAGGCGGTTGAATTCCACCTCCAGCTTGCTGCTCTTGCCGATATCGAAGGACAGGGTGGCCACCAGCCTGCGCTCGCTGGTGTCGTAGTTATAATAAATCCAGTCCTTGTGGACGCGCTGCAGCGCAAGGTTCAGCCCGACCTTGTCGGCGAGCTTGCTTTTCACCACGAACTGCCAGCGGCGGTGAAACTCGGCAATGGGGTCATCAGGGTCGAAAAGCGCATAATCCTGCGAATAGCCCGCACCGAAGGCGATGCGATCGGTGGCCTTCACCTCCGCCTCGGCCCTGAGATAGGGCCGGGTGCGCTTCACCTTGTCGCTGATCTCGTCACCGGAAATCGCTGTCAGGCCCGCCTCGGCCAGAACCGCGAAACGTTCGGAGAACCTGTAACCATAGGCAAGCGAACCGCGTAGTGTGTTGGCTTCAAAACGCTCGTATTTCACCTGCTGGCTTTCCGGCACGACGAGGCGGTCATAGGCGAGTGTCAGTCCGGCCTCGCCGCCGGCCAGCGGCCGCACATGTTCGGCCTTCAACGACAGAAGCGCTTCATTGGCTTCCAGGCGGGTGGGCACGAAATAGGCCGGACGGAAACGCGCCTTGCCCTTCATCAGGCTGGCAAAGCCCGCCGTCAGCGTGTTCTTGCCGCCGAAAGCGACGATACCAAGCTGGGTTGATGCCTCCAGCTTGTGATCCAGCCGCCGGTAGCCGATGTCTTCTTCGGGGAAATGCAGGAATATATCGCCGGCGTCGCTGCGTGTGCCACGCAGCTCCATTGCCCATTCCAGCCGCTCCGACAGGCGTGTGGTCAGCCCCAGACTGGCAATGGTGTTGTGTTCATTGGCGAAACGGTAACGGGGGAGGCGGACCTCCTCGTGATCGAGCGAATAACGCAGTTCCGTGCCTTCCAGCACGATCTTTCCGTTCAGCCCGAGGCCTGCGCGCAGCGAAATCGCCCGCAGCCGGTTGGTATCGCCGAAATAATTGGTGTCGTAACCGATGCCGGTCTTGTAGGTGATATTGTGCTCGTCGGCCTTGTCACCCGCCCGCGCAACCGAGGCGCAGGCAAGCCCAAGAACAAGCGCGATGTATCCCCCCAGCCGCATTTGCATCTCCGGTCGCTAATTAAGCAATATCTTATGGTTGTATGGTTAATAAAGTCTCCGTGGCACGTTGCTGTCGTGGGTATAAGTCATGGAGAGTACTGGCTGTAATTTGCTGAAGTGTGGCTGTCTCTGTTATGTAAAATTTTATTAAAACCTCCAGTATTAGTGTTAATAGTTTATTTTAATATTAGACTTTGCTTGAATTAGAATCCTCTAAATATACAGTTCGACTACGCCATGGGGCGTGATCAAACATAAGAGGAGAGAGAAATGATTGCCAAGTTTGCTTGCATAGCCGCTGTTCTTACTATCGCTTCCGTTGGTCAGGCCAATGCCGGCGGTCTGCTGGGAGGCATCCTGTCTGGAAACAGCAACAAGGGCGGCGCGCTCGTCGTCGTGTCGCCGAGCATCGATCTGGGTGTCAGCGGTATCCTGTCCAATAACGGGATTCTGAACGGCAACAAGACCGGTATCCTGAACGGCCTTCTGAACGGCAACAAGACGTCCGTCGATGTCATCGACAACAAGAATGACGGCGGCAAGAAGCGCCGCCACTAATCGTCCGGATCGAAAATCGACAGGGATTTTCGGCGAAAACGATGCGCGCAGGACATAAGCCGGGAGCAGTCCGCGAGTTGCGTGTGTATGACGCACGGTCTCCGGCAAGAACAAACGGCGCATCGCATGCCTGAAAGGGGGCCATTTGGCCCCCTTTTTTTGCCTGCGTTCCCCGGAAATGAAATCGCGGGCGGGCTTGAACAGCATGCTGTTTTGGTGTGAAGGTGGGCTTCACGGTCCCGTCTTCTCTCCCAGCCGCCAGTCGATCCCCATGCTGCATAAACACGCTTCGCCGGGCGCATTTGATCGCCAGGCCTATATGATTGCCGTGCTGGTCTTCATTGCCGGCGGTACGAATGCGGCTGTGGTGCCGTTTATCGGTTTTTATATCATTCAGGTGCTCGGCCATCCGCCGGCGACGCTTGGTCTCTACAGCGTGACCGCGATGGTGGCCTCTATCGTTGCCAGCCGTCTGTATGGCGAGCGTGTCGATGCCGGTGTGCGGGTGCGGCCGTTGCTGTTGCTCTCCGTGCTTGGTGCTTTTGTCGCGGCGGCGGCTGCAACCTTCGGGCATCTGGCGCTGCTGGTGGCGGTAACGGCAACCGGCATGGGACTTTCCAACGCCGCCAGCACCCTCATCTTCAGTTACGGGCGCTATCACGGCCGGGTGAAGGCGCTCGATACGGCTGCTTATAACGCCTTCCTGCGGACCATGGTGTCGCTGGCATGGATGCTGCTTCCGGCCGCCGCCTATCTGATCGTCGATCTTGCCGGCGCGAAGGCGGTGTTCCTGAATGCCATGCTGATGGCAGCCATCTGGGGCGGGCTCGCCCTTGCCATCGTGCCGCGCGGCCAGACATGTCCGATGGAGCGGCGGGAAGAGGGCGACACCGATACGCGGCGCAACCTGCCGCTGCTGATGGCGGCGGCGGCCAGCTTCTGCATGTCTTTCGCCCACGCTTTGTGCGCCTCGGCCCTGCCGGTGTTTCTGGTGCGCGAGGTCGGCCTGCCTGATTATGTGCCGGGCCTGTCGCTCAGCGTCAAATGCGGCATGGAGGTTCTGCTGATCCTGCTTGCGCCGAGGATAATGCGCCGGGTCAGCGCCCGTATCCTTCTTTGCGTTTCGGCGGTGATGGCGATTGTCGCCTTCAATGTCATAGCCTCGGTCCAGACCCTTCCGGCCATGCTGGTCGGTGCGGCGCTGGAAGGTGCCTATTACGGACTTTGCGCCGCTACATGCCTGACCTTCGTGCAGGGTTTTGCGCGCGGCCGTACGGCGCGGGCAACCGCGCTCTACATGAATTCCATCTTTCTTGCCGGGCTGTTTGCGGTGCCACTGATGGGGTTCGTGTCGCAATATGCGAGTTTTGGCACGTCGATCCGGCTGGCTTCGGTCGGCGCGGGTGCCGCACTGCTGCTGCTGTTTCTGACGCGGCGTCAGGTGAGCGAGTAGGGAACGCAAAAGCGCCGGGGTTTTCTGGTGCGGACACCCACTGCCCTCATTCCTGTGACAAGCACAGGAATGAGGGCAGTGGGGATCGGCCAGCGCATTGTGCGCGCCGTTGCTGCCCTTACGCCGAAATGTCGATGATGCCGCAGTCGCCGGCCTCGGAGGCGAAGGCGAGCAGCTTGCCGGTGGTGCTCCAGTCCATGCCCGTGATGGCGCCCTTGCCGGGGCGGCGGAGCAGGGCTTCCTTGCCGTCCGCTAGGCGCACGCCAAGGATCATGCCGTCGATGAAGCCGATGGCCAGCACGTCTTCCACCGGGTGGAACGCGACGTTGGTGACCATGATGTTGGCGCGGCTGCCGAGTTCTTCGGGCGCCTTGCCCATCGGGCCGTCCTTGCCGGCGAACGGCCAGACGATGGCGGCGGGCGCGCCGGAAGAGGCGAGCCACTTGCCCTTCGGAGACCAGGAGATGGATTTGACCTTGGCGGGATAACCCGTCATGCGCATGTGGCGGGCTTCCATGCCGCCTTTGGTCGCCTCCATCTTCCAGCCGTGCAGGGCGTTTTCCTGCATGGTGGTGACGAGGAACTTACCATCAGGCGAGAAGATGACGCCGGTATGCGCGCCTTTCCATTCCAGATCGACCGGATCGCCCGCACTCGCCACCCAATGCAGCGTCACGCCGTTATAACGCGCGACAGCAATACGCAGGCCCTTGGGCGCGAAGGCGATAGCCTCCACCGTGCGCTCCTCTTTGAATTCCTTGACCGTGCCATCGGACAGACGCACGAAGCTGGACTTGCCGACGCCATAGGCGACCGCCTTCTGCGGCCCGCCGGCAACGACGCCGACCCATTTTCGCGGCACGTTGGCCAACTCGCTGATGCTGCCGTCATGGCCGATGCGCAGAACGCGCCCGTCCTCGCCGCCGGAGAGCAGGGTGGCGCTGTAGGGGTCGCGGATGCAGGTCAGAAGCCCGTCATGCGCCTGCGTCACCTTCTCGCCGCCATCCAGCCGGTGAATGGTGCCGGCGGCGGTGGCAAACAGCGGAATGTCGCCGAGAAAATGGGTCGAGACCACGTGGCCTTCGATATCAAGCGGGGCAACAGTCGGCATGGGGCATCGGTCTTTCGTATGTGTGTTTTTCGTTTGGTGGATTTCGGTCGCTGACCAAGGCCGGGAAGACCCGTTGGTGCGGTTTCAACCCGGGGCGTCATGGTCGGTCCCCGGGGCAGGCCCGTGGATGATCCGACCATCCACATGCTGGCGGCAATGGGTCCTCGGGTCAAGCCCGAGGATGACGTCGAGAATGGGGGAAGGCACCGAGAACCCGCAAGAGCATCTCGGTGCGTCCCTCGAAAACCTCAAGCCGTGGCAAGGCAGGCGTTGAAGCTCTTTTCCAGCTTTTCGCGGTCGAGTTCGCGGCCGATGAAGACGAGGCGGCTTTCGCGCTTTTCGCCTTCCTTCCACGGGCGCTGGTGATCGCCCTCGATGATCATGTGCACGCCCTGCACCACGTAACGTTCCGCATCGCCCTTGAAGGCGATGATGCCTTTGAGGCGCAGGATGTTCGGGCCGTCGGTCTGCGTCACCTTCTGGATCCACGGGAAGAAGCGCTCGGCGTTCATCTCGCCGCCGCGCAGGGAAACGGACTGCACCGTCACATCATGGATTGCCGAAACCGCGCCGTGGTTGTGGTGATCGTGGCCGTGGTCATGGTGCGCATGATCATGGTCGTGATGATGGTGGTCATGGCCGTGATCGTGCCCATGATCATGATGGTGGTGGTCGCAATCGGGACCGCAGGCGTGATCCTCATGGCCATGCTCGAGGAAATGCGGATCGTTTTCGAGCGCGCGCTCCAGATTGAAGGCGCCCTGGTCGAGAACGCGGGCGAGATCGACGCCGGAGCGGGTGGTCTTGTAGATGCGTGCGGAAGGATTGATGGCGCGCACGATATCCTCGATGCGGGCGACTTCTTCCGGGGAGACGAGGTCGGTCTTGTTGACGATGACGACATCGGCAAATGCGATCTGGTCTTCGGCCTCGCGGCTGTCCTTCAGGCGCAGCGGCAGGTGCTTGGCATCAACCAGCGCGATAACGGCATCAAGCTCGGTCTTGGCGCGCACGTCGTCATCCATGAAGAAGGTCTGGGCGACGGGAACCGGGTCGGCAAGGCCAGTGGTCTCGACGATGATACCGTCGAATCGGCCGGGACGGCGCATCAGGCCCTCGACCACACGGATCAGGTCGCCGCGCACCGTGCAGCAGACGCAGCCATTGTTCATTTCGTAGATTTCCTCGTCGGATTCGACGATCAGATCGTTATCGATGCCGATCTCGCCGAATTCGTTGACGATCACCGCGTACTTCTTGCCGTGGTTCTCGGACAGGATGCGGTTGAGAAGCGTCGTCTTGCCGGCGCCGAGATATCCCGTCAGGACGGTGACTGGAATGGGCTTGACTGGTGCTGTTTCGGTCATGGAAACCTCGTGTGGAGAAAGGCCCGTTCTGGCCTCAAGAAAGAAGTGTTGACGTCCATATAGGCGCGACGTCCGGGCAGTTCAAAGGGATTCTGGCCGGTTTCGGCGCAGTTTTTCAAATTTTGTTATGAAATAACGTTATGTCAAAAGCGTAGACGTCTTCAAGTAGTTCGACAAGGCCGGTAATGGCGTGGGAAATGATCCTTTCGCCCTTTTCGGCTGAGGCCGCAGCGGCGTTTCCGGCAACGCCATCCGGGTTCAGATCGCTCATCAGCCAGCCGAAGGCGTGCGGTCCGTAAGCACGCAGATGCCTGAAACGGCTGGCGAAATCGCTTTGCCGAGAGGGGAAGTCGGCCGCCTTTTCCATCGCCACCCGTTCCGGGCAAAGCGCGAGCATGACAGATGTTTCGACATCGCCGCCATGGATGTCGATTGCCTTGTCCTCAGGCTTCACGATATCGGCCGGCACCCCGAAACGGGTCCAGCTGGTGGCCACCGCCAGCATGCCGAAGCGGGCGCGGGCCTCGGTGGCGACGATGGTCATCAGCGGCGAATTGCCGCCATGGGCGTTCAGCATCACGAATTTGCGCACGCCTTTTTCATATTCGGCCTCAGCGATGCCGAGCCAGCGCTCAATGGCTTCATCGTAACGCAACGACTTCGTGCCCGGCACATTCATATGCTCGATGGAATATCCAACGGGTTCCACCGGCAGGAAGGAGACCGGCAGATTAGCTGGCAAAACAGCAGCGAGACGGGCGATAATGCCCTGCGCAATCAGCGTATCGGTCTCGAAAGGCAGGTGAGGGCCGTGCTGTTCATGGGCTCCGAGCGGCAGCACGGAAATTGCACCTGTTGCGCGAAGATGAGGGTCTGTTACGTTTTCGTCGTGATAATGCGTGTATGAGTTTGGCATCTGGCAGTCCGCGCCTACATTCGGTAAGGGTTTCCAGCAACATATATCGGTTCCGCCACAGGGTAAAAGGCACTCGCATATGAGCAAGGACAAAACTGGGCATAAGGACAAAAGCGCCAAGAAGGAAAAGGGCGGCAAAAAATTAAAGGACGCCAAAAAAAGGGACGAGAGTTTCAACCCTGAGGAACTGGCGCAATCCATCACCCAGGCCGCCCGTTCCATGCGCACGGCGCTGAGCCACAGCCTTGCCGAAAGCGGCCTTTATGCCGGGCAGGACGGCGTTATCCTGGCGCTGGCGCAGGAAGGCAGCCTCACGCCGGGGCAGATCGCCCAGAAACTCGGCGTCAAGGCGCCCACCATGACACGCACCATCGGCCGCATGGAAGCCCAGGGTTTCGTGGAACGCAGCGGCGACGACGACGATGGCCGTGTGACGCTGGTGAAGTTGACGGCGACGGGACTGAAAAGCGTCGAACATATCAACGTCTCCATCGCCAGTTGCGGTGCACGGGCGATCGAGGGGCTTTCGGCCAAGGATATCAGAACCGTGGTTAAACTTCTCAAGGCAATCGATACCAATCTTCAATAATTTGTTGAAATTTTTAAAAATACACCGTCTTTTTGTTGGGTTTCCTTAAACCAGTTGCGGATTTTGTTTAAATTGTTTAATTGCGATTTAAACAGAGACATCCGTCGCTGACATGGGTTTGGGGAGAAATGCCGTGGTACAAAAGATCAAATTGTCGACGATCGCCGAAAGTCTGGGTCTTTCAACTGCCACCATCTCCCTTGCATTGCGCGACAGTCCGCTGGTCGCCTCCGACACGCGCGACAAGATCAAGGAACAGGCCCGGGCGCTCGGTTATATCTACAACCGCCGGGCCGCCAGCCTGCGCACCTCGCGCTCCGGCATCGTCGGTGTGGTGTTCCACGATGTGATGAACCCGTTTTACGGGGAAATTCTGAAAGCCATCGAAACCGAGCTGGATCGCAGCCGCCAGACCTTCATTCTTTCCAACCACTACGATTCGGTCGAAAAACAGCGCACCTTTATCGAAACGCTGCTGCAGCTTGGTTCTGATGGCATCATCATGTCGCCCGCCATCGGCACGCCAATCGAGGACATGACGCTGGCCGAGGAAAACGGCATGCCCGCCATTCTGGTGGCCCGCTCTCTCGAGGGCGTCGACATGCCGACCTATCGCGGTGACGACAGCTACGGAATTTCGCTGGCTACCAATCATCTGATCAGCCTTGGTCACCGCACCATCGCCATGGTTGGTGGTACCGACCAGACATCGACCGGCCGCGACCGTTACCAGGGTTATGTCAATGCGCTGCGTAAGGCGGGCATCGAGGTCGATCCGAACCTGCGCATTCCCGGTCCGCGCTCCAAGCAGGGCGGTTTCGAGGCTGCGGTGCATTTCCTGTCGCTGCCGCAGAAACCGACGGCCGCCGTCTGCTGGAACGATCTGGTCGCCATCGGCCTGATGAATGGCGTTTCGCGCGCGGGTCTGGTGCCGGGTGTCGATATTTCCGTCACGGGCTATGACGATCTGGAGGAGGCGGCCATCGCCACACCGGCGCTGACCACCGTGTCCAACGGGCAGGCCGAGGTGGGGCGTCTCGCGGCGCGGGCGCTGCTGGACAGGCTGGCGGGCAGCCACGAACCTGACGGTATCCATCTCATCAAGCCGGAAATGCGCATCCGCCAGTCGACGGGGCCGGTGCGTCCGCGGGTTTGAAGCTTAGCATGATGGGAAGATGGTGGGTGCGGTTTGCGCGTTGCACCTTCCGTCATTCCGGCCTTGGGCCGGAATCCAGCCGGCGCGCGTCTGCGCGACGTGAAGAGTCTATTCAACCCAAGGACTTGGGCTGGCTGGATGCCGGATCTAGTCCGGCATGACGGACATGCATGTGTCGAAAAAAAACGGCATGAAAGTTCCGTCTGCCCCCATAGCATCCCCTTATTGCCCTTTTCACGGCCGCCGGAGTTTGAAAAGATCAGCTCAGAGGAGCGGGATTGTGGAAGCCGCAAGCGGTATCCGCCTGAAATCCGGCTCTGACGATATTGGAATATTATCAGGAGGAATTTCCACCCATGTCTGACAGACAAGCCGTCGTTCTCGTTCCCGGCAAGATCAACCCGCGCGTTCTCGAACGCCTCGAAGGCAAGGTCGAGATCGTGACAGTGCCCGCCGGTGCCGAGCCGGTTCTGCCTGATGGTGCAGCTGAGCGCATCAACGCCATCGCCGTTTCCGGCGTCGTCAACGCCAAATGGATCGATGCGCTGCCCAAGCTCGAGATCATCGCCAATTTCGGCGTCGGTTACGATGGCGTGGATGCCAGACACGCCGCCACGCGCGGCATCGTGGTGACCAATACGCCCGACGTGCTGAACGACGAAGTGGCGGATACGACGATTGCGCTGATGATCAATACCGTGCGCCGTCTCTATCAGGCCGAGACCTGGCTTCGCGACGGCAAATGGGTTGGCGAAGGGCCCTTTGCGCTTTCGCCGTTTTCGCTGCGCGGCCGCAAGGTCGGCCTGTTCGGTATGGGCCGTATTGGCCAGGAAATCGCCAAGCGGCTGGAGCCTTTCAAGGTGGAGATTGGCTATCACACCCGCAGCAAGCGCGATGGCCTGTCCTATACCTATTACGGTTCGCTGAAGGAGATGGCTGAGGCTGTCGACATCCTGATCTGCATCGTGCCGGGCACGCCGGAAACGCATAAGGTAATCAACGCGGAAATCCTGTCAGCACTTGGTCCGCAGGGCGTTTTCATCAATGTTGGCCGCGGCTCCAGCGTTGACGAGGATGCACTTTTAGAGGCGTTGCAGAGTGGCGTTCTGGGTGCTGCCGGTCTCGATGTTTTCTACGCCGAGCCGAAGGTGCCGGAAGCTTTCCTGTCGCTGCCGAATGTTTCCCTTTTGCCGCACGTGGCCTCCGCGTCTATCCCGACGCGCAACGCCATGGCTGACCTGGTGGCCGACAATATCCTCGGCTGGTTCGGGGACGGCAAGGTGTTGACGCCGGTGCCGGAAACGCCTGTTAAGGGGTAACACTAGCGCCTCCAAACGCCGTCACCCCGGACTTGATCCGGGGTCCAGCATGATCAAGTCTTTGATCATAAAAGGCTCTTCCACGGCGCAGACGTGCCGTGGCTGGATGCCGGATCTAGTCCGGCATGACGGAAGAGAGGTTTTCGGCCCTTGCCGTCAACCAGTCAGCATTCCTATTCCACAATCTCGCCCGTCGCCACCCATCGTCCCTCAGCGAACGACCGGGCCATGGCATGAATGCTGCGCTCGATCTTCAGCCCCTCCTCGAAATCGATGATATGCGCCTTTTTACCCTCGATCGCCGCAATCAGTTCCCTGCATTCGATGACCTTAAGATCGTTGAAGCCGAGCCCGTGGCCGGGGGCGGGGATGAAGCGGTCATAGGGTTTGTGATGCGGGGCGGCGAGGATCGTTCGAAAACCCTGCTCCTCCGGGCGTCCGTCCGTTGTGTAGAGCTGGAATTCGTTCATCCGTTCCTGATCGAAAAGGATCGAGCCGGTGGAGCCGTAAATCTGGATAGCGATGCGGCCCTTGCGGCCCCAGGCCGAGCGGTTGGCGATCAGGACGGCAGAAATGCCGCCTTCCAGTTTCAGGAGAACGCTAGCGAGATCGTGCGTCTCTACCACTCGCTCGCCGCCACCGTTTAGCGGCCGCGTCTCGTAGGGTTTGACCATATCGGTGATCGCGCTTTCGGCATGGCCGAACAGGGAAAACAGCAGTGACAGCGGGTGAACGGCGAAATCATCCAGCGCGCCGTAACCGGAGGAGGCTTCGGACTTCCAGTAAAAGGGCTGGGTGGCATCCGCCATGAAGTCCTCATCCATTTCAGCCCGGACATGGTAGACCTTGCCGATCGCGCCTTCATCTATCAGGCGGCGCATGTGGCGGATGACAGGGTTCTGGATGTAGTTGTAGCCCATCGCCGCTGCCTTTCCCGACCGGCGGGCCGCATTGCGCATCTTCACCGCATCGGAGAAAGCGGGCGCCATCGGCTTTTCGCACCAGACATGTTTGCCGGCATCGAGCGCGGCAATCGCCATTTCCGGGTGAAAGGCGTTCGGTGTGGTAACCGAGATCACGTCGATTTCAGGGTCGGCAAGCAGATCGCGCCAGTTGCCGGTCGAGCGGGAAAACCCGAACTCGGCGGCTTTTTTGGCCGCGAGTTCAGGATTGACCTCCGCCAGCGTGACCAGCCGTGGACGCTCCACATCGCCGAAGACGCTGGTGACATTGTTCCACGCCAAAGCGTGGCACTTGCCCATGTAACCCGTGCCAATAAGGCCTACGCCAAGAGCGGCCATGGTCTTCTCCTCCCGAAATTATTAGAATGAAAGCAATGTCTTGTGTATTTCTTCCCTCATTCCTGTGCTTGTCACAGGAATCCAGCCGACGCGCGTCCGCGCGGCGAGATGTGTCTTTTCAGCCCAAAGACTTGGGCTGGCTGGATCCCTGTGACAAGCACAGGGATGAGGAGGGTGCTGTGTACGCTGGCGTGCATCACGGATTGTCGCGCTTGAAAATCCAGTCATGATCGGGATGGTTCTTGAACCGCCATTTGCGCATCGGCCCGGCCATCACGTTCAGATAATACATCTCGTAGCCATAGGGCGCGCCGCAGGGGTGGTGGCCCTTGGGAACCAGCACGACATCACCGTCCGCCACAGCCATGGTCTCGTCAAGCGAGCCGTCTTCTGTGAAGACGCGCTGGAAACCGAAACCCTGCGCCGGGTTGAGCCGGTGATAATAGGTCTCTTCCAGATAGGTCATATCAGGGTAATTATCCTCGTCATGCCGGTGCGGCGGATAGGACGACCAGTTGCCGGAGGGGGTGAACACTTCCGTCACCAGCAGGCTGTCGGCCACATCGCGCTCTTCCATGGCGATGGGGAAGATGTAGCGCGTATTGGCGCCCTTGCCGCGTTCGGTGAGCTGTACGCCGTTCGGCCCGATCTGCTGCGCCTCGCGGGTTCCCTTCTCGGCCGGTGCGGTGCAGACACCGACGGTGCAATCCGTCGTCGCCGTCAACGACCATTCGGAGCCGGCGGGGATGTAGACGCAATGCGGCGGCTTGCGCTCGAACACGTTCATGCGGTCGCCAAGTTCGCCGAACTCCTTGCCCCCGGCGGAAATCTTCGCCTTGCCTTCGACGAGCACCAGAATGACTTCGGTATCGCCGGTTTTCTCCGCGGCGGTTTCGCCGGGCTTCAGGCGATAAAGGCCGAAACCGACATAACCCCAATCCGCGCTTTGGGGCGTGATATCGTGCACCTTGCCGCTGGTCGCGACCGGCTTGCGCAGAAGTGAGGTCATGGTGGTGTTCCTTTTTCGTGAGTAGTTCGCTAATTCATGCCATCTCGTCATTCCGGCCTTGAGCCGGAATCCAGCCGACGCGCGTCCGCGCGGCAGGAAGACTCTTTTCAGCCCAAGGACTTGGGCTGGCTGGATACCGGCTCAAGGCCGGGTATGACAGGCGGGGTAGGTCGCCCGCCTTCCGTGGCTAAGTTCAGGCCGCCTGAGCCTTATCCAGCCCCGCCTCGCGCGCAAAAGCCTTCAGCGATTTCAGCCCAAGGCTCTGATATTCGAAGGGATTGCGCACATCCGGGTCCTGTTCGGCCTCGATGACCAGCCAGCCGCTGTAATTATGCTCGGCGGCAATTTTCAGCACCGGCGGGAAGTTCACGCCGCCCTCGCTGTCACCCGGCACGGTGAACACGCCGCGGCGAACGCCTTCTAGGAAGGAAAGCCGCTCGCTGCGAACCTGATCGGCAATCACCGGCCGCACGTTCTTGGCGTGGATATGGCCGACACGGTGCATGTATTTCTGCGCAACGCGCACGGGATCGCCGCCGCCGAACAGGCAATGGCCGGTATCGAGCAGCAGATGGGTCTTCGGCCCGGTATGCTGCATCAGAAGGTCAATCTCGTCTTCGCTTTCGACCACGGTTCCCATGTGGTGATGGTAGACAAGCGTGATGCCCTGTTCCGCAGCGTAAGCCGCCAGCGCCTCGACACCCGCGCCGAACTTGGCCCAGTCCTCGGCCTTGAGATGCGGACGGTCGACCAGCGCCGTGTCGTCAGCGCCGTGAATTGCGTTGGAGGTCTCGCAGACGATGATGACCTTCGAGCCCATGGCTTTCAGCAGATCAAGCGCCGGCTGCATTGCCTTCTTTTCGGATTCGATGCTGTCGGTGAGAAGGTTCAGCGAATGCCAGCCGGAGACGAAGGACAGGCCGCGCGGCGAAAGTACGCCCTTCAGGCCTTCCGGCTCCGTCGGAAACTTGTGGCCCTTCTCGATGCCGTCGAAGCCGATCTTGGCGGTTTCGTCGAGGCATTGTTCGAGGCTGATATGGGCGCCAAGCGTTCGGTCGTCATCGTTGGACCAGGCGATCGGATTGGTTCCGTAGCGGATCATCTTACTGTCTTTCCTTCAGGGCGTTTTCATAACGGGCGCGCGCATCGGTTACTTCGGCACGCTGCGAGGTTTCAGGCACCGCGACATCCCACCAGTGGCCACCGGCCTGCGGTGTCGGATAGGGGTCGGTATCGATGACGATCACGGTCGTTCGGGTGGCCGCGCGGGCGCTCGCGAGCGCCGCTTCCAGCTCGGCGATGGTGGACACCTTGTGCGCATCCGCGCCCATCGAGCCGGCATGGGCGACGAAGTCGATGGCGATGGGATTGACGTTGGTGTGAGCGTAGAGATTGTTGAACTCCGCGCCGCCGGTTTCCATCTGCAGCCGGTTGATGCAGCCGTAACCGCGATTGTCGGTGATGACGAGCGTGATCTTGACGCCCATGGCGACCGATGTCGCCAGCTCGGAATTCATCATCATGTAGGAGCCGTCGCCGACCATGACGATCACGTCGCGGTCCGGTTCCGCCATTTTGATGCCGAGGCCGCCGGCCACTTCATATCCCATGCAGGAGAAGCCATATTCCATGTGATAGGAAAGCGGCAGCTTTGATTTCCACAGCTGATGCAGCTCGCCCGGCATGGTGCCTGCGGCGCACATGACGACGGTATTGTCGCGGGACTGGCGTTGTACGGCGCCGATCACCTGCATGTCGGTTGGCAGGCTGTTGGCATTGTCCTCACCCGGTGCCGCCGTATCGGCATCGGCCTTCTCGAACCATGCTGTCTTGAGCTTGGCATCCGGTGCCGTGAAACGGTGGCTTCCAAGCGCGGCCGAGAGTTTTTCAAGCCCGATCTTCGCATCCGCCGTCAGGCTGATCGCATCATGCTTGGTGCTGTCATAGTGCTGCACATTGAGGGCGAGAATCTTGCGATCCGGGTTCTTGAACAGCGCCCAGGAACCGGTTGTGAAGTCCTGAAAGCGGGTGCCGACGCCGAAGACCAGATCGGCCTTCTCGCTGACGATATTGGCGCTTTCGGCACCGGTGACGCCGACCGGGCCGAAATTGAGGTCGTGATCCCAGGCAAGCGCTGATTTGCCGGCCTGCGTTTCCACCACGGGGATGGAATGTTTTTCGGCAAAGCTTTTCAGCGTTTCGGTGGCGCCGGCGAAATGCACGCCGCCGCCGGCAACGATAACAGGGTTCTTCGCCGCCTTCAGCGCGGCCACGGCCTCTTCGAATTCTGCCACATCCGGTTCGGGGCGGCGTTGCCGCCAGATGCGTTTTTCGAAGAAGCTGACGGGATAATCATAGGCTTCCGCCTGCACATCCTGGCAGAAGGCGAGCGTGACGGGGCCGCAATCGGCGGGGTCCGTCATGGTGCGCATGGCGCGGGGAAGCGCCGTCAGCAATTGTTCCGGGCGCATGATGCGGTCGAAATACCGGCTCACCGGGCGGAAGCAGTCATTGACCGTCATCGTGCCGTCGCCGAAATCTTCCAGCTGCTGCAGAACGGGGTCGGGACCGCGATTGGCGAAGACATCGCCGGGTATCAGCAGCACCGGCAGGCGGTTGACATGGGCAAGCGCTGCCGCCGTCACCATGTTGGCGGCACCGGGGCCGATGGAAGAGGTGACCGCCATTGCCCGCCTGCGGCGCAGCTGCTTGGAATAGGCAATTGCCGCATGGGCCATGGATTGCTCGTTCTGGCCGCGATAGGTCGGCAGTTCCTCGCGAATGCCATAAAGCGCCTCGCCGATGCCGGCGACATTGCCATGGCCGAAAATGGCCCAGACACCGGCAATATAGGTCTCGCCGTGCTCATTCATCTGCGCGGCGAGGTAACGAACCATAGCCTGCGCAGCCGTCAATCTGATTGTTTTCACGCTGCCTCTCCCTTTTTGGCGCGCGCCTCATCCCATATGCGGCACAGGCTGGTGTAGCGCTGCGCCATGTCCTTTACCGCTTCCTGATCGGTCATCTTGCCACCGAGCCATGCCCGCGCAGCATCTGCGAAAATCGTGCGGCCAACGGCGAAACCTTTGACCAGATCGAAACCGGCGGCAAGGCGGAAGCTCTCCTCCAGCTCGCTTTGCGGTGCGTCGAGACCGAGAACGACGATGCCGCGCAAGTAAGGATCGTTGCGATGCACAGCCTCGCAGGCATTCTTCCACGCGGCTGTGGTTTTCATCGGTTCCAGTTTCCACCAGTCGGGATAGATGCCGATTTCGTAAAAACGCTCGATGATGCGGGCGGCCGTCAGATCGTCGGTCGGGCCGACCTTGGAGGGAATGACCTCCAGCAGCATTTCCAGCCGGTTGCGGCGGGTCGCCTGAAACAGCCGGGCGACGGTTTCTTCCTGTGCGGCGCGCATTTCGGCGGTATCGTCGGGGTGATAGAAGCACAGAACCTTGACGACATTTTCCAGCGGCCATTCGGAAAGCCCGCCGAAATCCTTGCCGAGTTCTGGTTCCAGCGTCAGCGGGCGCGAGCCCGGCCATTCCACCGGCCGGCCGATCCACAGACCGGAGCCGCTGGCGGCGAAAAGCGCATCGCGTCCGAGGCGTCCGTCACAGAGGATGCCGTAACCCACCTTGCCACCGGCAACGTCCTGCGCGGCCTCAAGGCAAAGTTTCTTGAAGGCGCCGATACGCTCATGTTTCACGCCGAGTTCGTCGGCGATGGCTTCCAATTGCATGCGATGGTCGAAGGCGAAGACCCGCATCGTGTCCCATTCGCCCTTGCGATTGGTGGACCAATGCACCTGCTCCAGCGCCTCGTCCTTGCGCAGCGCCTTGTTGCGAATGCCGGCCTTGAAGAAATATTGCAATTCTTCCCAGCTCGGATAGGCGGGTGTGCAGCCGTGGCGGGACACGGCGAAGGCACCGCAGGCATTGGCGTATTTCAATGTCGTGGGCCAGTCTTCGCCGCGCAGCCAGCCGCGGAAAAGCCCGGCCATGAAGCCGTCGCCCGCACCCAGAACGTTGAAGACCTCGATCGGAAAACCTTCGCCCGTCTCGCCATCGTCGAGGCTAGCAGGAATTTCGCCTGTGAAGACCGAGGCCCCCATCGGCCCGCGCTTGCACACCAGCGTTGCGCCGGTGACCTTGCGCACGGCGTTGAGCGCGGCGAGCGTATCGGTCGAGCCGCCGGCAATGTGGAACTCTTCCTCGGTGCCGACGATCAGGTCGAACAGGTGAAGCGTGGATTGCAGCTTGGCGGTGACCTTCTGCGATTCCACGAAGCGGCTCTCACCATCGCCATGACCGGCGACGCCCCAGAGGTTGGGCCGGTAATCGATATCGAGCGCGGTTTTCGCACCATTTTCGCGGGCGAGTTTCAGCGCCTTCAGCACGGCAGCTTCCGTCTTCGGGTGCGACAGATGCGTGCCGGTGGCGCAAACACAGCCTGCTTCGGCAATGAAGGCGGGATCGATGTCGTCTTCGCTGAGCGCCATGTCGGCACAGTTTTCGCGATAGAAAATCAGCGGAAACTGGTTCTGGTCGCGGATGCCGAGAAGCACCAGCGCGGTTAACCGCTCCGGGTCTGTCTTGACGCCGCGCACGTCCACGCCTTCGCGCACCAACTGCTCACGAATGAAGCGGCCCATATGTTCATCGCCGACGCGGGTGATGACGGCGCTGTTAAGGCCGAGCCGGGCGGCACCCGCCGCAATATTGGTGGGAGAGCCGCCGATATATTTGGCAAAGGAGGCCATGTCCTCCAGACGGCCGCCGACCTGCGAACCGTACAGGTCGACCGACGAGCGCCCGATCGTGATGAGATCAAGTTTCTTCAAAAGGTTCCTCCTTCGGACCGCCGAAATGCGGCGGTCTGCCTCACATGTCCGGAGCGGCATTCCGGACGGATCGCCCGAATTTTTCGCCATCCCACTCCGGTGGGCCTCCTCCGCCCACTTATCGTCCCTCACGAGACGGACGATAATGGAATGCCCGTTTCATGGATTTGGATCATAAATTCTATTTTTGATGTTTTCAATAAAAATATTCAGGCTGTTTTGCGCGTTCCCACAGCCACAGCCAGGGTAATGGCCAGACAGAGCGTGGCGGACAGCGAGCGGAATGCGCCAAAATCGATTTCCGTTACCGTGAGCAGCGTGGCACCGGACTTGCGCAGCGGATTGACGGCCGAATCGGACATGGCGACGACGGGAATGCCGTTGGCGCGGGCCATCTCCGCCAATTCCAGCGTTTCCGCTGAATAGGGGGAGAAAGTGATCGCAATCAGCGCGTCGTCGCGGGAGATGGCGCTCAGATTGCCAAGGCCACCGACGGCGCTGTGCAAAACCGCCGGCACCTTCATTTTTTCAAAAGCATAAGCGAGATAGCTGGCAATGGGAAAGGAACGCCGCAAACCGATGATGTGCACGGTGCGTGCCTGTGCGAGCGCCGAAACCGCCTCGTCAAGCTGCTTCGTATCGACCGATTTCAGCAGCATTTCCAGAGAGGAACGGCCGGCTTCGACAAATTCCGCCAGCAGACCCGACGCGCTTTCGTCGCCTTTTTCACGCAGATGGTCGAGCCGGGTGGCATAGTCCGGCCAGCCGCCGACATAGGAATCGCGAAACAGGCGCTGCATCTCCGAAAAGCCGGAAAAACCCATGATCTGACAAAACCGCATGAAGGCGGAGGGCTGCACACCGGCACCATCAGCCATTTCGGCAACGGTGGAAACGGCGATGCGATCCTGATTGGACGCGACATAATCGGCGCATTGGCGCAATCGTTTCGGCAGGCCTTCCGCGACGTGGAGCAACCGCTCCTCAAAAGCCTTCACGGAGTCTGGCGCCTCGATTGCCGTCATTGTCGTTCCCTTGTGCACATTGATATCGCGTGCACTTTAGCCGTTGTGGAATTTTTATTCCATTGGGTATTTTAGGGCGGGGTAGATGAGGTGAGTTGGGATTTTTATCGGGTAAAAGTGGCCCGGTACACTCCCTCATCCCTGTGCTCGTCACAGGGATCCAGCCGACGCACGTCTGTTCGGCGAGAGAGTTCTTTCAGCCCGAGGACTTGGGCTGGCTGGATTCCTGTGACAAGCGCAGGAATGAGGGTAGGCAAATGCTCAGTGCAGCCCACCCACGCCAAGATGCGTATCGATAATATCCGGGTTCGCCGCAAGATCAGCCGACGGCCCTTCCCAGACGATGCGGCCGCGTTCCATGATGATGGCGCGGTCGGCGAAATCGATGGCCATCTGGATGCGCTGTTCTATGAGAAGAATGGTCATTTCGCCCGATTGCGCGAGTTTGGAGAAGGCCGCCATCAGTTCCTCGCAGATGACGGGGGCGAGGCCTTCGAGCGGTTCATCGAGAAGCAGCACCTGCGGCTGGCCGAGGATGCTGCGGGCGGTGGAAAGCATCTGCTGTTCGCCGCCGGAGAGTTGCGAGCCGAGATTGCGACGTCTTTCCTTCAGGCGCGGAAATAGCGTGTAAGCTTCCTCGATGGCGGATTTCGGCCGTCCCTTGAGGCCGACGAATAGGTTTTCTTCGACTGTGAGTGTCGGAAAAACATCGCGGGTCTGTGGCACGTAACCGAGACCGGCGCGGGCGCGGGCAGCACTTGGCAGGGCAGCGATATCCTGTCCGCCGAGACGGATATCGCCGGCAAAACGTTTCGTCTGCCCGGCAAGCGTGGCAAACAGGCTGGTCTTGCCGACGCCGTTGCGGCCTAGCACCGCGAAACGCGAACCGGCGGGAACCGATAGCGATAGCCCCTCGATGACGCGGGTGGGGCCATAACCGGCGGTCAGGTTGGCGATTTCAAGCGGCGCTGCGGGCATTGGCGTAACTTCCGAGATAAGCTTGGCGGACTTCGGCATCGCTGGTGACGTCTTCCGGCGAACCGTCGAAGATGACGGCGCCTGCGGCGAGCACCACCACACGTTTGGCAAAACGAAAGACCAGATCCATGTCGTGTTCGATCATCAATATCGCAAGGTCGGCGGGCAGGCGGTCCAGTGCCTGTTCGATGCGCGCCGTTTCCGTGGAGGGCACGCCGGCGGCCGGTTCGTCCAGCAGCAGGATTTTCGGGCGGAGCGCCATGGCGAGCGCGATTTCGATCAGCCGCTGCTGGCCATAGGCGATTTCACGAACCCGGATTTCGGCAATTGCAAGCAGGCCAAGCGCGCCGAGGATGTCGCGCGCTTCCTCCATCACCGTGGGCATGGCGCGGTAGCGGCCGAAAATCCGGCCCGTCCTGCCTTCCCGTTGCAGGATGGCGAGTGCAACATGTTCCTCCGGCGTCATGTCCTGGAACAGTCGCGTCACCTGAAACGAGCGCACGAGCCCGCGTTTCACCCGCTGGCTGGCGCTGAGCGTCGTCACGTCTTCCCCGGCGATCCGCACGGTTCCGGCGGATGGCTTGATGTTGCCGGTAACGAGGTTGACGAAGGTAGTCTTGCCCGCGCCATTGGGGCCGATAAGTACCGTGCGGTCGCCGGGCGAGAGCGACAGCGAAACATTATTGGTGACGACGAGACCGCCGAAGTTCTTCTGCAGGCCGGTTACTTCGAAAATGGCGCTCATTTGCGATCTCCCCGCAGGCGCGCGATGATCTGTTCGCCTGCGCCGTAAAGGCCGCGCGGGGCAAAGAGCACGACGGCGATCAGAAGCAGGCCGACGATGGTGAGCCAGTGGAAGGGGTTGGCGGCGGAAACGACATCCTCGAACCACATGAAGGTGACGGTGCCGATCAGCGCGCCATAAAGCGAACCGGCGCCGCCGAGCACCAGCATGACCAGCGCTTCGGCAGACAGCGTGAAGCTGAGGCTGTCGAGGCCGACGACCTGCGTGGAGATGGTATTCAGCGCACCGCCAATGCCGGCGACGATGCCTGATATCACGAACATCTTGAGGATTGTGCCGTTGACCGAGCCGCCCATGGCCTGAATGCGGATGCTGTCCTGCTTGACGCCGCGGCACAACATGCCGAACGGCGAATGAACGACGACCCGAAGTGCTAGAAAAACGACAAGCAGCAGGCAGACGCCATAGATATAGGCGGTGCGGCCGTAAAGATCGAATTCGAACGTGCCGAACAGCGCATCGGGCGAGACGCCGGCAAGCCCGTCGCTGCCGCCGGTCCAGTCGGAAGCCTTGTTGGCAGCTTCATGGAAAAGATGGACGACGGCGATGGACAGCACCAGTTGCGGCAGGCCATGCGCCCGCAATAGAACCGTGCCGGATAGCAGCCCGGCGACGCCGCCCACCGCAGCCCCGATGAGGGTCATGAGAAGCGGATCGGTAATGCCGAAATGAGCAGCGGCAATGCCGGCGGCATAGGCGCCGGCGCCAAATAACGCCGCATGGCCGAGCGTTGCGACTCCGCAATAACCGGTGACGAGATCGATGGAAAGCACCAGAAGCGCGATCGCGATGATGCGTGTCAGAAGCGCCAGATTGTCCGGAAACAGGAAATAACCGGCGATGGCGGCGGCGATGATGACGAGCGGGCCGCCAAGCGTGCGCAGCGATAAGCGGGCTTTTGGGGACTTTGCCGTTTCAGTCACGTCGTTCATGAGCGCCGCCATCTCATTTCGCCCTTCCGAGAAGGCCGCGCGGGAACAGCGTGATGATCACGATGACCGCCAGATAGAAGAAGAATTCGCCGTATTCAGGGGCGAGGTAGCGTCCCGTCGTATCGATGGCGCCAAGCAACAAGCAGGCGATCAGGGCACCAGGAATCGAGCCCGCGCCACCGACGGAGACGACCACGAGGAAGGTGACCATGTAGCGCAGCGCATAATAGGGCTCGACCGGCAGCAATTCCGCACCGATGACGCCACCCATGGCGGCAAGGCCGACGGCGATGGCAAAGCTTACGGCATAGATGACCTCGGTGCGCACGCCGAGCGCGGCTGCCATGGCGGCATTGTCCACCGCCGCCCGCAGCTTGATGCCAAAGGCGGTCTTTTCGAAAGTGAACCATAGCGCCGCCGCGACCACGAGGCCGCTGACGATGGCGAAGATGCGGTGGGTGGCGATGGTGCGGAAACCGAGATCGGTGGGGCCGGCCAATTGTTGCGGCAGCGGGATGGTTTTCAGCGTCGGCCCGAACACGAAATTGGCAATGCCGATGATGCAGAAGGTGATGCCGATGGTCATCAACACCTGCGTCAGTTCGGGCGCGCCGTAAATGCGCCGATAGAGGAACCGTTCGAGCGGTATGGCAATCACGATCGTTCCTGCTATCGCGACGAGGATTGCCGCCGCATAACCGAGGCCGAGACCATGGGCGGCGTAGGAGGCGAGATAACCGCCGATCATGGCGAAGGCGCCGTGGGCCAGATTGACCACCCGCATCAGCCCCATCGTCACCGAAAGGCCGATGGAGATGATGAAAAGCACCATGCCATAGGCAAGCGCATCGACAAGGATGCTGAAAACCGTCTGCATGTTCGAAAGCTCCTCCCGATGCGATTTCGTCTGGCTATCCGGAACTGCCCGCAAAGGCAGCTCCGGTCATTTTCGTGTCGTCGCTTATTTGGCCGCGGCGAGGCCGGGGTCGCCCTGTTTTTCGAAAGTCTGGACTTCCTTGTTGTAATAGTTGCCGTCGTCGCCCTTGGTGACCTCGCGCAGATAGATGTTCTGCGTGATGTGGCGGCTTTGCGGATCGATGCTGACAGGGCCGCGCGGGCTTGTCCAGGAAAGACCCTTCACCGCCTCGACCGCCTTTTCCGCGTCCTGTTTGCCGCCGGTCGCCTCGATCATCTTGGTGATGACATACATGCCGTCAAAGGCGCCGACGGCGGGGAAGGACAGTTCCCTGGGGTTGCCGATCGCTTTGGCGGCGGCCTCCACGAAGGTCTTGTTCTCAGGGGAATCGTGCGAGACCGCATAATGGAAGGTCGTCTGCATGCCGAGCGCTGCTTCGCCCAGCGCCGGCAGATCGGATTCCTGTGTAAGATCGCCCGGCGCGAAAAGCTTGATGCCGGATGATTTCAGGCCGTTGTCGTTGAAGGCCTTCACAAAGCCAAGCGTCGTTGGGCCGGACGGCAGGAAGGCGAAAACGCCTTGAGCGCCGGAATCCTTCACGCGCTGCATGATGGGGCTGAAATCATTGGTGGAAAGCGGCATGCGAATGCTTTCCACGACCTCGCCGCCAGCAGCGGTGAAGGCCGCCTTGAAGGCGTTCTCCGCATCGACACCCGGACCGTAGTCGCTGACCAGCGAAATGACCTTCTTGACGCCACCATCAAAAGCCACTTTTGCGATGGGCGTGGATGTCTGCCATGTCGTGAACGAGGTGCGCACCACGTAGGGGCTTTTGGTGACGATGGCCGATGTGGCGGCATTCATGATGACCATGGGCACATTGCCCTGCTTCAGAAGCGGCGTGACGGCCATGGCATCTGGCGTAAAATAGAAGCCGCCAAGATATTGCACGCCTTCCTTCACCACCAGTTCCTGCGCCAGCGCCTTGGATTGCGCCGGATCGGCCTGCGGCACATCGCGGTAAACCACCTCGATCGTGTCATCGCCCACCTTGTTGCCGTGCAGCGCAAACCAGGCGTCTATGCCGGCCTTGAAGTTCTTGCCCTGCAACGCGAAGGGGCCGGAGAACGGACCGACCACGCCGACCTTGATCGTCTCGGCATAAGCAACGGAACTGAAGCAGATAGCCGCGATTGCGGCGGTGATCCGTAATTTCATGATTTCCTCCCAATTGATCCGTGGCTCCCTCCACCGATCCAGCCAGTCAGACTGGTAAGTGTGATGGCCAAAGTAAAATGAAAAAAAGGGGGCAATCAATAACCTTACGGTTATCAGTTCCCGCTTCGTCCGGTTCTGCCCGATCCTGGTCCCTACAATAGAGCATTTCCAGTAAAAGTGCGTAGCGGTTTTACGTCCGGAAAATGCGTAAAAACAAAGAGGTAGAGCACGTCGAACGATTCCGTTCAAACAGGACGTGCTCTAGGGATTACGGGGCGATTCTCAATCTCCGCAGCGTCGCAGCCATCATGAAAGGCCGTGTTCCGGTTTGCCGCGCTGGAATGCCCCGTTATGAAAACGGCCGGTTCATATGGATGGAGAATGACGGAAAAAGCCGCGCAGCCCACATGCCTTAACCAGTTCTAAGGGGATTGTTCGTAGTCTCGCGAAGAATATTTTGAATTTATTGGTGTCTGCATGGGCGAATATCAGAATAAAGCCGTTGAACTGATGCGAAACCGCGTTGGAGAAAGTATACTCGGCAACAAGATCGAGCGCCGTGAAGCTTTTCTTCGCAAGGCGTTGGCGCTGTATCACGTCATGGGCGGAACGGCGGATGGCATTCAGGCCGCGTCGAAGGACGTTGCAAACCTGCTGCCGCCAACCGTCGACGTGGCCGTCGGCGACGTCATGTACAAGCTCGCCGCGGTCGGACATGTCGCCGATATTGATATTATTCAGGCGGGTTACAACAAGCTGGATGCGGCGAACTTGCATATTCTCAGCAAGGGCAAAAAGCTCTTGCAGAAACAGCGGGAAAAAAAGCTCGCTGCTGTGTCTGCGAAATAAAGTCTCCTCCAGTCACGCAATTTCCCCGATCAGGATTTCCTGCCAGGCGTCGTAAGCGGAAAGAACCGTTTCCATCTGCGCGGTGTGGCCGGCGATGAATTCGTCCCCGTAGATCGTCTCATCAGGATATTCAGTGATCAGCGTCATAGGCACGGTGTGGCGGTCGTCGATGGACGACATGCAAGGGAAGCCGTTGATAATACGGAAACCGGTTTCGCCGGCATGGATCTCGTAGAGCGCGATCTGGCGGTTATTATAGTCCAGCAGACCGGGAATGGCGCCGAGATGGCGGGTGACCCGGTCGAGCAGGGCTTCTGCCTGCCTTTCCCAGTCCGCATGGTGGCGGATAATGAGGAAGAAGCCCTTCGGCAGGGTCCACATGGCAAAATTGCGCGGCACATAGCCGGAAAGCGGCCGGGTCCATTCGTGGGAGGGATAACCGTGCAGGTTCACATGCAGGCTCGCGCCGCTTATGTCCTGCGCGCTGAAACGGATTTCCTTCTCGTTGAGATGAACGCCTGAATTTTCCCGCGTGCGATATTCGAGATCGTCGCCGAGCGCCGTGTAACGCGCCGCGTGGTGCATGTGGCGCGGGTTGTCGGCTCTTAGCCGCTGGTGCAGGGCGTAACCATCCGGATTTTCCAGCGGCGAAATGGTGAAATGCGCGCCCTGTCTTTCGGCGAGTGTGCGGGCGGCGCGGAGGGCGCCGACGATGCCTGTGGTCTCATTGGGGTGCTGGCCGCCGCTGATCATCACGGCGGCGTCGCTGCCGGCGACATAACGGGCGGCAAGGACGCGACCGGAGCGCGAACGGGCCTCGAAGGCCTCGCCGCTGATATCTGCAAGCAATCGTGCGATCTGACCTGCTGCCACCGGTTCGCTCGCCGCATCGATTGGCTGCTCGCCGCCATCGAGGAAAGTGGTGGTAAGGGCACGGGTCTCGATGCGGACTGAAATTGCGCCGTTGCTTTTGACGATTTCCGGAACGATCTGGCCGGGTTTCAGGCCCCGGTCGCCCAGCGGCCGGCCAGACTTCTTCTGGAAGAATTCCAGCAGGGAGAAATAGAAATCCTCGTGCAGCGCTTCGCGCAGACTGATCACCTCGTCGCCGACCGGCAGGGCCATGTCTTTGGCCGGATGCGCGACGCGGATGTTCAATTCCTCGAAATAGGGTTCTTCATTACCCCAGTCGTGGTTCGCGACAGCCTCAATCGCCGCTTGGAAAAGCTGCTCGTAATCCGTCTCCAGCCGCTCGCCAACTTCATCGCCGCCGAGCCGGAACCAGCCGGTCGGCGAGACATTGGTTTCGCCGACGACATCGGTATGGACGCGGTTTGGAGCCAGAACCGTGAGCGTTTCCGTCCGCTCTCCACGCTTGAGCGCCACATCATAATGGAAGGCATTGTCGTTGCGGGCGATGAAGCCTATCTTCGCGTTGCCGACCATTGCCGCCAGCGGATAGGCTTCCAGCCGGAACCGGTTGGCGGGGGCGCTCGCATGCACCGGGTAACGCACTTCGATGGCCTCGACGCCATCAAAATCGATCTCCTCGATAAAGGTGAAGAGAAGCGGCTTGTAGGCGCTGCGGATGCGGGCCGTGACGCCTTTTTCCTTCAGCGTGTTTTCGGCTTCGCGACGGCTCTTCGTGTCGTCGAAGGTCCATGCCTCGAAGGACTGGCCGGGGGTCGCGCGGGCGACGAGTTCATCAAGGCTGCGGTCGAAGGACTGTTCGAAAACCTGGCTCATCGTGATCACCTTGAGGTTCTGCCGGTGGGGTCGAGGCTGTCGCGCAGCCAGTCGCCAAGAAGGTTGAGGCCAAGCACGGTCAGGAGGATGGCAAGACCGGGGAAGACGCTGACCCACCATGCCGTCTGCAGATAGGTCCGGCCATCCGCCAGCATGCCGCCCCAGCTCGGAATGGTCGGATCGACGCCGAGGCCGAGGAAGGTGAGGCTGCTTTCGAGGAGAATGTTGTTGGCGACGTTGAGCGTCATCAGCACGATGACCGGGCCGATGAGATTCGGAAGCAGGTGCTGGAGGATGATGCGCCAGTCCCTCACGCCGATGGCACGAGCGGAAAGGATGAATTCCCGTTCGCGCAGGGTCAGCACCGAGCCGCGGACCAGGCGGGCATATTGCACCCATTGGGAGACGATCAGCAGGATGATGGTGTTGGTAAGGCTGCCGCCGACGATGGCGATGAAGGTGATGGCCAAGAGAATGAAAGGCATGGCGAGCTGGATATCGGCAAAGCGCATGACCAGCATGTCCCAGAAGCCGCGATAATAACCGGCGACCAGACCGACCGCGACGCCGAAGACCACCGCGCCGATGACCGAGGTGAAGCCGACGAGCAGCGAAATCTTGCCGCCGGCCACGACACGGGCCAGCACGTCACGGCCAAGCGGATCGGTGCCGAGCGGATGGGCGGCACTGGCAAACGGCTTGGCAAGCCGCGCCATCAGGTCGATCTTTTCGGCGCCGCCCGGAAACAGCACGTCGGAAAGAAGAACGGCAAGGCAGATGACGACGGTGAGAAGGGCGCCGAGAATGAATTCGAGATTGGTGAAGCGCGACAGGCGCGAGGTTTTGGCAGCCATCGTCAATTACTCCGTGCGGATGCGCGGATCGACCAGCCCGTAGGCGATATCGACCAGAAGGTTGATGCCGACGATCATCAGCGACAGCACGGTGATGACGGCCTGAAGCACGGGATAATCGCGCGCGCCTACAGCATCGAAGGCGAGCGTGCCGAGACCCGGCCAGTTGAAGACGCGCTCGATGACGACGATGCCGCCTAAAAGCCCGCCGAATTGCAGGCCGAAATAGGTAATCAGCGGAATGGCGCAGTTACGCAGTGCATGCTTGTAAAGCACCTTGTTTTCGCTGAGGCCCTTGGCGCGCGCCACCATCACATATTGCGAGCGCAACGTATCGAGCATGGCCGTGCGCACCAGACGCACATTGGTTGCTGTCAGGATCACACCCATAGTGACGGCCGGCATGATGTAGCTTGCAAAGCCGCCCATGCCGCTTGGCGGCAGCCAGCCGAGCGTGATGGAAAACAGCAGCACCAGCATGGTGGCCAGCCAGAAATTGGGGAAGGACAGGCCGACGAGCGAGAAGATGCGGATCACCTGATCGGCCGTTTTGCCGCGCGAGGTTGCGGCCTTGATGCCGAGCGGAATGGAAAGCGCAATCGACACCGCCATCGAGATGAAGGCGAGAATTAGTGTGGCCGGCAGGGCATCGGCGATGAGCCGCGATACCGGCGTGCTGCCGGTGAAGCTGCGGCCGAAATCCAGCGTTACCAGCCCCTTGAGGAAGCTGAAATATTGCACGAAGAACGGTCGGTCGGTTCCAAGCGCTGCACGAATGCGCGCCAGGTCGTCTTCCGTCATGCTGCCGCCGCCCTGGAACATGGTGACAGCGGGATCGCCCGTCAGGCGGATCGCGAAGGAAACGAGAAGGGTGATGGCGATGACGACGAAAATCGCCTGCAACAATCGCTTGATGAGGAAACCGGCCACGTTTTTTACCTTGAAGAGAGACCCGACCTTGCCCGCGGGATGGCGGGCAAGGCGCTTTTTAGGGAGGACAAGCCTGATTATTCGACGGTGACGTCGGTAAGCTTCAGACGGTTATCTGGCGGAGCCACGAAACCCTTGACCCGCTTGTTGATGCCGTAAATTGCATTGCTGTTGTAAAGCGGAATTTCCAGCGCGCGTTCGGCGGCATAAGCACCGACTTCCTTAAGGATCTTTTCGCGCTCGGCACGGTCGGTCAGCGGGCGCTGCGATTCCAGCAGCTTGTCCAGCTTCTCGTCCTTGTCATAGGGGTTCCACTTTTCACCCGAGTGGTACATGGAATAGGCCGTGTTGTCGTAATCGAAGGTCCAGCCGCCCCATTTCTGCTGGAACATCGCGCCGGTCTTGCCCTGCGGGATGATGTCGTTCAGCAGAACGTTGGTTTCATAGGGTTTGATCGTGGCGGTGATGCCGACCATGGACAGATAGCTGGAAATGACCTGCGCCACTTCGTTCATCGTTGCGTCGTTGCCTCTGATATCGATCTGCAAAGCCGCACCCGGCTTGACGCCGGCTTCCGTGAGCAGCTTCTTTGCACCTTCCGGGTCGTAAGGCAGCGGCTTCAGATCGGCGTCGTAGCCGAAGGACAGCGCGCTCTGGAAGCTGGCGATTTCCGACGCCTGACCGGCAAGGATCGACTTGACGATGGTGCCGCGATCGACGGCCATGATGATGGCCTTGCGGACCTTCGGATCGGCGGTGATGCCGTCACGGGTGTTGAACCGCAGCGCATCGACCGTCGGGCCGGGAACGCTGACGATCTCCAGCTTGGAATCGCCTTCGATGACCGGGATCATGCCGATCGGGATGGTGGGCGGAATGACGAGATCTACGCGGCCGGCCTGCAATTCGGCAACGGCGGTCGCAGGCTCCGAAATGAAGCGGTATTCCAGCTCGGAGAGCTTTGGCGCACCGCCCCAGTAATCCGGGTTGGCTTCGAGCTTGATATTGGTCTTCGGCTGGTAGGAGACGAATTTGAACGCGCCAGTACCAACAGGGTTGAGATTGAAATTGTCCTCACCCTTTTCCTGGATGTATTTCGGCGGAACGATCATGCCGCCATAACCGGCAAGCTTGGTGAGAAGCACGGGATCGGGCGCCTTCAGCTTCATGTCCACCGTATAGTCGTCGATGACGTCGACGCTTTCGATGGCGACATAGTTGGAGCGCTGCGGGCCCTTTGCACCCTGTTCGCCGAGAAGGCGCTCGAAGGTGAACTTGACGGCAGCGGCGTTGAAAGGCTCGCCATTATGGAACTTGACGTTCTGGCGCAGCTTGAAGCGGATGCGCTTGCCTTCGTCCAGTTCTTCCCAGGATTCGGCAAGGCCGGGCACGAGTTTCAGGTCCGGACCGCGATAGGTCAGGCCATCGAAGAGGTTGGTGGCAACGGCCGCCCATTGCACGAGAAAGGTGTCGATCGGATCCCAGCTGCCGGGGTCCTGCGGGCTGGAAATGGTCATCTTGCCGGCGGCGAAAGCCGGCGCTGTGGTGAAGGCCGTGCCGGCCAGCGCAAGTGCGACGAACGTTGCCGTCATCCCCTTTTTGATTTTTGTCATCTACCTGTTCCTCTTCAGATGGTTGTGGTTCTGGTTATTGTTCAGGCGCTCTTCGCGATGAAATGGCCCCTGTTGATTTCCTCGTGGACGAGAATGGCGGGCTCATCGCCGACGCGACGCACCGGATTGGGGATTTCGCCCTCGATCATGGCGATGCGGCGCTCGATCAGCGGATCGGCAACCGGCACGGCAGACAGCAGACGGCGCGTGTAGTCATGCGTCGGCGTTTCGAAAACCTGCTGGCGGCTGCCCATTTCCATGATCTGGCCGAGATAAAGCACGGCGACGCGGTGACTCATCTTTTCCACCACCGCCATATCATGGCTGATGAACAGGTAAGCGAGACCACGTTCGGCCTGGAGGTCCATGAACAGATTGATGATCTGTGCCTGGATGGAGACGTCGAGCGCCGACAGCGCTTCATCGGCGATGATGAGCTTCGGATCGGAGGCGAGCGCGCGGGCAATGCAGACGCGCTGCCGTTGGCCACCGGAAAACTCGTGCGGATACCGTGAGGCATGTTCCGAACTCAGGCCCACCCGTTCCAGCAGTTCGTCCACCCGGCGCCGCACTGCCTTGGCATCGTTGATCAGACCATGGGTATTGATCGGTTCGGCGATCGAAAAACCGACCGTCTTGCGGGGATCGAGCGAGGCGAAGGGGTCCTGGAAGATATATTGCACTTCCTGCCGCATGCGGAAACGTTCCGCCGCCGACATCTCGGAATAGCTGCGTCCGTTGAAGGATATTTCGCCTGATACCGCCGATTGCAGCTGCTGGATGGTGCGGCCGATGGTGGATTTGCCCGAACCGGATTCCCCCACGAGCGCCAGCGTCTCGCCGGCATGGATGTCGAAGCTGACCTTCTGCACGGCGCTGCAACGGTGCGTCGCCTTGCCGAACAGGTTCTTGCGAATATCGAAGCGGACGAACAGGTCACGAACCGAAAGCAGCGGCTTGTCGTCGTATTTCGCGGTGTTCTGCACGCGTTCCTCGCCGACCACGACCGGCTGGCCATCCTGCAGCACGGTAAGCGGCAGGCGCTTGGGGAACTCTTCGCCGGTCATGCTGCCGAGGCGCGGAACGGCGGAAAGCAGAGCACGCGTATAGGGATGCTGCGGATTGGCGAAGATATCCCTGACCGGGCCTTCCTCGACCTTCTTGCCCTTCCACATGACGACGACGTCATCGGCCATTTCCGCCACCACGCCCATGTCGTGGGTGATGAAGACCATGCCCATGCCGAGCTTCTTTTGCAGGTCGCGCATGATGTTGAGGATCTGCGCCTGAATGGTCACATCAAGCGCCGTCGTCGGTTCGTCGGCGATCAGGAGCTTCGGCCGGCAGGCGAGCGCCATGGCGATCATCACGCGCTGGCGCATGCCGCCGGAAAGCTGGTGTGGGTAACGGTGCAAAAGCTCGGAAGCATCGGGCAACCGCACCATGTCCAGCAGCTTTTTTGCCTCGGCCATGGCGGCCGTCTTGCCCATCTTCTCGTGTAGTATCAGCACTTCGCAGATCTGGTCACCGATGGTAAAGACGGGGTTCAGTGACGTCATCGGCTCCTGGAAGATCATGGCGATCTCCTTGCCGCGGATCGACCGCATCTCTTTCTGCGAGGCTTTCAGCAGATCCCTGCCTTCGAACATGATGCGGCCTGCGGGGTAGTTCGCGCCCATCATGTCCGCAAGACGCATGGTCGAAAGCGAGGTGATCGATTTCCCCGACCCGGATTCGCCGACGATCGCCACCGTCCTGCCGGCTTCCACGGCAAAGGAAATATCGTCCACGACGCGGCTGTCGCCGAACTCGACGCTCAGATTTTCAACCGAGAGAAGGGCGTTGCGGTTTGGGGCAGTCATATCAACGTCTCCGGCTTGGCATATGCGGCAATTCTGGCGCGGCCATCTGAAATAGTGAAGGGGCAGGGGCGTCTGGCAGGCGCAGAGGATAAAACGCTTTGCCGGAGGACGGGAGTGTTAAAAGAAGGCGCATGGCGTCTCAGGCCGCGTTACTGGCGAGCATCATGGCATTCTCATCGGTGCCGGAAAAATGCCCGGCGTCAGCCTCAGAATCGATGATGCGCATGAACCTGTATTCCCCCACCCTTGTTTTGCAAAAAAGCTAACAAAACCGGACAATCATGTCCAGAGTGTTGAACAATTTTTGTATACTGCTCTACAAAAGCGCAGTATGCATTTATTTTGGGCGGAGCTTGTTCTCGACGGATGCCGCGCTCTATCGTGATGTCGCAATGGGGGATGATTGTGCGGCTGCTCATGGTACAGGGCCAGTGAACAATACCCGAAGAGGATACCGAGTATGACGAATAGAACGGGCGCGGTCAGCTTATCCGGCTTCCTGCGTTGCGCATCGGCGGCGGATGTCAAGCTTGTAGAAGCCCATCTTCCCGATCACCTTCGCCTGACCAGAGCGGAACCGGGTTGCATTTCCTTTGACGTGTCACAGACCGACGACCCTCTGATCTGGAGGGTGGAAGAGCTTTTTATGGATCGCGCCGCCTTTGATCTTCATCAGCAGCGAACGCGCTCGTCCGAATGGTTCGCCGCTACCTCGGCCATTCCACGGGATTACAATATAACGACGCTTGAATAGGCTCTCGTAACCGGCCGTTATGGCGCGGTTGGTTGATAGCGCTTTGGGTGCCGTGGCAACATTGACACCTATTCCCTGGGCATACCGACCGGCGGGGCCAGACGTCGTTGCGCGGCGATGCGGAAGGGGGCGTTCATCGCGCCATATCCACCGTAAGCACCGCGCCTCTCGATGATTTCGAAGAAGAAACCTTCACCGAAGGTGCGACTGTAGATTTGGAAATATTCGCCACTGTCGTCGCGGTCGTAGAGGATACTTGCCTCCCGGAGCGCATCGGAGAATTCCGGCTCCAGCCCGAAGCGGGCCTCCAGATCGTCATAGTAGTTGCGCGAGATCGGAAGCGCATGAAAACCGCGTGCCTGCAATGCGTTTGCGGTGGCGAAAATATCGTCTGTCGCAAAAGCGATGTGCTGGATGCTGGTGCCGAAACCCTCGGCCAGA
Source organism: Rhizobium nepotum 39/7 (assembly GCF_000949865.1). Taxonomy (GTDB): domain Bacteria; phylum Pseudomonadota; class Alphaproteobacteria; order Rhizobiales; family Rhizobiaceae; genus Agrobacterium; species Agrobacterium nepotum. The sequence goes on along the minus strand of NZ_JWJH01000012.1, from coordinate 315,867 downwards.
AATTTGCCGGCAAAGGTCTTTCGGTTATCGGCGCCGTTCATGGTCAGGCGGAAATGCGGCGATGGCAGGCTCTCGATCGCCTGACTGCGTATCAGACCGCCCGGATCGACGACATCGACCATGGGTGTGCGGCGTGTTGAAAACAGCGATGTATAGAACAGGAGCCAGGTCAGCATTTCGTCGTAATGCGTTGTTTGCGCAAGGTGATCGATCCGGGCCAGTCCGGCATCGCCCGCCGGTGTCGTCGCTTCTACCGGCACGAACTCCTTGTCCCAGATGGAGGCGAGCGCTGTTGATCCGTCGAGGAAATAGATGACGCCATTGCCCACGCCCTGAATGGCGGGAACCGCGACTTCGCCCGATTTGCGCGGTTCGGCGAAAGTCGGTGCGCCGAGTGCTGCCGCACGCGCGAGTGCCGCCTGCGCATCATCGACCTTCAGGCCGAAAGCATAGGCATTGGTGCCGTGGATGGAATAGGACGCGCCGGCGAAACTCTCGCCGGTGCCGCCGGTATTGATGACGATGCGAATATCGCCCTGCGTATAAAGATCGACATCGCGATTGCGGTGGCGGGCGGTTTTATCAAAACCGAGCGTGGCGAGCAGCGCCTCCAGATTGGCCTTTTCCTCCGGTGCCGTGGTGAATTCGACGAATTCCACACCGTCCGTGCGCACCCGTTCGGGCATGGCCGGCATATCGATGCGGATATCCGGTTCCAGACGGCGCACCTGATCCATGAGGTTGACCAGCGACCGGTGGCCGTCTTCGGCCAGCAGGCGGGCCGAGCCGCCACGGAACTGGTCGTTGAAGATTTCGAGTGACAGCGGGCCGCTATAACCGGTTGCGGCGACGGCGCGCATGAAATCCACCACCGGCAGGTCGCCTTCGCCTGGCATGTTGCGGAAATGACGGCTCCAGTACAGCAGATCCATGTCGATCAGTGGTGCGTCGGCCAGTTGCACGATGAAGATTTTGTCGCCGGGAATGGAGCGGATGGAGTTCGGATCGATCTTGCGTGACAGCGTGTGGAAACTGTCGAGGATGATGCCGACATTGGCGTGGTCGGCGCGGCGCACCACTTCCCAGGCATCGCGGTGATCGCTGATATGGCGGCCCCAGGCAAGCGCCTCGTAACCGACGCGCACGCCGTGTTTTGCCGCAAGCTCACCAAGTTCGCTGAAATCTGCGGCGGCGCGGTCTATGCCGCCCAGCGAGACCGGCGAGACATTCGAGCAGATCAGCATCAGATCGGTGCCGAGTTCGCCCATGATGTCGAATTTACGCTCTGCGCGTTCGAAGGTGCGGGCGCGCAGCGGTTCCGGCATGCCTTCGAAATCGCGGAAAGGCTGGAAAAGGGTGATGTCGAGCCCGTGATCCGCCGCCATGGCCTTTACCTCGCGCGGCGAGGCGTCGTAGGTCAGGAAATCATTCTCGAAAATCTCCACGCCGGAGAAACCGGCCTTGGCAATGGCTGACAGTTTTTCGGGGAATTCGCCGCTGATGGAGACGGTGGCGATGGATGTGCGCATTGGCATGCCCTGTTTGCCTGTGTCATAGATCGCCATATTGCGTTCCCTTTCAGCGTTATGTACTAATTGGTTAATAATAAAGGTGCGGCGGTAAGCCGTTCGCCCTGCTGATGGATGGATGATGACAAAAAGCGCAACTTCGAACGGCACTCGTGAAATCCGGCAGGCGAAGCGCGATCCGGAAGGCGTGCGCCGCGACATTCTTTCCGTTGCGATGGAGGAGTTTTCGCAAAACGGCCTGTCGGGGGCGCGCATCGATGAGATCGCCGCCCGCACGCGCACGTCCAAGCGGATGATCTATTATTATTTTACCGACAAGGAAGGGCTTTACCAGCGCGTTCTTGAAGAAGCCTATGCCAAGGTGCGCGGGGGCGAAAGCGATCTGGAGCTGGACGGCATGGAGCCGACCGCGGCGCTTGAAAAGCTCTGTCGGTTCACTTTCGACCATCACCGCCGCAATCCGGCTTTCATCCGCATGGTGATGATCGAGAATATTCACCACGGCCGCCACATGCAGTCGTCGGAAACGATCCGCCAGCTCAACCGGCCCGCCATCGATGCCCTGGAAGGCGTATTGCTGCGCGGCCAGGAGCGCGGCATTTTCCGCAACGGCATCGATGCGCTGGAACTGCACTGGCAGATCAGCGCGCTGTCCTTTTTCAACGTCTCGAACGTCGCGACCTTCTCGTTCATCTTCGGCGACAGCCTGTTTACCGATGAGGGTCAGGAGACATTGTCGCGGCGCGTCAGCGACATGGTTTTGCGTTATGTGCTGAGCCCCGACCATATCACGACGATCGGGAAAGACGGCCGATGAGGTGGCTGAGCGCCACCCCGTAACCTTCGATGCCGAGACCGGCGATCACGCCTTCGGCGCGTGTCGAGACATAGGAATGGTGGCGGAAAACCTCGCGTTTGTGGATGTTGGAAATGTGAACCTCGATCACCGGCCCTTCGAAGGCGTTGAGCGCATCGAGGATCGCCACCGAGGTGTGGGTAAAGGCGCCGGGATTGATGACGATGCCCGCCGATGTGCCGCGCGCCGCGTGGATCCAGTCGATCAGCTCATATTCCCGGTTGCTCTGGGCGAAGAATATCTCGTGGCCTGCGGCTTCTGCTATTTTGCGGCAAGTGCCCTCCACATCGGCCATCGTCTCGTAGCCGTAGATTTCCGGTTGGCGCTGGCCGAGCAGATTGAGGTTCGGCCCGTTGAGGATGGTGAAAAGGCTCACGCCACCCCCTCCGCCATGCAAAGCTCGGTGAAATGCGCGGTCATGCGCGCAGGATCCGGCTCGCGGCCGCAGAACAGGCGAAATGCACCGACAGCCTGAAACACGGTCATGCCACCGCCGGGCAAGGTGCGACAGCCTTTTCTGGCCGCCGTCGCCAGAAGCTCGGTCACGAGCGGCATATAGACGATATCGGCCACCCAGTGCCGTTGTTCGAGGAGATCTGCCTCTACCGGCATGCCGGGATGGGCGGGCATGCCCATCGGCGTGGCGTGGATCAACCCGTCCGCGAAGGGGAGGGACGCCGCCGGATCATTCACGGCAAAGGCGCGGCCTTCGCCAAAACGGCCGTTGAGTTCGCCAGCCAGCCGCTCGGCACGGCCAAGATCGCGGTCGCAGATATCGAGACGGCCAATGCCGAGTTTCAACGCTGCATGGGCCACCGCAACGCCAGCACCCCCGGCGCCGATCAGCAGCGCCCGGTCACGTTTCGCATCCGGCAGGCCACGCACGAAGCTTTCGTAAAAGCCGTACCAGTCCGTATTGTGCCCTATGCGGCGTCCGTCCTTGAAGACGACGGTATTTACCGCGCCGAGCATGCGGGCATCGTCGGATAATTCATGCAGGTGCGGAAGCACCGCCTGCTTGAAGGGATGGGTGATGTTGGTGCCAGCAAAGCCGCGCGCTTCCAGCTCGTCGAGCAGATCGGCAAGTGCGCTCTCGGCCACATTGCGCGCCACGACGTCGACAAGCTCATAGGAATAATCGAGGCCGTGGGCCGCGCCTTCGCGCATATGCAGCGCTGGAGATTTGGAAAGCTGTATGTCGGCGCCGATCAGGGCAACCTTGAAGGATTTTGTGTCTGTCATGATCAGGTCATCGCTCATCGGACGGGGTGGGAGAGACGGGGATAATCCCCGCCTGCCTGTCGGTTCTGGAAAACCATCAGTGATGGGCGAGAATCTCGCCGAGGAAGGTGCGGGTGCGCTGGTGCTTGGGATCGCGGAAGAACTCGTCCGGCGGGCCTTCCTCGATGATCTCGCCTTCCGACATGAAGACCACGCGGTCGGCGACCTGGCGGGCAAAGCCCATTTCATGGGTCACGCAGATCATCGTCATACCGTCGCGGGCAAGGCCGATCATCGTGTCGAGCACTTCCTTGACCATTTCCGGATCGAGCGCCGAGGTCGGCTCATCGAACAGCATGGCCTTCGGTTCCATGCAGAGCGCACGGGCAATTGCCGCGCGCTGCTGCTGGCCGCCGGAAAGCTGCGCCGGATATTTATCGGCCTGATTGAGAATGCGCACGCGTTCCAGATATTTGCGCGCGGTGGCTTCCGCATCGGCTTTCGACAGGCCCTTCACCCGCATGGGTGCAAGCGTGCAGTTTTCCATGATGGTCTTGTGCGGGAAGAGATTGAAGCTCTGGAACACCATGCCCACTTCGCGGCGAACCGCATCGATGGCGCGGCTGGAATCCGACAGCGTAGTGCCCTCGACCGTGATCTTGCCCTCCTGGATTTCCTCCAGATGGTTGATACAGCGGATAAGGGTGGATTTTCCCGAACCGGACGGGCCGCAAAGAACGATTTTTTCGCCTTTGCGAACCGTCATGTTGACGCCTTTAAGCGCATGGAAGGCTCCATACCACTTCCCAACCCCTTCAAGGGCGATCAGCGGAGCCTGTGCGGCGGAGGATTGCGACATGGAACTTTCCTTCATGCTGGGAAGCAGCGTTAGTTGACGGTGTAGGGAATGTCGGGAAGCGACGTCGGTAACTGCGGCGCTTCCCGTTTCATCCACCTGGCGTAGACCTTTGCGAGGTCGCCATTCACCTTGATCTGGTCGAGATCAATCCCTCACTTCACGGTGAAAGGAATATCGGGCAGGCTTTCCGGGAAAGCGGGAACTTCGCGCTTCATCCACTTGTCGTAGATTTTGGCCAGCTGGCCATCCGACTTGATCTTGTCGAGGAAGGCGTTGACGCTCTCGTTCCAGTCCTTTTCGCCTGGACGGGTGCCGGCGCCGTTGTAAAGCGTCGTCAGGTCGAACTTCGGCTCGTATTTGCCTTCGGCAGCCTGATTGAGTCGGTCGCCATAAAACTGGTTGCCGCCAACGGCCTCGACCTGGCCGGAAATCAGCGCCTGAATATTGGCGGCGTCATCGTCAAAGCGCAGGATCTTGGCCTTGGAGCCTGCACCTGCCGTGATTGCCGTGTCCATGGCACTGGACTTCGGAACGCCGACCGAAACGCCGGTCAGATCGTCATAGTTGCCGATCTTCTTGTCCTTGGGGCCGTAGACGGAAAGCACGTTACCGGCATAGGGCTTGGAATACTGGATTGTCTTGGCGCGCTCGGCGGTCATGCCCATGGTTGCGAACAGCAGATCGACCTTGCCGGTGAGCAGGGCCGGGATGCGGTTCGCCACGGCGAGCGGCACGAACTCGACCTTGACGCCGAGATATTCGGCAAAGGCCTTGCCGATATCCGCATCGAGGCCATCCTGCACACCACTCGAATTGACGAATCCCCATGGCGAATTGTCGCCTTGGATGCCGATCACGACCTTGCCCTTGGCCTTGGCCTCATCGACCGTGCCGGCGAAGGCATCGACCGGTGCGATAAAGGGCAGGGCGACCGTTGCCGCGGCGAGCGCGAGCAGGGTGCGACGTGAGAATTTACCGTTGGATTTCATCTTTTGCTCCTCCTTACAAAGCTTGATGACATGTTGATGGGTATTAGCGGGAAGCGGCTTGCATCCGCTTTTCGACGCCAGCGCCCCACAGGGAAAGCGGCCAGCAGATCAGGAAATACATGATGCCGACGATGGCAAAGACAGTCAGCGGGCGGAACGTCTGGTTGGAGACGATCTGACCGGCGCGGGACAGTTCGACGAAACCGACGATGGCGGCGAGCGACGTGCCCTTGATGAGCTGCACCAGAAAACCGATGGTGGCGGGCAGTGATATCTTGAAGGCCTGCGGCAGAACCACGTCCTTCATTCGCGACACGTAATGCAGGCCGAGCGCGTTGGCGGCTTCGGTCTGGCCTTTCGGCACCGCCTGGATGCCACCGCGCCAGATTTCACCCAGAAAGGCGCTGGCATGCAGCGTGAATGCGATGGCGACCGCGATCCAGGCATCGACATTCAGCCCCGCAAGCGCCACGCCGTAATAAACGACGAAGAGCTGCATCAGGAGCGGTGTGCCCTGGAAGACCGCAATGTAGCCGGTGCTGGCGCGCTGGATCGCCGGGCTTTCGGCCACGCGGCCGAGCGCTATGCAAAGGCCGAAAACGCCGCCGCCGATAAAGCCGATCAGGGTCAGCGCAAGGGTCCATTTCAGGCCTTGCAGCAGGAAGAAGAGTTCGTTGGGACCGATGGATGCCATTGTCTTTTCCTCACTTGACCGGATAGCTGAACGATGTGCGGGAGATGAGGGAAAAAATGCCCATCATCAGCGAGGAAATGACCAGATAAAGCAGCGTGATCGAGAAATAGACCTCAAACGAGCGGAAGGTGTCCGCTTCGATCTGCTGCGCGACCGAAGTCAGCTCGTAAGCCGCGATTGAGGTGCAGACCGAGGTGGTCAGCGTCAGCATGATGAACTGGCTGGTGAGCGAGGGATAAACCGCGCGCAACGCCGGCTTGAGAATGATGTGCCGGAAGATCTGCGCCCGGCGCAGGCCGAGCGCCAATCCCGCTTCAACCTGCCCCTTGGGAATGGAATCCACGCCGCCGCGAATGATTTCAATGGCGTAGGCGCCGCCGTTCAGCGCCAGCGCGATGATGGCGGTGGTCGTGGGGTTGAGCTTGATGCCGATCTGCGGCAGGGCGAAGAAGATGAAGAATATCTGCACCAGAAACGGCGTGTTGCGGATGGCCTCCACAAAACCGATGACCAGACCGCGCAGTAGCTTGAAACGCGAGCGGCGGGCGACGACGCCGAGAACCCCGATGACGGTGGCGAGCGACATGCCAGCGATTGCAAGGCCGATCGTTGCAAGACAGGCCAGAAGCAGCTCGGGCAGGCGGTCTATGACCGCCGAAAAATCGAGACTGTAAGACATATTTCCTCCCAACCCGTTCGGGTCCGAACAGGCGTTTCGCCTTGCTCGCATCGCTTTGGAAACCTATCGCTCCAAAGCCCTCCGTTTGTTTTTGCCGCGCCGCGAAAGCTCAATACCCCTTATCGCCGCGCAGTATTATTTGAAATGTTTGTACCAGTTAGTTCAATTTTATGTCAAGCGCCAACTCCGGTTAAAAACAGCTTGAAAATCATTTTTTTGTTAGTCGAACTGTTCAGGAAAGCCGTTTTTTATCAATGGCTAATGTGAAATAGCGCAAGCGTTTTCGATGTGCGTCTGCACCGTTCCCGAATTGTCGAAAGAGCGTTCGCAAATCGCTCATTTCTGCGAAAAACCAGTTGTTCCTTGCGCTATTCTTCGCCTGCTCCCAGCCGGTCGATCTGCGCGGCGAGGCGCTCGGCGATCAGCAGAGAGGACCCCGTTGCCGTCACCATTTGCGGCAGCGACATCCATTCGAGCATCCAGCCCGCGCCCGAGCGTTCCTGCTCGTGGACGAGAGACTGGTGCAACGCTGAAATCTGTACGGCGTTGAAGCGTGCCAGCGTCACCAGTGTTTCCGCATTGACCGGGTTCTGCTTGTGCGGCATGGCCGACGAACCGCCACCGCCGCTCATGCGGATTTCCGCGCCGATTTCGGCCAGAAGCGCGATGTCCTGCCCGAACTTGCCGAGCGTTCCGGTGACGAGCGACAGCAGATTGCCAAATTCGACGATGCCGTCGCGTTGGCTGTGCCATTGCGGTCGGTTGGAAAGGCCGAGCCGCCTGGCAAGATCGGCGCGCACCGCACCGGCCTTGTCGCCGAGCTTTTCCAGCGTACCGGCCGCGCCGCCGAACTGAACAGCAAAACCGTTCTGCAAAAAGGTATCGATCCGCACCAGGTGCCGTTCCAGCGGATCGATCCAGCTCGCCACCCTGTCGGAGACGGTGATGGTGATGGCGGCCTGCATGCGGGTATATCCCGTCAGCGGGTTGCCGCCGTCGCGGGCTGAGATATCACTGAGTGTATCGACAAGACGGCCGAGCCGGGCCGCGATGATTTCCACCGCCGCCTTCAGCCGCAACATCAGGCTGGTATCGATGACATCCTGGCTGGTTGCGCCGAAATGCAGCTTTTCCGCCGCAGCACCCGCGACCGCCGCGCGCATTTGCCTGATGAGTTCAGGCACCACGACGCCATCTTTGGCAACGCCATGGCGAAGGGCGGTGATATCGGCGGCAAAATCCGAAAGCCCCGAGACGATCGCGTCCGCCGCATCTGCTGCAATGACACCCGCCCCGGCTTCCGCCTGCGCCAGCGCCGTCTCGAAGCGGATCATGGCGTCGATATCCGCTTTGGCCGAAAACAGCTCGATGATTTCGCTGTCGCCGAAAAGGCCGGAGAGAAACGGATGTTCGAAGGGGGAAAGGCTCATCTCAGGTTACGGCTCCGCTCAGATGTCGAAAAACACGGTTTCGCCCTCGCCCTGAAGGCGGATATCGAAACGATAGATGTTTCCTTCCTCCTTTTTGGCGACAAGCGTGGCGATGCGGCTTTTCTGCTCGACGCGGGCAAGAACCGGGTCGGCTGCATTGGCCTCGTGCTCCTCGGGAAAATACATGCGGGTCTGCAGGCCGATATTGATGCCGCGCGCCACGATCCAGAAAGTGATGTGCGGCGCCATGGGCCTGCCATCCCTGAACGGCACCTTGCCGGGCTTGATCGTTTCGAAAACGAATTCTCCGGTATCCATGTCGCCCGGCGAGCGGCCCCAGCCGGTGAAATTCGGGTCCGCCTTGCCGCGCGTCTCGCTGGGGCTGTTGTAATAACCGTCCGTATCCGCCTGCCAGATCTCGATCAGGGCGTCCTTCAGCGGCATGCCAGCGCCGTCATAGACTGTGCCGCGCACGCTGATGCGTTCGCCACGGGCCTTGTCGTTGTAGAGCGCGCCGGAGCCGAGATCCTTTTCGAATATGCCTTCTATGCCGACGAAATTGGGGGTGCAGCCGATATGGACATATGGCCCTGCCGTTTGCGAGGCCGATTCCTTGAGATAACCGAGTGGCTGGACCATGATCAGTTACCTTCCTTGCGGTTTTCGAAAAATGTGGAGCGGCGGCCGCGAAGCACGATGTCGAATTTGTATGCCAGCATGTCCATCGGAATGTTCGAATTCATGTCGAGCGGTGCGATCAGCCGCTTGATCGCATCCTCGTCCGGAATGGTTTTGACGATCGGACATTTCCAGATCAGCGGATCGCCCTCGAAATACATCTGGGTGATCAGCCGCTGGGCAAAACCGTGGCCGAAGACCGAGAAGTGAATATGGGCGGGCCGCCAGTCATTGACGCCGTTCGGCCAGGGATAAGCGCCCGGCTGAATGGTCTTGAACCAGTAATAACCGTTCTCATCCGTGATCGTGCGGCCGACGCCCCCGAAATTCGGATCGATGGCGGCGAGATAGGTTTCTTTCTTGTGACGATAACGCCCGCCGGCATTGGCCTGCCAGAACTCCACCAGCGCGCCGTCCACGCCGCGGCCGCGCTCGTCCAGCACCCGGCCATGGACCAGAATTCGCGGGCCGATCGGCATTTCACCGGGGCGGGCGTAATTGAGGATCAGGTCGTTATCCAGCGCGTTCAGCAGGCTGTGGCCGAAGACCGGCCCGGTGATCTCGCTTTTGGTGCCTTCCAGCGAAATCAGGGCGCGCTGCGGCGAACGCAGGATCGAGGTCTTGTATCCGGGGGCATAGGCCAGCGGATGGATATCGCGGTCGCGTGCGAAGAACGGCCCGGTTTCGGGCTTTGTATTGCTCATTTCGTCTCCTCCTCGCTGGAACTATCGGCCTTCATTCCGGCCAGAGCAAGCTTGGCGGTCTTGAATGCGTGGTTGGCGGCGGGCACGCCGGCATAGATCGCGACATGCAGCAGCGCTTCGCGGATATCCGCCTCGGTGGCGCCGGTATTGGCGGTGGCGCGCACATGCATGGCAAGCTCCTCGTCCTGGCCGAGTGCGGCAAGCAAGGCGATGGTGACCATCGAGCGCTCGCGCTTCGTCCAGTGGTTGCCGGACCATACCGTGCCCCAGGCCGCTTCGGTGATGAGCTGCTGGAATGGCTGGTCGAACCCGGTCGCCACCGTCTGCGCGCGGTCGACATGGGCGTCACCAAGCACGGCGCGGCGGGTTTTCATGCCCTGCTCGAATCTTTCGTTCTTGTCGATATTGTCCGCCATCTGTCAGTGCTCCGGCAAGGTCTTGAGAAAATCGCCGCCCGCCCGTGCGTAGGCAGGCGGCTGTTCAAGGCATGGAATATGGCCGCAATCAGCGATGGTGACGAAGCGGCTGGTGGGAATGAGATCCGCCAGCGACTGCACCAGCGCAGGCGGGGTCGAGCCGTCCTGATCGCCCGCCACGCAAAGCGTCGGCACGGCGATGCGGCCCGCTTCGCGCGTGAAATCCGCATCGCGAATGGCGGCGCAGGTGCCGCTGTATCCGGCCTCCGGCTGTTGGGAAAGCATGTTGCGCGCGCCCGCATAGGCCACATTGTCCTGATGGCGGAAGGCTGATGTGAACCAGCGTTCCATCACCGGATCGATCAGCGAGGCAAGGCCGTCAGTGGCGATCTTGTCGATGCGCGCGTTCCACATCTCGGCAGTGCCGATCCTGTGGGCGGTGTTGCTGAGCACCAGGGCGGCCACGAGATCGGGACGGCGGGCATAAAGCCCCTGCGCGATCAGTCCCCCGACCGAAAGACCCCAGATGACCGCTTTTTTGACGGAAAGATGATCGAGGATGGCGATAATATCGTCGACATGGTCGTCTATCGAATAGGGAGGGTGGCCGATATCGGATAGGCCATGGCCGCGCTTGTCGTGCAGGACGAAAGCGTAGTCGTTGCCGAGCGTCTCGATCACCGCATCCCAGATGCGGAAATCGGTGCCCAGCGAATTGATGAAGGCGATGACCGGCCTGCCGCTTTCCAGTCCGTGCGCACGGTAATGGATCGCGTTTTTGCCACAGCGCAGAAAATGCATGGTGTACTTCCTCCTGTTGCTGATATTGCAAGCGCGTTCCGGTTAAGTAAAATGACATTATCGGTGAAAATTATAACCTGTGGATTATATGTTCGATGACCGAGCAGCGTATCAAGTTCCGGCACCTTCAGACTTTCGTGGAGGTGGCACGCCAGAAAAGCGTCATTCGCGCAGCGGAAATTCTGCATGTCAGCCAGCCGGCGGTGACGAAAACCATCCGTGAGCTGGAGGAAATCCTCGGCGTCTCGCTGTTCGACCGCGAGGGGCGCGGCATTCGCATCAGCCGCTACGGCGAGGTTTTCCTGCGCCATGCGGGCGCGACGATGACCGCACTTCGTCAGGCTGTCGATTCGGTCTCGCAGGAGGCAGCGCGCGCCGGTCCTCCCGTCCGGGTCGGCGCTTTGCCGACCGTTTCGGTTCGGATCATGCCGAAGGCGATGGCGGGGTTTCTCGCTGAAAAAACCGGTAGCCCGGTGAAGATCGTCACCGGCGAAAACGCTGTGCTTCTCGAGCAATTGCGGGTCGGCGATCTGGATCTCGTTGTCGGCCGCCTGGCCGCGCCGGAAAAAATGGCGGGCTTTTCCTTCGAGCATCTCTATTCCGAAAAGGTACGTTTCGTTGTGCGCGCCGGCCATCCGCTGCTGTCGCCCGGCATTTCGGTTTTCGACCGGCTACACGAATTCCCCGTGCTGATGCCCACAAGGCAGTCGGTGATCGGCCCCATCGTCGAGCAATTCCTGATCGCCAATGGCGTGCCGGCCCTGCCGATCCGCATCGAAACAGTGTCCGATGCTTTTGGCCGCGCCTTTTTGCGCACCAGCGACGCCGTCTGGATCATTTCGGAAGGGGTGGTTGCGGGCGATGTGGCTGATGGTATTCTGGCAATATTGCCGGTCGATACCGGCGACACCAGCGGCCCGGTCGGGCTGACGGTCAGGGCCGACACGCAGCCATCCCTGCCGCTTTCATTGCTGATACAGGCCATTCGGGAAACCGCGGGCGAATTGCTGGACCCGAAATCCGAAACTATTTCCTAATAAGGAAGCCCGACATAGTTTTCCGCAAGTGCCGTGGAGGCGGCGCGGGAATGGATGAGATAATCCAGTTCCGCCTCCTGAATGCGCTGGCCGAAGTCACCGGTATCGGGGAAACGATGCATCATGGTGGTCATCCACCAGGAGAAGCGCACGGCTTTCCAGACGCGGGACAGCGCTTTCTGCGAGTAGAAATCGATGCCAGCCTGTGACCCTTCGCGGTAAAATTCGATCAGCGCCTCGCTCAGATAATGTACGTCGCTGGCGGCGAGGTTGAGGCCCTTGGCGCCCGTCGGCGGCACGATATGAGCGGCATCGCCGGCCAGGAACAGCCGTCCGAAACGCATCGGTTCGCACACGAAGGATCGGAGCGGCGCGATGGATTTTTCGAAAGAAGGACCCGTCACCATGGTCTCGGCATGGTTCTCCGGCAGACGTCGGCGGATTTCATCCCAGAACCGCTCATCGTTCCAGTCCTCCGGCTGGTCTTCCAGCGAACATTGCAGATAATAGCGGCTGCGGGTGTGCGAACGCATGGAACAGAGCGCGAAACCGCGCGGGTGGTTGGCATAGATGAGTTCGTGGCTGACGGGCGGCACTTCGGCCAGAATGCCGAGCCAACCGAAAGGATAAATCTTTTCGAATTCCCTGATCGCGCTCTGCGGCACGGATTTGCGGCTGACGCCGTGAAACCCATCGCATCCGGCGATAAAATCACAATCGATCCGGTGGGTTATGCCGCCTTTCTCATAGGTGACATAGGGCCTCGCACCATCGAAATCATGCGGTTCAACATTCGATGTCTCGTAGATCGTCGAGAGCCCCGCTCCTTCGCGGGCATCCATCAGGTCGTGCGTCACCTCGGTCTGTCCGTAGACCATCACTTGGCTGCCGCCAGTCAGATCGAAGAGGTCGATACGGTGATCGCGCCCGTCGAAGGTCAAGGAGAAACCGTCATGCGGCAGCCCTTCCTTGCGCAATCTTTTGTTGGCGCCGACCTTTTCCAGAAGATGTACTGTTCCTTGTTCCAGCACACCGGCCCGGATGCGGCCAAGAATATAGTCCTTGCTGGCACGGTCGAGAATGATGGTATCGATGCCCTCATTGGCAAGCAGCTGGCCAAGCAGCAGGCCAGAAGGGCCGGAGCCGATGATGACGACCTTGGTGCGCATTGTTTCCTCCCGGAACTGTCTCCCGTCAGGAAATTGACCAAGGCGGGTCACGAGCTCAATGGACTTTCTGATCCGCAAATTGCACAATTCGACCATCATGCGGGGGGCGAGGTCATATGCGCATTGCGGCCAATGACGGACTCTATGGCGAAGAGGTGACGCAAGGCACTGAATTTCGCTTTCATTGCGAGACGCTATTTTCCAGAAGCAGCCTGCATCGTTTCGAAATCGGCCTGCACCGCCATGCCGCATTCCTGCAAATCTTGTACATTTGGGGAGGAGAGGGCGATGCGCTGCTGGATGGCCGCACCGAGGCTATTCGTCCGCCGGTCGCGATTGTCGTGCCGCCGGGTTTCGAGCACGGTTTTCGTTTTTCACGCGATATCGGCGGGGTGATCGTTACCGTGTTGCCGGGCGCGCTGCCGGCATCCGTGCAGGCGCTGCTGCTGCGGAATTTCCAGCAGCCGGTGCTGTTGCCGTTGCGGGATTTCCCTGAGGGTGGTCGTCTGCGCGGTGGTTTCGAACATATATCCGGGGAATATGAGATCCGCGAGATTGGCCGCGACGCCATGATCGAAGGCCAGCTCGCCACCGTCGTCACGCTTCTGGCACGGGCGGCGCGACCCTTGATGGAAAGTGCCGGCGAAGGGCTTGCAGAGCGGCGGTTTGAGCTTTTGCTGTCGCTGATCGCTCGCCATATTCGCGAGCCGCACAAGGCGGAATTTTATGCGCAGAAACTCGGCCTGTCCGAGACCCATCTCAACCGCCTCGTCCGTTCCGTTTCCGGCCTCAGCCTGCAACGGCTGGTGGCCCGACGCCAGATCGAGATCGCCCAGCAGGAGCTGATCTTCACGGTATCGACCGTGCAGATGATTGCGGAAGGTCTGGGCTTTGCCGATCCGGCCTATTTCAACCGCTTCTTCAAACGGGAAACCGGCATGACGCCACGGGCATGGCGGCTGGCCGAACAACGAAAAATGGGAGGGGACGGCGTGCGGGAAAACCTGTAGCAGACCCGCGCTTACACCAGCATTCTTGCCAGTTCCCGCTGAACGGCCAGAAGTGCGGGAAGATACCTTTCCACCAGATCGTCCATTGAAGCCACCGAGGCGGCAAGCCCGACATTAAGCGCGGCAACCGTCTGCCCACGCACGGTTTTCAGCGGCACAGCAATGGAGCGAAGGCCGATCTCCACCTCCTGGTCGATCAGGGCATATCCACGATTGCCGGTCGCCTCGATTTCGGAGAGCAGGGCGTCGATGGCAATCATCGTCTTCTCCGTGCGCGCTACCAGCTTCGAGGTTTCAAGAATTTCCCGCCGCCGCTCCGGCGTTTGAACTGAGAGGAGAACGCGGCCCATCGATGTGCAATAGGCGGGCAGACGTGAGCCCGGCATCAAGGCGATGGACATGACCCGCTGCTGGGCGGCACGCGCCACATAGACGATTTCGGTCTCGTCCAGGATGGAGACGGATGTGCTCTGGCCGACCTCTTCCGAAAGACGATCAAGCAGAGGCTGGACGATGCGCGGCAGTGGCATGGTAGCCAGACAACCGGTTCCGAGCCGCAGAACCTTGGGGGTGACGGTGAAGAACTTGCCGTCATAGGCGGCGTAACCCAGTTCCGACAGTGTCAGCAGGCAGCGCCTCGTGGTGGCGCGGTCAAGGCCTGCGATGTCAGCTGCATCGGAAATAGAGAGGCGCGGGCGCTCGGCGCTGAACGCCTCTATTACCTTCAGCCCCTTGGCGAGACCGCCCATCATGTCTCTTTCATTGACGGCCATGTCACGCTCCATTTGTGCGATATACGAACAAAAATAATATAACGCACAAAATTCTTGCCGTCGAGACGGATTCGGATTTAGCTCTCCGCCAGGCAGCCCTCCGGGTTTTTACCGTTCGGCTGGATGGAGGATTGATATGGACAAGACAATCAACAGCGCGGCCGATGCCATTTCCGGTATCGGCGACGGCGCGACGGTGATGATCGGTGGTTTCGGCGGCTCCGGCGCGCCCATCGAGTTGATCCACGCGCTGATCGACAAGGGCCCGAAGAACCTGACGGTGATCAACAACAATGCGGGCAATGGTCGTATCGGCATTGCCGCGATGATCGATGCGGGCATGGTCAGGAAGATGATCTGCTCGTTTCCGCGCTCTTCCGATCCGCGCGCTTTCACCGACAGATATCTGGCCGGCGAAATCGAGCTGGAGCTTGTGCCGCAGGGCACGCTTGCCGAGCGCATCCGTGCCGGCGGTGCCGGCATTCCGGCATTCTATACCCCGACGGCCTTCGGCACCGAGCTTGCCAATGGCAAGCCGATCGCTGAATTCGACGGCCGGTCTTATGTTCAGGAACGCTGGCTGAAGGCGGATTTCGCCATCGTCAAGGCCGAGCTTGGCGATACCTATGGCAACCTCACCTACAACAAGGCGGGGCGCAATTTTAACCCGCTAATGTGCATGGCGGCAGCCACCACCATCGCGCAGGTCTCGAAGATCGTCGCGGCCGGCGAGATCGATCCGGAGCATGTCGTGACACCCGGTATTTTCGTCAATGGCGTCGTGGAAATAGCCGATCCGCAACAGGAAGAAATTCTCATTCGCGCGGGAGTAGCCTACGCATGACCCAGCCAATCAACACCCGCGACGATATCAAGCTTTCCAACGCCCAGATCGCCTGGCGTGCGGCGCAGGACATTGACGATGGCGCTTACGTCAATCTCGGCATCGGTTTTCCCGAAATGGTCGCCCGTTACCAGCCGCCCGGCCGTCAGGCGATTTTCCACACCGAAAACGGTATTCTGAATTTCGGTGAAGCGCCGCCGGAGGGCGAAGAGGACTGGAACCTCATCAATGCCGGCAAGAAGGCCGTGACGCTGAAACCCGGCGCCTCCTTCTTCCACCATGCCGACAGTTTCGCCATGGTGCGCGGCGGGCATCTGGATGTGGCGATTCTCGGGGCCTATCAGGTGGCGCAGAACGGCGATCTCGCCAATTGGCGGGTCGGCTCCAGGGGCGTGCCCGCCGTCGGCGGCGCCATGGATCTGGTGCATGGCGCAAAGCAGGTTTTCGTCATCACCGAACATGTAACCAAGAACGGCGAACCGAAGCTGGTCGAAAAATGTGCCTTTCCGCTGACCGGCGTCGGCTGCATCACCCGCATCTACACCAGCCATGCGGTGATCGACGTGGTCGATGGCCGCTTCGTGCTGCGTGAAAAGCTGGCCGCGATGACATCAGAAGAATTGCAGGCCATGACCGGCGCGCCTCTCCATGTTGATGGCGAAGTCGCTGATCTTGTCGCCCCGGAACTTTGAGGAAAAACCGATGACCGATGCATTCATCTGCGACTATATCCGCACACCGATCGGCCGTTTCGGCGGCGCCCTTTCCTCCGTGCGCGCCGACGATCTTGGTGCGGTGCCGCTGAGAGCGCTTGTGGAACGTAACCCGTCCGTGGATTGGGAAGCTGTCGAGGACGTGATCTTCGGCTGCGCCAATCAGGCGGGCGAGGATAACCGCAATGTCGCGCGCATGTCGCTGCTGCTGGCCGGCCTGCCGGTCTCGGTGACAGGAACCACCATCAACCGGCTGTGCGGTTCGGGCATGGATGCCGTCATTGCCGTCGCCCGCGCCATCAAATCCGGCGAGGCGGAACTGATGGTCGCCGGCGGTGTAGAAAGCATGAGCCGCGCGCCCTTCGTGCTGCCCAAGGCCGAAAGCGCCTTTTCGCGCAATGCCGAAATCTACGACACCACCATCGGCTGGCGTTTCGTCAACCCGCTGATGAAGGCGCAATATGGCGTCGATTCCATGCCGGAGACCGGTGATAACGTGGCCGTTGATTATCAGGTCTCACGCGAAGATCAGGATGCTTTTTCCGTTCTCAGCCAGCAAAAGGCTGCCGACGCGCAGGCCAATGGCCGCCTCGACAAGGAAATCGTCTCGGTCACGATCCCGCAGCGCAAGGGCGATCCGCTGGTGGTGTCGAAAGACGAACATCCGCGCGCCACGAGCCTTGAGTCGCTTGCGAAGCTGAAGCCGGTGAACAAGCGCGACGGCGCGACAGTGACGGCTGGCAATGCATCCGGCGTCAATGACGGTGCGGCCGCACTTATCATCGCTTCGGCGGCGGCGGCCAGGAAATATGGCCTGACGCCGATTGCCCGCATTCTCGGCGGTGCAACTGCCGGCGTTCCGCCGCGCGTCATGGGCATCGGCCCGGCCCCGGCCTCGGCCAAGCTTCTTGCGCGGCTCGGCCTGACGCAGGAACAGCTCGACGTGATCGAGCTGAACGAGGCTTTCGCCAGTCAGGGTATCGCAACGCTTCGCCAGCTCGGCATTGCCGACGACGATGCGCGGGTCAATGCCAATGGCGGTGCCATTGCGCTCGGCCATCCGCTCGGCATGTCCGGTGCCCGCATTGCCGGCACCGCAGCACTCGAGCTTTCGCTGACCGGCAAGCGTTATGCGCTCTCGACCATGTGCATCGGCGTCGGGCAGGGCATTGCCGTGGCGCTCGAGCGGGTCTGACGGGATCGCGGCATCCCGGCTGCCATCAAAACGGGCCGGATGCCGCTGCCGTGCCTATCCTGTGGGGGGCGTTCAGCGTCACCCCTGGTATCCGCTGCCGAAATCTCCTGGCGTGCGTTGGATTCTATCATGAACCGTGACATGTTTTGCGGGTATGACAGGATTCTTTCCGCGCGCAGAGGTGTCTTCATGAAACGTCCGACCATCACAGATGTTGCAAACGCCGCCAGCGTCAGCGTTGCGACTGTCGACAGGGTGTTGAATGGTCGCCTGCCGGTGCGGGAGGAGACCTCCCGGCGGGTGTTCGAGGCGGCGGAGAAGATCGGTTTTCACGCCACCAACATCATCCGCCAGCGCATGCTGGCCGATCTGCCGTCCTATAATCTCGGCATCATTTTGCGGAAAGAACGACACTCCTTTTACCAGACATTCGCCGATGAGCTGGAGCTTGCGGCGCGCAACGTCAGGGACCGGCATCTGAACCTGCGCATTGAATTTGCCCAGTCGGGCGAGCCGAGCGAGCTTGCCGCACTTCTTTCCGGTATGAAAGGCCGGGTGCAGGCCGTGGCGGCCACCGGACCTGACCATCATGACGTTACGGCGGCCGTCGAGGCGCTGAAAGCCAAGGGCATTCCCACCTTTTCCCTGCTTTCCGATTTCGCTCAGGGCGTGCGGGAAGCCTATCTCGGCGCGAATAACATGAAGGTCGGGCGCACAGCGGCGTGGATGATCTCGCGGCTGGCGCGCAGCAAGGGCAAGGTTCTGCTGTTGCTCGGCGGCCACCGTTTTCACGGCCATTCGCTGCGGGAAACCGGCTTTCGCAGCTATATCAGGGAATATGCGCCGGAATTCGAGGTGATGGACGCGCTGATCACGCTGGAAACGCGGCGCCTGACCTATGAGCTTGTCATGGACACCATCGCCAAACACCAAGATCTCGTCGGCATCTATTGCATCGGCGGCGGCATGGAAGGCGTGATCGAGGCCTTGCAGCAGGAGAACCGCCAGGAAACCATCGTCTGCCTCGTCAACGAGTTGACGCCGGAATCCCGGCAGGCGCTGCTGGAGCGGCGCATTACCGGCGTGTTCCAGACGCCGCTTCGCGAATTATGCGCAGACCTTGTCGCCACCATGGTTCACACCATCGAACACGGCATGGCGGAAACGCCGGGGCAAAGATTTGTACCCGCCCATCTGTGGGTTCCTGAGAGTCTTTGACTGTTTGATAGATTCTATCATAAATTCCCGTCTCTTTCTATCAGCCTTGATGGATTCCGCTGCCGCAGATGCGTTGACGCTGGCCGCGAACTAGGAAAATGTTGCCGGCATGTGGAGCGGGCAGGAGGCTGATCCACGACAATAATGATGTTTCAAGGTTGCCAAACGCCGCAGATTTCCATCTTCGGCGACGGGTATCCTTTTGCCGGAAAGCGGTTGCGGCGCAATGCACTTGCTGCCGTCCGACCGGTTTTTTTTCAAGATTTTCGGAGGAGGACGACATGAAAAGACATTTAGCGATTGCGGCTTTGGCCACCATGCTGGCGACTACGGCGTCGGCTGAGACCATCGGCGTTTCGATGGCCCTGTTCGATGACAATTTCCTGACCGTGCTGCGTAACGGCATGATCGATTATTCGAAGGGCATGAACGGCGTCTCGCTGCAGATCGAGGACGCGCAGAACGATGTCGGCAAACAATTGAGCCAGGTGCAGAATTTCATTGCCGCCGGCGTTGACGCCATCATCGTCAATCCCGTCGATACGGATGCGACGGTGGCGCTTTCGCAGGCCGCGACTGCCGCCGGTATCCCGCTCGTTTACGTCAACCGCCAGCCGGTCAATCTCGACAGCCTGCCGGACAAACAGGCCTTCGTCGCTTCCGATGAAAAACAGTCGGGAACCTTGCAGACGCAGGAAGTCTGCCGGCTTCTGAAGGCGGCGGGCAAAACGGAAGCCAAGGCCGTGGTGATGATGGGAGAGCTTTCCAATCAGGCTGCCCGCATGCGGACAGAGGACATCAAGGAGGTCATCGCTACCCCGGATTGCAGCTTCATAAAGCTTGTCGAGGAGCAGTCCGCCAACTGGTCACGCACGCAGGGGTCGGACCTGATGACCAACTGGCTCTCGGCTGGCGTTGAGTTCGATGCGGTGATTTCCAACAATGACGAGATGGCGATCGGCGCGATCCAGTCGCTGAAGGCGGCCGGCCGGCCGATGGATGGCGTCATCATTGCAGGTATCGATGCGACGCAGGACGCTCTCGTCTCCATGGCAGCGGGCGAACTGGATGTCAGCGTGTTCCAGAATGCCGCAGGTCAGGGCAAGGGCGCCGTGGACGCCGCGCTGAGGCTCGCCAAGGGCGAGAAGATCGACAAGAAGGTCTTCGTGCCCTTTGAGCTGGTGACGCCCGCAAACCTCAAGGACTACCAGGCCAAGAACTGAGCCGGACATTCGATCGACATGCATTGCGGATGCCGTGACTAGGGAATCCGAAAACACGGTCGCCCCCGAAAATGGCGGCCAAAGGCTGCGGTTTCTTTCTCCCGGAAACCGCAGCCTCAACCAGTCCGCCCGTCAGGGCTTTTCAACAGACATGCAGATAAGGAGGCGTATATGCGCATCGCCCTCGACCCATTCATGCACCGCCATCTCAGCCTCGAAGCTCTTCCCGCCAAGGTGAAGGAACTCGGTTACGACTGGATCGAACTCAGCCCGCGCGCCGATTTTCTCGAATGGTTCAAGGCGCCGCGTGTGTTTCCCGAAAGGATCCGCTCGTTCAAGAAGGCGCTGGCGGCGGAAAACGTCAGGATCGCCTCGCTGCTGCCAATGTATCGCTGGGCCTCCAATGACGAGACCGAACGGCAGGCGGCAGTAAAACACTGGAAACGCGCCATCGAGATCGCCGTTGAACTGGAGGTCGACACGATGAATTCCGAATTCGGCCGTGGTCCGCATCCCGACAGGGGTTCCTGCTATTGCTGCCATACCGGCTCGATGATCGAGGCCTGCGAAGATGCCTGGTGGCGCTCCATGGAGGAACTGGTGCCGATCTTCGAGCGGGAAGGCATCAACCTGCATGTCGAGCCGCATCCGGAAGACTGGTGCGAGACGCTGCAACCAGCCCTCGACATCATCCGCACCGTCAATTCGAAGAATGTGAAATTCCTCTATTGCGCACCGCACACCTTCTATTTCGGCGACGACACCAAGGCGATGCTGCGCGAGGCGAAGGATGTACTCGCCCACGTTCATGTCGGCGATACTTTCAACCACAAGGCCAGCTCCGGGCTGCGCTACATTCTCAACCCGCCGGGCACGCAGGCGCGGGTGCACCAGCACTTGAATATCGGCCAGGGCGAGGTGCCGTGGGACGACTTCTTCGGCACGCTTTCCGAAATCGGCTTCGACGGCATCGTGACCTCCTGTGTCTTTGCCTGGGAGGACAGGGCCGATGAATCGGGCAGGTTCATGTGCGCCGAGATCAACAACTACATCGAAAAATACCGCAAGTGAGGTTTTTCCTATGACTTTGAGAATTGGTGTCATCGGCACCGGCGCAATTGGCCGTGACCATGCCCGCCGTATCAACAGGGTGTTGGGAGGCGCGAAGGTCGTGGCGCTCAGCGACGTCAACCCGGCATCCGCCGAGGCGGTGAGGAACGACATCGCCCCGGATGCCGTCATCTTCGCCACCGGCGAGGAACTGATCGCGTCGCCGGATGTGGATGCCGTGCTCGTCACCTCCTGGGGTGCCACGCACGAGCAATATGTGCTGGCCGCCATTGCCGCCGGCAAGCCCTGCTTCTGCGAAAAGCCGCTGGCGACAACGGCGGAAGGCGCAAAACGCATCGTCGGCGCCGAGGTGGCGCAGGGCAAGCGGCTTGTTCAGGTCGGTTTCATGCGCCGTTACGACAGCGGTTATGTGGCGCTGAAACAGGCGGTCGATACCAAGATCGGCGCGCCGATCATGGTGCATGCCGCCCACCGTAACCCGTCGGTTCCGGAGCAATACGTCACCCCGATGGCGATCCACGACACGATGATCCACGAGATCGACGTGCTGCGCTGGCTGCTAAACGACGACTATGTCTCGGCGCGGGTTCTCTTTCCTCGCTCAGCGGCCAGAAGCCATGCGCGGCTGAAGGACCCGCAGATCGTCATTCTGGAAACGGCAAAGGGCACGATCATCGACGTCGAAATCTTCGTCAATTGCCATTATGGTTATGATATCCAGTGCCAGGTGGTTGGCGAAGACGGCATAGCCAGCCTGCCGGAACCGATGTCCGTCCAGACGCGCCTCGGCGCAAAGCTGCAGAACGACATCCTCACCGACTGGAAAGACCGTTTCATTGCCAGCTACGATGTGGAGTTGCAGGATTTCATCCATGCGGCGGCGAAAGGCACAGCGGCCGGGCCTAATTCATGGGATGGTTACGTGGCCGCCATCACATCCGATGCCTGCGTGGCCGCGCAGGAAACCGGGGGCGCTGCGGTCGCCATCGACCTTCCCCCGCGTCCCGCCCTTTATCAGTGAGGAAATCTCATGCGTTTTGCCATCAACCACATCGCGGCGCCAAAGCTGTCCCTCGAGGAATTCTTCGCGACAGCCCGCAATCTCGGCCTGACCGAAGTCGAAATCCGCAACGACCTGCCTGACATTGTCGGTACCGTGGACCCGGCGGCGGTGAAGGCGGCGGCCGAAAAGGCCGGCGTGACGATCATCTCGATCAATGCGCTTTATCCCTTCAACGTCTGGTCGGGCGACCTACCCGCACGGGCCTTTTCCATGGCTGATTATGCCGCCGCAAGCGGCGCGAAGGCACTCGTCATGTGCCCGCTCAATGATGGAACGGCAGTCTCATTCGATGATCTCGTGACCGCGCTGAAAGCCATGAAGCCGATCCTTAAGGAACGCGGACTGATCGGCCTTGTCGAGCCGCTCGGTTTCCCCGTCTCGTCGCTACGTACCAAGGCGCTGGCAATCGAAGCGATCGACGCGGCCGGCGGTGGCGATGTCTACAGGCTGGTCCACGACACCTTCCACCACCATCTGGCAGGAGAGACGGTATTCTTCCCCGAACGTACCGGCCTCGTCCACATTTCCGGCGTGATCGACCCTGCAGTCTCCATAGCCGACATGCTGGACGCTCAACGCGTTCTGGTGGATGGCGGCGACCGACTGGAAAATATCGCCCAGATCAGGACGCTTGAGGCCGCGGGCTATATGGGGCCTTACAGTTTCGAACCTTTCGCGGCGGAAATCCATGAATTGAATAACCCCGCGGCTGCCGTCAAGGACAGCATCGACTACATCTCTCGGGTACTATGACCGCCTTTATCGTCTGCGGTTTGCCGTGGTGGCGTGACCGGCAAAAAGACAGAGAAATCAATTCCGCTTTCACAGATGATGCTGTAGTCTTTGCGTGACAAAACAGAGCAGCAATCAGGCTCGGGTATTCTTGAAATCAACTGCTTTGAGCAGGCTTTCTGCCCGCACCATCCGTAGAAGATTGGTTGAATTTCCCCTTTATGAAAATAGACAGGAAAACGACGCTTAAGGACGTGGCGCAGCAGGCGAATGTTTCGCTGAGCACTGCCTCGCACGCTCTCAATGGTACGGCCCCTTTGACCACGCTGGTTCGCGAGCGTGTGCTGGAGGCGGCCCGCTCGCTCGGTTATCTCGAAAACCGCCGGCAGAAGGCGACGATCGCTACCCTGCGCGTCGTGTTGCTGGCCATGACCAACGATGCAGCGCCGCAAAGCGATCTCAACATGGTCAGCTGGACGATGCTGAACGGCTTCCGGCGCGAATGCGAGCGGCGCGGGATTCGCATCGTTCCTTTCGTCAGCGCCACGAGCAGGCTTGACCCTGTCGCGGTGGCGCAGGCGGCGGATGCCGATAATGTCGATGGCATTGTGGTTTTGAATGATGATCGGCCGCAACTGGTGCAGGCACTCTCGGCGCTCGGCAAACCAGTGGTGCTGATCAATGGCGAGGACCCGGCCATGATCGTCGATACGGTGACGGCGGAGAACCGTTTCGGCGCCCGTCTCGGTATCGAGCACCTGCTTTCCCTCGGCCATCGCAATATATTGCACATTACCTGGAAGGGTCGCACGACGATCCGCCGTCGTTACGACGGTTATAGTGACGCGTTTCTTGCGGCGGGATTTCCGGTTCCGGCAAACATGGTCGTTGAGGTGGAGAGCTATGAACCCCTATGGGGTGAAGCGGCCATTCGCAGCCTGCTTGCCGAAGACCGGCCGCTCCGAAACGCCACAGCGATTTTCTGCGCGGCGGACAATCTGGCGCTCGGCTGTCTGAAAGCACTGACTGAAGCAGGTGTCGGGGTTCCCGATGACGTCTCGGTGCTGGGCTTCGATGACATCATGCCGGCGGCCTTCAGTGCGCCGCCGCTCAGCACCATCCAATTGCCCGCCGATAGGCTGGGCGGTGCGGCACTTTCGCTGCTGGAGCAACGGCTTGTCGCCGCCGATCCGACCCGACCTGCGCACCGGCTGGAACTTGGCTGTCGGCTTGTGCTGAGGGGCAGCATCGCGCCGCTGCGAAAATAGAGGACTCTTCCATCCTGTTTGGGGGGACGAATGTCCTTCAGACAACTAGCTTCCTGCCGTCATTCCAGCCTTGAGCCGGAACCTAGCCAGCCCAAAAGTCCTTGGGCTGAAAAGAGTTTTTCGCCGCGCAGTCGCGCGTCGGCTGGATGCCGGCTCAAGGCCGGCATGACGAGGTGGGGTATCAGACTCGCCCCATGCCCGGGCTTACTTCATGCCCGTCCCCGCAATCCCTGTGGTGATATAGCGTTGCAGGAACAGGAACACGACGGTCACAGGGGCGAGGCTGAGGAAGGTCATGGCGAGAATATAGTGCCATTGCACCGAGAACTCGCCCTGGAAGGCGTTCAGGCCCACCTGCAGCGTGAAGTTCTCGCGGCTGCTGAGGACGATCAGCGGCCAGAGGAAGTCGTTCCAGCGCCACAGCACAGAGAAGATCGCGAGAACCGCAAGAGCCGGTGCCGTCAGCGGCAGGATGATGCGCCAGAAGATGCGGAATTCGCTTGCCGCATCGACGCGCGCGGCCTCGATCAGCTCGTCGGGGATCGTCAGCATATATTGCCTGAGCAGGAACACGCCGGTCGGCGTCGCGACGGTGGGGATGATGACGCCCCAGAGATTGTCCACGAGGCCGACACCGACGATGACCAGATAGGCCGGCACCATGACGACGGTAAGCGGGATCATCAGGGTGGAGATGATCAGCACGAAAATCGCCTTTTCTCCCCTGAAGCGGTACTTCGAGAGCGCGAAGGCTGCCATGGCGTTGACGATCAGAGTCAGAACCGTTGCGACGACGGTGACGAAGACCGAGTTTTTCAGGAAGGTCAGGAAGTTGAACTGCGTCAGGGGATCGGTGAAGTTCTGCGTCGCGATCGTCAGTTTCTGGACGGGCGACATTTCGCGGGTGTCGACGCTGACCGGCGGGCCGGGATTGGCCGGATCCACCATCTGCGCCTTGATGCCGACGCGCCGGACCATGGCCATTTCCCGCTCCGTGCCGTCGATGGCGACGGTCCAGAGGCTGAGCGGCCTGTCGTAACCCCGCACCTCCACCTGTACGGCGGCGCGCGGCAGAAGGCTCGGCGGAAACCGTGTGATCTCGGCTTCCGGCTTCAGCGAGGACATCGCGGCCCAGACGACGGGTATCAGCACCGCGAGCGTGCCACCGATGAGCCAGACCCAGGAGAGAATATCGGTGAGGCCGATCCTGCCGGGGCGGCGGGTTCGCGTCAGGAACGTGACTGCGTTGAGATTGCCGGACATGATCAGGACTCCATCTTTTTGCCGAGGCGCAGTTGCACGAGCGTCAGCGCGAGAAGAACAAGGCCCATGAGAACCGATGCGGCGGATGCGAGGCCGAAGAGCCTGAGATCGCTGCCGAAGGCCATCTGATAGATATATTGCACCACGAATGTGTTGGCCGTGCCCGGCCCGCCGCCATTGGTCAAAACCCAGGCTTCATCAAAGATCTGCACCGAGCGGATCATCAAAAGGATCAGCACGACGAGAAGGTTGGGGGCAAGCAGCGGCAGGGTGATGCGCAGCAATGTGCGCCGGGGCGAGGCGGCGTCGATTGCGGCGGCTTCGTATAGGTCTTTGGGAATGGCCTGAAGGCCTGCCAGCAGGATGAGCGTGTAAAAGCCCATATGGAACCAGACGGATACGACCACGACGAAGAAACGCGACCAGCCGACATCCAGCAGGAAGATTTCCGGCGGTACGCCGAGCATCTGGAAAAAGGCGTTCAGCAGGCCGTTGCGGTCTAGAAACCATTTCCAGATGAGGCCGATGACTACCGGCGACAACAGCACGGGATAAAAGAACATGGCGCGGAAGAAGCCGCGCGCGGCAATCGCCCTGTTCAGAATGAGCGCGGTGACCAGTGCGACGAACAGTGTGGCGACGACGTTGAAGCCGACGAACCAGAGCGTGTTCCAGATCGCGGTCCAGAACAGCGATTCCCGGCAGCTTCCGGGGTCCATGTAGCTCTGGCAATCGAGCAGCTTGCTGAAATTGTCGAGACCGACGAAGGGGCGGTCGCTGATCAACAGTTCGGTGCCGCCGGTAAAGGCGTAACCGACGGCAATGGCGATCGGCAGGAAGGTGAAGATGCCGAACAGAACGAGGTTCGGCATCAGGAAAATATAGGGCATGCGTTTTTTGCCGATCAACCGCTCGATGAGGTTGAGCGGCACCTCGGCGATTGCCATCACGGCATCGAGTGCGCGGTCGGACAGTCTCGCAAGCTTTTGGCTGGCCATGCTAACCTCTCCCCTGGCTGTCGAGGCGCGGCAGTGCCAGCTCCGTGGTGGGGTCGAAGACATGCACCCTTTCGCGCGCCGGCATGATGTTCAGGACCGAGCCTGAAGCGGGCGCGAAATGGCCGGCCTGGTGCACGATGATCTGCTCCTTCTGGCCCTGAAGATTGCCATAGAGATAGGTCTCGGTGCCGAGGCTTTCGTGGTACTGCACCTCGAAGGGCAGGCCCTTTTCCTGCGTGATGACAAAATGCGAGGGACGAATGCCCGCGAGAACTGCCTGTCCGGGAGTAGCTGCGGCGGGATCGACAAGGCAGGGCAGGGACACGCCGTAGCCGGTGTCGATTGCGAGGTTGCCGTCGCTACCGGTGACGAATGTGCCCTTCAGCATATTCATGCGCGGTGAACCGAGGAAGCCGGCGACGAAGAGGTTGCGCGGATTGTCGAAAAGCTCGAGCGGGCTGCCCACCTGTTCGATGCGGCCTGCGCGCAGCACCACGATCTTGTCGGCCATGGTCATGGCTTCCACCTGATCGTGGGTTACATAGATCATCGTCGTCTTGATATCGCGATGCAGCCTTGTGATTTCGGCGCGGGTCTGCACGCGCAGCGCCGCGTCGAGGTTCGATAGAGGCTCATCGAACAGGAAGATATCCGGTTCGCGCACGATGGCGCGGCCGATGGCGACGCGCTGGCGCTGGCCGCCGGAAAGCTGTTTTGGTTTGCGGTCGAGATAGGGTTCGATGGCCAGCATGCGCGCGGCCTCGTTGATGCGGCTTTCAATTTCCGCCCGCTTGAAACGCAGGTTTTCAAGGCCGAAGGCAAGGTTCTTGCGCACGCTCATATGCGGATAGAGCGCATAGGACTGGAAGACCATGGCGATCTTGCGCTCGGCAGGCGAAAGGGCGCTGACATCGCGTCCGCCAATGCCGATGCTGCCAGACGAGACGTCCTCAAGACCGGCGATGATGCGCAGCAGCGTGGATTTTCCGCAGCCCGATGGGCCGACGAAAACAACGAATTCCCCGTTTTCGATCTCGAGATCGATGTCATGCAGGACATGAACGGCCCCAAATGCCTTGTTGAGGTTTTCCAGCTTCAGACTTCCCATTACCTGCTCCCTTCGGGCAAGGTCGTCTCTGCGACGATCTCTTTTTCATTCCAGCCCTCGGGCAAGGGCGTCGTTCTGCCAATGGCGACATCGCGCGCAGAAAATCCGTGAACGCCGGATAGATAAACCGCAGGCATTCCGCCGGGATAGTCCTCCAGTCCGACGATCCTGCCGTCGGCGCTGCGTGTCCAGGCGTTGGCGCGGCCGGCGGCCTCCGGGCTCGGTGCAATATCCGCATTGGTCGGGCGAAGATCATATTTGAGGCCGGTGCCGAGTTTGCCCGGCCGCTGCGACAGCGTGATGCGGCTGAGCGTTACGTTGTGAATGCCCGCCTTCGAGGTGGAAACGAGATTGATCGCGCCTTCCATCGAACCGCTCAGATCTTCCACCACGAGGTTTTCGACCTTGCCGGCCTGACGTTCGGGACGGCGGTCGACCACGGTGACCGTCACGGCTTCGCCCGATCCCCAGAAACCGCCCGGCGTTTCGTGGCATTCGGTCTCGATGCGTGAAAAGTGGATGTTGCGCATTTCCCCGCCATCGCGGGAAAAAAGCCCTATGCCGCGATTGGATGCGATGACTTTGCAATCCTCGAACACCACATCGGTGAAATCGCCGAAGGATTCCGTGCCGAGTTTCAGGGCGCAGCTCATGCTTGAGACGGTGCAGCGGCGAACGGTGATATCGGCGCAGGCGCCGACGGCCTTGCCATCCGGCCCGGCGCTGGTCTTCAGGCAGATGCCGTCATCGGCGGTGGATATGGTGCAATCCGTAATCAGGGCGCGCCGGCAGGCATCCAGCACGATGCCGTCGGTGTTGGGCAGGCGCCGGTCGTTTTCAACGCGGACGTTGCGGAAATTCAGATCTTCGCAATCGACCATGTGCAGCGTCCACATTGGTGAACCGCTGACGACGAGGTTTTCAAGGCGCACGTTGCTACAGGCCTCGAGCACCATCACGCGCGGGCGCTTTTTCGCCGGGATATAGGTTCCCATGGCTTCGTCGTCACCGATGATGAAGTTTTCACCGCCCGCCTCGATGCGGCCGGGGCCGGTGACGGCGATGTTGCTTGCGCCTTTTGCGATGATCATGCCGCGATCGGAATCCTCGGCGATGACAGAAACGGACGTATGGGCATAGGCGTCGTAGTCGGAAATCGGCGCCAGTACCGCGTCTTGTGCAAGATGAAGTTCCACGCCACTTTTAAGCTGAAGGCCGCCGCTGACATGCCGCCCGGCCAAGAGCGACACGACGCCGCCGCCTGCGGCCGATGTGGTATCTATTGCCTGCTGGATTTCGGCAGTGGCGTCGCGTCCCACGGCGGCAATGGTGATATTGGTGTGAGCACTCATGATGCCTGCGGCCTTTTCAGAAACACGTCGATCAACAGCAGCATCGTCAGAGCCTGCCCATAGGGCGTGGGCAGATTGGGAATGCGGCGGTAAAAATCGAGATCGTGGCCCATGGGGGTGCCGTCTGACACACCGTGAACGACGCCGTCGTCATCGATATTGCCCAGCACCGCCTTCAGCGCCCGCTCGGCATGGGCGCGGTTTTCTTCGCCGAGAATACCGGCCTCGATGCCGCGCAGAATGCCGTAGGCGATGCCAGCGGTTGCCGAGGTCTCGACCGGCGAAGTCGGATCGTCGAGAAGCGTGTGGAACATGCCATCTTCGCGCTGATATTGGCGCAGCGACCGCACCTGGCTTGCCAGCACATTGGCGAGGAAACGTTTGTCCTTTTCGGCAAGCGTCGGCACCAGTTCGAAGAGTTCGGGGATTGCAACGGTGATCCAGGAATTGCCGCGCGCCCAGAAGGCATGCGCAAAATTGTGGCGTCCGATGAAGGTCCAGCCGTGATACCACAGCCCGGTCACGGGGTCGGACAGGTAACGCGCATGGATCATGAACTGGTAGACTGCCTCATCGATCCAGTCCTGACGCTTGCACACCACACCGGCGCGGGCGAGGAACAGACAGGCCATGAACAGCGTGTCGTCCCATAATTCGCCCTCATTCAGCCGTTCCTTGACGACGTGCTGGAAGCCGCCATCCTCGGTCTTCGGCAATTTGTGCACCAGCCAGTCGGCCCAGTCTTCCACCAGCGCCCGGAAGTCCGGCCGGTCGACATGTTCGGTCAGGATGACGAGCGGCAGCATGGGCGCGGAACTGTTGATCTGGCGCGGCGGCAGGCCACGCTCGATCTGCCAGCCATACCAGGTCACCAGATCATCCAGCGCCTTCTGGTCGTTTGCAGCCAGCGCCCGGCGCAGGAAGCCATAAAGGCCGACGCCCACTTCCCAATCCCATTCGTCGAACTGGATCTTGCCGTCGGAACTGCCGCTTGCCAGACCTTCCTGTATGCCCTTGAGGCGGCTGAAGGCGGCGGCGACATTGTCGATCGTCGTCCTGAGAGTGTCTTTCTCGATGCTTGGCTGGTTCATCTGATGGTTCCGCTTAGGAGTAAAATGGCTGTGCCGCGCCGCTGTCTGCGGCAGGTCCGGCACTGTCGAAGGTGATCTGTGGCTGCGGCTGCTCGTGGTCGAAAGCCATGGCTTGCCCGCCCATGGTGAAGCTGCCGTCCCAGTTGAGGGAGAGTGCGGGGCCACCGGGCGGCATGACAGACAGCAGGCGCTTGTCGGCATCGAACATCACCTGCGTGGCGAGAATTCTTTCGCGGAAGCGGGTGAATGCGTCCGTATCTCCGCAGCCGATGATGCCGATCCAGCCGGCGCGGCGGCCGGGTGATCTGATCTCGCGGTTGGCGGTCGCACCGATGGTGATGGTCTCAAGACCATTGGTCGCAGAAAGTGCGGCAAAGCCACGGCCGGAGCGGGTGATGATCCAGTTGCCCTCCGTCAATACCTCGTCCAGCCCGTCCCGCCCGAGATAGGCGTGGGTCCAGTCGTTGCGATGATCGTCCGTGTCGAAGATCATCATCGCCAGATCCCGATGCTGCGCCACGCGCGGCAGGATGCCGCTGCCGGCCCAGTAGGAGGGGCGTTGCGTGCCCCACGGATCGTCCTCGCCGGGATGGTTGACCCATAGCCGCGCCATGGGGTGACCGGCAAGCTTGATGTCCATGACGTGTTGCTGATGGCCCTTGCGGCCCGTCTTGTGGTCCACGACGGTTGAAAGCTGGGCGGCCTCGTTCTTGAAAAGCACGAGCTTGCCCGGCTCCAGCCCCTGCGCGTAACGCGCCTCGACCATGCGTCCGCTTGGCAACTGCGAAAGTGCTGCAAGATGCGGCGGCGGCAGGTAGTCACCGCAGCAGAACATCGGCAGAGAGGCGACGCCATTGTTGAGCCAGCCTTGACCGAAGGCAACCTGCGCGAAAGGTGCCAGTTCCGTCAGCGGCCCGGCGCGCAGTTCCTTGTCATAGGCTCTGCCTTGCGAACCGGAGGGAACGCCGCCAAGTGTGTGCAGCGCGATCATTTCGAAAATGAGATCGAGCTGGTGGCGTGCGCGGGCGGCAAGTTCTGGTCCCGCCCAATGTTCGGTGGCGAGGAGGCCGATGAAATCCACCGGGTAATAGGCGGCCGAGTTCCATTCGGCGAGACCATGCGCCTCGACGCTGTCGAACCAGCGCTCCAGCCGGTCTGCGGCCAGCGCCGCCTGCTCCCTGCCGGTGCGCCCGGAGGCGCTGAAGATGGCGTCCGGGAGATAGTCTCCCGCGAGCAGCTGGCTGGTGTGGAAGCAGAGAACGTGGTTCTCGCTCCAGAACCACATGACGTCGTTGCCTGGTTCGTCAACCCAATAACGATAGGCGAGGATAGAGGCATCGATCCGCGACCGCATCTCTGCCGGTAACCGGTCGCCATAGGCGTGCACCATCCAGAGGAGCGGCACCAGAACGAAATCGGAGCAATCCTCCCGGCGATCGATGGAACGCAGCGTCGCATCGACAATGCCGCCGATCGTGTGCATGTCGTCGCTGCCGGTGGCGACCATCGCCAGCGCGCGGCCGATACGCCATGCACCGAAGCGGGCGCTGAAAGACAATGCGGCCTTCTTTCGCTCGGCAATATCGGTGGCTGCCGGTTGCGGTGCCACCGCGCCCATGAAGGCCGCGTCGATGACGCGCGTCACCGTTCCGGCCCCCGAACCCATGGTGATCTTGACGCCGTGATATCCGTCCGCGATGCCTGTCGTCTCGGGAACCATCAGGGTGGATTGCCCGGCTTTCAGCACAATATCCGCCTCGGCAAGGGCGGCGCGCTCGTGGCCGTGGCTTTTGACCTGGATATGGACCGGCAGGTCGCTCACCGGTGCGGCATCGAAGATGAGTTCAAGTGCCGTGCCGGAAAAGACGTCGCGTGCGGGGCGAACATCGCGTACGAGTGCAGCAAGACGTTTCGTCTCTTCCCGGTCGAGTGGCACCGGCAGCACGACGGTGAGCGGCGTGGCGTCGATGACCTCAAGCTCGAAGAACCAGATGATATCCCGTTCCGCCAGATCTTCGCAGAGCAGCAGCACCTCGTTATCACCGGCCTGAAGCTCGAGCGTGATATCGCGGCTCGCTTCGACATTGCGGATAAAGGGCTCAAAACGGACCTGTTCGACGCCGCCCACCCAGATGCGAACGCCGCCGCAGGTGCGCAGCCTGAAATGCGTCTGTCTTGCGGTGTCGCTGCGGAACGTGCCCTTCAGCCAGCGTTGCACATGGGTCGGAACATGCCAGAAACCGGTAAATTCGACGCGGCGATTGGAACCCGGCAGGTTGAGGTGGGAGACCGCCCAGCCGGCGTTGGGCGCGATGTCGCGGCCGATCATGGTTTGCTGGAAGGCCTTGCGGCAGGGCAGGTCGCCGACATCCACGAAGCCGTTGATGAAGCGGTAGTTGACCCGGTCTTCCGCCGGCGCTGCGATGCCCGGAAATGATGTCTCCACCAGATCCGAGACGATCCAGGCAGCCACCGTTTCGCCGTCAGCGACGGTATAAGTCGGCTGAGACGCGGCCGCCGCAAATGGTCCATCTGTCATAATGGATCGCCTCCCTTCGATCTTTATGAAATAATTTTCACAAATCCTGTTTCGCTTTCCTGCGTCGATTTGTGTGATTTAGCCGAAACAAACAGCTTGACGTTTATTCTGTCAAGTCGCAAAACATCATAAATCGAATTAAGAAGAGGAGCTTCGGTTCGATTTATGAAAAGTTTTTCATTGGGAGGATGAGCATGGTGAAACTGTTTTCGGGCGTCAGCGCCCTCGTATTCGCCTCTATCGCAGGCCTTTCGGTCGCAGAGGCCGATACCAGAACGATCACGTTCCTTTTTACGGATGACGACCAGGGATATGTGCAGCGTATGTCGGAACTCAGCAAGGAGTTCGAAGCGGCCAATCCGGGTGTAAAAATCAACTTCGTGTCTTCAGGTTACGATGCCGTTTCCAAGCAACTGCCGGTGCAGCTTGCGGTGGGCGAGGGGCCGGATGTCGCCAAGATCACCGACTGGCAGCTCGCCTCCTATTATCTCGACATGCGCCCCTACATGAAGGATGCGGATGGCTTTGCGAAACTGCACGGCTCCAGCCTTGCCCAGCTTCGCCTGCCCGGCGTCAACGATCCGCAGTCGATCAACGGCTATATGGCGTCGCAGACGCTCAACCTGCCCTTCGTCAACAAGACCCTGTTCGAGCAGGCGGGTGAACCCTTGCCCGGCCCGACCGCGAAATTCAGCGAAATCGTCGAGGCGTCGGCCCGCGTCGCCAAGGCGACCGGCGTGCAGATCCCCTTCACCATGGACCGTTCCGGCCACCGCTTCTCCGGCGGCGCGTTTGCTTATGGCTCGACCTATGTGAAGGACGGCAAGTTCAGCTTCCCCGACGATGCGGCGAAAAAATACATCGCCGATATTTTCTCATGGACGCAGAACGGCAGCTTCCCCAAGGAAATGTGGGGAGCAGCAGGCGGTTCGCAATACAAGAACATGGGTGACGAGTTCGTCAACGGCAACGTCGTGACCTATCTGGCCGGCAACTGGATGGTCAATCCGTTCCAGAACAAGATCGGCGACAGTTTCGAATGGACGGCGATCAATGCGCCCTGCGGCGATGCTGGATGTTACGCCATGCCGGGCGGCACCGCAGTTGTCGGTTTCAAGCGCACCAAATATCCTGAAGACGTGGCTCATTTCGTCGAATTCCTCGGCTCTGAAAAGGTGCAGCGGGAAATCGCCGAAAATTACGTGGTTCTGACCGGCGCTGAAATCGTCGATCCGCAATACAAGCTGAAGAGCGAAAACGCCAAGGCGGCGATGCAGGTCTTCCTCGATAACAAGAAGAATGTGCCGCAGGCCGCCCGCGAGTTCGAACATGCCAAGGGCGGCACGGCCATGTACCAGCAGATCGTCCAGCGCATGAGCCAGCTCATCGTCGGCGAACTGACGCTCGACCAGACCTACAAGGTCCTGGAAGACGATGTCGCCAAGATCAACGAGGCCGTCGCGGTCAAGAAATAATGAGCGATCGTTCTGTTCTTACGAAATAACCAAGTTTTTGATCTGCCCGGAATTACGCTCCGGGCAGATCTCGTCGCTAGCGCGCGAGCCGTACCGGCATATGTGATCTGTCTAAATCAGCACACCGAAAAAAAACTGCAATACGCCCGGCATAAAGCTGTCGGCGAGGCGCGCCGGAAGCTGCGCGCGCCCGCTCTCGTCACGCGTCATTCGCTGAAAATCATAGGATTCGTCATGGCCAAACTGAAGATGTCGTCTTTTCCGTCCGCTCGGTCGACCTTGCTTGCCTCCGTTGCATTGCTGGTTCTTGTCGCGAACGTGCAGGCATTCGAGCGCACCGCACCGGCAGGCCAGGGTTATGCCATTACGGTGCCCGAACCCGCTGCGAAATATCCACTGCCGCTTTCCGATACCTATCGTAATCAGACCGGCAAGAATGCCAGGGACGAGGACGTCCGCGCCTATGACGACCGCGACAATCCCGTCATCGAGATTCTCTCCGGTTTTAATCGCATCTGGACGCTGGGCGATGAAAAATGGGTGGATGGCGGCGCCAATGGTGACGGTCCGAGTGATTTCAGCCATGTGAAGATCGTCAATCCCGATGTCTGGCAGGAAAACATGCGTTACGTGCTTTCCGTGACCGGTGAAAACCGCACCCCCGCCGCCGCCTTGAACGCATATATGAAAGACCGCCGCTCGCAGGGTTACAGCATGATCGACGGTATGGGGCCGCTTGCCGCATGGTATCGCGAAGGCGCGGGCGCAACGACGACGATCAATCACACCCTGTCGGATTTCGATCCGAACCAGGTCATCACGCGCAAGGAAGAAGACAAGGGCACCGAGGCTGGAGCGGCCGATTCCGAGCTGAAGGATGTGGTGGCCCTCATGAAGGTAATGCGTGGCCCGGAAGGCACGACGTCGCCAGCGAAATATTTCTATTCCACGCCGCGCCCATGGCGCATGAACGCCAGGGGCGAGGTGATAGAGACCGGCACCGAGACCATCGGCGACCGGAAGTTTGAAACTTACGAAACCGATCCGGGTGTTGTTGTACCCGCGCTCAAATATGCGCGCGAGAATCGTGGACGCGGCAAGGATGGCGGCTTTCCGAGCGGTCACACCAATGCGGCCTATCTTGCCGCCATCACGTATGCCTATGTCGTACCAGAGCGTTTTTCCGAATTGCTGACGGCCGCTTCCGAACTCGGCGAAAGCCGTATCGTTGCCGGCATGCATTCGCCATTCGACGTGATCGGCGGGCGCATCACGGCTACCGCCATAGCTGCCGCTATTCTGCAGGATCCGAAAAACGCCGATCTCAAGAAGGCCGCGCATGATGAATTGGAGGCCTATTTTGCAAAACGCCTGCCTGCGGGACAGTCCCTGGTCGACTTTGCCCATAGCGCGAAACCGGATGTAGACCCTTTTGCGGATGCGACGACCAACAAGGCTGATTATCGCCGGCGGATGACCATTTCCTTCAGCCGCGACAAAACCGCGGGCGATGCGCCGATGGTGGTGCCGAAGGGGGCCGAGGTCCTGCTGGAGACGCGCCTGCCTTATCTCGATGCCGCGCAGCGGCGCGCCGTCCTGTTCTCCACCGGCATCGAAGCGGGCTATCCGTTACTTGACGACAGCAATGGCTGGGGCCGGATCAATCTGGTTGCCGCCGCTGCCGGTTACGGCGCGTTTAACGGCGATGTCGACGTGACGATGGATGCCGCTGCCGGCGGGTTCAATGCGGCCGACCGCTGGACGAACGATATTGCCGGGGCAGGGCGTCTCGTCAAATCGGGTAGCGGCGCGCTCACGCTCACCGGCGCCAACAGCTATAGCGGCGGCACCGTCCTGCAGGAGGGAACACTCGTGGCTTCCTCTGCCGACGCGCTTGGAACCGGTAGCATTCTGGTCTCCGGCGGTACGCTTTCGCTGAAGGGCGACAGCAACGTTGTCATCGGCGGCGACTATGCGCAGACGGGCGGCACGCTGGCGCTCGGCCCGCAAACGACCCCGTTGCACATCAAGGGCAATGCGGCGCTCGATGGCGCCACTCTGCGGCTCGTTTTCGATGGCGCCGCGCCGTCCGCCGGCACGCGGTTTGACGTGATCACCACCAATGGCCTGACCGGGACCTTTGCGGCGATAGACGCGGGCAATGTGAAGGTGCGGCCGATTTATACCGGCTCGGGATTGTCGGTGGTGGTCGAATAGGCGATCGGGCTCGTTTTTCCGGGCGCGGTTTAAACCGCCGCGCCCAGCTGGCCGGTTTAAGAATGCTGTCGTCGCATCAACAGGAATATGGCGGGTGCGGCGAGCATGGAGACGATGGCGGCGACAGTGAAGGATGTCTGATAGCCGAACTTTTCCGCGATCGCGCCGGCACCCAATCCACCCGCCATGCTGACGATCCCGTCCATGCACTGGAACAGGGTGAAATCGACACCGGCCTGTCGTGGATCCGACCAACCCATGAAGCAGGCATAAAGCGCGACAAAGCCGATGGACATGATGCCTGACGAACTTGCCACCGCAACCGCCATGACGATCCACTGAGAGATGTCGCGGTGAACGCTGAAATAGGCGAAAATGCACAACAGCACCGTCTGCACGAAGATTGCGACGAGCAATATCCGTGAAGCGCCGTAGAGCCGAACCAGGGTGCCGCCGACGAGGGCGCCAGCGAAACCAATTACCATGCTGCCGACGCCGTTGAGCGCGCCGATGGTTGCAAGATCGAAACCGTAATCGACCAGAAACGGGCCAAGCATCGCCAGCCCCCATTTCTGCGCGGCCACATAAACGGCAGCGACCAGAAGGCCGGTGCGGACTTCCCGTCGCTTGAGCGCGTTTTTGATTGATGGCAGGTGATCGCGGGTTTGCGTGGCCGTTTTTGCCGCCGGGCCGAACAGGAATGGCAGCGCGAGCAGGATCACCAGTCCCGCCATGACGAGCGTGGCGCTCATCCAGCCGGAACGCTCCACCAGCACCAGAAACAGGCCCGCGCCGATGGCCGAGCCCAGATAGGAACCGCCGACCTGGGCGGCATTGCCCCAACCGTGATGTTCCGCCGCCAGCGTTTCGACCGCATAACCGTCGCAGGCAATATCGACGGTCGCCGTCACCAGCGCCACCACTGAAAGGATGGCGATTGCAATGGAGACTGGCGAGGGGCCGGTGAAGGCAAGGACGGCAAGGCCGGACGCGCAGGCGGCAATTCCCGCCCCGACGATCACTCGCGACCGGTTTTTGCCGACGGGTGGCAGGCGATAGCGCTCGACATGGGGCGACCAGAGGAATTTCAGCGCCCAGGGCAGAACGACCAGGTAAAGAAGGCCGATCTGGTCCAGAGGCAGGCCGGCGGTTCGGAGCACGGCGGGCAGGCCGAGAAAGGTCAGGCCGCCGATGACGCTCTGACCGACATACAGCCCGCCGACCGCCACGAAGACGGCGGCCGGGGATGGCTTTGTTTCGACAGGATTTTGCTGCAGCATCAGAAGCGATACCGGATGCTGCCGACGATCTTGCGGCCTTCATCGTAGTAGCAGAAGCCTGTGGTGCAGACCTGTTTGACCTCGTCCAGAAGGTTGGTGGCGTTGACCTGCAGCTTCACGCCTTCGAGCGAGGGTATCGCCTTACCGAGATCATAGCGCAGCGATGCATCGACGAATGTGCGGGCTTCATTGTCGAGAATGGGCGTGTGCTGGTTGTCGCCAAAGCTCGATCCCACATAGCGCAGGCCAGCACCGATGCCGAGGCCTTCCAGCGCGCCGCTCTGGAACTCGTAGTCGGCCCAGAGCGAGAAGGTGTGATAGGGCGAGGAATTGAGTTGTTTGCCGAGGGTTTCCGACGTCAGCTTGGTGATCTCGACGTCATTGTAGGAATAGGAGCCGATGACGCTCCAGCCATTGTCGAGCGAGGCGGTAGCTTCAAGTTCCACCCCGCGCGAGCGCAGGTCGAGCTGACGCAGTAAGTTGAGGCCCGACGAGGTCTCGTAGACCGTGGCGTTGTCCTGGTCGAGATTGAAGAATGCGGCGCTCAGCAGAGCGTTATATTGCGGCAGCGCGTATTTGATGCCCAGTTCATATTGTTTTCCAACCGTCGGCTGCGCCTGGCCGGTGACCGTTCCTGTCGTGATGATGACACCCGGATTGGCGACGAAAGAGGTGCCGTAGCTGAGATAGGGCATCACGCCGCTATCAAAGACGTAGCCAAGGCTGGCGCGGCCGGTGGTTTTCGTTTCATCGCCGTCGTAGCTGGGTGCCGTTGCCCCGCCGACCGCCTGTGCGCGATATTCGGTATCCAGCCAGTCGTGGCGGATGCCAGCCGTCAGGCGCCAGCGATCGATTTCGATCTGGTCCTGCGCATAGATGCCGATCGTGTTCATTCGCTGGGTCAACACCAGTGAAACATCAGGCACATAGGTAAAGGTGTCGGTGAAGGGACTGGTGCCGCTACCCTGTTTGGATGTGTAGGACATATGGCTGAAATCGATGCCGGTCAGCAGTGTGTGTCTGGCTGGGCCGGTGTCGAATTCGGCCTTCAGGTAATTGTCGGCGGAAATGCCCTCGTTGTCCTCGATCGTGATGCCTGGATAATTGGCGAATACCCATTGCTGATCAGCTGAAAGAGCCGAATAACGCGCCTTGCTGTAGAAGGTGAGGTTGTCGTCCAATGCATGCTCGAACTCATAGCCGATACGCCATTGTTTTTGCTCGAAATCGTTGAAGCGGGCATCGCCGCCATAAACCGGCGTCGCGCCGACCGAGGTGCCGCTGGCGCCATATTTGTTGATGTAGCCCCAAGTGCCGCCGGTGGTGCTGTCCATATATTCGCCAAGCAGCGTGAGTTTGGTGCCAGCATCCGGCTGGAAGGTGAAGGCGGGGGCGATGAACAGCCGGTCGTCCTTGATGGCGCTGATTTCGTTGCGGCCATCGCGCGCGACGCCGGTCAGACGGTAGAGCATGGTCTTGTCGTCATTGACCGAGCCGGAAAGATCGAAAGCGCCCTGCACCCGGCCGTAGGAACCGTATTGTAGCTCCACTTCGCGCAGCGTCTCTTCGGTCGGGCGCTTCGAGACGATATCGACGATGCCGCCGGAACTGCTTGCGCCGTAGATGGACGCTGCCGGGCCGCGCAGGATGGAAACGGCTTCCACGCCGTAGGGTTCGAGCCGCGCGCTGCCGTTCTGACTGCTGACCTGCCGAAGCCCATCGCGGAAGATGCCGGTGGTGCTGAGGTCGGTGCCGCGGACCTTGAAGGCGTCGAAGCGCGGTTCCGCGCCATATTGGCCGATGCGCGCACCCGGCGTGTAGTTGAGAGCTTCGGAGAGGTTCTGCGGCTTCAGATCATCCAGTTGCTTGCGGCTGACCGTGGTGATCGACTGGGCGGTTTCGGCAATCGGCGTATCCGTTTTGGTGGCGGTTCGGCCGGATTTTCCGACATAGCCCCTGGTTTCGACGATGCCGCTGACACCTTCGATTCCGTTGCCCTGCACGGTGATGGGGGCGAGCAGGGTGGTGCCGGCGGCGGCGGAACCGGAACCGCCGTTCTCACCGGCCTGATCTGCTGGATCGAAAATACGAACCGTGTTGCCGCCAGCTAATGTGTAGTTCAGCCCTGATCCGGCAAGAAGCCCGCTGACGGCTGCCGATATGCTGAGTGTGCCCTTGACGCCCGCCGTGCTCCGCCCCCTGGTGATGGCGGATGGATAGACCATGCGCAGATTGGCCTGACGGCCGAAGGAGAGGATGGCATTCTCCAGCGGTCCGGCAGGAATTGACACAGTGACCATGGCGGGCGCACCGCTTGCGGCAGCCAGCGGCGTCTGGGCTCTCGCGGCCGTGACACCCGGACCTGTCGCGACGATGCCCCCGATAATTGCCGTCGTCGTCAGCCAGAACCAGCCGCGTGCCTGCGTGCCCAAATTCATGTCATTCCCTCTCACTCGTGATCTCATGCCGCCTGGCGCAAGCCGCAGCGCGTTCTGATTGCCTAGAGTGAAAAGGTGGGTCGCCTCCTGACGTCTGACCCGCGAAAAAGTTATTTTATCGCGAGCGGACGAAAATCAGCATGCCCGAAAGCCGCGATACCGAAACGGGAAGGCTTTCTTCGAGAATGGTAAGCGCCTGATCGGTATCCTTCAGGTCAAAGATGCCGGACACACGCTGCCTTGCCGCCGCTTCATCGAGGATGACGATGCGGCCACGGCGATATTGTGCCAGAATATCGAGAACCTCGCGCAGCGGCTGGCCAGAAAAGACCAGCTTGCCTTCGCGCCAGGCCGTATTGTTGGCAACGTCCTTACGCGCCCGCACGAGCCTGCCATCACCGCCAAGGATGACGGTCTCCCCAGGGGTGAGCACGGCGACTTCGCTAT
This sequence comes from Rhizobium nepotum 39/7, assembly GCF_000949865.1. GTDB lineage: Bacteria > Pseudomonadota > Alphaproteobacteria > Rhizobiales > Rhizobiaceae > Agrobacterium > Agrobacterium nepotum. The sequence goes on along the minus strand of NZ_JWJH01000012.1, from coordinate 275,487 downwards.
CCGTCGTCACTTCCACCCGACCTTCCTCCACCTGCACCTCCTGCGAGAGCGCGCTATTGCCGGTTCGGACCGAATAGTGGGTGCCGAGCGCTTTCGCCATCAGCGATCCGCCCCTGACGACGAAAGGGCGCTGCGGATTTTTCGCGACATCGAAATAGGCTTCGCCGCGAAGAAGGGCAATGCGGCGTTCCTTTTGCGAATAGTCGACGGTGATTGCCGTGTCGGTGTTCAGGCTGATGCGGCTACCGTCTTCCAGCACCAGCATCCGCGTCTCGCCGATTTCGGTGTAATAATCGGCCTGCCAGCGGTCTTTCAATCCGCTTTGTTCCACAGATAGCGCCGCAAGGCCGATGAGACAGAGACCGGCAATGCCGGCCAGAACAGTACGGCCGGACAGGTGCCTTTTTCTATCTTCGGCGGGCGCAAGCTCGACATCGCCCAGCTCGCCCCAGAGCGTGTGCATCTCCTCATAGGCGGCGGCATGGGCGGCGTCTGCCCGGAGCCAGGTCTGGAACGCGTCGCGCTCCTCATCCGTCGCGTCCCTCGATTGCATGCGCGCGACCCACAGCGCGGCCTCTTCGGCCAGACTGTCGTTGATCAAGCCGTCATCGTTCAGACCGTCCGGGCGCTCGTTCATGTCCTGATCTGCCGTTTCCGTTGTGGATGGTGATGCGGATGTACATTCCTTTTCCCTTATAGAGTGAGAAAGGAGGCGAGCACCTGATGTCGGGTTACATTTTTATTTGCGCGCGAAGCTGACGGCAGTGCAGCAGCGCCTTGATGATGTGCTTTTCCACCATATTGCGGGAAATGCCGAGCCGGGCGGCGATCTCACCATTGGAATGGCCATGCAGGCGGCTTAGCACGAATACCTGCTGGCAACGCCTGGGCAGGGCCTCGATTGCGCGCGCCATCAAAACCAGATGCTGCCGTCCGGTGACGATCTGCTCCTGCCCGGGTTCCTCGCATGGCACGGCGAAACCCGCCTCGTAAGGGGCAAATAGCGGCCGCTCGCGCGACTGGCGAATAACCGTCAGGCGCGCGACGGATTTGGCGATCTGGAAAAGATAGGCCTGCGGATTGTCGATCAGCGTCGCATGCGACACTTCCAGCGCCCGCAGCAACGTCTCCTGCATTGCATCCGCGGCGTCTTCCCGGTTCTGCAGCCGCCGGCGGAAAAACCGCATCAGACGGTTTTCCTCCTCGGTATCAAGAAACTGTAACAGGGCTTTGCTCATCAATCGACCCGGCTGGCATACTGGTTTCTCATATGAACAAGGTGGCGGATATTATCTGCCGTTTCACGTCCTGAGAAACATGATAATTATTATCATGTTTACCGTCTTCAGGCGTTTGTTGCCAACCCGCAAAAAACGGGGGCGTAAATCTAACTCACGTTTCTGTGATGATTGTTGCGGGATTACATCAGGATGTTCGGAGACGTGTCGTAGCCTCGGGCTACAGGAAATAACGGACTCTGAGCGGCAGCAGAGTGGCGCCGAGAGCGGAGGAATCACCCTCGGTTTCGCTGAGGACCAGCTTCGCTTCCTTCGGGCCGACGTTGTAACGATGTTCGCGTTGCGACGGCATGTGCGCCCGTTCGATCATCATCCGACCCAGCGCGCGCGGCAATTGCCCGCCAAAGACGATCGCCTGCGGATCGAGAACCGCAATCAGGCTCGCCACCAGTCGGTCCACCTGCGGCATGGTCTCGGCCAGCCATTCCTCGACGCCCGGCCAGGAGGGATCGAACTGATGATAGAGCGTTTCGATCGAATGGATGTCGACGCCGTTTTTCTGCAGTGTCGTGATCAGATATTGCAGCGCCGGACGTTTCGACGATTCCTCCGGGCTGTATATGCCGCTGAATTCGCCGGCATTGCCGTGAAAGCCGTGAAACGGCTGGCCGCCAAGGATCAGCCCACCGCCGAAACCGTAGTTGAAGGACAGGTAGGCGAAGGTCTGGCACCATGATCCCACGCCGCGAAGGCTTTCGCCTATCGCCCCGGTGGTCGCATTGTTTTCCAGCCAGACAGGCAGATGGAACTTTTGTTCGAGAATGGGCTTCAGGTCCATCAGCGACCAGTCGCTTAAGGGTTCCGGCGCGTTGAAGGCCCGGTCTTCCGATACGAAAAATCCTGACATGGAAAAACCAAGGCCAAGCAGCCTTTCGCGTGGGATGCCGTGCTGCGCCAGCAATCTTTCAAGGGCCTGCGACAGCGCGGTAAGCGTCACCTCCCGGTCGACGGGAAGCATCTTCAGCTTTTCCTCGACCACGACGATGCAGCGGAAATCGGCAATGCAGATCACCACGGAGTCGGTGTTGATGGAAATGCCGAGCGAATAGGCGGCTTCCGGCGCCAGTTCGATTGTCGGGCTTGGCTGGCCACGCGTGCCTTTCAATGGCGCGCCGGTGCGCAGAAGCCCGCGTTCCAGCAGGCCTTCGATCAGCCGATGCACGGATTGCTGCGTCAGGTTGGTGTGACCGGTGATCGATGCGCGGGCAATGGGGCCGTGACGGCGGACAATATCGAGAATGAGGCGCTCGTTCTCGCTGGCGAGTGGCTGGCGGTCGAAGGTCTGGCGCGGCGTCTGATCGATGGTCATGGCCTTGGATAGCGGCTGCGCAGGGCGGCGGCAACAAGGGCAGCCGTTCGCGACAGCATTTTTCACTGGACTGTCACAAATATTACACTTAAAGTGTATTAATAAGAAACCTGTAACAACGGGTCCTCAGGAGGAACCATTCAATGAGCATGAAATTCATTGCGATCGCCGCGCTTGCGCTGGCGACGACGGCAGCGCCTTGCCTTTCGGCAGACAGCAACATGAAAAACCTCGACTTCGATCTGTCGAAGGTCACGCGCGAAAATTTCTATGACGTCGTCGTTCCCGTCGCCAAAGCCGAGGGCTCGGTGACCATGTATAATTTCGCCGGCAGTTTCGCCGATACGTGGAAGGAGCTGATCACCCGCTTCGAAGCCAGATACGGCATCAAGGTCGCCTATAGCGACGTGAAGGGCGATCAGGCGAACCAGCAGTTGATCGCGGTGCAGGCGGCGGGCCAGGATTCGCCGGTCGACGCCTATTTCGCTGGCGGCGGCAGCTATCCGCTTCTGTCTTCCAAGGGTGTTGTTGGCAATATTGCACTGACGAAGATCTTGCCCAACATGGCCAATTACAATCCGGAACTGGCCGAAACCCTGTACGGCAAGCCGCATGGTGGCAGCTTCCCGCTGGTGCATCTCAACCAGACCGCAATCGGTTATGATTCCGCCTTCGTGAAGGCCGAAGACGTGCCGAAAAGCTTCGAGGACCTTCTGGCCTGGGCGGAGAAGAACCCGAAGCGTCTCGGCGTCACCCTGCCGGCCAAGGGCGGCTCGGGCGGCGGCTTCATCTATTCGGTGGCGCTCAATTATCTCACCGGCGACTGCCGCACAAAGCTTACCGACTATAATCAGACGCTGCAGCAGGCCGAAGACTGGGCCATGGAATCCGAATGCCTCGATCCCGTCTGGGATTATTACCGCCGTCTGCTTGCGGTCGCCGAACTGACCAACGGCAATGCCGATACGCTCAATCTCATCAACAACCAGCAACTCCATATGGGCACCGTCTGGGAAGATCAGGTCATGAGCTTCCTTGGTACCAAGCAATTGCCGGAAAGCTTCCGTGTCACGCTTCTGGAAAAAGGCCAGGTCGGCGCGGGCGACGCCATGTTCGTTCCGGCGAACGCAAAGAATGTCGCTTCCGCGCTGCTCCTCATCGATATGGCTATGAGCAAGGAATTCCAGCTCTGGAAGCTTGAGAACAAGGCCTCGCGCTCGCCGCGCGCCGATGTCACCAATGACCTGATGCCGAAGGCCGTGCAGGAGCATGTTCTGCCGCAAAGTGTCTATCCGCGCCTGTCAGCTCCAGCTTTCTGGGACATGTCGACCGCGCTTGCCGAAGCGCTCGATGAAAAAGTGCTCAACCAGTAACGCCGTCCGGATCGCCGGATCGTGTGGGCCGCAGGTGGCTTGCACGATCCGGAGAACCTTGGTCGCAAAAGATGAGGGAGCCTCGCCATGAGCGAACTCGAGATCAGCAATATCAGCAAGGATTATGGGTTGAGCCGGGCGCTTCATCCCGTTTCGATCACCGTCGAGCGCGGTGAATTCGTCACCATTCTCGGCCCCTCGGGTTGTGGCAAGTCGACATTGTTGCGCATCCTGACAGGTATCAGCCAGCCGTCGGGCGGTGAGATCCACCTCGGCGGCAAACGTATCGACCAGGCGCCGCCGGAGGCGCGCGATATCGCCATGGTGTTCCAGTCCTATGCGCTTTTCCCACATATGTCGGTCGCCAAAAATCTCGGTTTCGGCCTGAAGATGAAAAAGGTGCCAAGGGACGAGCGCGCGCGCCGCATCGCCCACGCGCTTGAAATCTGCAATCTTGCCGGTCTGGTGGATCGCATGCCACGGCAACTGTCCGGCGGGCAGCAGCAGCGTGTGGCGCTGGCGCGCGCCATCGTCATGCAGCCGAGCCTGCTATTGTTCGACGAACCGCTGTCGAACCTCGACGCTAAACTGCGCGATACGCTGCGCCATGAACTGACCGAACTTCACCGCCGGATCGGCGCGACCAGCCTTTATGTGACGCATGATCAGGCCGAGGCCATGGCGATGTCCGACCGGATCGTGGTTATGAATGCCGGCCGGGTCGTCGAGGTCGGCACGCCGCTCGAACTTTACCGAGCGCCCAAACATGCTTTCACCGCCGGCTTTCTCGGCCAGACAAACCTGCTGCCCGTTTCAGTCGATGGGACAAAGGCGCAGCTGCCGTGGGGACAGTGCGTGACGCTGGACGCGATGGCCGCCGGCACCGCCCAGATTTCGGTTCGTCCGGAAAACATCCACATCAGCGCCGACGAGGCTGGCGTCGGCACGGTCTCTGCCGTTTCCTTCATGGGCGCCAACGCGCTTTACACTGTCGAGATCGGCGGCAGCCAGATCAGGGTCAGCCAGTCCGGCGCGGAAAGTCTGATCGACGCCGGGCGAAAGGTCGCCCTGCAATTTCCCGGCTCGGTTCATCTTCTCGATGACAGATTGGCGGAGGAGGCGGCGTGATGGCCGGGATGCTTCGCGACAGGCGCGCCCAGCTGCTTTTACTGCTGGTGCCGGGGGTGGGTTATCTGCTGGTCTTCTTCGGCGGGCCGCTGCTCTCGGCGTTGATCGGCAGCTTCAGGCTGGACGATGGCAGCTTCACGCTGATGTTCTACGAGCGGATTTTTACACGCCCATCGATGATCCGTGGCCTGAAGACCTCCATTTATTACGGCGTGATGCCGGTGGTCGTTTCGCTTGCGGCCTCGGTGCCGCTGGCGCTTCTGATCCGCAAGAGCTTTTTTGGCCGCAAGCTGTTCAGCGGCCTTTACAAGCTGCCGATGGCGGTGCCGGGCATCATCGTCGGCCTGATGGTAATCGTCGTTTTCGAAAGGGGTGGCTTTCTCGATCGTCTTGTGGCGCCGCTCGGGCTGGGACTGCCGAAACTTGTGCGTGACGACTGGGGCGTCGGCGTCATTCTGGCAAGCGTCTGGAAGCAGATACCGTTCATGACGCTGATCATCACCAGCGCCTTTGCCGCCATACCGGAGGACATTCGTTACGCCTCGCGCACGCTCGGCGCCTCGCGGCTCAAGACCTTTCTGTTCGTGGAAGTTCCGCTCGCCATGCCCGGCATCACCGCCGCCATTCTTCTGACCTTCATCGGCTCCATGGGCTCCTACGCCATTCCCGATATCGTCGGCCCGCCCACGGCCCAGCCGCTTTCGGTCCTCATGATCAAGGAGTTCAATCAGGGCCGCTTCAATCAGGTCTATGCCATGGGCATGGTACTGAGCCTCTTCGCAGTCTCCGTCCTGCTGCTTTATTATTCCCTGACATCCCGCATCGGCCCCGGCCAAACCCGAGGAGACGCATCATGAGCGCCATTGCCCTTGAACCCGTCACCATTGCCCGCCGCCGCACCTTCACGCCGGAAGACCGGATTTTCGTCTCCATCGGGCTCTTCACCACGCTGGCGCTTGCCATCGCCGTGCCGCTGTCACTGATGTTTCTGTGGAGCGTCGCCGATGGCTGGCCGCCGCCGCTGGTGGTGCCGAAGGATTACACCATGGCGCGCTGGGCGAGTGTTCTTGCCGATGGAAGTCTCATCCGGGCGGCCATCAACAGCATCCTCATCGCCTTCGTCGTCACCTTTTTGACGGCCGCGATCGCCCTGCCCACCGCATGGGCCATGGCCCGCTTTCCCTTCCGGCTGAAGCGGCTGGTTGAGATCTTCATTCTGGCCCCCATCATCATTCCCGGACTGGTGGTCGCGGTCGGCATCGGCCAGGTGTTTCTTCTCTTCGGCCTTGCCTATTCTGTGACCGGGGTGATCCTCGTGCAGATCGTCGGCACCCTGCCGCTGATGATCCGGCTGATGACGGCGGCGCTGGAGACCATTCCCGACGACCTCATCCATGCCGCGCGTTCTCTCGGCGCGGGAACGGTCGGCATCGTCCTCCACATCATCCTGCCGCTTGCGGTGCCGGGCCTTCTGGCCGGCGGCCTGATGTCCTTCATCGGCAGCTTCGAGGAATTCGACAAGTCCTTCATCGTCGGTGCGCCTGTCGTGGAGACGCTGCCGATCAAGCTCTACATGTATCTCGACCCCTATTCGATGCAGCTTCCGCTCGCCTCCATCGTCTCCTTCATCCTGCTTCTTCCCGCTCTCGTCGTTTTCATCATCGCCGGCCGCATTCTGCGTGACGACCTGATGGCGGCGGGTATGGGGAAAATCTGATCCGGGCAGCTAATCCCCGGTAATCGCAACGTCCGAAAGTGAAAACCATGCATCAAACCCTTGCAGCCTCCCGTAAAACCTCCAATTCCTGCAATGTCCTTACCCTCTGCTCGCGTGACAATCCTTCGATACTGACCATTGCTCATCGCGGTTTCTGGACCGCGACCGCTGAAAACTCGCTGGCTTCCGTCCGCGCGGCAGTTACTGCGGGCGTCGAGATGATCGAGATCGACACGCAGGCGACGGCCGACGGCCGGCTGGTCGTCATTCACGACGAAACGCTCGACCGCACGACGACGGGCAAGGGGACCGTGAGTGCCTTGCCTTTCGAAGTGATGCGTGCCGCAAGGCTTAAAGCCGGTGCCGGCGGCGATGCGGCTGATGTTACCGATGAATGCGTGCCGACGCTCGAAGAATTGCTCGAGGAGGCCCGCGGCAAGATCACCGTCAATATCGACACCAAATTCACCCATGATCTGCCACAGGTCATGGAAACCGTGCTGCGCCTCGGCGTTGAAGATCAGGTGCTGGTGAAAACCGATATCGAGCCAGAAGCTGCCCATTTTGACGTGCTCGACACCGACTGGTTCGGCAAAATTCCGCATATGCCGATGTTCCGGGTGAGAAAGGGGCACTTCGCCGAAGATCTGCGCCGCATCGAAGCGTTGCGGGCGCCGATGATTGAGGTGAAGTTCACGGATATTGCTGACCTCGTTGAAGGCTGCGCTGAACTGGAGCGCCAGAACATCCGGCTGTGGATCAACACGCTCGATGTTTCCCATTGCCTCGATTTCAGCGATACGCGTGCGCTGGCCAACCCTGAAGGTGTCTGGGGCGCTCTGGCGCAGATCGGTGTCGGCGCAATCCAGACGGACGAAGTCGAGGCCTTCAAAGGCTGGCTGAAGGCGGATGCCGGAGAGACGGGCAGATCATGGACGCGATAAATCAACGTCTCGATTGCGCGGTCGGCATTGTCGAGGAGGCGATGGGCCTTGCCCTTCGCTTTTTCGAGGCGCGCGGCACCATCGCCACCCGGACGAAGGGGTTTCAGGACTTTGTTTCGGAAGCCGATACCACGGTCGAAAGGCTGGTTCGGGACCGGTTGGCCGCGGCATTTCCGGGCGAAACCGTCCTCGGCGAGGAAATGGGCGGGGTGGCCGATGACGCCTACTGGATCATCGATCCCATCGACGGCACCACCAATTTCCTGCGCGGCTCGCCGCTCTGGGGCATCTCGCTCGGTTTCGTGCGTAACGGCCGACCGGAACTCGGTGTCGTCGCCATGCCGGTTTTCAAGGAAATCTACGCGGCGGCCGAGGGCACCGGGCTGCTGCTGAACGGCAAGCCGCTTGCCCGCAACGTTCCCTTCGAGGAGGTGCGGGTGATGTCGCTCGGCGACAGCGCGTCCGCCGATGCCGAGGAAGTTGCGGCTCTCAATGTGGGCTTGAGACACGCCGGCTGGGTGGTGGAATCCATCCGCTCCACGTCGATCTCGCTGGTCTTTGCGGCGCGCGGAACCTTTGACGGTCATCTGCAGAAGCTGACGACCATGTGGGATATCGCCGGCGGCGTCGTTCTCGCAAGGGAAGCGGGCCTTGACGTGCGGATCGGAACGCGCGGCGAAACCGGCATTCCCTGGGTCGCCGCCGCCACGCCGGCGCTGATGGCCGTGACGGAGGAGCTTTGGCCGGAGATTGCGGAAAAACTACCGGTTAAGGCTGCGTGAAGGTCTCGGGAAAGCGGGTGCCGGGTGTCAAATCTAAACACCCGGCACCCCCACCGATGTCTGGACTGAAAAGCGCTTGACGACCTATTGTTAAGCCCACCCTTTCAGCGCCCGTCCGGAATAATAGCTGGGCGTCGTGGCTCGATAGATCGGTATGCTGGCGGCGCCGAGATGCGGTAGATCGCTCATCACTGATTTGCGTATTTCCGGCGGCTCGACGAAAAAATCCTCGCCGAGCATTTCCAGCGAGCCGATGCGCTGCACGATATGCTCGAGAACCCAGTCGGGAAGCGATCCGCCGAAAATGATGGCGCCGGGGTCCATCGTTCGGGCAACCGTCAATGAAAGCAGACGAAGCTGATCGGTTGCCCTTTCCAGCCAGGAAGCCACGGCGGGATGGTCGGAATAGCTCTCGTCGATATCCTTCAGACGCCGGATGCTGATTCCGTGGGCGGCGAGCGTGTCGCAAAGGTCCTGTCCCGAGGGGCGTGGATGAGACTTGGGAAACAGGCCACCGAACTCGCCCGCATTACCATTTGTGCCGCGATAGAGATGGCGCTGCACCACCAAAGCACCCCCGATGCCGTAGGTCAGCCAGATCATCGCGAAGTTGCGGATATTTCGACCCGCACCGTAATACAGCTCTGAAAGTATGGCGGTATTGCCGTCATTTTCGTGAAAGACCGGGAAATCGAAATAGGGCTGGAAGTCCTTGTCGACATCGATATCGCGCCAGCTTTCGAACTGCCTGATACGGAAGACATGGCCGCGATCACGTTTGAAATGGCCCGGAAAGCTGATGCCGCAGCCGAGCACATCCTTCTTTTTGATCTTTGCTTTTTCAAGCACCTGCCGGGCGGCCGCCTCGGCCATTTCCATGATATGCTCGAAACTGTGCCCTTCGAGCTCGGACCTGATTTCCTGCCTTATCGTGCCGTTGAGATCGGCCACGCAGACGCGCAGATCGTCTGGATTGAAATAGACCCCGAGTGTGAAAAGCCCGTTCGGATTGATTTCGATGGCGGTGGTTGGTTTCCCTCGTTTGCCATCATTGCGCGTTTCCTCCGCTTCGACGATGAGGCCGGACTCCAGGAGATTGGCCGTCAGGCGCGTGAGGGTCGGCGCGGAAACATCCATCTCGCGCGCCAGTTCGATACGCGACATGCCTCCCTTGCCGCGCAAAATTTCGAGCAGGCGTCGTTCGTTGTAGCCGAGGTCGATCAAACAAGTCTCCCGCGAGAAGTTACGCCGGATGATTAGCGCAATTTGTGTGATTGTGCACCTTGTTTTCCGCGAAGTCCTAGCTTTCTGGGTTCAAAGATTACCCGCAACGGTCCTTAAATATTGAGTTTTTTCAGAGGGATATTTTATTTTCGTTTTCAGAATAAATTCCGACTTGACTAATTAATTTACGTAAAGAAAATAAATGACAGACGGCGGGTGGCGACGGGCAAAATCAAAAAGAAATCATGTCGCAGGGCCTCGTCTGTCAGGGAACAAAAAAACGGAGCCCCCTTATGCGTCAATCATGCACTATTTTCGCGCGCCTTTTTGCCGGCGCAACATTCCTTGCCAGCGCGGCTTTCGCTCACGCGGAAGGCACCGTCGTGGTCTATTCTGCCGCGCCACAGCAGCTCATGGATGAGTTGCTACCCATGTTTGAAAAGAAAACCGGCACCAAGGTCGAGCTTGTCAAAGCCGGATCCGGTGAACTGATGAACCGGATCAAGGCGGAGAGCGGCAAGGCGGCAGGCGACGTGATCTGGAGCGTCGACGGCACGGTTATCGATTTTTCCGCCGACCTCTTTGAACCTTACAAGCCCACCGAGGCTGCATCGATCAACCCTGCCTTTACCCCGAGCGTGAACTGGGTGCCTTTTACGGCTGTCGTTACGGCCTTCATCGTCAATAAGGAGGCGCTGAAAGGCGCGCCGGTCCCGACATCCTGGGCCGATCTTGCCAAGCCTGAATATAAGGGCCTGATTTCCTCGGCCCGCGCTGACCAGTCCGGCTCCGCCTATATCCAGATGGCGACGGTATTGCAGGATTTTGACAGCGAGGAGAAGGGCTGGGAAGTCTATACCGGCATTCTCGGCAACTCCGTTCTTTCCACCTCTTCAGGCGCGGTTCCGCGTTTCGTCAATGATGGCGAGCAGGCGGTCGGTATTACGCTCGAAGACGCCGCCCTGCGCTACAAGCTCGGCAGCGCGCCGGTCGAAATTATTTATCCGAAAGAGGGTACGGCAATCGCGCCTGATGGCATGGCGCTCGTCAAGGGTGCGCCGAACGCCGAAAACGGCAAGGCCTTCATCGATTTCATCGTTTCCAGGGAAGCGCAGGAAGTCGTGGTGAAAGCGGGTCGCCGCTCGGTCAGATCAGATGTTCCGGCCAATGCGGCACTTGTTCCCCTGTCCGATGTTCCGGATGCGAAATACGATTTCAAGTGGGCTGGGGACAATCGCGCACGCCTGATGGAAAAGTGGAACGAGATCCTGCTCGACGTTCAGTAAGACATTGCCGGGGGCGGTGCAGGCCGCCGTCCCCACATTGTCTCTTTCACAATCGCATTTTCGTTCCGTCCCCGTGGTCGTGTGCCGCGCAGGATATGTCATGGAGCAGCACATGGCCGCCGTAGAAATTACCAGCATCAAGAAAAGTTACCGGGATGTCGTTGCCCTCTCCGACATCAATATCTCCATCCCTTCCGGATCGTTTTTCACGCTTCTCGGACCCAGCGGATGCGGCAAGACGACCCTTCTGCGTACGATTGCCGGTTTTCATCAGCAGGATAGCGGTAGCATCAGTATCGAAAGACAGGCGATCGAACATGTGCCCGCCCACAAGCGCGACGTTGGCATGGTCTTTCAGGATTATGCGGTGTTTCCGCATATTTCGGTATTTGACAACATTGCCTTCGGTCTGAAACAGCGCAAGGCATCTTCAGCCGAGATCCGTGAACGGGTCGGCAAGATCCTCGATGTCGTGCAGCTCGCTCCCTACGCCAAGCGTATGCCTCACGAACTCTCCGGCGGCCAGCAGCAGCGCGTCGGTCTGGCGCGCGCACTCGTCATCAACCCGAAAGTGCTGTTGATGGACGAACCGCTGTCCAACCTCGACGCCAAACTTCGCGTGGACCTGCGGCGGGAGCTCCGCGAAATCCAGCAGGCCATGAACATCACCACCATCTATGTCACGCATGATCAGGAAGAGGCGCTTGCCATGTCTGATCTGGTTTGCGTCATGTATGGCGGCGTCATTCAGCAGGCTGCACCACCCTGGGAAGTCTATAACAATCCCGCCAACCGCTTTGTCGCGTCCTTCGTGGGGGCAAACAATTTTCTGGCACTTGACCGTTCTGGTGGGCAGATATCCATTTCCGGCCATAAGGTCGCACTGCCGCAGGCGGATGCAATCTCCCCGGAGCGGAAGATCGTCGCCGCCATCCGCCCCGAGGCGATTGCCGTCGGTCCCTCCGCGATTGACGGTGATGAGCGCATCGAACTGCCTGTGAGCATAAGGCAGGTCAGTTTTACCGGTCGCGAGATGAACGTTGCTGCCGTGCTCTCTTCCGGTGAGGAAATCGAGGCAATCACCAAGCCATCGCCGGAGATCATCGCGCTGCAGCCGAACCAGAAAACCACTTTCTCCTGGCGCGCGGCCGATGCGAGGCTGTTCGGCGAGGGCGTAACCGGGGAGCGCCTGTCATGACGGATATGACTGCGACTGCAACTCCCGACGGTTTCCGCCTGCGACTGCCAGGTTTCTGGACAAGCGTGACGGTATTCGCTGTCATCCTGCTGGCGATCTTCCTGGTCCTGCCGATCTTCAGCGTGTTCTTCATCAGTTTCTTCGATGCCAAAACCGGTGCTTTCGGTCTCGGCAACTACGCGGAAGTGTTCACACGGCGGTTCTACACCGTGGCATTGTGGAACACGCTTGTCATCGGTGTACTAGGCATGCTGGGTGCCTGCCTTCTCGGTATTCCGCTTGCCTTCTGCACCTCCCGTTACCGCATCAGGGGACGCACTTTCATCGCCACATTCGCGGTGCTGGTTCTCTGCGCACCGCCGTTCATCGGTGCCTATGCCTGGATCATGCTGTTCGGTGCCAACGGCGCGGTCACCAATCTCCTGTCCTTCGCCGGCATTTCATTGCCGACGATCTACGGGATCCCGGGCATCGTGATGGTCTTCAGCCTGAAGTTCTTTCCCTACATCTTCCTGATGACGGAAAACGCGCTGAACACCATCAACAAGTCCTATGAGGACGCAGCGGAAAATCTCGGCTGCACGGCTTTCCAACGGTTCCGCAAGATCACCTTGCCGCTGGTCTTTCCGGCGGTCAGCACTGGCGCGATCATCTGCTTCGTGCTGTCCATCGCCGACTTCGGAACCCCGGCGATCCTCGGCAAGGGTATCAGAACGCTATCGACCATCGCCTATGCGCAATATACCTCTGAAATGGCGGGAACGCCGACCATGGCGGTGACCATCTCCATGGTGATGATTGCGATTTCCATGGCGGCACTTCTGTTGCAGCGGCGCATTCTTGCCAGGCGTCGCTACGCCAGCTCACTGACCAACCGGCCGGTAAAACAGTTCATGCGTCCGCTGAAGTCTTTCATCGTGCACGGCTTCTGCTATCTGGTCGTCTTCATCGCCATGCTGCCGTCGCTCACGGTCATCTATACCTCGTTCCTCGCAACCAGCGGTCCCGTCTTCACGGGCGGTTTCGGGTTGGACAGCTATGCCCGCATCCTTCGCGATTCACCGCAGGCGATTGCCAACAGTTTCACATTTGCACTGGCTGCCGTGGTGCTGATTGCGATCGTCTCCGGCCTGCTGTCCTTCATCGTGGTGCGACGCGACAATGCGATCTCCGGCTCGCTCGATCTTCTGCTGATGGTACCTTACCTTATCCCCGGCGTTGTCATGGCGATTGGCTACGTCACGACTTTCCGCTATCCGCCCTTCGATATCACGGGGACAGCGCTCATCATCATCCTTTTGGTGTTTATCCGCCGGCTGCCCTATGGCGTCCGCTCCACGACATCGATCCTCAGGCAGATCAAGCCGTCCATCGAGGAGGCTGCGGTTAATCTCGGGGCTTCGCCGGCAAAGACCTTCGTGTCGGTGACGGTGCCGCTGATGCTGCCCGGTCTCATCATCGGTTCGCTGATGAGCTTCATAACGGCCATCAACGAGTTGTCCTCGACGCTGATCCTCTACACGGCACGAACCATCACCATGCCGGTTCTCATCTATGTTCAGGTGATTGACGGCGAGTTTGGCACGGCTGCGGCGCTTTCAACCGTGCTTCTGGTCAGCACCGGCCTTTGCGTCTTCGTCGTGTTCCGCCTTTCGGAAGACAAAGAAGCCTCCTTCGTCTGAAACCGTACCGCTCCCTCACCAAAGACTGCAGCAGCGGCGACATGTGTGTCGCCGCCAGCCTCCTTCTGGCCCAGCCTCCCTCTGCAAGGAATACACGACGATGAATATCGCGAGCTTTTCGCAATCGAAATACAAGAACGCCACAACGCCCGGGGACGATGTAGCACTTATCATACCGGGCAGGGTTCTGGCCGTATTCGACGGTGCGACCGACCCGACCGGTGCAAGTTACGGCGGGCTGAGCTCAGGCCGGATTGCAGCACTCGCCGCCGTAAATGCCGTGGCGAAGATGAGCCTCGATGGTACGCTGGAAAAGATTGCCGCGCCTCAGCTTTTTCAAAACATCAGCGATATCTTGAAACAGGAGGCGGAGCGAATCAATGCCAGCCATCCACCCTCCACAACGCTCGCAATCGTGGCCGACAACGGCGACAGCTTTCGCCTGCTTCTTGCCGGTGATTCCGGTGTGCGCATCAACGGCACCCGACTGCTGCAGCATGCGAAGCTGATAGACAAGGTGAGTACATCGGCGCGCATCCTTGTCTTCAAACAGCTGTTTGCTGTTCTCAAAGATGGCGATGCGGCCGAGACACGCACGCGTGCGACCATCTTTTCTGGCCTGCGTTCCGCCATCGAAAACGGCATCATGACTGCGCGGGAGGCGGAGGGTGTTGTCATTGCCGCAGCCGGTATGAGCGGTCTTGAGAACGACATCGAAGCAGTCGAGGAATTCCTGATGGGGGGAATTCGCGTTCAGCCGCAATTCGCAAACAGGCAGGGACACGTACTGGGTTACGCCTCGGTCAATGGCGGAAAGGTCATTGAGGAGGGGACGGTCGATCTCCGCATCGCCAAGGATACGCTTGTGAGCCTTGAAATCTTTTCCGACGGTTATCTGTCTCTGCCGGCGGGAACCGATATCGCTGACTGGGAAGCGGAATTCGCCCGTGTCGAGGCTGTGGATTTTCACAAGCTCAACGACTATCCGTCGGTAAAAGGCTCGACAACCACCGAATTCAGCGACGACAGGACGGTCGTCTGCCTGAATGTTGGGTAAAAATAGCTAGTCGATTTCACACAGGTCTTGGAGGGCCGGGCGGGGCCTTGACACATGAGTCCCGTCTATTAGAGATCGCGACGGGTTTTAACTTTGGAGTGAGGACATGAAATTTCTGGCAACCATCTCGACTTTTGTCGGCAAGACATTTGCCGGTTGGGTTATCCTGTTTGCTGTCCTCGGCTTCTTTTTTCCGGATACGTTCAAGCAGATCGGGCCCTGGATCGTCACGCTTTTGTCGATCATCATGTTCGGCATGGGGCTGACCCTGTCGGTGGACGATTTTCGTGAAGTCGTGAGGCGCCCGGTCGACGTCACCATCGGTGTGCTCGGGCAGTTCCTCATCATGCCGCTACTTGCGGTGCTGCTCACCCTGCTCATCCCGATGCCGCCTGAAGTGGCGGCAGGTGTCATCCTGGTTGGCTGCTGCCCGGGCGGGACATCGTCCAACGTCATGACATATCTGTCGAAGGGTGACGTCGCCCTGTCTGTCGCCTGCACCTCAGTGACGACGCTTGCCGCTCCCTTGGTGACGCCATTCCTCGTATGGTTGTTCGCCAGCCAGTTCCTGCCGGTCGATGGCTGGGCAATGTTCCTGAGCATCGTCAAGGTCGTGCTGGTGCCGCTGGCCCTCGGTGCTGCCTTGCAGAAGCTTTTGCCGGGTGTCGTGAAGGCGGCCGTGCCGGCATTGCCGCTCGTAAGCGTCATCGGCATCGTTTTGATCGTTTCGGCGGTTGTCGGTGCATCGAAGGGTGCGATCGTCCAGTCCGGACTGATGATATTTGCGGTCGTCGTTCTCCATAACGGCCTCGGCTATCTGCTTGGCTACTTCGCGGCAAAGGCGACCGGTCTCTCCCTCGCCAAGCGCAAGGCAATTGCCATTGAGGTGGGAATGCAGAACTCCGGTCTCGGTGCCGCTCTTGCGACAGCATATTTCTCGCCGTTGGCAGCTGTTCCCAGCGCCATTTTCAGCGTCTGGCACAATATTTCCGGCGCGCTTCTGGCCAACTGGTTTTCGGGGCGCGTGGACGTGAAGGCGAATACGAAAGCCGGATAGGTTCGTCCTCCCGGGATCGGCTGATGGGACATGAAGCGGGCCTCGAAGGGGGTCTTACGGACATAACGCCGTATGTCCGTAACGCCTTGACCAAAATCGTCGTCGACGCAGGCGCTATCCGCGTCGACGGTAACCCATGACGATCACGAACATGAAAGTGTGAAAGCGCCGACCGATTTCATATCGATATGCGTTTCGGCGGCAAGGCTGCTTGTTATCGCACCACAAAGACTGCCGGTGGTGACAATCTGCCCGCGTTTCAGCATTCCATCCCTGTTGAGGGGGGAATTGGCAAAGGCGAGGAGCGGGGCGAGCGGATCGATATTGGGGTGTTTTACCGTCGCATTGAAACGGACATCTGTGCCTTCTGTCACCGTCAGATGTGGCAGCTTCCCGGTATTTTCGGCGAAGGTATCAACGACTGTCGCGTCGACTTCCGGCCCGAGAACAAACCCGCGATTGGCAAGGCGATCCGCCAGAAAAAGCGGGAAGGGGACCTGGTTTTTCTCCACCATCCGGTAGCCGAGGAGTTCGGCGCCAAGGTGAACCCTGTCGATATTCGTCAATATATCGGCCCTGCTTAGCGGGGTCGCGGTTGCGGCGGGAATATCGGAGGCGAGGGTGAAGCAGATTTCCACTTCGATGCCTTCGATCGCCGCTCCCGAAAAAGATGCGATATTGTCGTCATCGACCCGGTAACAATCGACCATCGGCGCACCGACAGCTGTGCCATCCGGCCTGATCGCCAGCTTCCAGCCCGCAACCGTCTTGCCGGACGCTTCAACAAAAGCGCGCTGAACGGCCATCGCCTCTTCAAGACTACCGGGAATGACACCATTCGCCTCCAACGTCGCCAGAGGAATTTTTGCGCCCTCCAGGTCCGCTTTCACAAAGCGCTGGGCCAGTTTTTCGATCGCCGTCATTCCGTCGCATCCTGCTACTGTTTGCTCAACAGACGAACGGGCGGAGAGAAGGCCGCCCGTTTTATATTGAATTATGCGACGTCTGCGTCGAACTGGATGGTATGCAAACGCTTGTAGAGGCCTTCCGTTTCTAGTAGTTCACGACGGCTTCCTTGCTCCACGACTTCGCCATTATCCATGACGACGATCTTGTCGGCTCGATTGATGGTCGAGAGCCGGTGAGCGATAACGATCGACGTCTTGTTGTGCGTCAACCGCTCAAGCGCATCCCGAACAAGCGCTTCGGATTCCGAATCGAGCGCGCTCGTTGCCTCATCGAGGATCAATATGTCCGCGTCTCTGAGCATGGCGCGTGCGATGGCGACACGCTGCCGCTGGCCACCAGACAGACCAGAGCCGTTTTCTCCAAGCTTGGAGTCGTAACCGTGCGGCATCTTCGTGATGAAATCATGCGCGTTAGCAGCCTTCGCTGCTGCGATGATTTCCTCTTCCGTCGCATCGTCACGACCGACGGAAATGTTATGCTTTACCGTCCCCGAGAAGAGGAAGGTTTCCTGCCCAACGTAAGAAACATGCTCGCGCAGGCTGGCGAAAGAAACGTCGCGCAAATCCATGCCGTTGATTTCAACAGAACCGTTCTGCGGGTCGTAAAGGCGCATCATGAGATTGATGATGGTGGACTTGCCGCTACCGGAAGGTCCGACCAGCGCAGTCATCTTACCACCCTCGAACAGCACGCTGATATCCTTCAGGACCGGTTGGCCCGAGACATATTCGAAGCTGACGTTTTTCAGTTCCACATCGCCGCTTGCCTTGGGGAGAGGTGCAGCGTCCTTCTTTTCGGTGAGCGTAAGCGGGGCATCCAAAACCTCGAACATCATACGCACACCGATCATACCACTTTCGATCTGGATTCGCATGCGAGCCAAACGTTTTGCTGGTTCGTAAGCAAGAAGAAGTGCGGTGATGAAGGCCATCAGGTCGCCTGGTGAGCCACCTTTTTCGAGTACTGTGTAACCGGACACAGCAATCACGGCTGCGATAGCAAGGCCTGATAAAGTCTCCATGATTGGGCTGGTTGCCGCCTCAAGCTTCGCAATACCATTGGCCCGATGCTCGACGTCGGACACGGCCTTGTTCATGCGCTGGCGCATCAGTTTCTCGAGAGAGAATGCTTTAATTACGCGAACGCCGATGCTGGTTTCCTGCACGACATTGACGATTTCGCCGAGGGAAGCAAGCTCCGCTTCCATGATTTTGCGTACACGTCGCAGGACCAAACGCACGCTGAAAATCGCAATAGGTCCGATGATCATGGAAATCGCACTCAGAAGGAAATTCTGTGCGAACATTACAATGATCAAGCCAAGGAGGGAAAAAAGATCACGGACAAATGAAGTGACGATGGTATCGATCACATTTCGAGCAGATTGGGCATTGTAGGTAACCCGGATCAGTAGCTCGGAGGAAGGTAGATTCTGAAAAAATGAAACTCCCTGCTTTAGAAGCCGATCATAGATTTTACGTTGTTGTTCTGCGACGATGCTGTTGCCTGCCTTGCTCAGATAATAGCTTTGTACAAAAGTCGCGAGACCCTTAATAATAAAAATACCGGCAACTGCAAACGCGATCTCAAGAACAACGTCAAAACCCTGTTTCAGGTAAACGCTGTTGACGATATCACGCATGATCCAGGCGCTGAGGGAGGTCATACCGGCAACGATGAACATTGCCGCAATTGCTGATGAGTACCAGCCAACGTGCTTTTTGAAGTTCTCTTTAAAAAGCCGGGTCAACAGCTTCTTGTCGTTTGACGACAGAAAAGATCCTATCAAGTTCTATGTTCCTTAGTTTGTTTCTGCGGCTTGTCTCATAGAGATGCGCCAATCTGGACGACGATCTGATGAGTCGTTCAGCGGGCCATTGCTTTGACTTTGTCAGATATCTCACCGCTCGTAACCCTGAACAATCGGTAAACAGGGTCGCTATCGCTTCGGCGCACGCTGATAATGTGATAGCGAGACCCTGTCAACACCACATATTAGGGAAGAAGCCCAGTGTTTTCTCAGCAATTAGGGGGTAATTCTCAATAATACAATTCTGATTAATCGTTGTTTGAGGATGAGGACTTGCGCTGGGGATGCAATATGTACCGAACTGCGTTCCACTGTAAGCGCTGATGGCGTCAGGCCTTGAATTCCCATGGCATATAGTGTGCAAGGCCCCTTTGCGGGGCGGCATCGAGACGAAGCAATTGTAATTTTGTCTCAATGAGGTCCCGTCACCGGGACGAGAGCCTGGCAAGGTTGTAAGTAGTGCTGTGATGCTTTGGCAATCACGCCGCCTAGATTGACCTGCCAGTTCTGATCTTATGGCATGGTATGGCGACCCTGGTGTTGACCACGGACAGAAGCATGATCTTTGACGAGATACTGGTACTGAGGGACTTGACGAACAAAGGCCCATTATAGAAACACTGCCTATCTGTCTGTGGGGTCTATGCCACGAGGACGATCGACCGTCGAGCGCATCGCCGCAGGGTGGCCGGCCAGCGATATCGAGGCATGCATGCTCTGAATTCCAGAAGTAACGACCTCAGTTCACCGCTTACCTGAAGAAAGCTGTTGACGTCATTTTATCGGCGCGAATTTGACAACGACAAAATCCAAAGTCGATGGTACAGGTTCATTTACTTTTTTTAATTGTGCGTCACTGATGCACCTGCCGCTTAGAAGTCGACGATGAAGAAAATTTTGTATCGAATTCCATTTCACAAGGATGGAAGGCCCCGTGGATGGCTCAAGGCGTTACTTGCCAATAAGCAGAAAGAAGTGCGGAGTGCATTTCGCAGAGTGGTGTACAAGCGAAATGGATCGGTGCGAACCCGATACCACTCGTGGTTGGCAAATACTCCCGTTTTGAGTCATTCGGATGGCGTTCCAACCGTAAAAGGCTACCTTGATCAGAGGTGGCCTGGGCTACGAGCAATCACTACATTCCCTGAGACCCGTGTTGGAAACCGAATAAATTTGGTGACGGACAGTATAGGGGAGTCTAGCCTTTTTGGTGGAGTTGGGACTGCTTTATTGCTAGCCGCATTGTGGGCTGAGAGATCCAAAGTGCCTCTGAGGATAATTACTCGTCTCGAGCCGCCAGATACCGCTAGTCTTGGGGCGATTTTAAAAGCAAGTAACATTCAGTTTTCTGGGCAGGTGGAATTCCAATTCTCCCCCCACTATGGCAGTAGAGAACTGTCAGTTTGTTCGGATGATCTATTTATCTCAACCTCCTGGTGGACAACTCGATGCTTGTTGAACACTGTGCGGCATGATCGCATTATCTATCTTCTCCAGGAAGACGAGCGAATGTTTTATCCAATGGGAGACGATCACGTTGCTTGTACTTCGACTCTAGCTGAGCCCGTGAAGTTGGTTGCAGTTAACACTCAGCTTCTTTACGATTGTCTCGTTGACAAAGCGTGCGGAGTTCCCAGCCTCGAGGATCGGAGTGTCTTTTTTGAACCCGCTTTTAGCTCACTCCAACGGAATTGGATCCGGACTTCGGAGAAGCGACATTTATTTTTCTACGCGCGTCCAAAGAATCTAAGAAATCTTTATGCTACGGGTCTCGCCCTGATTGATGAAGCGGCATCGCAAGGAATCTTGGACGCCGCAAGATGGAAAATTCATCTCGTTGGTTACGATGTTCCCAAGTTGCAGTTTTCATCGAATTTGGAAGCCGAGTACCACAAGCCGATGGGTTGGGAGCAATATCTTAGTTTTTTGCAAGGTATGGATGCAGGTCTAAGCCTAATGCATACACCGCATCCATCTTATCCTCCGCTGGACTTAGCTGCCATGGGTATACCCGTTTTAACCAATGCAGCATTTGGTAAACGTAGCCTCCAAAAATATTCGCATAACATTATTTGTTCGGATCTTAGCCAAAAGAGTCTCTTGAGGGGCATTGAAGAACTTGTGAGTAAAGCTGAGGATCTAGAGTTGTGCAGACAAAATCTTTCTGGTGACAACATCTGTCGTAGTTGGAGGTTGGCGCTGAGTAATGTAATCGACCGTCTAGACGACTTGATTAAGCGTTGAGGCTAAATGTATACCGATCTAGTTGCTAACAAAATTCCCTACAGGGCGCCGTGGGATGATGAGCCTCTCGATGTGCGCGTTAAGGCCCTTCATGTTCGGGCGGAAAAAAAAATTGCTTTTCTGTATGAGAAGCCAGACACGAGTACGTTTCGATATCGAGTATTTAATATGGTGGAGGCCGTTCGTGAACTTGATCCGAACGAAATTGTAGCAAGTTGGTTTTCGCTTGATGAGATAGATTATTTAATATCGCTTCTGCCACAGATCCAAGTTCTGGTCCTAGCACGTGTAAGATATGGACGAGCAGTTGGTGAACTTTTGTCACGTGCGCGTGCCTTTAATGTGCGTATTTTGGCCGACTTCGATGATCTGGTCTTTGATACGAGGTACGCACATTTAGTGCTGGCAAATAATGATCAGCCGACGGCAGACGAAACGCATATTAATTCTTGGTACGCGTATGTTGGAAGGCTACAGGCGACAGCCGTCCTTTGCGACGGTGGCATAACTACAAATGAGTTTTTAGCGGAAAAGCTCGCCAACGTATGTAGGCGCCCTGTTGGCATTGTCCCAAATTTTCTAAACAAGAAGCAGCAGCTATTTTCTCAAGAGCTATTCGAACAGAAACGAATTAGGGGTTTTCATGGGAACGGACCTGTGAGAATCGGTTATTTTAGCGGGTCTCCAACACACAACAGAGACTTTCAAATTGCTGTTCAGGCGCTTTGTAGTCTTTTGCGGAATGATAACGACGTGACACTGCGGATTGTCGGTTTTATGGAAAGTTTCAAGGAGCTTGCGCCTTTTTCAGAACGTGTCGAGGTGATTGAGCTGCAAGATTGGGTCAATCTTCAGGCGCGCATTGCAGAAGTGGATATCAATATCGCCCCGCTGCAATCGAATGATTTTACGAACTGTAAGAGTGAACTTAAGTATTTTGAAGCGGCTGTTGTCGGAACTTTCAGCTGCTTATCACGAAGCTTTACATTCACAAGAGCTGTGACTCATCCGGATGATGCATTGATTGTCGATGACTGGCAATGGCATGAAGCTCTCCGCACAGCGGTTGACTTAGTGAGAACGCCGAATGTTTATGGCCCCCGTGCTGTTAACACGGCTGAGCGTGCCTATTCACGCTACGGTTGGAATCGCAACACCAATGCACTTTTGACCGCGCTCGCGACTTAGGTCGGCTAATTTGCGGGAAGAGTTGAGGAAAGACGATTGAGATATTTCGGCGGCCTCCATCTGCTAGGAAGCTGAAATGTTCCGACGCGATATAGGCATAAAAATGCAACTGATAGATCCGAATATAGATTCGCCGAAGTACAGGCCTGTATCTGCTTGGCTGCGGCATGGGCCTTTTTCTATGTGGCTCGTCCGCACTATGAAGCCTAATCGAATTGTAGAATTAGGCACCCACTATGGTTTTTCATACTTTAGCTTCTGTGAAGCAGTAGCAGTCAACTGCCTCTCTACGGACTGCTTTGCCGTAGATACGTGGGCTGGTGATGAACATGCTGGGTATTATGATGATATTGTCTACGCGACCGTTGAAGAGGAGAACAAAAAATACTCTTCTTTTAGTACTTTGCTTAGAAAGACGTTTGCGGAGGCTCTGGAAGATATCGAAGATAACTCGGTAGATATCCTTCACGTGGACGGAAGGCACTTTTATGACGACGTTAAAGAGGATTTCCTTTCTTGGGTTCCGAAATTGTCCAACCGCGCGGTTGTTTTGTTTCATGATACTGAAGTGAGGGAGAGGGATTTTGGGGTGTGGCGCTTTTGGTCGGAAGTTGCTTCTGACCGTCCCTCAATCAATTTTCTGCATGAGCACGGGCTCGGGGTGCTTTTCTGGGGCGATCAGATTTCGGATGAGCTAGCCCCATTCGTATCTTTGATTGGAACCGAGCATTCTCGCTCGCTTATTGCAAATTACTTCGAAATCGCCGGAGAGTCCTTTTTCCAAAAAAAATGGATTGAAGAGCAGTTTGATAGCTTAAACTCCGTAATAGCAAATGAGCGCCAGAGTGCTGAAAAATACCGCAGAGAAAATGTCGAATTAGCGATCAAACTGAATGCCACCGGAAACGATTTAGACGCGGCGAAGAACGCGTTAAGAGTAGCTAGAAAAAAGCCGTTGACGGGGATCAAGGATGCCTTAATTCACAATATTATGCGTCGACTCGCGGGTATCACTTCTACGAAATTTCCAAATTTAAGTAGACGTGCGGAGCGCAGTGCGGGGAAACGGGATCCTAATCGCGACACTTTTCGCTAGGTATCCACATTTGGCTCGGTTGCTAAAGTTGGTGAAGAGACAGTTGATGTCGGGCTCATGATGACCAAAGATAAACTTGCTATTTATACAGTAATTATCGGCGACGGATATGTCCTCCCTGAAATAAATTGCGACCATGAAGCTGATTATTTTTGCTTTACTGATCAGCCTAATCTTCAGTCAAATGGTTGGTTGTTGATTCCATGTGAGCCAATTCTGTCTCTTGATCTTCCTCGTAGTTCGAGAGAACAGAAAATTAGGCCGCATCGCTATCTTCAATCATACCAAAGATCGATATACATTGATCCAAGTGTCCGCTTGATGGCGTCGGCGGAAAAGGTATGGCAGTATTTAATCCCCAATGACCGTACACTTTTCGGATGCTTCTGGCATAGCTTCAGAGAGACGTTATCGGATGAGATCGAGGCAGTCCGAACAGCGGGGCTTGAACATTCTCATGTTCTTTCTGAATTGCAAATATTAATAGAAACAAAATATACATCAGCGTTGTCGTCAAGGCCTTTGTGGGGAGGATTCATTGCTCGTCGACACATGTCGCCAGCATGTATTGAAGCAATGGAGCAATGGTTTTCTTATGTACTTCGATATTCACGGCGTGACCAGTTAACAATGCCGTTAGCTATGTCCAGATTGGATGATAGTTTCGTATTTGTGAGGAAAGAAGACATAAATCACTCACCTATTCATAGGTGGCCAATTGAGGGATACAAACGTCCAGAACGATACTACACTGGCTACGTTGTTTCTGCGCAGGAGGAGGAAATTGGTGCCGTTGGAAAACCATTTTTGCTTGGTGGCACTAAAAGGATTTTTGATTCAGTGTTGAAACATATATTCAAGCGGTGAGAATATGAAGATATTTAGGAAAATCTGGAAAAAATCGTCTAGGTTGAGTGAACCCTTTTTGGAGGGCGCGGATCATGTGAAAGAGGTTCCGGTAAGTGAAGAATCTCTTGAAGAATCAGGATTTGACGTACAGGCTGCGTTACACTTTAAAGTAGTAGACGGGCTTTATAGCGAGCAGCTTCCTGAAAATCGTGTGTTCGTTGCCCATGAGCGCCGATTGGGCCTGTACAAGGATGGCTTGGATTCAAGAATCAGGCAGTTATTGTGGGATTATCGGCTGGATGAAATGATCCTACGTCCGGGTGATGTAATTGTTGATGTGGGAGCTAATAACGGTGAATTCGGAATATGGGCTACTCAACGTGGCGCCCGATATTTTGGATTTGAACCAGATCCCACAGCATTTTCTGCCTTGAAAAGAAACGTACCGACGCAGCAAGTTTTCGATTGTGCGCTTAGCAACTCTGAAGGCATGCAGACGTTTTTTTTAGCCACAAGCGAAGCGGACTCAAGTCTTTTTAAGCCGGAGAATGCCTTGAATGAAATAAAGGTAAAAACGCTCAAATTTGATACATTTGCCTCAACCTTCATCAGGGATTTGCCTATTCGCCTGCTTAAAGTAGAAGCGGAGGGGATGGAGCCGGAAGTACTGGAAGGTGCTGCAGATAATATTTGTCGAGTTGAATATGTGGCGGTGGATGCGGGCCCAGAGCGGGGCGGGGAGAGTACAGCGGTTTTTGTCCTCAATTTTCTCCTCGAACACCGCTTTGAGATCTTGGACTGTTTCCTCTTCAGAGGCACTTTTTTACTAAGAAACAAAGATTTTATGCAGTTAGATAGTTGATTCATAAATTCCTAGGGCGCGTCCCCATAAACGGGGCTCATCTTCGGCATTCGATGTGATTCAATCTCCTTGAAAGGAGATTGCTAGTAACCGCCCGATTGGCACCGCCTGCCGCCTAACGTCTTGATGGCCTAAGAGACGTGTTTAACGACGTCGTTAGCGACGTGTCTTAGGCGAGGATTGCGATGCGTGTTGAAATTCTTGGGCAGGAACGTCGACGGCGGTGGCGCGAAGAAGACAAGCTTGCGATTGTCATGTCGGTTGGGGTTGCTGGAGCCACGATCACAGAGGTTGCTCATCGTCACGATTTAACGCGGCAGCAGATATACGCCTGGCGTAGCGAGCTCAAAAAGAAGGGGCTTTTGTCGGCATCTGCGAATGCATTGTTCATTCCAGTCGATATGAATGCCGTGCAGACCGATGTCCCTGAACTCAGGGAGAGCTGCTGCGGGATGATCGAGCTACGATTGAGCTGCGGCCGCACACTTCGCTTCGAGAGTTCGGTGGCGCCCGACATCCTGACGCAGGTTATCCGAGCGGTGGAAGCAGCATGATTGGACCTGGGACCGGCGTTCGGGTGTATCTTGCGTGCGGCATCACGGACATGCGCAAGGGGGTGGAGGGCCTTGCCGCGCTCGCGCAGGATGTTTTGCGTCAGAAGCCGACTGGCGGCGCGGTCTTTGCCTTTCGCGGTAAACGTGGCGATCGTTTGAAGCTGCTCTATTTTGATGGACAGGGCTTCTGCCTGTATTACAAGATCTTGCAGAAGGGGCGGTTTCCTTGGCCTTCTGCATCCGACGGGACTGCCCGGCTGACGTCGGCCCAACTGGCGATGTTGTGGGAGGGGATCGATTGGCGTCGTCCTGATTGGGGTGCGCCACCGGCCCGTGTCGGGTGATTTTATCCCACTGAAACCACTGGTTTTTATGGAAATTTATCCTGGCTCGTGGTAGTCAGGATCATGTCTAGCGCGATGACAGATCTTCCGGACGATCCAGCCTTTCTTAAGGCAATGATTGCCGCTTTGCAGGCGGAAAACGCGAAGATGTCGGCCACATTGCAAGCGCATGATCAGTTAATCCAAACGCTGCGGCTGCGCATTGCCAAGCTGAAGAAACAGGTCTTCGGCAAGTCCTCCGAAAAGATTGAGCGTGAAATCGAGCAGTTGGAACTGGCGCTTGAGGATCTGTTGATCGCGGTCGCTGAAGGCAGTACGGCGCCAATCGATGAACCTGATGAGGCGGCGTCTGTTGTTCCCTTGGCGGATACGTCTGAAAAGATCATGCGCCGGCGCCCACGCGTCTCGGACAAGGCGGTTCGCGAGCGCCGAGAGCTCGATCCTGGCTCCTGCTGCCCGGAATGCGGAGGTGAATTGCGTCTTGTCGGTGAGGACGTCAGCGAAATCCTCGACATGATCGCCGCGCAGATGAAAGTCATCGAAGTTGCTCGACTGAAGAAGTCCTGCCGCTGCTGCGAGAAAATGGTGCAGGTGGCAGCACCCAGCCGCCCGATACCGGGCAGCATGGCCGGCGCTGGCCTCCTGGCGTACATTCTGGTCTCGAAGTTCGACGACCATTTGCCACTGTACCGTCTGAACGAGATCTTCGCCCGCATGGGCGCCGACATTCCCGACAGCACGATGGTTGATTGGTGTGGTCGCGCCATGCAGGTTCTGCAGCCTCTCATCGAGCGGATCGAAACGGCGGTCATGGCAAGTGACCTGCTTCATGCGGACGACACCCCGATCAGGGTGCTGGATCGCTCGCTGCGAGACAAGGGGTTGGGCAAGGGTGTGAAGAAGGGCAGGATCTGGACGTATGTCCGCGATCAGCGTCCATGGGCAGGCAGTTCCCCGCCCGGTGCAGTCTACTATTTTGCTCCTGACTGGAAAGAAGAGCACGTCCACCGCCACCTCAAGCAATCAAGCGGCATCCTTCAGGCTGACGGCTACAAAGGATATGGCAAGCTATACTCGCCTGGAGAAAAGGGAGAATCTCGCTTCAAGGAAGCCGCCTGCTGGGCTCATTGGCGACGAGACTTCCACGATATCTGGACATCAAACAAGTCCGAGATTGCGCGAGAGGCTCTCGATCGCATTGGAGCGCTTTACGACATCGAGCGAGGCATCAACGGCCAGCCTCCTGAGATCCGGCTTGCCGCGCGTCAGACCCAGAGCAAGCCTAAGGTCGATGCATTCCGCCACTGGGCTGAAGCTCAACTAACGCGCATTCCGGGCAAAGGCGATCTGGCGACAGCTTTCCGCTACGGTTTGAGCCGATGGTCTTCGCTCTGTCTGTTCCTCGACGACGGCCGCGTCGCGATCGACAACAATGCCGCCGAGCGGGCACTACGTCCGATAGGCGTGGGAAGACGGAACTGGCTCTTCGCGGGAGCCGATACGGGAGCGGAGACCTTGGCACGCGCCATGACGATCATCGAGACGGCAAAGATGAATGGTCTTGACCCGCAAGCCTATCTGACTGACGTGCTCGATCGCATCCACGATCACAAGATCAATCGACTCGACGAACTCCTTCCGTGGAACTGGTCGACGATCACCGCAATCGACGTAAAGGCAGCCTGATGGCGACAGTCACCTACGTCCGTACGATCAAATTTGTTGCCGAAATTCTCGAAGAGGACCCGGAACTTCTTCAGGCAATCGTCTCCAACGATGATAATCTGAGCTACGGCAGCATCATCTCCGTGTACACCGGAGACGACGAATCCGTGACCGCACTGACGGACGACGGCATGGACGAACTGGAGCAGATGCTCAAAGATGCCCGCCGCACATCCCAAGAATGGAACGACTTCCTCGACAGCTTTGTTGACGACGAGCTGCTCGTCGCTCGCATCAAAGCAAAATCGCCGCGGTAGCAATCGGGCGGTTACGATTGCTATGCGCCGTCACGAATTGAGCGACGAAGAATGGGCTGTGATTGAACCACTTCTTCCAAACAAAAGCCGTGGAGTGCGACGGGTTGATGATCGTCGAGTAATCAATGGCATCCTTTGGCGGTTCAGGACGGGCTCGTCCTGGCGAGATGTGCCGGAACGCTATGGCCCCCGCGCACGACACTTTACAATCGGTTCTCGCGCTGGCGCGCAGCCGGTGTTTGGGATCGCCTTCTTGATGCAGTTTCAAAACGTTACGATGGTGACATCGTGATGATCGATTCATCCTGTGTTCGCGTTCACCAGCATGGCGCCTGACCTTGCCCCCAAGTTTTATCCAGTTTTGAGTTCGCTCCAGCGGTTTTGTGAAGTGCTCTCCGATTTTGGGCCAGCGGGAGCTTGAATTTTCCGGGGTTAAGGTGAAGTGCTCCCCGATTTTGGACCAGCGGGAGCTTGAATTTTCCGGGGTTGCAATGCATTTGCTTCCTCTCTGATTTCTTGTCCCTCAGATCCCATAATCCGTTCGATCAACTTTAAGGTCACTTCGGCGCTACCGGGCGACAACCAAAGCGGAGATTTTTTTAAGAAATGAAATCCTCTGGCTATTGAATAGGCGGGCAACGCGTAAGCGCTAGCTCGGCGAGATACCGCGGTAAGAATTAAGGATATCCGATCAGCGCGCCCGCTGCTGGTTGTTGAGCTTTCTTGTAGAACTGCAGATTGTACCGCCACAAGCGCTTCATCGTCAGGAATAACAAGTTCTCGAGCAATTTGATCTATTTCTTCATCATTGCAGCGCTGAAGTTCTTGATCCAACTCATTTACTTCATGAGTTGCGCCATGGGAAAATCCATGCCCGATCACCCATTGTGACAATCCAATTTCCCCACGACGTACAGTTCGAGTTTTATCGTTGCTTATATTCAACGTTCTCCAAAATCGCATAAAAGCAGCATCCTGAAGGATCGTTGCGTTAAATCCGAGGGCGTATGACGCATAATGAAAGTTCTTGTGATTAGTATCGTAATTCCAAACGATTTTTCGAAAATTTTGGGGATCGACACGTGGCATGGCGTAATTTGAAGTAGCAGCCACAAAGTCTTTGTCTAGGGCACGGGCTTCCTCAAACCAACTTGTTGGCTGTGGTACCAGCCAGATGGAATCGTTCAACAGCCACAATCGATTAAATTGCCCAAAGTTGGGGCTTAAGTCGACGATTCCATCGCGATAGCCGCCAAAATCATAACCTACATTTGGCCTTTCAATTATGAGTGCGGCATAGGCTTGCAATGTTCTCCGATCGACTTCAGATAGAGGGAGGTTCGAAACCACTATTGGAGTAACACCCTCCCGCAGCATTTCTCTCAGCATTGTTAGGTGGGAATCTTGGATGCCATTTGCGGGGAAAATCAGATAAACACCAGCCTCGGTACCCATTGACACATTTCCAAGCGTACGTCTGATCGCGCGCGCAGTGACTAAATCATACCATCTCCGTACGACGATTAATTTGACAGCTTCTACGGGAAGCCGAAGCAATTGCAAACAAATCCGCGCCATTTCGCGACGAATTTTCCACCAAGGAAGTTTGTTCATCGCCATATATCGTCCGATTTCGTTGGAGGCACCATCTCACCTTTTTTTGTTCTCAATGGCTAAAATTAATAACGCCATCCGAGCTTTATTAGGGTTGGGGTCCTCCCCGTTGGAACAACATTGTCATCGCTCCCGCCAGCATACCAAGGGCTTTAGCTCTTCTTCTTTTTGAGACAATATTTGAAGGAGAGCCAAGAAGTAGTAAGGATTGAAGAAATGTCGCCAATGCCGGGTAGAGCTTGCCGTGCTTGCGTCCCACGTAAACTCTTGATATCGCCAAATGACGCGCTTTAAAATATGCAATCTTCGGGGACCTTGCGGATGAACGACCCGAGCTATGTACCACGTGAGATGCTCGTATATAAAATAGAGGGCCGAGCTCACGGAGTCTGAGAGACAGATCATCGTCTTCATGATAGAGAAAAATATTCTCATCGAAGCCATTTATCAGGTCAAACTGCCGCTTTTCTACAAGTAGCGCTGCACCTGAGAGAACTGGAACTTCGCGATCCGTTGTGGGCCAACCTCTTTTCATCCACTGAGCGCGTGGCAGCAAATAAGAGCGGCGTTTGAAATAGGCTTTTCCATTGTTGTTGGAGATGCGGGGGCTGAATGCCGAACCACTTGGATGATTACGGACTCCCGCGAGTAAAGCATCGAGTGCGCCTTCGCCCAATCGAGTGTCGGGATTTAGGAAGAACAACAATGGCGTGGTTGCCCACTTTGCCCCCTCGTTGCAACCTCTTCCGAAACCGCAATTCGATGGCAGGCTGATTATTTTGATATCACGTCCCTTGGGTACGGTATCAAATGTGTTGGTATAGCCGTTATCAACTAAGATTATTGGAGTGCTTTGCGGAACCGAATTAATCATGTCTGCGATCACTGCATCGCTGTGATAACAGACTGAAACAACTGTGACATCCGAAAGAGCGTAGGTTGGCAATCGAAAAGCACTCTAGTTATGACCGTTATCGTGGCCACGCATTATTGCGATAGAATAACCACGCTAACGAAAGCATTGGCCTGCGAGGCGGGTGTAACATCCACCGCCATAAGACACGAATTTCAGAGCGAACATCGCATAATGCGGTTGCCTAAGGGAGACCGTCTAACATCACGGTCAGGTTCGATCAAGTATTTTTGATCTCATTTTTTTGCTCATATGGAGATTTCAAACTTTGCCTTAGTGTAAGACGTCGGTAGGCACGACCTGTGATTATTTCAGAACAACTGTCGCTCAAAAACCTTTGCCGTATCTGAGGTGCCGCTTGCTAGCGGGTTCTCAGTCGCGGGCAAGTTTTCTTAGATATATTCCATAATCGCCCTTACCAGCATTCTCGGCTAAATCAGCAAATTTTGATTTGTTTATGAAACCCTTACTCAGAGCGATCTCCTCTGGACAAGCGATTTTAAATCCCTGGCGTTTTTCAAGGGTGCGTACGAACTCACCTGCCTCCAGAAGGCTGTCGGGCGTCCCGGTGTCGAGCCAGGCATATCCGCGCCCCATGATCGACACTTTGAGCTTACCGCGCTCGAGATAAATGCGGTTTACATCCGTGATCTCATATTCGCCACGGGCCGAGGGATTAAGGTTGGCGGCAATGTCCACGACATCCGCATCATAGAAGTAGAGCCCGGTCACCGCCCAATTGGACTTGGGCTTGAGAGGTTTTTCCTCAATGGAAAGCGCGCGCATTTTGCTATCGAATTCAACGACGCCGTATCTTTCCGGATCGTTTACTTGATAGGCGAAGACTGTCGCTCCGTCGTTGACGCCTGTTCCGCTTTCCAGCAATTCAGGCAATCCGTGACCATAATAGATATTGTCGCCAAGGATAAGACAGGACGGAGACCCATTAATGAAATCGGCACCGATCATATAAGCCTGCGCGAGGCCATCCGGGCTTGGCTGAAGGGCGTATTCTATAGAAAGACCCCATTTCGCACCGTCCCCCAGAAGGGTTTGGAAGAGCGGCATGTCATGGGGTGTTGATATGATGAGTATTTCGCGAATGCCAGCCAACATCAGCGTCGTCAGCGGGTAATAGATCATCGGTTTGTCGTAGACCGGCAAAATCTGTTTTGAGACCGACAACGTCATCGGGTGCAAACGGGTGCCGCTGCCTCCGGCAAGAATGATGCCCTTCATGGGTTTTCCTTTTTGCTCTGCGCTAAGGCGGCTACGACCGCGCGCGTTGATGCCCGCCATTCCGGCAATCTAATCCCGTAAACCTCTTCTAGCTTGCTGCAATTGAGCCTGGAGTTTGCCGGGCGCCGGGCTGGGGTAGGGTATTGCGTGGCCGTGATGTTGTTGACGATCACTGACTTTCCGCCGTTTTCCACAGAAAAGGCGAATATCTGCTTCGCGAAATCAGCCCAGTTCGTTTCACCTGTTCCAGTCAGGTGAAAAACGCCGCGAAAATTTGCGGAGGGATCGTCTTTTAGTTGTTTTGCGATCGTCACTATCGCTGTTGCGATATCATTTGCCGAAGTGGGACATCCAAGTTGGTCCGCCACCACATTAAGTTCATCACGGCTCTCGCCTAGCCGCAGCATGGTTTTTACGAAATTGCTGCCATATTCCGAATACACCCAAGCAGTTCGCAAGATGGCATAGTTGCTGGTGCTTTCGAAGACGGCCTGTTCGCCTTCCAGCTTTGAGCGGCCGTAGACGGAGCTTGGGCCTGTCGGATCGCTTTCGACATAAGCGGTGGCCTTGGTGCCGTCGAACACATAATCAGTGGAAAGATGGATTACTGGAACGCCGATGTCATTTGCTGCCTGCGCAACGGCTCTTGATCCGTCCCGATTGACGGCAAAAGCAATGTCCGGTTCGCTTTCCGCCTTATCGACAGCGGTATAGGCCGCCGCTGACACGACCACATCGGGCCTCGCGTCACGCAATGCCCTGGCTACCGTTTCGGGTCGAGCAAGATCGAGTTCCGGACGACCCAAGGTTACAATCTCCAACTTGTCATCAGCAAGAGCCTGTAGAGCGCTGACAACCTGACCGTTTTTTCCGGTGACGACCAGCCGCATCCCGCTCAACCCTTCACCAGAACGCCGAGACGCTCTCCTGCGTAAACACCTTCGCGCAGCGGCTGCCACCACCACGCATTGTCGAGATACCATTCCACCGTCTTGCGGATGCCGGTCGTGAAATTCTCCTGCGCGCTCCAGCCAAGTTCCGTTTCCAGCTTCGTAGCGTCAATGGCGTAGCGGGCATCGTGGCCGGGGCGATCGGTGACGTATTTGATAAGTTCGGCATAGGGCTTCGATTGCGGGCGAAGCTCGTCGAGAATTGAACAGATGCAATCGACCACATCGATGTTTTTTTGTTCATTTCTGCCGCCGACATTGTACTTTTCGCCGGCAAGGCCCTTTTGAACGATAAGCCATAAGGCACGGGCGTGGTCTTCCACATATAGCCAGTCGCGGATGTTCGCGCCATTTCCGTATACCGGAAGCGGCTTGCCTTCCAGCGCGTTAAGAATGATCAGCGGAATGAGTTTTTCCGGAAAGTGGAACGGCCCGTAATTGTTGGAGCAGTTGGAAATCACGACCGGAAGGCCATAGGTGCGCTGCCAGGCTGTGGCGAGATGATCGCTTGCGGCTTTCGAAGCGGAATACGGCGACGAAGGATCGTAGGGCGTTGTTTCTTCGAAGAGGCCATGCTCTCCAAGCGAACCGTAAACCTCGTCGGTCGAAACATGGAGCATGCGAAAGTTCGATTTTGCGTCTTCGGCCAGACCGTCCCAATATTGCCGCGCTGCTTCCAGCATCGTGAAGGTGCCGTTGATATTGGTCTGAATAAAATCGGCAGCACCGGTGATGGAGCGGTCGACATGGCTCTCAGCCGCCAGATGCATCACATAGTCCGGCTGAAATGTCGCGAAAGCGTCATTCATTGCGGCGCGGTCGCATATGTCCGCCCGAAGAAAGCGGTGGTTCGGAGCGTTTTCGATTGGCTTGAGCGAGGCCAGATTTCCGGCATAAGTCAGCTTGTCGACAGTGAGAACATCCGCGCCGACCTCGCTTACGAGATAGCGCACAAGGGCCGACCCGATAAATCCGGCGCCGCCGGTGACTAGAACGCGCATCATCAGTTTCCAGTTTTTTGGTAGATGAAATATTCCGGCAATTCGGACAGAGACGGCTGCTTTGCGTCCTTGTCGGAAAGCACGCAGTTGTCCATTTTTGGCCAGTTGATGCCGATGGTGGGATCATCCCATTTGACACCGCGATCATGAGCCGCGCTGTAGGGAGCTGTTACCTTGTATGAGATAACGGTGTCGTCGATGAGGGTCATAAATCCGTGGGCAAAGCCTGCCGGAATCCACAGCTGTTCACCGTTTTCTGGTGAAAGCTCAATGGCGGCCCATTGTCCGAAGGTCGGGGAACCCGTTCTGATATCGACGGCGACGTCCAGCAGTCGTCCACGAATGCAGCGGACGAGCTTGCCCTGTGCAAAGGGGTCCGTCTGGAAGTGAAGTCCACGGATAGTTCCGGCCTGCGCGGACAGGGATTCATTGTCCTGCAGGAATTCCACATTCGCGACATTCTCTCGAAACCATTCCCGTTTGAAAACTTCGCTGAAGTAGCCCCTGCTGTCGCCAAACCGAGCCGGAGTTATCTTCTTTAAGCCTGATATCGAGAACGCTTCTGCCTGCACTTCGCGGATCCTGTCTGGTCTATTTGCTGACGGTGGTATGACTTTATCGGTACGGACAGTCAATAACGCTTTATCGGCCTACCACACAAGAGTATCCCGCTCCTTCGCAGGCAGTATAGCGGGAAGCCCTGCGGGCTCCGCGCCTGCTCCCAAGCTTAAGGTCCGTTCGTGCGGACTGATAGACGTCCTCAATCCCACCAACCTTTTCCGCGTCGCAGGGCTTCGCTCCGGGCAGGCGGCGGAGGGCCCAACGCCATGGTTTCTAAGGGGATGAATGAGGGGACGTGCAGCGCAACACCCTCGACAAGACTGGCATCATATTCCAAGCGCCAGCTGCGGTTCCTGTTCGCTCTCTTCGGTATTCAGCGATGAAAGAGTGATCCCCAACAGCCGCACCGGACGCTTGAACGGAAAGACGGAGGCAAGCAGGGTCTCGGCCATTTCCTGGATTGTCGCGACGTCAGAGACGACTCCCGATACGGTCCTGCTGCGGGTCGCCTGGCTGAAATCCGAATATTTGATCTTCACGGTAACCGTCTTTCCGGTGATGTCATGGGCCTCGCAATAACGCCAGACTTTCTGAGCCAACGGTCCGAGCTCGGCCTTGGCCAGATCGAGATCGTCGATGTCCTCAACGAATGTGTCTTCTGCGCCGACGGATTTGCGGATGCGATCGGGTCTTACCTGCCGGTCATCGATGCCGCGGGCGATGTTATAGAAATATGGGCCGGACTTTCCGAAATGCTGCTGCAGAAAGCCGAGTGATTTAGACTTGAGATCGAGCCCGGTTTCGATGCCGTGCCGTTTCATCCGCTCGGCCGTGGCTGGTCCCACACCATGGAATTTCTTGACGGCCAAGGCTTCAACAAAGCCGGGGCCGTTTTTCGGCGTGATGACGGCCTGGCCATTCGGCTTGTTCAGGTCGCTTGCCATCTTGGCTAGGAACTTGTTGTAGGAAATGCCCGCAGACGCATTGAGGCCGGTGACCGCCTTGATCTTTGTGCGGATTTCCAGCGCAATTTCGGTGGCGATCTCCATGCCTTTCAGGTTTTCGGTCACATCGAGATAGGCTTCGTCGAGTGACAATGGCTCGATCAGCGGGGTATATTCGGCAAATATCTCCCTGATCTGTTGCGAGACCTGCCGATATACCTCGAAGCGCGGCGGCACGAAGATCAGATCCGGGCATTTCCGTCTGGCGGTAACCGATGGCATCGCGGAATGCACGCCGAAAGTTCTCGCTTCGTAACTTGCCGCAGCCACCACGCCCCGTGCCGCCGATCCGCCGACGGCGACCGGCAGGCCGCGAAGTGCGGGATTGTCACGCTGCTCCACTGACGCATAAAAGGCATCCATGTCGATATGGATGATCTTTCGAACAGCCGTGTTATCCATCGTTCCAGCCTGTACGATCTTTCCTATTTCCACATTGCCCGCATGCGTGCGCCGACATCGATGCGGATCTGCTGCGCACTGCGCTCGGAAGCGGCGGCCGAAACCAGGGGCCATGTGGCTGTTTCGAAGAACTGCAGCAAAGTTGCCGGTATGAAACGGGTTCTGGCGGCGTAAACATGCCGGTCTCCCTGCACGCTCTGGCCATGGGTGAAGAGGCGTTGCGGCGTGATCAGCGACAGGCTGTCCTTGGCGCGCGTCATGGCGACATAGAGCAACCGGCGTTCCTCCTCGACTTCATGCGTGGAGCCGACGCCCAGATCGGAGGGGATGCAGCCATCGACCACGTTCAGGATAAAGACGGAACGCCATTCCTGGCCTTTCGCCGAATGGATCGTTGAAAGTGTCAGGTAATCCTCATCGAGCAGCGGCACGCCCGCCTGATCGCTGGTGGCATCCGGCGGATCGAGTGTCAGTTCGGTCAGGAAACGTTCGCGGGAGGGATAGCCGCCGGCGATCTGCTCGAGTTGCAGCAAATCGGCCTTGCGCGTCTCGGCGTCCTCATGGATGCGCTCAAGATGAGGCTCGTACCAGAGCCGCGCGTGCTCGATATCAGACGGCCAGCCGCCGTACGATTTTCGCAGGTTCGCCAGCAGCTGAACGAAGGATACCCAGTCATCACCGGTTTTGGGTGGCGGCGGAATTTCGGCAAGGGCAAGCAATGGCTCGGGGTCTGCCGCGATCGCATCGAGAATATTGCCGGCTTTCTTCGGCCCGATACCCGGCAGCATCTGGAGAAGCCGGAAACCGGCGACACGGTCGCGCGGGTTTTGCGCGAACCGCAGCACCGCCAGCATGTCTTTCACATGGGCGCTGTCGAGAAACTTCAGGCCGCCACATTTGACGAAGGGAATGTTGCGGCGTGTAAGCTCGACCTCAAGCGGGCCGCTATGACTGGAGGTGCGAAACAGCACGGCCTGTTGCTTGAGCGTCATGCCGGTCTCACGATCGGCCAACACCTGGTCGATGATGAAATTCGCCTGCTCGGTTTCGTCCTTTACCGTCACGAGCTTCGGTCGCTCGAGCGATTGCCGTTCGGTCCAGAGATTTTTGGTGAAGCGCTCACGGGCAAGGTCGATGACGCCGTTGGCCGCAGCCAGTATCGGCTGTGTCGAGCGGTAGTTTCGATCAAGGGTGATAATATCGGCGGCCGGGCTGAATGATGCCGGAAAATCCAGGATGTTGCGCACCGTCGCTGCCCGGAATGAATAGATCGACTGGGCGTCGTCCCCCACCACGGTCAGCCCGTGACCGCCGGGTTTCAGCGCCATCAGCACCGAGGCCTGCAGCCGGTTGGTATCCTGATATTCGTCGACCATCACATGGTCGAAACGATTGCCGATATCGCCGGCAAGGTCGGGATCGCTGACCATCTGGGCCCAGTAGAGCAGCAGATCGTCGTAGTCGAGAACGTTCTGGGCCTGCTTGGCCTCGACATAGGCGGCGAATAATTGTTTGAGTTCGTCTTCCCAGCTCGACACCCATGGGTAGTGCAGGCGCAGGATCTCTTTCAACGGCGTCTGCGAGTTGACGGCGCGCGAATAGATCGCAATGCAGGTCCCTTTCGTCGGAAAACGGCTCTCTGTCTTGGAGAAACCCAGCTCGTGACGGGCAAGGTTCATCAGGTCGGCGCTGTCCTCGCGGTCGTGGATGGTGAAGTCCACATCCAGTCCGATCTGTTCGGCATAGATTCGCAAGAGGCGCGCGCCGATCCCGTGAAATGTGCCGGACCACGCCAGCGCATCGGTGAGAGTTCCGGCGTTGGTGCCGATGACCTGTTTGCAGATCCGCTCGACGCGGCGAGACATTTCGGAGGCGGCGCGCCGCGAAAACGTCATCAGCAGGATGCGGCGAGGATCGGCGCCATTGACAATCAGATGCGCCACCCGGTGCGCCAGCGTATTGGTCTTGCCGGAACCTGCACCGGCGATGATCAGCAATGGTCCAGCCGTGTGTCCGTCTGAAAGTCCAACGCCATGTTCCACGGCCTTGCGTTGCTGCTCGTTCAGTTTGTCCAGATAGGCAACCGCCATGCCCCGCATCCCTGATATTTGCCTATCCGCACGATGACGGCCTTTTCAAAAATGCCAGCCTTCGGAGAGACGGTCGGTCATTTTTGCACTGTTGTCGCAATGATTAGCAAAAACTCAAACAGCAAGCCAGAACAAATAATGAACGCACACCGCTGTCTTCCACACGAGGGTGGACTATGGTGTCTAATCGAAATTCGCAGCCCCGGTCGGGTTCTTCATGGGGCTCGGCTAGCCTGCCTCTCGAACCACTGAACCAACCCGGTGGCTCATGAGTTCAGCAATCGTGCCTTGGGAAGAGGTATGTTTTTCGGGAGGACGAAACCATGAAGCATCTGAAACTTTGCCTGATCGCTATCGCAGCACTGGCCACATCGACATTTGCGTTTGCCGAGCAGAAGGCGATGAAGTCTGACACAACGATCGCGTCGGATATCAACTACCTGCTCTATACCCCGAAGGACTATGCCGGTTCGGACGAGACCTATCCTCTCGTCGTCTGGCTGCATGGCGGCGATCAGGGCGGGAGCGATGTTGAAAAGCTGCGTCGCAGCGGCCTGCCCAAATTGATCGAAGAGGGGCGTGAGTTTCCTTTCATGGTGTTTTCGCCACAAAATCCAAGCGAAGAACTGCTGTATCCGATCGAGCGTGTCGCAAGCGTCCTCGAGTCGATTGTGGCGGATCATCACGTGGATCGCAGCCGCATCTATCTGATCGGATATAGCCGGGGAGGGTTCGGCGCATGGTCGATGGCCGAGCAGTTTCCGCAAACCTTTGCTGCGGTCGTTCCAATTGCCGGTGGCGGCATCCGCCATTACCTCAATCGCACCAATGAAAAGACTGCCTTCTGGGCCTTTCATGGCGCAAAGGATGAGGTGATTCCTCTATCCGATACGGTGGTCCTCGTTCAACGCCTCCAGGATTTGAAGCGCAATGTGCGGCTGACGGTTTTTGAGGATACGAACCACCAAGAGGTTGAGGGAAAAGTGCTGGGCGATGAGGCGATGTGGACCTGGCTGCTCGGGCAAAAGCTTGTCAGCGAAAAGACGCCTTCAACTCCCTGAACCTGTACTGGGCAAGACTTTACGGCTGGGATGAAAGCCCTCAACCCAGCGCGGCCACCATATGGCCGGGCTGGCCGTCTCATCGGCACGCCTCAAAACATCTCTCCGCAAGCCCATTTTTGCCCTCTTGACACCGGGCAGGTAGATCGTGCTAATACGCATTAACAGCTAATACGTATTAGCAAGCAACCGATGTCGGGGAGGGCATTGCGTGGCCAACCATAAACGCCTTACTCAGAACGATATTGCGAGGCTGGCCGGCGTCAGTCAGGCCACGGTTTCGCTCGTTCTGAACGGTGCACCGGCTACTATCGCCCGTATCCCGGCTGAAACCCGCGAGCGCGTGCAGGAAGTCATCCGCAAGACCGGTTATGTCGCGGACCCGATTGCGCGCCGGATGGCCAAAGGGCTTAATCGCATCCTCGGCGTCTTCACCTATGAGCCCGCTTTTCCAAGCGCACAGGCCGACTTTTTCACGCCGTTTCTCTTAGGGATCGAGGAAGAGGCTCAGCAGCAGGCTTACGATCTTCTGCTGCTGACCAGCGCAGGTATCGGCAATGACCGCAAGATTTTCTCCGAGGGCAACAGGCTGAGGATCGCCGATGGCTGTCTGGTCCTCGGTCGCGAATTCGATCGCAAGGAACTCGCCCGGCTGGTCTCGGAAGACTATCCATTCGTGGCTATAGGCCGGCGCGACGATGCCGGCGGGCCGGTGCCCTATGTTGGCGGCGACTATGCCGCAGGCACGCGGCAGCTTGTTGAAGACGCGATGATGCTCGGGCACTCCAAGCTCGCCTATATCGGCCCTGCGGGTCCTGCTGAATCCATCGCCGACCGCTGGCGGGGGTTCAGCGATGCGCTCGGCACGGCGGCGACGCTCGCCCTGCATATCAAGGCGGTAAACCGGCCTGCCGAAAAAATCCTCGATGCGATCATCGAAAGCGGTGCGACGGTTGCATTTTTCATCGAACTGGCGGATGCGGTGCGCGTCGAGACTTTGGCCCGGGAGCGCGGTATCGGCGTGCCTGAAGTCTTCTCGATGGTCGTGCTCGGCAGTCATATTCGTGCCGGCCGCAGCCCTGTACGTTTCACTTCCTATGAAATTCCCCGTGAAGAAATGGGTCGGCAGGCGACTGCAATGCTGGTCAACCGCATCGAGACCGGCAGCCTGGGAAGTCAGATTTTACTCAAGTGCCAGCCCGTCAAGGGTGAAACATTGGGGCCGGCTCCAGCGGCCTCCACAGACAAGTCCAAAGTCAACAAAACGGATGTGACGACGTGAAAGAGATGCAAGCAGACATTCTTGTGGTCGGTGGTGGCCTCGGCGGCGTGGCGGCGGCCCTCGGTGCTGCACGGGCCGGAAAGCGCGTGATCATGACCGAGGAATATGACTGGATCGGCGGTCAGCTGACCAGCCAGGCTGTGCCGTCGGACGAACACAGCTGGGTCGAACAATTCGGCATCACCCGGTCTTATCGCGCACTGCGCAGCGGGGTGCGCCAATATTACCGCGATCATTATCCGCTGACGGAAGGTGCCCGCGCCTGGGGTGACCTTAATCCGGGTGGCGGCTGGGTCAGCCGCATCTGCGCCGAACCGCGCGTCAGCCTCGCTGTCATGGAAAGCATGCTGATGCCGTATATCGGCGCGGACCGGCTGACGGTGCTCAAGCCCTATCGGCCGGTGGCGGCCGATGTCGATGGCGACCGGGTCCGCTCGATTACCGTGCGCCATCGCGACAGCGGCGCCGAGATCGTCATTTCCGCCGACTATATTCTTGATGCGACCGAGCTTGGCGATCTGTTGCCGATGACGGGCACGGAATATGCCAAGGGGTTCGAGGCGCAATCGGACACGGGCGAGCCCAGCGCGCCGGCCAGCGCCCAGCCGGACAATGTGCAGGCCGTATCGATCTGCTTTGCAATCGATCACGTCGACGGCGATCAGACGATCGACAAGCCTGACAATTACGACTACTGGCGCAAGTACCAGCCGCATTTCTGGGGCGGGCCGATGCTCGGTTTCACCGCGCCGCATCCGCGAACGCTTGAACATACGACCCGCTCCTTCACGCCAAATCCGGATGACGATCCGCTGCTTGTCGATGCTGACCAGCGCAGGGGCGGCGGCGATGAGAACCTCTGGATTTTCCGCCGCATCGCGGCACGCAAGAACTTCACGCCCGGCTTCTATAAGTCCGATATCTGCCTCGTGAACTGGCCGATGATCGACTATATGGACGGCACCATCATCGATGTATCGGAAGAGGAAAAGGCGCGGCATCTGAAAGCGGCGGCCGATCTTTCCTATTCGGTATTTTACTGGCTGCAGACGGAAGCGCTGCGCCTCGATGGCGGGCAAGGATTTCGTGGACTGCGTTTGAGAGGCGATATTACCGGCACCGAACACGGCCTTGCCATGGCGCCCTATATCCGCGAAAGCCGCCGCATCAAGCCGGTCACGCGCATCGTCGAACAGGATCTTTCCTTTACGGTTCGCGGCGAAAGGGGTGCCGTCCGCTATCGCGACAGCATCGGCATCGGTATGTACCGCATTGATCTGCATCCATCGACCGGCGGCGACAATTATGTCGATGTGCCTTCCTGCCCGTTTGAGATTCCGCTTGGCGCACTGATCCCCGAGCGCGTGAAAAACCTCATTCCGGCCGGCAAGAATATCGGCACGACGCATATCACCAATGGCTGTTATCGCCTGCATCCGGTCGAATGGAATATCGGCGAAGTGGCCGGAATGCTGGCGGCCTATTGCCTGGAAAAGGGCCTGACGCCGCATCAGGTGCAGGAAGACGATGAACATCTTCATGCCTTCCAGACGGCGCTGACCCGTGAGGGCATTGAAATACGCTGGCCGGACATCGCGGCCTATTAGGACGGCGGACTGCCGTTCGATCGAACCCATCTTTGGAGGAGGACTGGGAATGAATTATCATCGGAAAATGCAATCCACGGCCTGTGTGCTGGCCCTTATCGGCTCGTTTGCCCTTGCGGGGACAGCGACGGCGCAGGATGCGGTCAAGCTGCGCATGACGATCTGGAGCGCCAACGAGGCGCATCTGAAGCTGTTCAACGACATTGCCGCCGGCTTCAAGAAAGATCACCCCAACGTCAGCGTGACATACGAGTCATTGCCGTTCGACACCTATACGACCGCGCTGACGACCCAGATCGCCGGCGGCAACGCGCCTGATATGGCCTGGATTTTCGAGACCTCGGCCTATGATTTCGTCAAATCCGGTGCGCTCCACCCGCTTACCGACACGTTGAAGGCCGCGCAGGGGTACAATCTCGACGAGGTCAGCGCCGGCGCCACGGAACGTTGGTCGCAGGATGGCAAGCTCTTCGCCTATCCGTTCTCGACTTCGCCTTTCGCGGTGTTCGTCAACAATGATCTCATCAAGGCTGCAGGCGCAAAAACTCCGGCGGACATGATCGCTGCTGGCGAATGGACCTGGGAAAACGCCATCGCCACGGCCTCGGCGGTCGGCAAATCCGGCAAGGGCGGGCTTGTCGTCCGCGACTTCAATTACCAGAGCTGGCAATATCTGACCTCGGTGTGGAACGGCTGGGGCGCATCGCCCTGGAGCGTGGATGGCGCAACCTGCACCATGGCAGAAAAGCCGATGGCGGATGCGGTGTCGTTCATCCATGACGCCATCTTCAGCAAAAAGGCCATGCCCGGCCCCGGCGAGACGGTTGATTTCTTTGCCGGTAATGCGGCGATGACCATCACCCAGATCAGCCGCGCCTCGCTTCTGCCGAAGGACAAGCCTTTCAGCTGGGATCTCGTGCCGCTGCCGAAGGGGCCAGCCGGGGAATACGCGCTGATCGGCCAGGCCGGCATTGGCGTCATGCAGTCCGGCAAGAATGCGCAGACCGCCGCCGAATTCGTCGCATACATGACCAATCCGGAAAATTCGGCAAAGCTCAGCCAGTTCTTCCCCTCGGCACGCAAGTCGCTGCTGAATGCGGAGGTGCTGAAAAAGACCAACCCGCTGCTCAGCCAGGAGCAGATCGAAAAGGTCGTCATCGCAGGCATCGCCACCGGCAAGGTCATACCCGGCCACACCGGCTTTGCCCAGATCCAGCAGATCGTGCGCTCAAACCTCGACGCCGTCTGGCGGCCGGAGGCGGATGTCGCGGGTGCGCTTCAAAAAATCTGTGGCCAGATCGCGCCGCTCCTGAAGCGCTGAGGAGAAAGCCATGGCTGTCGCGCAGAAGGTTACCCGTCCACAGCATCGCCCTGTATCGGCGTTCTGGACCATGGCGCGGCGCGACCGCCTCGCAGGCTTTCTGTTTATCGCCCCGCAACTGATCGGGATCATCATCTTCGTGCTGATCCCGCTCGGGCTGGTGTTCTGGTATTCGCTGCATGAGTGGAACGTGCTTGCCAACACTTTCACCTATACCGGTGCGCAGAACTACCGGATGTTGATCGAAGACGGCAATCTCATGGAGGTGCTGGGCGCAACCGCGATCTTCTCCGCCGGACTGGTGGTGTTCAACCTGTCGCTGGCGCTGCTGCTCGCAGTGCTCCTCAACCAGAAGCTTGCCGGCATCGCGATCTTTCGTACCCTGTTCTTCTCGCCGGTCGTCGTGTCGCTGGTTGCCTGGACCATTGTCTGGGGTTTCCTGCTGCAGAAGAATGGCGGCATCAACGGCATGTTGCTGATGGTCGGCATCGAAGGTCCCAACTGGCTGCGTGAGGAGACGACAGCGATGATTTCGGTCATCGTCGTGCAGGTCTTCAAGAATGTAGGGCTCAACATGATCCTGTTTCTGGCCGCACTTCAGGGCGTGCCGAAGGAACTTTATGAGGCCGCCCGTATCGACGGTGCGCCAGCCTTCAAACAGTTCCGTCGCATCACCCTGCCGCTGATCAGCCCGACGATCCTGTTGACCTCGATCATCACCATTGTCGGCTCGCTGCAGGTTTTTGCGCAGATTGCGGTTCTGACCCAGGGCGGACCGGGTCTGTCGACCACGGTGCTGGTCTATTACCTCTATCAGCAGGCTTTCCAGTTCCATTTCTTCGGTTACGGCTCGACGCTTTCCATCCTGCTGTTTCTGATCGTTGCCGTGTTGACCTTCGCCCAGTGGCAGATGCGCAAGAGGATCGTCTTTTATGAAAGCTGACCTTTCCCCCCGCATGCAGGTGGCGCTTTACGGGTTGCTGTGCGTGCTGCTTGTCCCCTTCGTTTTTCCAACCTGGTGGATGGTTACCTCGTCGATCAAGCCCATCAGCGACATCTTCGCCTTCCCGCCGCAGCTTATCCCCCAGAGCCACGACTGGACGACCTATTCGAAGGTGTTCGAGTTGCAGCCCTTTGTGCGGCAATACTGGAACTCCGCCTATATTGCCGCGGTGGTAACTGTCGGCACGATGATCATCTCCTCCATGGCGGGATATGCCTTCGCACGGATCCGGTTTCCGGGCGCCAATGCGATCTTCATGATCGTGCTGCTTGGCCTCCTGATCCCCTCCGAAGTAACGATCGTGCCGCTGTTTCAGATGTTCCTGAAGGCAGGCATGGTCAACACCCACTGGCCGCTGATCCTTATGCCGATTTTCGGCGCGCCAAGCGTCTTCGCCACCTTCGTCATGCGGCAGTTTTTTGTGACGCTGCCGGGAGAGCTGGAAGAGGCCGCGCGTGTCGATGGTCTCGGGCGTTTCAAGATATTTCGCAAAATCGCACTGCCGCTGGCAAAGCCGGCGCTGGCCTCGGTCGCGATCTTTACGTTCCTGCATTCCTGGAACCTGTTCCTCGAGCCTATCGTCTTTCTCTCCAGCGCCGAGATGTTCACGCTGCCGCAGGCTCTGACTCAATATACCGACGCCTAT
The DNA here is from genome assembly GCF_000949865.1 of Rhizobium nepotum 39/7. Lineage (GTDB taxonomy): Bacteria > Pseudomonadota > Alphaproteobacteria > Rhizobiales > Rhizobiaceae > Agrobacterium > Agrobacterium nepotum. The sequence goes on along the minus strand of NZ_JWJH01000012.1, from coordinate 230,840 downwards.
GGCGGGCCGATGTGGAACATCCAGCTTGCCGCGGCGACGCTCACCGCGCTGCCCGTGCTCATCGTCTTCGTGATTGCCCAGAAGCAGTTTGTCGAAGGCCTCGCCCATACCGGCCTCAAGGGCTGAAGAACCGGAAATTTGTCGATGGCTCACGTTACTCTCTCCGACATCCGCAAAAGCTATGGCGCGGTGAAAATCATTCATGGCATCGATCTCGACATCAGGGATGGCGAGTTTGTCGTGCTTGTCGGGCCTTCCGGCTGCGGCAAGTCCACCCTGCTGCGGATGGTAGCCGGTCTCGAAACGATTACCGGCGGAGAACTCAGGATCGGCGAGCGGATCGTCAATGATCTCGATCCCAAGGACCGCGATATCGCCATGGTGTTCCAGTCCTATGCCCTCTATCCGCATATGACGGTTGCCAGCAATATGGGTTTTTCGCTCGAGCACCGTGGTTCGACGAAGCAGGAAATTGCTGAAAAGGTGAACTGGGCAGCGGATATCCTCGGCCTTGCGCAATTGCTCGACCGTTATCCGCGCCAGCTCTCCGGCGGCCAGCGCCAGCGGGTCGCGATGGGCCGCGCCATCGTGCGCAATCCGCAGGTGTTCCTGTTCGATGAGCCCTTGTCCAACCTTGACGCAAAGTTGCGCGTCGTCATGCGCGGCGAGATCAAGGCGCTGCATCAGAAGCTGAAAACGACTACCATCTATGTGACGCATGACCAGGTCGAGGCGATGACTATGGCCGACAGGGTCGTCGTTCTCAATGGCGGCAGGGTTGAGCAGATTGGCACGCCGCTTGAACTTTACGACCGCCCGGCAAATCAGTTCGTTGCAGGCTTCATCGGTTCTCCATCGATGAACTTCCTGTCCGGCAGGATAACGGAAAGGGGTTTCGAAACGGCGGGTATCGTGTTGCCCCTGCCAGTTTCTGCAGCTGGTTTTGCGGGCAAACGGGCGGTCTACGGCATCCGTCCGGAACACTTCGTTCTTGATGCTGGCGGTGTGCCGGCTGAGATTATACTGGTCGAACCATTGGGATCGGAAACGCAGGTCACCATGAAACTCGGCGATTCCAGGGTGCTCGGCGTCTTTCGGGAACGCATAGGACAGGCGGTCGGCGACAGCATGATGGTCTCGCCGACGCTCAACTGCATCCATCTGTTTTCAGGTGAAAACGGCGACCGGCTGAGCTGATTTTAATCCCTCAACCCGGTCCAGAGAATCTGAAGCTATGCCGAACTCTTGCTGGCTATCGAGTTCGATTGATCTCGGTAACAATCGTGTCTAAGACGAGAGCTACTTCCACATGTTCGTTGTAGTATTTAGGCGAATCCGTTTTCTGGACCGATTACATGGTTAAGCAGGTTATTTGCATAAATTGGGGTACGAAATACGGTGCGCCTTATATCAATCGGCTTTATGCTATGGTGGCAAGAAACATAACGCCACCGTTTACATTTACTTGTTTCACGGACAAGCGCGAAGGAATTCGTTCTGAGGTCCTGTGTGAAGATCTTCCCGCTATCAACTACGAAATTCCACCAACAAAACGCGGTATATGGCCCAAGTCGCGCCTTTGGGGAGAAAAGCTGGGATCGTTGTCGGGGGTAGTCCTCTTTCTGGATCTGGATCTGGTTGTAACCGGCTCACTGGACCATTTTTTTACCTACGGTGATCCTGAAGATGTAATCCTGTCTCGCAATGCGGCCAAGCCGTTCGAGCGTCTGGGGCAAACATCCGTCTATCGTTTTCCCGTTGGAAAGCTCGTCCCGCTCCAGAAGAAATTTGCGGCCGATCCCCTTGGTGTTGCTGAAAAATATGGCTACGAGCAGCGGTTCGTTACGCGCGAAGCGCCGGGTGGAATCAAGTTTTTTCCCAGAAGATGGATACGACATTTCCGTTTTCAGTGTTTGCTGCCCTTCCCGTTGAATTTTTGCCTTCCTGCCAGACTTCCGACAGATGCAAAGATTGTCATTTTCCCAGGGGATGTCCTGCCCGAAGATGCTATCCGCGGCGGATGGTCAGGCCGTCAAGGGATTTCGCTCAGACAACATCTGAAAGCATTTCTCGCCCACGGCATCCGTCGAAAGCGCCCGTTCCAGTTCCTGCGTCATTTCATGCGCCCGGTAAAATGGGTTGAGGATCACTGGCGCGAATAGAGAAGGTTGCGGGCGAATCTTTTGAGATTTCCCTTCCCTGGATTTATTGATCCTCAACCTGATCGAATTTTGAAGGCATAGCGGAGCTTGCGCTCCGCTTTAGCACACGTGGTGCTTTGTGAAGGGTCGACTCCGCCTGCGTAATCACACGTCTACAAGCACAATGGCCATATCGTCATCATAGACGGGCGAGCACTAAGACCGGAGCAGTTCCAGATGTCTGGCTGTGGGTAATCTTCTCCCGCTGGCCATTCTTCTCATTTTAGCGAAAGAGATTTTAAAGGAAGCTGCTTTCAAACAACTCGCCTGAATAGGCTGCGTGAGTAATGCCCGCTTCAAGATCGGCCTTGGTCAACTCATCGACAAAAACGCCATCCTGCATGACCAGAACGCGATCGCACATATGAGCGATTACCGAGAGGTCGTGGCTGACGAGAACGAAGGTCAGGTTCTGTTCCTCACGCTGGTCGGTCAGCAGGTTCAGAATTTCCGCCTGGATGGAGACGTCGAGCGCGGATGTCGGCTCGTCGAGAAGCAGGATCGGCGGCTCGAGGATCAGTGCGCGGGCGATTGCCACGCGCTGACGCTGGCCACCGGACAGTTCATGCGGAAAGCGCTCGGCAAAATGTGCGGGCAGGCCGACCTGTTGCAGGGCCGCCGGGACTTTCGACCAGCCGTCACCAAGCCCCATCGAGCGGATCGGTTCGGCGAGAGCGCGGCCGATGCGATGGCGTGGGTGCAGGGAACCATAGGGGTCCTGAAACACCATCTGCGCCAGCTTCAGCTCGTCGCGGCTGCGGACCTTGCCGACGGGCTTGCCTTCGAAAGCGATCGATCCGGTCCAGCTGGATTCGAGACCCGCAAGCGACCTCAGCAATGTCGATTTTCCGCAACCGCTTTCACCAACGATGCCGAGTGTTTCACCTCGGTTGACCCGAAAGCTGACGTCGCGCACGACGTGATTGCGGTTTTCCTTCGTGCCGTAGACGACATCGAGCTTGTCTACCGTGATCATCGCATCACCTCCGCATCAATTGCCTGGCGATCCAGCACCTTGAGACGCCGAACCGGGTTGCGGGGATCGGGCATCGCCGCGATCAGGCCCCGCGTATAGGGATGTTGCGCATCTTCGAGCTTGGAAAGCGTCTCCACCACGCGTCCGCCGTACATGACCAGCACGCGTTCGCAGAAGGCGGCGACCATGCGGATGTCATGGCTGATGAGGATGAGGCCCGAATCGTTCTCGCGCACCATCTCATCCAGAAGCAGAAGGACATCCTTGCGGACGCTGACATCGAGGGCCGAGGTCGGTTCGTCGGCGATGACCAGTTTGGGCTTGGCCAGCAGCATCATGGCGATCATCACGCGCTGTCCCATGCCGCCCGAAATCTGGTGCGGATAAAGCCCCATCACGCGGTCGGGGTCGTTGATGCGCACGCGCAGCAGCATGTCGCGTGCAGCGTTTCTGGCGGCCTTGCCCTTGAGGGCCAGATGCAGCTCGGCCGCTTCCGCTACCTGTTTTCCGATCGCTAGGACCGGATTGAGGGAATATCGCGGGTCCTGCATGATGAGCGCCATCTCGCTGCCGCGGATTGAGCCCATCTGGCGCTCGGATTTTTCAAGCAGGGGTTCGGAGAGGAAATCCATCCGCTCCGCCGTCACGGTCGCGCTCTTGGGCAGAAGGCGCATGGCGGCGCGGCCGGTGGTGGATTTTCCGGACCCGGATTCGCCGACGATGCCGACGCGCTCGCGTCCGACGTCGAAGTTGACATTGGAGACGGCGGGGATGGCGTTGCGGCCGAAGCGAACGTTAAGGTCGCGGACCGAAAGGATGGGGGAGCTATCAGGAACGGGCATGACGCGGATCCAGTAGGTCGCGCAGCGTATCGCCAGCGATGTTGAAGGCAAGGCTCGTCAAAAGGATCGCGATGCCGGGCATGACGGCGACCCACCAGTAATCGAGCATGAATTTACGGCCGCTGGAAATCATCGCCCCCCATTCGGGAAGTGGCGGCTGTGCCCCGAGACCCAGAAAACCGAGCGAGGCGGCCGTCAGGATGATGCCGGCCATGTTCAGCGTCAGTCTGACGATGACCGAGGGAATGCACATCGGCGCGATATAGAGAAACAGAATGCGCATCGGCGAGGCGCCGTAGAGACGTGCGGCCGCAACATAGTCGGTGTTTCGCACGACCAGCGCTTCGGCACGCGCCAGACGCGCAATGGGTGGCCAGGCGGTCAGCGAGATCGCGATGATGGCGGTGCCAAGACCGGCTCCCATCGCGGCGGCAAAGGCGAGCGCCAGAACGAGCGAAGGGAAAGAAAGGACAATATCCGTCGCGCGCATCAGAAAAGCGTCGGTTCGGCCGCCGAAGAAACCGGCCATTACCCCGATTGCAAGCCCGATCGGGCCGACGATGACCGAGACCGACAAAACGGTCTGGATCGTGATACGGGTGCCATAGACAAGGCGGCTGAAAATGTCGCGGCCAAATTCGTCAGTTCCTGCCAGATGTGCCCAGCCGGGAGGCTGAAGCGCGTTGTCGAGCGCCTGTCGCACCGGATCGTAGGGCGCAATGAGTGGAGCGAAAATGGCGACGACGACCAGAATGGCGAGAATGGCAAAGCCGAACATTCCAAGTGGCTCGTCGCCAAGCTTCCGCAATGTCCGCGCTGTTGTTGTGGAGATCCGCGACAAGGCGCTGCGGCTCTGCACGGGATTGTTCTGAGTAATATCGGTCATCGGGCGACCTCCCGTGTTCGCGGGTCCAGTGTGGTATAGGCCACGTCTGCCAGGAAGTTGAGCATCATGAAGATGAAGCCGATGACGATCGTGGCTGCGAGGATCGCATTCATGTCACCGATAAGCAGCGCATTCGTCATATATTGTCCGATGCCGGGCCAGGAAAAGACGATCTCCGTCACCACGGCGCCTTCCAGCAGGTTGCCATAGGAGATGGCGAGGACGGTAATAAGCTGCACCGCGATGTTCGGCAGTACGTGGCGGGTCACGGTACGCGCCGGGCTGACGCCCTTCGCACGCGCTGCGATTACATAATCCTGGCTGAGCTGTTCGAGGGTGAAGGCGCGTGTCATGCGGGTGATGTATGCCATGGCCATATAGGCGAGGATGATCGCCGGCAGCATGATGTGGGCGAGTGCGTTCCAGAAAATTTCTGTCTCACCTGCGAGAAGGGTGTCGACCAGCATCAGCCCCGTTCTCGGTTCCACAAGGCCTTCGTAAAAGACGTCCACGCGGCCAGGCCCCGCGACCAGATTGAGGTTTGCGTAAAAAATCACAAGGCCGACGATGCCGAACCAGAATACCGGTATCGAATGCCCCACCAGCGCAAAGATGCGCGCGAACTTGTCGATGAACGTGTCGCGGAACAGGGCGGCTGCGAGACCCAGCGGCACGCCGATGGCCGTGGAGATGATGATCGCCAGCGTTGCCAGCTCCAGTGTGGCCGGGAAGGCCTGCGCCAGATCCCGCGTCACCGGGTTTCCTGTCAGAATTGCGATCCCGAAGTCGCCGTGCAGCAGGCCGCGGAGATAGATGAAAAACTGCTGGTAAAGGGGGAGGTCAAGCCCAAGCCGAACCCGCATGGCTTCATAGGCTTTAGGATCCGCAAGCTCACCGACGATCGCCCCAACGGGGTCGGTCGGCATTACCCGGCCAATGATGAAGGTAATGCATAGCAGGATGAAGAGGCTTACGACAAGTTGCAGAAAGCGATGTCCGAGCCCGCGCAGTGAAATTTCAGTCATAGAAGGTCGCACTTCCGCAAAATGACAGTGTCTGCAACCGCCCCATCGCGACCCGGTCGCCGCAGGCGCGCAATTCTACCTTGCAAAAACTTTTGATGGTACTTCATCCCAACTCCTCCCTGAGTTAACATGAAAGATATGATGTGCCGTTATGTCATCATATGAGTAACGAAGGGATTCGTTTTCTGCAAGGGGGAAGAGTGGCATGATGGGCGATAGGCCAAAACCGCGGGAGCGGCGGGCGCAACAGATCATCGATAATCTCAGTGCAGAAATTCGCAGTGGAAAATTAAAGAACGGCGATCAGCTTCCAACGGAACCGCAGCTCGAACGCACATACAGTGTGAGCCGCACGGTGGTTCGCGAAGCGATCGCGGATCTGCGCTCTGCGGGCTATGTCATCCCCATCCAGGGCAAGGGCGTTTTCGTCAGCAACGCCAGCGAGTGGGCCGGTATCAAGCTGACGCAATCGGAAGTGGGGACAATCGCAGAAACGCTGGAAATGCTCGAATTCCGGCTCGCAACCGAAGGGGAGGCGGCGGCAATTGCCGCCTATCGCCGCACAGCCCAGCAGGAAGCGGCAATTTCCGCCGCCCACCGCAAAATGGCCCGGGCCATAGATGCGGGCGAAACGACAGTCGATGCCGATTACGAGTTTCACACCGCCATTGCGATAGCGACCAATAACCGCTTTTATCTTGAGGCCCTGCACCAGTTCGGGCCTCGCTCGATACCGCGCGGTCAGTTTCCCACGCTGCCCGAAACGGGTGACGCGGATTATCTTCGCAAAGTGCAGGCTGAACACGAGGCAATCCTGCGCGCCATCGTCGAGCAGGATCCGGACGCGGCGCGTAAAGCCATGCGCGAACATATGCTTGCCAGCCAGCGTCGATACAGGCTGCTTTCCGAGGCGCAATAGCATCTCGACACTCATCTTATTTCATGCGATGTCATATGATGACTAGCATGGAAAGGGAGAGAATCGATGTATGTCGGCACCCAGGTGACAGCACGCGACGACGAGGATTTTAAGGTTTGGGCGCAGCTTGGCGTCAAGAATATCAACGCCGATCCGCCTGGAGCACCCGCAAGCTGGACGTTTGAAGACTTTGAACGCCACCGTGACAAGGTCGAAAGCTTTGGTCTTGTCCTTGATATGGTGCAGCTGCCGCTGCCGTCCCGGCCTATCGAACAGGCCTCGTTTCCAGATATCCTGCTTGCCGGACCCGAGCGCGATCGGCAGATCGATGCCGTCTGCAAGATGATTGAGGATATCGCCAGGGCCGGTATTCCGGCGGCGAAATACAACCTCAACCTTATCGGCATTCCACGCACCGAAATGGAGCTTGGCCGCGGCGGTTCGCTCAATGAAGCCTGGCGCTGGGACAAGGCGGACCATGATGCCGCTCCGGGTCTGGCCGGTGTTCTATCCGAAGACGAAAACTGGGAACGCATCGACTATTTCCTCGAGCGCGTGGTGCCGGTCGCTGAAAGCAACAAAGTCCGCCTGGCGTGCCATCCGCATGATCCCTACACCCCGCCGGGTTATAAGGGCGTCACCCGGGTGCTCGGCACCGTCGCGGGCCTGAAGAAATTCGTGCAGATGCGGGAAAGCCCCTATCACGGCCTGAATTTCTGCCAGGGATCGATCGGCGAGATGCTCGACAATCCGCGCGAGGAGATCGATGAGGTCATCCGCTGGTTTGGCAGTCGCGACAAGATCTTCAACGTCCACTTCCGCAACATCAGCGGCGGCAAGCTGTCGTTCATGGAGACGTTTCCCGATGAGGGCGACATGGACATGGTGCGCTCGCTCAAGCTCTACCATGAACTCGGCTATCGCTACATGATCATGCCCGATCATGTGCCGACGATTGCGGGCCGCGATCCCGTCGGTGTCGCATTCGGGTTCTGCTACGGCTATATCGCCGCGCTTATCGAGGCGCTCAATAACAACCATCTTTGACAGTTTCAGACCGGTTGGCGCGTCGTGGCGCGCCGCCGGCTTCACAAATGCAATTACCGATCTGTAGGAGGAGCAGGTATGAGAAAATCAATGATCCGTCTCGCATTCACCACCGTTCTGGGCGCCGTGCTCGTGCATGCGGCCCCGAGCGCGGCCAAAACACCCAGCGACCAACTTATCATTGGAACGTCGCTGGCTCAGGTTCTGTCGCTCGACCCCCATCAGGCTACCGAAGCGAAAGCAAACGAGATCATGGCCAATCTTTACGATCGCCTGATTTCGGTGGATGGCACGGGGAAGGTTTCGCCGCAGCTTGCGGAGCGCTGGGAGACCGACGACAAGGGCATCACCTTTCATCTTCGCGAGGCCAGCTTCGCGTCGGGTAATCCGGTGACGTCTGCGGATGTCGTTTATTCGCTCAGCCGCCTGCTGAAGATGAACCAGGCGGCGGCCGCCAACCTCAAGCGCGTTGGTTACAACGCGGAAAATGTCGACAGGCTTGTGACTGCCCCGGACGAGAAGACGGTTCACATCGGGCTGTCCGGTGAAACGACGTCCGAGCTGCTGCTCTATCGTCTGGCCATGGTCATTGCCAGTGTCGTCGACAGCAAGGAGCTCAAGTCCCATGAGGTCGATGGCGACTGGGGCAATGGCTGGCTGAGAACGAAATCCGCTGGTTCCGGACCCTTTACGCTCAATCGCTGGTCGCCGAACGAAATCATCATTCTTGAGGCCAACAAGGCCTACGTCGCCGGCGAACCCAAAATGCGTCGTGTCATCGTGCGCCATGTGCCGGAGAGCCAGGTTGAGCGCCTGATGCTGGAGCGGGGCGACATCGACATTGCCAGCGCGCTGACGGCTTCTGACCTTGCGACCTTCAACAACAAGGAAGGTTTTCAGATCCAGCGCGTTCCGACCGGCGGCTTCTACGTCCTGTCCATGAATGCCGGAAAAGAGCCTTTGTCCAATCCCAAGGTCCGCGAAGCGATTGCCTATGGCATCGACTACAAGGGAATGGAAAAGACCATCATGGGTCCCTATGGCCGAGCGCGCACAGTGCCGGTGCCGGAGAATTTCGAATATGCCATCCCAAGCCCCGACTGGAAGCTTGACGTCGAGAAGGCGAAATCTCTTCTGAAAGAAGCCGGTTATGAAAATGGTTTCACACTCAACCTGAAGACGATCGCCCAGACGCCACGTATCGATCTCGCCACCGCGATCCAGGCGTCGCTCAGCCAGGTGGGCATCAAGGTGAACATCCAGCAGGGCAACGGTTCGGACGTGATCGCGGCACACCGGGCGCGGGATTTCGATCTGCTTATTCCGCAGACCGGAGCCTATATGCCCAACGTCCTCGGTTCCATGGAGCAATTTTCCAGTAACCCCGACAATTCGCTCGCCGCCAACAATGCCGGCAATTTCGTCTGGCGCTCGGCCTGGGATATTCCGGAACTGACCGCTCTGACGGCAAAGGCTTCCCTAGAGCCTGACGCCAGGAAGCGTGGGGAAATCTACACCCAGATGCAGGAAATGTTCGTTGCACAGAAGCCGGCGGTGCTGCCGCTGTTTGAACGATACGAACCCATCGTCCTGACGTCGCGCGTCAAGGATTATGTCGGTCATCCGAGCCAGACGACCCGGCTGGAAAACGTGACGAAGCAGTGACATTCAGCCGCGATCGCTGACAGTTAAGGACGGGCGGTCATTGCACCGCCCGTTTTTTTCGCAGCATCTCCATCTTGCGGAGCACCTCACAACACCACGTTTCCCAGACAAATCATTTATCACTAGTTGCATTAGAGATTTATAAATAAACCAACTTCATAGTGCGATCGTGAGCGGTTCTTCACAGGCTGGGAGAGGGCACTATGTTCACGGTTCTGGAATGCGTTGCCGTACAACATGATCGTGCGATCGTGCTTCTTGCGGCGTCTATCTGCCTGCTCGGCATGCTCGCTTTTTTCCACCTGTTGTTGCGTGCGGAAGAAAGTCCGGCGGGCCGCAAGCCTTACTGGGTGCTGGTGGCCGCCTTTGCCGCGGGGCTCAGTGTCTGGGCCACACATTTTGTCGCCATGCTTGCCTATGAGGGCGCGGTTCCGATCGGCTTCGATTTCCAGTTCACGGCACTTTCGGCGGTTCTGGCCGTTCTGGGTTTCTGGCTGGCGCTCAAGGTCCGCGCGCAGGCAAGCTACAGTCCCGTTATCGTCGGAACGCTGGTATCCATCTCGGTCGCAGTCATGCATTTCGTCGGAATGGCGGGAATGGATGTCGCGGCCACCATCAGCTACCGCTGGGGTCCGGTTTTCGGCGGTTTTGCCGTCACCTGGGTGTTCTTTTTTCTGGCCTTTTTCCTGTTCCGCCGTCCCGGCGCGTGGAAGCAGCGCATTCTCATTCCGGCCGGATGTTCCATCCTTGCTATTTGCGCTCTGCATTTCACCACCGTGTCGGCCACGGTCCTGTCGCCGGATCCGTCGATTTCCGGCCCTGATCCCGACAGCCTCACCAGGGTGATCATGATCGGTGCGGTTTCCGGCGTGACTTTCCTCATCCTGGCAGCGACCGCCACCGCAGCTCTGGTGGACCGCTACCTTGTCGACCTCAAAGGCCTTGTCGATGCGACGCTGGATGGCCTTGCCGTGGTGCGCGATGGCCGTATCGTCGAGCTCAACACGCGCTTTGCCGGGCTTCTCGGCAGCGACGAAGCCTCCCTGATCGGCAAAAATCCCGATGATCTTTTCAGGGCTATCGACGGGCAGCCCACCTATCTGCCGCGCCAAGCGCCGGTGGAGGCAATCCGCGAGCGTGCCGATCGGGCGCAGGTGTTCGAACTTGCCGTGCGCACCATCGAATATCGCGGCCACCCTTGCGAAGTGCTGGCCATTCGAGACCTGACGGAAAAGCGGGAGGCACAACGCGAGATAGAATATCTGGCGCGCCACGATGTGCTGACCGGTCTTTCGAACCGCACCATGTTCCAGACGCGCCTGCACCAGCAGATCGAGCATTGCAGCGAGGAGGACGGGTTTGCCCTGCTGGCGCTCGATCTCGACCGGTTCAAGGCGGTCAACGACATATTCGGCCATGCCGAGGGCGACCGGGTGCTGAAAAAAGTTGCCGCCATTCTCGATGAATGCGCAAGGGCGGGCGACATCGTCGCGCGTCTCGGCGGCGATGAGTTCGTGATCCTGACTGCCCGGCATACCAGGTCGGATGAGGCGCGTCTGCTCGCCGAGACGATCCTTGCCATGTTCGGGCTGAAAATGAATGCTGCCAATGACCCGACCGCCGTCGGCGTCAGCATCGGCATCGCCGTTTTCCCACGGGATGGCACGGGCGACGAAAGCATCATGCACGCCGCTGATCTGGCGCTTTACCGCGCCAAGATGGGCGGGCGCGGCATATTGGCCTTTTACGATCCGCTGATGGATCAGGAGGCCCGCGAGCGCCGCCAGCTCGAGACGGATTTGCGGCTCGCCATCAATCGCAACGAATTGCTGCTGAACTACCAGCCGGTGCTTTCCGTCGAATGCGGTCAGGTCGTCGGGTATGAGGCGCTGGTGCGCTGGCAGCACCCGACAAGGGGCGTGGTGCCGCCTGATGTCTTCATTCCGATTGCCGAGGAAAGCGGGATCATCATCTCGCTCGGCGAATGGGTGCTGCGCGAGGCCTGCCGTCAGGCAAGCACCTGGGCGCCGCATCTGAAAATCGCGGTCAATGTTTCGCCGTTGCAGTTTTCGCTGGCAAATCTCGGCCATGTCGTCTGCACCGTCCTGATGCAGACCGGCCTTTCGCCAAACCGGCTGGAACTGGAGATCACCGAGGCGGCTCTTCTGAAGGACCGCAATGCGACGCTGATCATCCTCAACCAGTTGAAGGCGCTTGGTGTCGCCATTGTCATGGACGATTTCGGCACCGGTTATTCCTCGCTCAGCAACCTGCAGAGTTTCCCCTTCGACAAGATCAAAATAGACCGCAGCTTCATCGCCGCCATGAGTGAGGACGACAATGCCCGCGCCATCGTACGCGCTGTGATCGGCCTTGGTCGCAGTCTCGATCTGCCGGTGACAGCGGAGGGCATCGAAACCGATGCGCAATACCGCATGGTTGTCGACGAGGGTTGCGCGCAGGCGCAGGGTTATCTGTTCGGCAAACCGGGTATGGTGCCTGCCGAGGCCAAAAGCGTTGCCACGCGGAACAAATATTCCGTTTGAAAAAGTGCGTCGGCGTCATGCCGTCGCCTTCATCCCATAGTCATGGAACGAGAGCCGGTCAAAATCGTTAGGGTAACGTGTGTGGCGCGACCGCGTTGCCGGCGCCGAACCCGGCACCGGAACGACAGATCTGATCTGAATGCGTTTGTCACGGGACGCGCCACGGATGGACATTCTATCTATGGGAGAGACCGCGATGACAGACCGCCTCGAGCCGCAGGACCCGCGCAGCCAGTATCCGCGCCCGCCCTTTTCGACGCCGACGCAGGAAATGCCGGGTCTGGTGACCAACATGACGCCTTTCCCGGACCATGGCGAAAAGACCTATCGGGGTACCGGTAAACTTGCCGGCCGCAAGGCCCTGATAACCGGCGGCGATTCCGGCATCGGGCGCGCCGTGGCCATTGCCTTTGCGAGAGAAGGCGCGGATGTGGCGATTTCCTATCTTCCGGAAGAGGAAAGCGATGCAGAGGAGGTCGTGGCGCTTATCGAGAAGGAAGGCCGCGTGGCGGTGGCGTTGCCTGGCGATATTACCGACGAATCCTGGTGCCGCGAACTGGTTGAAAAAGCTGTTGGCGATCTCAACGGGCTGGACATTCTGGTGATTAACGCCGCACGGCAGCAATATCGCGAAGAGATAGACGAACTGTCGACAGATGATTTCGATCGCACAATGAAAACCAATCTCTATGCGCTGCACTGGATTGCGCAGGCCGCTGTTCCCTATCTGAAGCCGGGAGCGTCGGTCATCACCACGGCGTCGATCCAGGCCTATGAGCCTTCCGCGATCCTGCTCGACTATGCGACCACCAAAGCCGGCATCGTCGCTTATACGAAAGCGCTTGCCAAGCAGCTCATCGAAAAGGGTGTACGGGCCAATGCGGTTGCGCCCGGTCCTTTCTGGACGGTTCTGCAGCCGAGCGGCGGCCAACCGGATGAGAAGGTCAGGAATTTCGGGAAGGACAGCGATTTCGGCCGTCCGGGACAACCGGTGGAACTGGCGCCCGTTTATGTGTTGCTGGCCTCGCAGGATGCGAGCTTCATCAACGGCGAGGTTTACGGCGTGACCGGGGGCAGGGGCATCGCCTGAGGCGATGCCGGTTCGTCAGCCTTTGAGGATTTGACATGAAACGGCAGGCAGAACGTTCAGACAGAGATGTAAACCCCTTCGATGTCCGCGACCGGCTGATACTGGCGCTTTATGCGCAGCTGAAGGCCGAGCGGCAAACGCGCGAGGCCATGGAATGGGTCATCCGCAATGGCGGGCTTTCGCCGGAGGTGCTGGAGGCGATGGCATCCGATCCGGTGCCGGTGCTGGCGGAAGCGGACGTTCCCGCAATCGAGCGCATTCTCGCTGCCGACCGGGGCGGCGAACGGTTCTCCCGCAACGGCGATCACGGACGGCGATCATGAACCGCAGGGCAAGCTGGAAAGGCCATCTGGCATTCGCCGATTTCAGCTGCGAAATCGGCCTTTATTCCGCGCTCACCTCATCCGAGAAGATCTCCTTCAACATCGTCAACCGCAAGACCGGGCACCGGGTGGAGCGGCAATATGTCGATGGCGATACCGGCGAGGCCGTCGATCGCGAGGATCAGGTTAAGGGATACGAACTCGACAATGGCGATCATATCGTCATTGAGGGAGACGAGATCGCAACGCTGATGCCGGAAAACGACAAGGTCATCCGCGTCAGGCATTTTTTGAGCTACGATGAGATCGACAAGCTCTATTTCGACAAGCCCTATTATCTTGCGCCGACGCAGGAGGGCGGTGAGGAAGCCCTGACGCTGCTGGCGAAAGCCATGGACGACGAGAAGGTCGTCGCACTCGGCGAGGCGGTGCTTTTCCGCCGCAACCGCGTGGTGCTGATCCGGCCGAGCGGCAAGGCGCTCGTCGCGACGACGCTGAATTTCGGCTACGAGGTCCGTTCGCAAACCACTGTCTTCAAATCCATTCCCGATATTCAGTTCGATGACGAGATGCTGGAACTTGCCGGCCACATCATCGAGAAACGGGCGGGCACATTCGATCCGGCGGAATATACCGACCGTTACAATGAAGCGCTGGCGGGACTGGTGAAAGCCAAGATCGAAGGCCGGGAAATCCGCAAAACACCGCCGCGGAAAGAGGACAATGTCATCGATCTCAAGGAGGCCCTGCGCCGCAGCGCCGATGTCGGAAAGAGCGGGAAATCCGCCTCCGGTACGGGACGCAAATCCTCCCGGAAAGCGAGCTGATCCATGGGCTTGCAGACCTATAACGCCAAGCGCCGCTTCGACAGGACGCCCGAACCGAAAGGAGCGAAAGCCGAAACGAAAGGGTCGAGTTTCGTGGTGCAAAAGCACGATGCCCGCCGGCTGCACTATGATTTCCGGCTGGAGATGGATGGCGTGCTGAAAAGCTGGGCGGTGACGCGCGGTCCAAGCCTCGACCCGGAGGACAAGCGCCTTGCCGTGCATGTCGAGGACCATCCCTTAAGTTATGGCAGTTTTGAAGGGGTCATTCCGAAGGGCCAATATGGCGGCGGCACCGTCATTCTGTGGGATCGCGGAGTCTGGCATCCGATTGGTGACGCGAGGAAGGGTTATCGCAAAGGTCATCTGGAATTCGAGCTGGAAGGCGAGAAGCTGAAAGGTCGCTGGCATCTGGTGCGCATGCATGGAAAACCCGGCGAAAGCCCAGAGAACTGGCTTCTCATCAAGGGTGATGACGAAGAGGCAAGGCGCGAAGGCGGTGCCGATATTCTGGAGGAGCGGCCGGAATCCGTATCCACCGGACGCAGTGTCGAGGAGGTTGCCGCCAGACCGAAGGACACCTGGAATTCGAAGCCCGTATCGAAAAAAGCCGTCGCTTCATCCTCCGGCAAAAAACAGGCGCATGCTCTGCCCAAAGGTGCGCGCAAACAGGCTATGCCGTCTTTCGTGCCGCCGGCGCTTGCAACATTGAAACCGAAGCCGCCCGCTGGCTCGCGCTGGCTGCATGAGATCAAATTCGACGGCTACCGGCTGCAAGCCCGTCTCGATCACGGTACGCTTCAGCTTCTGACCCGCAGCGGGCTGGACTGGACGGAGAAGTTCGGCGAAGCGGTGGCAGGAGCGCTAAAGGCGCTGCCCGCGGAAACGGTGCTGATCGACGGCGAAATCGTTGTGGAGCGCGACAGCGGCGCCTCCGATTTCTCGGCCCTGCAGCAGGATCTGAGCGAGGGGCGTAGCGACCGTTTCGTCTTTTACGCCTTCGACCTCCTGCATCTCGACGGCGCGGATCTGCGGGGCGCGGCGCTGAGCGACCGCAAGGCGCTGCTCGAAAAGCTGCTGCCCGCCGGCGAACCGCATCTCCGTTACAGCCAGCATTTCGAGGAAAGCGGTGCGCTTGTGCTTGACCATGCCTGCCGTCTCAGTCTCGAGGGTGTCATTTCCAAGGTCAGGTCCAGTAAATACGTCTCCGGCCGCAAGGGGGACTGGATAAAGTCCAAATGCTCCATGCGGCAGGAATTCGTCATCGGCGGCTACACGCTGTCCTCCACCTCGGAACACGCGATCGGTTCGCTGGCTCTCGGCGTTTATGAGGAAGGCAAGCTGCGCCATGTCGGCCGTGTCGGCACCGGTTATTCCGGTGAAATGGCCGAGATGCTGCTCGGCCGCCTGAAGCCGCTGGAAAGCAGGGAAAGCCCCTTTGCCGAAAGGCTCACAGCACTTGCCCGCCGCGACCTCAATTTCGTCAAACCGGAACTGGTGGCGGAAGTGGAGTTCCGTGCCTGGTCGGCGGATGGCATTCTACGCCATTCATCTTTCCGGGGCTTGCGGGAAGACAAGCCGGCGGTTGAAATCGAACGCGAGGAAAAAGTTGTGTCCGAAACCAAGGCAGCGCAGAGCAAGATCAAGTTCACCCATCCGGACCGTCTCTATTGGCCGAAGGATGGGGTGACCAAGGAAGGGCTGGCCGATTATTATGCGCAGGTCTGGCACTATATGGCCCCCTTTGTCGTCAACCGTCCGCTGGCGCTGCTACGTTGCCCGGAAGGCATCGATGGACCACGCTTCTTCCAGAAACATGTCTGGCGCGGCGTCAACAAAGCGGTGGAGCAAATAGCCGATCCGAAGGACAAGGGCGGTGAACCGCTGATCCGCATCACCGATTTTGATGGTATCATGGCGCTGGTCCAATCCGCAGCACTTGAAATCCATCCCTGGGGTTCGACGACCGCGAGCTGGGAGAAGCCAGATATCATTACCATGGACATCGATCCCGGCGAGGATGTTTCCTGGAAAGAGGTGATCGAAGCGGCGCTGGAACTGAAACGGCGTTTCGAAGATGCGGAACTTGCCGCCTTCGTGAAAACATCCGGTGGCAAGGGCCTGCATGTCGTCGCTCCATTGAAACCACAGGCCGGCTGGGCCGCCGTAAAAGCCTTTGCCAAGGCCATGGCAGCCGACATGTCGAAGGCTGAACCCGATAAATATCTGGCGGTGGCGACGAAATCGAAGCGGACCGGCCGCATCTTCATCGACTATCTGCGCAACGGCAGGGGCAATACGGCGGTCGCGCCCTATTCGACCCGCGCCCGGCCGGGAGCCGCGATTTCAGCGCCGCTCGAGTGGCGGGAGCTGTCGTCGGAAATCGGCCCCGCATATTTCACCGTCAACAACTTTGGCGCCCGCCTTTCTGCTCTAAAGAAAGATCCATGGGACGGCTTTTTTGCTGCGGCCCGGCCGTTGCCAAAAAAGGCGCGCTGAACCTTCAGCGTCTTTTGTCTGCGGCAAGGCTTTTCTTCAGGGCATCCATGATGTTGATGACGTTGCCGCCTGTGCGCGCCTTCGTGCCGGTTTTCTTTTCGGAGGAAGGCGCGGCCTTGCTCTTGGTTTTCAGCAGGGCGCTGATCTTTTTCTGGATCGGGTCCTGTACCAGAGCCGGTTTCCATCCCATCACCTGTTTGCCGATGCGTTTTTCCATGGCTTCCAGCAGCGGCTTTTCTATTTTCATCCTGGGGTCCAGCGCATCGATGCTTTCGCGCACCTCCTCGCCATAATGCAGCGTCCACAGGATGATGCCCTTGCCGGAAGGTTCCAGCAGAACCGCCCGTTCGCGGCGGTAAATCACCAGTCGGGCGATGCCGAAAACGCCGTTCGCCGTCATGGCTTCGCGAATGACGCTGAAGGCTTCCGTGCCGATCTTGTCCTCCGGGCGCAGAAAATGCGGACGGTCGTACCAGATCCAGTCGATCGAACCGGCGGGAACGAAAGTCTTGATGTCGATGGTGCGGGTGCTTTCCAGCGCCACCGCATCGATCTCGTCGTCTTCCAGCAGCACATAATCATCCTCAGCGCGGGGAAAACCCTTCACCTGATTTTTGGCATTCACCGGCTTGTGGGTGACGCTGTCGACATAGCGGCTTTCGACGCGATTGCCGGTTTTTCGGTTGAGAATGTGGAAGCGGTATTTATTGCTTTCAGTGGTGGCGGGCGTCAGCGAAACGGAGGCCGTCACCAGCGACAGCTTCAGATACCCCTTCCAGAAAACCTGCCTTGCCATGATCTGCGATCCGCTTCGTCGCCAGTGGTCTCCCGGATCAAACAGCCGCAGGGTGGCTTTTGTTCCGGGAGCACTGACAAATCCGGCGAGATCAGCGTGTCAGCCGAACAGCGACGTCAGCCCATAGACGGCTGCGGAGATGAGGGCGGCGGCCGGCATGGTCACGACCCATGCGATGACGATGTTGCCGGCAAGGCCCCAGCGCACTGCTGATACGCGACGGGCGGCACCGACGCCGATGATGGCGCCCGTGATCGTATGGGTGGTCGATACCGGAATGCCGAGCCATGTCGCGCCGAACAGGGTCAGCGCACCGCCGGTTTCGGCGCAGAAACCCTGCATCGGGTTCAATCTGGTGATTTTCGAGCCCATGGTGTGCACGATCCGCCAGCCGCCGAACAGCGTGCCGAGTGCCATGGCCGACTGGCACGAGATGACGACCCAGAATGGCACGTAGAAGCTCTCTCCCAGATGCCCCTGGCTGAAGAGCAGCACGGCGATGATGCCCATGGTCTTCTGTGCGTCATTGCCGCCATGGCCGAGCGAATAGAGCGAGGCGGAAATGAACTGCATGACGCGGAAAGTGCGGTCCACCGCAAAGGGCGTCTGGCGCACGAACAGCCAGGAAACGGCAAGCACCAGCAGCAGTGCCAGGAAAAAGCCGATTGCCGGCGACATGAAGATTGCGCCCACGGTTTTCAAAAGACCCGACCAGACGATGGAATTGAAACCAACCTTTGCAAATCCCGCACCGACGAGACCGCCGATCAGCGCGTGTGACGAGCTGGAGGGGATGCCAAAAACCCAGGTGACGATATTCCAGACGATAGCGCCCATCAGCGCCGCGAAGATGATCTGCGGGGAAACGATGGCCGGATCGATGATGCCGGTGCCGAGCGTTTCGGCCACATGCAGGCCGAAAAACAGGAAGGCGATGAAATTGAAGAAGGCCGCCCATGCCACTGCATATTGCGGGCGCAACACGCGGGTGGAGACGATGGTGGCGATGGAGTTTGCAGCGTCGTGGAGACCGTTCAGAAAATCGAAGAACAGGGCGATGGCTATGAGGCCGATAAGCAACGGCAATGCAAGCGCGACATCCATCAGACGTTCTCGATAACGATGCCGCTGATCTCGTTCGCCACGTCCTCGAAGCGGTCAACGACCTTTTCGAGTTCGCCGTAGATCTCGCTGCCGATCATATAGGCCATGGCATTGCCGGCCGCGCCATGGCGCCGGAAGAGGTCTTTCAGGCCCTGGTCATAAAGTTCGTCGGAGTGGCCTTCGACACGGGTGACTTCTTCTGCAATGACAGACAGGCGCTGCGCATTGGTGCCGACCTTTTCCAGAAGCGGAATGGCTTCGGCAATCAGGTTTGCGGCGCGCACGATCTCATGGCCCATCTCCCGCATCAGCGGGTCGAATTCCGTTTGCTCGAACAGGCGGATGGTCTTGACGGTCTTGTGCATCATGTCGATGGCATCATCCATGGACTGGATGAGATCCTTGATGTCGCCACGGTCGAAGGGGGTGATGAAGCTGCGCCGCACCGCGAGCAGAACATCGCGGGTAATGTCGTCCGCCTGATGTTCCAGCGCGACGATGAGGTCGCAATTCTTCTCGACGTCGACGCCGCTCAAAAGGTGATCCAGAGCTGCGGCGGCTTTGACGACGGTTTCCGAATGTTTGCTAAACATATCGAAGAAACGGTCCTCGCGCGGCATCAGCTTGCGAAAAATGCTCATCATGCGAATTGGCCCTCAATGGCGCTTGATCAGTTGTGGGGGGTGATTGTCATAAAAGTGTCATAAATGCACGCGGGGCATTGATGCAACCCGGAAAATCAGCAGTATCAACGGATATGAAATCCACGAAGAAAAGCCGGAAAGCCCGTCCGGCCCGTTCCCTGACATTGCTCCAGCAGCTTGCTGCGGTTCCGGAAAAGCTTTTCACCGATGCTTTCCGGCAGCAATATGCCGCCTTGTGCTTCCGTTATGCTGATGGTGGCGAAGATATCGAAATCCTCGTCGTCACCTCACGCATCAGCGGCCGCTGGATCATTCCGCGCGGCTGGCCGATGAAACGCAAGCGGCCGCATGAGGCCGCCGCGATTGAGGCGCGGGAAGAGGCCGGCGTGCGCGGCCGGGTGAGAAAGGATGCGGTCGGCCGCTACACCTATCTCAAGATGCTCGACAACGGCGATGTCGCGCCCTGCATCGTCGATGTCTTCCAGATCGAGGTGACGGGAACGGAAACAAGTTTCAAGGAGCGCGGCGAACGCCTGATGGAGTGGGTTCGCCCGGATGAGGCGGCAAGGCGCGTTCGCGAAATCGAGCTGAAGTCGCTTCTGGTCGACTTCCGCCCGAAGGGCAAAAGAAAGCCCCCGGCCAGCGAGTGACAGCGGCCTGCCGGGTTGGAGCGCCATTTCCGGCCAAGAGCTGTAATGCTGCCGTAATACGCCATGCTAAACGTTGCCAGATGATTTTCGTCAGGTGCAATCATATGCGTTTACGTCGTGTCGCTTTCGCGCTTCTCGTGCGCTATATCCATCCCGTTATCGTCCTTGCCGTGCTGTTGGCTGGACCGGCCGTCATACTTTTGCTGAGGTGATAAAGCCGCGATGCTTTTTCTGCAATCCCCGCGAAACTCACGCAAAAGCCAAACCCTTCAGTGTGGAGCCTGGGAAGGTTGCGCTGGGCTATCCGCCAGCCCCGCTTCACCTGCCTCGTCCGGTGCTTTCGGCAGGAAGCGGGCGAGGCGTCGGGTGATGCTGTCGATATAGGACAGGATCGTCGGTACGACGATCAGCGTGAGAAGGGTGGAACTGATGAGGCCGCCGATCACCGCATGCGCCATCGGCGCGCGCTGCGCCCCGCCGCCGCCGACCGCCATGCCAAGCGGGATCATGCCGAAAATCATCGCAAGTGTCGTCATGATGATCGGCCTGAAGCGGATGATGCCGGCGTTTGCCAGCGCCTCGTTCAACGGCAGCCCGCGCTTCCTTTCCCGATTGGCGAAATCGACCAGCAGGATGCCGTTCTTGGTGACGAGGCCCATCAGCATGATGAAGCCGATCAGCGAGAACATGTTGATCGTGCTGCCGGCCACCATCAACCCGACAAGGACGCCGACAAGCGACAGCGGCAGCGACGCCATGATGGCGAGCGGCTGCAGGAAGCTGCCGAATTGCGAGGCGAGCACGATGTAGATGAAAATGACCGCCATAACGAGCGCGGTGACCATGTGGCCGACGGTCTCCTGCATGGTTTCGGCATCGCCGCCGAAGCGGATGCGATAACCCTCCGGCAGATCGCGGGCGTCGGTGAGGTTCTTCAACTCGTCCGTCACCTCGCCAAGCGACCGCCCGGCGATATTGGCCGAAACCAGCACCTCGCGGTGATTGTCGATGCGGCGGATTTCGGCGGGCGCTTTTACGGTGTCGATATCGGCGACCTGATCGAGACGCACCATGAGAGGTGCACCGTTCGATGCCGTGCGGCCGGTCGCGACCATCAATTCACTGAGCGCCGTCGTATCGGAACGCCGCTCACCGGGCAGGCGCACGACGATGTCGTAGCTGTTGCCGTCTGCATCCGTCCATTTTGACACGTCTTCGCCGCCGACGAGGGGCTGGAGTGCTGATGCCAGATCGGATCGGGCGATGCCGAGGTCGCTCGCCGCCTCGCGCTTCAGGCGTATCGAAAGGATCGAAGTCAAGTCCCGGGCGCTCGACGTCACATCCACGAGGCCGGGGATATTTTTCATCTCTTCTACAAGATCGGCGGCGGTTTTTTCGAGGATCGCGCGGTCGTCGCCAAGGATACTGAGCTGCACCGGGCTTTCGTCACCGCCAAGACCGCTCTGCAGGATCGCGATCTCTATACCGGGTATGGCGGACAGGCGCTTGCGGATTGGATCGGCCAGCGTGACCGGGGTCCGGGTGCGGGCCGAAAACGGCACCAGCCCTACGAGGACGGCGGCGCGGTGTTTGCCGACGGTGGCTCCGGTGTTGACGGTGGAATAAAGCGTCTCGACCTCAGGAAACTCCTTGAGCGCCTTTTCGACCTGCCGCACCTTGGCCGTGGTGTAATCCAGCGAGGAGCCGACCGGTGCCCTGACGTCGATCTGGAAGCGGCCTTCGTCCGTATTCGGCACGAATTCCGCACCGACCAGCGGCACCATGAACAGGCTGCCGATAAAGATGCCCGATGTGACGAGCAGGGTGACAAGCCGGTGGCGCAATGTCCAGCCGATCACATATCGGTACCTGTTGGCCAGCCATTCGAAGCCGCGATCGAAACGCGCGATCAGCCGGCCGACCGGCCCGCGTCGGGCGTCGGGTTGGGCATCCGGATCGTACCAGACGCTCGACAGCATCGGATCGAGCGTGAAGGCGACGAAGAGCGAGATCAGCACGGCGGCGGAAACGGTGACGCCGAATTCGTAGAAAAACCGGCCGACGATGCCATCCATAAAGGCGACCGGCAGGAAGACCGCGACGATGGTCGCCGTCGTCGCGATCACCGCAAGCCCGATTTCGTTCGTGCCGTCGAGTGCGGCGCGGATGTGGGATTTCCCCATGTGCAGGTGGCGGGTGATGTTTTCGCGCACGACGATGGCGTCGTCCACCAGAATGCCGATGGAGAGTGTCAGCGCCAGCAGGCTGAGCGTATTGAGCGTGAAGCCGAGAACATCGATGACCGCGAGCGTGCCGATGATCGCGATCGGCAATGTCAGCCCGGTAATGACCGTGCTGCGCCAGGAGTTGAGAAACAGGAAAACGATGGCAACGGCGAGCGCCGCCCCCTCGATCAGCGTCGTCTGCACCTGGGTGACGGATTCCAGGATGGGTAGGGACGTGTCCGTAATGATGCGCAATTGCACGTTTTGCGGGGCAAGTTCGGCGTTGAGAAGTGCCAGATGCTTTCTCACATCCGCCACGACCTGAACCGTGTTGGCGTCCTGAACCTTGACGATGTCGATTGCCAGCGCGGCCTGGCCATTATAGAGGGCGCGGGTTTCGGGATCGGCGGCCCCTTCGGAGAGCGTGGCGACGTCGCGAAGATAGATGGCAGCACCACCGCGTCTTGCGACGACCATCTCCAGCAGCGCCTTTGGCTCGTCGATAAGACCCTGCACCTGGATCGTGCGTTCGGAGACGGCATCGATGAGGCTTCCGGCCGGGCTGTTGCTGTTGCCGGAGCGCAGCGCGTTCACCACCTCGTTGATGCCAACCTCGAGCGCGCGCATCCGCACATCGTTGATCGTGATATCGATCTGCCGCTTGCGGGCGCCCACCAGCGTTGCCTGGCCGACGCCCGCAACGGTCGTCAGTTGCCGCAGTACCCGTTGATCGGCAAGGGTGGTGAGCGTGGGCACGTCGAGCGAGGTCGAACTGATCGCCACCGACAGGATCGGTTCGGCGGCGGGATCGAACCGGGAAATGACCGGCTTCCTGGCGTCGTCTGGAAAATTGGCCTCGATGGCGGCGATCTTGTCCCGCACGTCCTGTGCCGCGGTCGCGCCCTGAACTTCGAGCTTGAATTTCGCGATGACGACGGAGCGCCCCTCGTAGGAGGTCGATGTGATCTCGTCGAGGCCGCCAATCGCGTTCAGCGCATCCTCGACCGGGCGCGTCAATTCCGTCTCCACCGTTTCCGGCGTCGCGCCGGGATAGGTGGTGACCACCACCACGACCGGAATGTCGACATTGGGGTAGAGGTCCAGCCCCAGCCGCTGCAACGAGAAAAGACCCATCACCAGAAGCGCCACCATCATCATGGTGGCGAAAACGGGGTGGGTGACGGATATGCGGGTCAGAAACATTTCAGCCTGCCTTGTCGACGGTCACGGCCATATCGGGCTGCAATTCGGGGAGCGGGGCGGCCAGGATCGTCTCGCCATCCGCAAGACCCGCACCGATCTCAATCAGGTTGCCGCCGTTCCAGCGCGGTCCCACCGCCACCGTCTGGCGGCGAAGATGACCGTTCAGCACCTTGAGGACATGATACCCGGTCTCGTCCTTCCGGAGCGCGATTGCGGGAACCACCAGCGCATCGTTTTTTTCACGAACAAGGATCGAGCCGCTGGCGAACATTCCGCCCCACAGCCGGCCGTTGTTATTGGCAAGCCGCAGATAGACGGCGACGAAGCGCGTGCCGTCCTCGGCAACCGGGCTGATACGGTCGACGGTGCTTCTGACGATCTGGCCGCCAAGGCCGTCAATCTCCAGCTCCGCCGTCTGACCGAGGGCCACGCGCGGAATATCGCGGGTGGCAACGAGAACCTTCGCCTCCAGCACACCTGTATCGACGAGGGTGAGAAGTTCGCCATCGGCACTGACGCGCGAACCCGCCTCGGCCTGCCGGCGGGTGACGGTGCCAGTAAAAGGCGCGCGGATTTCGGCGTTGCGAAGCGCAAGGCGGGCGATATCCGTCTGCGCCGAAAGGCTCTGGAGCCTCGCCGTCTTCACCACGACGTCGCTTTTGGCTTTGTCGAGCTGCTCCGCCGATGTGATGTTCTTCGAGGCAAGCTGTTCGGTTCGGGCGAGAGCCTGCATTGCCAGCGCCAGTTCGGCCTCGGCCGCATCCCGGTCGCTCTGTCGTTGCAGCAGCGTCGATTGCAGTTCTTCGGTTTCGAAACGCACGAGCACATCGCCCGCCCGCACCGCCTGTCCTTCCCTGACATTCATCTCGAGAATTTTTCCGGCCTCGCGGGCACGGATCACGACACGGCTGACCGGCTGAAGCTCGCCGCCAATGCTGAGCCGCTCCACCATCGCTGTGGGTTTGAGCCGTATCATCTCGGCCTGTGTCAGCTCAAGCGGCCTGCTTGTTCCAATCGTCGGGACCGAGGCCACGACGTCCTTCACACGTTCGTTCGCATCGACAGTTCCCCCGGCGGGGTCGAAATAGATGAATGCCAGCGTGCAGCCTCCAGCAAGAAGACCAGCTTTCAGCAAACCCGTCGCGCATTTGAACGCCATAGCCTCTATCCTTTTGAGCGGATGCGAAGATGAGCGCTCGCGGCGATCTCATCTCTCAGGCTGTCTGTTTAGGCGTCGACAATTGCAACAGCATTACCTGGTTGCGACCGGTTCCGTAATCCTGCCGCAACGTTGGTGCTAAAGAAGCGGGAAATAAATGACGGTGAGCGGCATGAGACTTCTACTGGTCGAGGATGAGAAAGAACTGGGTGCCGCACTGGGTGTCACGCTCGGCAAGCAGGGGATCGTTATCGATCATGCGATGCTGCTGGCAGACGCCTACGAGCTTACGCTTCAGAACACGTATGACGCCGTCCTTCTCGATCGCCGCTTGCCTGACGGGGAGGGACTGACATTTATCCCCACGCTCAGGCGCTCCGGTGTCCTGACGCCCGTGATCGTGCTGACGGCGCGAAACGAACCCAGGGAGCGGATCGAAGGTCTTGACGGCGGCGCGGACGATTATCTCGGAAAGCCGTTTCTGGTGGAGGAGTTGCTGGCGCGGTTACGCGCGGTCCTGCGCCGCCCCGCCGCCATCGTTGAGAAGACCATATGTGTCGGAGGGATCGTCATCGATCCGCTCCACATGAGTGTTACCATTGGCGCCGCCGCCCTCGATCTGCCACGCCGTGAATTGGTCGTTCTCATCGCGCTGGCCAAGCGTAAAGAGAGAACGGTGCTTCGTTCCACACTTGAGGCGGCGGTTTACAACTACGAGGAAGAAATTCAGTCCAATGCGCTCGATGCGCATATTTCCAGACTGCGCAAACGCCTGACCGAAGCGTCGGCCGGGGTGTCGATCTACAACGTCCGCGGCGTCGGATATCTCCTGAGGGAAGGTTGATGGTCACGGCGACACAATCCAATCCATCGCTCCGTTTCAGATTGAGCTGGCAACTCAGCGCCGTATTTCTCGGGGTGGTCGCCACGGTCATTGTCGGCCTTTGCGTCTACGGCGTGATGATCCTGTCGCCGAATGCGGGGTTACAGACAAAATTGACGGCTGCGCTCGATGAAGCTCTACGAAAAGACGAGGGCGGCAGGTTCGTCATATCCGAGGGCCCGTTACTTAGGGCTTTCAAGGCACAGAACGACAAGCTCTGGTTCGTCGTAACGGCGGATGGCCAGACGCTTTCCTATGGCGAGGTGCCTGGGCGTTTTCGCGATCTTTCGCCGTTTGTATATCTGATCAAAGACGCCGATATACGCGAGGCCGCGCAGGATGTTGAAACCGCCTCGATCGACAGCATTACGACCTCGGTCGGCGACTTCAGGGTGATGTATGGCGGCAATGGCAACCGCACCGCGACCTTCCTTACACTGTTGATGGGCACCTATCCCATTTATGTTCCCCTGTTGCTGATCGCCCTGCCGGCGGTTTTCCTGACCGTGCCGCGCATCGTTCGCGGCGCACTCACCGGCCTCGACGCCGTGGTGCGCAGGGCGCCGGAAATCGATCCACGCCACGCGGGTTCCCGCCTGCCGGTCGAGAACGTGCCCAGGGAAGTTCTGCCGTTGATCGTTTCATTCAACAGCATCCTTGCGCGCCTCGAGGATCAATTCCAGGCAAGGCAACGGTTCCTCATCGATGCGGCTCACGAGTTACGGACACCGATCACCATCCTGCAAACCCGCATCGAAGGCATGGACGAGGGGGGCGAGCAGCGCAAGCTTCTCGGCGATGTGGCGCGCCTGGCCGAGGCCGCCGAACAGCTTCTCGCTTTCGAGCGCAACGAGCAGGCCGCGGACCTGTGGGAACCCCTGGACGTTGTCGATATCGCGCGGTCGGTCGTAGCGGATCTGGCTCCTGTCGCTGTTGCCGCCGGCTACGATATCTCCTTCGAGAGCGACGTCGAGATCCTGAGACGCCAGGGCGAACCAACCGCGCTTTCTCGCGCGATTGCCAATCTTGTACGCAATGCGATCGATCACGCCGGCAACAGAGGCGCAATCTCGATCAGCGTATCGGCGGATGGGAGGATCGCCGTTGCCGATGAAGGTCCGGGAATCCCGGCCGATCAGCAGGGACTCGTCTTTGAGCCTTTTTACCGGGTGACACCAAGCAGCAAGGGTGCCGGTCTGGGTCTGGCGCTGGTCAGGCAAATCGCCGCCAATCATGGCGGCAAGGTCACTCTGGACAGCACTTCGTCGGGCACGGCTTTCGAAATCCATCTATGATCCGGGCGCGTTCCGCCGACATCCACCGAAAGGCTTCTCTGTAATACTGCCGCAATTCTCCCTGCTCATCCTGGCCAAGCGACATCAACAAAGGAGCTGGCATCGTGGGCCTTCGACATTCTCGGGACGTTCTGTTTTTGAAGATCGACGCCATAAATATCCATAGATCGGGTTTCGCTGCATTTGTCCTGCCTCTGGCAATGCAGCTGTCCGGCTGTACCTCTGTTCCCCTTCAAGAGGGAGGAACGCTGACATCCTACAATCAGCTCAGTCCGGCCAAGGGAAAATACACCAGGTCCCGGACTTTCGTCGATGCGCAAGGGCTTGCAGGTGTCAAAACCGTATCGATCCTGCCAACGACATTCTCGTTTGGCGCGGCATCGCGCATCAGCAATCCGCAGGACAGGGCGCTCGTCTCCAACGCGCTTGATCGCGCTGTCTGTGTTTCACTGAGCGATAAATACCAGATCGTGCCGACCGGGTCTCCGGCCGATCTGACTGTCAGGACCGTGGTAACCGACATCGTTGCGACAGACAAAACAATAGCTGGGGTTTCAACGGCGGTATCGCTTGGCAGCAGCTTTGCGCTGCCCGTGGGAATTCCGCGCCTTCCGGCGGGCCTCGGCGGCCTTGCCATTGAGGCCGAGGCGGTCGATGCCGGCGGCACGCAGAGAGCGGCGATCGTCTGGTCGAAAGGGGCGAATTCGATCACCAACAAGCCGAGGGTTTCTGAAGTCGGCGATGCCTACAGCCTCGCCGGCAATTTCGGAAAATACTTCTCCCGCATGATTGCCGCCGGCAAGGTACCTGAGGGGCTCGACATTTCGTTACCCTCGGGGCAACGCATCAATTCCGCGCTCGGGGGAAAGCCGAAATATATGGCGTGCGATGCTTTTGGCCGTTCACCCGGTCTGGCCGGCATGGTGGCGGATAAATTCGGCGCGCCGCCGCAATGGACGGACAAACAACCGAAATCGTTGCCTCAATAGAACTGGATGGCGCGGCGGAGGTATCCTCCGCTCGCCTTCATGCCGCGATGCCGAGTTTTTGCAGGCCGCATTCGCGGACGATCTCGGCAATATGGGCAAATTGCGCTGAAAGCGGATTAGTCTTGCGCCACACCATGCCGATGGTGCGGGACGGCCGTGGTTCCGCCAGTCGGAACACCGAGACGGTGGATTGCCGTGTTTCCATATCGACTGCCATCTGCGGAATGAGCGTAACGCCGATACCGGCGCCGACCATCTGCACCAGCGTAGAAAGCGAGCTGCCCTCCATCAGCACGCGTGGCGGCGCGTTGGTCGTGCTGCAAAAGGAGAGCGCCTGATTGCGGAAGCAATGGCCCTCCTCGAGCAGCAGCAGGCGCATTTCCCCGAGCTTGTCGGCGCTCGGCACCGGCATTCCCGCATCCTCCATCGGTCGGACCAGAATGAATTCCTCCGAAAACAGCGGAACCTCTTCCAGCGACGGTTCCGACACGGGCAAGGCGACGATCGCCATGTCCAGCTTCGCTTCCAGAAGGTCTTCGATGAGTTTCTGCGTCACCGCCTCGCGCGGGCGCGTCTCCAGACCGGGATAGTGCCGGGTGAGCGTCTTGATGACCTGCGGTAAAAGATAGGGTGCCACGGTCGGAATGACGCCGATGCGCAGGCGCCCGCTGAGCGGGCCGTGCCTTGCCCGCGCCAGATCCTGCAACTCATCCACCGAGCGCAGGATCAGGCGGGCGCGTTCGGCAAATTCATCGCCGAGCGCGGTCAGCCGGATGCGGCGGCTGCCTCGTTCGACAAGCGGCGCGCCGATAAGCTCTTCCAGTTCCCTGATCTGCAGCGAAAGCGCCGGTTGGGAAATGGCGCACGCCTCCGCCGCCCGCCCGAAATGGCCGATCTTGGCCAGAGCGTCGAAATAACGGAGGTGTTTCATGGAGAGCGCAATCATAAGCTCAGCATATCGCAGCCTTTAGAATATACAATTGGAAATTATGGAACCCGGCTGTTAGTCATCTTCATGACAGAAAGAGGATGTAGCTGTGAAAGATCATCAGCCCGCTGCACGGTTCTTGCGTTGCTATGACCCTGCTGTGAGCTCCGGTTTCAACATGCTGCACATGTCGAATTGATTATTTTGTTTAATTGCTAAACCTATCGGAGGGCGAAATGGACGCAACTTCAAAACCGGCTGGCAAGTGTCCCGTCATGCATGGAGGCAACACTGCCTCCGGTAAATCGGTGACCGAATGGTGGCCGAACGCGCTGAACCTCGATATCCTGCATCAGCACGATACCAAGACCAATCCGCTCGGCACCTCCTTCAACTACCGCGAAGCGCTGAAGACGCTCGACGTCGAGGCCCTCAAAGCCGATCTGCGCGCTTTGATGACGGAAAGCCAGGACTGGTGGCCGGCCGACTGGGGCAGCTATGTCGGCATGATGGCGCGCGTTACCTGGCACGCGGCGGGTTCTTACCGTGTAACCGATGGCCGTGGCGGCGCCAACACCGGCAACCAGCGCTTTGCACCGCTCAATTCCTGGCCTGATAATGTGAACACCGACAAGGGCCGCCGCCTGCTGTGGCCGATCAAGAAGAAATACGGCAACAAGATTTCCTGGGCCGATCTCATCGCGCTGGCCGGCACGATCGCCTATGACGTCGCCGGTCTGAAGACCTTCGGCTTCGCCTTCGGCCGCGAGGATATCTGGGCTCCCGAAAAGGACACCTATTGGGGTGACGAAAAGGAATGGCTTGCGCCGAGCGATGGCCGCTACGGCGACGTGACGAAGCCCGAGACGCTGGAAAACCCGCTTGCCGCCGTGCAGATGGGTCTCATCTACGTCAACCCTGAAGGCGTCAACGGTAAGTCCGATCCTTTGGCGACGGCGGCGCAGATGCGCGAAACCTTCGCCCGCATGGGCATGGATGACGAGGAAACCGTGGCGCTGACCGCCGGCGGCCACACCATCGGCAAATCGCACGGCAACGGCAGCGCCGCCAACCTCAGCCCTGATCCGGAAACCGCAGGCCCCGAATATCAGGGCCTCGGCTGGATCAACACCAAGGGCCGCGGTATTGGCCGCGACACGGTGGTGTCGGGTATCGAAGGCGCGTGGACGAGCGAGCCGACCAAATGGGACAACGGCTTCTTCGAAATGCTGTTCAAGCATGAGTGGACATTGACGCACAGCCCCGCCGGTGCGTCCCAGTGGGCGCCGATCTCCATTGCCGAGGAAGACAAGCCTGTTGACGTCGAGGATGCCGCGATC
Organism: Rhizobium nepotum 39/7; assembly: GCF_000949865.1. Classification (GTDB taxonomy): domain Bacteria; phylum Pseudomonadota; class Alphaproteobacteria; order Rhizobiales; family Rhizobiaceae; genus Agrobacterium; species Agrobacterium nepotum. The sequence goes on along the minus strand of NZ_JWJH01000012.1, from coordinate 200,781 downwards.
CGTACCATCCCGATGATGACCGATGCCGACATGGCCCTGAAGGTCGACCCGATCTACCGCGAGATTTCGCTGAAGTTCAAGAACGATCAGGACCACTTCTCCGACGTTTTTGCCCGTGCCTGGTTCAAGCTGACCCACCGCGACATGGGGCCGAAGGCCCGTTACATCGGTCCGGACGTTCCCGCTGAAGACCTGATCTGGCAGGATCCGATCCCGGCAGGGTCCACAAGCTACGATGTCGCCGCCGTCAAGGCGAAGATAGCGGCGTCCGGTCTGGCAGTTGCCGATCTGGTCTCGACCGCATGGGACAGCGCCCGTACCTTCCGTGGTTCGGACAAGCGTGGCGGCGCCAATGGCGCGCGCATCCGGCTTGCGCCGCAGAAGGACTGGGAAGGCAACGAGCCCGTCCGTCTCGCCCGCGTGCTTTCGGTTCTGGAGCCTATCGCCCGTGAAACTGGCGCCAGCATCGCCGATATAATCGTTCTCGCCGGCAATTACGGTGTGGAACAGGCGGCGAAAGCGGCCGGCTTCGACATTGCCGTGCCTTTCGTGCCCGGCCGTGGTGACGCCTCCGCCGAACAGACGGATGCGGACAGCTTTGCGCCGCTCGAGCCGCTGGCGGATGGTTTCCGCAACTGGGTGAAGAAGGACTACGTCGTCAGCCCCGAGGAACTTCTGCTGGACCGTGCACAGCTTCTTGGCCTGACTGCGCCGGAACTGACGGTTCTCATTGGCGGCCTGCGCGTCATCGGCGCCAATTACGGCGGTGCGGCGCATGGCGTGTTCACACAAAAGCCCGGCGCGCTGACGACCGACTTCTTCGCGACGCTGACGGATATGGCCTTCACCTGGGTCCCGACCGGCGGCAATCTCTACGAGATCCGCGATCGCAAGTCTGGAGCAACGCACTATACGGCGACCCGCGTGGACCTGGTGATCGGCTCCAACTCCATCCTGCGTGCCTATGCGGAAGTTTACGCGCAGGACGACAACAGGCAAAAGTTCGTGCACGATTTCATCGCCGCCTGGACGAAGGTAATGAACGCCGACCGTTTCGACCTTCTCTGAGGAAGGCCGACTGATCCAAAAGAAAGCGCCTCCCTGAGCGATCGGGGAGGTGCATTTTTTTATCTTCGGTCCGAAGATGCAACCGGCTTGCCCGGTGAAGATTTTTCGGCTTTGCCCGACGGCGCTTTGCCGCCTTTTTCATTTTCATGCGCATCCGGTCCTGCGACGATAACGCCGCGACCTTGCTCTTCCCGCTTCTTTTCGGCGAAATCGCCCGGTTCCTTTTTATCGTTCATAGTGATCTCCCTTTGTGATTTCATCCGCCTGGAGATCAACGGATGGTCGGGGCGGAGGTTCCAGGGTTGCCGTTGTTGCAAGATCGCACGCTGCTGCGGCAATGTTTTGCACTACAACCATCTTTGCTATTAACATGAATTCATAAGTCATGTTATTGGGGGCTTCATATGATGGAGCTTGCGGCGGTCGTTATCATGGCGCGCATGTCTTCAACCTCGGCCCGACAACCGGATGGTATCTGCATTGAGTTTCTGGCATTCCATGACCTGGCACACAGAAGGGATCAGTGTCACTGCGCCGGTGAAATGGCGTCAGTTTGACGGGCTGGTCAGCGCTTTCTGGGAGGCCGAGAGCCAGATGGGGGCCAAAGGTTATTACCTGGCAGCCGATCCCCGTATCATGATATTTTTCAACGATGTCTCGTCGCGCATCAGGGTTTCCAATCGCGACGGTGAATTCGAGCAACATTCCCGTCCCATGACCCGGGCGGTTTATGTGCCGGCCGGTGTTCCGATGTGGACGAGTAGCAACGCCGCACACCGGTTTTCACATCTCAACCTGCATATTCATAAAGACCGGCTGCTGCGCTTCCTGTCGCCGTCGGTCGGCGGTTCGGCGGCGATGACGGCCTTGCGCCGTCCGGTCGAGATACAGGATATAGGTGCGGTCGAAACTCTGGCGGGGCTGCTTGTCGATGAACTGGCCGAGCCTTCGAAACACGCGGTCTATGCGGAAAGCCTTGTCGGCAGCATCGTAGCGGGTCTTCTGGATATTCCCGGACCTTCGCCGGAGCAGGCGAATTGCAGGCTGACGCAGGCGCAGATGAACAAGCTGCTCGCCCGTGTCGAAAAGCGCGGCGACGACCGTATGGCGGTTGCCGAGATGGCCGATATCGTGGGGCTTTCGGAAAGCTGGTTCGCAACCGTGTTCCGCCAGACGACGGGCAAGACGCCGCTGCAATGGCAACTGGAGCGGCGGATCAATCTTGCCCAGAAACTGTTGCTGGGCGGCGATCTTACCGTGGCCGATATCGCCGCCCAGCTCGGGTTTTCGGATCAGGCCCATTTGACCAAGGCCTTCCGCCAGTCCGTGGGCAATACGCCCGCCGCCTGGCGGCGCATGCACAGGCTGCTTTGAACCTGGCTGAGACCGGTGCCTTGATGCGCAGGGGTTGGTGAAGCGCACAACCCCACCTGCAATCATCCTCGGGTCAAGCCCGAGGATGATGCGAAGCATTAGGAAAACTATGCAATAGGCTGAAAATTATTGCTAATCTTTATCCTTACCATGTTTTTCGCAGCGTAGCCGAAAACGCCCGACCGGGATTGTAGAAGTCTGCGCCAAAACCGCCGTAGGAGACATGCTTTTCGTTGAAGAGGTTGGAGACATTCACCTCAAGCGACGTGGTTTCCTGGATCTTGTAGCTGAACGCCGCATCCATGGTCACGCTGCTTCCGGTCGAGACCTTGTTGGCGTTGTCGAAAAAATAGGAGCCGGTGAAGCGCCCGCCGAGCCCAAAGGTCATGTCGCCGCGATGCTCGGTGCCGGCAAGCGTATAGTTCACCCAAAGCGAAGCCTGATGTTCCGGCACGAATTGCGGACGGTTGCCGACATTGCCGGCGGTGCCGTCTTCGGTGATTTCGGCGTTGAGATAGGAATAGGCCGCCGTCAGGCTCAGATTGTCGGTCACTTCCGCCTTGGCCTCGAGATCAAGACCACGCACGCGCACCTCACCGATGGTTGTCGGCAGGCTGGTGATCGGGCTGATGACGGTGATGTTGTTTTTCTTCAGGTCGTAGATCGATGCCGTGAACAGGGCAGGGAATGCATCCGGCCGGTACTTCACGCCAAGCTCGATCTGTTCGCCGCGTTCGGGCTCGACAGTCAGGCCCGAGGCCGGCACCACGGATTCGGCGTAGCTGAGATAGGGCGCGATTTCGTCGGTGATCTTGTAGGATACGCCGATGCGCTTGGTCAGTTCGCTGATGTCGCCGCTCGCGGTCGTGCCGTTCAGCCGGTTCGTCTGGTCGGTGTCGATCCAGTCATTGCGCAGGCCGGCGCTGACGGTGAGCCTGTCGAAGAAGGTCAGGTCCTGCTGAAGATAGATCGCCTTCGTCTTTTGATCGGTCAGCGAATTGGTGAAGAGCGGCACAGAAGCGGGTGCGCCGGTATAGACCGGGTTCATCCAGTCGATGCCCGGTGCGGAACCGAAGTAATTTTTGCTGCCGGATGAGTAGTCATTATAAAAAACGCCGACGAGGCTGCGGCTTTCGACGCTTTCGAACGTCGTGTCATATTGCAGCCGCGTATCGATCAGGAAATTCTCGGTTTCGGTCTCGTTGCCGAAAAAGGCGCGGTTGGCGATGGTCGAGCCATTGGTCGGTGTAGACGAGATATAGGCGTAGCCGAAATCGGTGTTCGCCTTGCTGTAGCGCGCGTTTGAGCTCAAGGTCAGGCCAGAGCCGAAATCGTGGTCGAACATCACGCTCAGCGAATTGCGGTTGGTGCCGCGATAATTATAGTCCGGTTCGCCGAAGAAGCGGCTTCTGTCAAAATGCGAACCGACCGGATGGCCGCCGCCGCCGGGAACGCCGTCCTTGTTGAGATGATCGTAAACGACGGTGAGGCTGGTGACATCGGTGGGCCGCCATGTAAGGCCACCCATGAAGAATTTTTCATCATCGCGGGAATAGTCATATTCCGCGTCGGCATTCCTGAGCTTGCCGGTCAGGCGGTATGACAGGGTGTCGTCGCTGGTGATGTTGTCACCGAAATCGAAGCCGGTTTCGGCGCGGCTATAGGAACCACCGGTTACATAGGCCTCACCGAAACGGCCGCGTTTTGGTACCTTGGTGGCGTAGTTCACCGAGCCGCCGGGATCAGAAACGCCAAAGGTGGTGGAATTACCACCCTTCAGCACTTCCACGCGCTCATAGGCATAGGTCTCTTCGCGCAGCGAGCCGAAGGGGCGGCCGAGCGTCAGCCCGTCGCGATAGGTGTAGGCGTCGAAACCGCGAATTTTGAAATAGTCGAAACGGTCGTCCGAACCGTAGAAATCCGTGGTCACGCCGGCCGTATATTGCAGCGCTTCCTCCACCGTCTGAACGCCGCGCTGCTGCATTTCCTTGGCGGTGATGACGGAAACCGAAGCTGGCGTGTCGAGAATGTCGGTCGCCATCCTGCTGCCGCTCGTAGTGCGGGTGGCGACGATCGACTTCTGGTCATTGTCGCCGCTGTCTATGGTGATCCGTTCCAGAACCGTGCCACCGCTCGTGCCCGTCGCCTCCTGCGCCAGTGACCGGCCCGGCATCGTGGCCACAAGTGCAGTGCAGGCAAGAAGTGCCGCCTGTCCGTAGCGCAGTTGCGCGGTCCGGCGGTTTTCGCCTCTTATTTCGATTTCCATAGACAGGTTCCAGAAGTTGATGTCCCGATCGCCGCATTGACGGCTCACTCTCGAAAAGCCCAATAACTTGAGAAAGTTTGTCCGGTATTGTAACTTTTTGTGGTTTTGTACAAAACCCCGGAAATTTCACCGCTGTTCGCGTGGCATTTCCTTCTCGGGCTTGACGGGGGGATGTGAAGCTGAGAGTTCAAGTCCACTTTTGATGTTTTTGAGAGCTTTGCCCATGCTTCGCCTGTTTCGTGGCCTTGTGCCAGCGCTTGTGCTTTTCCTGTCGATAGTCGCGCCGCACACTGCCTCGGCGGATGAGGCGACGGTCTATCCCGTCGTCATCAAACACGCTTTCGGCACGACGACGATTGCCAGGAAGCCTCAGCGGGTGGCGACCGTCGCCTGGGCGAACCATGAGGTTCCGCTGGCGCTCGGTATCGTGCCCGTCGGTTTTGCGGCGGCCAATTTCGGCGATGACGACGGTGATGGCTTGCTGCCCTGGGTGGCGAAGCGGCTTTCCGAGCTGGGCGCGGCAAAGCCGGTGCTGTTCGATGAGGGCGACGGCATCGATTTCGAGGCCGTGGCGGCAACGCAGCCGGATGTCATTCTCGCTGCCTATTCCGGCCTCAGCCAGTCCGACTACGACACGCTGAGCCAGATTGCGCCTGTTGTCGCCTATCCCGTGTCTCCCTGGGCAACCGACTGGCGCGAGATGATCCGGCTGAACAGTGCAGGGCTTGGCATGGCGGCGGAAGGCGAAGCGCTCATCAGCCGCATCGAGGGTGAGATCGCGCAGGTGGTCGCGGGGCATCCGCAGCTGAAGGGCAAGTCGGCTATGTTCGTCACCCATCTCGACGCCACCAATCTCAGCGTCGTCAATTTTTATACCGCCAATGACAGCCGGGTGAAATTTTTCGCCGATCTCGGGCTGACTTCGCCGAAGAGCGTCGTGGAGGCGACGAAGCCGGGGCAATTCGCCGCTGGCGTCAGCGCCGAGCGCGTCGATGCCTTCGACGACGTCGATATTGTGGTGACCTATGGCAGCCAGCCGCTGCTCGATGCGATGCGGGCCGATCCGCTCCTTGCCCGCATGCCTGCGGTTGCCAATGAGGCTATCGTCATGCTCGGTCGCGATCCGCTCGGCACCGCGTCGAACCCCACCCCGCTATCGATTTCCTGGGTTCTGAAGGATTATGCCGATTTTCTGGCGAAAGCGGCGGACAACTCGTCGCGCAAATCGCAATGACGATGTGCGGACCCGATAAAGGTCCGGGCGTGCTGATTGCCGGTCGCTCCAACCGCGTGCGAGGCGCATGGCTCAGCGTCGTGCTGGCACTCCTGGCCCTGCTGTGCGCGCTATCGGTTGCGATCGGCACCCGTGACGTCTCTCTTGCGGATATTACGGCAGCACTAGCGGGCCGCGTCGAGACGGTGGCGGAAGCGGCTGTCGCGGTTCGCCTGCCACGCACATTGCTCGCGCTGCTCTGCGGGGCCGCACTTGGGCTGGCGGGCGCGATCATGCAGGGCGTTACGCGCAATCCGCTTGCCGACCCCGGTATTCTCGGCATCAATATGGGGGCGTCGCTTGCCGTCGTCATCGCGATCGTCTGGTTCGGCATCGCCTCGTCGCAGGCCTTCATCCTCGCGGCCATTGTCGGGGCCGGGGCATCTGCGGTTTTCGTTTATGTCGTCGGCTCGCTCGGGCGTGGAGGGGCCACCCCGCTGAAACTGGCGCTTGCCGGTGCGGCCACCTCGGTCGCTTTCTCATCGCTCGTCATCGCCGTCGTGCTGCCGCGCAGCGATATTGCCGGCGGCATCCGCTCCTGGCAGATCGGCGGTGTCGGTGGTGCGACCTTTGAACGTATCGAGACCGTGCTGCCGTTTCTCGCTGCCGGTTTTGCCATCAGCTTTCTCTCGGCGCGCAAGCTGAATTCTCTGGCGCTCGGAGATGATCTGGCCGCCGGACTTGGCGAGAATGTCGCTGTCGCCAGAGCCGTGGCGTCTTTCGGCGCCATTCTCCTGTGCGGCGCGGCGACCGCCATCTGCGGGCCGATCGGTTTTGTCGGGCTGGTCGTTCCGCATCTTTGCCGTCTGCTCGTCGGTGTGGACAATCGCTGGCTTCTGCCGTTTTCCGCGCTCGGTGGCGCCTGCCTGCTGCTTGCCGCCGATATTGTCGGGCGCATCGTGGCACGGCCGTCCGAACTCGATGTCGGCATCGTCACCGCGCTCGTCGGCGCGCCGTTCTTCATCTGGATCGTCAGACGCCAGCGGGTGCGTGAACTGTGACCATGCACGCTCCCGTCATCGAAAGCCTCGTTTTCAATCGCCACGCCCGTCAGCGCCGGCGTCGCCTCGTTATCGCAACCCTGTCGGTGCTTTTGATCGCCGCTTTCGCATTGACGCTGATGCTGGGGCAATCCTTTACGCCGCCCGGCGATGTCCTGCGCGTACTGCTCGGCGAGGACATTGCTGGCGTCACCTTCACCGTCGGGCAATTGCGTCTGCCGCGCGCGCTGCTCTCGGTTCTCGCGGGTCTGAGCTTCGGGCTCGGCGGCGTCGCTTTCCAGATCATGCTGCGCAACCCGCTCGCCAGCCCCGATATTATCGGCATCAGTTCCGGTGCCAGTGCTGCGGCCGTATTTGCCATCGTCGTCCTGCATCTGAACGGGCCGGTCGTCTCGATCGTCGCTGTCGTCGCCGGACTTGGCGTCGCATTGCTGGTCTATCTCTTGTCCTTCCGCAACGGGGTGGCAGGAACGCGGCTGATCCTCGTCGGCATCGGCGTCTCTGCCATGCTGGAAAGTTTCATCGCCTATACGCTCTCGGTTGCGCCGGCGTGGACGCTACAGGAAGCGATGCGCTGGCTGACGGGCAGCGTCAACGGCGCGAAGCTTGCCCAGACGCTGCCGCTCTCCGTTGCACTTATCCTGTTCGGTGGCCTGCTTCTGAGCCGCGCGCGCGATCTGGACGCGCTGAGGCTCGGCGATGATACGGCTTCCGCGCTCGGCGTGCGGGTGGGGCGAACCCGCATCATCGTCATCATCGCCGCCGTGGGCATGATCGCCTTTGCCACGGCGGTGTCGGGGCCGATCGCTTTTGTCGCTTTTCTGTCGGGGCCGATTGCCGCGCGGGTCGTGGGCAGCAACGGCTCGCTGCTCATTCCTGCCGCGATGGTTGGGGCGGTGCTGGTGCTGGTGGGCGATTATTGCGGCCAGTTCCTGCTGCCGGGCCGTTATCCGGTCGGCGTCATTACCGGTGCTCTCGGTGCGCCCTATCTGATTTACCTTATCGTGCGGGTAAACCGCAGCGGAGGCTCGTTATGACCAGCCATTCTCTTTCCGTAAAAGGTCTTTCGGCCGGATACGGCGAAAACCTCATCATCGAAGGGCTGGACCTTGTCGTTCCGCGTGGCAGGATCACGGTCATCGTCGGCGCCAATGCCTGCGGCAAGTCCACGCTCCTTCGCAGCATGTCGCGGCTCATCGCGCCGCGTGCCGGCCAGGTCCTGCTTGACGGAAAGTCGATCCACAGCCTTCCATCGCGGGAACTCGCGCGGCGCATGGGCCTTCTGCCGCAGTCGCCGATCGCGCCGGAGGGCATCGTCGTCGCCGATCTCGTCAGCCGTGGCCGGCACCCGCATCACGGTCTTTTCGCGCGCTGGTCGCGACAGGACGACGAGGCCATCGCCGCCGCACTTATCGCCACTGATACGGTCGAACTTGCCGAACGGCCGGTGGACGAACTCTCCGGCGGGCAGCGGCAACGTGTCTGGATCGCCATGGCGCTTGCGCAGCAGACGGACATATTACTGCTCGATGAACCCACGACCTTCCTCGACATCAGCCATCAGGTGGAAGTGCTGGATCTTCTGACCGACCTCAACCACGCCCGTCAGACCACCATCGTCATGGTGCTGCATGATCTCAATCTTGCCGCGCGTTACGCGGATCATCTCGTCGCCATGACGGGCGGAAGGCTGCATGTCTGCGGCACGCCGGAGGAAGTCTTGACGGAAGCGAATGTGCACCAGGTCTTCGGCATCGAAAGCCGGGTCATCGAAGACCCGACGTCGGGCAAACCGATGATGCTGCCGATCGGCCGGCATCGTATCGCCAATGAATCACATAAGATGATTTAATATCAATATATTGCTTATAGATTCTAAAGTTATTTGGAGATGGATTTCCGTAAATTCGGCATGATTATCGCTTCTCGTCGATCAGCCAACCGGTGAGTTTTCTGACTGCGCTGTCGGTGCTTTTCGGCCTCAGCAACCAGTAACCGCGTCCCGGCGCGTCGAGGCTCGGGCCTGCGGTCACCAGCACGCCGGCCTCGACCAGCGGATCGACCAGCCCCGCCCAGCCGAGCGCGAAACCCTGCTCGCCGATCGTTGCCTGAACCACCATGGTGTAATTGTTGAAACTGATGTCGCCGCTGTCGTTTTCCGGGCTTCGATGCACGCCGAAATGCTTGAAATAGGACGGCCAGTCGAACCAGTGCGTCTGTGAGGTGTTTTCGAGGTGGATGAGTTTCATCCGTGAGATATCCGCGATGCTCGCTGGTGCCGGTATCTCTGCCAAAAGCGCCGGCGAACAGACGGGCGTTACTTTTTCGGAAAGCAGCAGCACCGCGCCATCGCCCGCATCCTGCCGCGTTCCGAAGATAATCATCACGTCGCTATCGTGTTTTCCTTGCCCCAACGGATCCTGCGTGGCGACGATCTGGATGTTTATATCCGGGTTGAGGACACGAAAACCATGCATGCGCGGGATCAGCCATAGCGATGAGAAGGCGTAGTCCGTGTGCAGGCGGATCGTTTGACGTTCCTCGGTGCGGCGGAGTTGCTGCGCCAGAAGGTCGATGGCGTCGACATTGCGTGAGACGATATCGAACAGTTTTTGCCCCTCGGCCGTCAGTTCGATGCCACGATGTTTCCGCCTGACGAGCGCGACGCCGAGGTCGTCTTCCAGCCGGCGGATCTGGTAGCTGACCGCAGGTTGCGTCAGTCGCAGGGATCCTGCCGCCGCCGTCAGGCTGCCGCGCCGGGCGACCTCGGTAAAAATACGCATCCATCCAAGGTCGAGTGGCCGCTCTGTCATAGAAAATCCTTATGTCAGTCATCGAAAAATACCTGCTTCACAGGGAAAAACAATGTGGTGTTCAATAAACTGGACTAATAAAAGGGGAGCCGCAATGATAACCGTTTCTCGCATGCACCGCATCGCCGCCGGTCTGTTTTTGTCCGTAGCGGCCTTCTCTACCCCGCTTTACGCAGCCGATGACGCCGCCTGCAGGACGGTTCGCCTCAGCGATCCGGGCTGGACGGATATCACAGCCACCAATGGGGTCGCCTCGGTTCTGCTCGATGCGCTGGGTTATGAAGCCGACGTCAAGACGTTGTCGGTGCCGATCGGCTATCAGGCCATGAAGAACGGCGAGATCGACGTCTTTCTCGGCAACTGGATGCCGGCCCAGAAATCCTTCGTTGACGACCTGAACACCGCCAAGGCCGCCGAGGTGATGACGAAGAACCTTGAGGGCGCCAAGTTCACGCTGGCGGTGCCTTCCTATATGGCGGAGAAGGGCGTGAAGGATTTTTCCGATCTCGCCAAACATGCCGGTGAGTTTGAAAGCAAGATTTACGGCATCGAGCCGGGTGCGCCAGCCAACCAGAATATCCAGAAGATCATCGACGCCAATGATTTCGGCCTGAAGGGCTGGCAGCTCGTCGAATCCGGAGAGCAGGCCATGCTGGCGCAGGTGGAACGGGCGGGCAGGGACAAAAAGGCTGTGGTATTCCTTGCCTGGGCGCCGCATCCGATGAACGAGAAGATCGATATCGCCTATCTCTCAGGTGGCGACGCCTATTTCGGCCCGAATTTCGGTGGGGCGGAGGTCTACACCCTTGCCCGCACCGGCTGGCCGCAGCAATGCCCGAATGCGGCAACGCTGTTCAAGAACATGAAGTTCGATATCGGCATGGAAAATGCCCTGATGGGCTCCATTCTCGGTGGAGATGATGCAAAGGCAGCAGCGACGGCGTGGCTGAAGGCCAATCCGAAGTCGCTGGATGACTGGCTGCAGGGTGTCACCACGCTGAATGGCAAGCCGGGTGATGCTGCCGTCAAAGGCAAGCTTGGCCTCTGAGACGGTAGAACCAGATGCCGCATCCCAATATTCTGATCCTTATGGCCGACCAGTTCAACGGGACGTTCTTTCCCGATGGTCCCGCCGATTTTCTCCATGCCCCCCATCTGAAAGCGCTGGCGGAGCGGTCCGTCCGTTTCGCCAATACTTATACGGCAAGCCCGCTTTGCGCGCCGGCCCGGGCTTCCTTCATGTCCGGGCAATTGCCGAGCCGGACGCGGGTTTACGACAATGCCGCCGAATTTGCTTCCGATATCCCGACCTATGCGCATCATTTGCGGGCGGCGGGTTATTACACCGGTCTTTCGGGAAAGATGCATTTTGTCGGGCCGGACCAGTTGCACGGCTTCGAGGAACGTCTGACGACGGATATCTATCCGGCGGATTTCGGCTGGACGCCTGACTATACGAAGCCCGGCGAGCGGATCGACTGGTGGTATCATAATCTCGGTTCAGTGACCGGCGCGGGCGTTGCCGAAATCACCAACCAGATGGAATATGACGACGAGGTTGCCTATCACGCGACCCGCAAGCTCTACGACCTGTCGCGGCGTCTCGATGACCGCCCCTGGTGCCTGACCGTCAGCTTCACCCATCCGCATGACCCCTATGTGGCGCGGCGGAAGTTCTGGGATCTCTATGAGGATTGCCCGGCACTCGATCCGCAGACGCAGGCGCTTACCTTCGATGAGCAGGACCCGCATTCGAAACGGTTGCTGGAGGCGTGCGACCATCAGGCTTTCGATATCTCGCCCGAAGAGATACGCCGGGCGCGGCGCGGTTATTTCGCCAACATCTCCTATATCGATGAAAAGGTCGGCGAAATTCTCGACGTGCTGAAGGCGACGCAGATGGAGGAGGACACGATCATCCTCTTCCTCTCCGACCATGGCGACATGCTGGGTGAGCGTGGGCTGTGGTTCAAGATGTGTTTTTTCGAGGGTTCCGCCCGCGTGCCGCTGATGATCGCCGCACCCGGCTGGCAACCGGCGCTCATCGACGCGCCGGTCTCGACGCTGGATGTGACGCCAACGCTTTGTGGTCTGGCTGGTCTCGACATCACCTCGCTCAAACGCTGGACGGATGGCGAAGATTTGTCGGCATTGGCTGCGGGAACAGGCAAGCGCGGCCCGGTGCCGATGGAATATGCGGCCGAAGGTTCGATCGCACCACTCGTCGCCATTCGCGACGGCCGCTACAAGCTGACGATCTGCGAAGCCGACCCGCCGCTGCTCTATGATCTTGAGGCGGACCCGGACGAGCGGATAAATCTTGTCGGCAATCCTGAATTCGCCGACGTGCTGTCATCGCTTTCCACCGAGATCGATCGGCGCTGGCAACTACCCGTCTTCGATGCATTGGTGCGGGAAAGCCAGGCGCGGCGGTGGGTGGTTTACAAGGCACTGCGCAACGGCGCCTATTACCCGTGGGATTATCAGCCGTTGCAGAAGGCCTCGGAGCGCTACATGCGCAACCACATGGACCTCAACGTGCTGGAGGAGAACCAGCGTTTTCCGCGTGGGGAGTGAAGCGGGCAGGACGGGATCAAGCGGCGGCGATAGCTCTCGGGGCGCCGCCCGTAGCCTGCACGGCAAGGCTGCCCGCTGCGACACCGGCCTCCAGGCATTGTTTTTCGCCATCCTGTCGAAGCCAGGCGTTGATGAAACCGGCATTGAATGCGTCACCTGCGCCTGTCGTATCGACAACGGGGACGTTCTTCGCCGCCGTATGATGAAGGCCTCCCTGCGAGGAGACCCACGCGCCCTGCGCGCCGCCCTTCAGCGCCACGACGGGAAACGCCCCGGACAAGGCTCTGATCGCCGCCTCAGGGTCGGAATGACCCGTGATCGCTTCGGCCTCCTCGAGGTTGGGCAAAAACACGTCGACGCCCGAGCAGGCTTTGAGCAGGCCCTTGTCATAGATCAGCGAGGCATCCCAGCTCGGATCGAGCGAGACGGTCAATCCGCTGTCCCTGGCGCGGGAAACGAGGTCGGGAATTTCGTGCAGGGTGGCGAATTCGGCGATGTGCAGATGGCAGGCCCTGTTCCACGCGAAAGCGGCATCAAGGGTCGATGGTCGGGCGGCACCGGCGCGCCGCGTCAAAAATGCCCTGTCATGGCCAACCACCGTCGCGACCGTGACCTGAGGCCCTGCATCCGCTGAATGCTCCAGAAATTGCAGGTCCACACCGCTTTGCTGCATCTTCTCGCCGATGGCGCGCGAGAACGTGTCGGTGCCGAGCCTTGCCAGCAGCGTGGCCGTGCGACCGATATGCGCGAAATGCGCAGCCGCAATGAAAGCCCCGCCGCCGGCGGTGATTTCCATGTCGCGGGCAAACAGCTCCCTGCCGAGCACCGGCAATTCGTCAAGTCCGGTGAAGATGAGGTCGCAATAGATCCGGCCGATACTGATGACCGCTGATTTGTCCGTGACTGTCATCATCATGCGCGGCCCAGAAGCTTTTCCGTCGTGGCATCGAAAAGATAGAGCGCGCCCGTCTCCGCCTGGCACTGCAACTGGCTACCGACAGCGGGGATGGATTTGCCTCTTGCCGTCGCGATAACGGACGTCGTGGGCGTGTCCAGATGAACCAGCGTTTCGGGGCCAAGTGGCTCCACGGCTGTCACTGTTCCCTCCAGTGAGAAGGACCCTTGAGCTGTCTCGCCTTCTCCAACGAGCAGATCATGGGGGCGAATGCCAATCAGCAGGTCGCCATCGGCGGACTGCGCAACGCTGTTCGTCGTTCTTTTGCCCCGCAGCAGGTTCATCGAGGGGCTGCCGATGAAACGCGCGGTGAAGACATCCACCGGCGTCTCATAGAGTTCGGATGGCGTGCCGACCTGGAGGATATGGCCGTCCTTCATCACGACGATCCGGTCCGCCATGGTCATGGCCTCGACCTGATCGTGGGTAACGTAAACGGTGGTCGTCTTAAGACGTTGATGCAAGCGCTTGATTTCAATACGCATCTGTGACCGCAACTGAGCGTCGAGGTTGGAGAGCGGCTCATCGAAAAGAAAGGCTGAGGGATCACGCACCATGGCGCGGCCGATGGCGACGCGCTGCCTCTGGCCGCCCGACAGGGCTGCCGGCCGACGGTCGAGCAATGCCTCAAGTCCGAGCACCCGACCGGCCTCTTCGATACGCCGGTTCTTTTCCGCCTTGTCGAGCTTTGCGGTATAAAGCCCGAAGCCGATGTTCTGGCGAACCGTCATATGCGGGTAGATCGCATAGTTCTGGAAGACCATGGCGATGTTGCGTTGTTTCGGTTCTTTCTCGTTGACGACGTTTCCGGCGATTTTCAGTGTTCCACCTGAAATCTCCTCCAGGCCTGCGATCATTCTGAGCGTGGTGGATTTGCCGCAGCCGGAAGGACCGACGAAAACGACGAATTCGCCGTCTTCAATGGCAAGGTCAATGCCTTTGACTGCCTCGATCTTGCCGTAGCGCTTCACGAGTTGATTGAGTTCGATTGTCGCCATTATCGCGCTCCCGTCAGGGCAGTAAATTTCTCTGCAAGTTCGGCCGCTTTCGCCGCTTCGTAGTCAGCGGATCGTCGTGTTTCGGCTTCAAGCGCAGCAAGGTTGTCGCGATAGGCCGCAATCGCCTCCCGCATCGGCTCGGGGGCAGGGCCGCCGAAGCGGCTGCGCACCGCAACGAAGTGCTCAGGCGAGACGATCTGCCCGAACTTTTCCTCGTCGATGCTGGTCTCGCGACCGGCGAGTTCCCGGAACGCCTTGCGGAACGGCACGAAACCGTCGTTTGGCAGATCGCCTTTCAGCGCGACCACGCTTTTGGCGACGGTCGCGGCAATTTCATGGGCCTGCCGGAATGACAGGTCTTCGATGCGGACAAGCGAATCCGCCAGTTCCGTGATGGTGATGCAGGAACGGCGAATATTCTGGTCGACCCTTTCCGGATCGATGCTGATCTTGCCGACGAGGCTGGCAAGCAGATCGAGCACCCGACCGGCAGAGGCGAAGGCTTCGTAGCCCATGCCCTGCGTTTCGCCCTCACTGTCGTTCATATCCGTGAAGGGCGTGTTGTGCATCACGTCGAGCATGGTTCGCGCCCGCCCGAATGTCTGGCTGGCGAGATGGCGCAGATGTTCGATCGGAACCGGGTTTCGCTTCTGCGGCATGATGGAGGATATCTGCACCAGCGAATTCGGCACGTAGATCTGCCCGACTTCGAAACTCGTCCAGAACTGGAAATCCTGAATGAGCCTGCCAAGATGCAGGAACATCAATTCGATCGCGCCATAGGTCGCCGTCGTATAATCGACGGCGGCAATGCAGGAATAGGAATTGCGCAAGGGTGCCGCAAAGCCGAGAAGTTCGGCGACACGTGCCCGATCAATCGGGAAGCCCGAGGTGGTGATCGCGGCAGCGCCCATCGGCGACAGATCGACAATGCGCCGCGCCTCGGCGAAGCGGTCGATGTCCCGGATCAGCACTTCGATGGCCGCGGAAAGATAGTGGCCGAAGGTGGTGGGCTGGGCCGGTTGCCCGTGCGTATAGGCCACGATCAACGTCTTTGCATTGCGCTCGGCAGCGTCGATCAGGGCTTCCAGCAGAAGTCGCGCCTTGGCGGTGAGCGTGTCGATCTTCTCTTTCAGACCAAGCTTGAAAAGCGTGTGGTCTATGTCATTGCGCGAGCGGGCCGTGTGCAGGCGGCCGGCCACATCAACGCCGATGCGGGCTTTCAGTTCTTTTTCGATCAGGAAGAAGAAATCCTCGACCTCGCCGGTATAGACCAGTTCGGAAGGATTGATGGTCCGGTCGATGTCTTCGAGCGCGCAGGCGATTTTTGCCGCCGTGTCGGCATCGAGAATGCCGGTTTCGCGCAGCATGACGAGATGCGCACGGTCAATGCGGCGGAAACCGTCGACATGATGGTTCTTGGCGCCGTCGAACAAAGGGCGCAAAACTGTTTCCTTGTAAACAGCATCGGGAAACTTGCTGGTATCCGACAGGCGGGGGTTCATATCGGCCATGATATTATCCTTTCAGACCCGCCAGCATCACACCGCGAACGATGTAGCGTTGCAGGACGATGAAGACGATGAGGGTTGGGATGGTCGCGATGGCAGCGCCGGTCATGATCATTTCCCACTGGATCTGCTGTTCCACCGCAAAGCTCGATAGGCCGACCGGCAGGGTGTAGAGTTCCTTGCTGGTGGTGACGATCAAAGGCCAGAAGAACGCCGTCCAGTTGCCGAGGAAGGTGAAGATCGCAAGCGCCGAAAGTGCAGGCGTCACCAGCGGCAGGGCAACCTTCCACCAGATCTGGAATTCGTTCAGCCCGTCGACGCGCGCTGCCTCCAGGAAGTCGTTCGGAACAGTCTCGAAGAACTGCTTCATCAGGAAGGTGCCGAAGGCCGTCATCATTCCCGGGAACATGATGCCCCAGTAACTATCGAGCCAGCCAAGCTGGCTGGACATCAGATACCACGGGATAACAAGCATTTCCGTCGGGATCATCAGCGTCGAGAGGATCGCAAGGAAGATGAAGTAGCGACCGCGAAACTCGAATTTGGCCAGCGTATAGCCGACCAGACTGTCGAAGAAACAGTTGGAAATGGTGACGATGACCGCAACGAAGATCGAGTTGAAGAACCAGCGGAGAAACCGGCCGTCGGCCATGACAGTCATATAATTCGCAAGTGTCGGTGCGGCGGGAATGAGCCGGAGATCGTAGACCTGATCCGCTGTCTTGAACGAGGTCGAAAACATGAAGAGCAGCGGTGAGACCATGATCAGGCCGCCGATGAACAGCAGCGTCCAGGCGAGGATGCGGCCGGGGCGGATGCGGGCGTGGGAGAGTGGCAACGCTTCGCTCATTTCTTTTCCCTCAGGACCCAGAGCTGGACCAGCGATACGACAAGAAGAATGGTGAACAGGACGACCGTCTGGGCTGCGGCATAACCCATCGCGTAGGAATTGAACGCGGTCTGGTAGATCATCAGCACCAGCGGTTTGGTTGAGCCGAGCGGTCCGCCCGGATCGTTGGTGGTCATGTTGTAGACCTGATCGAAAATGCGCAGGAAGCCGATCGAAGAAAACACCACGAGGAAAACGGTCGTTGGTTTGAGAAGCGGAAGCGTGATCTTTCTAAGGATCGCCCACTCGCCAAGGCCATCGATGCGTGCGGCCTCATAAAATGTCGTCGGAATGGAGCGCAGGCCCGCCATGAAGATGATGATCTGGAAACCAAGCCCCGCCCAGATGGAGGTCACCATGACCGAATAAAGCGCCTGATTGGTGGAGCGGATGAACGGCTGCTGGGGAATTCCGATCATGCCAAGCACGTCGTTGATGATGCCGATCGGCGGCGGCTGGTAGAACCAGCGCCAGACCCAGGCCATCGCCGCTGCCGTTGTCAGATAGGGCAGGAAATAAAGCGCGCGGATGAAACCGTGCAGGATCCGCACCCGGTCGAGATAAAAAGCGATGACAAAAGCCAGAACGAGGCTGATGGGCGTGCCGATGACGAGATAGGTGAAAGTGTTCCTGAAGACCTTCCAGAATTGGGGGTCCTTGAACAGCTTGACGTAGTTGGCGACGCCGATGAACTTTGCCGGCCGCAGCAGGTCCCAGTTGGTGAAGGACAGCCAGAAGGCCTGCAGCGTCGGGTAAAAACGGATGATGCTGTAAAACAGGATCGGGATAGCCAGAAAGCTCCAGATCCACACAAGCCGTTTCGTGCGCATGGAAAAGCGATCCCCGAAGGAGCCGCCGGGGCGGCCGGATGCCGCCCCCTGTTGATCGATCGCTGTCATGATTGGACCTGCGGTTTTAAGGTTTGGCCGCGTCGATGATTTCCTGCTCGGCCCCGGCGGCCTGCTTGATGGAGTCCTCGACGGATTGGCCCTCGAGCAAAATCCGGTTCGTCATGTCGATGGCGTTCTGCCGCTGGGCGGCCTCATCCATGAACCGCGTCGTATGGGCATATTCGAGACCCTTCAGGAACGGTGCGTAGACCGGGTCTTTCAGGTTCTCTTCGGTCAATGCCGCCGCACGCCGCGCAGGCAGCTCGCCCACGGTCTTCAGCCAGATGGCCATGGCTTCCGGTGAAGAGATGTAGGCGAGGAATTTCTTCGACGCTTCAAGCTCTTCGCCACTCGTCTTGGCGCTGATGCCATTTGCGAAATAGCTGGCATAATTGGAGCGGATATTCTTGTCGTTGGTGGGAAGCTCGGTCACGCCCCACTCGAAATCCTTGATGGTTCTGAACGATCCAAGCCGGAACGTTCCGTCGATGGTCATGCCCGCCTTGCCGGCGCGGAAAGCGGCCTGACCTTCATCCATGAAGCCCACCTGACCGATCTTCTTTTCAAGCTGCAGGCTGGTGTAGAATTTCAGGGCCTGAATGCCCGCTTCGCTGTCATAGGTCACTTTCTGGTCGTTGTCGGTGTAGGGCTCGCCGCCATATTGGCGAATGAGAACCTCGCGCCACCATTGGTGGTCCTGGCCGCCCATATCGAGTGTCGAGCCGGCAACGGTGAGGTTTCCGGCGGCGTCATGCTTGGCGATCTTTTCGGCCGCGGCAACAAATTCGTCCAGTGTCTTCGGCGGATTGGCGGCATCCAGACCCGCCTCGGTGAAGAGCTTCTTGTTATAGAAAAGCGCCAGCGAACGAACGGCCGTCGGCAGGCCGTAATAATCGTCGCCCCGCTTCATGGCACTGACGATCGGGAAGAAATCGCTTTCGATCTTGTCATGCGGGAAAGTATCGCTGGGCAGCGGCTGCAAGATGCCGCCGGCTACGAATTTATCCAGCCAGCCGTAGAAGAGTTGCATGACGTCAGGGCCTTTGCCGGACATGTTGGCGGCGATGACGCGCGTCTGGTAGTCGGCGTAAGGAAAGGTCACCTGTTTGACGGTAATATCCGGATTGGCCTTCTGAAACTCGGCGATAAGCTCGTCCATGGCTTTGACGCGTGTATCGAAGACATATTGCCAATACTGGATTTCAACCGCTTGCGCGGTGTTGAATGCGAGTGTGCTGAAACCGGCGACCAAGCCGGCGAACAAAGTTGTCCTGCGCATGTAAGCCTCCATTTCCTCCGTCCGGTCTTCCGGATGCGGAGTGATCGTTCCCTTTATCCGCGTTTTCGCGCGCGCTCATTGATTTGCCGGCAGCGGGATTTTCCTCGTTCCGCCTCTTGCAATCCTGACCCCCGGTCGCTCTCTACGGTTCTCTGAAGGCGGGCGTTTGTCAATAAGATAATTTACTTGAATTATTATATTGCGCTTATCGTCATTTGGACGTTATGAATTTTCTAACGGACGGGAAGTTGAAGAGATGACGGTGCACACGGTGGATGCCTATCCCGTAGCAATCGGAAAAAATCCTGAGCGGAGCCGCGAGCACAACCGGCGAGTCGTGCTCGACGTCGTCCGGCGGCATGGCACGCTCGGTCGCGCCCAGATCGCCAAGATCACGCATCTGACCGCCCAGGCGGTCGCCAATATCGTCGATGAGCTGGTGGGCGAGGAGCTTTTGAAGAAACTGGGCCGCCGCCGCACCGGCAGAGGCCAGCCGCCGATACAATTTTCCGTCAACCCGGATGGCGGTGCGACGATCGGCGTGGAAATTGCCGCCGACCATATGGTGACTGTCGGTCTCGATCTGGCCGGCGTACTGCGCACCCATCGTATTACCCCGCTCAAGGACACCACGCCGGAGGCCATATTCAAGACCTTTGCGGCGGAGCATGCCGCAGTTGCCAAAAAAGTTGGGTGCCGGCTGCTCGGCACCGGCGTTGTCATGCCCGGACCTTTCGAGATCGACGGCATGACCTCCGTGGGGCCGACGACGCTCTCCGGCTGGGGCGGGATCGATGCCCGCCAGATGCTGAGCGACGCGTGCGGCCAACAGGTTGTGGTTGAAAACGATGCGACGGCCGCAGCCGTCGGGGAGCGCCTGTTCGGCGCAGGGCTGGCAATCCCGAATTTCTGCATGATCTATTTCGGCGTCGGCATCGGTCTCGGCATCATTCAGGATGGTTCGCCCTATCGCGGCGCATTCGGAAACGCCGGCGAAATCGGCCATGTGACCGTCTCGCCGAAGGGAAGACCTTGCCCATCCTGCGGACAGAGAGGATGCCTGGAGGCCTATGCTTCCGTTTACGTGCTCAAGGAAAAGCTCGTCTGCGCCGGTGTTGCGGATACGGAGCTTGACGATCTCGAAGCCCTGTTCAGGGCGGGCAATCCGGTGGTGATGGAATGGATCGACGAGGCCGCTATCCATCTGGCGCCCATGGTTGCGATGCTCGAGAACATTCTCGATCCGCAGACGGTCATTCTCGGCGGCGCACTGCCTGAAATCGTCATCAACGAGATCATTGCGCGGATGGGGCAACTGCCGACTTCGGTCGCGAGCCGGCGGCAAAGGGAATTGCCGCGGGTCATCCACGGCAAGTCCGGACAGTTGACGGCGGCGCTCGGTGCCGCCGCCTTGCCGCTGTTCGACATCGTCACACCAAAACTCGAGACGTCTTTGGGCGCCGCAGCGCAGGTGCCCGGCTGAATATTGGAGGAGACCGCCCATGCTTGAACCTCGCGAGCGCATCGAACGGCAGATGGCCGATCCATGGCTTGTGCGCCTGCACCGGAAACTGAGCGCGCTGAAATCCACCGTTACCGTCATGCACACCGGCGCGCATCCGGACGACGAGCAGAACGGGCTTCTCGCCTATTTCCGGATGGAACTGGGTATGCGGATCATCATCGCCTGCTCGACGCGCGGTGAAGGTGGGCAGAATGCGCTTGGGCCGGAGCGGCTTGGGGCACTTGGTGTCATCCGGTCGCGGGAGCTGGAGGAGGCCGCCCGCGTCATCGATGCGGACATAAGCTGGCTTGGCCACGGCCCTGAAGATGTCATCCACGATTTCGGTTTCTCGAAGGATGGCGACCGGACGTTTGATCGTTGGGGGCAGCAGCGCATCGTCGAACGGCTGGTGCGTGCATATCGCAAGGAACGGCCTGATATCGTCATTCCGACATTTCTCGATGTGCCGGGACAACACGGGCACCACCGGGCCATGACGCGCGCGGCGAAAAGTGCAGTCGCACTGGCGGCCGATCCTGCCGCCTATCCCGAGCATTTCTCCGAGGGGCTGAAACCTTGGAAGGTGGCCAAATATTATCTTCCCGCATGGTCGGGCGGTGGCGATACCTATGATGACGAAGTGCCTCCGCCTGAGACGACGCTGACAGTAAATGCGGTGGGCCGGGAGCAGGCAACCGGCGTACAATTTGACCGCATCGGTGAATGGTCGCGTTATTATCATGCATCTCAGGGGATGGGGCATTGGCCGAAGCGGGCGCAGGAAGTCTGGCCGCTGCATCTCGAACTCTCCAACGTCGCGGGCGGTGAGGAAAGCTCGATCATCGACAGGCTGCCGTCGTCGCTAACCGATCTCGCGGCTTTTCAGGGGCTGGACGCCGAATTGGCAGAGGCGCTGGTTGAGTCCGAACAGGCAATTGCCGACGCAATCGCAGCCTTTCCCGACACGCAGCGGATTACGGCGTCACTTCTGACGGCGGCAGCTCTTTTGCAGAAGGTCGATGAGGCCACAGCCCGGGATTTCAAGGAATTGCATGGGCATCGGATCGCGCGCAAGCGGGCGCAGGTCGACGCCGCTGTCCTGACGGCACTCGATCTTTTCGAACGGGCCTATGCCGAGCCGGCGGATATTGTTCCGGGCGGTACATCCACCCTTTATGTGGAGCTTGCCGACAAGGCCGGTGAGTTTCAGGTCGAGGTTACCCCGGTCCTTCCGGCTGGCGTATCTTCATCGGTTCACTCGCGTGGCCGGACAATGGTCCTCTCGCTTGCCGCCGATCAGGACGCGGCCGTTTCCGGGCTCTATCAACCCGACTGGAAAGCATCTGGCGGCAATGGCCATGCCTCTGTGCGCCTTTCCGCAAGGGTTGAAGGCAGGGACGTTTCGGCCGCTTTCGATCTGGAGGAGCCGTTTTTTGTAGCACCCGCCCAGTCGCTGACGATTTCACCCGACGCGCTTCTGGTTCCGCTTGGACAGGGGCAGGACGCCCATGTTTTTCAGGCACATATAAAGGGTGCCGATGCGCCGCTGTCGTTCAAAAGTGCAGGCGGCTGGAACCTGCGCAAGACGGGCAGTGACTGGATTGCCGAACGCACCGGTAAGGCAGCGGCCGGTCTTGCCCAGATCGAAGCACATGTCGGTTCGCAACCGGCTTTCCAGGTCACGCCCATCGCCTATCCACATATCGGCCGGGCGCGGTTTCTGGCACCTTCGGCTCTGAAAATCCTCTCGCTGGACCTCAAGCTGCCTGCGGATGCGCGCGTCGGTTATGTCGGTGGCGGTGCCGACCGGGTAGGGTCATGGCTTTCTCGCATGGGTCTTGATGTCACCGAACTCGATGCGCAGGCGCTTGGCGGTGATCTCTCGTCTTTCACGACGATTGTTGTCGGCATCTTCGCCTTTGGCATCCGCAAGGATCTGGCTGCGGCAACGGAAAGGCTTCACCGTTTCGTCGAAGAGGGCGGCCATCTTGTCACGCTCTATCACCGGCCAACGGACGGGTGGAACCCGGAAGCGACGCCGGTCAGGCGGCTTGAAATCGGCAAGCCTTCCCTGCGCTGGCGCGTGACGGACCCGCAGGCGGAGGTGACGGTGCTGTTGCCCGATCATCCGTTGCTTGTCGGCCCCAACACGATCAATGCTGCCGACTGGACGGGCTGGGACAAGGAGCGGGGGCTGTATTTCGCGTCGCGTTGGGATGAAGCCTACGAGCCTCTGCTTTCCATGCACGATGTCGACGAACAGCCTCTCAAAGGCGCGCTGGTCTCGGCGGCCATTGGCAAGGGGCGGCATACGCATACGAGCCTCGTCCTTCATCACCAAATGGACAAGCTGGTGCCGGGGGCGTTCCGCCTCATGGCAAACCTTGTGCAACCCGCGTGAATGGCCAAGACCAGAGTGAAAAACAGGAAAACCCGCGCGAAACCGATGCTCGCGCGGGCATCGGCTGGCTGCTCATGGATATGGCCCTCGTTTCGGGTGGAATGACGGCCCTCGTCAAGGCGCAGGGCGTTACCTATCCGGCATTCCAGCTCGTCTTCATCAGAGCGATGATCGGTCTGATCTTCATCCTGCCGCTCATCTGGCGACACAGGATGGAAATGGTGCGCGTCAAATATCCCTGGCGCAATATTTTCCGGATCTGCTGCAACGCCATTGCGCTCACCAGCAACTTCCTCGCGATCACCCTGCTGCCGCTCGCCACCGTCAACGCTGTCGGTTTTTCACGGCCGCTGGTGACGATGGCGATGGCCGTTGCCTTTCTCGGCGAACGGGTGAGCCGATATCGCTGGGTTGGCGCCTGCCTCGCATTTGTTGGCGTTCTTGTTGTCATTGGGCCGGGCGGCGCGGAGATTAACGCAGGCGTGCTCGTCGTCCTCGTCTCGGTGGTGTTCGGCGCTCTTGCGGTGATCCAGACCCGGGCGCTACGGCAGGAGAACACCACTGTGATGATGGTGTTCTACACGGTCGGCCTTGCCGTGATTACTGCCGTTCCGGCGATCTGGACATGGAAGCCGGTCGCACCGCTCGACTGGGGGCCACTGCTCGCCATCGGCCTGCTTGCGCAGCTCGGGCAATATTGCTTCCTGCGGGCCTATCGCATTGCCGATGCGAGTGTGCTCGCACCCGTCGGCTATCTGTCGATCCTGTTTGTCACCGCTGTCGGGTTCTTCCTGTTTGACGAGGTGCCCGAAGCCCGTGTCATACTGGGCATCGCGATCATCCTCGTTTCTTTGCAGGCAACCGTGCTTGCGGAGTATCTTTTGAAGACGTTGCGCCAAAAACGGCGTTAGCGGGCCAGAACCCGGAGCCGGACCCAGTTCAACACCGAGGATCTGACACGATCGTAAAAGGAGCGGGCGTAACGCACATATCGCATGATCCATGCGAACCATGCATAGGTGAGGAGCTTCTCCCGACCCGCGTGATAAATGCGCTCGACAATCAGGAACGTGGCGAGATGGGCGAGGATCGTCAGGGCCAGTCCTGTCTTGACCGCACCTTGTGCAATGAGGATCAGACCGATGATTTTCATGGGCTCGGCGATGGCGAATGGCACCGCAAGCAAAAGAAGAATCGCCAGACGGGGTAATCCGCTAATCCGGTTTTCCAGCCGCCTGATGAATGTCAGTCTGGATATGGCCCTGATGATCGGCCGATAGAGCGGACGGAAAATGCCGTCGAGGATCAAGGCGAACACGATGAGCGCCCGAATCGGAAAGATGAGGATCATCCGGATTTTGTTCTTCATCTCGGCCGGTCTCCAGAAAGTGCCGCAAAGTCATCCGTTCTTAGTCGCCTGAAACGTGGCGAAACGAAGTTTCCGAACGCCGTTCAATTCTGTCTAACGCTCGCATACATGCCGGTGGTACGGAATTCGCTTGGATTGATGCCGTAAAGCCTGCGGAAGACTTTGGAGAAGTAGTTCGGATCCTCGAAGCCGCACAGCACGGAAACTTCCTTGATCGGGATATTTCCGGCGGTGGTGAGAAGCTTGGCTGCCCGCCGTAACCGTCGTTGCAACACAAATTCGGCTGGTGGCAGTCCTTCGCTTGCGGTGAAGATGCGGGAGAAATGCGCGCGGCTGAGGCCGGCGACGGCGGCGAGATCGCTGACGGAAAGACGTTCGCCCAGATGCCCGTCAATATAGCTCAGCACCTGCTGCATGGTGCGATATTCGCCGCCGAAGGAGGGATGTGACCCGAAGACATCGTCATAAAGCGTCATCGCCGCCTCATAGGCAACGGCCGAGGCCGCACCCGGTGTTTCCGCGCCGTTGACGAGACGTGAGCAGCATTCCGCGAGATGATCGACGGTCTCTGGCTGGAGCTTCAGGATAGGGCCGGTGACGGAGAGAATATTGCGGTGAATGCGCAAAGCTTCCTCGCCATTCATGGAGATCCAGAAAAACTCCCATTCCTTGCCCTCTTCCAGCCAGTAGCGGTGGTTGTGGGGGATGAGCAGAAGCAGGGTCTCGCCCGGTTTCACCAGATAATGACGGTTTTCGTAGCGCAGGTTGCCCTGGCCGGCGATGCAATATTGCAGCACGGTGAACGGTGTCTGTCCGCGCCTTCGCCCGTCCCAATCGTAATTGCCGCCACGGCGGATTTCATAACCACTGCTGGTGGGCATGGTGTGCAGGGTCTGGCGGCCGCGCGGTAGAGAAACCGTGCGCATGCCCGGTCCCTGATCGGTCAAATCGCGCAGCACAAAATTACCCATGAAAGCATAATCCTTCTCTGGTCCTATCCGTCATTATACGCATAATCCCGATCCGAGGAGACAGCCAGCGGGATTTTGTTGCCGAAATTTTGGGAGGAGTGCCGGTTTTTCGGGATTCTTACGGGTATTTTTCTGCAGCGCCATTTTACGATCCTTCGGCCCGTTTCACCCGTTCGATTTGCAATAGAGGTGGCGTCATGAGTTTCAAAATCGCTATAATCGGTGCCGGCAGCGTCGGATTCACGAAAAAACTGTTCACCGATCTTTTGTGCGTCCCAGAGTTTCGCGACATCGAAGTCGCACTGACCGATATCAGCCAGCACAATCTCGATATGATCAGGGCGATCCTCGACAAGGTCGTCGACGCCAACGGATTTCCGGTGAAGGTGACGGCGCATACGGACCGGCGGCGGGCGTTGGAGGGTGCGAAATACATCATAAGCTGTGTGCGGGTCGGGGGGCTGGAAGCCTATGCGGACGATATCCGCATTCCGCTGAAATACGGGATCGACCAATGCGTCGGCGACACGATCTGCGCCGGCGGCATTCTCTACGGCCAGCGCAACATTCCGGTCATTCTGGATTTCTGCAAGGATATCCGGGAAGTTGCCGCACCCGGTGCAAAATTCCTCAATTATGCCAACCCCATGGCCATGAACACATGGGCCGCCATCGAATATGGCAAGGTGGATACGGTTGGTCTCTGCCACGGCGTGCAGCATGGGGCCGAACAGATCGCCGAGATTTTCGGTGCGGAAAATGTTTCCGAACTGGATTACATCTGCTCCGGCATCAACCACCAGACATGGTTCATCGATCTGAGGCTTAATGGCCGCAAGATCGAAAAGGATGAGCTGGTGGCGGCTTTCGAGGCGCATCCGGTTTTCTCGCAGCAGGAGAAGCTGCGCATCGACGTGCTGAAACGCTTTGGCGTCTATTCGACGGAGAGCAACGGTCATCTGTCGGAATATCTGCCTTGGTATCGCAAGCGGCCGGATGAAATCGCCCGTTGGATCGACATGTCCGACTGGATTCACGGGGAAACCGGCGGTTATCTGCGCCACTCCACCGAGACGCGAAACTGGTTCGAAACGGAATTCCCGCAATTCCTGGCCTCTGCCGGCAAGCCGATCGATCCGGCCAAGCGTTCCAACGAACATGCGAGCCATATTCTCGAAGCGCTGGAGACGGGGCGTGTCTATCGCGGCCACTTCAACGTCAAGAACAATGGCGTCATCAGCAATTTGCCTTCCGATGCGATCATTGAATCGCCCGGTTTCGTGGACCGTTTTGGCATCAACATGGCCTCGGGCGTGACCCTGCCGGAAGCATGCGCGGCCACCTGCATGGCCTCCATCAACGTCCAGCGCATGTCTGTGCATGCGGCGGTCAGCGGCGATATCGATCTCTTGAAGCTTGCTGTGCTGCATGACCCCTTGGTGGGTGCCGTCGCCACGCCGGAGGAGGTCTGGCAGATGGTGGACGAAATGGTCGTCGCGCAGGCGCGCTGGCTGCCGCAATATGCGGACGCCGTGCCGGCGGCGAAGGAGCGCCTTGCAAAATCAAGCGTCAAGACCCGCGATTGGGCGGGGGCTGCGCGCCGCAACGTGCGCTCCATCGAGGAATTGCGGGCCGAGAAGTCGGCGCTGAAAAAGGCTGTTTGAGGAAACAGAGCATGGAAACAGGCCGGCGGTGACAAGGGAGTTCGCCGTCGGGATTACCGCGATCACAGAGGGTGGGCGGTCGAAGAGCTGCCATTTGGGAGGAATGACGATGCAACTTCAACGCAAGATCGGTATCATCTCGGCACTGGGTCTCGGTGTTTCGATGATCGCACTCAGTGCGAATGCCTTCGAGACCACCACGCCGCCGGAGCCGCCGCAATTTCCGGCTGAAGGCAAGATCAATTATGTGGCGCGGGACTCGATCCTCGAGTTCAAGGCGCTGCCGAACTATAGCGAGCCTGACTGGGTCACCGAGAAGTTCGAAAAGACCGGCAAGCTGCCGCCGCTCAAGGAACGCCTGCCGGAAGAGCCGCTTGTCTACAAGACCGGCAACATGCCCGATGGCGTTGGTCTCTATGGCGATACCATGCGCCATGTGGTCGGTGGCCGCCCTGAGGGCTGGAATTACATTGCCGGCCAGAGCCAGGGCTGGGGCGGTATCGATATCGCGCTTTCCGAATGCCTGACGCGCACGGCGCCGCTGTTTCAGGTGGATGCCAAGGATACCGAGCCGCTGCCCAATCTGGCCAAAAGCTGGGAATGGTCGGAGGACGGCCACAGGCTGACGATGCATCTGGTCAAGGGCGCGAAATGGTCGGACGGCGAAGCCTTCAATGCCGATGACGTGATGTTCTACTGGGAGGATGCGGTTCTCGATCCGAATGTCTCGCCGCTCGGCGGCGGGGCGTCGCCGGAGGCTTTCGGCGAGGGCACTACGCTCAAGAAGATCGACGACTATACGGTGGAATGGGCCTTCAAGAGCGCCTTTCCCAAGCAATATCTCTACACCATGGCCTATCCGAGCTTTTGCCCGGGACCATCGCATATTCTGAAGCCGCAGCATCCGAAATATTCCAAGAACACCTATAACCAGTTCAAGAATGCCTTTCCGCCGGAATACATGAACATGCCTGTCATGGGCGCCTGGGTGCCGGTGGAATACCGTCCTGACGACATCATCGTGCTCAGGCGCAATCCCTATTACTGGAAAGTCGACGAGAAGGGCCAGCAGCTGCCCTACCTCAACGAACTTCATTACAAGCTTTCCACCTGGGCCGATCGCGATGTGCAGGCCGTGGCGGGATCGGGCGATTTCTCCAATCTCGAGCAGCCGGAAAACTTCGTCGCATCGCTCAAACGCGCCGCCGATCCGAATGCTCCGGCACGTCTTGCCTTCGGGCCGCGCCTGATCGGTTATAATCTGCAGATGAACTTTTCCGCCAATGGCTGGGGCAACCCGGACGAGCGCGGACAGGCCATTCGTGAACTGAACCGCAACGAGGTGTTCCGCAAGGCCGTGACCTCCGCCATCGACCGCAAGGCGATCGGCGATTCACTCGTCAAAGGTCCGTTCACGGCGATCTATCCCGGTGGGGTTTCCTCCGGCACCAGCTTCTATGACCGCAATTCCACGGTCTATTACCCCTTCGACCTTGAAGTCGCCAAGGCCGCACTTGCGGAAATCGGCCTGAAGGACACCGATGGCGACGGTTTCCTGAACTTCCCGAAGGAGACGCTTGGCGGCCGTAATGTCGAGATCATTCTTCTGGTCAACAATGGCTACACGACGGACAAGAGCCTTGCGGAAGGCCTCGTCGGACAGATGGCGAAACTCGGCCTGCGCCTCGTCATCAACAGCCTCGATTCCAATCAGCGCGATGCGGCGCATTATGGCGGTCAGTTCGACTGGCTGGTGCGGCGCAATTCCACTGAGCTGTCGTCGGTGGTGCAAAACACCGAGCAACTGGCGCCCGTTGGTCCGCGTACCAGCTGGAACCACCGCGCGCCGGAAGGCAAGGAACTGGATTTGATGCCGTTCGAAAAGGAGATGGCCGATCTCGTGCGCAAGTTCATTTCCTCGCAGGATAATGCCGAGCGTGCGGAACTGATGAAGCAATATCAGAAGGTCTATACGCAGAACCTCTACACGATTGGCCTCACCGAATATCCGGGCGCGCTGATCGTCAACAAGCGCTTCTCCAACGTGCCGCAGGGAACGCCGATCTTCATGTTCAACTGGGCCGAAGACGCCATCATCCGCGAACGCCTGTGGGTCGCGGCCGACAAGCAGGGCAAGTACGAACTTTATCCCCAGCAGCTTCCCGGCAAGCCCGGCGAGGGCGGCCCGATCAACTAGAACTCCTCCCGGAGAAAACCCGGTACCGGTCGCGCGTGAAGCGCGGCCGGAGACACACGGCTCGCCCAAACGGAGGAAAACCGCTCGATGCTGAGATTTCTGACGATACGCATAGGCTCCGCCATTCCGGTGCTGTTGATCCTGAGCGTGGTGACATTCGCCATCATCCAGGCACCGCCCGGCGACTATGCCGACTACATCCGTTCGCAACTGATGAACCAGGGCGGCGCGTCGTTCGAGCAGGCGGAAGCGCAGGCGCGGGCCTACCGTATCGAACACGGTCTCGATAAGCCGCTCGTCGTACAATATTTCAACTGGATCGGCGGCATCGTCACACGCGGCGATTTCGGCTACAGCTTCTATTACAACAAGCCGGTCGCCGATGTGGTTGGTGAACGCCTGCCACGCACCATTGCACTGGCGCTGGTCTGCCACATCCTCGCATCGCTTCTCGGCATCGGTTTCGGCATCTGGGCCGCCACCAGACAATATTCCTGGATCGACAACCTCCTTTCGACCGTCGCGTTTCTCGGTATGACCATTCCACGCTTTCTGATGGCGTTGATTCTCGTCTACCTGATGGTGTTTCATTTCGACGTGTCGGAAATCGGCAGTTTTTTCTCACCGCAATAT
Source organism: Rhizobium nepotum 39/7 (assembly GCF_000949865.1). Classification (GTDB taxonomy): domain Bacteria; phylum Pseudomonadota; class Alphaproteobacteria; order Rhizobiales; family Rhizobiaceae; genus Agrobacterium; species Agrobacterium nepotum. The sequence continues at coordinate 171,148 of NZ_JWJH01000012.1, read as the reverse complement.
GGCGGCGCGCCTTGGTCATGGGGGAAATTCGTCGATCTCGTCAGTCATGTCTGGCCGGTGGTCGCCATCGCCGTCTTCGGCGGGCTTGCCTATAATATGCGGGTCATGCGCGGCAATCTTCTGGATACGCTGAACGCTCAATATGTTGAGACGGCGCGGGCCAAGGGCCTTTCTGAAGGCGCCGTCATCCTGCGCCATGCCGTGCCGAACGCCGTGCATCCGCTCGTCATGTATCAGGGTGTCGTGCTGCCCTATATGCTGAGCGGCGAGATCGAAACCGCGATCATCTTCGCGCTTCCGACCGTCGGTCCCGCCATTGTCGGGTCCATGGCGGTGGGCGATGTCTATGTCACCGCAACCTTCATGATGGTGCTCGCCGCCACGCTCATCATCGGCAATATCGTCGCCGACATGCTGCTCGCCATGCTCGACCCGCGTGTGCGCGAATTCGGGAGGGCTTGAGATGGTGGCAGTTGACGAACTCAAGAATGAAACGGCCGTCGCACCGAAGCCCGAGCGTGGCGTTCAAGGCAATGAGAGCTATCTCGCACTCGTATGGCGGCGTCTGAGACGCTCGTTCACCGGCATGGTGGGGCTGGTGCTTGTGGTGCTTTTGATTACGATCTCCGTCTTCGCCGATTTTTTCGCGCCGATGAACCCGCTTGAAACCCATGACAGTTTCTCGCCGCCGCAGGTGGTGCATTTCTCCGACAGGGACGGCAATATCAGCCTTTTGCCTCGGGTCTACGCTACGGCGGAAACGGACGAACTCGATCCGGTAACGTTCCAACCCATTGTCGGTCCCGACTATGACAACCCCGTCCATCTCGGCTTTTTCGTAAAAGGCGCAGAATACCGGGTGCTCGGTCTCATTCCGGCAAACCGTCATTTCTTCGGCTCCACCGATGGTCAGCCGGTGCATTTTCTCGGCACCGACAAGTTCGGGCGTGACGTGCTGTCGCGCGCTATTTACGGCTCACGCATCTCGCTTGCCATCGCGCTCAGCGTCGTGACCATCGTTACCGTTATCGGCACCAGCGTCGGGTTGATATCAGGATATTTCGGCGGTCCTCTGGATGCCTGGGTGCAGCGTTTCGTCGAAGTCGTTCTGGCCTTCCCGCAATTGCCGCTCTATCTCGCGCTGACCTCGCTCATCCCGGTCACTGCGCCAACCACGGTCTTTCTCGTGTTCGTCGTCGGTGTCATGTCGGCGCTCGGCTGGGCGCAGATGTCGCGTGAGGTGCGCGGCAAGACGCTGGCGCTGGCGCGGATCGATTATGTCCGCGCGGCAATTGCCGTGGGGGCTACGGACCGGCGCATCATCTTCCAGCATATCCTGCCGAATGTGATGAGCCACGTCATCGTCGCCGTCACCCTGCATATCCCAAGCGTTGTGCTGCTCGAATCCTTCCTCGGTTTCCTCGGTTTCGCGGTCAAACCGCCGCTGATTTCCTGGGGGCTGATGTTGCAGGATACGGCCACCTATTCCGTCATCGGTTCCTATCCGTGGATTCTCGCCCCGGTCGGTTTCGTGCTGGTCACCGTTTTCGCCTTCAACGCGCTGGGCGATGGCCTTCGCGATGCTGTCGATCCCTATTGAGAGGAGCGTAACATGGTTGCTGCACAAAAGAACGCCTACGCGCCCGCCATCCGCTTCGATGCCGATGATCGAAACGACGACGCCATCATCGACGCGCGCAACATCGCCGTGACCTTCAAGGTGGAACACGGCACGGTGGAGGCGGTGAAGGACATCTCCTTCCAGCTTTACCGGGGGGAGACGATCGCCATCGTCGGCGAATCCGGCTCGGGAAAATCCGTCACGGCCCGCACAATCATGGGGCTCTTGACGAAGCGGGCGTCGGTTTCGAAATCCGCGATCGTGCGTTTCAACGGCGACGACATCCTGAAGTTTTCAAGCCGCCAGCGGCGTGCGCTGCGCGGCAACCGCATCTCGATGATCTTTCAGGAGCCAATGAGTTCGCTGAACCCGATCTATACGATCGGCAGCCAGATCGTCGAGGCGATCCGCGTTCACTCGAAACTGAGCAGGAAGCAGGCCGAGGCGAGAGCGCTCGATCTTTTGCGGCAGGTGCAGATACCCGAGCCGGAGGCGCGGCTGAAGCAATATCCGCATCAGCTTTCCGGCGGCCAGCGGCAGCGCGTGATGATCGCCATGGCGCTCTCCAACGATCCGGACGTGCTGATCGCGGATGAACCGACCACCGCACTCGATGTCACGGTGCAGGCGCAGATTCTCAACCTCATTCGCGACCTTCAGAAAAAGCGCGGCATGGCCGTGGTGCTTATCACCCATGACCTGACGATCGTGAAGCAGTTTTCCGATTACGTCTACGTCATGCAGCATGGCGAAATGCGCGAGCACAACACCACGCAACGGCTGTTCGAAGCGCCTAACGATCCCTACACGAAAAAGCTGCTTGCCTCCGAGCCGCATGGCACGGCCAGACCGCTGCCGGAAAATTCCGGCGTCCTTCTGACGGCAAGTGGTGTGCGCGTCTCCTTCATGATGCGGTACGGCGGGTTGTTCAAACCGGAGCTGAAGGAACTCATCGCCGTCGACAGTCTGGGGCTCACCCTCAATCGGCATGAGACGCTGGGGCTCGTCGGCGAATCCGGTTCCGGCAAGACGACGTTCGGGCAATCCCTGCTGCGGCTGAACGAGCCGGTGGCAGGTGACATCATGTTTGATGGCGAGAAGGTCAACGGCCGCTCCCGCGCCGAAATGCGGCCTTTGCGGTCACGCATGCAGGTCGTCTTTCAGGATCCCTTCGCCTCGCTCAATCCCCGCATGACCATCGGCCAGATCATCGAGGAAGGGCTGGTCATCAACAGGCTCGGCACAAACAAAGCCGAAAGGCTGGAGCGGGTGCGCGACGCGCTGGAGGCGGCGGGCATGCCCGGCAACATCCTCTCGCGTTTCCCGCATGAGTTCTCCGGCGGCCAGCGCCAGCGCATCGCCATTGCGCGTGCGGTCGCACTGGAGCCGGAATTCATTCTGCTCGATGAGCCGACTTCGGCGCTCGACCTTTCCGTTCAGGCGCAGATCATCGACCTGTTGCGCAAGCTGCAGGACGAGCGGGGCTTAAGCTACCTGTTCATCTCGCACGACCTGAAGGTCGTCCGCGCGCTCTGCCACCGCGTCATCGTCATGCAGCGCGGCAGGATCGTGGAAGAAGGCCCCGTCGAGGACGTGCTGACCCGTCCGAAAACCGAATACACCCAGCGGCTCGTCCGGGCCGCCTTTGAAATCGCATGAATGCCAAATGCCGGAGGTAGAAATGGCAAGAGATCCCAAGATCACATTTATCGGCGCAGGTTCCACGGTGTTCATGAAGAACATCATCGGTGACGTGCTGCAACGTCCGGCCCTTTCAGGCGCCAACATCGCGCTGATGGACATCAACCGCGAAAGGCTGGAAGAAAGTGCCATCGTCGTCAACAAGCTGATTTCGACGCTGGGGGTGAAGGCGAAAGCCGAGACCTTCACCGACCAGAAAAAGGCGCTTGCCGGTGCCGATTTCGTCGTCGTCGCCTTCCAGATCGGCGGATATGAGCCCTGTACGGTCACCGATTTCGAAGTGCCGCGCAAATACGGCCTGCGCCAGACCATCGCCGATACGCTGGGTGTCGGTGGCATCATGCGGGGCCTGCGCACCGTGCCGCATCTGTGGAAAATCTGCGAGGATATTCTGGCCGTCTGCCCCAACGCGATCATGCTGCAATATGTCAACCCGATGGCGATCAACACCTGGGCGATTGCTGAAAAATACCCGACGATCCGTCAGGTCGGGCTCTGCCATTCGGTGCAGGGCACGGCCATGGAACTCGCTCACGATCTCGATATTCCCTATGAAGAAATCCGCTATCGTTCGGCCGGTATCAACCACATGGCGTTCTTCCTGGAGTTCGAACACCGCCAGCCTGATGGCAGCTACAAGAACCTCTATCCCGATCTGGTGCGCGGCTATCGCGAAGGCCGCGCCCCGAAGCCCGGCTGGAACCCCCGCTGCCCCAACAAGGTGCGGTACGAGATGCTAACGCGGCTCGGTTATTTCGTTACCGAAAGTTCCGAGCATTTCGCCGAATACACGCCCTATTTCATCAAGGAGGGTCGCGAGGACCTGATCGAGAAGTTCGGCATTCCACTCGATGAATATCCCAAGCGCTGCATCGAGCAGATCGAGCGCTGGAAGGGGCAGGCGGCGGCCTATCGTTCGGCCGATAAGATAGAGGTCAAACAATCCAAGGAATATGCCTCCTCCATCATCAATTCGGTCTGGACCGGCGAACCCTCGGTGATCTACGGCAACCAGCGCAACAATGGCTGCATCACCTCGCTGCCGGCCGACTGCGCGGCAGAAGTACCTTGCCTTGTCGACCATAACGGCGTGCAGCCGACCTTCATCGGCGAATTGCCGCCGCAACTGACGGCGTTGATGCGCACCAACATCAATGTGCAGGAACTGACGGTGCGGGCGCTGATGACCGAAAACCGCGAACACATCTTCCACGCCGCGATGATGGATCCGCATACGGCGGCGGAACTCGATCTCGACCAGATCTGGTCTCTCGTGGACGATCTTCTCGTCGCGCATCGCGACTGGCTGCCGGAATGGACGCAGGTGGAGGTGAAGCGGGCGCGGGCGGTGTAAACCTGGTTCTGCCAGACTGCGACAGATAAAGGCCGTGGGTTTCATCCACGGCCTTTTTGGTGTCGCCTATATCGCCCATGTCCGCAGCGGAGGCCAGTTTGGGGTCCATTTCCGAATGTGTTAAATTAATTGTGTTCGGTAAGGGTATGTTCGCCTTACACGAATACCCTTATTAGGACGGATCTAAGCGGCCATGTTCAGGAGTAACAAAAATGAATATCGCACGTCTGTCGTTGGCAGCCACGATCGCCCTGGTCGCGACGCCGTCTTTTTCTTCGGAAGATGTGGCCTCGGAAACGAGCGAGGCGATATTCGGTTTCGGCGGCGCCCTCACCACGCAAGACATGCTGAAAAGCGCGGCCCTCATTCCGGTGGACTATGAGAGAAACGCCATTCTGGGTGGCGGTTATCAGTTTTATCCCTATCGCATCGGCAATGTGAAACTGGGCGGCGAAATCGGGGTTGCTGTCAGGTTTGGCAAAGGCTTCACCGGCGAAGTCTGGGCGGGGCCGGTCGCGCGTTATGATGAGATCAGGCTTGGGGAGCGGCTGTTCGTTACGCCAGGCTTCACGGCAGGCTTGAGCCTTGTGACAGATGCGCAGCCGGGTCGTGAGCGGGCGGAGGAAATCAAGGATGACGGCAATGCCAATGTCCTGTTTTATCTCGGCCCGGAAATCAACGTGTCCTTCAGCGAGGAGTCCTCGACGGAATTCTTCTGGCGGCTGCACCACCGCTCAGGTGGTGGCAAGACGCTGGGCAATATGAAGGGTGCGACGAATGCCAATGTGTTCGGTGCCCGCTACAAGTTCTAGGGTCCGGGGCGCGTGAAGCTCCTGCGATCTGACTGAATTTGCGCCATGCTTTTTGTTTTCCTGGGAACCTCAGACGGCACCCTTGCATCCAGTGCATGGGTGTATTGCCTTATTCTGTCTGTTCATTGGGCACGGCAAGGTGCATATAAGGGGCATCGAAGGACGCCGGAACGAAAACGTTACTGACGTCGCCAACACCTTGAAAGGGTTATGTCATGAACGTTACACGCAGCTTCAACAACTGGCGCAAATATCGTCAGACCATCAACGAACTGGGCCGCATGAGCACCCGCGAACTGCATGATCTCGGCATCGACCGCAGCCAGATCACCAGCGTCGCCCGCGCCGCTGTCGGCAAATAATCAAGGCGATATCGTCGCTTTTGAATGCTTTAACGCCCGCTTTGCGGGCGTTTTTGTTTTTGGCGAACCGCAGACGCTTTCGTGTCTCCTCGGGACGGGCCCGGCATGAGGCGAGTGGACTTCTCGTATCGACGTTTCAGGTCGGAAAATTCGCCATGCGTTTGATGCATATCTGGGCTGCAAGCTTGTGCCTGTGAAATGCGCAGGAAGATGGTATCTTCCAATCATCGAAACGGATGTACCTCCTCCCACATCCTTTCGGTAATGCGGGCGATCCTACTCCTCCTCCCAAGGATTGCCCCGGGGACAGCGGTTTCCTCCTCCCATATCGCTGTTCATTTTTTCAAAAAGCCTGCCGCACCTCCTCCCGCGGCAGGCTTTTTTGTTTTCAGCACCAAGTCCTGCGTTCAGGCGTTTCGCTTTTCATTCAGAAAATGGCTCAGTCAAAAACCACCATGCCAATGGGGATTATGGCGCGCGTACCCGCAAGCCGCGCAAGTGCGTAGGCGAGGCATTGTTCCACGGCATCCTGCGGCACGGGTTTGGCAATCACACCGGCACCGATGCCGAGATTGAGGACGGCTTCCGGGTTTGCCGTCATGAAAATCACCACAACGCCATGATCCTGCGAAAGCCGCCGCCCGATCTCGGGGCCGGTCCGGCCATCGGCAAGATTGACGTCAACGAAGGCGATATCGGCGCGGCTGCCCATCGCCACTGCCTCGTCCAGCCGGTTGGCGATGCCGATGACATTCGCTTCCTCTTCCGCCTGCAGAATGGAATCCTCGATATCCATGGCGATGAGGAATTCGTCTTCCACGATCAGTACGCGCGGTTGTGCCGTGTGGAAACCCTGTTCGATTTGCAAGACGTCTGCGGTCATATACCTGCCTCCATTCCATGCGCTTTAGCGCGGCTGGCAAGCAAACACCTGTCGGCGCAACTCGTTCCAAAGTGAGATAAACATGGTGAATGGAGTGTAAACGACATGGCTTTTCGGCTATCACCTGTGGATAGCGAAGCAGTTGATTCGGTTTGGTTTTCATCCGGGGAAGGGGTCGGAGACAGTCGCCGCAGCGCATCTTTCGCCCTGGAGCACGAGCCTTTTGCCGTAACCGGCGGAAAGGCTCGCAGCAAATTCAAAGCGTTACAGCGTCCTTCATCCGCCAGGAAGGAAGCGCCGGAACGTCGCCGATCATTCGAGTGCCGCGGTCAAAAAAACGGCGCGAGACCCTATGAGTTTAGAAAGAGAATAAAACGATGACCCAGTCTCCGCGCGCTCCGATCGCCCGCAACACGCCCAATATCGCCGTCATCGGCGTTGGCGGCGGTGGCGGCAACGCAATCAACAACATGATCGCCGAAGGCATCAGCGGTGTTGATTTCATCGCGGCCAATACCGATGCGCAGGCGCTGAAGAAAACCAACGCACCGAGGCTCGTACAGCTCAGCTCCGAACTGACCGGTGGGCTGGGAGCGGGGGCGGATCCGGAAGTCGGCCGGCAGGCGGCGATCGATTCGCTCGATGAGATCATGGATCACCTGAACGGTTACGACATGTGCTTCATCACCGCCGGCATGGGTGGCGGTACCGGCACGGGCGCTGCACCCGTCATCGCGGAAGCCTGCCGAGCGAAGAATATCTTGACCGTTGGCGTCGTCACGCTGCCGTTCAGCTTCGAGGGTACACGCCGCATGCGCGCTGCCGAATACGGTTTCGCGAACCTGCTCAACACCGCCGATACCGTCATCGTCATTCCCAACCAGAACCTTTTGCGCATTGCGGATCTAGGCACCACCTTCGAAAACGCCCTGAAGACGGCCGATAAGGTTCTGTCGCTTGGCGTGCGCTGCATCACCGATCTCGTCCTGCGCGAAGGACTGGTCAATCTCGATTTCGCCGATGTGCGTTACGTCATGAAGAATGGCGGGCGCGCGCTTATGGGCACGGCGCAGGCCAAGGGTGCAAAACGCGCCTCGGAGGCGGCAGCGGCGGCCATCGCCAACCCACTGCTCGGCGAACCGTCGCTGAAGGATGCGCGCGGTGCGCTGGTTGCCATCTCGGGCGGTAACGATCTGACGCTGTACGAGATCGACGAGGCGATGACGCTGGTGCGCGAGGCGGTCAGCGAGGAGACCGACGTGGTGATGGGGGCCTCCTTCGATCCGACGCTGGATGGCGCATTCAAGATCTCGGTCGTGGCCACCGGACTGCGCAACTGAGACCCAGTCCTCAGGTCGGCGCTGTTTAAAGCGCCTACGCCACAAATTGAATGATTGAAGCCGTCGCGGGTAATTTTCGCGACGGCTTTTTGTTGTTTTTGAACAATTATTCCGCCATTCGAAGTAGCAGTGCCGCGACGCGGCGTTGATAACAAAAAAATATAATAGTACTCTTTATGTCGACAAGAGGGATTTGGTTATGACGGATATAATTGCTTCTGCCGAGCGTAAGCGTGGCTCCGGCGTGAAGATGGTCTACGATCTGCTGCGCGACGAGATTCTCGATCTGGTCCTGCCGCCCGGCAGTCCCATCGACGAAGTGCAGCTTGCCGAACGGTTCAAGATGTCACGCACGCCCATTCGCGAAGCGCTGGTGCGACTTTCGGGTGAGGGGCTGATCGATACGTTGCCGAACCGTTCGACCATGGTATCGAACATCGATTTCCTCAACATGCATACCTATTTCGATGCATTGGTGCTGATGTACCGGGTCACGACGCAATTGGCTGCCCAATATCACCGCCCGGAAGATCTGGCGGAAATCCGCGCCCATCAGGCGGAATTCGCCGCTGCTGTGGAAGCGCAGGATGCGCTTGCGATGATCTCCACCAATGCCGCACTCCACCTTTCCATCGCGGAAGCCGGACGAAACCCCTATTTCACCACCCTGTTCAAGCGCCTGCTGGATGAGGGGCGGCGCATTTTGCGGCTCTATTACCAGTCCTATGACGACCGCCTGCCGAAACGTTTTGTCGATGATCATGACGAGATGATTGCGGCGATTGCCGCGCGTGACACCGGCCTTTCCGAAAAACTGGCCCGCGAGCACGCCGAACAGATCGTGCAGCAGGTGCAGAAATTGCTGGTGCGCAACGAGCGCCTGGAAATAAATCTGTAGCTTGCCGAATTCTTGTCGACAAATAAAATACAAGATTGTAATGTCTTTGTCGAAAGGGTGGCGCGGACGTGCGTCCATTCCCGAAAAACATGTCCCTTAGGAGCTAGTAATGACGGCCAGCATTTTTTCCGGCGTGATCCCCGCGTTGATGACCCCCTGCAAGGATGATCGCACACCCGATTTCGATGCACTTGTCCGCAAGGGCAAGGAACTGATCGCCGATGGCATGTCGGCTGTTGTTTATTGCGGTTCCATGGGTGACTGGCCGCTCCTGACGGACGAGCAGCGCATGGAAGGCGTGGAGCGCCTGGTGAAGGCTGGTATTCCGGTCATCGTCGGCACCGGTGCGGTCAATACGGCTTCCGCCGTTGCGCATGCCGCCCATGCCCAGAAGGTTGGCGCAAAGGGCTTGATGGTCATTCCCCGCGTTCTCTCGCGCGGTTCGGTCATTGCCGCCCAGAAGGCGCATTTCAAGGCCATCCTCGCGGCTGCTCCCGAAACTCCTGCTGTTATCTACAACAGCCCCTATTACGGTTTCGCCACCCGCGCCGATCTCTTTTTCGCCCTGCGGGCCGAGCACAAGAACCTTGTCGGCTTCAAGGAGTTTGGCGGCCCGGCGGATATGCGTTACGCCGCTGAAAACATCACCAGCCGCGATGACGAAGTTACCTTGATGATCGGCGTCGATACCGCCGTTTTCCACGGCTTCGTCAATTGCGGCGCAACCGGCGCCATCACCGGCATCGGCAATGTTCTGCCGAAGGAAGTTATCCACCTTTGCAAGCTGTCGCAGGCCGCCGCCAAGGGCGATGCGGATGCCAGGCACCGTGCTCTGGAACTGGAGCAGGCGCTGGCCGTGCTTTCCTCCTTCGATGAAGGCCCGGATCTGGTTCTCTATTTCAAGCACATGATGGTGCTGAAGGGCGACAGAGAATACACGCTGCACTTCAACGAGACCGATGTATTGAGTGACAGCCAGCGCGGTTATGTCGAGACGCAGTTCAAGCTGTTCAACAGCTGGTACGCCGATTGGAGCAAGCTCCCGGGCGCGGTGCAGGCCTGCAAGGCTGCGTGATTATCCTCTGAAATGAATTAAGGCCCACATTTGTGGGCCTTTCTTATTTCCACAATCAGACGCGGTCAGGAGATCGCGTCCAGCCCCTTTTCCAGCAGCCGGTCGAGTCCGGTGATTTCGGCGGCGGTCAAGGTGATGCCTTCGTTTTCGGATTTGGCGCGGGCGGTGAAGCGGCGGCCGGAGGGCAGGCGGGCGCCCTGGCCGATGATGGCGTCGAACAGGATTTCAGCCCGCTGGAAGGGATCGCCGGGGCGGCCCTTGGCGAAGGCTTCCGGGGAAAACGCAACTATCAGCTCCCCATGGAACGGTGCAAGCGTCGTGGTGCCGAGATAATCCAGCACCTCGGGGCTGGTGAGGTCGCCGATCATGATACCCGCGAGAAGCTCGATCATCGTGCCGATGGCCGAACCCTTGTGGCCGCCGAAGGGAAGCATGGCACCGGCAAGCGCAGCCTCCGGGTCGGTCGTCGGGTTGCCGTCGGCATCCATTGCCCAGCCTTCGGGCAAGGATTTCCCCGCACGCCGGTGCAGTTCTATCTCGCCGCGCGCCGCAACAGATGTCGCGAAATCAAAAACATATGGGGAAGTGTCCTTGCGAGGCCAGCCGAAGGCGAAGGGGTTGGTGCCGAGCAGCGGCTTGCTGCCGCCCGTTGGGGCGACCGTGGAATAGCTCGGACACATGACGAGCCCGGCAAGGCCGTTTGCGGTCAGCCCTTCGACTTCTGGCCAAAGCGCCGAGAAATGCGTGCAATCATTGATGACGAGCGCGGCGATGCCCGAGCGTTTCGCCCGCTCCACCAGAACCGGCAGGCCTAGCTCGAAGGCGGGGTTGGCAAAACCACCGTTGGCGTTGACTTTCACAATGGCTGTGCCGTCGTCCTCGGCTACTGCCGGTATCGCGTCGGGTTTCACCTTGCCCGCTTTGACGGTGCGCAGGGCGCCTTCAATGCGATAGATGCCGTGCGACTTGCAGGCGTCCCGTTCGCCGGCAACAATAACGCGCGCAAGCGCTCCAGCCTGCACGGCATTCAGCCCCGCCTTGCGGAAAATCGCCTCGACCCGTTCCAGAAGCCCGTCGATTGTCAGGGTGGTGGTGTCGCTCATCATAGTCCTCCGATATCAGGCCTGCACATTTTGAATACATAAAGTATACAAAGGTCAGTCTATTGCAACTCGTCTTTTCGGCATCTTGCCTGAAGTGAGCGTCGGTCCATATCCCGTCATTTCATTCTTGCAGGGTGACGGCAGGGCGGGCGCAAGCGCTACGAAATCAGGCAAAGATCAATCCGCCGGCACCGCTTCCGACAGCTGCCTGGTAACGGCGACGGCAAGAGCGGGTAAAATAGATCGACCCTTAATATCAGGCAGTTGATCTGCAGAGCTTACGTATCGCAACAATCCGGTTCGCAAATGCAAAAAATTCTTTTTGTATACTAGTTGTATTTTTAGGTTGATTTATAGCTCCCATGGGGAAATAGTGACCGCGCCTTCAACGGCAGAGCAATTCTGGGAGCAAATCAACAATGAAAAAATCGATCATCGTCGCCGGCCTGCTGGCCGCCGCTTTTGCTATCACTCCGGCCAAGGCCGACAAGCTTGACGACGTCATTTCGTCCGGCACGCTGCGTTGCGCCGTCGTGCTCGATTTCCCGCCCATGGGCGCGCGTGATGACGCCAACAATCCGATCGGCTTCGATGTCGATTATTGCAACGATCTCGCCAAGGCGCTCGGCGTCACGGCTGAAATCGTCGAGACGCCTTTCCCCGAGCGCATTCCGGCGCTGATGTCCGGCCGCGTCGATGTCGGTGTCGCTTCCACCTCCGATACGCTGGAACGCGCCAAGACGGTCGGCATGACGGTGCCTTACTTCGCCTTCGAAATGGCTGTCACCGCCAACGACAAGTCCGGCGTCAAGTCCTTCGAGGACATGAAGGGCAAGACAGTCGGTGCGACCGCCGGTACGTTCGAAGCCATAGCACTCGAAAAGACGGTCAAGGAGTGGGGTGTGGGCGAATTCCGTCCCTACCAGACGCAGGCCGATGTGTTCCTCGCGCTCAGCCAGGGTCAGATCGACGCCACCGTGTCCACCTCGACCGTTGCGCAGGCCAACGTCAAGACCGGCAAATTCGCCGGCATCTCGGTGGTCGGCAAGGCGCCCTATGACATCGACTATGTCGCGCTCTTCACCAACCGTGACGAATACGGCTTCATCAACTACCTGAACCTCTTCATCAACCAGCAGGTTCGCACCGGTCGTTACGCCGAACTCTATGAGAAATGGGTTGGCGGCGAAGTTCCCTCGCTTACCGTCAACGGCGTTTATCGCTGATCAGGATTTTTCGTAAACGGCGCGGTCGACATGACCGCGCCGTTGATCGTTTCTGAAAGGTGAGAGCGTTATGTTCAACTACACATTCCACTGGAATCAGGCACTGAAGGCTTTGCCGCAGCTGCTGGACGGTGCGGTGGTGACGCTGCAGATCGCCATTCTGTCGATGGTGATCGGTCTTTCCTTCGCTATCGTACTGACGCTGTTCCGGCTCTCCGGCAACCGCATTCTCAGTGCTTTCGCCGCCGTCTGGGTGGAGATCGCGCGCAACACACCGGCGCTGTTCCAGATTTACATGGCCCATTTCGGCCTAGGCAATTTCGGCATCCACCTCAGCCCCTTTACGGCGCTTCTGGCCGGCATCGCCTTCAATAATGCCGGTTATCTGGCGGAGAATTTTCGCGGTGCGCTGAAGGCCATTCCGGACACGCAGACGCGGTCCGGCCGTTCGCTCGGCATGACGTCGATGCAGACCTTCCGTCTCATCATTATGCCGCAGATGCTGCGCGTCGCCTTTCTGCCCGCCACAAACCAGATGGTCTGGGCGATCCTGATGACCTCGCTCGGAGTCACGGTCGGCATGAATACGGATCTTGCCGGCGTCACGCAGGCCTTGAACGCCCGTTCGTTCCGCACCTTCGAATTTTTTGCGCTCGCCGCGGTCATCTATTACGTGATCGCCAAAATCGTCACCCTCGCCGCCAGAATGCTGGCCTGGCGTCTGTTCCGTTACTGAGAGAGGTGCGCCATGTTTGAAACCGCTCTCACCTGGAGTGATCTCGCCTTCCTTGCCAAGGGTGCGGGGATGACGCTTGCCGTCACCGCCGTCGCCGTTACGGCAGGCACCCTCATGGGGATCATCTTCGGCGTCATCCGCTTTCAGTTCGGGGCATACTGGTCCCTGCCGCTGACCTTTGTGCTGGATATTTTCCGCTCCGTGCCGCTGCTCATCCAATTGGTGCTTGGCAACGCCTTCCAGTCGATCGCCAAGCTCGGCTGGCCGCCCTTCACGACTTCCTGCGTGGTGCTGTCGCTCTATACGGCGGCCTATTGCACGGAGATCGTTCGCGGCGGCATTGGCGCCGTTCCGTCCAATACCCGCCGCGCCTGCCGGTCGCTGGGCATGACCTGGTCGCAGGACATGCGCTACATCGTGCTGCCACTCGCCACCCGCGTGTCGTTGCCTTCGTGGATTGGCCTGACGCTCGGCGTCATGAAGGATTCCGCGCTGGTGCTGTGGCTCGGCCTCATCGAGCTTCTGCGCGCCTCGCAGATCCTCGTCACCCGCCTGCAGGAACCGCTGACCATTCTCATGATCTGCGGCGCCATCTACTTCCTTATCAGCTTCCCCATCGCCCGTTTCGGCGGGTATCTCGAAAGACGGTGGTCCCCCAATGATTGAGATCGAAAACGTCCGCAAATCCTTCGGCCCGCTGGAGGTTCTGAAAGGGATCAACCTGACCGTCAATAACGGTGAGGTCGTCACCATCATCGGCGGTTCCGGCTCCGGCAAGTCGACGTTACTCACCTGCATCAATGGCCTTGAGCCGATCGACAGCGGCAGGATCGTCATTGACGGCACCGAGGTGCACGCCAAATCGACCGACCTCAACAAGCTGCGCCGCAAGGTCGGCATCGTCTTCCAGCAATGGAACGCCTTTCCGCATCTGACGGTGCTGGAAAACGTCATGCTGGCGCCACGCAAGGTGCTCGGCATTTCGAAAGAGCAGGCCGAGGAAATCGCGGTAAAGCAACTGACCCATGTGGGGCTTGCCGAAAAGCTGAAGGTCTATCCCAACCGGATGTCCGGCGGCCAGCAGCAGCGCATGGCGATTGCGCGTGCGCTTGCCATGTCGCCGCAATACATGCTGTTCGACGAAGTTACCTCCGCGCTCGACCCGATGCTGGTGGGCGAGGTGCTGGACACGCTGAAGATGCTGGCCGACGAGGGCATGACGATGATCTGCGTCACCCATGAAATGGCCTTCGCCCGTGATGTGTCGAACCGCGTCGCCTTCTTCCATCAGGGCGTGATGGCGGAAATCGGCACGCCGGATCAGCTTTTCGGTGCGCCGCAGCATGCCGAAACGCAGAAATTCCTGTCGAGCGTGCGGTAATGCCAGCAAACGATGTCATCGTCATAGGGGCCGGCGTTGTCGGCCTTTCGGCGGCAATCGCCGCGCAGACGCGCGGTCTTTCGGTCACGGTCATCGATCGCGAAGGTCCGGCGGCAGGTGCGTCCGCAGGTAATGCCGGTGCCTTCGCTTTCACCGATATCCTGCCGCTCGCATCGCCGGGCATTCTCTGGAAGGCGCCGAAGTGGCTTCTCGATCCGCTCGGTCCCCTCAGCGTGCCGCCGGCCTATGCGCTGAAGATCGCGCCGTGGATGTTCCGTTTCTGGCGGGCCTGCGCCGCCTCCAGGGTGGAGCATTCCACCGCTGCCCAGACAGCGCTGATGGATCTTTCGAAATCCGAGCTGGAACCGTTCCTCAAAAAGACCGATACGATCACCATGCTGCGCAAGGAGGGCAACCTTCAGGTCTATGAAAGCGAGGCGGAATTCGAAAGCTCGCTTGCCGGCTGGAAGGTGCGCGAGCGGCACGGCATCGAGTTCCGGCATCTCAACGCCGAGCAGATGGCCGATATACAGCCCGGCATCGCGCCGCGGTTCACCTGCGGCACGTTTACACCCGGCTGGCATTCCATTGCCGATCCGAAGCTTTATACGCTGACCCTTGCCGAGCATTTCCGCACCATCGGTGGTCGTATGGAGCGCCTCGATATCGCCGCGCTCAGACCGCTGGAAGATGGCATCGAGGTGGTGAGTTATGACGGGCGAACCCGCAAGGCCGGCAGGGTCGTGCTGGCGGCGGGTGCTTTTTCGCATCGCATCGCCCGTTCGCTAGGGGAAAAAATTCCTCTGGAAACGGAACGGGGGTATAATACCACGCTGCCGTCCGGCGCCTTCGATCTGCGCACGCAGGTGACCTTCGGTGGTCATGGTTTCGTCGTCACGCGGCTTTCCACCGGCATTCGCGTCGGCGGCGCGGTGGAACTGGGTGGGCTTGAACTGCCGCCAAATTTCGCGCGCTCGGAGGCGCTTCTGGCCAAGGCGGCGAGCTTCCTGCCGGGCTTGAAAACCGAAGGCGGCAAGCAATGGATGGGTTTCCGCCCGTCGCTGCCGGACAGTCTGCCGGCGATTGGCGCGGCACGGCACACGGCGCGGGTGGTCTACGCTTTTGGCCATGGCCATCTGGGGCTGACGCAATCGGTGGGTACGGCCCGCATCGTCGCCGATCTTCTGACGGGGCAAAAACCCGTCATCGATACAAGGGCATTTTCGCCGCAACGTTTCTGACGGGGATTTTCAATGTCTTCTTCCGTTTCGACAACAACAGTTCCTCAGGCGTGCAGCATCCTGCCCGGCGCGGCTGAAGGCGTGGTGATCGCCACCACTGAGGCGCTGAGTTTCTGGGGCGGCGTCGATCCCGCCACCGGCAAGGTGATCGACGTTCATCACCCGCTGCACGGCGTCTGTCTGACCGGCGGCGTGCTGTTCATGCCGTCGAGCCGCGGCTCCTGCACCGGTTCGGGCGTGTTGCTCGATCTTGTCCTGACGGGCCGCGCGCCCTCGGCGCTGGTTTTCTGCGAGGCCGAGGACGTGCTGACGCTCGGCGCGCTGATCGCTGCGGAAATGTTCGGCAGGCCTTTGCCGGTGCTGCGCCTCGACGCGGAGAACTTTGCTCGATTTTCCCAAGCCGCACATGTCCGTCTCAATGAGAAGACCATCGAGGCCGATGGCGTTTCCCTCGTAATCGCGCCGCCGGCGACGGCGCATCTCGATCTCAAGGATGACGATCGGGCAATGCTCGAAGGCCGCGACGGCGTTGCCGTGCAGCAGGCGATGCACATCATCGTCGCCATGGCCGCCCAGCAGGGGGCGTCAGCCCTTGTCGATGTCACGCAGGGCCATATTGACGGCTGCATCTATGCCAGCCCCGCCAATCTCACTTTCGCGGAAAAAATGGCGGAGATGGGCGCAAGCGTGCGTGTGCCGACGACGATGAACGCCATTTCTGTGGACAAGGCAAACTGGCGCGCGCAAGGCGTGCCGGAGGATTTCGGCGATCCGGCCGCAAGGCTGGCGGACGCTTATGTGCGCATGGGCTGTCGGCCCACATTCACCTGTTCGCCTTACCTGCTCGACAGTGCACCGCAGGCCGGCGATATGATTGCCTGGGCGGAATCGAATGCGGTGATCTTCGCCAATACGGTTCTCGGCGCGCGCACCGCGAAGCATCCGGATTTTCTCGATCTTTGCATTGCCTTGACGGGCAGGGCGCCGCTTTCCGGCGTCTATCTGGAGGAAAACCGCCGCCCGCAGCGCATCGTTGATGTCGCTTTGCCTGAGGGTATAGATGATGCCTTCTGGCCGCTCGTCGGTTATCTGGCTGGCAAGGCTGCACCCGAGTGCATTCCGCTCCTGCGCGGTCTAGGCGCTGCCAGTCCTTCGCGGGATGATCTGAAAGCACTATGCGCCGCTTTCGGCACCACCTCCGCAGTACCCATGCTGCATATCGAGGGTGTGACCCCGGAAGCCGGGCTTGCGCCTGTGAAAACAGCCGAGACCGTCACCATTTCGCTTGCCGATATGGCCGCCGGCTGGTCGCTTCTGAATGAGGGGCCGGAGGATGTGCAACTCGTCGCCATCGGCAGCCCGCATGCCTCGCTGGAGGAGTGCCGCGCGCTCGCGATTACCTTCGCCGGCCGCAGGCGTCATGCGGATGTCGCCGTCATCGTCACTGCGGGACAGCAGGTCATCGACGCTGCGGACCGGGATGGCACCCTGCAAGGCCTGTATGATAGCGGCGTGCAGGTGCTGCCGGATCTCTGCTGGTGTTCGATTTCCGAGCCGGCCTTTCCGACAAAGACCCACACCCTGATGACCAATTCCGGCAAATACGCCCATTACGGCCCGGGCCTCAGCGGCCGCGCGGTGCGCTTCGGCAGCCTTGCCGACTGCGTTGAAAGCGCGCTGACCGGCCGTGCCATCTCCCGTCTTCCCTCCTGGCTCTGTTAGAGCGCGTCCAGGCGCTTTCTATCCCTGGTTTTTCGACGCATGTTTACTGGAAATTCTCTAGAGGAGCTTTGAATGCGCAGTATCAAGACCATTCACGTCATTTCCGCCCACGCGGAGGGTGAGGTGGGGGATGTGATCGTCGGTGGCGTCAGGCCTCCGCCAGGCGAGACGATCTGGGAGCAGAGCCGTTTCATCGCCCGCGATGAGACCCTGCGCAATTTCATGCTGAATGAGCCGCGCGGCGGCGTGTTCCGTCACGTCAACCTTCTGGTGCCGCCGAAACATCCGGACGCGGACGCCGCCTTCATCATCATGGAGCCGGAAGACACGCCACCCATGTCCGGCTCCAACTCCATCTGCGTGTCCACCGTGCTACTGGATGGTGGCATCGTTCCGATGCGGGAGCCGGAAACGCATATGCTGCTGGAAGCGCCGGGCGGGTTGGTGAAGGTGCGTGCCGAATGCAGCAATGGCAAGGCCGAGCGGATTTTCGTGCAGAATCTGCCGAGCTTTGCCGCACGGCTGGATGCCGAACTCGAGGTCGAAGGTCTTGGCGTTCTCAAGATCGATACGGCCTATGGCGGAGACAGCTTCGTCATTGTCGATGCCGAAGCGATGGGCTTTAGCCTGAAGCCGGAAGAAGCGCATGACATCGCCCGCCTCGGCGTGCGTATCACCAATGCCGCCAACAAGGCTTTGGGTTTCGAGCATCCCGAAAACCCGGACTGGCGGCATTTTTCCTTCTGCCTGTTCGCTGGCAAGGTGGAGCGCACCACCGAAGGTTTACGGGCAGGGGCGGCCGTGGCCATCCAGCCGGGCAAAGTGGACCGTTCGCCGACCGGCACCGCACTTTCAGCCCGCATGGCGGTGCTGCATGCGCGTGGTGAGATGAAGGAAGGCGAGTCGCTGACCGCCGTATCGCTCATCGGTTCAACCTTCACCGGCCGCATTCTAGGAACAACAACGGTCGGCGATCGCCCGGCCATCCTGCCGGAAATTTCCGGCCGCGGCTGGATCACGGGCATTCACCAGCACATGCTCGATCCTTCCGATCCATGGCCGGAAGGGTATCGCCTGACGGATACATGGGGTGCGCGATAAAGCGCAAGAAATCTCGTATGAGCTGGGCAGTTTGATATGCCCATACGTTGCCACTCGTTTCTTCTCCCTGCCGGGGAGAAGGCGAAAGGTGCACCCGCTCGCCAATAGCGTATGCCGTACCTGCCGCTAATCACCCGCCCGCTTCGTCGTCTCCCTGACGATCAACTCAAATCCCACATCCACGCGCGCACCTTCGGGAACGGCAGCGCCTTTTTCCGCTTCCAATATGGAAAGCAGCAATTCGCCCGCTTTGCGGCCAATCATCTGGGCGTCGACCCGGATCGTCGAAATCGCCGGATAACATTGCCTGCCTATGTCGAAGTCACCAAAACCGAGGATGGAAATGCGTTCGGGAACATTGATGCCTCGTCGATGGCACTCCATCAGCGCACCGACGGCGGAAATATCGGAGACTGCGAAAATCGCCTCGACATCCGGTTCCCTCGCCAGCAGCGAGCCGAGCGTTTTTGCCCCGTGATCGTAAGATACGGGGGCGCTGCCTTCGCGGATGATGAGGTTGTCGGCAATGCCGGCTTCGCGTAGCGCGGCACCAAAACCGAGGAGGCGGCTTTCGCCGCGCCAGTCCTTCACATCGCCATCAGCGCGGGAACCGAGCGCACCGATTCTGCTATATCCAAGTGATATCAAATATTTGGCGGCGTTTCTTCCCACTTCGTAGTTGGAAAAGCCAACGGCGTGGTCGATGGGATGCTCGGGAACGTCCCAGATTTCCACGATCGGGATGCCGGCGCGCATCAAAACTTCGCTCGCCATCTTGGTATGTACGGTTCCAGCTACCACTATGGCGTCAGGGCGGCGCTCCATCATGGTGCGGATGACGCGTTCCTCTTCCTGCAGATCATACATCGTATAGCCGATCAGCAATTGGTAGTCGGCGGCCCGGAGCGCATTGGCGAGCCCTTGCGCGCTGTCGGCGAAGTTGGAGTTGGTGAGCGTCGGCAGGATGGCGGTGATGAAATTGGTACGACGGGAGGAAAGCGAACCGGCGATCCGGTCCGGCACATATCCCAGTTGCTCGATGGCTTTCATCACCTTCCGGCGCGTGTCTTCAGACACCAGCGCCGGATCGGCCAGCACCCGCGAGACGGTCATCTTGGAGACGCCCGCGAGTTTGGAGACGTCGCTCATGGTTGCTTTTTTTGACGTGACTAACGCTGCGGCCAAGGGCGTGCGCTCCACCAAAGCATGTCTCCCTGAATTCGAACCAGTTCAGGACAAGACATACACGAAGATATCAAGGGAAAGCACGCCGCATGATCACCGATCAGTGCGGCGTGCACCGGATTTATGCGATGCGGCTATAGACGAGGTGATAAAAGCGCCCGTCGCACATGCTCATCATCTCGTCCGTCAGCGCCCGGCCTTCCAGCCTGACCGGCGAAACCAGCGCTTCTTCGACGGCTTCCATGGAGGGATAGTCGATTTCCTGTACCATGATGATCGCTGCTGCGTCCGGGTCTGTGCGCTCGGTGCGCATCACCCGCACGGCCTGCGCGTTGGGCATACGCCTCCAGACCGGCAGAAGTTTCTCCTCCACGATCCGGAAAAACTCCTCCTCCCGGCCGGGATGGATCTTGCCTTCAAAAATTGCCGAGCGCGTATACATGGTTTCCTCCCGAATGAATGCCTGATGCAACAGATCTGTAGATCGGACTTGCAATGATACCGATAACATGCATTATTGATCATGCCAAGAACGTGAACTGGTATCGACAAGAGGAAAATCGATAACCGGCGAAAATTGTTGAATTTCATCGGAAATTCCAACGATTTTTGACTTTTGCGTCTCCTTGGGAGGAGTTTTTTATAAACCGCGTCAAAATGTTATCGAGAACATTTTTCGGTTTTGGCAAGGCCGCTGTTCCCGTTCGGGCAGCCACTAAAAGGTTGGAGGAGAGACCATGAGCATTTCCAGATTTTTGAAGAACATGACCGTTGCGGTCGGTGTTGCCGCCGCTACACTTGCTGCGTCAACTTCGGCCTATGCCGTTTCACTCAGCGAGATCACCGCACGCGGCAAGGTCAAGATCGGTGTCCTTACCGGTGCGCCGCCAATGGGCATGGTGGATGAGAAGGGCAATCCTTCCGGATACGACGTGGATGTTGCAAATCTGATCGGCTCTTACCTGTCGCTGCCGGTCGAACTTGTGCCGCTGACGCCGCCTGCGCGTATTCCGGCCCTTCAGACCGGCAAGGTCGATTTCCTCGTTGCGACGCTTGCGCCAACCGGCGAGCGCGCCAAGACGGTCATGTTCACGCAGCCCTACAGCGCGTTCAACATGGACATCATTTCCGGCAAGGACCAGAAGTTCGAAAATCTGGAGAGCCTGAAAGGCAAGCGCGTTTCGGTCAATCGCGGTTCATCGCAGGAAACCGCGCTGCGCAAGGCCAATATCGAAGGTCTCGAAATCGTCGTCTACGAGGATGATTCTACCAGCGCGCAGGCTCTGCTTGCCGGTCAGGTGGATGCCGTAGCGCTGCCGTCCACGGTTGGCGAGGCGATCATCAAGCAGCGCCCGGAAGCCGGTCTGCAGGTTGGTTTCACCTTCTTCCAGCAGGGCAACTCCATGGCGACGAAGCTTGAGGATCTCGAGCTGCGTCAATGGCTGAACACCTCCATCTATCTCATGAAGATGTCGGGCGATCTCGACCGTATCTCGGTGAAGTGGACCGGTCGTCCGCTGCCGCAATTGCCTAGCTTCTGATTGAGCCTTTCAACGCGTCCGCCGGAACAAAAGCTCCGGCGGGCCGGGAAATGTCAACGGAGTGACGCATGTCCTATACATTCCAATTCGGCGCGCTCGCCCAATATCAGAACGAGATTCTGAACGGCATATGGCTGACGATCAAACTGTCGGTCCTCTCCATCGTGCTCGGCTGCGCTTTCGGTATTCTTCTCGCCTCGCTGCGCTCCATCAATGGCGGCATCGTCCGCATCATGGTGGATGCCTATGTGGAGGTGATCCGCAACACGCCGTTCCTGGTGCAGCTTTTCATCGTCTATTTCGGTCTGCCGGGTCTCGGCTTTCGGGTGGGGGCGGAGACTGCAGCGCTGATCGGCATGACGATCAATCTTGCCGCCTATTCCACGGAAATCATCCGCGCCGGCATCGAGGCGGTGCACAAGTCGCAGATCGAGGCGGGTGAAGCTTTGGGTTTCACCAAGTACCAGATCTACCGTCACGTCATCATCGTGCCGGCCATTGCCAAGGTTTACCCCTCGCTTTGCAGCCAGTTCGTGCTGATGATGCTGGCATCGAGCATATGCTCGGCCATTTCCACGCATGAGCTTGCGGCCGCCGCAGCCTTCGTGGAATCGCAGACCTATCGCTCCTTCGAGGTCTATATCGTCGTCACGCTTATCTACCTTGCGCTGGCGCTCAGCCTGCGGCTCATTCTTGCCCTCGTCGGCATGTGGCTGTTCGGCCGCCGTGTGGCCCGCAAGACGATGACCGCTTTGCCGGAGGTGCAGTCATGACTCTTCGAACATTTGGCTGGAACGAGTTCGGTTTCCTGTTGAGCGCCCTGCAATGGACCGTACTTCTGACGATCATCGCGCTCATCGGCGGCGGTATTGTTGGTTTCCTTATCGCGCTTGGCCGCACCTCCAATCTGAAGGCGCTGCGCATCGCGGCCGGCACCTATATTCAGGTCATCCAGGGCATTCCGGTGCTGATGATCCTGTTCCTGTCCTATTACGGCCTCAGCCTTGCCGGACTGGAACTGCCACCGCTGATCGCTGCCGGTGCGTCCATGACGATCTATACATCAGGTTACCTCGCCGAAATCTGGCGTGGCTGCATCCAGGCGGTGCCGAAGCAGCAATGGGAAGCGTCGGAATCGCTGGCTCTGACCCGTGCGCAGCAATATCGCTACGTCATCCTGCCGCAGGCGATCCGCATTTCCCTGCCGCCGACCGTCGGCTTTGCCGTTCAGGTCGTCAAGAATACGTCCATCGCATCGATCATCGGTTTCGTCGAACTGGCGAGAGCGGGGCAGCTTATCAACAATGCCACGTTCCAGCCGTTCCGCGTCTTCGTCGCGGTGGCCGTGCTTTATTTCATCGTCTGCTACCCGTTGTCCCAGCTGTCGCGTTGGCTGGAAAGGAGGCTTCATGCCGGAAGTAATCGTTGAAAACGTTCACAAGAGCTTTGGCGCTCTGGAAGTCCTGAAAGGCGTGTCGCTGTCGGTCGGTCGCGGAGAAGTCTTCGCGCTCATCGGCCGGTCGGGTTCGGGCAAGAGCACGCTGCTGCGCTGCATGAACGGACTGGAAAAGATCAATTCTGGCCGTATCGAGATCGCCGGTCATACGCTTGGCGAAGATGCCAGGGCGTTGCGCAAGCTGCGCACCGATGTCGGCATCGTTTTCCAGAGCTACAATCTTTTCCCGCATCTGACGGTCGGTGAAAACATCATGCTCGCCCCGCGTATCGTCAAGGACGTGGCGAAATCGGAAACGAAGGACATTGCCCGCGAGGTTCTGCAACTTGTCGGCCTGTCGGAGAAGTACGATTCCTATCCCGACCAGCTTTCCGGTGGTCAGCAGCAGCGCGTTGCAATCGCCCGTTCGCTCGCCATGCGGCCGAAGGTGATGCTGTTTGACGAGGTGACCTCTGCGCTCGATCCCGAACTGACGGAAGAGGTGCTGACGGTTATGGAAAACCTCGCCAAAGGCGGCATGACCATGATCCTCGTCACCCATGAAATGGCCTTTGCGCGACGCGTGGCAACTGAAACCATCTTCATGCACAAGGGTAAGATCTGGGAGCAGGGCCGCTCAGCGGAACTTTTCGCCAATCCGCAAACGCCGGAACTCCGGCAATTCGTCAAGGCCGATGTGAGATAAGCCACCGGCGCAAAGGAAATCCCATGACAACCGAAATTTTGCAACTGTGCCCGCTGATCCCGGCACTGGAAGAAGAACTCGCGCAGCGCTTTACCGTGCATCGCCTGTTCGAGGCTACAGATAAAGTCGCGCTCCTTGCCGAGAAGGGAGCGCCAATCCGTGGCGTCGTCACCGGAGGCCATATCGGCCTGCCGGCAGATATCGGTGCGGCGCTGCCCAAGCTTGAAATCGTCGCCATCAATGGCGTCGGTTTCGACAAGGTCGATCTGGCCGAAGCCAAACGGCGCGGTTTCCGCGTCTCCAACACGCCGGATGTGCTGACAGCCGATGTCGCCGATCTGGCGCTCGGCCTTGTTCTGGCGCAGGCACGCAAGCTGCCGCAGGCGGACCAGCATGTGCGCACGGGCCAATGGCTGAAGGGCGATATGGGGCTTTCCACCCGGGTTGCCGGCCGCCGTTACGGCATTTTCGGCCTTGGCCGCATCGGTCAGGCGATCGCCAAACGACTTGAAGGTTTCGATGCGCGCATTTCCTACACCGCCAGAAATCGCCGTGATGTTCCCTACGACTATTTCGACAGCATCGAGGCGCTGGCTGCCAATTGCGACGTGCTGATCATCGCTGCCGCCGCCACTGCCGAAACACGCCATATCGTCAATGCGGATGTTCTGAGCGCCCTCGGGCCGCAGGGCGTGCTCGTCAATGTGGCGCGCGGTTCGCTGGTGGACGAAAAGGCACTGGTCGAGGCTCTTGCCAGCGGCAGGATCGGCGGCGCAGCACTTGATGTCTTCGAAGATGAACCGCGTGTGCCGGAAGCGCTTTTCGCTTTCGACAATGTCACGCTCGCCCCACATGTCGGCAGCGGCACGCACCAGACACGGCGGGCCATGGCCGATCTCGTTCTCGCCAATCTCGATGCGCATTTCGCTGGCAAGAACTTGCCGACGCCGGTGGCATGACAAACCCTATATGATGCAATAGAGGCGGACGGCGTCCGTGTTTTCCGGTGCCGTCCCCTTCGCACTATCCGGCCGCTTGTCGACGCGGCGGTAAAAGGCTGTATACTCAGCAATCTTCCCGTTGTTCACATTTATATAATACGTATAGTCCTACTATTCTGCCTTCTTATGCAGTAATGAGGCGGATAGGTGCGTTCCAAAGGCCCGAAGACATCCTTGCAGAACCGGTCGCCGAGAACGAAACCCGGCGAGGCTGTCGTGTCATCCGTCATTCCCATAACGGGCGAAAACGCTCACCCGTCCTACCGGCATACGCTTCTGGAAGCGATGATCGACCATGTGCCGGATTTCATCTATGCCAAGGATCTGGAAGGCCGTTTCCTCTTCGCCAACCGCGCCATCGTCGCCGAAAACGGTTTCGACACCGTCGAGGAACTGATCGGCCTTACCGACTCCGATATTCACGGCGATGCGGCGCACCTTGCCGGCATTCCGGAGACAGAGGCACGCGTGATGCGCACCGGAGAGCCGGATCTCGGTTATGAAGAGCGCGCCATGCGCGGTGATATCGACCGCTGGCTGATGATGTCGCGTGTGCCGCTGAAGGACAAGGCCGGCAACATTATCGGTGTGGTCGGCGCCTCGCGGGATATAACTCAGAAAAAGGCCTCGGAGAGACTGCTTCAGGCGCAGGCGCGCATTCTTGAAATGATTGTGGCAGCGGCGCGTATCGAGGATTTTCTCGTGGAGTTTGTCAAGGCCATCGAAAATCTCGCCACCGGGCTTGCCTGCGCTGTTCGTGTGTTCGATGCGGCGGCGGGCGAACCCTCGGTCTATACCTCGCCGGCGCTCGCGCAGCATGCGGAGCTGGCAGCACTAGTTTCCAGCGTCAGCGATCCCGAGGACCTCACCCCTCCGAGAGATCATATTGCCTTCAGTTTCGACATTCCGGCCAGCGAAGGCAAGGCGCACGGCTTTGTCTGGTGCATGCTGGCGGGCCGTGAGCCGGATGCGGCGCTTTTTGAGTTTATCGGCGCTGCGGCGCGTATGGCGGGTCTCGCGATCGACCGCAAACGGGCAACGGAACATATCGCCTTTCTCGCCGATCACGACATGCTGACCCGGCTGCCCAACCGCCGTTTTCTGGATACGAGGCTGCCGGAAATACTGGCGGCGGCGGGCAAACACAGGCGGAAGGTTGGCATCGGCTTTCTCGATCTCGATAATTTCAAGCAGATCAACGACACGCTGGGCCACAGCATCGGCGATGCGTTGCTGTCGCAAACGGCCGAGCGCATCGCGCGCAGCCTCGGGCGAAACGATCTTGTGCTGCGGGTGGGCGGCGATGAATTCGTCATCATTCTGGAGAACCAGAAGGATGATTTCGAAAACCGCCTGCAGCGCATCCGGGCGGCGGTCTCGCAGCCGTTGCGTCTCGGCAATTACGACATCAAGGTCACATGCAGCATCGGCATGGCCTTTTTCCCGGAGCACGGGGAAACGACGGCGGAAATCGTCGCCGCTGCCGATCTTGCCATGTATGAGGCCAAACATAATGGGCGCAATGGCATCGCCACCTTCACGCCGCGCATGGCGGATGACCTGAGGAAAAAGTTCACCCGTATCGAGGAACTGCGCAAGGCGGTGGCGAAGGACGAGCTGGTGCTGCATTTCCAGCCGCAGGTGGATCTTCTCACCGGGCGCATCAGCGGCGTCGAGGCGCTGGTGCGCTGGCAGCATCCGGCGGAGGGCCTGCTGGGTCCTGCGGAATTCATCGGGCTTGCCGAAGAGACCGGCCTCATCGTGGAACTGGGGGAAAACATTCTGAAAAAAGCCTGCCGTCAGGCGCAGGCGTGGGTTGCCGCTGGCCTGTCCCCCGTCAAAATGGCGGTCAATATTTCGCCGAGGCAGTTCCAGAGCGGGCTTGTGGAGCAGATCAAGTCGGTGCTGAAGGAAACCGGTCTTGCGCCATCCCTGCTGGAAATCGAAATCACCGAGACCCTTATCATCCAGGATGTGGAAACATCCGTGCGGATCATGCAGGCCATCAAGGAGATGGGCGTCAGCCTGGCGCTGGACGATTTCGGCATTGGTTATTCCTGTCTCGGCATGCTCAAGACCTTCCCCTTGTCGTGCCTGAAGATAGACCGGTCGTTCCTCACCCACCTGCCGGAAAAAACCAAGGACAGCGCCATTGTCTCCATCATGATCCAGCTTGCGGGATCTCTGGGTATCGATGTCGTCGCCGAGGGTGTGGAAACCCGTGAGCAGGCGGCATTTTTGCGCGCCGCCGGTTGTCCCTATGGACAGGGTTATTATTTCAGCCGTCCGGTGCAGGCGGAACTGATCGAGGGCATGCTGGCGAACATGACGGCATTCCCCACCGGTTTGTCCAGCGATATGCAATAGGCCCCGCCCTGGCGGGCCCGCTATGCGTCGGACCGGCCGGGCTGAACTGGCGGTGCCATCGCTCTCCTTCGCATCCATTCTTGCAATGAAGGCCCGACTGGCTTGATTGCCCCAAACGAAAGCTGACGCATTCTCGATCCTTTGCCGGGTCGAGCATGAGTAATATCGTGTTTTCAAATTTAATGTATTTGTTATTTATGTAATTATAAATAAGTAATAAATTTGGTAATTTCGAAATAAAATACAGAAGTACTGTATATTAAACTGTTAATTTATTGCATTTATACCACAAGATTTTATTGTGTACTTTTGTTGTATTTGTATTTGTTCGATTTGAATTGCGAGACTCCATTACTTTCTGTCATTTGCTGAATCAGCGCAGAGAGGCGGGCGGCAGGGAAAAGACCACCCTCAGTTTTGCGCATTCGTTGAAAAATTTTTGACTGGAGATTAAAAATGAACATCAAGAGCCTTCTCGTCGGCTCCGCTGCCGCTCTCGCAGCAGTATCCGGCGCCAACGCTGCCGACGCTATCGTCGCTGCCGAGCCGGAAGCCATGGAATATGTTCGCGTCTGCGACGCCTTCGGCACCGGCTTCTTCTACATCCCCGGCACCGAAACCTGCCTGAAGTTTCAGGGCTACGTCCGTTTCCAGACCGAGTTCGGCCGTGACAAGGCTGGCAAGTCTGACTGGGATTCGTTCACACGCGCCCAGTTCGAAGTTGACACCCGCACCGACACCGAGCTCGGCGCTCTGCGTGGCTTCATCGGCTTTCGTGGTAACGCTGACACGGGCTCTGCCGCTGCATCGACCACTTCTGGTTCGAGCGACAAGGGTTCAGCAGTTTTTGTTGATCAGGCCTTCATCGAAATCGCTGGCCTTAAGGTCGGTAAGTTCCTGAGCTGGTGGGACGATGGTCTCTCTGGCGAAACGGACGATGTTGCCACCAACGCTCTGTTTAACTCCATTCGTTACACCTATGACGCGGGTTCTTTCTGGGCAGGCGTTTCGGTTGACGAACTCGAAGGCATCGCGGTCAGCACCTTCAACAAGAACAACAACACCAGCAACAATGTTGGCGTCGTTGTTGGCGCTGGCGCGAAGCTCGATAGCGTCTCTCTGCAGCTCATCGGTGGTTACGACACTGATCGCGAAAACGGCTCTGTTCGCCTGATCGCAACGGCTGGTGTTGGTCCTGGCACGCTTGGCCTGTCCGGTGTTTGGGCTTCCGGCGCAAACGCTTACTACAATGCTTCCGAGTGGGCAGTTGCCGCTGAATACGCCATCAAGGCAACCGACAAGCTGAAGATCACCCCCGGCTTCCAGTACTACGGCAGCTACGGTCTCGTTTCGTTCGACGAATTCTCGAACAACGATGCCTGGAAGGCTGGTCTGACCGTTGATTACAAGATCACGGACGGCCTCACTGCCAAAGTTGCTGCAAACTACCTCGACGTAGACACCAAGCCTGAAGCTTGGACCGGTTTCGTCCGCCTGCAGCGTTCGTTCTGATAGCCGACATAAAAAGCATAAACCGGGTTAGACAACTCAGATCCACCCCGTTCTCGAACGGGTGAGTAACTAGCTCCAGTCAAAGTTCCTGACATACGTCAGGTTTGCTCCCCGGACCCTCCAGACCGGGGAGTTTTTGTTTCGGACGAAAGATCGAGCATGTTTTTGTCAACAATGTCATTGCGGGCATCTACAAGCGTGTGATGCGTCTACCGTCTTCGAGGTCATGGTTGCCATGTCGAGCGCGAAGCGCCGGAACCGGCGGCAAGCTTCCTGTGCGTTCACTTCGCAGGGTTTGCGACAAAGCCCGCCTCGCTCTAGTGTCCGCTTTCGCACCGGTCCGCAGAATGGTCGTGTGCCATGGGAGGCAGGATGATCGATAAGCTGGAGTTTTTCATAGCGCTCGCGCGTGCGGAGCATTTCGGGCGCGCCGCGGAGGAGTGCGGAATTTCGCAGCCGACGCTGTCCGCAGCTATCCGGCAGTTGGAAGATCAGCTGGGCGTCGTGCTTGTCGTCCGCGCGGCACGATATCAGGGACTGACGCCGGAGGGACAGCGGGTTCTCGAATGGGCAAGGCGCATCGTTGCCGATACACGCACTATGCGGGAGGAAATGCGGGCTGCGCGCAAGGGTCTTGCCGGACACATCCGGCTTGCTGTCATTCCCACTGCTCTCGCCATGGTGCCACGACTGACCGAACCGTTTCAGGCGCGTCACCCAGCCGTCACCTTCTCCGTCACCTCCCGGACTTCATTGCAGGTCCTCAGCCAGATCGAAAATCTCGAAATCGACGCGGGAATCACCTATCTCGACAACGAACCTCTGGGACGGGTAACGACGGTTCCGCTTTATTCGGAGCGATATCACCTCATTGCGGCAGCCGGCACGCCGCTTGCCGATCAAGAGAGCGTGACCTGGAAGCAGGTTTCCGGTCTTCGGCTTTGTCTATTGACTTCCGACATGCAAAACCGCCGAATTATCAACAAGCACATGGCGGAAGCCGGTGTCGAGGCGAAGCCCACGCTTGAATCCAATTCGATGATCGTGCTGTTTTCGCATATCCGCACGGGGCAGTGGGCCTCGATCATGCCGCGTAACATCGCGGAATCGTTTGGCTTTCCAAAACAGATCCGAATGATCCCCATTGTCGAGCCGGATGCCGAGCATCTTGTCGGCCTGATTGCCACCTATCGTGAGCCCCATACGCCGCTCGTATCCGCGCTGTTGCATGAGGCGCGATTGCGTGCAGCAGCCTCTGCTTTTGATAGAAATTTCCTATCGACTGACGGAAAGACGATATTGACCTGATCCTGGTCCGCTAGCCATTCTTTCACCATCAGGCAGCGTGGTGCACCGGGACAGGATGTGGAGGTCCCCCGGTCCAGATACCCGCCACCTGTCGGTTTGGGAGGACTGGCTCATGAATATTCGTGCTGTCGCCGTGGACGAGGCGACGCGTTTGCAGGCTATCATCGATGACTGTCTGCATCTGGAAGGGCCAATGCTGCCTATCCTGCATAGGGTGCAGGAAGAATTCGGCTATGTGCCGGAAAGCGCAAAGCAGGTCATCGCCCTGGCGCTGAACGTATCCCGTGCGGAAGTGCATGGTGTCGTCAGCTTTTATCCCGATTTCCGCGATCATCCTGCTGGGCGTCATGTGTTGAAGCTCTGTCGGGCCGAGGCTTGCCAGTCGATGGGCTGCGAGCCTCTTGCCGAAACCATCAAGGAAAAACTCGGCGTCGATTGGCACCAGACGGCAGCCGATGGTTCGGTGACGCTTGAGCCGGTCTTCTGTCTCGGGCTCTGCGCCCAGGCACCCGCTCTGATGCTGGATGGTGAAGTTCACGCCAGAGTGGATGAACACTGTCTTGGCGACATTCTGGCGGAGGTGCGCCGATGAGCGTGACCGTTTTCGTCCCTTGCGATTCCGCAGCCCTTGCCGTTGGCGCAGATCGCGTCGCGGATGCTATCCAACGCGAGGCCACATCCCGGAATCTCGATATTCGCCTTGTCCGCAACGGTTCGCGTGGGATGCTTTGGCTAGAAGTACTCATCGAGGTCAGTACCGGTCATGGCCGGATTGCCTATGGCCCAGTCAAAGCCGCAGATGTGTCCGGCCTGTTCGACGCGGATTTTTTGGATGGTGGCGATCATCCGCTCTGTCTCGGGCTGACCGAGGAAATCCCGTTCCTGAAAAACCAGACGCGTCTGACCTTCGCGCGCTGCGGCGTGACCGATCCGCTTTCTCTGGAAGACTACCGCGCCTATCAGGGCATGAAGGGGCTGGAAAAGGCGGTTTCGATGCCACCTGCCGAGATCGTCAAACAGGTCACCGATAGCGGGCTTCGCGGACGCGGTGGCGCCGGTTTCCCGACTGGTATCAAGTGGAAAACCGTGGCGGATGCCGCCGCTGATCAGAAATACATCGTCTGTAATGCGGATGAGGGCGACAGCGGCACCTTTGCCGATCGCATGATCATGGAAGGCGATCCCTTCGTGCTGATCGAGGGCATGGCCATTGCCGGTCTTGCGGTTGGGGCAACGAAGGGCTTCATCTACACCCGCTCCGAATATCCCCATGCGATCAGAACGATGGAAAAAGCCATAGACGTCGCCCGGCGAGAAGGGGTGATCGGCGCGTCTGTGCTCGGCTCGGGCCATGCGTTCGATCTCGAGGTGCGCATGGGTGCCGGAGCCTATGTGTGTGGCGAAGAAACCTCGCTGCTCAACAGCCTTGAAGGCAAGCGCGGCACGGTGCGCGCCAAGCCACCGCTTCCCGCCCTGCAAGGCTTGTTTGGAAAGCCGACGGTGGTCAACAATGTCATATCGCTGGCTTCGATCCCGGTGATCATGGATCGCGGCGCGGCCTTTTACCGGGATTTCGGCATTGGCCGCTCGCACGGCACGATCCCGATCCAGCTTGCCGGAAACATAAGGCATGGTGGGCTTTACGAGACCGCTTTCGGGCTGCCGCTCGGGCAATTGGTCAACGAGATCGGCGGCGGCACCATTACGGGCCGCCCTGTCAAGGCGGTTCAGGTCGGCGGCCCACTGGGCGCTTATTTTCCCGTGTCGCTGTTCGATACGCTGTTCGACTATGAGGCATTTACCGCCGCAGGCGGCCTGATCGGTCATGCGGGGATCGTCGCCTTTGACGACACTGCCGATATGCTGCGTCAGGCACGTTTTGCCCTTGAGTTCTGTGCGGTGGAAAGTTGCGGAAAGTGCACGCCATGCCGGATCGGCTCGACACGCGGCGTTGAAACGGTCGACAAGATTTCCCGTGGAATAGAGACCGAGCGAAACACGGCGCTGCTGGAGGATCTCTGCGAAACGATGAAGTTCGGTTCGCTCTGCGCGCTTGGCGGTTTTACGCCCTATCCCGTCATGAGCGCACTCCGGCATTTCCCTGAGGATTTTGCACCCATCCCACGTGTCGAAGCAGCGGAGTAAGACCATGGCCCTTGTATCTGAATTCGACTACGGAACGCCGAAGTCCACCTCGACCGAGATGGTCACGCTGACGATCGACGGCCGCGAGATCACCGTGCCGGCGGGAACCTCCATCATGCGTGCTTCGAGGGAAGCGGGCATCGATGTTCCCAAACTCTGCGCCACCGACATGGTCGATGCCTTCGGTTCCTGTCGCCTCTGTCTTATCGAGGTGGAGGGCCGCAACGGCACCCCTGCCTCCTGCACCACGCCGGTCGCTTCCGGCCTTGTCGTCCACACCCAGACGGAGCGCCTGAAGCAGATCCGCAAGGGCGTGATGGAACTTTATATCTCCGACCACCCGCTCGACTGTCTCACCTGCGCCGCGAATGGCGATTGCGAGTTGCAGGATATGGCGGGCGCGGTCGGCCTGCGCGATGTGCGTTACGGTTACGACGGCGACAACCATGTGAAGGCCCGTGCCGGCGATGGCGGCCTTAACGCCAACTGGATGCCCAAGGACGAGAGCAACCCGTATTTCACCTATGATCCGTCGAAATGCATTGTCTGTTCCCGCTGCGTGCGCGCCTGCGAAGAAGTGCAGGGAACGTTTGCGCTGACCATTGAAGGGCGCGGCTTCGAAAGTCGTGTTTCGCCGGGTGCGCATGAGGCGTTTCTGGATTCTGAGTGCGTTTCCTGTGGTGCCTGTGTGCAGGCCTGTCCGACGGCGACGCTGACTGAAAAATCGGTGATCGAAATCGGCCAGCCTGAACATTCGCTGGTTACCACCTGTGCCTATTGCGGTGTCGGCTGCTCGTTCAAGGCGGAGATGCGCGGCGAAGAACTGGTCCGTATGGTGCCGTGGAAAGACGGTCAGGCAAACCGCGGGCATTCCTGCGTCAAGGGCCGCTTCGCTTATGGTTATGCCAGCCACCGCGACCGCATTCTCAATCCGATGGTCCGCGAAAAGATCAGCGATCCATGGCGCGAAGTGACGTGGGACGAGGCATTTTCCCATGTCGCCTCCGAATTCCAGCGCATTCAGGGCCAGTATGGCCGCGAATCCATCGGCGGCATCACCTCGTCCCGCTGCACCAATGAAGAGACGTTTCTGGTCCAGAAGCTCATTCGCGCCGGTTTCGGCAACAACAACGTCGATACCTGCGCCCGCGTCTGTCATTCGCCGACGGGTTACGGGTTGGGGCAGGCGTTCGGCACCTCTGCCGGAACGCAGAATTTCGACTCCGTCGAACATTCGGATGTTGTCCTCGTCATCGGCGCCAACCCGACGGACGGGCACCCGGTGTTCGGCTCACGCCTGAAGAAGCGCCTGCGTCAGGGTGCCAAGCTGATCGTCATCGATCCGCGCCGCATCGATCTCGTTCGCACGCCGCATGTGGAGGCGTCGTTCCATTTGCCGCTGAAGCCTGGAACGAATGTTGCGGTGCTGACAGCCCTTGCCCATGTCATCGTCACCGAAGGATTGTTCGACGAAGCCTTTATCCGCGAGCGTTGCGACTGGTCGGAATTTGAGGACTGGGCAGCCTTCGTGGCGGAACCGCAGCATGGCCCGGAGGAAACCGAAATCTTTACCGGCGTTCCCGCCGAGGAGCTGCGTGGTGCCGCCAGACTCTTTGCCAAGGGCGGCAATGGCGCGATCTATTACGGGCTTGGTGTCACCGAACATAGCCAGGGTTCCACCACGGTCATGGCGATTGCAAATCTGGCCATGGCGACCGGCAACATCGGCCGGCCGGGTGTGGGCGTCAATCCACTGCGCGGCCAGAACAATGTGCAGGGTTCCTGCGACATGGGGTCTTTCCCGCACGAGCTTCCCGGCTATCGCCATATTTCTGACGATGCCACCCGGGAAATATTCGAAAAGCTCTGGGGCGTTACCCTCAACAACGAGCCCGGACTGCGCATCCCCAACATGCTGGATGCAGCCGTCGATGGCAGTTTCAAGGGCATCTACATTCAGGGCGAAGACATTCTCCAATCGGACCCTGACACCAAGCATGTTTCAGCCGGCCTTGCCGCGATGGAATGTGTTGTCGTGCACGACCTGTTCCTGAACGAGACGGCGAATTACGCGCATGTCTTCCTGCCTGGTTCCACCTTCCTCGAAAAGGACGGAACCTTCACCAACGCTGAACGCCGCATCAATCGCGTGCGCAAGGTCATGTCGCCGAAGAACGGCTATTCGGATTGGGAGGTCACCCAGAAGCTGGCGCAGGCCATGGGGCTGAGCTGGAACTATACGCATCCGTCGCAGATCATGGACGAAATTGCCGCCACGACGCCGAGCTTTGCCGGCGTTTCCTATGACTATCTGGAGAGCAGAGGCTCGGTGCAGTGGCCCTGCAACGAAAAATTCCCCGAAGGCTCGCCGATCATGCATGTGGACGGGTTCGTGCGCGGCAAGGGCAAGTTCATCCGTACCGAATATGTGGCGACGGACGAGCGCACCGGTCCGCGCTTTCCGCTTCTGCTCACTACCGGCCGCATTCTGTCGCAGTACAATGTCGGCGCGCAGACACGACGCACCGAAAACGTCGTCTGGCATGAGGAGGATCGTCTTGAAATCCATCCACACGATGCCGAGCAGCGCGGCGTCAAGAATGGCGACTGGATCAAGCTCGCCAGCCGTTCCGGCGACACGACGCTGCGGGCGCTGATCACCGATCGCGTTGCGCCGGGGGTGGTCTACACCACCTTCCACCATCCGGGTACGCAGGCAAACGTCATTACCACCGACTACTCCGACTGGGCGACCAACTGTCCGGAATACAAGGTTACTGCGGTTCAGGTATCGCCCTCGAACGGGCCGACCGAATGGCAGGAGGAATATGATGCGCTGGGCCGCCGTTCGCGGCGGATCGCAGGCAAGCTCGAGGCGGCCGAATAATCGGGGCCGGGGCGATCCCGGCCTTTTTGAAAACGTGAACGTCGTCCGTCAGGCGGCGCGGGGAAAACAGCCATGTTGCTTAATCACACCGACGAAAAACTGGTGAGAATGGCGAACCAGATCGCGACTTTTTTCCTCTCCCAGCCGGAGGATATCCGCGTAGAGGGTGTCGCCACCCACATTAACAAATTCTGGGAACCCCGTATGCGCAAACGGTTTTTCGAGATAGTGAATGCCGGTGCCGGAGACTTTCTGCCGCTGGTGCTTGCAGCAGCGCTCAAGATCAAGAGACCCGGGGTGCCCGCCGCCGATGCGGTCGGGCTTGGCGAGGATGCCAAGGGAACGCCGGAGGGCAAGGGTGCCGCTGCCGGCGAGTCCCTTTCCGAACCGAGCATTCCCGAAACCACGTAAAAGCAGGCGGTAAAACGCCGCGAACAGGTATCGCCGGGTGGGGGACATCCGGCGGTCTAGGTGACGC
The DNA here is from genome assembly GCF_000949865.1 of Rhizobium nepotum 39/7. GTDB lineage: Bacteria > Pseudomonadota > Alphaproteobacteria > Rhizobiales > Rhizobiaceae > Agrobacterium > Agrobacterium nepotum. Next base: position 136,027 of record NZ_JWJH01000012.1, on the reverse strand, counting down.
CCGGTCAATGCGGCCAATGGGGGCGTATCATGGTTGTCCAGACATTCACGAGGGAGGTAGTGTCGATGGCAGTAGCAGAGGTATCGGCGGGACGAACGGCGCAGGCCGGGCTTCTGGACCGCGAACGCATCATAGCAAAACCGGGCTTCAACCGCTGGCTGGTGCCGCCTGCGGCATTGGCCATTCACCTGTGCATTGGCATGGCCTATGGCTTCAGCGTCTTCTGGCTGCCGCTGTCCAAGGCGCTGCCGGCGACGGATCCCAGTTGCGCCAGCCTCACCCTTGTCGGGGCGCTGTTCACCACTGAGTGTAACTGGCGTGTGGCCGATCTCGGCTGGATCTATACCCTGTTCTTCGTATTGCTCGGATGCTCGGCGGCGATCTGGGGCGGCTGGCTGGAAAGGGTGGGGCCGCGCAAGGCCGGCTTCGTTTCCGCCTGCTGCTGGTGCGGCGGCATTCTGGTTGCAGCCCTTGGCGTGATGACGCACCAGCTCTGGCTGATGTGGGTCGGAGCAGGTGTCATCGGCGGCGTTGGTCTTGGCCTCGGTTACATCTCGCCGGTCTCGACATTGATCAAATGGTTTCCTGACCGTCGCGGCATGGCGACCGGTATGGCCATCATGGGTTTTGGCGGCGGTGCGATGATCGGCGCGCCACTTGCCAATCTCCTGATGAATACCTTCAAGACGGAGATTTCCGTCGGCGTCTGGCAGACATTCGTCGTCATGGCGCTGATCTATTTCGTCTTCATGATGGCGGGCGCCTTCGGTTATCGCATTCCACCGGCGGGCTGGCGTCCGGAAGGCTGGACGGCCCCGGCGGCCAAAAGTGCCATGATCACCAACCGCCATGTTCATCTGCGCGATGCGCACAAGACGAAGCAGTTCTGGCTCATCTGGGCGGTCCTGTGCCTCAACGTGTCAGCGGGTATTGGCGTGATCGGCATGGCATCGCCAATGCTGCAGGAAATTTTCGCCGGTTCGCTGATCGGGCTGCCCGGTGTGGGCTTTGCCGAGCTGGATGTCGGCCAGAAAGGCCAGATCGCCGCCATTGCGGCGGGTTTTACCGGTCTGCTTTCGCTGTTCAACATCGGTGGCCGCTTCTTCTGGGCGTCGATGTCCGACAAAATCGGCCGCAAGAATACCTATTTCTGTTTCTTCGTTCTCGGCATCATTCTCTATGCGCTGGCCCCCACGCTGGCGACGATGGGTTCCAAGGCGTTCTTCGTTCTGGCACTAGGTATCATCCTGTCAATGTATGGCGGTGGTTTCGCAACCATTCCCGCCTATCTTGCCGATATCTTCGGCACGCAGTTCGTCGGCGCAATCCATGGTCGTCTGCTGACGGCCTGGGCAACGGCGGGCATTGCCGGGCCGGTGGTTGTCAACTACATCCGCGAAGCACAGATCGCGGCCGGTGTCGCGCCGGGGCCGGCGCTCTATACCAGCACGATGTATATATTGGCGGGCATGCTGGCGATTGGCCTTATCGCCAACGCGCTGGTGCGGCCGCTGCCTGAGAAATGGTTCATGCCGGATGCGGAAGTGGCTGCACTGCAGGCCAAGACCGCCGCCGCCAATGCCGGGCCCACCGGTTCCTTCGGCATTGGCAGGGGCGGCCTCGATGCCAAGGCCGTGCTGGCCTGGGCCGCAGTTGGCATACCGCTTCTCTGGGGCGTGTGGGTGACGGTTAAAAGCAGCCTCGTGTTGTTTGGCTGAGTGCGACAGCCATCAGATCGTCCGGGCAGCCCTGTGGCTGCCCGGATTTGTTTTCAGGCCTAGGCGGTGTGGACGGATTGCCGCATGTTTAATTTCTGCGATTCCCAAATCAGTATTTGAATGATTCATGGGTTGCCGGTTTCAGAGGAGATCGGCGATGCTGACGGAGATGACAGAAGCGGACTGGGCGGTCGCACTTGAGGTTTTCCGCGCCTCGCTTCCGCGGCGGGGCGACAAGGGTCGAGATGACCGGCTGTTTTTGGAAGCCCTGCACTATTTCTCCGTCAACAATATCACCTGGCGCGGTCTGCCGGAGCGCTATGGACATTGGAACAGTGTCTGGAAGCGCTTTTCCCGATTGAGCAAGGCGGGTGTTTTTGAGATTTTCTTCGAGCACCTTGCCAGCCTGAGCACGTCGGCCGATCTGGTTCAGATGTTCGACAGCACCGTGGTGCGCGCGCATGTTTCGGCAGCAGGAGCAAAAGGGGGCAATATGGCCAAGCGCTTGGCCGCTCGCGAGGCGGCTTCTCGACCAAAATCCACCTGAAGACCGATTTCGACGGACATCCCATCGCCTTTGATCTGACCGGGGGCGAGAAAGGTGACGCTCCGCACTTTCCAATCCTGCTCGGCCTTGGCCCCGATGTAGATCCCCGCGCCGCCATGGGCGACAAGGGCTATGACAGCAAGGCTAACCGGCAGGCCGCAAGAAGGCGGGGTGCGGTTCCCGTCATTCCTTATCGTTCAACGGCAGAATCAAAGCCGACGTTCTTTCCCAAAGCGCTCTACAAAGGTCGCGCCCGCATCGAGCAAGCAGTCGGAAAACTCAAGCGCTTCAAGCGCGTCGCGCTACGATGCGAGAAGACCAAACAAAATTTCTCCTCCATCGTCGCAATCGCCGCAGGCTTCATCTTGATCAAATCCGTCCACACTGCCTAGAGTGACAGGCAGGCATTCTCGAAGGGCAAGCCGCCATCGTCAGTCGACCTACGCGAGACTTCGAGGAAACCGAGCGAACGGTAAAACCGCATCGCCTGTTCATTGGCGGTATAGACTTCAAGCGACAATTCACCCTTGAGATCAAGCGCGTGGGCGATAAGCCTGCGCCCGATACCCTTGCCCTGTTGTGCGGGTGCGACGAACAGGCCTCCGATGAAACTGTCCAGCAGACTGATGAAGCCTACAGCGTCACCGGCAAGCTCCGCGACGAAAGTCTCCGAGAGAGGCAGATAGGTATCTTCGATCAGTCTTTGCTGCTCGCGCAAACGCTGCGTGCCGATAAAGGGATGTGCCAGCAGCGAGGCATCGAGCCAGATGTGTGACAGGTTTTGCGTATCCGCTGCCGCGTCAAACGGCCGGATGTTGATAGATCTGATATTCATGGAAATTCCGCAGAATTAGATATGCCAAAAGGTCAGCTCCTTTTCAGAGCCGGCTGAAACCGTGATGGGCGGTCAGATTTTTAACCTCTGCGCATAAATCTCCCTGCTTCGAAGCCTTTATTTATAGCGGCTGCGCAGCAGCGTCAACAAATGGAAAGGTGGGCTTTCCTCAAGTTCCCGCCGGCAGGGTCAGCGAACACACCAGTCCGCCATTTCCGCCGCGCTCCAGCCTGATGCTGCCGCCATGAAGCTCGACAAGCTCCTTGACGATGGTAAGACCGAAGCCGTCACCCGGAACGGTCTCGTCCATGCGTCTGCCCGGCTGGAAAGCCTCCGAAATACGATCGTCCTCAATGCCGGGTCCATCGTCCGAGATCACGATCGACACATCCCGCCCGGTCTTTCTGGCGGAAATACGAACCGTGCTTTTTGCCCATTTGAATGCATTGTCGATGATATTGCCAACGATCTCGTCCATATCCTCGGGCGTGACCTGCGATAGCAACTCGGGGTCTGCATCGACTGTTGCGGCAATCTCCCGGTCGGCGTGAATGCGGGACATGATCTCCACGATATCGTCGATCCTCGGTTTGACTGCGGTCACCGTGGCTGTGCCGCCTGCGGCGGTCTTGCGGGCTCTTGCAAGATGGTGGCGGATACGTTGGTCGATCCTGTCCACCAGCGCACGCATTTCGCGATCCGGATCGTTGGTTTCGTTGAGCGCAAGGTGGAGGCTTGTCACAGGGGTTTTCAGACCATGGGCGAGATTTGCGAAATGCAGACGTGTTTCCGCAAGCCTCTCGCTATTCTGCTCCACCAGACGGTTGATCTCGCCCGAGGCGGGGCGCAGTTCATCGACATCAGCCTCCGGCAACCTGTCGAGTGTCCCCGCCGAAATCGAGGAAATATCGGCGGGGAGTTGCCGCAGTGGTCGCAGACCATATCTGACCTGCAGGAAAATGCCGCCGACGAGGCTCGCGCCCAGCAGGGTCATGGCGGGNAGACGTGTTTCCGCAAGCCTCTCGCTATTCTGCTCCACCAGACGGTTGATCTCGCCCGAGGCGGGGCGCAGTTCATCGACATCAGCCCCCGGCACCCTGTCGAGTGCCCCCGCCGAAATCGAGGAAATATCGGCGGTGAGTTGCCGCAGTGGTCGCAGACCATATCTGACCTGCAGGAAAATGCCGCCGACGAGGCTCGCGCCCAGCAGGGTCATGGCGGGTATCAACCACAACAGCGCGCTACGGGCGGGCGCAACCAGCGCGAGTTGCGGCGCAGTGGCGGTGATTTCGACGAGGCGCTGTCCGACCATGGTTTGAATGGATCGGAGATAGAGCTCCTCACCGTGAAAATCGGCATTGGCGCCGGGGCGAGGTCCGTGGCCCATCATTTTGCGCCATTCGAACGGGAAGGGCGGGTTGGCTATGGTTTGTCCCGCGAGCGACCGAGAGGCGATTGCCAGACCCTCGCCGGTAATCTGCCAGTACCAGCCGGAGCCGCGCCTGTCGAATGGCGGGCCGTCCAGCGCGGCGTTGAGTGTCACACCGCCGCTTTCGTTGCTGGAGAGCGCGCTCCGCAATCCCTCAATCTGTGTATCGAGCCGTTGGTCGATCTGTTCACGTACCACGCCGGCAACGATGAGGTAGAGTATGATCGAGGCGACGATCACGGTCGCGGTGACGAAAACCACGGAAAAAACCGTGAGGCGGCGCGAGATTGAGGAACCCGGAATGGCCAAAAACTCCCTCATGGCTCTGCCTTCAGCATGTAACCGCGCCCGCGAACGGTCTCTATATGCCCGGCGCCGATCTTGCGCCGCAGGCGGGCAATGATCACTTCGATGGAATTGGAATCCACTTCCGCATCGCCCTCATAGACGCGTTCGGTGAGTTCGCGGCGGTCGACCACCACTTCCTTGCGCAGGATGAGGCACGAGAGGACCCGCCACTCCAGCGCGGTCAGCTTCAACGGCAAGCCGTCCTGTTCGAAGGTACCGAGCTGTGCATCGAAGATGAGCGAACCGCAGGTGATGGCGGAGGCGGCATGGCCGGTGGCGCGGCGAACGAGCGCACGCAGCCGCAGCACCAGTTCTTCTACCTTGAACGGCTTGGTGAGAAAATCGTCTGCCCCCGCTTTGAAGCTCGCCACCTTGTCCGGCCATCCATCACGCGCGGTCAAAACGAGCACGGGCAGGTTCCGCTGCGCCGCCCGCCATGATTTCAGAACCGATACGCCATCGATTTTCGGTAATCCAAGATCGAGAATGGCCACGTCGTAAAGTTCGGTAAGCCCGGCATGTTCGGCATCCTCGCCATTCTGCGCGATATCGACGACAAAATTTTCCGCCCGCAGGCTGGCTGCGATGCGCCGGGAAAGATCGGTATCGTCTTCGACGAGAAGTATGCGCATGGTCCTGCCGTTTCGGTTTGGTGGGCGATGTTTTAAGTAGGCCCGGAAGGCTTAACTCAACCTGAACCACGAGGTTCAGGCTGCTGGTGGTTCCTGCCGGGTAAAACGGCCCTGTCAATCAAACAGGAGACCAACATGTCCCACTCTGAAGAGAATAACGAAATCGCAGCACCGAAGGCCACTTCTGAAACTCCCGTGCCGCCGCATCGTAAACATCGCCGTAAAACCGCCGCGTTCGCCTTTGCAGCCGTTGCCATGCTGGCCGTTGGGGCCGCTGCCGGAGCTGGCGCAGTGAAGCTGACACGGCCGACGCCTGAGATGGCGCCGATGACGCCCGTTGCCATTTCCACCGTCAAGGAAGGAAATCTTGTGACCCTGAAGGGCAAGGTCGCCGAGATTTTCGGCAACAAGTTCATCGTTCAGGATGATAGCGGCCGCGCACTCATCGATACCGGCCCCGAGGGCGATAATGGGAAGGTCGTGACTGTCGATGAGGCGGTCAGCGTTCAGGGACGTTTCGACAGGGGTGTCCTTCGGGCAAGTTATGTCGTCCGTCAGGATGGCAGTATCGAGGCTATTGGACCGGCAGGCCGCCCGCCGCATAATGGGCCTAAAGAAGATATGATGCGCGGGCCCAAGGGTGACGGCCCTATGGACGAGATGATGCCTCACCCCAAACCCTGATATCTGGGCTTGATCTGCGCCAGACGGCGCGGTCTCGAAGACGATAACCGTCCCGAGCCCGCGCCGCCGGTTTTTACTGGTTTAGCCTGCACGCTTCAGCTGCAGATGCGAGACACCTGCGGCGATGTTGACGCCGGTGCCGACTTCCGCACTGATCGGCTGAAGCGCGAAGTTCTTGGCATTGCCGCCGATCAGTGCATTGGCGCCGACGCCCACGCCGACCGAGGCGCCTGCGGAGGCACCGACATAGTTGCCGCTCAACGCACCGTCACCCACGCGGCTGGCCGCGGTGTTCAGCACGATCCAGCTCATATAGGTCTTGCCGGTTACGCCGACGTCGATACCGAGCTTGCCGATCGTGCCGGTATAACGCTCGGTCTTGCCGGAGCGCTGGCGAAACTCGCAGGCCACGCTCTTGTTGGAACCGACCACAAGGCCGATGCCCCCGGCAATTTCGCACGACAGGGTGCCGACGCGTTCCTTCTGCGCGGTTTCCATGGGGCGCTTTGCATTGTGCTTCGTTTCGGCTGAAGCAATCGGGGCAAGGGCCAGGGTTGCAATCGCGGTTGCGAGAATGAATGTCTTCATTGTTTGTCACTCCTGTTGTTATTCGCAAGATGGATGTGCCGGGAGGGCGCATCCAGATAGATGCAGGGACGCTGCCGTATCGCCAGATCGGCGATGATGGGCCGCGACGCGAAACATTCTGCGATGATGACTGCACGTTCGAAGGCAGAGAGTGTTTCCACCTCGCCGGAGAGCACGATGCGGCCTTCCACGGAGGTGACGGAGATCGAGCTTTTTTCCTGCCCGTCCGCATAAGCGATCACGGCTTGCAACGCGGCGCACAGGCTGACCTCCTGGGGATTGCAGCTTGCCACCGGGTTTGCATCGCACGAGAGCATCATCGTGAAACCTCCTGCCTTGAACATTGGTGGTTCACTTGAGAACTTTGTTGACGGCGTCCTTTGCCTGTCCGAGCTTCTCCTGCGCCTGGCCAGCCAGTTTCTCGGCCTTGCCTTCTGCCTGAAGCTTGTCGTTGCCGGTGATCTTGCCGGCTGCTTCCTTGATTGTGCCCTTGGCTTGACGGGTGATACCTTCGATACGGTTATTGTCCATGACGAACTTCCTTCCATCGTTAGAGGGTGCCGCTGTTGGTAACGGCATGATGGAAAGGTAGTTCGGGAAAATCGCAGTTTGCAGAGCATTAGCTACTAGTTGAACTGGTACAAACTGACCTATTTCGCATGGGCTGCGGTTATTTTTCCTTACGGCCGGTAAAACCGCGCTCGCGTGCCCAGATCACGGCGGCGGTGCGGCGGTTGACGCCGATCTTGCCGTAGAGCGAGGCGATGTGGTTGCGGATCGTATGCTTGGACAGGTTTAGCCTGTCGCTCATTTCCTTGTCGCTGCAGCCATCGCAGATCAGTGACAGGATTTGCTCCTCGCGCTCTGTCAGATCCTTGAGGGAGGCGGAAGACGTTGTGCCACGCGAGTTCTGCCGCAGCCCCGCCAGCCGCTCGACCACCGTCCGACTGAACCAGGATGTATCGGTCATGACGCTTTCGATCGCTTCAATCAGTTCGTTTTCGGTTCTGCGCCGCTCCGTAACATCCTGTATCGCCCAGATGACACAGAGCTGATCGTTGATCTCGGCGCGTTCGGCGGAAACGATGCATTCGGCCAAACCGCCACCGGCAAGATTCATGCGCATGTTCTCATCGCGGATGGGGATGTTGTCCTTCAGTCGCTTTTCGAGATCGCGGCGCGCGCCCGTGTCCTCCCACAGCCGCAATTCGCTGGCGGTCTTGCCCACGACTTCGGCCTCATTACGTCCGCACAGGACCAGAAACGCGTCATTGATTTCCATCAGCACGAAGTCATCCAGCCTCGAAATCGCTGCCGGGACAGGCGACAGGCGGAAGGACTTGAAGAAGCGCTCCTCACTCTGTCGCAGAGCGTTCTGGGCTTTGCGACGGCCATCGAGATCGGCGAAGGTGAACAGCATGCAGGGTTCTTCGGCAACGGCGATCGTTTCGCCCGCCACGATAACCAACCTGTCGCCTCCGGGGATGGGTATGAGCGCCTCGCGCTGACGGATGAGCCGGCCCTCCTCCAGCTTCTTCAGGGCGTCCTCGCCTGTGTCGCACTCGGAAAACAGGCCGAGTTCCTCGACGCTGATGCCGATGATCTCTTCACGGCTGAACCCGGTCATTTCAAGGAAACCCTGATTGACGCGGATGAAACGCTTGTCCTCCAGCCGGCATATCAGTCCCGGCGCCGGATTGGCATTGAAGGCGCTTTCGAAGCGCGCCTCTGCCTCGAAACGCGGCGTTTCGTCCCGGATGATCAGGACCAGGACATCCGGTTTTGCGCCGGCATCTTCTAGAACGAAGCCGCGCACCGTGTGAACCCAGCATTCCGCTTCATCGCCGCTTGGCGATATCTCTATTGTCACGTCTTCGAAGGTCTCGCCCGCCAGAAGCCGTTCAAGCGGATATTGCCCCTCATCGAGCAGGTGGTTGTTGCGGTATCGAAGCGTGAAATTTCGCCGGTAGGCAGCGGCATCCTCTCCAAGCTCCGGCATCGCCTCTATACGGTGCATCTGAAGGGCGGCCTTGTTGGCCCAGGCTATCGTTCCGTCATTTTCGAGCAGGATCAACCCGTCGCTGAGACCCGCAATGAGGTTTTGCAACACGAGCCGGTTGATCTTGGGAATGTTCACGCTCTCGTCCATATCGCCCCCGGGTATTTCGATGCTTTGTGCCCGCTATAACGCGCGGTTCCGCCAAGCGTTGCAGAGCCGGCGTGTCGTGTGGCCTTCCCCGCCTGGTTTACCGGCAGCGACGCCAATTGCTTGCTCTCAAGGCCATTTGAGCTACTATGCGCCGATGGCGGGGAGGCCATTCCACAGGAGGGTTCATGAATTACCGGTCTTTGAGACGGCGCATGGTGTTGAAACTTGGCGCCACGGCAGCTTCTTTATGCATGTTGGGAATGACGGCGAGCGCGCAGGGTTTTCCCGAGCGAACGATTACGCTGGTCGTTCCCTTCGCGGCAGGTGGCTCCACCGATGTGGTTGCCCGGGTTATCGCACAGAAAATGGGTGACGAGCTTGGCCATCCGATCGTCGTCGAAAATGTCGCCGGAGCCGGCGGCAATCTCGGTGCCGACCGTGTCGCCCGTGCCGAACCCGATGGTTACACGATACTGATGGGCACCGTTGCCACCCATGCGCTCAATCCGCTCATTCTCAAGACAAAACCCTATGATCCGGAAAAGGATTTCGCCCCGGTCTCTTTGCTGGTGGTGGTCCCCAATGTGCTGGTGGTCAATCCGAAGCTGAACGTTAACAGCGTCGCGGAATTGATCGCGCTTCTGAAAGCTGAGCCGGACAAGTATTCTTATGCGTCTTCCGGCAACGGCACGCCGCTGCATCTTTCAGGCGAATTGTTCAAGAGCATGACGGGCGTCAGCATGCAGCACGTTCCCTATAAAGGTGCCGGCCCCGCGCTCAACGATCTTCTCGGCAACCAGATATCGATCATGTTCGACAATCTGCCGTCGTCATCAGGTCATATCAAATCCGGCACATTGCGGGCACTTGGCGTAACGACCGCTGAACGCGCCTCGTCATTCCCGGATCTGCCGACCATTGCCGAGACCGTGCCGGGCTATGAAACCTACACCTGGAATGCGCTGTTTGCGCCTGCCGGCACGCCGGCCGAGGTGGTGGACACGCTGAATGCTGCCGCCAAGAAAGCGCTTGCTGATCCTGCCGTTGCCGCGCGCATGGCGGAGTTCAGTGCCAGGATCGTCGCTTCCTCACCCGATGAGCTGAAAAGCCACGTTGCGGCGGAAATCGCAAAGTGGGAACCCGTCGTCAAGAACGCAAACGTGCAGATGGATTGAGCAAGACCCCGAGACCTCAAGAGGGGGTCTCCGGATTTCGCTGCGCACCCGTTCTTCGGGTGCGCAGCATAAGTGTCTATAAACCTGCCAGTCCACAATTGTGATATTTTTGCACCGCTTTCCGTAAGGTTGCATTTTTCCGGTTGGCAATGGCGATCTGGTCGGGTACAAAATAATTATCGCGTCAAATCGAACCTAAGGGAGGCGTAGTATGACATCACCATTCATCAAGTTCCTCCCGTGTGGAATGAACCGACACTAGGTCATTTCCATTCGTGGCCCGCCCTGAGTGCGCCCGACATGCGGTTTTGTTTTCCTTCATAGCCCGATTGATCTGACGCTATCATTTCGTCTTCTCCACGGGCTGTGCCATCCAACTTCCTATTTTGAGGACCGGTTTGCCGACAGATGGCGCCGGGGCTGTAAAATGACTCGCAAGAAGCTCGATTTCCGCGCCGATGCCTATCGCCATGTGCTCGGCTTTGTTTTTCATCACTGGCGCCATCGGCCACTTCTGGTTGGAACTCTTATTGTGCTGGTGATTGCCAGCACATTGGCCGAAGTCATGGTGCCGGTTTTTTCCGGCCAGATCGTCGATGCCATTGCCGGCGGCAACGGGGCCGATCGGGCTCTGCACGCCTTCGTCATCGTGGTGACGCTGGGGCTGACCAGTGTGGTGCTGCGCTGGTTCATCTTCACCGGCATCATCCGGCTGACGCTGCGGACCATGGCGGATGTCACGAATAACGGTTTCCACCGGGTGCAGCGGTTCTCGACCGACTGGCACGCCAACAGCTTTGCCGGCTCGACGGTTCGCAAGATCACGCGTGGCATGTGGGCGCTTGATTCACTCAACGACCTGCTGCTCATTGCGCTCCTGCCGTCCATCGTGATGCTGGTGGGCGCCACTATCGTGCTCGGCAGCTACTGGCCGGTCATGGGCCTGATCGTTGGTGCCGGATCGCTGATCTATATCGGCGTCACCGTGGCGCTTTCCATGGGTTTCGTGTCGCCGGCGGCAAGGCTTGCCAATGCCTGGGACACCAAGCTCGGCGGTGCGCTAGCGGACGCCATCAGCTGCAATTCGGTCGTCAAAGCCTTCGGCGCTGAAAACCGCGAAGAATCCCGGCTGGGCCACGTGCTGGCCAAGTGGGATAAGCGCACGCGCAGGACATGGAAACGCGGCACGCTGAGTGGCACGATCCAGGGCTTCATGATGGTGTCCATGCAGGCCGGTATCCTTGGGACGGGCCTTCTTATGTGGCAAAAGGGGCTGGCGACGCCGGGCGACATCACCTTCGTGCTGGCGATGTTCTTCGTCTTGCAGGGCTATCTGCGCAATGTTGGCCAGGATATCCGCAACCTGCAACGTGCCGTCAACGATATGGAAGAGCTGGTGCTGCTCGAAAAGATGCCTTTGGGTGTCGAAGACAGGCCGGATGCCACGTCGATCAGGATAGAGAAGGGCGAGATCGTCTTTGATCACGTCACCTTTCAATATGGTGCGCATCCCAGCCCGCTTTATGACGACTTTTCGGTCACCATCAAGCCGGGCGAGCGTGTGGGGCTGGTCGGGCATTCGGGTTCGGGCAAGACGACCTTCGTCAAGCTTATCCAGCGGCTTTACGATGTGAATTCGGGTTCGATCCGTATTGACGGGCAGAATATCGCCAAGGTTGGTCAGGCAAACCTGCGCAGCCAGATCGCCATCGTGCAGCAGGAGCCCATCCTGTTTCACCGCACGCTGGCGGAAAACATCGCCTATGGCCGGCCGAACGCTTCGCGGCGGCAAATCGAGCAGGCGGCGAAACAGGCGAGCGCCCACGATTTCATCATGTCCCTTCCCAAGGGGTATGAGACCATGGTGGGGGAACGCGGTGTCAAGCTGTCGGGCGGAGAACGGCAGCGTGTCGCCATTGCCCGCGCATTCCTTGCGGATGCGCCGTTGCTTATCCTGGACGAGGCGACGTCGAGCCTCGACAGCGAGAGCGAAGTGCAGATCCAGCAGGCCATGGAACGCCTGATGGACGGCCGCACCACGCTGGTCGTTGCACATCGGCTCTCCACGGTGCGGGCGCTGGACCGGCTGCTGGTGTTCGACAAAGGCAGGATTGTCGAAGAGGGCGACCACCAGGCGCTGATCCGGCTCAATGACGGCATCTATCGCCGGCTGTTCGAGCGGCAGGCGCTGGAACTGACCAAGGGTCTGGTCGCTTGATAACAAAACGCCGGGGCAATGCTCCGGCGTTTTGCTTTTGCATGTTCGGTGTGAATGCGTTCGCCCCTTGAAGCGGCTCTGCTTCGTACTGCACGGCGTTATGCCATGGCCATGAGCCCCTTGAGTCGGACACCAAAGAGATGGGCCTTGTTAATCCACGCGCCTTCGGTACGCAGACCGGGAGGATGGACGTTTTGTCGCGGTTACTAATTTTCAACCATAAGAAGTAACTTCTTGTTTGCGAAGTCCGCGTCAATTTGTCGCATTCCTGCCACATCATCACAAAAATGGTAACGCTTCGACCGATCTTTGGTTGTGCCTATGAAAATTAGCAGTCTTTAATATTCACGGGAAGAAACTCGGGGGAGTTGTACTTCGCCAGCGCGAAGGCCTGGGGGCTGTGGGATACCGAAAGGCGGAGGACGATGCGTTGCCGTATCATTATCAACCGGACCGTAACATTGTTGTCCGGCACGACACTCATGTCGGGATTGTTTTTCTTTTCCAGCGCGCCCGCGGACGCGGCCTGCAGTTTTCTTCCAACTCCCGGAAATGACATTTATATCTGTGACAGCGGGACCTCCATTGGCGGTTTGAGCGATCTCAGCGGTGACAATACGCTGCTTCTTCCAACTGCCGGCACGGGAACCATCGCGGGCAACGTCACATTTGGCGCCGGTGCCGACAGGATCGAAATTTATTCCGGCAGCATTAACGGCGCCATCGTCCAGGGAGACGGCAACGACAGCTTTGTTATTTCCGGCGGAACCGTTACCGGCAATGTGCAGCAAGGCAGTGGCATTGACGATTTCCGGATGACGGGCGGCACCATCCAGTCACTCAACCAGGGCGACAATCTCGACACTTTCTTCATGTCTGATGGACGTATCATCGATGCGTTTGATGATGGCGATATCGCTACCATGACGGGTGGCCGTATCGGCCGTGTCAACATGAAGCTCGATGATAACGTCTTCGACATGTCGGGCGGCATTATCGACAAGAACCTGGTGACGGGTTTCGGCAATGACACCATCATTCTCTCGGGCGGAACGATCGGCGGCAATATCAGCGTCAGCGGCGGAACCGACAGCGTGACCGTTACCGGTGGCGTGATTGGCGGCAACGTGCTGCTGAGCTTCGGCAACGACAGGTTCGACTGGAACGGCGGCGGCATCATCTATGGTGCGATCGACCTTGGCGGCGATGACGACACCGCCACGCTCACCAATCTTGCCAATGCCCACATAGGCGCGACCACGCAGATAAGCGGCGGTCTGGGAACCGACAGCCTGATGATGAGCAACGTCAAGACACAGGGCGTCGCCCGCTTCGACAGCTGGGAAACGATAAATCTCACCAATGATAGCGAACTTGTTTTCGACGGAACGCTGACGCTGGGTGACAGCGGTACCGGCACGGGCACGTTGACGGTGGATTCCGCCAGCACGGTCTATGGCGGTGGGCAGAACGGAAGAGTTTCCGCTTTCACGGCCGGTGCTTTCGCCAATCTGGTAAATTCAGGTCGCATCGATCTCACCAATGGCGGCGCCAGTGCCTCGGATACGTTCACGGTCTCCGGCAATTACGTGGGCAATGGCGGCCAGATCTTTCTCGACACCGTTCTTGGCAGCGACGGCTCCGCTTCCGACAGACTGGTCATCGACGGAGGCACTGCATCCGGCAGCACGGGGATGAACGTGGTCAATGCCGGAGGTTCCGGCGCGATGACCACCGCGAGTGGGATCATGGTTGTCGAGGCCGTGAACGGTGCAGTCACTGCCGGCGGCGCATTTGCGCTCAACAGCCGCGTTGCCGCCGGTGCCTACGAATATTATCTGTTCAAAGGTGGCGTTTCGGCCGGCACTCAGGACAATTGGTATCTCCGCTCGACGATCGTGTCAGGCGGCGGGGCGATTGCAGGCGCGCCGGACCCGCTTCAGCCGGTCGTTGTACCGGAGGCCGAGGCGCCTGATATCACCGGCGCGCCTCCGGCTTCGCAACTGCCGCCGACGCCCATCCCGACCGAAGGAGACCCGACGACGGACCCGACGGATCCGACGCCTCCCATCAATGCGGGCGATCCGCAGCCGGAAGCTCCACCCACGCCACAGGCGGCAGGGGCTGCAGATCCTCCTCCCGCGCCACCCGTGCCGCCGACCACACTCGCACTGATCCCGTCCGCCACGGCTGTGCCGCCAACACCGGGCGCCACGCCGGTGATTGCCGATATCGTGCCGCTCTATCGCGTCGAGGTTCCGACCTATTCGGCTGCGCAGCCCCTGGCGCAATATCTGGCTCTGTCGACACTCGGCACATTCCATGAGCGGCGCGGCGAACAGGCGCTGCTTCAGGACGACGGATGGATGCCCAATACTTGGGGCAGAACCTTCGGCCAGAACACCGAGATGAAGTGGGACGGCACCGTTTCGCCGAGCTTCGATGGCAATCTCTACGGCCTTCAGGCCGGGCAGGATCTGCTCGGCCGTGAAACAGGCGACGGGCATTTCGACCGGTTCGGTCTTTTCGTCGCCTATGCGAAAATGGATGGCGATGTGAAGGGGCAGGCGCTCGGCTGGAACGACCTTGCCGTGGGTAACGTCAAAATCAGCGGTACAAGCATTGGTGGTTACTGGAGCCACATCGCGCCGCAGGGCTGGTACGTGGATGCCGTCCTTATGGGGACCTGGTTCGACGGCCACGTCTCGTCAAATGCCGGCCAGTCGATCGACATCGACGGTTCCGGCGTGACCGCCTCGCTGGAAGGTGGCTATCCGATCGCTCTCAACGACCGCTGGAACCTCGAACCCCAGGCCCAGATCGTCTGGCAGCACCTCTCGCTGGACGATACCGCCGATCGTTTTTCCTCGGTCTCCTTCGACAGTGATGACACCGTCACCGGCCGGCTGGGCTTGAGGCTGCAAGGCAAATACGAGACGAGCGCCGGGCTCATCCAGCCCTATCTCAAGGCAAATCTCTGGCACAGCTTCTCGTCCGGCCAGACGGTGCGCTTTGCGGGCGATCCGATCGTTACCGAGATCGGCGGCACCTCGCTCGAGCTTGGTGGTGGCGTCACCGCCGCTCTGACGGAGACGGTGAGCCTGTTTGCGACGGTGGACTACACGACCAATCTCGGAGGCGAGAAAACGCGCAGCTGGGAGGGCAATATCGGCCTTAGCGTCAAATGGTGATCCGCAGGCGGTCGGCACACCAGGAGAATTGGCCGCCCCAGGAAATCAGACCCGAAATGCTACTCTCTAACGTTAGGTGAGCCTGCCTCATGATGCTCCGTTGGATTTTACTCTCGACATGCGGTCTGATCCTCCTTGCGGGCTCCGACCCGGCTTTGGCCCAAAGCTGCTCGACGATAAGAAGCCAGATGGGGGCGAGCGCCAGCGCATCCAGCGCGGAAACGGCGCAGAAGCAGCGCCAGATAGCCGCCATCCGGGCGCTCGAAAGACAACGGTCCTGCACGCCTGAGAAGGCCGCATCGGGTGGGTTGTTCAATGCCTGCCGGGGGCTTGCCCGCCAACGCGCGGATGCCGAGAACGATCTTGCGGCCGCGCGCGGGAGCGAGCGTTCCGCCTCGTTGCAGGCACGTTATCAATCGCTTGGTTGCGAAAGCCCCAGACAGCAGCGCACGCCGGGACCGGAACGGCGTGCGGGATCCGATGTCTATGCCCGCAACGCCCTGTATTATTGCGTTCGCCCCTCGGACGGATATCACTTTCCCGCGCCGAACTCACAGTTTGGCGGATCGAATTATGCCAAATTCGCGATCGACCAATGCCGCTTCATTTGCGAAAATCCGGCTATGACAGTCTATGTTCTTGAAGATCCGCAGCTGGAAACATCTGAGATGCTGTCGGTTGAGACAAGAACACCGTATAAGAGCCTTGCGACCGCATTTCGATATCAGACGGATCCGGGCCAGAATTCATGCAACTGGTCCCGCTATTTCGCGCGGATCAACGAACTCAGCGCCCGCACCGTTTCGACCACCGATCTCACCAGCTCCATCATTCCCGTGCCGTCTCTGAGGCCGGAAAACGTCACATCCCCTGTGGCGGCTTTCGTGGAACCCGTTTCACCGCAGAGCGGCGATCGGATAGTCCGGATTGTGGGGCCTGTCTTCCTTCAAGATAGCGAGGGCGAGTTCAGAGCCAAGGCCCAGTTGGACAAGGAGCGGTAGGTCCAATGGATGGATAGTCAGCGATAGCCGGTCGCCCGCATACCGGGCGTTGCCGTGTTATTTGGCCGCCGCCTGAATGATTTCAGGGGACGCCCCGTATTTCTGTTTCGTGAGGCGATGGTAGGCAACGAATTCGCTGACGGGCAGCGCTTTGGAAAACAGCCAGCCTTGCCCGAAGTCGACGCCTTGCGCTTTGAGATATTCCGCCTGATCTTCGGTCTCGATACCTTCCGCCACGGTAAACAGACCGAGCGCTTTGGCCATACCGATTATGTGCGATGTAACCGAGCTTGTCGCAGTGTCCTTGCCCACCGTGTCGACAAAGGATTTATCGATCTTCAACGCATCCATCGGAAGCCCCTGCAGATATTGCAGGCTTGAATAACCGGTGCCGAAATCGTCGATCGCCACCGAGTGGCCCCGCCGCCGCGCCTCGGCAAGCGTGATCTTTGCCGCTTCGATATCGATGAAGCCGCGCTCCGTCGCTTCCAGCCAGATTTGTTCGGGCCTGATGCCCGTATGCTTCAGCTTCTCCGCGATGACTGTGAGGATGCGACCGGATGCGACATCCGCCGCGCATAGGTTGACGGCGATATGCAATGTCCGGTCCTCGACGAGCACCTTGCGCAGATCGGTGACGATGGCATCGACGACCTGATCGGTAATCGCCAGAATCAACCCGCTTTCCTCCGCCAGCGGTATGAAGAGGTCAGGTCGCACCAAAAGACCGTCCGGCCGTCGCCATCGGACAAGCGCCTCCGCTCCGATGCAGATACCCGTCTTTAGTTCCACGATCGGCTGGTAGTGAACGATGAATTCGCGCTTCCGGACGGCAATGCCGAGTTCGGCAAGGGGCGACAGACGGTTCCTCGATAACCAGATCACGGTCCCGACAAGGAATGCCGCGATGATCGCCCCGGCGGGCAGGTAAAATATCTGCTCGCCCCGAACCTTCGCGGTAATGTTTGCACGCGGCTCCATTGCAATGGCAACCAGCCCGTCACCGCGGCTGACGGCGTAGATCACCTCGTCCGTCATGCCTCTTTTGGGTTCGTCCGCCAGTGCTTTCACAAGCTGCGGGTCGGGCGCGTTCAGCTGGTTTATCAGAACGCCTTGTTCGTTTGTAAGGGCAAGGGACATGCTGTCATCGATAAGAATATCGACGAAACGCGAGGGGGCGACGAGAACATTGTGAGCGCCGAAGTGAAGCGCCGTCATTCGCGTGCCCTGGCTGACAGTCGGCTCGATCCGGACGGCGACTTCCATGCCGTCGGGCGTCGTATATTCGGTGCGGGATTTAGGAAAGGACCCCTCGGTAACGCCCCAGGACGTGCATTTCAGGTGGCCGTCTTCGAAGTACCCGACCTCCTCCACCGTCGGTGCACCCATCGTCAGCTTGCGCATCAATTCGATGTGTTCGGCGGAGCACGGCGGCAGATGGGCGGCCTCGACAGTGTCCAGAACATCCTTGGCGGCCTTGAACGTATAGGATGCGCGTTGAATTGCCTGGCTAGCAAGCCCTTTCAGGGTATCCTGATCCTTCCTGACGGCAATCACCCATGATGTGTAGGCCATTGTCGCAATAGGGATGACGGCGCCGAGGACTCCCAGAAGAACGCCAAGCGCGATGATACGGGAACGTCTTGCTTCCATCTACCGGTACTCTCGCGGATGCAATTGAGCGTTACTGTCCATGCGCCTGCCAGATATTTTTTCCAAGATTATTCCGATTGTTCGATCCACAAACGGCTCCAGTCCGCTTGAATTTCAGATGAACTACCGTTCGAAGCCACAAAACAGACCAAGCCCGATAGCCCTCCCGAAATGGCGGCATCAGACTTGGCCAGAATTCAGTCCGGAGTAATTGCTGGCCGCTGCGCAAAACTCAAAGACTTGCCCGTGAAGGTCACAACCAGAAAGCCATTTCGAAGCAGCCCGTTTTCACCGGGGGCAGGGATAACCCGGAGCGATCCTGCATGTGGGACGGCCGGGCCTGTTCCAGTGCGGAGGTCTCGGCCGGTGCGGCGGACGAACGATGATCGTCGGCGCAATCACGACGGGTCTTTGCCACCCTGCGTGACTCACATAATTGGCTGAAACCCACCCCGAAACACCAAACGCCCGCACGCTGCACCAGTTCGATACACAGCGACCGACATTCACCCGTGCACCCGCAGGCAGCGTGGCGATCTTTTGATAGCCCGCTCCCGGGCCGCTGCGCATGTTGACATTCGCAGTCGTGTGTCCTGGCGCCGCTGCCGCTATCGCCTGCATGAACAAAAGGCAGAAACCGGCAAATATCACCGTTTTGAACCCGTTTCGAAACATCATCGTCCTCCCGGCTGTTTCAGAGTTGGTTCAACTCCGGCGGGAATAATGTCGCGCTGCCCTCGTAAATACAACGTGATGTGCCAAACATAGTGAATCGTCCAGGTGGCTGATCTGTTGTTTTGGTTGCTGGTTTGATGGCGCAATATCGCTCTGCCCAAAATCCATGCCCGCGCAATTTGGCGGCGCCGCAAAATGTCATCATTTGCATGGCTGAGGTAACACTTCATTCAGTGGTTTCGTGAAATCTAAAATAAGCAGGTTCCAATATTTCATCGGCGGAGCCGGTAGAACAAGCGGCTCACTCGGTCTGCCTCGTGGCGGTTCGAACAAGGACATCCGCTTGTCGCCCCATGAGGGGCAACAGCTACCCGCAATGTTTCATCATATGTTCCCTGACGTCCCAAGCGGGCGGCTGGCGGAGCGCTTGCCTTGAGGCCAATCATGTCTTTCCTGAAGAACACCAAGATAAAAACGAAGGTCGTTTTTGTCATCTCGCTGATGAGTTTGATGTCGCTTTCCGGTATAAGCTACGTCAGCCTGCAATACAAAAATACCGATAACGTTTATAGCGATTTCATCGCCAATGAGGCCCTTGCTGCGGTGCTGAATGCCAGAACCAGCGGAAACCTCAATGCACTCGGCATGCAGATGCTTCGCGCCAGCCTCAATGACCCGACCAGCAGTGATTTCGAAGCCGCCGTTAAAACCTTCAGGGCTGACCGCAAGCAACTTGAAGAACGGCAGAACAAGATCATGGAACTGGTGCCGGCACGCACGGATGCCGCCCGTGACATCCTCAAAGGTGTTGTCGAAGTCGAGGATATCGGCAATCAGGTCATTGCCCTGATGCAGGCAGGACAGCGTGCCGAAGCGCAGCAGATGGCGCTCAATGTCCTGCGCAAGATTACCGAGGTCTCGCCGAAAATCAGCGCGGGCAACGAGCAGCTTATCCAGGTCATGAACGAGGGGAGAGCGCGCCTCACAGCCAGTACCAACACGACGATCTGGACAAGTCTGGTCGCTATTGCACTTGTTTCTCTGGCGCTGATTGCACTCGGCCTGTTTGTTTCCTCCCGTGGTATCACCACTCCGATTGCGCGGCTTCGGGCGCGGATGGGATCGCTGGCGGCCGGTAATACGGAGAGCGAAATTGACGGAATGGACCGCAGGGATGAAGTAGGGCAGATGGCCGCTGCGGTTCAGGCGTTTCGCGAGAATGCAATCGAGCGCGTTCGGCTTGAGAACGAGACTGAAGCCAACCGGTCAACCTCGGAGAAGGATCGGATCGAGCGCGAAAAACAGAAGGCTAAGGAATCCGCCGACGTGCAATTTGCCGTCGACAACCTTGCGACGGCCCTTTCGAAGATTTCTCAGGGCGATGTGACTTACCGCATCGTTCAACCCTTCGTGTCGAGCCTCGATGGTATTCGCGGCGACTTCAACAGGGCAGCGGAGCAACTGCAATCGACCCTGAGTCAGGTGGCACAGAATGCGCGCGGCATAGACTCCGGCGCCAATGAGATCAGGGCTGCGGCAGACGATCTGGCGAGACGCACGGAGCAGCAGGCGGCAGCCGTTGAAGAAACCGCAGCTGCGCTGGAAGAGATCACCATAACGGTGAAGGACTCGACCAGACGTGCGCAGGAAGCGGGCCAACTCGTCGGCCGTGCAAAAGTCGGCGCGGAAAAGTCCGGGGCAGTGGTTCAGAACGCGGTCGCTGCCATGGAGCAGATCGCCACATCCGCAAACGAAATTTCCAACATTATCGGCGTGATCGACGAGATTGCCTTCCAGACGAACCTTCTGGCACTAAATGCTGGCGTGGAAGCAGCCCGTGCCGGTGACGCAGGCAAGGGGTTTGCCGTTGTCGCACAGGAGGTTCGCGAACTGGCGCAGCGTTCCGCCGGTGCCGCCAAGGAGATCAAGAATCTGATCACGACATCGAACAGTCAGGTTCAGCAAGGTGTGCAGCTGGTTGGCGAAACCGGCAGGGCGTTGGAGTTGATCGTCACGGAAGTGCAGGAAATCAACCGGCACGTCCTGGCAATCGCAGAATCGGCGCATGAGCAATCTTCCGGTCTCCAGCAGATCAATACGGCTGTGAACCAGATGGATCAGGATACGCAGAAGAACGCCGCCATGGTGGAGGAAAGCACTGCCGCAAGCCACGGTCTCGCACGTGAGGCGTCCTCGCTCAACGGGTTGATTGCCCAGTTTAAATTGTCCGAACGCGGTTACGGCGAAGCCTCTGCACCGGTTCGAACTGCCTCTTCAGCAGACAGGCCCACAGCTTCTCCCGCCCGCAACCTCGGTGGAAAAATCAGGGCCGCGTTCTCCGGCAATGCCGCGCTGAATACCTCTGCGGACAACTGGGAAGAGTTTTGACAATCGCCGCGTCGTTCACGCCCGACGCCAAGTAAGGCACTGAAAGCATCGCCTTAAAGGCTGACACCGGAGATTGGAGGTTCAGCCTCTGGTCTCCGGTGTCTTGTTTTTGAGCAATAAAAACCCTGCTCGCCCCGGACTGACCCAAGCTCATAAAACTGGAACTTGAGCCGTTCGGGAGCGCGGACTGCTTATTCCGCCGTCGCCTGAATATCGAGCTTGTCGAGAAGAAGCATCGGATTGTCGGACGCCGCAACCAGATCAAAAAGACCGAGGCCATTTGCACCTGTGGATTTGACCGTTACCGTCAGGGTGCCAGGAGTGCTGAGAAAGCGAACCAGCGCTTCCACCGCACTCTGCAGTTTCGGCTGTTCAGCCGCGACCTGCTGCAACATCACGCTGGCCACCAACGTCAGAGTGCCGCGCACCTGATCCTCGGTCATCTCGTTTTGCAGAGCATAAAGCTTGATCGCCTTGGCCATCATGCCTTCGTCCCTGATCGTGAGTTTCACCTCGCGACCTGCGAGCCCGAAAAGGGCGGCCTGAGTGCGGTTAACGTCGAAGGAGAAAAACTCCTCCGTGAACCCGCTCACCAGACCGGAAAAATTGACGCTGCCAATGTCCTTGCCGCTGATGGCGATATCCCGGATCACCAGGTTCTTGTTCGGTTCGTCCCAGCCTGCGGCGAGGGCGTAAGAAAAGGCGAGGGTCTCGAGGCCAAGCTTGCGCGCTTCAACAAAGACTTCCTCCGATGAATCTGCCGGGATGGGAAGAGCCAGGTCATCCTGCCTGATCTGGATATCGGTCGGGATGCCATTGAAGGGCTTTGTCAGCCCCATCTCGAAATTCCTGAGCGTGAACTTGATGCGTTCAGGTGTGCCCGCTGTCTCTTCCCCTTCCTTTTTCGGTGCGGCGACATCGAAGTTGATACCCCCGACGCGGACCGTTCCCAGTTCCGGTATCAGGTGATTAAACGGAAAAGTTTCAATCTGTGTCTCATCGAGCCCGACGATCTTGGAAAGACCCTCGATCGTGGAACCCCAGTCAAAGCCCTTGAGGCTTGCCTCGGCGACTTCGATCTTGTCCTCGCCACTTCCGACCGACATGCCATTCAGGCCGAAATCAAGCTTTAGGCTGTCCATCTGCATTTCGATACGATCAATGGCGACGTTGACCCTTTTGCCGGCCGACCCTTCGTTTTCATCTGGTGCGTCGGCCTTAAACCCGAGCAACTGCATGTTGCTCTTGCCGATCATGTCGAGAATGGACACGCCCTTGGCGAAAAATGCCTGGCGTTCCTGAGGCGAAAGCTCCTCAGTCTTTGCGGCCGCCGTCAGTGCTTCCAGCGTTTCCACAAGCGGCTCGGCCGGCATGCGGGCACTGAAGCCGTCGCTACGCACTTCGTCGTAGCTGAAATGACTGTCCCCATCCGAGAACGAAATCTTGCTAACGGATAGCGGGCCATAAAGAGGCTTTGCTTCCTTGTCTTCTGGGCCTGCTTTTTCCGTGTAGAGCCTTGCGAGGTAAGCAGCATCGAAGTCCTGACCAGCTGTGGCGCCGGTTGACACGATCAGATGCTTTTTCTGCACCACACCATTGCCATCCGGCAGGCCCATCTGGATGTCGTAGCTGGCGTTGTCGGCTGAATACCTGACGATACGGCCGTTGGCGATGTCAGAAAAAGCAACATTGCTGTAAACGGTCTTCTGCTCGGTGTTGGCAACGGACTGCGTGAACGTCACCTCAGGCGCGGAGATACGCGTTGCGGCAAAGCGCTCTATGCGTTTGGCGAGAGATTTGTCACTCCCATCGCCGGAGGCCTCTGCGGGGATCGGTTTTTTGAAAGCGGCGTTCTCGACGCGCGCATGCGCCATCGAAATCTTCCCGGTTGGCACCTCAATATCGATGCCATTCATTTCCAGGGCGCCATCCAGGAAAGGAAGTTTTGGACGTCCATCGATAGCCGCAATTTGAATGTTTTTGCCATCTGCAAGCGGCAAAGTCAGATCACGAACATGAATTTGTCCGAGAAAATCGACCTCTACGGAACGGGCGGTTGCGCCACTGCGAGCAACGAGTTCGCTGACCTTTGCTTCGTAGAAGGCTTTGCCCCCGATGACACCCGCCGCAGCCACAGCAATAATCGCAACCGTCGCCCATAGAGCTTTGCTCCGGCCCTTGCCGGTCTGGGTATTTACCTGATCCACGAAGTTGGTCCTCTGCGATGCGATTTGAGACTATGCGCCTTTTAAGCACGCAAAAGTTGCTCGGCAAGTAGCAGGCACCGGGACAGTTGGACATTATTTGTAACAGGATTTCCCGGTCGCGTGGTACAGAGCGGCACGGCGACACAGGCGGGTGACTGTTTGCAAAGACGTCACTGTTAGAAAGCATGTAATGGAGGATATCATATTGACCCGGGATGGCTATCGCATCGAGTGTAGAATCCCGAACGTCGATGACTATCTGCGTCTGCGGCATCAGTCCGGTCTCAGTCCCTTTACGAGAGAGGCCGCCGAAAAAGGCTTGCCCAACTCGATTTTTGGCGTCAGCGTGATGAGCGGTGACGCAGTAGTCGGTATGGGTCGCATCATCGGCGACGGAGGCTGCTTCTTTCAGGTCACCGACATCGCGATAACACCCGAACATCAGGGCAGGGGGCTTGGTAAGATGATTATGGCAGCACTGTCGGACTATATTGAGAACCAGTTGCCGGAGAGCGCTTACGTCAGTCTGATCGCGGACGGCCAGGCAAACCGCCTCTACCGGCAGTTCGGTTTTACTGAAACCGCCCCGCGCTCGGTAGGGATGGCAAGGAAAGTTTGCTGACCAGGCGGACATCAGGTTTGACCCATCTTATGGCAGGTTGTTGAGTTCAATGCAGACGCCGCCGCGAGTCGCCCGCAAACCAAGCTTTCTGCTGCGCTGGCGTTTCCTTTGCGAATGCTTGAAACTGTTCAGTCATGTCTTCGCCTCCAGCGACGTCAACGGCGTTTGCCGCGCAGTGACTCTTAGGGGAGTTGTGCCAGATTAACGGCGCGTCGATTCGCCAGCTTGCTTCGCTGGTTTGGTAATGTGTTCGCTCGCTGAGCGATTCCCGACCGCGAGCAATTGGGCGTTCGCGAAACTGCGGCGATGCCGGCGCGATCACGCGCGAGCCGATAGGCAGCGATGCCACAACTCGCAAGGTGCCCAACGGCTCCGTGCGTGCCGTTTTCTCCACCTGCCCGATGTTTTCGGCATTGTGCAACACCACGTGTTTTCTCACGGAGCCGTAACATGGCATCGAAGCTCGCTCGACCATTCCGCCGGCTCACGTTGATGGCATCTTTCATGCGCTTTTCTCTCGGTCTGGTGGTTCTGTTGGTTCTGTTGGTTGCGGCTGGCAGTGCCTATGAGGCGCTGTCGCGGCGTTGGGCTGAGGTAAAATTTCCGCCTGCAGGCAGGCTTGTGGACATTGGGGGACGCAAGATCCATCTCGACTGTCGCGGCCAGGGATCGCCGACAGTAATTTTCGAGGCAGGACTGGACAGTTACGGCGCGCTTTCGTGGACAAAGGTGCATGACTCCGTGGCGGCTGTCACCCGCGCTTGTGCCTATGATCGCGCGGGGATTATGTGGAGCGAGCCAAAGTCTACGCCACAGCACGCCGACGCGGTGGCGGACGATCTTCATGCTGTTCTGACAACGGCCGGAGAAAAAGGGCCCTTCGTTCTGGTTGCTCATTCACTCGGCGGGCCTTACAGCATGGCCTACACTCGAAAATTCGGCGATCAGGTCGTGGGGCTGGTGTTCGTTGATGCCTCGCATCCGGACCAGGTCGCTCGATTTGCCGAAGTGGCAGATGCGCCGTCCGATTCCACCAGCGAAGTCTTGAAGACCGCGTCGAGCCTCGCCTGGACCGGCATCATCCGCCTCATGGCGTCGAGTGACGGAGAGCCCGGCGTTCCGGCATACGTCACAGAACAGGTCAAGGCCTTTGTCAGTCCGTCACTGACGGCTGTGGTCTCTGAGAATACGAACATCGATCGGACACTGGCGGAGGCGGGTAACCTCCGCACGTTGGGTAATCGCCCTTTGGTCGTGCTCACGGCGATGGAGCCGCTCAGCGATGCTTCGTTAAAGGCGGAGTCCCGACGGGAGGACACACGTCGTCTCGATGTCTGGAGAAAGCTGCAAGAGGACGAGGCCTCCTGGTCGACGCGTAGCCGGCACCAGCTTCTGCCCGATTCTGGACATTATATCCAGTTCACTCGGCCCGACGCGGTGATTGCAGCCATCATTGAAGTCGTGAACAAACTGCGGCTGGAGAATGTCGAGGTGGGGAACATACTCTCACGGTAATTGCCCCGTCGCCAGTTCAGTGGGGATGCTCTCACTATCACGCGTATCCTGTACCACGTCCCGGAATTCGAATCCGTTCTTCATACCCATGTCTGGCAGGACTATGATCCAGCACCCGATCTTCCACAGATGCAGAATTCCGCGATTTCCGGCAGGCCAATCTCGACGGACCGCTGCACTCCGTCCGTTATATGCATCAGCGTCTGATCGACCCGAATGAATGGCGGCGCGTTGATGGCAAATCCAGGTTGCAATGACTCTCCAACCCGGACTGCGCATCCTCCCGGCCGACGCTCCCTGATAGCTGAAGTCACCGCAGGCAGAACCGGCATATGCATCTGATTCAAGACACCATCGGCTCTGCGCAGCATTTTTGGTCTCGCCTAAGGTCCTCGCCGCCATCGACCCCGATTTGGCATTACTTCTTAAACACCCTTTCCAGGAACGCTGCGAGCGAAGGACGCCACACGTCCATTTCATGCGCGAGGTCTTTGTATTCTACGTAGTCATGGGCGATCTTTTTTTCGTCCAATATGGCCTTGAGGCCGGCGATATCTTTGCCTGTTATCTCGTCCTTGGTGCCGACGGTGACGGTGAAGTTGCGCAACGTGGCATTGATCTTTTCAGGATCGTTCAACGTCGCTTCTACAGCCTTGTTCGGGACGGTAGTGGTGGAAACGCCGCTGAACGTGGCGACCCAGCCGAATGTGCCGAGATGGGTCAGGCCGGAGACCAGCGCCTGATAGCCACCTTGCGAAAGGCCAACAACAGCGCGTCCTTCTGCGTCGTCACGCACACGGTAGTTCTGCCTCATGTAGGGAATGAGATCCTCCATCAATTCTTGGTCAACCGCGATAGCGTTCAGCGGATAAAAATTCTTGCGACGGTCGGCTCCGGGAAAGTTTTCTGGGATCGCTTCGGGGATATCGGCCTCAGTATCGGGAATGACGACAATCATCGGCTCGATTTTCTTTTCGGCTAGCAGGTTGTCGAGAATTTGTGGTGCACGGCCTTGGCTGACCCAGGAGGCAACCGTGTCCCCAAAGCCGTGATAGAGGTAAAGCACGGGTAACGGCGCGGAGGAATCACTATAGCCCGGCGGCGTGTAGATATAGGTCTGGCGTTGAGATTTCAGCGCCTTGGACGGGATCGTCACGAGGCGAAGTTCACCATGGGGAACGTCGCGGATATCCAGAATGCTGCCGGGCACCAGAATGAGGCTCGTATTTACCTGACGCTGCGGTTTGGGTGAATTGGTGCCGGTGTCAATGCTGCGGAAGCCGTCTACATTAAAGTAATATTCGTATAGATTGGGCTTCAGCGTTTCGCTCCTTACGCTCCACAAACCGTTCTCAGCCTTCTTCATCTCCAATGGGAGGCGTTGGCCGAGGACGATCGAAACGGCCTTCGCAGCGGGGGCAAAGAGACGGAAGCTGATCCCACCGTCCTTTTCGACGGAAGTGACGAATTCGTTCAGAGGGCGGTCGGCGGGCGGTACCGCGGGCAAATCCAAAGCCATGGCCGGTGAGCTCACAATGCAGCTGGCGATAACGATGCAAGGCAGTAACAAACGCATGAAAACCTCCTCCAGATCAAACGGTCTCGTGTCGAGACTGGCAGAGGTATCTGGCCTTATCAACCGCTTTACACTTTAACTCGCGAATGCGCTCGAAATCGAAAGCAAAGATGCGCCGCCCGCACGCTTATCGTGGCTAACGAAATTTGCTGGCAGTGCTCATCAATCAATTGATGTGGGACCGTCCACCGGCATTCCTGTGCTTCTGCCTCTTGTATGGGCGTCATTCCGTGAACTTTGCTGCCAGCCGGTTGTTAGAGCTATTCCAGCAAAAGGAGTTTAAGGATGAGACTGATCCTGGGCATTCTCATGACTGCCGTCCTTATTGCAATGGTTACCTATATGGTATCAGGCGATCGTACTGTGGAGCAGCAACCATCACCCCACGCCATCGATCAGGGCGGTTAACGGGCGGCTGATTCAGCTAACGAGGGCGGAGTGGCCGCAAGGCACAGGATATGGCCGTGCTTTGGCGCGTTGAATGACAGGCAACGAAGATCGAAAGAAACAAAGTGCCTCACAGGATCGAAGTCACCGGGGGCAAGCGGCGGCAAGGCCTTCGGAAAGATAAGGACCGGGTCATGCCCGGTCCTGTCTTCATCAGCCCGAGAAATAACCGAAGGTAACGACCGGTTCGGCGGCGGTTTCGACCCAGATGCTTTTCGTCTGGGTGTAGGCGAGAAGCGCGTCCCTGCCGCTGGAGCGACCGTAACCGCTTTTGCCAAAACCGCCGAAAGGTGACATCACGCTGATGGTCTTGTAGCCGTTGATCCAGAACGTTCCCGCCCGGACCTGCGAGGCGACCCGGTGTGCCCTTGCGACGTTCTGCGTCCAGACGGCCCCGGCAAGCCCGTAGGGATTGTCATTGGCGAGCGAGATTGCTTCCTCCTCGGTATCGAATGGCGTAACACCGACGACCGGACCGAAAACCTCTTCTTTCGAGATCGTTGCATTCGGAGAGACGTTGTCGAGGATAGTGGGCGCGAAATAGAAGCCGCCTGTTTCCTCGAGGTGCTCTGGCCTGCGTCCACCGGCGGCCAGATGCGCGCCTTCGCTGATGCCTTGCTGAACCATCTCGCTGATCTTGTTCCATTGGCGCAGATTGTTGATCGGGCCGACCTGGGTTGTGTCGAGATAGGGGTCGCCAACGGGAATCTTCGCCGTTGCCGCTGCATAGCGCTCGACGAATTGGTGGTGAACGGAACGGTGGACCAGCAGCCGCGAACCGGCAACGCAACTTTGTCCCGCACCGCCAAAAATCGCCGATTGGGCGCCGAGGATTGCCCGGTCGATATCGGCGTCGTCGAAAACGACATTGGCCGATTTACCGCCCAGTTCGAGAATGCAGGGAACCACATTCTTGGCCGCCGCCGCCGCAATCAGCGATCCCGCATGCGCCGATCCGACGAACACGACGAGCCCCGTCCTGGCGTGGGCCACGGCTGCCTGTCCTGCGGTCAAGCCCTGTCCTGCGATGACGTTCACCAGGCCGCGGGGCGCTCCACCCTGCTCGCAGAGAAGACCCAGAATGATCGTGCTGAGCGGCGTCAGCTCGGAGGGCTTGATGACGACCGCGTTGCCAGCGCAGATGGCTGGAGCGATCTGCCATCCGCCGGTGTTCAGCGGCGCGTTCCATGGCGTGATCTGTACAACCACACCGATCGGTTCCTGGCGTGTGTAGTTGAGGTGGGAGGTGGGAACGGGAATGACGTCGCCATGCAGCTTGTCGCACCATCCGGCGTAATATTCGAACATCTCTGCGACTTTGACGACTTCGCCACGGATATCGCGGATCGGACGACCGGCTGAGCGGCTTTCGATTTCAGCGATGTCGGCCGAATGTTCGCGGATCTTGCGGGCGATCTCGTTCATGACCCGTCCGCGGCCGGAGGCGGTAAGCTGCATCCACGCGAGTTGCGCCTTGGCTGCAGCATCCATTGCGCTGTCGACCACCGATCTATCGGCGTCTTTGTATGTGGCGAAGGGTTTGCCGCTGGAGGGATCGGTGAGGGCGAGTTCTTCGCCCGAACCGAAGACGATCTCACCATTGACGAAACTGCCGATTTCTTCCGTGCCGATGAAAGCCTTGAGGATTTCGCGGATGCGCGGACCCGGATCGCGGATGATATCTACGTTGCCCATAATGCTCGTCCTTAGTTTGAAGAGGGTTGGAAAGCACCCATGCGGGTGAAGTCGTCGGTATCTTTCAGGTCGCTGGAGCCGGACCAAAGTTTTGCAACGACCTCTGCCATCGGCAGGTCTGCGCCGGTCCTTGCTGCAAGCTCATGCGCAAGCCGGACGTCCTTTCGCATCAGTCCCATAGAGAAACCGCTGTCGAACCTGTCCGACATGATCCACGTTGGGAAATGCACTTCGCTGATCATCGATCGCCCCGACGCCGCGTTGAGGACGCGTAGCGCCGCTTCGGGATCGATCCCTGCAGCCAGAGCAAGCTTCAGACCTTCGCTGGTCGTTACCATGTGTGCTGCGGCGAGAAGGTTGTTCACCAGCTTGGCGACATTGCCCGCACCGCTTGGCCCCACATGCAGGGCTTTGGCCGCCATGGCTTCGATGGCTGGCCGTGCAAGGGCGACGTCTTCGTCGGTGCCACCAATCATCATCGTCAGCTTGCCAGAGGCAGCACCAGACGGTCCGCCGCTGACCGGCGCATCCAGAAAACCGTGACCAAGCAAGGCAAGCTTTGCGGCAAGCTCGCGGCTCACATCGGGTTCCGACGTAGAGGTGTCGATGATGATTACCCGCTGATTGCTCCGGCTTTTCAGGACTTCGATCTGGTCGTTCACCACGCTGGCGACGTCCTTGGCCGTTGGTAGCGAGAAGACCAGGAAGCTGCTCTCCTCAAAGGCGCCGCCGATGGTATCTATGGCAATGACACCCGACTGTTGCGCCAGTGCTCTCCTGTCGTCCGACAGATCGAAACCCAGCGTCCGGAAACCCCTGCCAGCCAGCGTTTGAGCCATGCCGAGACCCATGCTTCCAAGGCCAATTATTCCAATAGTTGTCTGCTTCGCATCCGACATTTGATCGAACTCCCTTTATCTGCCATGCCACGTGGTATCGGCTGACGATCATTCAGGCGGTGACGTTCTCATCAAACGGGGATGCTCGGTAGTGAGGTGTCCGGGTACAAAGCGTTGCGGGTTCAGCAACGCCGATCAGGCCTTGAAGGCCGTCATTTCGGCAGCGAGATATCCCGCAAGGCGGTCCACCGAAGTGGGCAGTCGGCGCCGTGCTTTGACCATCAGGTGGGCGCTGGCCTCGGACAGAAGCGGATCGCTCAGTTCGACGACACCCAAGGCCGACCTCAGGAGTTCGGTGGACACGGCGAATCTGGGGAGGAATGTAACACCAAGTCCGGCGACCACGAATCGGCGCAGAGCGTCGATGGACGGCGTTTCGATCAATGGTGTGACCGCTGCACCGCAATTGGCCGCCACGCGGCTGACCAGCTGGGTGACGCCATGTCCTTTGCTGAGTAAAGCATATTGAGTGCCGGCCAGACAGTCTTCGAGCGCCACCTGCGGGTTGCTCAGCAGCGGGTGGCCGAGGGGGGCGACAAGGCAAAGCGGTTGCCGCGAAATGGCGAGAGACCGAACACGCACATCGATGGCCGGATTGTAGGCAATGCCGATATCGGTATCGCCATTGGCGACACTGTCGAGAAGGCTTTCGGTGCTTCCCAGCCGGACGTCGTAACGGATCGCCGGATAGACGGTGACGAAGGGCTTCAGCCCGTGTTCGATGAGGTCCCCGAGAAAACCTTCACCGCAACAAAGCCGTATGCGCCTCTGTTGCACACCTCTCAACTGGTCGAGTTGTTCCGACAGCAGGCCGTTGTCTTCGAGGATGCGTTTGCCATGTTCAAACACCAGTTCTCCGGCGTCGGTCAGTCCAACGCCCCGACTTGTCCTGTCGAACAGCGGCAGGCCGATATTCTTTTCGGTATCGGCGATCTGGCGGCTGACGACGGAAGGGGCGACATTGAGATGTTCTGCCGCACTGCGGATCGAGCCGAAGCGGACGACGGCCATAAACATCCGCAATGCTTTGGCATCCATGGTCTCCATCAACGCCATCCTGTGCCGGAGCGATTATCGGGTCAATGCGCGTTGCTGCTGCAGCAACGCGCCTTACGCTACCTTGAGCTGGTCGTTGACGAGGGATACCCACATCTGCGCCCCCAGGGGAAGAAGCGCGTCGTTGAAGTCGAAATAGGCTGAATGGAGCCCCGGATTCCTGCCGGCCTTCTGCGCGCCAAGCCAGAAATAACATCCGGCCTTTTCGCGGAGCATGAAGGAGAAGTCTTCCGCAGCCATGCTCGGCATGGCGTCGACGACCTCGATCCCCGGCATGGTGGAGGCAATGTTCCTGACGATCGCGGCGCATCCCGGATCGTTTATCGTCGCCGGATATCGGAAGTGATGATCGACCGTCGCGGTGCAGTCGAACCCGGTTGCAATGGAGGTCGCCAAAGCGCGGATGCGTGTCTCTATCTTCGCGCCGACATCTTCCTCGAACCAGCGCGTCGTGCCGCGGATGACGACATCCTCCGGGATGACGTTCCAGGCGTCGCCTCCGTGAATCTGGGTCGCCGAAATGACCGCGGATTGCAGAGGGGAGACGTTGCGGCTGGCAATGGTTTGAAGCCCGGAGACGATTTGAGATGCGGCCACGATCGGGTCTGCCCCTTCATGGGGCATGGCTCCGTGAGCGCCACGGCCGGTTATCTTGATCTCGAATGTCCCGAAAGCCGCCATCATCTGGTCGTCCCTGGCTACGCATTGGCCAAGCTCCAGTGCCGGCCAGTTGTGCAGACCGTAGATAGCGTCCATCGGGAAGTCGCGGAACAGGCCGTCCTCGACCATCGCCCGGCCTCCGCCTTCGTTTTCTTCGGCAGGCTGGAAAATGAAATGAACCGTGCCATCGAAGTTCAACCGGCTGCAGGCGCGGGCGGCGGCAAGCGCCATCGACACATGACCGTCATGGCCGCAGGCATGCATCTTGCCGGGCGTGCGGGAGGCATAGGCAAGTCCCGTTTGCTCCAGGATCGGCAATGCGTCGATGTCGGCGCGGATGCCAATCGCCTTTGAAGACGTACCGCGACTGAGCGTTCCGACCACTCCGGTCTTGCCGTAACCCGTGCGAACTGAATATCCCCATTCGGAAAGACGGGCAGCGATGAAAGCTGACGTTTCCTGCTCCTCGAAACCCAGTTCGGGGTTCTGGTGCAGATGGTGCCGCCATTGAACGGCTTCATCGATTTCGGTGCCTGGGAAGAATTGCTGCATCGAGGTCCTGCTCCTGAAGAATGCGGCCGTCTTGAAGGACGGCCGCTTCTGGTTCTGGTATTATTGGCCGCCGATCCGAAGCGCAATGTCTGCGATAAAGACCGAGCCAATATATGTGCCGAACATCACGCAGATTGCGACGATGACGATCTTCCATCCCGATTTTCGTGCGATGTCGAACTCGCCCTTGGTGAGAGCGAGGCCGCCATAGGCCAATGCAGGCGTCGCAAGAGCGAGGAAGTTAAGAGCCTCCACCTGCGAAATCACCCAGGCCGAACCCGGAATGCCCGGAACTGTCACGAGGATCGCAAGCAGCGACGTCCATGCCACACCCGGCAGGTAGAACGGCATGAAACGGGCAAACAGAAGTCCGCCAACCGAAACGAGGTACAATATGCTCATGCCCGGCAAGGCGGTGAGCGGGTCTGTGCCCGTGCCGACCCAGTTAGAGACGAGGCCGATGACGGATGCGACCAATAGAAGTCCGGAGTATCGGACCACATTGATTTTGCGCTCGTCTTCACCCTCGGATGGCAATGTGTGTTCAGCGGACGCGGTCTGGGTTGAATTCATGCTCATATCTTCGCTCCTGTCTGAGCCACGTTGGCGGGGTCGTGAGGCCGTGATTTTTTATAAAGCCACTCCGTCAACGGAAGTGCCACGAACAGACCGACATAAAGACCGGTCGCATAGGTGAGGATGTTGCTGGCCGCTGCCAGAGCCAGAATGACGTCCTTGTTTTCCGGCATGACCGTGACGAGGCTGCCCGTACAGGCTGCCAGCATGCTGCCCGAGCCGACGCCACAGGACATTGCCAGGGCGCGATAATCGAACCATCCAAGTGCATGGATCAGAGGCGGCATGATTGCGAAGACGAATGTACCAATCAGCGTCCCGGTGGCATAGACGCCCATCGCGCCGGCTCCCTCAGGGCTGTTCAGGCCGTAACGATCGGCAATCAATGCGATGTTCGGTTCCCGGTCAATGGAATAGGTGGCTCCGATCGCCTCACGGCCCATGCGCAGGAGAAACACGGCGACCGGGAAAGCGATCAGGATCGTCCCGAGATTGCCTATTTCCTGCAAGACAAGCGCTGGGCCGGCCTCGATGATTTTCTCGATCTGAGGTCCGACCGTTGTTCCGAACTTCGCGATAAACGGCATGATCGCAATGGTGATCATGGTTCCGGAAAGTTTGACGGCGCTCGGCGGGATAAGCTTTGCCGTCTTCTTCAGAATATGCGGGTTAAGCGCTATGCCCATGGCAAACGCGTACAGGATCGGCAGAAACACGACCGTTCCTATTCCGATTGGAACTTTTCGGATGCCAATTATTTCCGCAACGACGACGATGGCCAGGACGATACCGTGCAGCCACCAGCTTCCTGCTGATGTTAGGGCTTTGCTCATGTCTTTCTTCCTCTGGTCGGTCACGCACCGATTGTTGTTCTTTATGTGCGTCGTCGACGAATATGAAGTGAGCTATGACACTTTGTAGTCCCGGAAGTGGGAACAATGCGTTGCTCGTTCAGCAACGGAGGGGCAGCTCCCTTTGACTGCCCGACCACGCACCGCTCTTCCGTTCGAGCATCGGCTTCGACCGGATACTGATATGTTTAAAAAGCCAGTGTCCATTCTCGTCAGCGTAAGACCCTGTTTGCCTCAGCCACGAGTTTTCCTCCCGTGAACACCTTTCGGTTCTTTGGAAAGGAGACAACGGCTTGGGGGATATTGGGAGCAGCGAGCGTAACGAAGTCGGCTTTGGCGCCGACCTGGATGCCGTAATTTTCTATACGCAGAGCTTTTGCACTCTCACTCGTGACGATATCGAATGCGGCTTTCAATTCGTCATCCGTGTAGAAGCCCGAGCGGTAACCGATGATCTCGGCGCGATGCAGCATGTCGCCGTCGCCATAGGGCCACCAGGAATCGCGAATATTGTCGCTACCACTGAAAACCGTCACGCCCTCCCGGCGCAACAAGGCAACGGGCGGGAAAGTGTGATTGCCGGGCGCGTTTGTCATGATCGATACGCCGCTTCTGGCGATAGTGGCGGCAATCTTGCGGGCTGCGTCCAGCGGAAGGTCACCAAGCCCATAGGCGTGGCTGATTGCGACATGGCCCTGCATGCCGAGCGCGACCGTTCGTGCGCAAATCTCCTCGATGGTGAAAGCACCCATGCTTCCCGCATCGTGGAGATGGATGTCGATGTCCACTCCGTGTTTTTCGGCAACGCCGAAAACAACATCGAGATGGCCGTTCACGTCGCGGTCGAAACTCGCCGGATCAAGGCCACCGACGAGGTCCGCACCGAGTTTGATGGCCTCGTCCAGCAGTTCCGGTGTGCCGGAACTTTTCAAGATGCCGCTCTGGGGAAAGGCGACGAGCTGGATGTCGATCAGATCCTTGTAGTCCTCACGAACGGCCAGAATGGTTTCCAGCGATTTCAGCCCGACTGAACCATCCACCATGACGTGGCTGCGCATATGGAGCGTTCCATTGCCGATGCAGAGATCGAGCTGATCACGCGCGCGTTTATCCATCGGTGCAGCGATGGCCATGTTTTCCGCCTGGAATGCGACCCGTTCGTGCACGTCAAAACCATTGGTGCAGGGGCGATGCGGCATCCATTTGTCGCCGTAAAAGCTCGTATCCAGATGGATATGCCCTTCGACAAATCCCGGGACAAGCAAATCTTCGGCGATGTCGATGATGGAAGCGGATGCCGTATCCGATCCGGCGGGCTCAATCGATATGATCCGCCCGGCCTCCACAAGGACGTCGCGCAACAGGCCGCCGGCGATTTTGGCGTTGGTGAAGACAGTCTTGGTCGTGTTCATGAAAACTCCTGATATGCATTACCACACGCTGCCGCTTTAAAGCGGGGCCATATGGCAGGCGACAACACCGCCGCCTTGGCGCCTGCGTGATTTAGGGGCATCCCTGCTGCAAATATCTGCGGCAAGTGGACAGCGTGGGTGGAAGGCGCAGCCTTTCGGTGGATCGAGCGGGCTGGGCGGCTCGCCGCCCATCAGTGCCCGGTTGCGATTAGGGGAAGCCACGTCCGGGATCGTCTGGAGCAGCAATTTTGTGTAGGGGTGCTGCGGATCGGCAAAAAGGGCTTCTGTATCCGCCTCTTCCACAATCCGGCCGAGATACATCACGGCAATCCGGTCTGCCATATGCCGTACGACGGCCAGATTGTGGCTGATAAAAAGATAGGTCAGGCCAAGTTCGTCCTGAAGCTGGCGCATCAGATTGAGGATTTGCGCTTGCACGGAGACATCGAGGGCCGATGTGGGTTCATCGCAGACAAGGAACTCCGGCTCGCTGGCCAGTGCCCGGGCTATGGAAATGCGCTGTCTCTGGCCGCCGGAAAACTCATGTGGATAGCGCCGACTGTCATCAGGTGAAAGACCAACGATCTTCAGCAGGTCGGCCACACGCTCGGTGACCGCGTCCGCACTGTCGCGAAGGCCGAATTCGCGGATAGGTTCGGCAATGATGTCACCAACGCGCCAGCGCGGGTTGAGGCTCGCATGCGGGTCCTGGAAGATCATCTGCGCTTCCATTGGCTTCCCGTCACTGGCCGGTGCAAAGACGATGGCGCCCTCGGTCGGGGCATATAGCCGCGTCACCAACCGCGCTACCGTCGATTTCCCGCATCCGGACTCGCCGACCAGCGCCAGGCATTTGCCTTTCTTGACGATGAAGGTGACGTCCTGCACGGCATGCAAATAGCGTTTCGGTTTGCGCTCGATCATCCTGTTCAGCCACGGCGTCGAGACATCGAAGACCCGCGTCAACTGGTCGACCTCAAGGGCATTCTGGGAGCTTCTCATGCAACACCTCCGTTATGAAGCAGGCAGGCGACGGCACCACGTGCTTCGGGTATCAGCGCCGGGCGGATTTCGAGACAGCGTGGGCCGACCGCGCCACACCGTGGATTAAAGGCGCAGCCGGGCGGAACAGCATTCAGCCGTGGCATGGCGCCGTCGATCTGTGTCAGACGATCGACGCGTGCACCGAGCGCTGGAATGGAGCCCATCAGGCCGCGCGTATAAGGATGTTTCGGGCGGGCGATGACGTCTTCGACGGCGCCGATCTCGATGATGCGGCCCGCATACATGACGGCCACGCGGTCGGCGGTCTCGGCAATCACGCC
Source organism: Rhizobium nepotum 39/7 (assembly GCF_000949865.1). GTDB lineage: Bacteria > Pseudomonadota > Alphaproteobacteria > Rhizobiales > Rhizobiaceae > Agrobacterium > Agrobacterium nepotum. The sequence goes on along the minus strand of NZ_JWJH01000012.1, from coordinate 99,403 downwards.
CATGTCATGCGTGACCAGCATGACGCCAGCGCCCTGTTCCCGGCACAGCTTGCGCAGCAGGCTGGTAATCTGCGCCTGTATGGAAACGTCAAGCGCTGTCGTCGGCTCATCGGCAATGATCAATTGCGGGTTTCCTGCAAGCGCCAAGGCGATCACAACCCGTTGCCGCATACCGCCGGAAAACTGGTGCGGATAATGGTCGATGCGCTCATCCGCGCCGGGAATACCCACCTGTTGCAGCAGGTGAACGCCGTGAAGACGCGCCTGCGCCCGATTACGGTCCGAATGCAGTCGGATGGTTTCGATCAGTTGCTGACCAACGGAAAACAGGGGATTGAGCGACGTCAGCGGATCCTGAAATATGGCACCCACCATGCGGCCCCGCACGTTTTCCATTTCGTTATCGTTGAGATTATCCGTCCGTTTTCCACCGATATGGATTTCGCCGGAGGCGATGCGACCGGGTGGTTCGAGAAGGCCGAGAACGGCCAGGCCGGTCATCGACTTTCCCGCACCTGACTCGCCCACGACACCGAGAATCTCTCCCCGCGCAATCGTCAGGGATACATCGGACAACGCAGTCAGAACGCCACCGCGTGTTGGGAATTCGACAGAAAGGCCTTTGACCTCGAGAGCGGGAGAGGGGCTGGTGTTCATGACGACGCCTCACTTTGGGGGAAAGGGTAGCTTGGCGGGAAAATCTCCTCCACCCGCGGGTGGCCATAGGTGCGCACGGGATAGCGAGCGATCAGGCCGTCAAACTGTTGCTGCGCCTGGCTTCGTGCAGCGACCAGATCGATCCCGGCCACATTCCCGTCACGCATTGAAATCCGTCCATCAACGATCGTTGCGCGGGTGACGCGACCAGTTGCGCCATAGACAAGTGTCTGGATCGGATCGATGCGCGGCGCAATCATCCGGTCCGCCATGTCGAACACGGCGATGTCGGCCTTTGCGCCGGGAGCAAGACGTCCCAGATCAGGGCGCTTCAAGGCATCGGCACCGGCAAGGGTTGCTGCGTCATAGAACTCGGCTGCCGATCCAGCGTCACCGCGCCCTTCCGCAATCCTGTTTGCCATCATGCCAATGGCCATGTTCAACACCATGTCCGGCGGTGCCGTATCGGTACCCATGCCGATGCGAATGCCCATCGCTTTCAGTCGGGAAAAGGATTTGAGCGACGAGCCGTGCCGTGCCGAAACAAGCGGACAATGGGCGACGGTGACGCCGTTTGCCGCATAACGCAGCAGATCGTCGTCGGTCGCCACTGTCGCATGCGGTGCTATCAGTCGAGGTGAGAGGAGGCCAAGACCATCGAGCCATTGCGGAGCGGTGGCGCCATGCAGCCGCTGAACGGTCTGCAACTCCATCTCGCCCTGCGCCATGTGTAAACGCACGGGCATATCCAGTTCATCGGCGTGGGCAAATGTCTGGCGCAGTAGTTCCTCCGTGCAGGTCTCGACGCGGTCTGGAGAGAACATGCCGGAAATCAGGCCATCGCCGGTGCCGTGTACCCTTTTGGCAAAGGCGGCGGCTTCGGAAAGCTCCCGAAGTCCGCGTGCCTCGTCGAAGACCGGTTGCATTGCACCGGCTTCGTTGAGAATGACGCCACCCGTACGGTAGGCAGGGCCAAGCCAAACACGGATGCCAAGGTCCCTGGCGGCAACGGAGGCAGCCTCGAATTCACCTATCGTTTCACCCCATTCGCGATAAAACAGGGATGCTATCGGAAGGGCTGAAGTGATGCCGTTAAGGAGCAGCTGAGCAAATGCGTAACGCTTCTGGAAGGCCAGTTCTTCCGGCGTGTACATCTCATAGGCCCGTGCGGCGTAATCGGAAGGCCAAACGCGCCCCTTTTTCCAGCCCGGCTGGTTGTCCATGGCAAGCACGGTCGTGTCGAGATCGGACAGGGCATCGAGATCGACAAAGCCTGGGCCGATAAGGGCTTCACCCATGTCGTAACGTGCGGCCAATTCACCTTCGAAGCGGGACCCGACCCAGATGATGCGGTCGTTCTCGATCACCACTTCGCCACCGTTGATCAGGCGTCTGCCTTCTGGCAGATCGGCAATCACGTAACGCGCTGTAAGCGCCCAGCGACCGGGCGGACGTTCGCCGAGAGTAAGTGTGGACCAGTCTGCGGCCATCATGGTCGTGCTCTCAGGCTTGCGCCATCGCGCGCAACGATGTTGCCGGCTGTGACAACCAGCTTGCGTGGCTGGTGTGTCACGATGGCTTCGCCGACGCTTTCTCCTTCGACAAGCACGATATCGCCGCGACCGCCCACCTTGAGAGCGTGCGCGTGACGATCCATCGCCAGAGCACCGCCGGTCGTGCAGACATCGAGAGCCATTGCAAGCTCGTCATCGCGGCGCAGATTGTTTTTCATACCTAGCAGCATGGCCCGCTCGAGCATATCGCCATTGCCATAGGGTCCCCATGTGTCGCGGAAGCCGTCGACACCGGCACCGAAGCGCACCCCGGCAGCATGCAGGCGTTTCAGCGACGGAACTTCGCGCGATGGAGGGGCCGTCGTGAAAATAGGGACGTCCAGCTCTGCGCAGGTGTCGATGAGTGCTTGCGAGACGTTCCAGTCAGGAAGGCCCAGGCAGAATGCATGGCTGACCGCAACCTTGCCCTGCATGCCTGTGGCGCGAATGCGCTCGAAGATCATCTCCATCGAGAATGCGCCAAGCTCTCCGCCTTCATGGAGATGGATATCGATGCCTTTTCCGTGTTTTTCGGCAATCGCGAAGATCGTATCGAGATGCCCTTTCGGATCGCGATCCATGCCACAGGGATCAAGCCCGCCAACCAGATCGGCGCCCATCGCCATGGCCTTGTCCAGCAGTTCGGCGGTGCCGGGTCTGCGCATCAGTCCCGATTGTGGAAAAGCGACAATTTCAATTTCGACGACGCCCACAAGCTGTCGCCGCGTTTCCATAACGCCTTCCAGTGCGACCAAAGCCTGGTCGGTATCGATGTCAACATGGGTACGAATCAGCGTCGTGCCATAACCGACAGACTGCAACGACTGGCGCATGGATTGCACATGGGCGTCGAGACCGTATTCACGCTTTACATTGCGCTCATTGTCGATCTTGTCGATCAGGAGCGGGCCAACCGTGTTGACGTACCACGGATATCCCAGCAGCGACTTGTCGAGATGGGTGTGGGCGTCGACCAGACCGGGAATGGCAATGCGGCCAGCGGCATCCTCGACTGGTACGCCGTCGGCGGCCAGCTTCTCGCCGATTGCAGTAATACGGCCATCCTTGATCAGGATGTCGGCCTTCATGCCACCCATGGGTCTTGCATTGGTAATCAGAAGATCGGTCATCAATAAGCCTCAGCGTAATTTGGGGTTAAGGGCGTCGCGCAGCCAGTCGCCGAGCACGTTGATGGACACCACGAGCAGGCAGAGCTGGAGGCCCGGAAAAAGCACGATCCACCACAGACCTGAAAACAGATATTGATTGCCGATGCGGATGAGCGTTCCGAGAGACGGCTGTTCCGGTGGCATGCCGACGCCGAGGAAAGACAGCGTCGCCTCGATCAGGATGCCAAGGCCAAAGTTCAGTGTGGCGGTGACCAGCAGGGGCGTCGTGGTGTTCGGAAGGATGTGTTTTAGCATGATGCGCCGCGTCGGCACCCGTATCAGCCTGGCCGCCTGCACATATTCTTTGTTGCGTTCGACCATGGTCTGCGCCCGCACGGTTCGCGCATATTGTACCCATGCAGACAGTGAAATCGCAAAAACGATAACGCCTGATGCGCCTGCCTCGCGCAGATAGGGCGGCAGGAGCTGCCGGGCGAGCGCGGAGACGAGAATGGCGATAAGCATTGTCGGCATGGACAACAGCACATCGCCCGCCCGCATCAGTAGACCGTCAGCCCATTTGCCATGGTAGCCGGCGATCAATCCGAGTGTAGAGCCAACGACCAGCGATACAGCCACGGAAGCAGCACCGATGATGATGGACGCCCGCGATCCGTAGAGGATTGCCGACAACAGATCGCGCCCCTGAACGTCGGTGCCGAGAATATACGGCCACTGGCCCTCCGTCATCCAGATTGGCGGGATTTCGGCGTTCAGCAGATCGAGAGAGGCGAGATCATATGGGTTCTGTACTGTAAACAACGGGGCCAGAAAAGCCGATGCGATCAACATCAAAAGCATGATTGCGGCAATGATCGCGGAAGGGTGATGGGTGAAGCTCCATCCCAGATCGGATTGCAGCAACCGTGCAAATCGCGATGGTGTCGGTCTGGTCGCGGCGGGTGTGGGCTCGATGGTGGTCATGGTGATGCTCCTGTCACGCGGCGCGCAGACGCGGGTCGATGACCGCATAGGCGATATCGACGAAGGTATTCAGCGTTACGAAGATGAAGGATACGATGCACAGATAGGCCGCCATCACGGGGATATCGACGAAGGTGACGGCCTGCATGAACAGCATTCCCATGCCTGGCCACTGGAAAACTGTTTCAGTGACGAGGGCAAAGGCAATCAGGTTGCCGACCTGCATCGCGGTCAAGGTAACGACAGGCATCAGACAGTTCTTGAGTGCATGACGAAACCACAAGGCGCGTCGTCTTACGCCGCGTGCGCGGGCAAACTTGATGAAATCCGTCCGCAGCGTCTCCAGCATTTCTGCCCGCACCAGCCTCATGACAAGTGTGATCTGGAAAAGCGACAATGACAGAGACGGCAGGATGACGGCAGCGCGGCCCGAAGGCGTCAGCAGCCCCGTGGACCACCAGCCGATGCGCACCACGTCGCCGCGCCCGTAACCTGGCAACCAGCCGAGCGTGACGGAAAATATCAGGATCAGGAGGATGCCGACGAGAAAACTCGGCAGGGATACACCGATGATCGAGCTGAACTGTAGGCTTTCCGCCCACCATTTTTCCCGACCAATGGCAGTGAAGACGCCCAGCGGTATGCCGATGGCGAGCGACAGGATGGTGGCGATGATGACCAGTTCGAAGGTGGCTGGAAATCGTTCGGCGATAAGGCCCAACACCGACTGCTGATTGCGCCACGACAGGCCGAATTCACCCTGCGCCGCATTGGCGACAAAGCGCACATATTGCACGAAGAAACCGTCGTTCAAGCCGAGGCGTCCCCGCAGCTCGTCGCGATCAACCTGGGTCGCGCTTTCGTTCACCATCATCTCGACGGGATCTCCCAGAAAACGGAAGATAAGAAAGGCAAAGAAAGCGACCGTCAGCATCACGAGAACGGCATTGCCGATCCGCTTGATGAGGAAAGCGAGCATGGTGAAGTGTCCTTGATCTGGCCAACATGAAGGAGCGGTCCCCCGCCAGGAATATCGGCGGGGCCCCGGATTACATCTTCACCAGCCATAAACGGGGAAGATTGTCCGAAAACAGCGGGAAATCGGCAATCTTGGCGCTTGTGGCCCAGGCCAGTGGTTGCTGGTGGAGCGGGATCATGAGCGCATGGTCCTTTGCGATCTTCAGCGATTGTGCCTCCAGTGCAAGGCGCTTGGTCGTATCGAGTTCAACTGCCGACGCCTCCGTTACCGCGTCGAATTCCTTGTCCGACCAGCCGCCCCAATTGAAAATCCCGAATGAGCCTTCTTTGGTGTGGAGAACCTGTGATGTGAGGCTGTAAGCATCCAGCATGGGCAAAGTGGCCCAGCCGAGGGTATAGACATCAACCTTGCCGGCAGAACGTTTCGGTGTCTGTACCGCGCGCGGGCCCTGATCCAGTTTGGGCTTGAGACCGATACGCGACCACATCGAAGCAACGGCCTGGCACACTTGCTCTTCGTTGACCAAAGTGTCTGCGCAGTTGAATTCGAATTCGAAACCTTCAGCACCGGCCTCTTTGAGAAGTGCCTTTGCCTTCTCCGGATCGGCTTTGACCGGCTGGTCGAGGGCCGCATCGTATCCCGGTATTTCCGGTGCGACGAGGGCGCCGGCATTGCGGGACTTACCGCGCATTACGCGTTTCTGAATGAGGTCGAGATCGATGGCGAGCTGCATTGCCTGTCGGACACGCAGATCCTTCATCGGGTTTGGTGCTCCCGATAGCAGCTGGTCACGCTGGCTGAAGCCGATCATGACAGTGCGAAGATCGGTTCCCTCGAGAAGCTTGACCTGCGATGAGGCGGCTTCAAGTCGCGGCAGATCCTGCACCGGTGCCTGATCTGTAAAGTCGATATCGCCGGATAGAAGTGCGGCCACGCGGGTAGCGCTGGAGGCAATCGGCGTAAGCTCGATGCGGTCAATATTGTGCCGGGGCTTGTCCCACCAACCATCGTACTTCACGAAGACGGTTTTTGCATCCGGCTGACGGCTCTCGACTTTGAAGGGGCCGGTGCCGTTTTCATTGTAGGTAGCGTAGCCCTCAACGCCAGAACCGACATCGGTCGGTGCTTCGGCATTGTTGTCCTTGAGCCAGCCCGCATCGAAAATGTAGATCGTTGTCAGGTCGTTTAGCAGTAGCGGGTAGTTGGCCGATACGTCGATTTCGATGGTGTGGGCGTCGATGACGCGTGAGCCCTTATAGGCAGGAATGTTTCCACGAAGCGGTGATTTGGGGTTGGTCGCCCGTAGAAGCGACGCCTGAACATCGTCTGCTGTGAAATCCGCTCCATTGTGGAATTTCACGCCCTCGCGAAGTTTGAAGCGCCATGTGGTAGGCGAGATGATCTCCCATGACGTTGCAAGTGCGGGCTCGATCTTCAGGTTTCGGTCATACCGCATCAATCCTTCATACGAGTGATTGAGCACACCAAGAGCAAAGCTGTCGCCGTAGGAGTAGGGGTCGAGCGAACTGATGTCGCGAGAAGCGCCCCATTTTAGTGTTGTAGCGGAGGCTGGGAGGGCTAGCGCTATCAGTGCCGCACTCGCAACGAAAATTCTGGATAATTGCATTTATAGATCCCCTCGGATTGCATTCAATCTTATCGACACACTGTCGCTAACCGGAATGAGTGCTATTGAAACCCGTCGTCGCAAATGGCTTTTTGGCTCTTCCTTGCGAACTATTGCAAAAGCTAGATGAGTGTGAATGCAAACGCAATAGAAGATTGCATGCAATTTATGGGTATGGATTTTGTACGATACTCGTGCGATATAGGGATGAAATTGCATCCAGATAACGAGCGCAGGTTATGTCTACAAATCTCAGCAGAAGCGATGCGATCTACGCTTCTCTTCGCCGTGCCATCCTTGAACAGGCGTTGAAGCCCGGAACGAAATTGCCGGAGGATTCCATCGGTGACACATTCGGTGTCAGCCGGACGAGCGCCCGAAACGCCCTGTTGCGCCTTGCTTCCGACGGCCTGGTGGAGATCAAGCCCAATCGCGGCGCGGCTGTTGCCATGCCGACGCTGGAAGAAGCGGAGGAGGTTTTTGCGCTGAGGCGTTGCCTTGAGCGCGAGGTGATAGGCCGCCTGTGCAGGCGTATGCCCAGAGACGGTATCGATGCCCTCATTAGTCATGTGCGGGAGGAAGAGCGAGCGCTACACGCATCGTCTCCCCGTTCGATTAGGCTTGCAGGAGAATTCCACATTCTTCTTGCTGAACTGACGGGTTCCAAACTGCTGATTGATTTCATCAGCCAGATCGTCTCGCGTTCATCGCTCATTCTCGCCCGTTTCGGGCGACCTCATTCTGCGGAATGCGGTATCGATGAGCATATCCAGTTGATCGAGGCGTTGAAAAACCTCGATGCCGAAACCGCAACCCGCATCATGGATCACCACCTGCACGCCGTCGAAGACAGGGCCAAGGTGGACGAGAAGGATGATGGTCCAGATATTACGGAGATTCTCAGCCGATATATTTCGATGTCCGATTAGGAGTATCCATGCGTCAATCGGAAAACAGTGCGGCACGCTCGATGCAGGGCATGATCGCCACACCGCACCACACGGCGAGTGAAGCTGGTGCGAAGGTACTACGGCGTGGTGGCACGGCGATCGAGGCTGTCATTGCCGCCGGTGCAGCGCTCACCGTTCTCTATCCTCATTTTTGCGGGCTGGGAGGAGACGCGATATGGATCGTGGCAGACAGCTCCGGCCGTCGGCGAACGATCATGGGGATCGGTCAGGCTGCTGAACATCTACCCGTGCTGGATGCCATCCCGCAACGGGGGCCGCTATCGGCTCTGACAACGGCCGGGCTGGTCGATAGCTGGGGCGAGGCGTTGCGATATTCGTCTGAGAACTGGCGGGGAACAGAGAGCCTGGCAACGCTGCTGGCGGACGCGATTGAGTTAGCTGCAGAGGGTTTTCCGGCCAGCCAGTCACAAAAGCACTGGCATGCATTTCGTGCGAATGAGATCGCCACCTGGCCGGGCTTTGAGGCCCACTTCGTTACCGAAGGTATTCAGCGTCAACCGCAACTGGCCTCCGTTCTCGAGCGGATCGCCCTATATGGTCACCGCGAATTTTACGAGGGCGAGCTTGCCCGGCGCATTGCAAACGGTCTGGAGGCTGCAGGCAGCCCAATCCGTGTTGCAGACATGCAAAAGACTGCCGCGCAGATCGTCGATCCTATTTCCATGGTCTATCGAGGCATAGAACTTCTGGCGCCGCCGCCGCCATCCCAGGGCGTAACGACGCTTGGGATCATGGGCGTCCTGTCGAATTTCGACATGAATAAGGTGGATCCGTCATCAGCCGAATTCTACCATCTTTGCGTGGAGGGGGTGAAGCAGGCTTTTCTCGACCGGGGTGCCATCGCCGATCCGGATTTTGTTGCGCAGGCATGTGGTGACTGGCTGAGCGACGTGGTTCTGTCGCGCAAGGCAGCCGCGATTGACCGGCAGGTCGCCCGCCCCTGGCCCGCTATCCATCAAACCGGCGATACGGTTTACCTTGCCGCAGTCGATCACGACGGGCGTTGCGCCAGCGTTCTGCAAAGCACCTATTATGACTGGGGAAGCGGTGTCTTGCTCGGCGACACTGGCATTCTCTGGCAAAATCGCGGAGCGGCTTTCAGCGTCGATCCGCTAAGCCCGAATGTTCTGGCGCCGGGGAAGAGACCATTCTACACGCTCAACCCCGGCATCGGCTTGAGAGACGGTAAACCGCATCTTCTTTACGGTACGCAAGGTGCCGATGGGCAGCCGCAGACGCTTGCACTGCTGTTGAGCCGTCTGATCGACCACGGCTTCGATACGCTTTCGGCGCTGTCTGCGCCGCGGTTTCTGCTCGGCCGAACTTTTTCCGATACCCGCGATAATCTGAAGATCGAGGCTCCGGCTGGAGACAGCGTTATCGAGAAATTGCATGCGATGGGCCATGAGACGATTGCCATCCCGGCACTCAGCGCGCTGGCGGGGCAGGCGGGGGTGATCCGATTGAACAGTGACGGCTGGATCGACGGCGCACATGATCCCCGCAGCGATGGTTGCGCCATTGGTATTTGAGGCCTGACATGCTCGTTGATCTCGTTTTTCGAAATGCGCAACTGGCAGGTCTGCCGGGGCCGGTGGATATTGCGGTCAAACATGGGCGCATCGTTGCGATTGGCGCGAACATCCGCTGCGATGCCATTACCGAAGAAGATGTGGAGGGTAACTTCGCATTTCCCGGCTTCGTCGATAGCCATGTTCATCTCGACAAAGCCAGCATTCTGGAGCGCTGCACGATCTGTGCGGGTACGCTGGAAGAAGCCGTGCGCGAGACGGCAAAAGCCAAGGCCGGATTTTCTGAAGAGGATGTTTTTGAGCGGGCTTCTGCCGTCGTCCGGCAAGCCATCTTTCACGGCACCACCCGCATGCGCACCTTTGTGGAGATTGATCCGCGCGCAGGCATGCGCTCATTTCAAGCCATCAAACGCGTTCGCGAGCAATTTGCCTTCGCGATAGACCTCCAGATTTGCGCCTTCGTGCAGGAAGGGCTGACGCAGGAGCCGGAAACGGAAGAGATGTTGGACGAGGCGCTACGCACCGGTGCCGATCTCATAGGCGGTTGCCCCTATACCGATCCGCGACCGGAGGAGCATATCAGGCGGATTTTTGCGCTGGCCAGAAAACATGATGTCGACGTGGATTTCCATCTGGATTTCAGTCTCGATCCGGCAAAAACCGACTTGCCAGCCGTTATTGAGGCAACGCGTGAGAATGACTATGGCGGTCGGGTGACAGTCGGACATGTGACCAACCTGTCTGTGCTCGATCCAACGGAACGTTCGGCTCTCGCGCGCAAGATTGCGCAAGCAGGAATTGCCGTGACGGTTCTGCCTGCAACAGACCTTTTTTTGATGGGACGGGATCATCAGTCAAACATCCCGCGGGGTGTTACACCGGCGCATCTCCTGTTGGCCGACGGGGTGCAGGCAGCAATCGCCACGAACAACATCCTCAACCCCTTCACGCCGTTTGGTGATGCTTCGCTTTCGCGTATGGCAAATCTATACGCCAACGTCACTCAGCTTTGTCGAGACGAGGACCTGGAGGAGGTCTTCGCCATGGTGAGCGCACGCGCTGCGGCAATCATGCGCGCAGACTACGGTTTAACGGTCGGCGCCCCCGCCGACATTGTCATCCTCGACGCACCCGACCAGCAAACCGCGATCCGCTCCATCGCGCCCCCGCTGGCTGGTTGGAAGGCGGGTAAAAAGACCTTCGTCCGTTCACGTTCACACATGTTCGGAAATCCCGGCGTTTAATCAGGCCGCCTGTGGATCGGAAAACCCTCGAAATGCTTCCCGGTAACGCGCTGCAGGCGATGCCTATGGTGGCTATCACCGTTCCTGCTTCAGGCAGAAGAACGAGAGCGTAGCGCCGAGAGACAACAGCACGACCGCGACGGTCAGCGAGAGATGCATACCGCGCATGAACACGGCAGGGGCCGTGTCCCGCACGAAATAGCCGCACACCGCAACGCCGAGCATGCCGCCCACCTGTCTCGCCGTGTTGAGAACACCCGACGCGATGCCCGCCCGTGACGGATCGACTGAGGAAAGGGTCACGTTCGTGATCGTCGGCACGATCAACGCGATACCGCTCGCCGCCATCAGCATAGGCACGACCAGTTGCCAATAGGAACCACTGAGACTGACCGGGATCAGCAGAAGATATCCGGTCGCTGCCAGAATGAGGCCAAGCACCATCAGTCTGCGTGCGCCAAGGCGTGAGATCAACCGGCTTGCGACGATATTCGTGACCATAAGAATGATGGTCATCGGCAGGAAGGCGATGCCGGTCTCCTGGGGCGAAAGATGTTGCTCCAGTTGAAAGAACAGGCTGAAGACGAAGATCATGCCATAATAGGCGAAGTTGACGATGATGCCGGTGATCGAGGCAATCGAGAAAGCCGGGCTTGAGAAAAATGAAAGCGGCAGCATGGGTGCGCGACTTCGTGTCTCGATCAAGATGAAGGTGATCGCGCAAAGTACCGCCAAAATAACGGCCACGATCGTCCTTGGATGCGTCCATCCCAGATGCGACGCGTCCGTCAACGCCGTCGCAAGCGATGCAAGCGCAATGATGGCGGTGGCCTGCCCAGGCAGATCGAGCGAGCGCCCCTCGTTTCTGGGGCTCTGTTCCGTGTAGCGCAGGATCAGGGAGAGACCGAGCACCCCGATGGGAATATTGATCAGGAAAACGCTGCGCCAGCCGAAATGGGTCACGAGGAAACCGCCGACCACGGGGCCGGCCGCCAGTGCAATACCGCCCGCGGCACCCCACCAGCCGACTGCGCGGTTGCGCTGTTCCTTGTCTGGAAAAGTCTGTTGGAGTAGCGACAGGGAGTTCGGAACCAGCAGCGCGGCGCCGACGCCTTGCGCGAACCGCGCCGCAACCAGTGTCGCCAGCGTCGGCGCCAAGCCGCAGCAAAGCGAAGCGAACGTGAATACAACGAAGCCGGTGATGAAGATGGCGCGCGCGCCAAAACGGTCGCCCAGGGCTCCTGCCATGAGCAGCAGGGCGGCGAAGATCAGCGTGTAGGCATTGACCACCCATTGCAGGCCGGCGACGTTGGTTGAGAAGCTCGTGCGCAGCGCGTCGAGCGCGACATTGACGACGCTGACATCGAGAAGAACGACCACGAAGCCAAGTGAAGAGGCGATAAGCGTGATGCGTGGGTATGCGGTACGTGAGGCGGACATCGAAACGATCCCTGAAAAGACATTTTCCTGAGATTACGCCGACGATTTCTCCGCGAAAATTCTATATATATGCCAGTGAACCTGGAGAATTCGCACAGATGGCCGATTGGGAAAATCTTCGTCATTTTCTGGCAGTGGCGCGTTGCGGCACCCTGTCCGGTGCGGCGCGTGCCCTGAAAGTTGACCACGCAACCGTCAGCCGTCGGCTGGCCGTACTCGAAGCCGAACTGGATGTCATGCTGGTCGAGCGCCTGCCGCGATCCTGCCGCTTGACGACGATCGGTCAGCAGGTCTTCGATCAGGCCGTCACGATGGAAGGTGCCGCTGATGGCGTTGCCCGGGTCGCCCGGGCTGCGCATACGCCGCTGATCGGCAAGGTCACGCTTAGTGCTCCGCCGGTGCTGGCGGCACATCTACTGGCGCAGCATCTCGCGCAGTTTCGGACCCTCTATCCGGATATCCGTCTTTCTCTTGCGGCGCAGGCGCAGCAGGTTTCGCTCAGCCGAAGAGAGGCGGACGTGGCGCTCCGGCTGGTACGTCCCAAGGAGGCCGGCAACGTCGCGCGGAAACTCGGGACGATGGCGTTCGGTCTCTACGCGCGCCGGGACTATGCTCACCGCGACCGTCCGGATCAGTGGCAATTCATTGCTTTCGACGAAAACTTCGTGGACATGCCGCAGCAGAAATGGCTGCTCGGCATTGCTGGCAGGCGGCCGGTTGCATGCGAGTTGAACGACATCGGCGGGCATCTTATCGCGGTGCGGACCGGTGCTGGCGTTGCCGGGCTGCCTTGCTTCATGGGAGATGCCGACCCTGACCTCGTGCGGATCGGGGAGGGCCTTCCGTCCTTCTCCCGGGATATCTGGCTTCTCGTTCATCGTGACTTGCGCAAGACACCTTCCGTCCGCGCCGTCATGGACTTCGTCGTCGCGCTCATCAATGAGCGTGGCGACTTCGCTGCTTGACCTTCTGTGCACTCGCCGCAATGCAGAATTGGCGATTGGCGCGAATTGAAAACCGGGTGCTTAAAGTTGTGTGTTCAGCCCCATGGTGCAGGCTGATCTGCAACAATTGAATTGAAGTCGCCAATGGAAGCGTAGCGCGCGGCTCGCACCTTGCTGAACTTGCTGGCATCCACCACCAGATGCTTTTGCACTGAGCGTTGCATAACCATCTGTTTGATCGGCACTTCATGGAAATGTGAACAGGTGACGCCGTGCTGTTCGTCCACGCCACCGGCAGACAGAAATGCCTTGTTGATGTTGATGCGCTTCAACACCTCAATACCCTCATCCCCCGAAAACGAGGCCGCTTCCGGGTGATAGAGCCCCCCGAGCATGATCAGGCGGACATCGCTTCTGCTTGCCAGCTCCTCTGCAACGTTGAGGGAGTAGCAGATGACGGTTACATGTGCGCTGGCCGGAATTTGCCGCGCCAGATGCGGCGTCGTCGTCCCGCAGTCGATGAATACGGTATCATAGGGTTCGATCAGAGCCGCCGCCTGCGCACAGGCGCGCGCTTTGGCCGTCGCATGGCTGTCCTTTTCCTGGTCCAGCACATAGTCGCTGCTCACAGTGCCGTCCTGGATCGGAATAATGTAACCGCCAAGACAGCTTAATTGCTTGCCGTCGGCGGCGATATCGCGGCGAATGGTGATCTCGGATACGCCAAGCCGGGAAGCCGCGTCCCGCAACCGCAATACGCCCGTTTCCTGAACAAGAAGAGCCAGCGCATTCAGCCTGGCGTTGTGTGCACTTATTCTGCTCACCGTATCTCCGCTTTCGGTTCGTACCCTGCGCTTCTTATTTGGATGTTAGTTTCCTAGCAATTGCCCTTGGCTGCGCTTGACAAAGGAATATCAATCATGAAACGATCGAAACATAATGTTCGGATTGTAACATCATAATTCGCATTATCGGGAGAGGAAAACAACAGGTTTCTGGGTCACCCGGTGATCCATCGGTACGGGGCGCAGGAAGCCTTTTCCGGGAGAATGAGGAGGCGTCGGGCGCGCGAGAAGCGATTGCCGACGTTAGCAATCGAACATTGTCGGGTGCTGCGACCGGGATAGGTGTGGCACATGCAGTTTCAAAGGGAGGAGTTATCCGTGAATAAAATCTTCGCAACCATCGCGCTTGCTGCGACGCTTTCGGCGTCGGCTGTCTTTGCGCAGAGCGCCGTCGATACGTCGAAGGTCAACAAGGAATTGATCACTTCGGCGAGTGGCAAGAAATACACGATTGCAACCGTCGTGAAGGTGGATGGTATTGCATGGTTTGACCGCATGCGCGACGGCGTCGAGCAGTTCAAGGGCGACACTGGAAACGATGTCTGGATGGTTGGCCCGAGCCAGGCCGATGCCGCGGCTCAGGTGCAGATCGTCGAAAACCTCATCGCGCAGGGCGTTGATGCCATCGCTATCGTGCCGTTCTCGGTCGAAGCGGTTGAGCCGGTGCTCAAGAAAGCTCGCGATCGTGGCATTGTCGTCATCAGCCATGAGGCCTCCAATATCCAGAACGTCGACTTTGACATCGAAGCCTTCGACAACAAGGCCTATGGCGCGAACCTGATGAAGGAACTCGGCAAGTCCATGGGCGGCAAGGGCAAGTACGTTGCCACCGTCGGCGGCCTGACGTCCAAGTCGCAGATGGAATGGGTTGATGGTGCTATCGAGTACCAGAAGGCCAACTTCCCGGACATGTCGCTGGCGACCGAGCGGCTTGAAACCTATGACGATGCCAATACCGATTACACCAAGCTCAAGGAAGCGATGACCGCCTATCCAGGCATTACCGGTATTCTGGGCGCTCCGATGCCAACGTCCGCAGGCGCTGGCCGTCTGATCGCCGAGGGCGGTCTGTCGGGCAAGGTCTTCTTCGCGGGCACGGGCCTGGTTTCCGTCGCCGGCGAATATATCAAGAACGATAACATCCAGTACATCCAGTTCTGGGATCCGGCCGTTGCCGGTTATGCCATGAACATGCTGGCTGTCGCGGTTCTCGAGAAGAAGAACGATCAGATCAAGGCCGGTCTGAACATGGGCCTGCCAGGCTACGAAAGCCTGCTGGTTCCTGACGCCTCCAAGCCACATCTGCTCTATGGCGCAGGTTGGGTCGGCGTGACCAAAGAAAACATGGATAAGTACGACTTCTGATCCGAACCACGGAGGGAGGGGCAACCCTCTCTCCATTTACATCTGCATTTTCCAGCCTTGCATGAGGCCATTATGACTGAAAATCTGATCGAGCTGCGCCATATCGGCAAGCGGTTTGGCGGCGTGAAGGCGCTCGACGACGTGTCGCTGAGCATTCGGCCGGGAGAAATCCATTGCCTTGCCGGTGAAAACGGTTCCGGTAAATCCACCGTCATCAAAATCATGTCCGGGGTTTATACACCTGAGGACGGCGAGATTCTGATCGACGGGAAACCCGTTGGCAAACTTGATCCGGTAAAATCCGTTCATCACGGTATTCAGGTGATCTACCAGGACTTTTCGCTGTTCGGAAACCTGACGGTGGCCGAGAACCTGGCGATCAATACCTTTCTGATTGAGGGCCGCAAGACGGTCGACTGGCGACGTGTCCGTGATATGGCCAGGAAAGCGCTGGACCGCCTCGGCGTGACCATCGACCTTGATGCCGATGTCGAAAGCCTGCCGACTTCGGGTAAGCAGATCGTGGCCATCGCCCGTGCTCTTATGGCCGATGCACGTCTGATCATTATGGATGAGCCGACCACGGCGTTGACGCGCCATGAGGTCGATGCCCTGTTCAAGATCGTGCGTGATATTCAGGCACAGGGCATCGCCGTGCTCTTCGTCAGCCACAAGATGCGCGAGATGCTTGAAATTAGCGAGCGCCTGACGGTTTTCCGTAACGGCAAGAAGGTTGCCGAAGGACCGATTGCCGAATTCGACGAACCGGCGATCACCCGCGCGATGACGGGGCAGGAGCTGAGCGCCCACAGCTACCAGTGGCTAGCGCAGGAGGGCGCCGATACACCGGTGCTGGAAGTGCGCAATCTCTCGGTTTCGGGTTCCGTGGAAAACGCCGATCTGACGCTCAAGCCGGGCGAAATCGTTGGCATTTCGGGCCTGATTGGTTCGGGCCGCACCGAACTTGCGCTGGCGCTGTTTGGCATGCGCCCCGGCTTCACCGGTTCCATGCGTGTGGGAGGCCGGGAAGTTCACCCAAGGACCGTTCAGGACGGTATTGCCTGCGGTATCGCCTATGTGCCGGAGGACCGCCTGACCGAGGGCCTGTTCCTGACACAATCGATCGAGCGCAATATCATCGTGACGTCGATAGATAAATTTGTCCGTGGTCTTTTCATCAATCGCAAAAAGGCGGACGAGACGACCCGCGATATGTTCTCGGCCATGCAGATCGTGGCGCCGGGACCGCATACTCCGGTCAATCATCTCTCCGGCGGCAATGCACAACGCGTGGTTCTGGCCCGCTGGCTGCTGACCGGCGCCAAAGTGCTGATCCTGAATGGCCCGACCGTGGGCGTGGACGTCGGCTCCAAGGCGCAGATCCATAACATCATCCGCAAGCTTGCTGAAAAAGAAGGCCTGGCCGTGCTGATGATTTCCGACGATGTGCCGGAACTGGTGCAGAACTGCAACCGCGTGCTGGTTATGCACCGCGGCCGTTTCGTTGACGAATTGTCGGGAGAAAGCATGACCGAGGACGCCGTTAATGACCGGCTCAAGACGCTGAATTGAGGGGCCGCAAAACATGAAATTCTTCAGAAGCACAGAATTTATTATCGCCTGCGTCCTGCTTGCGGCCATGGTCATCATTGGCCTCATCAACCCGGCATTCTGGTCACTCGACAACATCTTCGGCCTGTTACGGTCCAATGTCGTGATCGGCATAATGGCGCTCGGCGTCCTGCTGGTGATGATTTCAGGCGGTATCGACGTATCGTTCACCGCCTTTGCCATTGCAGCGATGTATCTGACCGTGCGGACCATGGTCTATCTCGACTATGATGGCGTGCTCATTCCCTTCGTTGCGGCAACGCTGATCGGCCTGGCTCTCGGTGCATTCAACGGTTTCATCATCCACCGTTTCAAGATGATACCGCTGATTGTGACGCTCGGAACCGGCTCAATGGTGCGCGGTCTGGTTCTCGGCCTCGTCGGCACCAGCATCGTCAACATCAACAAGATGCCAAAGGAGCTGATCGGGTTCGGCAAGACCGATGTGATCTCGCTTACCTCGGCCACGGGTTCGACTTTCGGCCTGACCGCGATGTTCCTGGTCTATCTGGGTCTGGCATTGGTCATTCATCTCATCCTCACCTACACCATGATCGGGCGCAGCGTTTATGCCTATGGCGGCTCGCCGGAAGCAGCCAAGCGTGTTGGCTTCAATACGGGTGCGACGATTTTCTTTGTCTATTGCGTTGCCGGTGCGCTGGCGGGCTTCTCGGGCCTGCTGCATTCGTCGATGATCTGGCTTGCCAACCCGCGTGATTTTGTCGGCCTTGAACTTGATGTCATCGCGGCTGTGGTTCTTGGCGGCGCATCGATCTTTGGCGGGCGCGGCACGGTTCTCGGCACATTGATGGGCGTGTTCATGCTGGTGATGGTCAAAAACTCACTGATCATCATGAAGGTGGATACCACCTGGCAACGGGTCGTTGTCGGCCTGATCATCATCATCGCCACCGCCATCACCGCATGGCGCGATCGTAAAAGCGTAGCGTAACGGGAGAGCGCATCATGAAAAATTCGTTCGACATGCGCCGGCTTCTCGGCAACGACAACAACATCCTTCAGCTTCTTGTAATCACCGTCATCGTCTTCGCGCTGATGACCTGGATGAACCCTGCCAAGTTCCTGAATTATTACAACTTCGAATCCATCAGCTACATCATGCCCGAACTGGGGATACTCTCCATCGCCATGATGATCGCCATGCTGACCGGCGGTATCGATCTTTCCGTGGTGGGCATTGCCAATCTGGCGGGCATCATCGCCGGTGTCTATTTCCATTCCACCATGGTTCAGGCAGGACAATCCTCCACCTCGGGCATGGTGTTATACACCGGGCTTGGCATCCTGCTGGCCATGGCAGTCGGCCTGCTGGCCGGTTTGGTCAACGGCCTGCTGGTAGCGAAGCTGCGCATCACGCCGATCCTGGCGACACTCGGCACAGGCCAGATACTGATGGGGCTGGCGCTGGTGATGACCGGCGGTCCGGCAATCGTCGGTTTTCCCGATGCATGGAACTGGATCGGTAACGGCAAAATCTTCGGTATCGCGACGCCGTTCCTGCTGTTCATCGCCGTCTGTGTGATCGTGGCGATCCTGCTCACGCGTTCGACGCTCGGCATCAACCTGATGCTGATCGGGACCAATCCGCGGGCCGCAGTGTTTGCAGGCATCCGCAAGGACCGCATGATGCTGTATTCCTACATGCTGACCGGCGTTCTGGCGTCGCTGGCAGGGATCATCCTGTCCGGGCGCACCAATGCCGCGAAATCCGACTACGGCGCGTCCTATCTGTTGCAGGCGGTGCTGATTGCGGTTCTCGGCGGCACCAATCCGGCGGGCGGGAAGGGGCGGGTTCTGGGCATCGCCATCGCCCTGGTCGCCCTCATGCTGCTCTCCTCCGGCTTCCAGATGATGCGGTTCTCCAATCACCTGATCGACTTCATCTGGGGTGCATTCCTCATTCTCGTCATCGCCATCAATGCGTGGCGCAACCCCGGCAGGTGATCCCATGCAGGCGATGAAATTCCATCTTCGCAGGCAGGACTTTACGGACGTCCGGCATTTTCTGGCGGCAACCTGCGGAGGGCTATCTCGACCGCGCTGCCGCCGATCAGTTCGGCGCCAGGATCGGCGCCCTTTGAAACAGGATATCCAGGGAATGTCAGCATGAGCAAGAAAATCGGGGTTGTAGGCTCCAACATGGTCGACCTCATCACCTATGTGGACCGTATGCCCGGACCGGGCGAGACGCTCGAGGCTCCCGCCTTCGAAATGGGTTGCGGCGGCAAGGGCGCCAATCAGGCGGTCGCTGCGGCGCGCCTCGGCGCAGAGGTCATGATGGTCACCCGGGTCGGTGACGATGTCTTCGCCGACAATACCATTCGCAATCTCGAGAGCTTCGGCGTGGATACGCGTCACGTGGTGAAGGTTGCCGGCAAGTCG
Organism: Rhizobium nepotum 39/7; assembly: GCF_000949865.1. Lineage (GTDB taxonomy): Bacteria > Pseudomonadota > Alphaproteobacteria > Rhizobiales > Rhizobiaceae > Agrobacterium > Agrobacterium nepotum. Next base: position 80,139 of record NZ_JWJH01000012.1, on the reverse strand, counting down.
AGTGGCGTCGCGCCGATTTTCGTCGAGCAGTCCGGCGAGAATTCGATCCTCATCGTCAAGGGCGCCAATGCCGATCTTTTACCAGCAGAAGTCGATAAGGCGGCGGCCGATCTGAAGCAGTGCGGTCTGATCCTCATGCAGATGGAAGTGCCGGTTGAGACCGTCTATCACACCATTGAACTTGCGGCCAAAAACGGTATCGAGACGATCCTCAATCCTGCGCCCGCCGCTGCCAATCTCGATCCGGAGCGTATCCGCCAGGTAACGTTCCTCGTTCCGAACGAGAGCGAGCTGGCATTGCTGTCCGGATTGCCGACCGAGACCGACGAAGCAATCGTAACTGCGGCCCGTTCGCTGATCGCACGCGGTATCCGTACCGTCATCGTGACGCTGGGCGGACGTGGCGCGCGGATGATTACTTCAAATGAAATCGTCAATATCGAGCCCGTCAAGGTAACGCCCAAAGACACCACCGGCGCTGGCGACGCCTTTATCGGCTCCTTCGCCCGCTTTTATGCCGAAACGGGTGACGTCGTATCCTCACTGAAGAAGGCATCGCTTTACGCGGCGCATTCCATCACCCGTCCCGGAACACAGAAGGCCTATGCCAGCATCGAAGAGTTCGAGGCATTTTGCCGCGAACATGCCAATGCCGCAGCCTGACCCAAGAATGGACAGAAAATGAGCGAAGCATTCCCCAGAAACAACGGCACCGCTCTCAAGCCGGAATGGTTTGAAGATGTATCGGTCAATCGCAGTGCCTCCGAACGGCGTGCAGCAACAATCACCGCCCGGCGTTCGGTCAAGAAGGAATATCAGGTTGCCTGGCAGATCAAGGCTATTACCTGCATCGATCTGACAACGCTGTCCGGCGACGATACGGCCGGTCGTGTGCGCCGCCTGTGTGCAAAAGCGCGACGTCCGGTTCGGGACGACATTCTTGAGGCACTCGGCCTTGCTGACGCCGGCATCACAACCGGTGCGGTCTGCGTCTATCCGACCATGGTGTCCCATGCCGTCAAGGCGCTGGAAGGCACAACCATTCCGGTCGCATCCGTGGCAACGGGCTTTCCTTCCGGCCTGACGCCGCTGCCGCAGCGACTGGCCGAAATCCGCTACGCCGTCGAGCAGGGCGCCAAAGAGATCGATATCGTCATAACCCGGGAGTTCGTTCTGACGCAGAACTGGACGGCACTTTATGATGAGATCGCTGCGATGCGTGAAGCCTGCGGCGACGCCCATATGAAGGCTATCCTTGCGACGGGTGATCTCAACACGCTTACCAATGTCTATCGCGCCTCAATGGTGGCGATGCAGGCGGGCTCGGACTTCATCAAGACCTCGACCGGCAAAGAGGAGGTCAACGCCACCCTGCCGGTCAGCCTGACAATGGTGCGTGCGCTGCGCGATTACGGCGAACTGACCGGCCAGATGGTCGGCTTCAAGCCCGCAGGCGGGTTGAAGACAGCGAAGGATGCGCTGTCCTGGCTGACGCTGATGAAGGAAGAGCTGGGCAATCGCTGGCTGGAGCCGGACCTTTTCCGCATCGGCGCCAGCTCGATGCTCGGCGATATCGAGCGGCAGCTCGAACATTTCGTAACCGGCCGCTATTCCAGCGCCCATCATCACGCTGCCGCGTAAGGACCGAAAAAATGCGATCCATCAAGGACATTTTGGAAACCATGGAATATGGACCTTCTCCCGAGGCCAATGGCGATGTGAAGCAGTGGCTCGACACGCACGATCGCTCGTTCGGCCATTATATCAACGGCCGGTTCGTTTCTCCGGAAGGCCGCAAAACGATTGCCGTATCAAACCCCGCCAACGGGGTTAACCTGGCCAAGATCATCTGCGGCAATGAGGAAGACGTCGATCAGGCGGTCAAGGCCGCCCGCGCGGCCTTCGGAAAATGGTCGAAGCTGTCGGGTCACGAACGCGCCCGCTACCTCTATGCCATTGCCCGCCATATACAGAAGCGCGAGCGCTTCCTGTCTGTTCTGGAAACGATGGACAACGGCAAGCCGGTTCGGGAAACCCGCGATATCGACATTCCACTCGTCGCCCGCCATTTTTACCATCACGCCGGATGGGCCGAAATGGTGGAAGACGAGTTCCGCGGTTTCTCGCCTGTCGGCGTTTGCGGTCAGGTGATCCCCTGGAATTTCCCTCTGCTGATGCTGGCCTGGAAGATTGCACCAGCACTTGCTGCCGGCAATACCGTGGTGCTGAAGCCCGCCGACCTGACGCCGCTTACGGCTGTTGCCTTCGCGGAAATCTGCCACGAGGTCGGCCTTCCTGCCGGTGTCGTCAACATCGTGCAGGGCGATGGTTCGACAGGCGCTGCGATCTGCGGCCATGACGGCGTCGACAAGGTCGCCTTCACCGGCTCGACCAAGGTCGGCCGCGTTATTCGGGAGCAGATTGCCGGTTCGGGCAAGAAGCTGTCGCTGGAACTGGGCGGTAAGTCGCCATTCATCGTTTTTGAGGATGCCGATCTTGATGCGGCGGTCGAAGGTGTTGTTGACGCGATCTGGTTCAACCAGGGTGAAGTCTGCTGCGCCGGTTCCCGCCTGCTGGTGCAGGAAGGCATTGCCGAGAAGTTCTATGCACGGCTGAAAAAGCGGCTGGAAACCCTGCGGGTCGGCGATCCGCTTGACAAGTCGACCGATGTTGGCGCCATTGTTTCCGCCACCCAGGTGAAACGCATCACCGATCTGGTCCGCAAGGGTGTGGAAGAGGGGGGTGAACTCTGGCAGAGTTCCAACCCGTTACCGACCACCGGCAACTACGTCGCTCCCGGCTTCTTCACCGATGTCGATCAGGCGTCGACGGTTTGCCAGGTGGAAATTTTTGGCCCGATCGCTGCGGCGACCACTTTCCGCACTCCGGATGAAGCCGTGTCGCTGGCCAACAACACCCGCTACGGCCTCGCGGCCTCGATCTGGTCGGAAAACATCAATGTCGCGCTTGATCTGGCTGCCCGCGTCAAGGCAGGCGTGGTCTGGATCAACTGCACCAACATGCTCGATGCCGGTGCAGGTTTTGGTGGCTACCGTGAAAGCGGTTTCGGCCGTGAAGGTGCGCGTGAAGGGCTTTACGAATATCTGGCGGCAGACTGGGAAAAGACCCTGCCGATCACCAAGCCCGCTGAAGCCTTTATTCCGTCTGCACTGCCGAACGCTGACAGCAAGATCGTGATCGATGGCCTTGATCGCACGATGAAGAACTATATCGGCGGCAAGCAAGCCCGCCCCGACGGTGGCTATAGTTATTCGGTGACCGGCAAGGGCAACGCCGTAATTGGCATGGCCGGAATAGGCAGCCGCAAGGACATCCGCAATGCTGTGGAAGCGGCGTCCAAGGCAGGCAGCTGGAGTTCCGCAACCGCCCATAACCGTGCGCAGGTGCTCTATTATCTCGCAGAGAACCTCGATGCCCGGCGGGACGAATTCGTCGCTCGCATCATCGCTAGCACGGGTGTCAGCGAAAAGAAGGCGAAGGACGAATTCGACGCATCCCTGCGCCGTATTTCCTATTACGCCGCGCAGGCCGACAAGTTCGACGGCGCTGTACATTCTACCAAGTCGCGTCACGTCACGCTTGCCATGAACGAGCCATGGGGCATCGTCGGGATCGTTTGCCCGGATGAGATGCCGCTCCTGTCGCTGGTGTCACTGGTACTGCCAGCAATCGCCATGGGCAATCGCGTTGTGGTGATCCCGTCGTCTCGCCATCCATTGATTGCCGGTGATTTCTACCAGGTATTGGACACGTCGGATGTGCCCGGCGGCGTCATCAATATTGTGACAGGCGAAAGCGATCTGCTTGCAAAGACGCTGGCCGAGCATGATGACGTTGCAGCTGTCTGGTACTTCGGCGCGACCAAGGGAAGCGCAATGGTCGAGAAGGCTTCTGCGGGCAACCTGAAGGCCACCTGGGTTAATAATGGCCGTCAGCCAGATTGGCTTAACCGTGCTGAAGCGCAGGGCCGTGACTATTTGCGCAGGGCCATCCAGGTGAAGAACATCTGGGTGCCATACGGAGCCTGACCCGCATCGTGCCGGGGTGATAACTGACAGGATTGCTTAAGGGGGCCAGCGGCCCCCTTAAGATTTCGAGTGTTATCAACTACTGCAACGGCACCTATGCGCTGTAGCCGCGTGGTCGTGCGGGATTGAACCGGTTTGTGCTCGCAACTGGTCCGGAGCGATCAACGGTTTTCACTGATATAGAGGAAGCGGTCCACCAGGACGTCGCTGCTTCCGAGGCGCTTTTGATAGACCTCTTTTCTGTCGTGAACCCTTTGTGCGACCTTCTGGGAAGGTATGTTTTCGGGGCTGGTGATGCTGACGACCCGGCGCATACCTAACGTCGTGAAGGCATAGTTGCGACAGGCTTTCGCAGCCTCCGTCGCCAATCCTTTTCCCCAGAAGTCGCGCCACAGATGGTAGCCGATTTCGGGTTCTGTACCGGCCGGGGTGGGTTGCTGCGTAATTCCGCAATCACCGATAACATGCCCTGACAGATTGTCGATTACCGCCCAGAGGCCATAGCCATGTAGACGGTAACTTTCAAAAGCCAGCTTCTGAAACCAGGCCATTGTTTCAGTCACGGATCTGGTGCCGGGATAAAACTGCATGCACTGCTCGTCGGCGTAGATTCTGCTCAGCGAAACCAGGTCATCATCCTGGATTTCTCGCAGATGTATGCGATCAGTTCTCAGAATTATCGACATGGATACATGACCTCCCGCGTCAAACCGTTCCAGAGCCGCGACGGTTCTGGATCATAATGCTGTGGGCAAAGACAGCAAGGCGATGATGGCTTTCAGCGTGGAGTGGCAACGGCTTCTTGTGGCCGACATCGTCATTCGACAACGCCGTGACCGGGTATCCCGATGCTGAAGAGATCCATCCATAAAACGGCATAATGTAATCCGGTTGCGGCGGATAGTGTCGCCGGACGCGATCGGTTACCTCTTCTGGCATAGACGGGACGCAGGACCAGAAACCAGGATCGGAGACCGTGTGATGCAGCATGACAAACCAATGATCGCAACCGTCGGAGCGACCAGCAAGCAGGGCCGGAGCATTGCGACAGCCCTGCTTCAAAGCCAGCGTTTCCGGGTTCGTGCATTGACTCGGAATGACCAGTCCCCTGCGGCCCGTGCGCTCCGGGATCTGGGGGCGGAGATCGTCACGGTTCCTCTCGAGCCCGGTCGGACGAAGGAGCTTGTCGCTGCCTTCGAAGGTGCGGCCGGTGCTTTCCTGATGACGCCGCCTATTGCGCCGCCGGATACAAGCGAGGCGCCGCTTGGCCGGCAGCTTGCAGACGCTGCGGTTGCGGCCGGCGTGCTGCATATCGTGTTCAGCACACTTGAGCATGTCGAAAGAATCTCAGCCGGTGCGAAATTTGCGCCGCACTTCACGGACAAGGCGGAGGTTGCCGACTACATCCGCGGGCTGCCCGTTTCTCATTCCTTCATCATGCTTGCCTTCTTCTATACGAACCTGCTGGAATATTACGTTCCCCGCTATGATGGCGATACGCTCCTTTTGCCCATCTACCTTCCAGAAGATTTCCGCGCGCCTTTCGTGGATCCGCTGACGGCGACCGGTCCGGTCGTGCTGGAGATATTCTCCAACCCTGCGCTCTATGATGGCAAGACGCTTCCGATTGTCGGCGACCTGATCTCTCCGCGGGAGATGGTGGAAACGTTTCAGCGGGTGACGGGTATCAGGGCCGAGTACCGCAATGCCTTCACGCGAGATGGCCTGTTGCAGAGTTTTCCCGATTTCGCCGGCAACGAACTCCTGGTCAGGGAGTTGCTTGGCATGGTAGAATATGCCGTCGAATACGGTTATTTTACAAATGAACGCGATCTCGACTGGAGCCGCCGCCTCGATCCCCAGACGTTGAACTGGGAACAGTTCCTGCAAAAGACGGGATGGCGAGGGGATCGGCGATCTTTCGGCATTCAGGCTTGATCGCCCGGCGTTCGGTGCGGCGTGATCCCCGGGAGTTTCCTGATCTCGTCAACCAGAAAATCGGCCAGCAACCGCACGCGGGCGACGCCGGCCCTTTCGGGAACAACGAGAAGGCTGAGGGGAACAGGATCGAGATCGTAAGCGTCGAGCGCGATCTCGAGTTCGCCGGCATCCAGCAGATCCTGCACGAGCCAGAGGTGCGTCGGGCCGATGCCGCGACCGGCGGCAAGGGCGGTTCGCGCGGCGAGCCCGTGGTCGACAAGCAGGGATCCGCTCATCGGCACCATCAGCCGCACCCCATCCGAAGCAGTTAAAAAAAGCTGGTTGCTTCCGGCGACGTTGGACATCACAACGCAATTGTGTTGCGCGAACTCTGCGGGGCGTGCCGGCCGCCCGTGTCGAGAAAAATAGTCAGGGGACCCCACGACTTTTCGATGGCTTTCTCCGATCGAGAAAAGCTTCATCGCGCCATCGACGATCGGCCCCAGCCGTAGCGCGATGTCGACGCCTTCACGGGCAAGGTCAATTCGTTCGTCCGTCAGATTGAGATCTATGCGGATGTCCGGATGTCTGTCCTGAAAATCGAAGATGATCCGCGTGACGTGCATGACGCCGAGTGCTGCGGTGCAGGAGAGACGAACGGCACCGGCGGGCACCTGCCGGGCATCTCTTGCCTCTTCGGCTGCCTGTTCCACCAGCCGCAGAATCTGGAGGCAGTTCGTATAATAACGGCTACCCTCCTCGGTGAGTGTGACGCGACGCGTCGTTCGCCCAAGAAGGGGAACGCCGACGGCCTCTTCGAGCTCATTGATATGACGCGTTACCGTCGACTGCCCGATACCCAGATCTCTGGCTGTTGCTGACAGACTGCCACGCTCAGCCACACGGACGAAGGTCCGCATTCGATCCAGAGAAAAGCCTCTGTCATCCATTTTTGGCAAAACCCCGCTTATGACCTTTGTAATCCGCGCGTCGCCGCTTTGCCATAGCCGTACACCGTCTCACCAGATGAACGGAATCAAACGCCGGCGCACACGACGCGCATAGTCATCATAGCCATCGAGACCCTTGCGCAGCGCCTGCTCCTCAATGCCGATCCGGATGCCAAGCAGGACGGCCAGGATGGGGACCGCCGCAAGTCCCCACCACGAACCGAGCACGAGCGATGTCCCGGCGATGTAGAAGAGGGCGCCGAAATACATGGGATGGCGGACGATGGCATAAGGGCCGGTTGTGATGACCGCCTGGCCGCGGTCCTTTTGTATTTTCACAACCGGCGCTGCAAAGCTGTTCGTCCGCATGACCCAGTAAATAAACAAAAGCGCCGCGAGAAGGAGCCCGCAGCCCGCCAACTGCACGGAAGATGGCATTGCTGACCAGTGCCAGCGCGCCGCATCTGCCGCCATGAAGCCCATTCCTCCCAATATCACGAGCAGGATTGCGACGAGAAGCAGCTTGTCGGCGAGCGGCTGATCTTTCTGCACGGGCGGTTTAAGGCGCTCTCTGAGCAGGCCAGGATCAACATGCGCCATGATTGTCCCGAATACGACCGAGAGCGTGACCATCACAGCAAGATAAAGCCATCCGCCGGGGTAGTCCGTCGTGCCTGCAGCAACAAAGATGATCGCGCCCATGAAGCCGAACCAGACGATCGTCTGAATGATGAGATTTAGAACCAGACCCATTATTCCGCCTTTCCGCACAATTACCGCCGCTAGGGGGACATTGCTGTCGTCGGTCAGGTTTCCAGCGGCTGATGGCGCCACGCATTATACGATAGAAATTGGCAGATCGTGGTCCAACTCTATCCTGCATAATCTATAGGTCGTTGTCTCTGCATGCGCTTCTTTCGCATGTGGGTCATGAGGGGAATTGCTTGTCGTCGTCGCCACGCTTCTCAGATCTCGATTTCACAATTGCGATTCGAAAGCTAATTGGGCGCATCAACTAGTTTAATTTTCTATTAACAGGTTATTGACTCCTGCATTAATTCATATTCTTATATGAGCATATTCAGTTCGACCTTCATGAAGAAAGTCGATAAAAATGGTTTTTTCATCAAGTTTATTCATATTTATGTTTTTACCGATTGCGCTCGGTGTCTATTTTTCCGTTCCTTTTCGGTACAAATCACTCGTTATACTTCTGTTTTCCTACCTGTTCTACGGGTGGTGGAGGATAGATTACCTCGCCCTGCTTTTTCTCGTGACGCTCTGGAGTTATATCTTCGGAAAGCTGATCTATGTGGAACGCACGGTGCAAGCACGCAAAAGATTGCTGATTGTTGCGATTTCCGGGCCTCTACTTGTGCTCGGTTATTTCAAATACTGCAATTTCTTCATGGACAGCCTCGCCGACCTCTTCAATGGCGGTGACCCGTTCACATCGTGGCATGCGCGAATCCTGCTACCGATCGGCATCTCGTTTTATATATTTCAGGCGATCTCATACCTTATCGATATTTATAGGGAAGACGCGCCGCCGGCGCAGAACTTCTTCGATTTTGCAGCATTCAAGGCTCTGTTTCCGCAATTGGTTGCCGGTCCGGTCCTGCGTTACAAGGACCTTGCCCATCAGTTCACGTATCGCCAGCATTCGCTCGAGCTTTTTGCCGAAGGTGGCATTCGGTTTTTTGCCGGGTTGGCCAAGAAAGTACTGATTGCGGATTCCGTGGCGCCTATAGCGGATGCGATATTCGCCAAAGCCGACCCGACATTTGCCGAGGCCTGGCTTGGAACCATCGCTTATTCGATACAGCTGTATTTCGATTTTTCGGGCTATTCCAGCATGGCTATCGGATTGGGAATGATGATGGGATTCCGCTTTATCGAAAACTTCGACTGTCCCTATGTTTCCCGTTCCATCACGGAATTCTGGCGTCGCTGGCATCTCAGCCTGTCGGCCTGGCTGCGGGACTATCTCTATATTCCGCTCGGCGGAAACCGGCTGGGAACCGCAAGGACGTATTTCAATCTGTTCATTACCATGGTGCTGGGCGGACTTTGGCATGGCGCGAACTGGACCTTCATACTGTGGGGTGTCTGGCACGGCGGTCTCCTGGCATTGGAGCGCCTGCTCGGGGTCAAGCCGTCCGATAAACGCTCTTTCGTGGCGTTGGGTGGCACCCTTTTGCTGGTCATGCTCGGTTGGGTCATGTTCCGATCGCTCGACGTGCATAGCGCAGTCGACATGTATCGCGGAATGTCAGGTCTCAACGGATTTGATATCCAGCCGGATATTGCGTGGCAGATCAAGAACTTCGCTCTTGCTTCCCTGGCCGTTGGCGTGGCGGTGGTGTTTATTGAGCCGTGGTTCAACCGGACTTTCCCGGCCGAGCGATTGATCCATATGCCGCTTCACCCGTCGACTGCGGGCGTGGCTTTGGCGGCAACGGGCATCGTCTGCTTTTTTGGCATGATTTCGATATTGAAGCTGACGGCCGACAATGACTCACCCTTCCTCTATTTTCAGTTCTAGGGAGTACGGCGCATGATCTCACCACGTTTGCTTTCAACCGCGTCGGTTCTCTTTCTTTTGCTGGCTGGTGCCGGGATTACCGCCAATTATGTGGTCGATATACCGGATGAGGACCTGAAAGTGGATGATCTTGCCGATATCTGGACCGGGAAGGTCGCCAGTCGGCTTGAAGAGGGTTACGAGCGGGAATTGCCGTTCAGCAATTTCGCCGTCGAGTTTTTTAATGCAGTTTCTCTCGGTGTTTTCGGGGAAGCGAGGAAAGGTGCGATCGTTGGCCGGAGCGGCTGGCTTTTCACGGCGGAGGAGTTTGCGTGGAGCCGGACATCGGAGGCCAATCTTGCAACGTCTTTCCAGACGATTGCGGATGTTCGCTCCAGATTGGCAGAAAAAGGCGCTACTCTGGTAATCGTACCGATCCCGCCCAAAGCGCAAGTCGTGGCCGGGCAGTTGGGCAGCAACGTTTTGCCGGAAACCAATGCCGATCTCTATGAGAGATTTATGACCTTCCTCAACAAGAAGGGGATTGCGACTGCAGACGTGGCCGCGACGTTCGGTTCCGCAAAGCCCGAAGAACTTTTTCTGCGATCGGATACGCATTGGACGGTCAAAGGCAGCGGTCTGGCGGCCAAGGCGGCGTGTGCCGCCATTCCCCGTCGCGATCAGTTGATGAAAACTGTTTTTGACAGCGTATCCCAGCACGACGTCAACCATGTCGGCGACCTCGCAAAGTTTGTCGATGCCGGCTGGATGTTGTCCGGAGCCAGCGCGGGCTTAGACATTATTCAGCCGATATCGGCTGCGGCCAGGGCGGATCATGCCGATGCGCTATTTGCAGATGGCGAGGCCGGAGCTGGACCGGCGGATCAGGTCGTGCTGGTCGGGACGAGCTATAGCGCGAACCCGCTCTGGTCGTTTGAAGATCAGTTGAAAACGACATGCGAGGTGGATGTCCTCAACTACGCCAGGGAAGGAAAGGGGCCTTTTGCGCCCATGCAGGATTTTCTGGAGAAACTTCGCTCGCAAGCTGCACCGAAAGTCGTGCTGTGGGAGATACCGGTACGTTATCTGGATGATGTCGTATAAATATATGAATTTTACGCCGTACATCATAATTTATAGTTTGATTAATTCCATTAATAACATATAATATACAGATACATAGCGCATTGCATATAATTTACTTCGAATTTTGATCGTAAGTTTTGTAAATTTATTTCATTGATGGATTATGCTATGGGACACTATCTCGAAAAGAGAGTGCTCGGTCTTCCTGATGAAGTATTGCCTGTTGACAGATTGTCGACAGTGCCGGTTTCTCAGGCGGGGGAGCAATCCGCTATCGTCATTTGGAGTGAAAGCCTTCCAGCACATTTGCTGTTTGTGCTTGGCCTCGCCAGCTTGATCGTGATCGTCCCGGAAGGCGTGCTTTTTGGCGCAAACACGGGTCTTTTGTTCGGTCTGGGCGCACTGGCCGTGTGGCGGTATTTCTGGGGTATCCTGCATTTCGTGCGGTCCAACGTCTACCGTAGCGTTGTTTTCCCGAAAATGCGCATTCGCGCGGATCGTCATCTCCAGCTGAGTGCGAAAAACGGGCAAGCGCCTCATGCCTATCTCATCGTAACCAGTTTTCGCATCGACGGCGACACAACAGCCGAGGTCTATCGCGCCGCGTTCCGGGCAGCACTTGCGTCTCGCGGCGGGGCGACGGTCATCGCATCCATCGTCGAAATGTCCGACCAGCGCCTGATCCGTTCGATGCATCGGCTTATCTGCGGCGAGAACACGGATATCCGCCTGGTGATCGTGCGCATCAATGGCAGCGGCAAGCGGGATGCGCTGGCCTACGCGTTTCGGGCCGTCTCCAAGCTGGAGCCGCGAAGCGATGACGTCGTGGCAGTTATCGATGGCGATTCCATTGTGCCCGAAAACCTCGTCGATCGGTGCGCCGGTTTCTTCGCGGATGGTCGCGTTGGCGCGTTGACCACGGATGAAACCTCGCGGGTGCGGGGAAAATCGTCATTTCACGTCTGGTATTCCTTGCGGTTTGCGCAACGCCATATTCTCATGTCGTCGAACGGACTTTCCAAGCGCGTTTTGACGCTGACCGGCAGAATGTCGATGTTCCGCGCCTCTGTCGTCACCAATTCCGATTTCATTCGGCAGGTGGAACAGGACTATATCGAGCACTGGCGTCTTGGCAGGCTGAAGTTCCTCACCGGCGACGACAAGTCGAGCTGGTATTGGCTGCTGCGCAACAATTATCACATGCTGTATGTGCCCGACGTCACCGTCGCGACAGTTGAAGACCCACCGACATCAGGCTTTTTCCAGGCAGCGGCGCAATTGATGACGCGCTGGTTCGGCAACATGCTGCGGACGAACAGCCGCGCACTGGCACTTGGTCCCTGGCATATCGGTTATTTTACCTGGTGGACGATTTTCGATCAGCGCATCTCGATGTGGACGTCGCTTGCCGGCCTCGTCATGGTCATCCTGATCGGGCTTTTCGACAACCCGTTCATTTTCCCGGCCTATTTCGCTTGGGTTCTGCTGACCCGCTACATCATGACGCTGATGCTGTTCAATTCCCGGCCTCGGGTTTCGATTTTCTATCCCTTCTTCATCTATTTCAATCAGGTTTTCGGCTCGATCATAAAAACATACATTTTCTTCCACCTCGATCGCCAGAAGTGGACGCGGCAGAAAACAACACTGTCCGCCAATGGCACGGGTCGAGCCGCCGCGCTGAAAAACGCCTCCTCCACCTACATGCATGTTTTATCGATTACCCTGTTTGTAACCCTCATATCGTTGCTCGTCGGTCAATTGTCGGTCCCAGGCTTTGGGGCGACGACTGCGATTTTCGGTATGCGCTGACCCGCGAAGGAGCCCAAAATGAATATGAGCATCGTGAGTTTCGAAGCGGATGAGCAACGCCAGCATGCGCGCTACAAGTTGCCGCTGAAATGCGTGATCGATCAGCACAGATATTCCTCGATCGACTGGTCTTTGGGTGGGGTGGGTGTCGCAACAGGCGATGTCACCTTCGAAGAAGGACAAGTGCTGCCCTTGCAGCTGCAGATCCCACTCGATGGTTTCGATATGCTGCTGCCTGTGAAAGCGGAAGTGCGTCATTCCAGCGCGGAAGCCAGCCGTACGGGTTTCAGGTTCGTCGATACGTCTCCGGCCGCGCAGCGTATGCTGCGTTACATTCACGATTCATATCTCAGTGGCGAGATCGTCGAGGGTAACGATATTCTCGATTTCGCCAGGCGCGCTTCCGGCGAGGTGAAACTGCGGCCACGAAAATCGGACGAGGCGGTGCCGGGCGCTGGCAAATTCCGAAAAGCCGTGGGTATTGTCGCCACGCTGGCCATCTCGCTCGCGCTTGCGGCGTTTCTGGCAAGCAGCCTCTATCAGCGTCTCTGGGTCTTCGCGGCCGATAGTGCGGTGGTCACGGTCGATACGGTTCCGGTTCTTGCACCTGCCAACGGCATCATCACCAATCTGGTGACTGGACCGGTAAAAAGTGGTGAGCGGATTTTGACCGTTCTGACCGAAAGCGGACAAAGCACGTCGGTCGTCGCATCATGCGATTGCGCCGCCGAGCCTACCGGTCCGGCTGTCGATACGCAGATCAAGGTCGGAGCCCAGGTGTTGGGGCTGCGTCATGCGGATGCCAAACCGCACGTGGTCGCCATGGTGGATCGCTCACATCTGATGGCGCTTTATAAGGCGCCGCATGTCAGCGTGGACCTGCCGCAAGGCACGGTTCTGCATGATGTGGTGGTGTCTCAACTGCCAAAGGTCAGCGAACAGTCCGCCGCGACGAGTGATCGGGTAGCAGTCAGGATCGATCTTGGCGGACATGCCCTGTCGGCTGAAATTGGTACACCCGCTGCCGTTCGCTTCGACAACGGACCATGGTTCGGTCTGAACCAATGGTTTGCGGATATGACGAGCAGACTCCTGCCGAAATAAGTGGTCGCGGGAGGTTTCTCCTCCCTCCGCCCGCCCGTCGGCAGCCATATTGCATGCCAGTTGCAGGAAATTCATGTGCAGGGGACGTCTTGGTCTCTGACGGGACATCCGTTGTCTGCATTCCGGTTCTCTGCACGCAATGATCGAGCAGCTTTTACGATACAGACCTGACGAAGGAAGCATGATGACACGCGACATCATCCACCTATCAAGTTCCAACTGCCGGTGGCCGCCGAAAACGGCGAGCACCCTAGTATCGCTGCGCATGGCGGCGTTGTCGATCTGCCTCGTGTTTTCCGCCGGACACTGGCCGGTTGCCTCCTCGGTTGCCTTCGCCCAACAGGCCTCGGCAACACAGTCATCGGCGTCTGGCAAAGCCGATGCCGCGATGTCGGACATTACCGCGAATGTTCTGAAGGCCGATGGTGCGACAGATGCCCGGCAGCGCCTCGCGTTTCTCGATGCGGCGCTTGCTGGCATGAAACAACTGAAATCGTGGATGGCAGCGGATTCCGTCGAGGCAAAGACTGCATTGAGCAGCCTGGCCTCCGGTGGCATCGATGCCGACAGTCTGGTTTCCGCCAGTATCTCCGCATTGCAGGAACAGATGAAGGGCCGTATCACGGACCCGGAGCAGAGAACCGAGATGCGTGTGCGGATAATGGAGCTGATCGAAGCTCTTTCTCTGCCGGAGTTGCAGGTCGCTGCCCTGGGAGGTTATGCCGCTCTCGTTGCCAAGGGCGACAAGCCGAATGCCATAAGCCTGATGGAGAAGGCAGCCGGCCGTGTCGATCTCATCAAGGATGAGACTGCGAAGAACGCAGCGCTGAACACCCTGGCGCAGACGGCGACGATCATCGATCCTCAAATATCCTCCGCCCTTGCCGACAAGGCGATTTCGCGCATGTGGCCGACACGCATGCGTGGCTATGCCCGCTACGATCTGGCCCTGCGAATTCTTGCGGGCAAGCAGATCGATGGTAAACAAATCAGCGCCGCTCCCACGGACAGCATTGTGGCGCAAAGCGTCGGTGCCCTCGAGAAAGACGATCTGGAGTCGGCATTGTTGTGGGCGCTGGCGATCAATCCGGAAGATTCCGAAGCGCGCAAGAAGGCAGTCGGCAACGTAGCGGATCTGGCCCTCAGGGAAGGCAAGCTGGAATGGATGCCCGTGCTGGCCACCAGCCTTGCGGATAACAGCGATCAGGAAGATCTGATCGAGAAGATCGTCAAGCAGCGCATCGAGGCCGGACGTGGGCTGGATGCAGCAAAGCTGGCAGAATACCTGCCGGAAAGCGCGTTGCGCGCGGAGCTTGATTTCACGCTGGCAACGGTGTTCGCCAAAAACGATCTGACGAAGATGGCGGATGCTTCCTACGCCAACGGAAACGCCGTTCTTGCCGGTCTGTCCGGCCCTGAGCGGGGAGTTGCGGTGGTGGCGGCGGCCGAGAGCGCCATCAGCCTGGAGCGACTGGATGACGCGTTGGCGCTCGTGCAGGAATTGCGCACGGCGAAGGATGGCGGCAACACGATTGCCAATCTCGCCAAAAGCCTGGCGGATGCCGACAGGCTGAAGGACGCGGAAAAGCTGCTGTCCTTTCTCCAGGGCGGCAATGACCGCGACAAGGCTGTTGCCGGTATCGCCCGCGTGAAGGTGCGGGAAGGTGATATCGCCGCAGGCAAAACCGCGCTCGAAATCATCGCCAATAGCCGTGACAAGGGACGGGTACAGTCCGAACTGGCGCGCACGCTCGCCAAAAAGGGCGAGACGGATGATGCGAAGTCGGTTGCCCTTTCCATTGAGGACACGGAGTTCCGGATAGAGGCGCTGCTGCGGCTAGCCTCGGTTGCCAATGACAGCAAGGGCAACGGCGATTTCGATGCGCTGGTCGGCGAAGCGGTGAAAGTTGCAGCGGGTGAGGACAAAAAAGATAACCGCGACAAGGGGTATCTGAAGATCGTCGAAGTGCTGACCGATGCGCGCAAAACCGACGCAGCCAGGCAACTGATCGATCGTATTGCCGACGAAAAGATCAAGGCGCGGGCTGCCAGCATGATTGGCAAACGTGCTGCGCTGGATGGCTTCGGTGGTGAGGCATTGACGTATCTCGCGTCATTCGCCGGTGCAGGGGAGGATGAGGCGCTCAAGGCCGAAGTTCTGGTTGCGGCTGCGGCAAATCCGGCAATGCTCAAATTCGCATCGGTTCAGGCGACCACGCTGAAGGACCACATGTTGCGTGTCCGCACGGCGCGTTCCATCGCGGAAGCCAATTTTCGGTCTCTCGATGTGCGCAATCTCGGTTGGGGCAAAGGGAGCCCGGTCGACTACCGCGCCATGCAACAGGCACCGAAGCTTGAGGCCGTGGCAGAAGTAACACCCGCTGCTGCCTTCAGCGATGGCAGGCTGACACTTGCCCGGCAGGAAGGCAGGATAAGCCTTCCCGAGACCTACACCTATCCTGACATTTCCGTGCGTGCCGGCACGGTGCGTGAGGACGTGCCCTTGCCGCAGGCCGGTCATGCTGCCGTTACGCTTGCCAATCTGAGCCCCTATAGCGACAAGTTCATGGAAGATCTGGCTGCGGGCAATACGGGGCTGTCTTTCGCGGCGGAAGCGCAGGGCATTCCTTATCCGCGCATCATCGTTATCCAGAGCGGCGTCTACACTCTTGGCAGTCTGGCAAGCGAACTGGATGCTGGCGACGGTTTTCCGTTGGTCACGCGCGAAAACGATGTCGTGACACTGCGCGCCCCTGTTCTGGTGGCGGAAGGGGCGACGCTGATCCTGTCCGGACAGGAAGCGGCCACCTATCGTCTTTCCGCGACGGCCGGCAGTTTCATTTCCGTGGCTGGAACGCTTTACGTCCAGGATACGACCGTTACATCCTGGGATGAGGCGACCGGAACGCCACGTTACTCGGACAAGGAAAAGCGTCATGTTTTCCGGCCCTATATCATCGGCTGGAGCAACTCACGGCTGATGATCGGTGGCTCCGTGCTGGATTCGCTGGGTTATGCGGCGCCCAAGTCCTTCGGCCTTGCCTTTTCTGCCGGTCCCAAGACCGTGGCGCAGCAGATAACCGAAGCGCGTGCGCCGACGGGGATCGTCGTCGACAATTTCTTCCACAATTTCGAATATGGTTTCTATTCTTATGAGGCAGACGAGGTCAGCCTCGTGGGCAATGAATATCGCGACAACGTGCTCTACGCGATCGATCCGCATGACCGCTCTCATCGGCTTCTGATTGCCCTCAATACCACCTATGACACCAAGGCCAAACACGGCATCATCGTCTCGCGTGAGGTTAATTTTTCCTGGGTCGTCGGTAATGTGTCACACACCAATACCGGGTCTGGCTTTATGATCGACCGCAACAGCGTCGACAATTTCATTTATGCCAATGTCGCCTTCGACAACAAACAGGATGGCCTGACACTCTTCGAAAGCAGCTGCAATCTGGCTGTGGGCAACCGGTTCTTCGACAACAAGCGTGCGGGCATCAAGATCCGCAACAGTTGGGATGTCGGCGTTCACGAGAATGTTCTGGAAAACAACGCTCAGGATGCGATCCACGGTTATATCAGTAACTTGCGGACATCTCCTGCAAACGCATTGCGCGATTTCGAGTTCGATCCCTATCTGCCGCTGACGACATTTGCGGCCAGCGGCAACCGCATCCATGGAAATGGCGCCGGCATCAAGGTTGACGGTACGTCGGGGTTCAGCCTTTCCGGCAACGATTATCTCAATCAGGTCGGCCGACTGATCGATGGCGATGGCCGGGCGATGGAAGGCCATATGCTGCGCTTCAACGAGCGCGAAAGCGTGTTGATAACCTCGACGGTGTGCCGCCCGAAACGCCCGGAAGCCTATACCTGCCGTTTCCGCGATGCAGGGTTTTTCAATGGCGACGGTCAATCCGCAATCTTTGCGGAAGATGCGCTGACCGACACCTGCACCAATGTTTCAAACTCCGTTCAATACGAGAACTTCAATGGAACGGGAGGCCGAAGCTGATGGCAATATTTTCCGGGATTCCTGGCACAAAAATCCCTCAGAGACGCGGTATCGTTGTTGCCCTCGGTGTCTGGTTCTGCGTCACCTCGGCCGCAACCGCTGCGCCTGCCTATGACGGTCTTTTCGATGTCGCAGCCCGCAAGGCGGCGATCGCGGCCGATACCTCGGGACGCCTTCGCAAACAATGCCTTGCGATCAAGGCTGACAGCAAATGGCTCGATCTCGAGGTCGTCGATGGATTTCGCCCGACCGCCGGTTACGGCAGCGATCGTGCCGGTTCCCAGTTCGCCTGGGCGGTGATGGTGCTTTCCGGGCGCTCGCTTGGCGGTGACGCCGCGTCGACCAGGATGCTGCGTACCCTTCTGAACAGCTGGGCGGATCGTGGCGCCTTCGAAAAAACGGAGGTCGGGCACGACGCCTATTATGCGCTGAAGCGTGCACTCTTGCCGGCCATCACGGCTTTTTCGATCATTCGCGATGACCTGCCGGACGCGGAACGGTCGAAAATCCAGACGTGGCTCGATCCGCTGGTTCGCCGCGTCGACCAGACATTCAACGGTGACGTCGACGTCAACAATCACCGGTATCTGGCGGATAGCGTGCTGATGACATGGGGCGGGATCGTCGGGGATGACGGCCTTTATGAAAAAGGCAGATCGCGCTTTCTCTCCATTCTAGATGAGGCGCGCGCCAATGGCGGACTGCCGCTTGAAACGCGCCGGGGTGCGCGGGCGCTCTGGTATATGCGGCAGTCGCTGACCAGCATGGTGGTGATGGCAGAGGTTGCCCGCGGACACGGCGAGAACCTCTATGTGAAGACATCCGGCGATGCCAATCCCGTCAAACGGTCGATCTGGACGATTTTCGGTTATTGGCTGAATGGCATCAACGATCCGGTTCTCGTCAATGCCTATGCGGCCGAGAATTATATTCCCGGTCCAAGCCGTGATTATCTTCACCAGGATACGGGCTTTCTCGAGAACCGTGGCAATGGTCGCCACTATCTCGCATTCCTCGAAGCTTTGGCTGCTGTTCCTGCCGGGAATATCTCCACGCAGCGCGCGCTTGCGCTGTTGCAGAAGGATGCCGCGATCGAACGGCCATTGATCGACGAGTTTGTCGGTGGCAATGCCACCTGTTTCTGGGGGAAGTGATGATGAAGCGTCACCTTTTAACCCTCGCTCTTACGGTCGGATCGGCGTTTTTAAACGGCTTTCCAGTGTCTGCTGCTGATGCGCAAGTGCCGGGCAGGCTTATCGAAGCCGCGACCGCGCTTTCCCAGCGGAGCGATGGTCAGGGCATGCTGGATTATGCGAGGTTGCTGCGGGCAGGTGTGCCGGTCGATGCGCAAAATCCGTTGCTCGTGTCCGACTTCGGCAAGGCACGGACCGTCCTCGAAGCCGCGCTGACCATCCCCGGCCCACACCAGTCCGATGCCAGATTGACGCTGGCGAAGATGCTGCTTGCGGGCGAGGGCGGTTCGTTTGATATCAATCGGGCCTTGTCGCTTCTGGAAGAGGCTGGCCGTGCGGGGGTCGCCGAGGCAGCCTATATTGCCGGGCGGACGATGGTGGAGCGGCAGCTGGATGCCACCAATGCTAAGGCCCGGTTGCAACTGGCGCTGAGGCTCGGTTATGGCGCGGCCGCTTTCGAGTTGGCCGGTCTGGCTGGAACGCCTGAGGCCGAAGCACAATCGATGACCCGCTTCGGCATCGGGCTGCTTGAGCGGCGTGCGGCGGCCGGCGATGAGCGCGCGGCTTATGACCTTGCGACCTACTACCGGGAAAATGCGAATTCCGATGAAGCGTTACAAGCCGCACTCGGCTGGTATCGGAAAGCGGGCGAGCTTGGGCATAAGCGATCGATCTTCTGGATCGCGCGTCTGCAAATGGATTCCGCGACCAGCCTGTTCAATCCCGCTGAGGCGGCGGATTATCTCGACCGGGCGGCCGAGACCGGCGATGTCGAGGCGGCGCAGGAGCTGGTCAAGGACTTTACCGAGAGCGGCGACATCAATGTCGATCAAGCGATCTTCGATAAATGGATGCGGCGTCTTGCTGGCATCAAAGATGCCAAGGCCGTCCTTTATTTCTCGGTTCAACTTCAGAACACGTTGGAAAACCGCAAGAAGCTTTCCGACGATCTGTTCGCCGAGGTCATGAATGGTGAGACGCGCGATGTGGATGCGCTTCTGCGCATCGGCACGATGTTCCGTGATGGGGACGGCGTTATCGCCGATGCGCGAAAAGCCCTGGATATTTATGGGTTGACGCTGGTGCGCCAGTCCAAGGATGGCACGGTCCTTTTAGCGCAATTGCTTCTCGAAAAGCCTGAATTGCGGACGGAAGAAAGTCTGACAGCGGCCCGCAACGGGCTTGTCGCCACCGCCGCCGTCGGCAGCATCAACGCAATCGTTCTGAGGGGCGATTTCAGTCTTCATGGGATAGGCCAGACGGTCGATATCGACGATGCCATGGCGTGGTATTCGAAAGCGCTGGCGGTGCGTCCGTCAGTTCGTGTGCTGAACAGGCTTGCAGAGGCCGCTCTTCTTTCTCCAGACCCGGAGCGAAAAATTCTCGCGATGGGATGGCTGGAGAAGGCCGATACCCTTGGCAGTAATGCAGCGATGCTGAAGCTCGGCAAGCTCTACGCGGAAGGGCAGATCGTTCCGGTCGATGTCGGCAAGGCGACGGAATATCTGGAAAGAGCGGCTGCAAAGGGCAGGACGGATGGTCTCATAGAGCTTGCAAATCTGCATATGCGTATCGGCGGTCCAGATGCGTTTGAAAAGGCACATGCGATTTTCCAGAGGGCGGTCGACAGGGGCGATGTCGAGGCATCGGTCGAGATGGCACGTTTTCTGACAGCGAATGGCCGTTTGGAGGAAGCCGTTCCGCTTCTGGAAACAGCGGCGCGAGCCGGGAGTTTCTCTGCGGCGATCGATCTCTTCGATATTCTTTCGCTGGAAGGTGGAGAGAGCGGCAAGGCAAGAGAGTTTCTGGAACTTGCTGCAAACATTCCCGATCTCTCGTCTGCCGATCGTTTCCTGCTCGCCGGTGCTCTGCTGAAATCAACGGATTCGCTGTTGAGCCTGCGGGGCGCCAACCTCGCCAGGGAGATGGCAGGTGCGGGGTATCCGGGTGCGGCCGCCATGCTGGCTTCAACATATCTCGGCGGAGAGAAAAGCGAACAGAATTTTGGAGAGGCGCAGCGTGTTCTCGAAGAAGGGATCGCCAATGGCGACGTCGAAGCCACGATCATGATGGCCGATCTTCTGCTGGATGGCGTTCATACACCTGCCGACCCGTCCAAGGCCTTGTCCTATTACGATCGAGCACTTGCCGTGCAACCGAAAAACCCGTCGCTCAACCTGAAGCTTGCCCGCATGTATGCCGATGGTGTTGGCGTCGACATCGACAGGACGCGCGCCGCCGACTACCTGCGAACCGCAAGCGACGCCGGCAGCCGCTCGGCGCGGCGCGAGCTCGGTCTCGCATATCTCTGGGGTGCGGGAGTGCCGCAGAACAGGGAGCTTGCAAAACAGAATTTGCAGGCGGCGGCAGATGCCGGTTTTGATCGCGCCTGGCACGATCTCGCGGCGCTGGAGAGTTCCGGTTTCGCCGCGCCTATCGATCCGGAAGCGGCATTTGCCTTTAATTACAAGGGTGCAAAGCGCGGCGACGCGGCAGCGATGATCGATGTCGGGCTGTCTCTGCTCTCCGGCTTCGGTGTTCCGCATGATGGCGAGGCGGGCATTGGCTGGCTTGAGAAAGCCGCAGCGACGCGCACGGAAGAAGGTCCACTCGCCATGTACCGGCTCTATGAGGCGTACAGGTCGGGGCAGGGCGTCGAACGAGATGCCGACAAGGCGAATGAATGGCTGGCCCGAGCGGCAGCCGCCAACAATCCATCGGCCATGTTTCAGACGGCGCTCGTCCTTCGCGCAGACAGTTCGGATGCCCTGCAGGCAGAGGGGCTCCTCTGGCTGAGGCGCGCGCAGGCGCTCAAGCACAATCAGGCCAACAAAATTCTGATGAAGATGGCGGCGGCTGATCCCCGTTTCGAGATACCCAAGATGGAGGTGGTCGATGAAAACGAAGAGCCTTGAGGTTTACCATCCTTATGGTGCAGGTGAGGCGAGCCGGTTTGCCCTCCGCTTCATGAGTGCGTTGTTCGTTTTCGCCGCAACGCCTGCCTTTGCAGGCAAGGCCTGCCCGGATATCGGCAACAAAAAAACGGAATTCAATCTGGCCGAGGGGCTCGATGGCGTGTTTTTCCGTACAAATACGGATTTTGAAGAGTTCTTCGTCAGAACGTCGGAAACGATGGTCTCCCTGCGCGCCATTTCCGATGCGTTGCGCGTCAAGGGAACGGAACTCGTTTTCATGCCGCTGCCGTCCCGCGGTATCGTGCAGCAAGCGAAACTCGATGACAGCGACGAAATCCAGGCACGCTACAATGCACCCGCCGCGGAACAGGAGTTCCGTCACTATGTCGCGCAGTTGCAAAAGAACGGCATCACGACGGTAGATGTTCTCAAGGCGATTGACAATCATCAGGCAAGGGACAATTTCTTCTTTGCGCGGGACCATCACTGGACGTCATCCGGCGCCCGTCTGGTTGCTTCCGCAGCTGCCGAAACGATAAAGAAGCTCGCAGAATACCCATCCCTGTCTACTTACAATTTCGAGACCAAGGCCGTCGGCAGTCTCGATTACATCGCGCCGATGGGCCACGAAATTCAGGCCCTGTGCGGCAGCGCGGTGGAGCCTGAGAAAGAAACGGTCTGGCAGACAACGCGATCGGCAGATGATGCCAGCGATCTTCTGGGGAATGTCGCCGAAACCTCCCCACCCGTTGCTCTCGTCGGCTCCTCTTTCAGTGCAACGCCTGAATTCAACTTTGCGGGCTTTCTGGCGCAGGAAACCGGTCTGGATATCACGAACTATGCCGAAAACGGCGCGCAGTTCATCTCATCTCTTGCGACTCTCGTGTTCTCCAAAGGCTTTCATGAAAAGCCGGCTCCGCTGATCGTCTGGGAGGCGCCGTCATATTATGCCGTGGACCAGACGATGTTCCAGGCATCGCGCCAATTGCT
Organism: Rhizobium nepotum 39/7; assembly: GCF_000949865.1. Taxonomy (GTDB): domain Bacteria; phylum Pseudomonadota; class Alphaproteobacteria; order Rhizobiales; family Rhizobiaceae; genus Agrobacterium; species Agrobacterium nepotum. The sequence goes on along the minus strand of NZ_JWJH01000012.1, from coordinate 57,578 downwards.
GGCGGCGGTCTACGGCTCCTGCGAGGGTAACAGCAGCATCGCGACCTCCCAGCCGAAGAAAATCGAAGGCGAGACGGTGTTGCTTGCCGCCTCAGACCTTAGGGGGCAGCAATATGGAGACGCGTATCTGGAGTTCGCTGCCTCGCAGGCTGGCCTCAACCAGATGACTGTCACCGTGCGTTATCGCGACGGGGATGAGGATACGCTGACGCTAGGTGGCTTCCCCCGTTTCGTCGATGACGGGACGTTTTATCTGATGCTGAACGACGAATTTCCGACGCCTATTACGGGTGTGTCCGTCAACGGAAACTTCGGTGACACCACGGTTACTGCACGTCTTTGCCGCGTTCCCGATCAATTCATCAAGAAGCAGGGCTGAAGCAGATGTTTTCGGATGAGATTGCATTCAAAATAAATCGACGCCGGTTTGTTCGTCTTGTGACCGCTTTTGCGGGCCTGATGGCGGCAAACCAGTCCGTTTTGGCGGCTGGTGACGATGCCGGCATCTATGATGCGGATGTTCCGAAAGACTGGAGCTTCATCCGTATCGCCGCGACCGATCCGTCGGCTGTTGCAACGGCGACCATTGGCGAGAAACCGTTCAAGGTATCTGCAGGCGGGATTTCCGATTACGTCGCAAGAGCTCCCGGAGATTACACCCTGCTGGTCAAAGGGCAGTCAACGCCGCTTTCGGTGGGGCAGGGACAATATCTGACGATCCTCGCGGGCGCGGACACAAAAGAGCCCGTTGTCGTTGCGGATGTCTTTACGTCCGACCCGGCGAAATGTGCGCTTGCGCTCTACAACCTCACGACAACGCCGGTTTCACTGACGGCGCTCGCCAAACGCTCGCCCGTCATCAAGGCCGTCGCACCGATGAGCGGCGTCTCTCTCGAGGTCAATGCCGTTGCAATCGATCTCAACGTCGAGATTTCAGGGGCGATTGCCAGGACTTTTGAAAAAACGACGCTGAAGCGCCGTTCGGTGACGTCGATCTTCGTTCTGGGCAACGGGCCGGACGATATCGTTCTCACATCCGTTTCGGCGAAAGCCTGAGCGGGAGCAGGAAGATGAGAGGGATCAGGTCCATGACAACATTCAAAAGCGCGGTATCCTTCCTCTCCGGTGGGCGGAAGAAGACGAGGTTTGGTACGGGCCTGTTGTTTGCTGCACTGATGTTGACGGTGCAGCCGGCGCAGGCGCAGACGACCTTGCCGTTGCAGGACGGTCTTATGCCGAGTCCAGACTTCGACTATGCGCCGATCTGCAGGGTCAGGGCGCAACAGCGCGATCTTTCCTTCGACTGGAGCAAGTGGGACGGTGGGCCGGTTCCCGGCAATCTGGACGATATGCTGCTGGATGCGCAGGCTTATATCGGCGGAACCGGCAACGCCCCGCGTGACAGGGTGCTTGCGCGCCGCATGCTCGAATATCTGAAAAACGCCAATTATGAACTGGCTGGCCGTGCCTCACACACATTGGGTCGCCTGATGTTCGACGCGACGTCAGGATCGCCCGATCTTGGCCGAGGTCTCGCACTTCAGGACGAGGCGATCGCGCGTGGCTTCATGGAAGGGGCGACCTTTCTGGGGCGTCTTTATGCCACGGGCGATGTGGTGCCGCAGGACAAGCTGAAGGGTGAAAAATACCTCAAGATGGGTGCGCAAAACGGTGATCCGGATGCGGCTCTGTTGCTTGCGCGGCTTTATCGCAACAATCCGGATCTGGCGCCGTCGGAGAATGCGCCTCAGCTTCTTTTCAATCAGGCGATCGACAGACTCAGCCAGTCGCTCGGCGCTGGGGAATGCGACGTTCTCAACCTGTTTTCCGGCATTTACGCCAACGAAGAATTCGGCCTTTACAATCCGCAGCTTTCCGCCAGGTGGCTGATGGCCGCCGCACAGGCCGGAAATTTCGTTGCGGTCGAACGTCTGTCGCAGCGTTACGTGATCGGCGACGGCGTTCCGGTGGATCGCAACAAGGCGGTGGAACTTCTGGAAACCGCTGCTGCGAAAGGACACACCGGTAGCCGCATTTCGCTTGCTCGCCTGTTGTTGGCAAATCTCGATCTTAAGGACGCGCTTCCAAAGGCGACACAGGCGCTCAAACAGGAGGCCCAGCGCGGCAATGTGCGGGCCTTCGAACTTCTGGCGCAGATCTCCCATGGAGATTTTGGTGGAAAGCCCAATTACTCCGCCATGGTAGGCTATCTCGAACAGGCCGCGCGCAATCCCGTCGTTGATACGGATATTCTGAAGCAGTTGGGCAGTGCTTATGCCAGCGGCACGGGAACGGCGCGCAACACGGAAAAGGCCGTGGAGTATCTGACGCGTGCGGTTGCTCTGGGATCTGATACCGCTGCTCTTGAGCTTTACCAGCTGATGGTCGACAGCACGCATAATATTTCAAAAAGCGTCAATCCGGTCGCGATATTGCGGCGCGCTGCCAATAACGGCTTGAGCGAAGCGATGGCCACACTGGCAGACGCCTATAGCTGTGGCATCGGTGTCGAACGCAACGCGGGGATCGGGCGACGCTGGCAGGAGCGAGCCGCTGCCGCGGGTAACCGCCCCAGCCTGATCGCCGTCGCCAGACAGGCGCTGGCCGAGCAATCCGGCGATGACGGAAAGCTGATGTATTTCCGCAATATTCGTCGGGCGGCGGCTCTTGGGGACCGGCGGGCGATGGTTCTGCTGTCGCTGGCCTATCGTGACGGGATCGGCACGGGTGTCGATACCCGTGAGGCCGGCCAGTGGTACGAAAAGGCATTGGCGGCGGGCCACGAACGCGGCCAGGCGCTGGTTCTCCTGGCGCGACTGCAGCTTTCATCTGAAAACGTCGACAAGGCGAACGTGAAGGCGGCGGTCGAACTTCTCACAGATGGTCTGTCCACCGGCGATACCTCGGTGCGTTATGATCTTGCCAAGCTCTATCTGAAAGGAGCGGCAGGTTTCACCCCTCAACCCGAGGAAGGTATCAAACTTCTTGTCGAAGCTGCACGTTTGGGTCACACGGCTTCGATGATCCAGCTTGCCGATCTCGGCGTGGACACAAAGGCCGGTGGTGGCAGGGCAGCCGATCTCTGGTTGAAGCAGGCTGTGGATGACGGCGATATCCGCGCCATACTGAAAACAGCCGACCGAGCGGGCGACCGGACATCGCGCCGCGCCATGTTCGACATGGCCCTGAAACAACCGCTATGCAGCGCCAAAGACGAGGTTGCGCTGGCCGATGCCATATCGCGGGATGCCGATTACGCCATACCGACCCGCAATCTGGTCGAGCGGGCGATTGCTTCCGAAACGGATGACGCCAGCACGCTCTATCAACTCGCAAACTTGCTGAACGACGATAAACGCGGAGTTTCTAATCCCGAACTGGCGCTTGCGACGATGGTCAAGGCTGCGGAGGCGGGCAAGGTGGAAGCGATGCGCGAAGCTGGCCGCATGTCCCTCCTGTCGCCTCACGCCGATCAGCGGCAAGCGACGCGGTGGTTGCTTGCCGCGGTTCGCGCCGGAGACGACGGAGCTTTGAAGACGCTCGTCGAGCAATTGGTGGGCGACGAGGCGCCGAAGGTGTCGACAAATCCTTCAGTCGTCGCCAAAGCCTTGCCGGCACTTGAGGATGCCGCGAAAGCAGGGTCCGGTAATGCCATTCAGGCTTTGGCGCGCGTTCTTTCGACATTGGCGAAAGAGGACGGGGCCTATTCGGAGAAAGCCAGGGTCTGGATGATGAAGGCCGCTGAAACCGGCGACGGTGCTGCCATGGTGACGGTTGCCGACGCTTTTGCGACCGGCACCAGCGGTTTTCCGCTTTCGGCCGCAGACAGTACGGGTTGGCTCGCGCGGGCGGCGATTTCCGGTTATCGCCAGGCTTTCGAACCTTACGCCATTGCACTGCAGATTGGTTACGGCGTCCCCACCGATCCGAAGGAAGCGGAACGGTGGTTGGGTAAGGCTGCCACCATCACTCAATAGCAAAACCTCCGTCACGATATCCGGATGGTGGAGAAAGGACCGCTCGATGAAACTTTCTGTCATTTTCACCCTGATTACGGTTTTGCCGATTGCGACGACCGTGGCTCTGGCTGCAGGAAAGAGCAGTGTGCCTGTTCCAAAGCCGCGCGCGACGATTACCGTCAGCCCGCAAGCTTTACCGGCAACGCGTCTGCCTTCGCTTGAAGCGGCAAAAAAGCTTCCTGTCGCCAGGCAGCTGGAAATCGCAGCGGCCGCCCTGAATGAATCTCGCCGCGATCTTCGTAATCCTGATCTGGGTTTTTCCCTGCTGATATCGGCGGCCCCCAGGAACCGCGAGGCGGTGCGTCTGCTGGCCAAGGGGATCGTCAACAACGATTATTCGTTTGGCACCAATACCGGCAAGGTTATGAACCTGTTGGCGAAGGAGGCCATGCGAGGGTCTTCCAGTTGCGTCATTGCGTGGGCGCGTATGCAGCAGCTGGGCATTGATGTCCCCAAAAACGATGCCCTTGCCTACAAATGGTACAGGTGGGCAGCGCTGGTGGGCAATCTCCGCGGCATCGAGGAGACTTCGCTTGCCCTGCTGGAAGGGCGCGGCATCACCCGGGATGTGAATGAAGCGATTGCCTTGCTGGACAGGTTGCGGCCGGAGCGGCGTGCGGCCCGTTATGTCGAAACCGCGTCCCTCCTCATGCAAAGTGCCGACGCTGACGCAACGGCACGCGCCGAGAGGCTTCTGCTCTCGGCGATCGATCTGGCGCCGCAACGAAGCCTTTCCGCCGCCACGAAACTTTCCGACAGTCGGTTCAGTGCGGCGGCACGGGAAAAGGCGCAGGCGATCATCGCCGCAGCGCCGCAGGGTGGTCCTATTTCAGAGGACGGCAAGATTGCCCGCGCTTTATGGAACAGCAACGACCCGGCCGAAATCCGGAAGGGCGTGGACATGTTCGCCGAGGCCGCCAAGGCGGGCGATGAAAAAGCCGTGCCTTTCCTGGCCAAGGCGTTGAACCGTTCTGGCGTGCCGGCGACCACGCATGACGCAATTTTGCAGATTCTCGAACCCTATGCCGACCGGGGAAATATGGACGCCATCCGTGCGGTCTCCGAGGCCTATTTCGTAGGGCGCGGTACGAACCGGTCGTTTGAAAAGGCGGCCGCCTATCGAAAACTGGCTGCAACGCAGGGAGACAGCGAGGCGCAATATCTGCTCGGTCTGATGTATGCGCAGGCGACCGGCGTGGTCAAAGATATCGGGCAGGCCAAATATTGGCTGACCCAATCGGCCGATGGCGGCTACCTTTTGGCGCGATCCGCGCTTATCTCGCTAGACGGCATGACGAGGTAGACGATGATGATGTTGCCGGTGTCATCCCTGCTGGAGTTCGCGTTTAAGCGTATCCAGCCTCAGATGGGCAGGGTAGCTGTCTTCACGCGGCGGCTTGGTCTGCTGTTTCGTGGTCGCCGCTTCGAACAGCGTGGCGTCATCAACACCGTTCAACGTGGCTTTGGCCAGTCGCTCGAGAGAGCCGGAGCAAATGTCATCAATTGGTTGACCGATTTTTCGGAACGTGACGAATGTGCCAGCCAGCGGACGAAAAGCATAGAGATGGTAGTTACGCGCAAGCGCTCCCCTTTGCATTTCAAGCGGCAAAGTGCCGTCTTCGGTGACCTGGCACACGCCGATCCGATAGGACTGGCGGGCCCATTCGATCTTGTTCTGGTCTCCCGTCAGGCTACCGACTGTCGCAAGGGCAAGTGCTGCCCAATAACGATGGTTGTTGCGGGCGCTCCTGGGGCCGGCCTCGGTGTCGAAAAACACCATGGTGTCGTCTGCCATGATGTTGAGCCATTCCGCAATGGGTTTTTGTCTGTCGAGATTGGCTGCAACACCCCAGGCGGCGACGAGACCGGATATTTCTGCAAGCACGCGAGCGCGGGTGAGTTTGGCGTCGGGTGTCGTGGCGTCGATCAGGGCGTGGGACGTGGCCCATTGAAGAAGGACACGCATGGCGCATTCTGTTCCGAAGCGCGTCTCAATGTTTTCCAGCTCGAGAATAGAACGCCAGATCGGCTTGAAAACGGCGATATGGGAGGCGTCCTGCCGTTCGCTCTCGATCGCGTCTCGGGAGAGATATTTCGAGCTTGTGGCAATTTTTTGCGGCGGGGTTTCGATTTGGGAAGCCGCCGCGCCGCAACTCATGTCCGTTTCCTCCATGCCGTTCGAGATCGTTGCGCTGCCGGATTTTTCCAGTTTCACCTGAACAGTCGGCGGGCGTGCAGGCGACGTATTCGGTTTGAGGATTTCATGTGTGGCGTCATTCGAGCCTGAATCGTTGCCAACGCCCAGCATAGGCAAGCTGAACAGAAAGGAAGCAGAAAAGGCAATCAACGCAAAACGCAACATGGTTCACTTCCCGACAAGGCAAGCGGCCATTGAAGCAGATTCAAGGAAACATCTGGTTAATGCTGCGGATTGAGTGACGCGCGTAAGCAACGGGCGGTTAAATAGTTGCGGGTATCGTCTGGATTTCCTAATTATTTTGTATTTATCGTTAAATATTTGTTGACTATATTGCATATTCATATTTAATGTTTTTATAATTAATAGTGCCGACAAGGTCGCATCATTCGTTGTTCGCCATCGGTTTTTGTCTTTATATATGTTTATTTGAAATTTCGGAAATTTGTCTATTTCCAGTGATATGCGCATTTTCGTGCAGTAATATGAATATGTTGTCGCGTTTCATAAGACCTGTCGCCGTTTGTTTTTTTTGCGTTCGGCGAAGCAATTTGCAATAAAATATATATTTATTTTGCCGACAGGTTCTGTCGAACCTGATCTTGCGTTGCTTTTCGGACCTTTTCTCCTGCTTGGTCCGGTGGGGCGTATATTCTGAATTTGCAGAATTTTCCCATGGTTCTTTAAGTATTTCCTTAGTAGCTTTCAGGGGTTCATATGACCAAAATTGATATTAACGTCAGTGCAATGGGTCTCAGGGTCAGTGTTTTCGGGGCCGGTTATGTGGGCTGCGTGTCGGCCGCCTGTCTGAGCAACGACGGTTTCCGCGTCGTGGCGGTCGATCCGGATAGCTTCAAGGTTTCGTGCCTTGCCCGTGGCGAAGCGCCGATCATTGAACCCGACCTTGCCGAGTTTCTGGAAAAAGCCAATCTCAACGGCATGCTGACCGCGACAAGCTCGGCGGAAGAGGCGGTCGACATGACGAATGTGTCGCTCTGCTGCGTGGGTACGCCCAGCCTTCTCGATGGTACGCTCAATACGGACTATGTGCGTCAGGTCTCTTTGGAGATCGGCAGGGCCTTGCGCCGTAAAAGCGAATTCCACGTTGTCGTCATGCGTTCCACCATCCTTCCCGGCACGATGGAGGAGGTTGTCATCCCGGCACTCGAGGAGGCGTCCGGGAAAATCGCCGGAGTGGATTTTGGTGTCGCCTATTATCCCGAATTCCTGCGCGAGAGCTCGGCGATTGCGGACTACTACAGGCCCGGCGCCATCGTTTTCGGTCAGTATGGCGACGATACGCGCTCGATTGACGTCCTTAAGGCAATGGTCGCCCATATCAGCGTCGTTCCGCATGTTATTCCGATGCGAAGCGCCGAGATTGTCAAATATGTCAACAACTGCTGGCATGCGGTAAAGATCAGCTTTGCCAACGAGATCGGCAATCTCTGCAAGGCCAAGGACATTGACAGCCATGTGGTCATGGATGTCGTGTGCGCGGATACCCGCCTGAATATTTCCAAGGCCTACATGAAACCGGGTTTTGCCTATGGCGGCTCGTGTCTTCCCAAGGATCTGCGGGCTCTGTCCGGCTTCGGACGGCGAATGAACGTTGCAACACCGATGCTCGATGCTGCGAAGGCGGCAAACCTGGTGCAGATCGATCGCGCGAAACAGCTCATCACCGATGCGCGCAAGGATCGGATCGGCTTCATCGGCATCACGTTCAAGACCGACACCGATGACATGCGCGAAAGCCCGATGCTGAGCCTTGTCGAGAACTTTATCGGCAACGGCAAAGAAGTGTCGATCTTCGATCCAAACGTTGTGAGGGATGAAAGCGAAGGCCGTAACTATCTGCGCCATATTGCGCCGCGCATCCGTTCGTCGATCAACGATGTCATCGACAACGCTGATATTCTGGTGGTCGGCCACAAATATGCGGGTCTGACCGGGGCGATCGAAGCGGCCGGCAGACCGCTCGTGGTGGTGGATCTTGCGCGTGTCGAGGTGCCAAACCGCAGCGGTCACATCGTCTATCACGGGCTTTGCTGGTGAGGTGGCCACAGCGCGGGCTGATTTTTTCCTGAAAATATATTTTATGCTTTTGTGAGGAAATTCATATGCGTCAGGTTTTGACCGCTGTTGCAGGAGAAAATGCCCGGATCGTTCCCGCCATCATGATCGGTGGGTCAGGAACCCGGCTTTGGCCTCTGTCCCGCTCGAACAAGCCGAAGCAGTTTCTCACGCTGGGTGGGGACGGGCATGACAGCTTTTTCCAGCAGGCACTGCGCCGTTTCGCCGTACCCGGTTATGGTCTGCCGTGGCTGATGTGTGCACGCGACACATTGGTTCATGCGGAAGAGCAGGTCGCCAGCGGCGGATTTTCCGTCGACGGACTTATCGTCGAACCATCGATGCAGGGAACGGCGGCGGCGATCGCCGCGCTGACTGTCACCATCTCGCGGATGGATGCGGCGGGAAGCAACGCCGTTCTTCTCGTGGCCCCTTCGGACCATATCATTGCGGAACCCGAAATCTTCAACAGGATCGTCGCGGGCGCCCTGCCGATCGCACGTTTTGCCGACCGTATCGTCACCTTCGGCATCAAGCCGGAACATCCTGAAACCGGATTCGGTTATATCCGCCCTGGCGAGGCAATCGAAATAGACGGTGAAGTCAGGGGATACGCCATCAGTGCCGGCGATTTTCTGGAAAAACCGTCGCTTGAAAATGCCAGGCGCTACGTGGAGGAGGGTTTCTGCTGGAACGCCGGCATCTTCATGTTCCGGGCCGGGGTCATGCTGGAGGAACTGGCGCGCCATGCGCCGGAAACCCTGCGGGCAGCCGAAGAGGCGTTTGAAAGAGCCACCATCGACATGTTCGATGATATACACGCAATCATGCTGGAGGCTTCGGCGTTCGGGGCTGCGCCAGCAGATATTCCGATCGACACGGCGATCATGGAGCGGACGGCACGCGGTGCGGTGGTGCGCTGCGAGGGCATCGGCTGGTCCGACATCGGTTCTCTGTCGGCCCTGCATGAGATCGACCGCGACAAGGATGCCAACGGTAATGCCCTTTCCGGGCCGGTGCTGTCGATCGGCTCCACCAACACCCTCGCTTATGCACGTGGCGGCAGAAAGGTCGTCCTGATTGGGCTGGAAGACATGATCGTGATCGATGACGACGATGCCGTCCTCGTTACAAAGATGTCGCTGGCGCAGAAGGTCAAGGATGCCGTCAATCTTCTCAAGCAGAACAAGATGCCGGAATCGCGCGCCACGCGAGAGCAATTGTATGGCTGGGGAAAGGTCCGGCTGCTGAGCGATCAGGGCGACCTGTCGGTGTTCACGGTGACGTTGCGCAGCAACGCGACGATCGCGCTGCGCATTCCTGAGGGCTATTGGGAGAACTGGTCGGTATCCTCCGGCAAGATCGACATAATCCTCAATGGCTTTATCCGCCATCTGGTGCCGATGGCCAGCCTTTCGCCAACAGAAGGTGAGATTCTGTCGCTTTATAACGGCACGGCCAGGGAAACCACTGTCGTCATCACCCGGCAGCGCAGTTCCGGGCGGAATTTGGCCGTCGCGCCGCAGAGTTTTACCGCAGACACGGTTCTCGACCTCATTCCCGTCGAGGCAGATGTGTCAGCCTTCGATCTCAACATGGTGCCGGAAAGCACCCTCGATGACGAGCCCCATCCCGCCAATTGACGATGCTTTGCGGCGCGCCGGGCAACGCGGAATTTTGTGCAATAACAGCAGCAGGCGAATGAGTATGCCGAAAGACGGCGCGTTTGATCGTAAAACGGGCGGGCGACACGCTCGCGCCCCGCTCCTGCATCAGGCTTTTGCCCGGTGCAGGAGCGGGTTTGCGGTCGTTGCCGTCGTCAGCGGTTTCATCAATCTGCTGTATCTGACGAGCCCGTTTTTCATGTTGCAGGTCTATGACCGCATCATCCCAAGCGGCAGCATCGGGTCGCTGATTGCACTGTGTCTGCTGGCAGGCATGCTGTTCGTCTGTCAGGGCGCGTTTGAAATCGTCAGAAGTCGCATGCTGTCGCGTCTTGGCGCCTTGTTCGAAGTCGCTCTTGATCGCGTCCTGTATCGGCGATCGCTGCTGCTGTGCGGCAGACCCGCAATCGTTTCGACAAGCGACGATCTCGATACGGTGCGTGGTTTTCTCTCCGGGCCGGGGCCATCGGCACTTTTCGATCTTCCCTGGCTGCCCGTCTATCTGACAATCTGTTTTCTGCTTCATCCCGTCATCGGTTTCGTGGCGCTGGCGGGCGTGCTGGTATTGACGGTCTTGACCGCACTTGCGCATTTCAGCCTGCAGCAATCGCAGCGCGATCTCGCGGTGCTGACTACGAACCGCAGGGGCTTTTCCGATTCCGTCAGATTGAATTTCGGGGCGCTCAGGGCCATGGGCATGACTGCCGATGTGGCGGAAAGGTGGGCCGCCCATAATGCGGCATTCCGCCTGTTCGGCACACGTCATGCGGATGTGGCCAATACCTACGCGACATTGACGAAGGTTCTCCGGGTTGCCCTGCAATCGGCCGTTTTGGCGGTCGGGGCTGTTCTTGTCATGAGGGGTGATGCGTCTGGCGGTATCATTCTGGCGTCCTCGATCTTGACGTCGCGGGCACTTGCGCCGGTTGAAGCGGCTATTGTGCACTGGCGGGGTTTTGCCGCAGCAAGACACAGCTGGCTCCGCCTCGAGGCTATCGTCATGGCAGAGACGGACCGGGAAAGCCTGTCGGAGTTACCGCTGCCATCCCGTAACATTACGGTCGAGGCCATGGCGGGCGGTCCGCCGGAAACCGAAAAACCCATCATATCGGAGATCGGGTTTTCGCTGGAGGCGGGAACGGTTCTTGGGGTGATCGGACATAGCGGATCCGGCAAGACGGTGCTTGCCCGTCTGCTTCTGGGCATCTGGCCCGTCAGTGCCGGTACGTTGCGTTTCGATGGAGCGACGATGGACCAGTGGGACGTTGATCGGCTCGGCAGCCATATGGGTTACCTGCCGCAGGAGGTGGGGCTGTTTGGAGGAACCGTCGCCCAGAACATTGCCCGGTTTCGTAAGAACATTCCCTCCGTAGAGGTCATTGCCGCAGCGCGAACGGCGGGCGTGCACGATCTGATTTTGCAGCTGCCGGATGGCTACGACACCATGATCGATCCCCAGTTTCCGATACTCTCGGCCGGTCAGCGCCAACGTATCGCTCTGGCGCGCGCGCTTTACGGCCAGCCATTCCTTGTCGTTCTCGATGAGCCGAACGCCAATCTCGACGCTGAAGGAGAAGAGGCTTTGTCTCGCGCCATCGACGGCATCAAGATGCGCGGAGGCATTGCCATCGTCCTCACCCACAGACCCGGTATTCTTGCACAGGCGGACAGGATTCTGGTCTTGAAAGAGGGTAAAATGGCAGCCTTCGGCCCACGCGAGGCAATCATGGGTCAGGTCCTTCGCCGGGAACCGGCTGCCCGCTCTGGAAAGATTTTGAAGGTTGTCGGGGCAACCGGAAAGCTGGAGGTGAGGCGATGAGCGATGAGCTCTCCATCGCCTTCTGGCGCCGTTCACTCCGGCGACATATTGCCGTTGCTGTCGGGTTGGGGCTTGCGCTGTTCGGCGGTGTTGGTGGCTGGGCGGCGACGACAAAGCTGGCGGGGGCCGTCAGCGGTCAGGGCTTCATCGTCATCGAGAACAACGTCAAGAAAATACAGCATCTCAGCGGCGGCACGGTGTCGGAACTGCTTGTGCATGAGGGCAGCGAGGTTGCGGCCGGTGATGTTTTGCTGCGTCTCAGCCGGACGACTGTTGAGGCCAATCTGGCGATTATCGAAAATGCGCTGGTGCAGTCTCTGGTACGCGCTGCGCGTCTCAGGGCGGAACTTGCCGGCACGAGAACTTTCGAGGCCGATTTTCTTAAGCAGAAGCGGCTCACCAGGCCTGCCTATGGCCAGCTCGTTGCATTGGAGCAGAACCTTCTCCAGACGCGGCGAGACGGGCTTGAAGGCATGAAGCGCCAGCTCGCCGAACGCAAGGGCCAGCTTGCAGACGAGATCGAGGGTGAAAACGTCCAGATCGAGGCGGTGAGAGCGTCGATTGCGGCGGTCGATGAGGAATTTGCCTCAGTCGACGGATTGTACCGGCAACAGCTTGTCACGCTGCAACGCCTGACGTCGCTCAAACAACGTCGCGCCGAGCTGCAGGGCAATCTTGGTGAAAGACTGGCATCGAGAGCGCAGGCCGAGGGGCGTATCAGCGAAGTGGAGTTGCAAATTCTTCAGCTCGATGAAAACCGCCGGGGGGAAAATGCCAAGGAGTTGGCGGAAACCGAAGCGAAGATCACCGAAATGGAAGCGCGACGTATCGATGTGACGGAGCAGTTTGGCCGATTGGACATCCGTTCCCCTGTCAGCGGTCGTATTTTCGAACTGGAGCTTCACACCGTCGGCGGCATCGTTCAGCCAGGGGAAACGTTGATGCTGGTCGCGCCGCGCGGCGATGGTCTGATAGTCGAGGCAAAAATTTCGCCGCGCAATATCGATCAGGTGACGCCGGGTCAAAAGGCACAGCTGCACTTTACCGCTTTCGACCGCACGACCACACCGATGGTGAAGGGTGAGGTCGTGTCCGTCTCACCGGATGTGCTGACCGATCAGAGAACGGGACTGCCGTTTTACGCGGTGCGGATCAGGCCTGAGGCGGAGAGCCTGGAAGAGTTGGGAAACCTGAAACTCTATCCGGGAATGCCAACGGACGTGTTGATGCCGGCGGCGGAGCGGCGCGTGATTTCCTATCTCGTCAAGCCGCTGACGGACCAGCTCAATCATGTTTTCAGGGAGGACTGAGCCGGGACAAGAGAAATCATTTCCGCCCGGTATCAAGCAAGGCAATCAGTTAACGAAAAGGCGTTAGCCCGGAGGGAACCATGGCAGCTATCCAGTTTATTGCGTTTATGGGGCAATCCAACGCCGACAACATGTTCAACCTCTATGGGGACAACGATTCCGGCGCTTCGGTTCTTGCGTCCGAGCTTTCGTCCCATCTCGGCATTTCCGGCGGTGTTTCGGCATCCACGCTGAAAACAACTATCCAGGGTACGGGAACGTCGTCAAAATTTGCGACCGCCGACAATGTGGTGGTTCAGGATTTTGCCAAGGGCGCGAGTGGCGTCGATGGTAATGCTTCCGATGCGCCGGGCTCGGATTTTCTCTGGTGGTATCCTGACACGAACACGCCCGGAGCACTGGCGCTGGCGGCGATACAGGGCATCAACGCCTCGGTTGCCGCCCTGGAGGCGCAAGGCTACGAGGTCGAGCTGAAAATCGTCTGGGCGCAGGGCGAGGCGGATGCCAAGCGCATCATGGACGGCACGAGCGACGTCGAGACCTACAAGGAAGCGACGGTCGAGGTGCTGGATTACATCCGCGCTCAGACCGATCCTGCCGCGCCGGTTTTCATACAGGAGGTTGCCGATACGGCCTATACCGGCTCGGATACCCGCTGGAACGGGGGGCAGGATATCGTTCGCGAGGCGCAGCGGGAAATCGCGGCCAGTCGCGACGACATCTATATCGGTTCGATCACCGAAGATCTGCCGCTGAAGGATCAGGTCCATACGGATAACGAGTCCTACGAAGTGGTTGGAGGCCGGCTCGCCAATTATATCGCTTATACGGAAGGGTTGACCGGCACTATTTCAGGGCCGCGTCCTTCGCCGGACCCGGACGAGGTGATGGAACCCGGCGACACTGCGCCTGTTGCCGTTGCCGACAGCCACATTACCGTGGCCGAGAACCGGACGACGGTCAGCAATACGTTCAATCTGCTTGCCAATGACAGCGACGTGGATGGTGACGTCCTGCGGGTGACGCAGGCAACCCATGGCTCCAAGGCCACCGCCATTCAGGCAGCGGAGACTGCCGTTGCCGGCAAATACGGCACGTTTTATGTCAGTCCGAATGGCAGCTATTACTACAAGGTAGACCCAGGCCTCCCTGCCACCAACGCCATTGCGGCAGGGCAGACCGCCGAGGACAATCTCACCTATCGTATCTCTGACGGACGCGGTGGGACAGCCAGTGCCGTCGTCACGGTGAAGATCACCGGTCTGAACGATGCGCCGATCGCAGTTGCCGATACCGCATCGGTCGTCAAAACCGTTTCGGGCAACGGCAATCTGCTGACCAACGATCTCGATCCGGATACGGGCGACGTTCTTTCCGTGCTTTCCGCCAGTGCCAGCGGGGGGACGACGCAGAGTGTGACCACCGTCGGAACCACTATTGTCGGCAGCTACGGATCGCTGATCCTTAAAAGCGATGGAAGCTGGGTCTATCAACCGAACCAGAGCAATGCTGCCGTTGCAGCACTTTCCGGCTCCGCGTCGTTATCGGAAGTCTTCAACTATACGGTCCGCGATGGCGCAGGTCTCCAGTCCTCGGCATCGCTGACGGTTTCCATTCGCGCCTCCTCCACAGGTGGCGAACCCGAACCGACAATCAGCGGAACGGCGGCGGCCGATACGCTGCGCGGTACGGCAGGCGCAGACGTGATTGCAGGCCTGGGTGGCAACGATACGATCAAGGGGCTTATCGGAGACGACATCCTCTTCGGTGGCGACGGCAACGACTATCTGGAGGGCAATGAGGGCAACGACCGGCTTAATGGCGGTGCGGGTGTCGATACGCTGAAAGGTGGCGCGGGTGCGGATACCTTCGTTATCAGCAGCATGAGCGAGATAGGCGATATCGTTTCCGATTTTCGTTCGGATGACTTCTTCGATCTTTCCGGCATTCTGGCAATGCCGACCGGTGCAACGGGCGCGAGCGCATTTGCGGCGGGCTATATCCGTGTTTCACAGTCGGGCGCGGATACCCTCGTCGAGGTGGACGTGGACGGAGCCTCCGGACCCGGCGCCTTCGCAACGATTGCGACGCTCAGCGGAATTACGGCGTCGAGTGTGAAGGCGGCGCAGTTCATCGTCACGCCATCGGTTCCGTCCGGGCCTGCCAACACCGCGCCGTCTGCGACAGGCGAGGTCAGATCCGTTTCGGAGGACGGCCCGGGTAACACGGTTTCCGGCAACCTGCTTGCCAACGATCAGGATAGCGACGGCGATGTCCTGTCGGTTGCCTCGATCGTGATCAAGGGCGTGACCTATTCGCTTGGCGCGTCGCAAACCTTTCAGACCAGTTACGGCGCGCTGACGATTGCGGCCAATGGTGACTATAGCTTTACGCCATCCGCAACCAATCCGGTCGTCAACGCGCTTTATTTCGATAATCTGGTCGAGAGTTTCGAATACACCGTTTCGGACGGTCGCGGGGGAACGGCCATGACGACCCTGTCGATCACGATTGCAGGCAGCAACGACGCGCCGGTGGCAGTCAGCGACACCGGCATCGTGTCGGTCAATGCCAGCACGACCGGCAACGTCGTCGCCAACGACACAGATCCCGACGCCGGTGATTTCATGGCCGTGACCCGCGTTGTTCATGGCTCGTCGAGTGTTGCCGTCACCGAAAACGATACCCAATTGGCGGGTACATACGGCCTGTTGGTCATCGATTCCGACGGCACGTACAGTTACGTTCCGAATATTTCCAATCCGGCGGTTTCCGGCCTTTCGGGCAGTTCGACGCTGACCGAGACCTTCAGCTACACCATTCGCGATGAGACGGGTCTGCAATCGACGGCCAGTCTGGTGTTTACCATCAAGGGAGCGAACCACGCACCGCTTGCCGTTGACGATGCAGCAACAGCGACGGCGGGCGCGGCCAATGCGACAGGAACCGTTCTCGGCAACGATAGCGACGTCGATACCGGAGACGCATTGACGGTCCTGTCTGCCAGCGGCAGCGGCGCAGCCGTCAATGTCACGGGCGCGGGAAGCACAATTGCCGGCAGCTTCGGAACGCTTGTTCTCAAAGCGGACGGGAGCTGGAGTTACGATGTAGAAGAAACGAACCCCTCAGTTGCAGGCCTGTCGGAAACCTCCAGTCTCACGGATAGTTTTCGCTACACGATCCGGGACAGCCAGGGCGCAACCGCGATGGCGACATTGTCCCTGACGGTCAAGGGCGCGCCGGCCAGTGGCGGTCCGGGATATGGAACCCCGACCATCGTCGGGACCGAAGCGGGCGAAACGATATCCGGCCTGGCCGGCAACGATATCATCGAAGGCAGGGGCGGTAACGATGTTATCAAGGGCAGGCTCGGCGACGACGTACTCGTTGGCGGTCCCGGCAACGACACGATGGAGGGCAATGAAGGCAACGATGTGCTCTATGGTGGATCCGGCAATGACCAGATGAAGGGTGGTGCCGGCGCGGATGCGTTCTGGTTCGGCAGCGGTCACGGTATCGATATCGTGCATCAGTTGCGGACCGACGACACTCTGGTGTTCACCAGCGATCTTTTCGCGTCCAAGGCCGCTTTGCTGGCGGCCGTTACCGTGGTTTCAGCAAATGAACTGCTGGTCGCAACGCCGGATGGCGGTTCGATTCAGTTCCTCGACACGACACTGAGCGATTTGCAAAAGAGTGGTTTCTCCGTGGCAGACGGCCTGTTCGTCTAAGCTGTCGCCAATGCCCTGATCATCGGTAGCATTCTCGTCATGCTCATTCCGGAAATCCGCCCTCTCGACGTTTGATCAGATGAGGGAGCTGTGCGGTCTTCTTTGTGTTAAGCTGAAATTGGTTGGTCCTGGGCCTTTCCGGTCACCCGGTCGCGCACGCTCTTCAGAATCTCGTCGGACAAGGCGGGATCGTTCACCGCCCGGGACATGACGAGAGCGCCGACGAAACTTGCGACATCCGCGATTGCTCGGGCGCGGTCAGGCCCGGAACGACTGTCCGTCTGCCAGTTCTCCATATGGGCGATCAACCCGCGGATATGGTCTGTCACTGGGCCCCGCTCGGCCTCCGGCAGTCTCGCGAGCTCGGGACCAAGAGCGGCCACGGTGCATCCCTCGCCGGCGGCGGCGCGATGCTCCGGTGAAAGATAGGATTTCGCGAAATCTTCCAATGAACCATTGAGGGCGTCGGCCTCCAGCATGGTCTGCATCGCTTGGGCCAGCGCCTGCTCTGCAAGTTTGCTCTTGGATTTGAAGTGACCGTAGAAGCCACCATGGGTGAGGCCGGCCCCTTTCATGATGGCATCGACACCGACAGCATGGATGCCATTCTCGCGAAACAGCTTTGCCGCCGTACCGAGAATCCGTTGCCGATTATCCTTTGCCTCTTCTCTGGTCGGACGCATCCGCAACTCCTTTTTAAAAATGCCCTTGACAAAATATATGACGATCGTAATTTAAATGCAATACATGACGATCGTCATTCAAATTAATGAACCTGGCGTAACCGCCATTTTAAAGGATGAAGCACATGAACATGCGTTATAGAGTTTTCGGCCGCACAGGCCTTCGCGTATCGTCGCTGGCGCTGGGCACCGGCAATTTCGGCACGGGCTGGGGGTATGGCGCAGACCGGGAGACTGCAAAGCAGATCTTTGACGGTTACCGCAGCGCTGGCGGCAATTTTATCGATACGGCCGACCAGTATCAGTTCGGCCAGTCAGAAACGCTGACCGGCGAGTTCATCGCCAGCGAACGGGACGATATCGTGCTCGCTACAAAATTCTCGCTGGGCGATGCGCCGACCAGCGGCCTGCAGCACACTGGCAACAGCCGCAAGACGATGATTCAGTCCGTGGAAGCCAGCCTGAAGCGCCTGAACACCGATCGCATCGATCTTCTCTGGGTGCATATGCCGGATGGTGTCACCCCGATCGATGAAATCGTCCGCGGCCTTGATGACCTCGTTCGTTCCGGCAAGATCCTCTATTCCGGCCTGTCTGACTTCCCAGCCTGGCGAATCGCTACCGCCGCCACCGTTGCAGACCTGCGCGGCTGGTCGCCGATCTCGGCGCTGCAGATCGAATACAGCCTCGTGGAACGCACCGTCGAGCGTGAACTGATCCCTATGGCCAATGCCTTCGGTCTGGGCACCGTTAGCTGGTCGCCGCTTGGCGGTGGTCTGCTCACCGGAAAATACCGCAAGGGTGAGACGGGCAGGGCGCAAGGGCTTGGCGCGGTTATCCATGGCGAAAGCGACGATCGCAAGACGGCAACTGTTGACGCGGTTCTGGCGATTGCTGAGGAAACCGGACTTCCTGCGGGTCAGATCGCCATCGCCTGGGTACTGGCCAAAGGCACAACACTGCCGATCATCGGACCACGCACCAGTGAGCAGCTCAACGACAATCTTTCAGCACTCGATGTTCGCCTGACCGAAGAGCAGATCGCCCGCCTCGATACAGCCAGCGCCATCCCGCTCGGCTTCCCCCACGACATCGTTGCCGCCAGTCGCGATCGTCTGGCGGGCGGCAAGGCCGAGGTGATGGACTGGCCGGCCGCTTCGGTGAAGTGAGGCCGTCGACCGGTCGAATTTTCCATCCGTCATGCTCCGCCTATCCCTGGCTCAGCAGCCGGGGATGACGGAACGGCTCCCGGACAGAAGTCCAATGTCACCCGCAGCGCGCCGTGGTTCGCCTCGGACCCTGTCTGCGGACTTCGATCGCTGCCAGCGGTCGTGAGTTGCGCTAACCGGCCCGAAACATCAGCGCGCCCGGCTCCTGGCGTAGTCCCATCGGTCCTGGCCCTATTGCGGGATCGGAATCCGATAGATCGTCCCGTCACTCCACGCCGCCGTCAGCAGTGACGCCTCATCTGGCGACAGAACCAGACCGACAGGGCTCTTGATACCGTCTGCCACGGTACGGGACCGACCATCGGGAAGGATTTCCCGAACGGTCGTACCGCCGTAATCAACCACGAACACGCGACCGTCCCGGGTCATCGCGACGCCGGGTCCAGGTGTGCGGAAGGCGGCTCCGGCTTCGATGCGCGTGCCATCGGGCCGAACGATCGTGACACCGCCGCCGATGTTGGAAACGACGTAGCCGCCGTCCGGCGTCTGCACCGCGCCCACAGGCGTTCGCAGGCCGTCGATGACAGGTGTGAGCCGTCCGTTGTCGGTCAGGCCGAGGATCTGGTTCGTGCGGCGGTTGGCGATCAGCAGCCTGCCGGTGCGGTCGAAACCGATGCCGGCAGGCGTTGCCAGCCCCGTCACATGCAGACTGCGCGCGCCCTCGGGGGTGAATCGATAGATTTCGTCGCGGGAATAGGACGCGACATAGATCGCGCCATCCGGCCCGATTGCGAGACCCGAGGGGCCGGCAAGCCCGTCTGCGAAGACTGCGCGGGTGCCGTCCGGCGCGATCCTCAAGACGCGGCCGGCGCCCCATTCTGCGACATAGAGATGGCCCGCCGCATCGAAGGCCATGCCGACGGGTGAACTGAAGCCGTCCCAGAGTTTGTCCGGCGTGGCCGGATTGGCACGGACTACCGTCGGGGCCACGAGTGGGACAGCAGAAGCCGTCGTGAGGACAATAGCTCCCCCAATGGCGATGGAATGGAGGAGGCTCATCATGCCGCGCGCTCCTGCTTTGTCGCAGACCTGGGCGCGAAGACTTCCTTTGCGGCAAACAGGCCGTTGAGCGCGGCCGGAAAACCGGCATAGACGGCCATCTGCATGATGATTTCGATGATTTCGTCGCGAGACAACCCGACATTCAGGCCAGCCTCAATATGCACCTTTAATTGCGGGGCCGCGTTGCCCATGGCGGTCAGCGCGGCAATAGTGGCAATCTCGCGGGCGCGCAGGTCGAGGCCGGGGCGGTTGTAGATGTCGCCGAACGGAAACTCAATCAGATAGGTGGCAAAGTCCGGCGCGATGTCCGCCAGCGATGCGACAACCTTCTCTCCTGCCTGGCCATCGATTTCAGCGAGTGCGCGTCGTCCGCGTTCCAGCCGGCTTTCGCCGACGCTCTGGTAGTGTTGCGTCATAGTCCTTCATCCTCTGTTCCTGGCCGGCATAGCCGGCGATCTTGGTATCGAGGACGAGAAGAGAGGCTTGCAGTTCGACCACATGGGCACGGACGCGCTCGCGATGCTGTTCCAGCATTTCGCGTCGCTCCATCTCCGTGCCGACGCCGCGCTCCCGCAAAGCTGCATACTGCAGCATGTCCCGGATCGGCATCCCGGTCATTCGCAGACGACCGAGGAATTCGATCCAGATCAGGATCGACGCGTCGTAGTCCCGTTGGCTCGATCGGTCCCTGTCCGCATAGGGAAGCAGCCCGATCCGCTCGTAGTAGCGGATGGTATGGGCCGACAATCCGGAACGCTTCGCCAGTTCACCGATCTTCATGAGCACCTGTTCTCGTCACGACGCAAAAACAGATACGGGTTGGAGTGCACTCTAAGTCAAGGGCATTTTTATGACTATGAAGGCTCGGGACTGCTGCTTCACTCTCCAATGCCGCTGCGCCGGAGGGTGAAATACCATCCGCGTCAAGCAGGCTGCGACTTCGCCTCAGGGTAAGGAAATATGCCCTACCTTATAGGTCTGGATGTCTCTGGACCCTGGCCGTTGCCCTTCCGGCAGGAGATGCCAAAGCCGGAATTTCACCAGCGTCCAGCCGGTCGGATCGGAAGCCGCAACAGCCGCGAGTGCGCCACAGCGAACCGCCATTTGTGCGTCAGCGACGGCGTCGGCTCGCAATGACGCCAGATCGGAATGCGGGAGGATCTGTATGATCTCGCGGGTCGCGAACCGCGCTTCGCGAAGGACGGCCCCGAGTTCGGCGTGCCACGTCACCCATGTCCGCACCCTTGGCCATCCAAAATCCCGCGACACTGCGACAAAGCCAGGGCCGGTCAGAAACGCATCGAGCCCTTCCGGCTGGTCCCAGAGGTAGAACGGTGCATATAGATTATCCGAGCTTGTGAAGCCGTCGTCGTGCTTGCGGGCAGAGAGATACGCCTTGAATCGCAACTCTGGAAAACCGTCGAGCAACGGCCCCTTGTCACGGATGCGCCGGTCGATGACCGTCATGTCGTAATCAGCCGGCAGGATGAAGCTGTATTGCATCGCGATCATGAACATTGCTCCATGGGCGCGACCGGTTCCATCCAGCGCACGGCGGTTCCGTCCTTCACCGGCTGGACGCTGATATAACGGAAAGGGCTGGCAGGGCCTGCACCGTGCCAGTGGCGCTCGCCTGGGGCAAACCAGACGCAGTCGCCTGCGCAGACTTCTATGACATCGCCGCCGTCGCGTTGAACGAGACCAAGGCCGTCCAGCACGAACAGGAGCTGACCACGCGGGTGGCTGTGCCAATGGGTGACGACGCCGGCGTCGACGAAGGCGCGCATCGCCGTCATCTCGCCCTCCGTCGTGCTTGAAAGCAGCATCTGAACGCGGAACGGCCCGCTTGCGATACCCACCGGCGCAGGCGCTATTCCAACGCCGTCACGCACGATAGCCATTGCCGGCGGACAGGCGGTGTTCATGCCGGATGGATTGCTCATCGGCCTTCCCCTTGTGCCGGCATGGCGGCTGAGATGCCTGAAGCGAAAGACCAATCCTCGAATGTCGAATTGGCGATCACAACCATCACATCCTCTGGCCGGACCCCCGGTGCTTTGGCCAGATTGTCGACCAGGCGCCGAAAAAATCGTGCCTTGGTTTCCGCAGACCGGTTCTTTCCAGTGGTGATGTGAAAGAGCATAAAACCATCCGAACGCGGACCGCCCCGATACGTGCGGTCGAATACAAGCTCTCCGGGCTGATGGGCGTGGAACACCACGAAACGGTCATTTTCCGGCACTTCGAAACATTCGACAAGGGCGCGGTCGAGACTGTTGGAAACAGCGGAAATGTACTGGGAGGATTTTCCCGCCAGCATGGATACTCGGGTGAAGGGCATGGCAGTCTCCGTAAGGTGATTGACATGCGCATTATCGGACACCAAGATAATCCTGAAAATCAAATTATTCAGGACTAATGATCCTGTTATAAGGGATGATTGTCATGCGCGTTACCAACCTGGACATGGATGCCCTTCGTAGCTTCGCCGCCGGCATGGAGGCAGGGTCTTTTGCCCGGGCTGCCGACCGGCTCGGCCGGTCTACCTCGGCCATCAGTGCACAACTGAAGAAGCTTGAAGAGCAGGCTGGGGTAACATTGGTTCGCAAGTCGGGACGCGGCCTGGCGCTGACTGATAGCGGCGAAGTGCTTCTGTCCTACGCACGACGGTTGCTCGATCTCAACGACGAGGCGATGAGCGCCGTACGGGGTGTGGAACTGGAGGGCTGGATCAGGTTCGGACTTCAGGAAGATTTTGGTGAAACCGTTCTGCCGCAGGTGCTTGGCCGGTTTGCGCGTGCCCATCCCAAAGTCAGGATCGAAGGACGGATCGCCCGCAACTCCGAACTCAAGGACAGGATCGCGTCGGGTCATCTCGATCTGGCGCTTGCCTGGGACAATGGCTCGACATCCGGCACCACCGAGCGGATCGCCACCGTGCCGCTGTGCTGGCTGGGTGCGGCAGACCGCGCACCTGCCTGGCTACCAGATGGCCGGGAGCCACTGCCGCTTGCGGCCCTGGAGGCTCCCTGCCTTATGCGCACCATCGCGTGTGAGCATCTCGACAGGCAGGGCCTCGCCTGGCGTATCGCCTTTGTCAGCCCGAGCCTCGGTGGACTCTGGGCAGCCACCGAGGCTGGACTCGGCATCGCCTTGCGCACGCCCATTGGGCGACCACGATCGATCCGGCAGCTTGAGCCAAGATCTCACGGCCTGCCGGATTTGCCGTCTCTGGGGCTGGCGCTTTTTCAAGCGGGAAAAGACACCAGCCCCTTGACGGCGCATCTGGCAGGGATCATCCGCCAGGCGCTTTCGGAAACATTACCTGCCGAATGGCTGACACAACATGCGATCGAATGGTCGCCTGCTGCCTGATGTCTCAAATGGTCGCCGGCGTGGGTCTTCGACGGCCTGTCAGGACGAACACGCCGCCACCGACCTACTTCGTGGTGTAACCGCCGTTGACGAGGATTGTCTGGCCGGTCATCCACCAGCCGTCCGAGACCATGAAGCGGATATAGGGAACGATGTCCTCGATATCAGTCAGGCCCGTTTTCGAAAAGCCGGAGAGTGCCGCGGCGGTCTTGTGATAAGCAACGGCGTCCGGGCCCTCAGCCGGATAGAAGAACGTCGTGTCCATCGGACCCGGCCCGATCGCCGTCACCGAGATGCCACGCGTGCCAAATTCCTTCGACGCGGCGCGTGTGAAATGCTCGACCGGCGCCTTGGTGCCGGCATAGCTGGAATAGAAGGGCGTGAAGGCACCAAGCAGTGAGGTGACGAGCGTCACCAGCTTGCCATTGTCGTTGAGATGCTTGCCTGCTTCTTTGATGAAGAAGAAGGCCGTCTTCGCGTTGACCGCACTCATTTCGTCGTATTCGGCTTCGGAAATTTCGACGATCGGCTTCTTTAGAACTTTGCCGACGGTGTTGATGGCGATGTCGGGCCTGCCGATAGCGGCGACCGCATCGGTGAAAAGCTTCTCGACGGCGCCAGCCGTCGTCAGGTCGGCCTGAAGGGCGACGGCCTCGGCGCCGGTCGCTTTGACTGCGGCTACTGTCGCGTCCGCTTCCGCCTTGGTCGCCAGGCTGTTGTAATGGATTGCGATTGCCCTGGCGCCCTGCTGAGCGAGATCGCGTGCGATCAGCCCGCCGAGATTCTTCGCCCCCCCGGCGATGATGACGGTTTTACCTTTGATGCTGTGGTCGGTCATGAGTTGGTCTCCTTTGCCGGTTGCGACCACATCGGCGGCCGCTTTCGTTGGAGGAATATATCGTCTAGGATCGCACGATAAAGGCGACCATTTTGACATCACCTGTCAGAAATGCAGCACAATGGAGACACTCCTACCTTTGGACCGCGTTGACCTTTTTCGCATTTTTACCCGCGTCGTCGAATGTTCGAGTTTCACCCGTGCAGCCGACACGCTTGGCGTGCCACGCTCCTCTGTTTCCGCGGCCGTTCTGGAACTGGAGGGACGTGTCGGCGCTCGCCTGCTTCATCGCACGACGCGCAAGGTCTCGCCCACCCAGGACGGTACCGCCTTCTATGAGCGCTGCCTGCGCGTGATCGCCGACGTCGAGGATACCGAAAACCTGTTTCGGCAGACGGCGGCGCAACCATCGGGCAGGCTTCGGATCGATGTTCCAGGCCGGATCGGGCGTCTGATCATCGCGCCGGCGCTTCCTGAATTCCTTGATCTCTACCCGCAGATAGACATCGATCTTGGGGTCACAGATCGCGCGGTGAATCTGGTGGAAGATAGCGTCGATTGTGTCGTGCGGGTCGGCGCTTTAAGCGATTCGGGCCTGATAGCGCGGCCAATCGGTAGACTGCCGCTCATTAATGTCGCCAGTCCCGCCTATCTGAAGCTCCATGGAACCCCTCGCACACCCGACGATTTCGCGCATCACTGGGCGGTCAATTATGCGTCGCCCTCCAGCGGGCGAGTGGAGGACTGGGAGTGGATCGAACATGGTTCGCTTCGCGCGGTGCCGCTGCGTGGCCGTGTCACCGTCAACAGCGCCGAGGCATACATCGCGTGTTGTCTGGCTGGCCTCGGGTTGATCCAGATCCCGGCGTATGACGTTCGCGTCCATCTGGAAGCGGGGGAACTGGTTGAGATCATGCCGGATCACCGAGCGGAAGCCATGCCCATGACATTGCTTTATCCACACAGACAGCACCTTTCGCGACGACTGCAGATCTTTGCCGATTGGCTCGAAGCGCTACTCAAACGGCAGCTCCTGGAATAGATGACTGGCCAGGCGCCGTTCTTCTGTTTCGGCATGTACTGCTTTCCAACCTGCGCGGTTGAAATCGGCTCCCGGAATTAATACCAACTCCGATGTTGGTATTACAGGAGTGTCCGATGACGACGACGGTAACTGCCAAAGGGCAGGTCACCATTCCCAAAGCTGTGCGAGAACTACTTGGAATTACTCCGGGGAGTTCCGTCGATTTTGTTCGCGCTCCGGACGGCCGGATCGTCCTTGTCAGAGCCGACAAAAAATAGCCGCCGACGCGCTTTGCCAAGCTTCGGGGACATGCCGGAGAAGGTCTGGATACCGATACCATCATGGCGCTTACGCGCGGTGACAAGTGACGCTTGTCGATACAAATGTCCTGCTTGACCTGGTAACAGATGATCGGATATGGGCCGACTGGTCAATTGAGCAACTCGAACGCGCAAGCGTTTCAGGTCCATTGTTCATCAACGATGTCATCTATTCTGAGCTTGCCGTTCGGTATGAACGCATAGAAGACCTGGATATATTTGTGGATGAGGCGGGACTAAAATTACTTCCTTTCCCGTGCTCTGCGTTGTTTTGGCGGGGAAGGTATTCACCCGGTTCCGTCGCGCCGGTGGCTCTCGAACAGGAGTTTTACCCGACTTTTTTATCGGTAGTCACGCAGCGGTTCAAAACCTTCCGCTCTTGACACGGGACATCGGTCCTGTTTCCCGGCCGTGCCGCTGATATCTCCAGAACTTTGATCGTACGACATTGCGTCATACGCCGCTGATGATGTCGCAGATACCTTTTCGGACGATGTTTTTGTCGGTGACCTGTCCGGCCTGAATGTTGAACATGACGTCGATCCGGACGCCGGCAGCCTTCTGGCGAGCAACAACACGCAGCGTCTGAATTCTTCCGCTGCCGGTTGTTTCCTGGTGAGCGTCGATTGAGGACAGGGCCTTGTTGACCTGAATGCCGGAGAAACCTTCTGCTGCAACAGCCTGGGCTAGCTTTCGAAGGACGTCAGACGCCTTTGCCTTCGGCAATTCCTGCCAGGACTTATAGGATACTGCCGTCACCATCGGTACACCAGAAACGGTGAAATTTTTCTCGCATGATGCCGCAAAGACCGGGCTCGAGAAAGTGACGAATGCGAGCAGGGCAATAGATGTTTTCATGCGGATGTCCTCGTGGATTTCAGGCAAAAAAACACGCCCGGCGATAGGAGTCGAGTCACTGCAACTGAAATTGTCTCAACAGGTTCATAATCTGGATCGCGCCGGACTGCATCGCAGTCGTCAAGTGCGGCTAATTCGCTGAAAGCCAGACTTGTCCATGTTTCCTAAAATTGCAGCGATCGCGTTATCCGGACCGATACTGTGCACGGCTATTCTGTCTATTATCGGGAGCGAAGGATGTTATGGCCAAGGTTGTGCAATTCAGATCGCGCCACATGGCGCGACCCATTTCAGGCTGGTTATTTGCCAGGCGTGTTGTCCTCGGCATGGTGGCCAGCTTCCTCGTCGGGGCCAGTGCAACTTATTTCATGAGCGGCAGCGGGGCTGTTGAGCAAGGCTCACGGCCGAAAGGGCGCGATATTCCATCATATCGGGCGGCAGAAGAAGCCTCTCTGTCAGCGCGTTCGCAGACCGTGACCTTCAGGCAATGCAAGGGGAGTGTTCGTGTCAACTGCATCGTTGATGGCGACACCTTATGGACTGACGGCATTAAGGTCCGTATTGCCGATATTGATGCGCCGGAAATTGGCCAGCCCCGTTGTGCCTCTGAAAAGGCGCTGGGGGATCGTGCAACGATAAGGCTGATGGAACTGGTCAATGCCGGTCCCTTCGAGACAGTCTCCTGGCCTGGGCGCGATGAAGACAAGTATGGGCGCAAGCTCAGAATCCTTATGCGGGATGGCCGGTCGCTTGGCGACATTCTTGTATCCGAAGGTCTGGCCCGGACATGGACTGGAAAGAGGCAGCCATGGTGCTGACGGGTTCAGGCGATTGGGAAGATTATCTTGGTTGCGTTGAATTCCAGACCGGATTTGACCGCTTTTATTCCGAAAACACTGCGGGAAGGCCTCTGCAGCTCTGCAGGTATGTGACGCATAGGCATAGGCACACTGGAGGCCGTCACCGGAAAAGTGACGCTTGTGTCGTTCAGATCCAGGCAATTCATTCAAGGGCGCAGACCGTGCTGCGGGATCAGATAAAAGAAAACCCGGCCTGATGGCCGGGCTTACCTGTTTTGTAGCAGAGACGACTTAGAATTTTATGCCAAGACCGACGCGGATTGCGTGCTGATCGACATCCGCGTTGATCGCCGCGCCGCCGAAATTGAAGTCCTTGTCACCAAAGTCGGTGTATCGGTATTCGATCCGGCCGAACATCATATCCGTGAATGCATAATCAAGCCCAACGCCCACAGTGTAGCCGTTGAAGGTTTCCTTCTCATCCACGATTCCAGGTACCTCTGCATAGCCACGGGCGTAGGCCCATCCGGCTGTGCCGTAGAGAAGGGCGCGGTCAAAGGCGTAGCCGACACGCCCGCGGACCGAACCCTGCCAGTCGAATCCATAGTCGAAGCCTGTGCCGAGAATGGTGGCGGAGTCATCGCCCCAGTTTTTGTCGAAGTCGGCTTCGATACCGACGACCCAGCTGTTGCCAAGGTCGTAGTTGTAGCCAACGAAGCCGCCAAGAAGGCCGCCATTGAAATCTGCAGAGGTTTCGCCAGAAATGCCGACAACGGATACATCATTATTGTTCCATCCGTATCCACCCTGAACACCAACCGTGAAGCCTGTCCAGCTGAACAGCGGCGCAGCTTCCGCTGCAGGGGCGGCAGGAACTTCTGACACGGCATCGGCAGCCATTGCGCCGGATGCTGCAAGCACAAAAGCGATTGTCGTAACGATCTTCTTCATTGTGTTTGAACTCCCTTACATGAGGCTTATATGAGCGGTCATTAAAATGCATATCTCCCGAAATAGCTGTAGTATTTTTGCAGCGCTCATCGTCGTCCTGCTGCTTCTCCGTTTCTGTTGAGGGTCACCCACACGGGCGATAGACGATAGCTTGGGGAAGTCGTAAACTGCTTGGCAGATGAGGCAACGATATACTCCCGGGAGGAAACGAATGCCTATCTTCATGGACCGGCACGAGCTTGCCGGAGTTTCAGCTGCGGATATTGCCGCGGCACACGTTAGAGATCTCAACATCCAGGATCGATACGGCGTCAGGTTTTTGACCTACTGGTTTGATGAAAGGCGCGGCACTGCGTTTTGCCTTATCGATGCTCCGGACGCTGCAACCGCGCAGTGCGTGCATCGGGAAGCCCACGGATTTGTCGCAAGTGAAGTCGTGGAAGTCGCGCTGTCGGCCGTAGAAGCATTTCTTGGGCGAATACAGGATCCAGTGGCAGTTGCGGCTGCCTCGAAAGATATGGACGCCGGTCACCGTGCGATCCTGTTCACGGATATCGTTGGTTCAACCGAAATGACGTCCCGCCTTGGCGATCGTATGGCGGCTGAACTCGTCAGAGCGCATGACGCTCTCGTTCGTGGTTGTCTGGGACGACGGTCGGGACGGGAGGTCAAACACACCGGTGATGGCATAATGGCGGTGTTCTCCTCAATACCATTTGCCGTGGACTGCGCCATTGATATCCAACGCGAGTTCCATCGCTACAACAGCGACAAAGGCGAGCCCCTTCACATCCGCATTGGGCTGGATTGCGGTGAACCAATCGAAGACAGCAATGATTTCTTCGGTACAACTGTGCAAATGGCAGCAAGGCTTTGTGCGGCGGCCCAGAGCGATCAAATCCTGATATCGGACAAGACCTTCAAGGAATATGGCGGCGCTGATGCCATCGTGCATGGCGATCGTTACAGACTGAAAGGATTTGCCGAGCCGGTCCTTGCTTACTGTTGCGAATGGCTGCACTAGCTGCGCGATTGGAAACGAGCAGCAGATTTACGGAGCGCTCTGGTTCGGCGGACAAGGCCGCTGAGAGGTCGGCACGTCCATGCGGATCGAGATTGGCTGCAAAGGCGGTCGTGTTTTGAAGATCGAAGCCTGTATTGCGCCCAGGGCTTCAACTCGCAAAGATGTCCAAAAGTGTTCGGTCGACAGGAACAACGATGGCTGAGTGGGAAAAAAGAAATCTGTACTGACTCGAACGAGGCGAACTGCAGCCGCAAGGGACGCCATTCTGAACAGCGCGCTTGCGGCATTCGTCCGAGCAGGGGACTTGGTCAGTTCTTGAAAGCCTGATCTTCAGAGGGTACGGTCCCATCTGGTGTCAGTTCATCGACAGCTCGTGGTAAATCCTTGCTGAGACGCGCCAGTATCTCTTCACGCGACAGACCTGTCTTTGCGGCCAGTTCGTCGAGAACCTCCGGCCCGATCGCCTCTGATAGTTCGTTACCGTTGATGTCGTCATTCGCACCCGGCTTCACCCAGGATTCGGCCTTCTGCCCGAAGCCGTTCTGTTGGAAGGTCTTGAGAAGGTCGCTCAGACCGCCGCTTAAAATTCCTCCGGAGGTCAGGCCGCCAAAAATGGATCCGATTCCGCCGGAGTCCCTGCCGCCACCAAGTTTGCCGAGCAAGTCGTCACCGCTTGTCTGGGGCGAGCTCGCTTCTCCGCCCTGGTTAGCTCCTGCAGTCTGCTGCATGTTCAATCCCCGCAGAAGTTCCGCGATTTTCTCTCTGTTCTGATAGCCCGCAACGGCAAGTACACCCAGCAGTGCTTTCAGTTGACCGCTCACCATGATCGTCTCCTTGTTTTCATGGGCCTCGAGAAAACATGGCGACGTGGCCCTTTTCGCTGGAACAGAACGATTGGCCAGCAATTAGGTTCCATCAAGGTCAATGGGTTGGGCGTGTCGAGCAACTGCAATGCGGGGCCTTCCCCGCAGGCGGGTTGTCGCATTCGATCCCCGACACCCTGTCGATGGCGGCCGAAACGATCCTGGAAGCATCCTCCTGGAAGAAGGTCAGTTGGCGTCGCGGCACGAAAGGTCGCCTGACAGCGCGCTTTGCTGCGCTCCGCATTCGGATCGCTGATGGTAGTCCGCAACGTATCCTCGACAAGGGACAGCAGCATATGCCGGGCGAAGAGGCGTGGCTGGTGGGCGAATGGCGCTCGAACGACGAACGCAAATACTATCTCTCCAATCTGCCGGCCGAAGCAACGTTAAAGCAGCTGGCAGCTGCCATCAAAGCCCGATGGGTCTGCGAGCAGGCGCATCAACAAATGAAATAAGAACTCGGCCTCGATCACTTCGAAGGCCGATCATGGCAAGGTCTGCATCGACACGCGCTGATGACAATGATCGCTTATTCCTTCCTGCAACATCTGCGCCTACACTAGGCCAAGCGGGAAAAAAACCAAGAGGCACGGCCCGCCTAAACCGACACTGCCAGCCATCCGACGCGCTGTCATAAACACCCTCCTATCAACGTCAGCCCTAGAACGATGTCCGCACTGCAGAATCCGCTTCAGACCGCCAAATACATTCTGCCCAAGTAGTGCTAGTCGTGGGGGTGGGGTCGTCTGCAACGCCCAGTGCAGTCGCCTTCACATGCATCGGATACTTATAATCAGTGGATCTACCAATATAGGGTTGATCGACGGGTGGCTTTGTTGCATTCAAGCTATCTAGGATTGTGAGATAAAGTAAGGCATGTCAGTTGAAATCATAGGACGATCCGTCCGCACCCCGTCGGCTCGGAACGTAGACGAGTTATTCCAATTGTTGAAGGACGAGCGTTGCGTTGTAACCAGCGTTCCTGAAGACAGGTGGAGTCACGCCCGTTTTTGGCATCCAGTCGCGGGCACGCAAGGAAAGGCATATACGTTCGCCGCTGGCGTGATTGAAGATGTCTATGATTTCGATCCTGCCGTTTTCAATCTGACGGCGCGCGAAGCCACATATATGGATCCGCAGCAACGCGTGGTTCTACAGCTCGTATGGCGCGCCCTGGAAGATGCTTCCATAACGATTTCTGCTCTGCAACGGGAACGCGTTGGTGTCTATATCGGCGCATCAAGTCTGGATTCCGGAAATACGTTTATAGAGGATCCGGCTTCCGGCAGTCCGTATTTTATGACCGGCAACACCCTGTCGATTATTGCCAACCGCATCTCGCATGTATTTGGATTGAACGGACCTAGTTTGACGATCGATACGGCGTGTTCATCCTCCCTTGTCGCATTGGATCAGGCTGTCCGTGCGCTTCGGAGTGGCGATATCGACACCGCGATCGTCGGTGGCGTGAATGTTCTCGCTCACCCCTTTTCTTTTGTCGGCTTTTCTCAGGCCCGCATGCTGTCGCCCGAAGGGTTGTGCCGGGCGTACGGTGAGGGTGGTCAGGGCTACGTCCGATCCGAAGGGGGTGGCGTAGTTGTTCTGCGAACAACAGAAAGAGCAAGGTCAAGCCGGGACCGGAGTTATGCGAGGATCCTGGCTACGGGATTGAATTCTGCAGGGCGTACCAACGGCATCTCATTGCCGTCGCGTGAGATGCAGGCGTCTCTTCTGCGTGATGTCTATGAGCGTCACAATCTTGATCCGAACGATCTCGCCTTCATTGAAGGGCACGGCACTGGAACAAAGGTTGGAGACCCGGCGGAATTATGGGCAATCGGAACGGAACTGGGGCAAAAACGAAATCAGAAGCTGTTGGTTGGGTCTGTTAAGTCGAATGTTGGCCATTCTGAACCCGCTTCAGGGATGTTTGGCCTGATAAAGGCGAGTCTTGCACTTCAATATGATTTTTTTCCCGCGTCGCTTCATGCGGCTGAGTTGAATTCCGAAATCGATTTCGAAGGATTGAATGTCGAGATCAATCGATCTGGTTCCTCATTACCGCGTGGACAAAAGCGACGCCTTGCTGGCATAAATTCCTTCGGGTTCGGTGGTACGAACGCGCATATCGTGCTTGCTGATCCTGAAGAAGCTGCGATTATTGATGAGCATGCTCTGCCCTCTGGGCCTTTTATGGTGAGTGCCCAGACGCGCTCAGCCCTTGAAGGTTTGCTTGAAAATTATGTTCAAGAGTTGAAAAGCGACCGTCCAGACCTTCGCGAACTTGTCGCAGTATCGGCAGTAAACAGAACACGCCATAGACATCGCTTTGTTGTTGATAGCGAAGATCCCGATTTGGTTCGCAAAAGTGCCGAAGAATTTCTTGCTGGATCATCGACGGGCCTAGGCCGCGTCGGAGAAGCTCCAGCAGGAGAAACCCGGATTGCCTTCGCGTTTTCCGGAAATGGCTCTCAATGGATTGGCATGGCGCAGGATGCCTACCGGTACGACCGCAGTTTTTTCGACCGCTTTAACGAAATTTGTGCTGTCTTTAAACCCTGGCTTGATATTGATCTGGCATCGTTGTTTGTGTCGCAAGACCTTGCGGCGTCGCTACCGGACACAAGGATTGCCCAAGCACTCCTGTTCACCATTCAAGCAACCCTATCGGATCATCTTATCAGCCGAAATATCAAGCCTTCGGTGGTGTTCGGACATTCGGTTGGTGAGATTGCAGCGGCCTATTGTGCGGGAGCGCTTTCTCTGGAGCACGCGGTTGCGGTGGTGGCGGTCCGGTCACGTCACCAGCATGCGCTTTTCGGCGAGGGGAAAATGGCCGCCGTTGCCCTGTCTCCAGGCAGGGTGCAGGAGGTTTTACGCGGAAATGGCTTGTCGGGAATTGAGGTTGGCGCGATCAACACGCGTTCATCTGTCACGATTTCCGGTCCTGCCAGTGAGATAAAAGCCTTCAAGGAAATTGGTCGCACGGAGCACATTCCCGTCCATATTCTCGACATTGATTATCCGTTCCATCATCCGGTTATAGATCGTGAGCGGGATGCCTTTCTGTCCGAGCTTCCAGCTTATCAGCCTCGATCTGGCGATATAAAATTTATCTCGAGTGTTACCGGAACTGTCAAACGTGGCGATCAACTTGATGCCGTTTACTGGTGGAAGAACGTTCGGGATGTTGTTCGTTTTGCAGACGCAACAGCAGAAGCGCTTGAACAGAGATGCAATCTCTTTATCGAAATCGGTCCCCGTCCAATCCTTTCCTCGTATCTGACGGAAAATGCCCGTCAAGCGGGTGTATCTGTTTCCATTCTCCCGACGCTGACGCGACCGGTGCTGAGCAGTAATCCTTTGCCCCACATCGTGGCGCAGGCCGTGTCATGCGGCGCTTCGGTGTGGACGGAGGAGGTTTGCTGTCGTCGCGCCGACGTCGCGTTACCGCCCCTGCCTTTCGAGCCGCAGCCTCTGCAAGTGTTACCCACGTCTGACAAAGTGAACCTCCTCGGTCGTGGTGATGCTGAGACGGCCTATACATTGTTGGGGTGGCGTACAGACCCCAACGCGGCGTCGTGGAAGAACCACATCGATGCAAACCTGTTTCCGGATCTCGCGCAACACGTCGTAGACGGGAAGTCTATTCTGCCCGGCAGTGCGTTTATAGAAATCGCGGTTCAGGCGGCACAGCAATTCTTCATGACTTCAGATGTCGAGGTTAGAAATCTTGAAATTACCCGGCCGCTGGAACTGCACGAAAACAGGCTGGCTGAACTTTCCACTGTGATTTCACCTGAAACAGGTCAAATTGAAATTCGATCTCGCGAGTATCTGAGCGAGGACGATTGGAGTGTTCACGCGGTGGCCCGGATCCGCAGACCGGTCACGGAGTTCGCGCGTCAGATTCCTCAATCGAATGGCAACATATCAGAAGCCCGGACAATTGACGGAAGCACCGCCTATAGAACCGCAAGACAATTTGGTCTGGACTACGGTGTTGATTTTAGGCTTCTGGAAAATGTTCGCGTCTTGCCTGATCACAAGCTGCATGTGCGACTTCTCGAGGCCGGTCGCCCAGCCCACCCCTACCTGTCGTACAATCTGAACCCGATTTCTATCGACGCGGCATTTCACGGTCTTGTCGCCCTGTTTGCGGACCTGACCGGCGACTTGTCGGGCGCGCCTTATATTCCGGTGAGATTTGGTGCAATCCGATCGCGAGCGGGTGTTGCCGAGATACGTTCAGCGCAGATTGAGATATTGCGGGCGTCGCCGTTTTCGTTGAAAATTCGCGTGGAACTACTCGGCGAACATGGTGAACTGATTGCAAGCTTGGATGATTGCCGGTTCAGGCGCACTTTCCTTAAAGTCCATCACAGCCTGGAAACAGTGTCTTTCCACTATGAGCGGATAGCTATTACGCGCAATTCTACTCACGAAGAGCTTTTACCTAGTCTTGTTCCCCAATACTCGGCAACCGAGACCGCTGTCTCGGCCCTTGTGCTGGATGCCGCAGTTTATCGGGCCGCGTATGATATCGCGCGAAAAGTCCAAGAGGTATTCGGCAGTGTCGATGCATCAATTCTGAATGAACATCCTTCTCTCAAGGCATATCTGTCTAACTGCTTCTTTATTCTCGAGGATTACGGGCTGGCAACATTTGAAGAGGAGTGTTGGCTGCTCGCTTCCGATCCGGGTTTGCCGGCTTTCGCAGACATTATTCGTGAGTTGATCGCTGAATCTCCCGAAATTAGTCCGTCGGCGATCCTGGTCAACGACGCTTATCAATTCGTCATGAGTAGTCTGGATCTCTTGGTTAAGGATGGTGAGAGCGCCAACTTGACGGACTATGAAGCTCCGGAAGCGACTGTCGATCATTTCCAGAACGGCACGCCGATCGCGCGCAAACGGATTGATGAAGCATGCCGTCTGGTCGAAGCATTTCTGGAGAAGGCCGCTTCGGGCCGGCCAGGCCTGGTTATCGCCGAAATAGGTGCGACTTCGGTTGCCGTCAGTACAAGACTGGCAACTCTTGCAGAACGTTACGATGCCAAGCTCGTGATCATCGAAGACGACGAGAATCTCAAAAGCAATCTAGCGGTAGGATTTGCAAAGAATCCACGCGTCGATGTCGTGGATTGTAATGCCGACTGTTTGAGCCGTTGCATCGATCTGGTCATCAGTGCAAACGGGTTCCTCCTTGGACGCCTGCAAGACAGTGAGATATTAAATTCGGCATTGATTTCAATCGGGAAAACAGGCGCCGAGCTTTGTTTCATCGAGCATCAATACGCATCGCTTGCGGATTTTGTCTTTGGGCTGAGGGAGGGGTGGTTCAGGAAAAGCGTTCTGTCGGAATTGCCAGTTGGGAAAATGCTTTCCAATGAGGAGATGATGGGACGAATTGGTGCACTTGGTTTTGCCAACAGCGCCGTTGTTCGGGCGGATTTTGATGATGGATCGCTGACGATCCTGACTGCTCGCGGTGAGATCGGCGTTGACGAACCTCAGCAATTGCAAACACGCGAAAGCCTTTTGATGATCAAGCGGAAAGACACGCCGTTTCCCGATCTACGAGCAGATAAATGCGCCGAACTTGATTGCGGCTCGGGCTTGAGCGTTGAGACTTTGCGGGACGCCTTGACCCATGTTGGCACCAACGAACTCGATATTGTATTGGTTTTGCCGGAGGGTTCTGATGCCGCGAGCCATTCGTCGAGCCTTCAGGACGACATCTGCCTTCTGAGCGACTTGGCCGAAGCTGTGCGGCATTATTCTACTGGGGTTGAAAAGCATCCGCCGCGGCTGATTATCGTTGCGCCCGGCGGCGCGCCAACGAATAGAACCTACGTCAATCCCGTGAATCATGCGATCTGGACTTTTGCACGCGTTCTCCAGAACGAATATGACGAGATCGACATCGTAACGATAGATATTGCCGGCAGCGTGCTGACTGAAAAGCTCTGGCGCGAACTCCTGACATTGCAGGAGCAGGGTGAAAACGAACTGCTCTATGATGTCATGGATGGATCGTGTCAGTCGCTACGGGTTGTTTCCGGTCCCTCTCAGCGGTCAAAGCAGCGTATTCAGACGTTTCAGGCCGCCTCCATCGTTCAGCGAACAGTTGGTCGCATTGAGACTATCGAGTGGCAAGAGAATATGTTGCCAACCGCCGATCCCGGTGATGTCGTTGTCGAAGTCTCCGCGACAGGCCTGAATTTCCGCGATGTCATGTGGGCCATGGGGATGCTTCCGGAAGAAGCGCTGGAGGACGGATTCGCTGGGGCTACCATCGGTATGGAGTT
Source organism: Rhizobium nepotum 39/7 (assembly GCF_000949865.1). GTDB lineage: Bacteria > Pseudomonadota > Alphaproteobacteria > Rhizobiales > Rhizobiaceae > Agrobacterium > Agrobacterium nepotum. The sequence goes on along the minus strand of NZ_JWJH01000012.1, from coordinate 21,484 downwards.
CTCTGGAACAGTTCTATCGGTTGGAAGCGATGTGCATCATATTTATCCGGGTGACAGGGTGATGGGCATCGGTCCGAATGCGTTCTCGACGCATGTCGTGGTTCCTGAAAAGGGCGTAACGCGTATTCCGGACAGTATCGATCTTATCGAGGCGGCAACGCTCCCCGTTACATTTCTGACGGCCTATTATGCGCTGGTGCAGCTGGCCGGATTGCGTTCCGGCGAAACGGTCCTCATCCACGGTGCTGCGGGTGGCGTTGGACTTGCCGCCTTGCAGATCGCGAAGCTAAGGGGTGCGACGATTATCGCTACGGCTGGCACCGTTGAAAAGCGGAATTTGCTGGCGACCCTGGGTGCGGACTTCGTTTTCGATTCCCGGTCCCTCGAGTTCTTCAACGATGTTCTGCGCGTTACGGACGGTCTGGGCGTGGATGTTGTGATCAACTCTCTCTTCCAGGAAGCTATGGAACGCAGTCTGGAACTTGTTAAGCCGTTCGGACGCTTCCTGGAACTGGGCAAGCGGGATTATTATGCCGATCGTAAAATCGGCTTGAGACCGTTCCGTAAGAACATTTCCTATTTTGGTATCGACGCCGATCAGTTGCTTGTGGAAGCACCGCACATCACCTCAAAGATATTCGAAGAAATTTCGACCCTTTTCGCAGAAAACACGCTGAAGCCGTTGCCCTACCGTGCCTTTTCTTATGATGAGATTTCCACGGCTTTCAGGCTGATGCAAAGCGCGGGTCACATAGGGAAGATCGTCGTTACACCGCCTGCACGCGGAAGAGAAACCGTGTTGCAGGCACGCGGTTCGGATTTTCGAGTGTCGCCCGGCACCTATCTCGTCATCGGCGGCATTGGCGGCTTTGGTCTTGAGGCGGCCAATTGGCTGGCGGCGAAAGGTGCCTCGCATCTGGCTCTTGCAACACGCAGCGGTACTTTGGATGACGACACGCGTGATGCCATTGCACGCTGGCACGAGATGGGGATTAAGGCTTCGGTACACGCTTGCGATGTTACCAATGAGGCGCAACTTTGCTCATTGCTGGCGGATTTGCGAAAAGTGGCACCTCTGAAGGGTGTCGTACACGCCGCTATGGTGCTGGACGATGCACTCATTTCAAACCTTAGCCGCGAACGTAACCGACCTGTAGTTCACACCAAGGTCGAAGGTGCTGTAGTTTTGGACAAGTTGACGGACAAAGACGATCTCGATTTGTTTTTGCTGTTCTCGTCCGCCACCACGATGGTGGGGAACCCGGGTCAATCCAACTATGTCGCCGCGAATGGATATCTGGAAGGCCTTGCTCGGGCCCGCCGCCTGCGTGGTAAGCCTGCCCTGGCCGTGGGTTTTGGAGCGATCGCAGACAAAGGGTTCCTGGCCCGCAATACGCAAGTCAACGAATTGTTGTCCAAGCGGATTGGCAAGACGGCGCTTAAGGCGCGTGATGCCATGCGCTTTGTCGAGGAATATCTCATTGCAATGCCTGCCGACGCCGATAGTGCGACAGTGATGATTGCCGACATCGACTGGGCAACAGCGGCAACCTTGAAAACCGTGAAACAATCTCTGTTTTCGGCAGTTTCGAATAATCAGCGTCAGGAGCAGATTGCTGTCGGGGAGCAGATGGATCTGCATTCGATGGTCGCTGATAAATCCGCTGAGGATGCTGATGCAATTCTGCACTCGCTGATTGCGGCGGAGCTGGCCTCGATCCTGAAAATGGCTGAGAACAATATCACTCCGGACAAGGTCCTTCGCGATATTGGTCTGGACAGTTTGATGGCGATGGAGCTCGGAACGAGTTTTCAGCAAAAAACCGGGATCGATCTTCCGCTGAGCAGCATTTCCGACAGCACAACGGTTAGCGCGATCGTTGGAAAGCTTCGCGAAAAGTTGCTTAGCCGCCAGTCTCTTGGCGCGAACGACGATGCCGCTGATGATTTGCTGGAAGGGTTGGCAAACAGGCATAGTTTCCAAAAACTTCAGGAGGCCGTTTAGTGAGTGCACAAAATGGTTCAGGTAATGGCGGAGCCAAACCGATGCTCTCGGCCGGGATGCTGGAGAAGCTGCGGGAACAGCGCGGCCAGGTCGAAAAAAAACGCGACATTAGAACTGTGGAGAAGATAACGTCTCCACGGAAAAAGGCGCGTGGAGGTTTCGAGGAGCATCCCGCCTACAAGTCCCTTCAGATACAGAAGGCCGTTGCCGAATTTGCGGGGGTGAAAAACCCTTTTCACCGGTCGCATGACGCCGCTGCCGGGGCAGAGACCGTGATAGACGGCCGAAAGCTGATCAATTTTGCGTCCTACGACTATCTCGGGACGAATACTCATCCTGAAGTTCATGAGGCGGTAAAGAGCGCCATTGAACGATATGGAATTTCGTCTTCGGCAAGCAGATTGGTCGCCGGAGAAAGGCCGCTGCATGTCGAACTGGAGAAATCGATTGCAGAAAATTATGGTGTCGAGGCGGCTGTTTGTTTTGTAAGCGGATACCTCACAAACCTTTCAGCTATAAGCTGCCTTATGACGTCGCAAGACCTCATCATCCATGATGAGTTTATTCATAACAGTGCTCTCGCAGGTGCGCAGTTATCCGGTGCGAAACGGTTGATATTCAAGCACAATGATATGCGTGACCTGGAGCGGATTCTTTCCGGCGCTGCTCAGGATTATCGAAATGTCCTCGTGATCGTCGAGGGCGTTTACTCCATGGATGGCGATATTACCGATCTTCCAGCCATGCTCCGCCTTCGTTCCGAATATCCTTTTTGGCTGATGGTCGATGAAGCGCATGCTCTCGGCGTGCTGGGAACGCAAGGACGGGGAACGTTTGAACACTTCGGTATCGACCCAACAGAAATCGACATCTGGATGGGGACACTGTCGAAAACCTCATCGAGTTGTGGTGGTTACATCGCCGGGAACCGGGCTCTGGTGGAAATTCTCAAAGGGCACGCGGGCGGTTTCGTTTATAGTGTGGGGCTGGCCCCTCCTTTGGCGGCCGCAGCGCTTGGCAGCCTGGCCGTCTTGCGGCGCGAACCACAGCGCGTCCAGCAGATTTTCCGTAATGGTCAGTTGTTTCTTGATGCAGCAAAAAACAGAGGATTGGATACCGGTACGAGTGCCGGGTTTTCCGTCGTTCCAGTTATTGTCGGAGACTCTCTACGCGCAGTAGAATTGAGCAATCGGCTTTTTGAAGCGGGTATTAATGCCCTGCCCATCATTCACCCTGCCGTCCCGGAACGCTTGGCCAGAATCCGGTTCTTTTTGACGACTGAACATACAAAAGAACAGATTTTTCAAGCCGTTGAAACGACAGCAACTCTTCTGGAGGAGCTGGTTGATCAAAATATATCAGCAGCATCCCTGAATTTGGATGAGCTGCAGCGCCTGGTCATAAATCGTTGAGGCTGGGCGAAACATGCACGCAATCATAACGGGTGGTTCGAGTGGTATCGGTTTGGAGATCGCCCGGCTATGCGTCTTGAGTGGCTATGACGTTTCGTTGGTTGCCAGAGATGAAACCGCGCTCTGTATTGCCTGTGAAACCTTGCGGCAGGTTGGACCGGGCAGGGTGAGTGCTGCGTCGGCCGACGTTAGGCGGATGGATCTGCTCAGCGAGGCAATCGAGCAATGCGAGCGCCAGTTCGGCGCTTGTGATCTGCTGATTACTTCGGCCGGCGTCGTTGAGCCTGCTTTGTTTGATGAACTGCTTCCGTCACAATTTGAAATGCAGATGGACATCAATTTTTCAGGCACGGTCAATGCTGTACGGGCCATTTACACCGGGATGAAAAATCGTGGAGAAGGGAGCATCATGATGATCTCCTCTGCGGCCGCTTTTATCGGTATCCCGGGATATTCTGCCTATTGCGCTTCCAAGGCCGCTTTGGCGGCGTTCGCCGAGAGCCTTCGCAGCGAGGTCGGCGCTGAGATCTATATTGGTATCAGTTTTCCTCCCGATACCTGCACACCACAGTTCCGGAGTGAATTACCGAAGAGGCCACCTCTCGCCAAGGCATTGATGGGAAAAACGCACCCTTGGTCTGTGGAAGTCGTCGCTCGGCAGATCTTTGATGCTGTTTCCCGCCGCAGGAGTGAAGTCCATTTTGGTCTGAAGCTGAAGGTTTTGGCAATGTTGGGCGGTTTTATAAAGCCCGCCCTGTATTGGCAGTTGAAGCGATCCGTCTCACTGGATGTGAGGAAATGTTGACCGGGATATCAGTCATCATTTTATGCCGCTGAAGACGCCGACATTACAGAGCGCTATCTCCATAGGAATTTCATTGACGTCTCAAGATCATCCATTTTTGCTGACATCGCTCTGTTTTATTGCGGCGGCTGTGGTGGTGTACGCCACGGACCGTTTTGCATTGCCAGCAGATGCACGCAGGAAATATTTCCAGGTCCGGAGCCGCACGCGTTTCATTGTTGAGAATAGCGCTCGTTTGCCGGTCATTGCGCTGGTATTTGCGTTCTTTTTTGCGATTTCCTGGCGCCCGGTCTACGCCGCACATGCTGTGGCCAGTTATTTCGTCATTTTTACCGCAATTTCGCGCGTGAAATTCGCGTTCATTCGCGAGCCTTTGCTGTTTTCCGACATCGCACTGGTTCTCGACGTCTTTAAATATAAAACGATTTTCTACGCGACAAAATTCAACATCATTTTCTGGATTCTCGCGGGTGCATATGTTTTTGGCGTGTCGGCGCTGTACATGGTTTTTGAGCCGACGGTGCTTCCATCACGACACAAGGTATTTTGGGTTCTTTTCGGGTGTGTTGGCTACATTGGCTTGATAAGCCTTCTGTTTGTCAAACGGGTAAACCAGATTGCTGCAAATCTGTCGGAAGCGTTGCTCGTAACTCTCAAAGTGAGACCCAACACGGTTCGGTTTGGAACTTTTACGTCAGTCATCCTGCACTTCCTTGTCTGGCTCGGCAAAAACCGCGACACACTGGTAAAAGAGATTTCCGAAGGCCTGCATCGGGCGATCTACGAATTGATTGATGGCGAGCATCACGATGCTCCTCTCATTATCGTCTGGCAGTCGGAGTCGTTCTATGATCTGCGTCATCTTGGCGACAACCAACTTGAATTGCCAACGATCGACAGGCTGAAAAAACGGGCGGCGCAATCGGGCAGGCTGACCAACGTATTCGAAGGTGGCTATACGCTGCGAACAGAGTTTGCTGTTCTTAGCGGGTTGAAGCCTGAGGAGGTTCACGTCGATGCTTCTTACCCGTATCTGCGCGCGGGGCATTACGCCGAGTTGGCCTGGCCGAATAAATTGTTGCGGAACGGTTGGCACACGCAATTCATTCATCCTTACGACCGGACCTTTTTTATGCGGCATAAAGCATTGCCGCTTTTAGGTTTCGAGCACCTGACGATGCTTGACGAGTTCGATCATCAGCCGACAATCAATGATCCTTATGTATCGGATTATGATCTGACACATAAGGTATTGAAAACGATAGAGGATGTCGACGCGGATAAGCCGACGTTTGTTTTCGTTGCCTCAATGGCGAACCATGGCCCTTGGGAGACCGGTCGCTGTGAAGGGCTGACTGAGCCCGTTGAGATATATCGGGAACTTCTGCAACGCGCTGATGATGCCCTTGGGACCCTGGTTACAGCGCTTGAGGTATCGGAACGACCCGTCTGGCTCGCTTTTTACGGAGATCACGCTCCGTTGCTCAAAAGCTATGCGGACCCTTTCCCGGATCCACGCACCGACTACCTCGTCGTTCCCTTGGGTACGGCAGGTACGAATGCAGGCTCAAAGTTGAATGTGAGGGAGGAGGCGCCCTGGAATTTGATCGAAACGATTCTGCTTCATGCGAAGTTGTACAAAGAGCGATTTGCATGAGTAACCTGCCTCGAAAAGACAGGAAGAGAGTATTCCTCTTTTTGCAGGGACCCTCATCATCGTTATTTTACAGATTGGCAGATCGTCTCGAGTGCGCTGGTCACAGTTGTTTACGCATCAATCTCAATGCTGGCGACTGGCTGTTCTGGAGACGGTCGGGGGCTGTCAATTACCGCGGAACGTTGTCGGCGTGGTCCAGATACATTGATGCCTTTCTACATGATTTCGGCGTTACCGATCTGATACTTCTGGGAGAAGAGCGTCCCTATCATCGCGCGGCAATTGATGCTGCCAAAACGCTGAATGTGGCCGTGACCGTTGTCGAGATGGGGTATCTGCGGCCAGATTGGGTAACCGTCGAAAAAGACGGTATGTCATCGAATTCCCGGTTCCCTAACGATCCCCTTGAGATCAGGCGGGTAGCACGTGGGCTCCCTGCGCCGGATCTTTCACGAAAGTTCAGCCAAAGCTTTCTGATGGAGGCTGTACTCGATCTTTCCTATAATCTCCCAAATGTGTTCTTCTCTGCGTTGTATCCGGGTTATCGCCGCCACGGTCTTTATCATCCCATCACCGAATATGCGGGCTGGGTCGGGCGAATTTTAGCGTCATCCAAGGAGCGTCGGAAAGCCGAGAAACTCGTGGAAACGGTTGTTCAGTCCGGGCGGCGGTTTTTTGTCTATCCGCTTCAGCTTGAGACGGATTATCAATTAAGATCACATTCGCCGTATTGGACACAGACCGAAGCGATCGAAGAGATTATCGTATCCTTCTCGCGACATGCGCCGGACGATGCGGAGCTGATCGTCAAGCTTCACCCGCTCGATAGTGGCTTGATAAAGTGGCGGCATGTGATCAGCGAAACGGCAAAAAAAAATGGCGCCGAAGCCAGGGTCCATTACATCGATGGTGGTGATCTTCTCAGATTGACTGAGGCCAGTCGTGGCTTGGTAACAGTGAATTCGACTGCTGTGCTGCATAGTTTGCGGCATTGCGTTCCGGTTAAGGTGCTGGGCTGTGCCGTGTATGATGTCGCAGGCGCAACACACCAGGGGGCGCTGGATGATTTCTGGCGGATGCCTGAAAAGCCGGACGCGGCGTTGGTTGAGGATCTTTTTAAACTTCTGGCTGCCGCTATCCACGTTCGCGGAAACTTCTACTCAAAGAACGGTGCCATGGCTGCGGCGGATGCAATTGCCGGACGGTTGCTACGGGACGAGATCAACGTTCCCGGTGGAGACTGCGGGTTTGTTCCCCGTCACCGCCCGGAAAAGCGACGGAAAGTCGAACAGTTGGCAGCGTTGTAACAATGGCACATACGGCAACAAAGAGTTGTTGTTGAAAGGCGGTGCCATATTTTGTGGTCTTCATTAATCTCGTGTTGAGGTTAAAAGGTCATGGGTTTATGCAACCGGGTCGAGTGTCTGAATTGGGCGACGTTCGTCTTGGAATACAAGCATTTCTGGGGATATTTCGTTTGCGTTGTCTGGTGAATTCGAAACTTTTTCGCAACTGCTTTCTGGTCGTTTCGGCAATCGGTATTGGCGGGTGCGATACGTTGCCAAGCGCCGGGCCCACCGCTGACGAGATTAAATCGCAGGCCGGCAAACCGGCAATGGTGAAGGGTGATTCCGTCTCCACTGTCTTCGATGTCGTCGACGTCAGCCACCGATCTGCGCAAATGGTTGCGAACTTCTCCACGACCACTCTCCACCGGCGCTTCGGTATTGGCGGTGCCGCCAAACGCGTCGTGATCGGCGTCGGTGATCAGCTCAAGATCTCTATCTTCGAAGCTGGTGCGAACGGGTTGTTTTCAAGTTCTGAAAACAAGCAGACGGTTTTGGATGTGGTTGTCCAGCCAGACGGAACCGCGGCAATTCCCTATGTTGGTACCGTCAGGTTCGCGGGCGTAACTCTTGAAGAGGCGCGCCAGAAAATTCTCTCGGGTCTGACCAATAAGGCGATCGAGCCTGACGTTCTTGTTACGAGTGTTGGCACCAGTTCAAGAAATGTTACCGTGTCTGGAGCCGTGGGGCGCCCTTCGATGGTTCCGATGAGCCTCACGGGTGAGACTATTACCGAGGTGATCGCAAAGGCTGGCGGTCCAAGCGCTCAGCCCTATGAATCTTATGTTACCCTGGTTCGCGGGCGCGCGACTGGTAGTGCTCTTCTCAAGACGGTCATCGAGAACCCGTCTGAAAATATCTACGTTCAGCCTGGCGACCAGATATTCGTCACCAAGGATCCGCGAACGTTTACCGTCCTTGGTGAAGTCAGCAAGAACAGCCGGATTGATTTCGGCGCCAACGATCTCAATATTCTGGAAGCCGTGGCTATGGCGGGGGGCGGGGCGTCTGATCGTTCCAATGCTGCCGGCTACTTTGTGTTCCGATACGAGGAACCGGAAATCGTCGCGGATCTGCTCGGTGCGGAGCGTTTCCGGCAACTTCGCGAGAAGGGCATGAACCCGAACAGCGACGGACGCTATCCGCTGGTCTATCGCCTGGATATGACCCGTGCTGACAGTCTTATCGTTGGGCAGACATTCCCGATCAAGAGTCGCGACGTTATTTACGTTTCCCGACACCCCGTTGTTGATCTGGATCGCTTCTTGCAACTCGTCGGGCGTCCGGTGGGAACGGCATATCAGGTCAGAAACCTGATTGATTAACCCTTTCTTCTGTTCTGGTTGAGTGTCATAAATATTGCAGATCGTGCAGAGAATGCGAAAGGCGCGCAGCTCCGGTTCGTCGCCGGCGCCTTTTTCTGCGGTATGAGTGAGATGCGGAGGTGCCGGGAGTGTATTATCTGAGGGCTCATATCCGTGTGGTTGGCGCTCTTCTGATCCGCGAGATGTCGACCCGGTTTGGTAGCAAACCCGGCGGTTATGTTTGGGCAATCATTGATCCCGCTGGCCACATAGCCTTTATGTCGCTGATCTTCATGGCGATAACACACACGCCTGCTCTCGGTAAAAGTTTCCCGCTTTTCTTTGCGACCGGTTATCTCGCCTTTCAGTTCTACGCTGCAATGGCGGGTTTTTTGAACGGCGCGATCAAGGCAAACCGGACTTTGCTCAGCTATCCCAACGTTGCGCCCATCGACACTATCGTCGCCCGGTATATTCTGCAGGCGGGAACGACCTCTGTTGTGTCTTTCTGCGTTCTCGGTGTGATCCTGTTGATGGTCGACCAACCTGTTTATCTCAATTGGCCGGCAATTATCGAAGCGGCTTTTGCAGCCACCGTGCTCGGGTTGGGAGTTGGCATATTCAACAATGTTGCGACGTTGAGGTTTCCGCTTTACGAGCAGGTTTTTAACATCATCAATAGACCAATGTTTCTGATTTCCGGTGTTTTTTTTCTGCCTGATGCTCTCCCCGGACCGATCCGGGATATTGTTTTGCTCAATCCGCTGGTTCATGTCGTCATGCTGTTCCGGAAAGGGTTTTATCCGGAATACCGGGCGGAAATGATGAATATGACCTATCTCTATTCCTTCGCGCTAACGATCCTGTTTATGGGGTTGCTTCTGTTCACCCGCTCAGCTTCCGTGTTGAGGAGCCGATGATCAGGCTGGAACAGGCAACGAAATATGCGCGTGTCAAAGGTTTCAAGAAACCGATCATCGAGAACGCGTCGCTCGTCATAAATCGTGGCCGCAGCATTGGTCTGCTTGGCCGCAACGGTGCTGGAAAGTCAACTTTGCTGCAGCTTATCGCCGGATCCTTGCAGCTGGATCGGGGAAGGATTGTCCGCAGTGGGCGCATCTCCTGGCCGCTTGGTTTCCAGGGCAGCTTTCAGCCGAGCATGTCGGGTGAGCAGAACGTTCGTTTCGTGGCGCGTATTTATGGCGTCGATACGGATGAACTGGTCGAATATGTCGAAGAGTTTGCCGAGCTGGGCCCCTTTTACAAAGCGCCGGTCGGCACCTATTCTTCGGGAATGAAGGCCAGACTTGCGTTCGGTGTCAGCATGGGCATCAAATTCGACTACTATCTGGTCGATGAAATAACGGCGGTTGGAGACGCCAACTTCAAGCAGAAGTGTCATGAGGTTTTCCAGCATCGCTTGCAGGACTCCGATGTGATAATGGTGTCGCACAGCACGGGAACAATCCGCGACTATTGTCAAAGCGGTGTCGTTCTTGAGAATGGAAAACTGACATATTTCGATGATGTCGAGGATGCGATCCGCGTTCATGACCGCAATATGAAAGGAACTGGAAAATGAGCGACGATAAACAGCGTTCCGGCAACAAGGTGGAGAGCGCTCAACTTCCGGCAAAACGCACCAATACCGTGGTGATCGACAATCTACTGAAGGTTGATCTGAAAGCAGAGCGGGACAATACATCACGCCAGGAGAAAGCGCCTCCAAGTAAGTACAGAAAGCTGAAAGGCCTCAAGCTTCGTCATGCCATGATTGCCGCCGGCTTTCTGTTCGCTGTCGCGCTTCCCACAACGGTTGCCGGATTATACATGGCGTTCGTCGCTGCGGATCAATATCATAGTTCCGCAGCTTTTGCCGTGCGCAGCATCGATGGCAAAACAAGCAGTGATATCCTTGGCATGTTTACTCAGAGCGCGGGCGGCAGCACGACCGGTGCTGATTCGTATATGCTCCTCGATTACATTCGCAGCGAGCGCATGATTGAGGCCGTGTCCCAGGCGATTGATCTCGAGAAGGCTTTTGCGCGCCGCGGTATGGATTTCTTTTATGCGCTTGAGCCGGGTCTGCCCATCGAGGAAAAGCTGACCTATTGGAAGGAGATGGTGAAGGTCGATTACGACCACACTTCGTCGATCCTCAATGTCACCGTGAAGGCATTCGATCCCGAGACCGCGAAAGCCATCGCGTCAGCCGTGATTACGGAGAGCGAGAGACTGATCAACGATCTGTCTCTTAACGCGCGAAACGGTGTACTGAAGGCCACGCAGGATGAGGTAGCGCTTGCGGAAGGCCGGCTCTCCGCAGCCCGCGTTGCATTGCGGAACTTCCGGGATGTGTCGCAAGTGGCGGACCCTGTGGAAGCCGCCAAGCTTGCCGCGCAGCTTGTTGGTTCCCTCGAACAGCAATTGACGCAACTGAAAGCGGAACTGACAGCCGCACTGACGCGCATGGCGCCGAACTCGCCTCGTATTCGTGTCATCACCACGCAGATCGAAAGTCTGGAAAAGCAGCTGGAGCAGGAGAAACAACGTTTCGGCAGTGGCAGTACGGGGAGTAATCAGTCAGGCGATGTTGCCACCCGGATATTGCAATACGAATCTTTGGAAACGGAACGGGAGTTCGCGGAGAAGGCTTACACCGCGGCGCTTGGCGGGTTGGAAAAAGCCCGAATGGATGCCAACAATCAGCAGCGATATCTCGCGACGTTCATTGAGCCGACACTGTCGCAATTGGCGCAGTACCCCTCACGCCTCATGAGCGTGGCGCTGGTGTTCCTGGGCGGCCTGTTCCTGTGGGGTGTCATCACCATGGCTTATTACAATGTTCGTGATCGCAACTGAGTTATGGATGCTTCCCTGAACAATTGGCGTAGTCCGCTCGCGGTACGTGCAGAGGCACTCAGCCGTCAAGGCCCGGTCATAGCGTTTCACATGAAGGCGTGGAAACACCCGTTCCTGCAACAGTTTTTCCCGCAGAAGCGTTTTCATTTTGTGCCATTTCAGATCACGGAAGGCGCCTTCCGCCGAAAAATATTGCAACTTCTTGCGGCGAAGGAAAAGCCGGTTATCTTCGTGTGGAGCAATAATCTTCCGCCCTTTGCCGCGCAAGAAATCGAGCGCCTTGGCCTTCAGGTTTATTTCATGGAGGACGGCTTTATACGTTCGCTGGAAGCGCATGCGGGCTACTCGGTGCCGTTTTCCCTGTCGCTGGATAGCCGCCGGCCGTATTTTGATAGCCGAGGCCCCAGTGATCTGGAACAACTTCTTTTACATTATGATTTCGATAACGATCCGGCGCTGATCCAGCGTGCTCGGGAGGGCATCCACCGCATATTGCAACAAAGATTGACGAAATATAACGGCCGTTCAGCATCTCCCGCCGCGCAGCGGGATAGCAGGCAGAGTCCTCGCCCACGGGTGCTGGTCGTCGGCCAGGTGGAGGAGGATGCCTCCATTCTTTATGGATGCGATCGTCCATTTACGAATAATGATCTCGTGCGCTTAGCCGCACAGGAAAATCCTGAAGCGGAGATCGTTTATAAGCCGCACCCGGACGTGCTGAGCCGGATGCGTCGGGAGGTCTCGAACCCGGATGATGTGGCACACCTGTGTACCATCATGAAGGGGCAGGTTTCCTTGCCGGATGCGCTGGATAGTGCATACCACATCTACACCATCACGTCCCTTGCGGGCTTTGAAGCCTTGTTGCGGGGAAAGAAAGTCACGACTGTCGGCGCGCCATTTTACGCTGGCTGGGGCTTGACGGACGATAGGCAATCGTTGACCCGTCGCGGCAGAAGGCTCTCGATGGAGGCTCTGTTTGCCACAGCCTATATCTTGTATCCCATGTATTTTAATCCCGGCACCGGCCGCGCCTCCACTTTTGAGGAAACGATAGATAACGTCGCAGATCCGCAGGCAAGGCCTTACGTGTCGTCGGCCGGGAGGGTCAAATGGCAGCCATATGGCACCTATGGCCTTCTCGGTTGGCGCCATTTGTTGACGCCCATCGTTGCCCGTTTTGTGGAGATAGCCGGAAATGAACGGGATGCCGTGCAATATTGTAGCAATCCGGCTGGTTTTTTTCGGGAGTTATCAGATAAGAGGTATCGGTTAATTGGGCGAATGATGTACCCGTGGTAAACTTCACCTAATGCGTCGTTATTCGCTCCAGAGGAAACGCCGCACTATTTGGGTATTATGAGCGTATAATGGCGCGGGATACGTGCCGAAACGATCTATAGTCGGCCGCCTTCGATGCAGCACGTCCACAATCTTAGCCACGTAACCGGTGTTTCAGCTACCTCGTCGGTTATCTTTTGGTAAGTTGTTAGCTTATGGAGTCGAATCTGAAGTTCTATGGTATGAAATTTTGATCTCGGGTGCCTGCCGCTGCCGGTGGATCCTCACATGCAGGATTCCTAATCGTGGGAAGCCTGCATGTAGTCTCCATGGAAGACAACTACAGCTTAGGACGGTGTGGGGGGCGGACGCCGGTTGCTTTCTCCGCGTTTCCACCTACATTTTTGATGGCACACCATGCCTCTTCATACTCAGCAAGAAAAGATGCGTAGTAAAATCGCACTTACCCTTATCGCTTCGGAACTTTCAGCTCGTGGCTCCCGATAAGGAAGCGTAGGATTGGAAATCTGAACACCCACATGCGAGCTTGTGCTCTTTTTATAGGCTTGACCTTAAGTGATTCTTTGACCGCTTCTATTGCTTGATCTCGGTTTTGAGAACGATAATGTGCCTCCGCAGCGTATCTCAGTAGAATTGGTCTTCCTTGGTCTTTCCTATAGGCTTCAGTTAGGTGTTTTGCAGATTTAATGTATTCACCATTGTGAAAATCTTTCAGCCCCCAGCGAACTAAGGTACTGTGATCAGGCGCATTTTTTCTAGCGAGAGGTAAATCTTGAGGAGACAATCTTGCGATTGCGTAGCTTTGCCAAGAAAACTTCACGCGTTGCTTTAATTTACCCAATATATGCGCTTCACCGTTAAACATGAACTTGGTGACCCAGATATTCTTATAACCGTGCGACTTTCTCTTTTCCGTCTCAACGATTTTGTCCGTCGCGATAAACGTTGAGTATTTTCGGAAAAGAAACCACGAAAGAAGCCTTGTAATCGATGCCTTGGAAGGGGCCATGATGCCATTCGCTTTGAATTGCATCAGCCCTTCTGCAGCCGATTGCGCGCGGTAGCCGACACCACACATGTTGTAAAACGCGTTACCTAACGTAATTGTTGGCGTTTCGTGTGCTAAAGAAAGCAGGCCTACGCCGGAGTTGTAGCAGAGCGTCAGGCTTGCAAGGTCTAGCAAAAAATGGACGTTATCGTCCCTGTTTGCGATCACCACGTTTTCCGTAGGAAGGATAGCGAATCCTTTGGAAAGTGGATGAGGCTTTACAATGAACAGAATGTCTGGATTTTCTCTGAATAATTTCGGAAGAGCGGCAACGAACTCGGGATAGGTCTGCTTACCCTTGATGAACATAGTGACTGCCATGTCTTCTTCGAGCTGGAGGGGAATAAAGCAAACTTTCTGGCGTAGCTTGGAGTATGCTCCATATTTCTCCGCCGTTATTTCGTAGCTGTCCATCGCCTCCAGCGTTTCGTGGCCCTGCCGTAAACGCTCAATATAAGCCCAAGCTTCACTGTTTTCCTGCGGAGAGAAATTCTCCCTTTCATACGAGGATTCGGAAAAACTCTCGCTATTGTAGCAAACATCTTGATCGTAATAGATTGTGCCAGGCAAAGCGCCCCGCTCTATAACCACGATATTGCGGCCAAGTTCACGGGCTAACAAAACGATGCCCTTATAAGCGCTGTGGCTCGCCATATAAGGGTTAAAGATCGCTACGTCATCGACTTCGCCGGAAATAATGGCGTCTGTGATCTGTTTCAGCGTAGCAACCTGATCATCGAAGTATGGAATGAGCTCGTATCCAGCGAGACGTAAGGGAAGAAAATAGCCCCATGTTTCGTTGTTCTTGCAAAGGCATGCTATGCGTTTTCGTCTGGTTAGATGATCAATGGAAAGAAGATTGTGCGAAGCTGGCGTATACTTTTGTGTCGCCGCCTCGAATTTGTTTCTTTTCCAATCGTTGTTTGCGTACCAGTCGCCGCTGCGCTCTCTCGGGTGATGAAGGTGATAAACTCGCAGGCCCAGACCTTCAGAGGGCTGGGACATCATTTCGAACAGTCGTCTGAAACCCTTGTAGGGCCTCGCTGAAAAAAAATCAGGTGCCAACGGTGCATGAAAATCTTTGTTGGCGTTCTCAGGGAGAGGAAGAAAGTCTGAGATTATGTTAAAGCGAAGAAGGAATTCAAAATCCTCGGAGCCGTGACCGCGAAAAGATTTGTCATAACCGCCGACTAGGGAAAACATGTTTCTGTTCACCAAGAAGCAGTTTGAATAAGGAGCAATAAAACGTTCTTCCTGTCGGCTGACTTCGACATAATTAAGAGTGAAATTGAGTTTTCTTAGCAATGAGGACCGGCTGTCGTGGCATGGCTGGTCTTCAAAGGAAGCCGTGCTCTCTGCATCTAAGTGGACTGCGGGAGGGTTGATGATGATGTCAACTGTTTCCCGCATTTCGAGGGCGGTTGCAGTCTCCGCGAGGCGCTGGAAAAAATCACGCTCACTTATAAAGTCTGGATCACAGAAGAATACGAAGTCTGTTGTTGACGCCTCAAAAGAGAGGTTACGAGCGGCCGCCAACGAGAAGACGTCAAAATCAGCAGTGAATTTGTAGGTGTACCCGCGTTGATTGCATAGCGCTTTTAGTTTCGCCGCGTTCTCAGGGTCAGAGCCAAAGTCGACGACAGCGATTTTCGGGCACGGCTTGTAATAATCGGACATGAAGCCCAAGCGGTCCAACAGCCAAGGATTCCCAGAATGGAGCCTCACGCCGAACGCCATCGTAATGTCACTTACGGCGACAGAAGGAGATGATGTTTTCGCGGAAGCGTCCAACTTGTGGAGGTTTGCAATTTCGGCATTAGGAAGGTCGAAATTATCTATTTTCTTCACTTTTGGGGTCGCATCAGCCGTATTCATTTGTAATCCCAGATTGAGTTAATCATATGCCTTGCGTAGTAGTTAAACGCCTCGATCAACTCTAACAAGAAAGATTTTTTACAAAATGCACTTGATGCACCGTTTGAGACGGTTCAAAAGTGTCGGGCATTTGATCGGAGCATTATATGGAACGCATTAGCTATCATGGCGTAGAACTGGATCTTGACCCTTCGTTTATGTCGAAGGAGATGATCGAAGTTATTAAGCAGAACCGATATGAAATGCAGGAGTCTAGGCAACTTGGGCGCATCATCCAGCGCGAGGAAGTTGTTTTGGAAATTGGGGCTGGTATAGGCTTCATCTCTGCGCTTATCGCGAAGAACCCACTGACGAAAAGCGTTGTTTCCTATGAAGCAAATCCGGCTCTGATACCAAAGATCGTTGACACGCTGACGCGAAATGTTTCACTGGAAAGCAAAAAGTGGGAGGTGCGGAACGCGGTTCTGATGAACGGAACATGTCCAGATCACATCGACTTTTTTGTGCATCGTGATTTCTGGGCGTCATCTCTTGATCCGTCGTCAAGCCACGAGCGGGTTGAAAAGGTGAAGGTCGAAAGTTTTAATGCAGTGCTTGCTATGGTTCGGCCTACATTAATTGTCTGTGACATCGAGGGAGGGGAGTTGGAGCTTTTCAGAAACGCTGATTTGTCAGGCGTTAAGAAGGTCTTCCTTGAGACCCATCAAAAGCGCCTTGGTCGCCGTGCCATGAGGGATTTATTCGATTACTTCCACGCACGAGACTTTCATTATGACCAAGCGCACTCAGAGGGGGCTGTTGTTTTATTTTCGCATGTCGATCGCGATAAGAGGTAGCCGATCAAACCGTCGATTGATGAAATACCGTTTTTGCGGGTTTCTACTAAGTAGTCCTGCTTTTTTTGTCAGGACACGTCTAAGCTTCTTCTCCGGGCCGACAACACTCTAGCGATTCCACAGAGCCCAAATCACGAGCTCCAGTCGCAAAAACACAGCCGGTAAATGAGATTGGATGCTGTGCATGGTTCCATGCCGGGCGCGTAGCTGATTCCTCCCTATCGATGCCGAACTACGATCTGAGAGACCCATGTCGATTTCAGATACGATTTTCCGCCTGACCTGCCACTGAGAATTTCCTCCAGAATGGATTAGAGTCCGGCCCATTGAGGACGGACTTATGAAGAAGCAGAGATTTACGGAAGAGCAGATTATTGGGGTGCTGAAGGAGCAGGAAGCCGGAGCGAAAGCGGCTGATCTTTGCCGTAGGCACGGGATTTCCGAGGCGACCTTCTACAACTGGAAGGCCAAATACGGGGGCATGGAAGTGTCTGAGGCCAAGCGACTAAAGGCGCTGGAGGACGAGAACGCCAAGCTGAAGAAGCTGCTCGCCGAACAGATGCTGGATACAGCCGCACTCCGCGAGCTTCTCTCAAAAAAGTGGTAGGGCCTGCCGCCAAGCGTGACGCTGTCGCGCACCTGAGGGCCATCATGGGACTCTCAGAACGGCGGGCCTGCCAGATCATATCCGCAGACCGAAAGACGATCCGCTATCGATCCTCTCGACCGCCGGAGATCGAGTTGCGAGCGAAGTTGCGCGATCTGGCCAATGAGCGCCGCCGGTTCGGCTATCGTCGGCTGTTCATCTTGCTTCGGCGAGATGGGGAACCGTCCGGTGTCAATCGCATCTACCGGCTCTATCGCGAGGAAGGTCTTTGCGTGCGCAAGCGGAAAGCAAGACGTCGTGCTGTTGGCACGCGTGCACCGGTCCTCGTCGAAGCAAGGGCCAATGCCCGCTGTTCGCTGGATTTCGTCCACGACCAATTCGCCTGCGGCAGACGCTTCCGCATCCTCAATGTGGTCGATGACGTCACGCGCGAATGCCTGGCGGCGATTCCGGACACATCGATATCATGTCGCCGTGTCGCGCGAGAACTGACGATCCTGATCGAGCGACGGGGCAAGCCCGGCATGATTGTCTCGGACAATGGGACCGAACTGACCTCGAATGCCATCCTTGCCTGGTCGAAGGATCACAAGGTCGAGTGGCATTACATCGAGCCGGGAAGGCCAATGCAAAACGGCTATGTCGAGAGTTTCAACGGCCGCATGCGCGACGAGTTGCTCAACGAGAGCCTGTTCTTTGGGCTCGATCATGCCCGCAGCGCCATTGCAGAATGGGCCGACGACTACAACAATTTCCGGCCGCACTCATCGCTCGGATACCAGACCCCGGCGGACTATGCCGGGGTCATCGCCGCAACCGGCTCCAACGCTACGCAATGTGGAAGCTTCGTGTTTCCGCCGGTTGCTCCCACCCCGCCATTTGGCTTATCAAAAACTGCCGAGGCTCTAATCGCAGCCGGATGAAACTTCAGTGGCAGGTCACGCCCTTTCGATATGCGGCCGTTCGACATTCCGCATGATCTCGCGGAAACCTGTGCTTCGTCGCTGCTACGAGATGGCGACGATCGAATAGTCCGGCGTGCCTTGCCAGATCAGATCCCAGGACGCGCCGGGCCGGACGTTCTGGACAGCCCCCGGATCGAAACAAACCAGGCAGTTTCCGCCGGGTGCACGGACGGAGGGGTAGATGAGGCCGCGGCTTCCATCTCTTCGCAACCGGGCGGCCAGTTCCTGTCCCTCGAGATAACCAACCTCCGGGTCCGGGTTTAGCGCGGCGTGTTCGGGTTCATCGGTCAGGTCGTCGAATTCTCCGATGAAGTCGGAGATCAGTTCGACATAACGGGCGCTGTCATGGAACGAGCCGGTGAAACGGAGCTCGCGGGTTCTGTGCCATGCGACCTCCGCGACCGATACCATCACGTCCCAGGCGCAATACCAGGCACCGCGATCTTCGGAGTTGAAGCGGTTGCCGCCTACCCGCGTATAGGTGAAGGCCGCATTGACGTGCGTGTCGCCGTAGATTCTGAGATCACGGTTGCGCCGCCGCCAGGCAAGCTCTCGCGGATCGAGATGTGGATTGCGGCCGCGCTCGGCGAGCAACCGGGCGCTGGTTAACCCCTCGATCTCGGCCAGAACCTCCAGTTCCTCGTCGCTGTCGACCAGACCGCGAAGCGCCGGTGGCTTGTGGTAGGTTGCGGGCAGCAGGCGGACCAGTCCTCGAACCGACAGTTCGGTTTTCCTCATGCGCCGCCCCGCAGTGCGTCGAGATAGGTTCGGATCGCCAGAATTTGTGGGAGGCCGCCATCGATGGCGGTGTCGACCGGCCGCGCGCCGCTGAAGAGAGGGCCCGTGTTTGGGCGCGTGAACCAGCTTCTGGAGAGTTGCTCAGAGAAGTAGAGTTCGAGCGACTTGTAGATCCCGATCACGGCACTGAGGCGCAGCAACTGGTCCTTCGTCAATTCGCCGGTAAACCCCGGTTTACGCGCGCGCTTCCATGTGCTCTCCGACATGTCGGCGAGGCCCGCTGCTTCCCTGAGGCTCAGCGACCATGCATTGGCGACCTTGGCATAGGCCTTGAGTGCGACGGCATTGAGTTCCGCGGGTTTGTGGGGCTTGACGGCGATTTGCATAGTGGCCTCCTGATGCTCGTAATATAGGCCATATGATCTGAAAGTAAAGATCATATGGACAGATATTTGATCGTGAAGTGGCTCTCGCTGCAAGAGCCTTCTCCTGCTTCGATATTGCGTCCTGGACAAGAGCAACGCGCGCATGCTCCGCCGGAATGGGTGGGCGAGCCGTCCTGCCAAACCGCCAGCTTCGAAATGGAGACGACTGGCGATCGTGGTTCCAACCGGATTCGAAGGAGCCTTCGTGGTGAAGCTCCCCTACTTGTTTCGCGACCTCCTGCGCTTCCAAAAATCAAAGGCAGATACACCTGGCGATCTCGGCAGGTTCTTCCGCCGCTGTCGCTCACACCGGCCGTAGACGCGCCGCCTCCACGGGCCGCGGCGGGTGTCGGCGGATGGCGAGGACAGGGTGCGCCATCTCCCGTGGTCCCTGCTTTTTTACGTGCGCGGGAGCGCCGGTTCTCACATCCGCATCACGAGCCCCCTGGTCAAGCCGAGCGTGAGCTGCTGCTTTTCGACGAGCTCTGCCCGGTGCGCCCGCTCAACCAGTCCGGCCACCTGTTTGATACGGTCGACAGAAAAAGTGTCGTCTGCTGTGATCCGGAGCTTGTTCAGATCCTCGTTGTGCAGGTTTGCCCTGCCGAACCGCTTCTGCAGGGCATTGACGATGTCCTGCGCTTCCGCCAGTGCTTTTCTGCCTTCTGCCGAGTTCCTCATATGGTCGAGGAATTCTGGCTTTTCCTGATGAGACAGGGCATCGAGGTATGTGAGGATTTCCTCGCTGCGCCGTGTGAGAGCAGGGACTTCGACAACATCGCGTTTCTCCCGCTGCCATGTTTCGGAGCTGCGGGCGGCCTCGATCTGCCGCTTCTGTCTCTCTCTCGCGCTCTGGACCTGACTGGCGAGCGCATGGGCGGAGCGCAACGCTTCTTTTCTCTCTTTGTTGTCACCGAAGATCCCTGAGTTTCCGCGCAGGGTTCCGAACTGGTCGGGCCGCTGGCTGATGGCTCTCGCCAGAATGGCGGGATCGATGACATATGTCTGGATGGCTGCCAATGCGCTGAAGACATCGTGATAGACACGAAGGGCGATATTGAACACTCTTTCCATGCTCTCTTCCAGATCCGGCCGCGCTGCTTCACGGGCGACCTCGTCAATGGATCTGTCGTAACGGGTGATGGCGGGAACGAGCGGTGCGGTAACCTCGGGCGGCTGATGCCCGGGCGGCTGATACTGGGGCGACTGATGGCGCAGGTCGCTCTTCGCCATCCGGTCGGCCCGCATCCCCTGTCGCTGTCCTTCCATTATCTGCTGCAGGGATGGCTGCCGGATCGCGTCACCGCGCGGCTCTTTCAGCCCGCGCCGTTCGGCAAAGGCCCTGACATAATCGAGTGTGGTTTCCTTGAGCCCCGAACGGCTGAGGCTGTCAGTGAGATCCTTCATATCCCCAAGCTCATCACGCCCGGCATAAAGTGTTGCCTGATGACGATGACGGGTCATGGCGACATAGGTCAGATGCCGGTCCATGCTGGCCGACGCCATGACGAAGGCCCGGTCGACGGTTGTCCCCTGCGCCTTGTGGATGGTGGTGGCGTAACCGTGATCAAACGATTGGTAATCTTTCGGTCGGACAGTCAACCTGCGGCCGGTTTCCTGTCCGCCTGAACCGCCGTCGAGCCGCAGATGCAGTGCGTCCGGTTCGACGGCTTCCACCGTTCCCAGCATGCCGTTTTTGACATCAAGGTCGCGGTTGTTCTGCAGCAGAACGATGCGGTCACCGGCGGCAAAGGCACGTCTGCCGTTGATGGTCTGGTAGACGATCTCGTCACCCGTCTGCCTTGCATCATCTCCGGCGACTGATGTTGCGTCCTGTGTGACGGACTGGCCGCTTCCCTTTGCCAGAACACCTTCGGCCTGCAGACCCTCCCGGATGGCGTCATTGATGGCGCGGACATCGATGCGGCGATGGGCAAGGGCGATGCGGGACTGATCCGGATTGTCCCTCCGGTCCTGCAGATAATCACGCACGAGATGGCCGCATGCCTGCGCGCGATTATCGGCAAACCGGATGGCATTGTGTCTGGCATACTGCTCCAGAGCATCGGACGTGCGGCGGGTGGCGAATGCGGTCGAGGCCAGTTGCTGCCACGCCTCGTTCTGGCGGAGGATATCTGTCAGTTCGATGGCGCCGATCCGTTCGGTGATGGCACGGAAGGGCGAGCCTGCACCGATCGCCTGCAGCTGCTCATGATCTCCGACCAGCACAAGCTTGGCGCCACGCGCTTCGACCTCCCTGACGAAGCGGCAAAGCTGCCGGCTGCCGATCATGCCGGCCT
>NZ_JWJH01000011.1 GCF_000949865.1 Rhizobium nepotum 39/7 | reverse complement strand
ATGCCCGGCAGGGCAGAGGGGGGTAAAGCCGCGCACTCCACGCCCATGCGAACCAACAACACCCAACGTACTCCAGCGTCAAAGAGCCGCCTTTCCTAAAGGACGCATCCGGCCTACATTTTAAGGTAACGCCAATCCTTAGGGAGTTGCCCTCACCCATGTCCGATACCACGACCCTACCCGAAAAAATGCGCTTCATCGACCTCCCCTCCCATGGCGGACCGGAGGTGATGCGGCTTTCACAAGCGCCTTTGCCGAAACCCGCCAAAGGCGAGATATTGGTGAAGGTCGAGGCTGCGGGCGTCAACCGTCCCGATGTCGCACAGAGACAGGGCATCTATCCGCCGCCCAAGGATGCAAGCCCGATCCTCGGCCTCGAAATCGCCGGAGAGGTGGTTGCGCTGGGTGAAGGCGTCGACGAGTTCAAGCCGGGCGACAAGGTTTGCGCACTCGCCAATGGCGGCGGTTACGCTGAATATTGCACCGTGCCGGCCGGACAGGCCCTGCCCTTCCCCAGGGGCTATGACGCCGTCAAAGCCGCAGCACTGCCGGAAACCTTCTTCACCGTCTGGGCCAATCTCTTCCAGATGGCAGGCCTGACTGAAGGGGAAAGCGTGCTGATCCACGGCGGCACCAGCGGCATCGGCACGACGGCCATCCAGCTTGCCAGAGCTTTTGGCGCGGATGTCTACGCCACGGCGGGCTCTGCGGAAAAATGTGAGGCCTGCGTCAAGCTCGGCGCCAAACGCGCCATCAACTACCGCGATGAAGACTTCGCCGCAGTCATCAAGGCCGAGACCGATGGCAAGGGTGTCGATGTGGTTCTCGACATGATCGGTGCGGCCTATTTCGAAAAGAACATCGCCGCGCTTGCCAAGGACGGCTGCCTGTCCATCATCGCCTTTCTGGGCGGCGCCGTGGCTGAAAAGGTCGATTTGCGGCCGATCATGGTCAAGCGCCTCACCGTCACCGGCTCCACCATGCGGCCCCGCACCGCCGACGAAAAACGCGCCATCCGCGACGATCTCGTCGAGCAAGTCTGGCCGCTCATCGAAAGCGGCAAGGTCGCGCCCGTCATCAACAAGGTCTTCACGCTGGACGAGGTTGCAGAGGCCCACCGGCTGATGGAAAGCAGCAACCACATCGGCAAGATCGTGATGCGGGTGTCGTGATTGCGCGCCGCCGACGTTGTTTTCATTGACAACAGACGGAGACGTTGTCATGAATAACAACACAAAGGCGGTATTTATCGAGAAAACCCGCAAAGTGATCGATGAAACGGCCTTCTTCGAGGTTGTCCTGTGGCATCTGCCTGAACCGGTTCCCGGAAGCATCCATCCTTTCAAATACCGGCTGGCGCTTGTGGTCGAAGGGGAATGTGTTCTGCGTTACGACAATGAACGCGGCAAAGGTGATCATCGCCACATGGCGGAGCGTGAGGACGCAATCGAGTTCACCACGCTTGAAGCCCTCTTCGATGCTTTTCAGGCTGATATGGAAAGGATTTTGTCATGACCACACTCACCGTCCGCCTCAGCACAATCGACGACATCAAAGGCCGGTTTGTCGCTGCCGGAAATCTGGCAATGTCCGGAAAGCCGGTGGCGGCAAAACCGTCGGTGGCGTTTTCCAGCTATGAGGACCTGCACCGCATTTTAGCGCCTCTGCGTCTTGCCATCGTGAAGGCTCTGGCCGGACAGGGGCCGCTCTCGATCCGCGAGGTCGCACGCCGAGTGGGGCGGGATGTGCAGGCCGTTCATCGTGACGTGACGACGCTCCTCCATGCCGGCATCATCGACAGGAACGAGGACGGTATCGAATTTCCCTACCACAGCATCCACTTCGAATTCGACGTGAAGGCAGAAGAAGCGGCGTAATCAGCTTGGTAGTGTCTTGAACGACTACCTCTTGCATTAACGGCGAATCGTACTACCTTCTAGTTATGTTCAACGTATCGGAAGGAGGTGATCCAATGTCTAATGAGATTTCGGTCTCTGGTGCAGGCAATGGAAAGGGTAGGTTTTCGACGGGGCAGCCCTCGGCGTAAAAACCTCTTGCCTTCGGAACGTTGAGAAACAGTCCCGGGTCTGTAAACAGGACCAAGCTCATGGAAGGGTCGCCTCTGGCGACCCTTTTCCGTTTCCGGGTTTATCAGTGCGTTCATCCGGTTCTCTCATCTCTGTGCTTGTCACAGAGATCCAGCCAGACCAAGTCTTTGGACTGAAAGAGCCCTTTCGCCGCGCAGACGCGCGCCGGCTGGATTCCTGTGACAAGCACAGGAATGAGGTGTGGGTGTTGTAAGCGTCTTGTACATCCAGCCGACGCGGACCTCGCGCGGCGGAGAGAGTTCTTTCAGCCAAGGCCTTGAGCTGAAAGAATACCGGCTCAAGGCCGATATGACGGGGAACTGAGGATAGTCGCAGCCGGTATCTCTCCTACTTCTTGCCGAATACCTTCCAGCGGGTCGGGCGAAAGCGCAGCTCGGCTCCAACAGCCACGGCGGCGTTCAGCGGCACCTCGATTTCGAGGTGATAGGGTTCATGGCCGTTATTGGCGATGTCGATTTCGGCGATGCGGGTGCCGGCGAGGCGGCGACAGGTGGTGACCTTGCCGTAAAGCGCGTTTTTCTCGTCCGTCAGCACCACATCTTCCGGGCGGAAGAAAAGCTCGCCCTCACCTGCGCCGCCTTCGGCGACACCGATGTTTTCACCCTGAAACACCACCTGGCCGTCGCGGATCGTCACCGGCAGGCTGGAGGATTCGCCGATGAAGGAGAAGACGAAGGGAGAGTTGGGCGTGTCGTAGACATCATCCGCCGTGCCGACCTGCTCGATCTTGCCCTGGCTCATGACGACGACGCGGTCGGCCAGTTCCAGCGCTTCCTCCTGATCGTGGGTGACGAAGACGGTGGTGTGGCCGGTGCGGTCGTGGAATTCACGCAGCCAGCGGCGCAGCTCCTTGCGCACCTTGGCGTCGAGCGCGCCAAAGGGTTCATCGAGAAGCAGGACCTTCGGCTCGATGGCAACCGCGCGGGCAAGCGCCACACGCTGGCGCTGGCCGCCGGAAAGCTGGGTGGGGTAACGTTTTTCGAGACCGGTCAGATGCACCATGTCGAGAAGTTCGGAAACTCTTCTGCGGATCTCGGCCTTTGGCGGGCGCTTGGCTGAGGGTCGCACCTTCAGGCCGAAGGCGATGTTCTCCGCCACCGTCATATGGCGAAACAGCGCGTAATGCTGAAAAACGAAACCGACATTGCGCTCCTGCACCGTGCGGTGCGAGGCATCCTCATCGCCGAAGAAGATGCGGCCTGCGGTCGGCTGTTCCAGACCTGCGATGAGGCGCAGCAGCGTCGTCTTGCCGGAACCGGAGGGACCGAGCAGCGCGATCAGCTCGCCGGAGCGAATGTCGAGCGACACGTCGTTCAGCGCCGGAAAGCGGTCGAACTGCTTGGTGATGCCGGAAACTTTCACTTCCATGAATATGCCTTTCAATGCTTGCCGGCTGCGTTGCCCGCGCCAAAGCGTATTTCGAGAATGGTTTTGAGAACGAGCGTCACCAGCGCCAGACCGGCAAGCAACGTCGCCACAGCAAAGGCCGCACCGATATTGTACTCATTATAGAGTATCTCGACATGCAGCGGCATGGTGTTGGTCTCACCGCGAATATGACCCGATACTACCGAGACGGCGCCGAACTCGCCCATGGCGCGAGCGTTGCAGAGCAGCACGCCGTAGAGGAGGCCCCATTTGATATTCGGCAGCGTGACATACCAGAAGGTCTGCCAGCCGGTTGCGCCCAGCGAGATCGCCGCTTCCTCGTCGCCATTGCCCTGCTCCTGCATCAGCGGGATCAGCTCACGCGCGACGAAGGGAAAGGTCACGAAGATGGTGGCGAGCACGATGCCCGGAACGGCGAACAGGATTTCGATGCCGTAACTCTTCAGCCATGGCCCGAGCACGCTGTGCGACGAAAACAGGATGACATAGACCAGGCCTGATATGACCGGCGAAATCGAAAACGGCAGGTCGATCAGCGTTATCAGGAACGCCTTGCCCTTGAACTCGAATTTCGCGATCGCCCAGGCGGCCGCAACGCCGAAAACAAGGTTGAGCGGCACCGAAATGGCGGCGACGAGCAACGTCAGGCGGATTGCGGACAGCGCATCCGGCTCGACGATCGCCTCCCAGAAGGCGTCAGCCCCTTTGCGGAAGGCCTCGAAGAACACCGATACCAGCGGCAGAACGAGGAACGCCGCAAGGAAAAGAAAGGCGATGGCAATCAGCACCAGCCGGGCGGGCAGGCTTTCGCTGGCGGGATCGCGGAACGGCCGGGACGAGGTGCGGGAAGCGTCAGACATAACCGTACCTCTTGCGGCTCCAGGCCTGAATGAGATTGATGAGGAACAGCATGGCGAAGGAGATGATCAGCATGATGGTGGCGATGGCGGTCGCGCCGGCATAGTTGAACTCCTCCAGCCGGATGACAATGAGCAGCGGCGCGATTTCCGAGACGTAGGGAATATTGCCGGCGATGAAGATGACCGAGCCGTATTCACCCACGCCACGCGCAAAGGCGAGCGCGAAACCCGTCAGGATGGCGGGCGTCAGGCTTGGCAGCAGAACGCGGGTGATGGTCTGGAAACGGTTGGCGCCGAGCGTTGCCGCCACCTCTTCCACCTGCCGGTCTATCTCCTCCATGACCGGCTGCACGGTGCGGACGACAAATGGCAGGCCGATGAAGATCAGCGCTATGACGATGCCGGTCGGGGTAAAGGCGATCTTGATGCCGAAGGGTTCGAACAGCGCGCCGACCCAGCCGCGATTGGCGTAAAGCGTGGTCAGCGCGATACCGGCAACCGCCGTCGGCAGGGCAAAAGGCAAATCGACGATGGCATCAACGAAGCGGCGGCCGGGGAAACGGTAACGCGTCAGAACCCAGGCGACGATGACGCCAAAAAACGCATTCACCAGTGCCGCGATGAAGGCCGTGCCGAAACTGACGCGCAGCGCATTCAGCGTGCGGCTGTCGGTGGCGATCGCAATAAAATCTGCAAAACCAAGTTTCGCCGTGGACCAGACAAGGCCGCCGAGCGGAATAAGAATGATGAGAAACAGATAGATTACCGTGTAACCGAACGTCAGGCCAAAGCCGGGTATTACGCTCGACTGCCGCCACTTCCACCTGTTTCCGGATGTATTATTGCTCATCAAGGCTCCGGATAATCTTTGTTTGGCGCATTTCCGGACAGAAAACCGGGATCCACTTTTCCTGGAAATGCTCTCTGGGAGCCGGTGTTCCCCGGCCCTTATTATAAAGTATCGACCGGCATGGTGTCCGGTCGATTGATCTGCTTTTCGAGTTTCCCTTCGTGGGGCGGGCGATCTCGTTTCAGCCCATCATCCGCTTACTTGGCGGGCTTGTAAATCTGGTCGAAGATGCCGCCATCACCGAAATGTTCGGGCTGCGCCTTGGCCCAGCCGCCGAAGATCGGGTCGTCGATGGTGACGAGCTTGATGTCGGGCAATTGCTTGAGCAGATCCTTGGAGACGACCGCAGGGTTCGACGGACGATAGAAGTGCTTCGCCGCGATATTCTGGCCTTCGTCGGAATAGAGATATTGCAGATAAGCTTCGGCCACCTTGCGGGTGCCCTTGGCGTCGACGTTCGCGTCAACCACGGCCACCGGCGGTTCGGCGAGGATCGAGATCGGCGGCACGACGATGTCAAACGCATCGGCGCCGAATTCCTGACCGGCAAGGTAGGCCTCGTTTTCCCAGGCCAGCAGCACGTCGCCGATCTGGCGCTGTGCAAATGTGACCGTGGAGCCGCGGGCGCCGGTATCGAGAACCGGAGCGCGCTTGTAGACTTCGCCGACATAGGCCTTGATCTTGTCCTGATCGCCCTTGAACTCTTCATTCGCCCAGGCCCAGGCCGCGAGATAATTCCAGCGCGCGCCACCTGATGTCTTCGGGTTCGGCGTGACGATCTGGACGTCGCCCTTCACCAGATCGCCCCAGTTATGGATGCCCTTCGGATTGCCCTTGCGCACCAGGAAAACGATGGTGGAGGTGTAAGGCGAGGAATTATGCGGCAGGCGCGTGCGCCAGTCCTTGTTGATCTTGCCGGAATTCTGAACGATGGCATCGATGTCGCTCTGCAGCGCCAGCGTCACGACATCCGCCTCCAGACCATCGATGACCGAGCGCGCCTGCTTGCCGGAGCCGCCATGCGACTGCTGGATCGTGATATCTTCGCCGCTATCGGCCTTCCACTTCTTGGCGAAGGCTTCGTTGAAATCCTTGTAGAGTTCGCGGGTGGGATCGTAGGACACATTAAGCAGCTTGGTTTGCGCAGCCGCCGAACCAACACCCCCAAGAGCCAGAGAAAGACCGAGAGCGACAACGCTCAAACCGGACAGAAGCTTAGACATCGGTATTCCCTCCTGATGAATATGGCTTAACTCTACTGGACCGGTAGAGTTGGTCAATGAGGCCGAATACGATCGAAAAAGTGTTTCCCGAGAGCGTTTCCCCGGGCAACAAATACAACGCAGCATAAGCCAAACACGCAACAAGCGTCGTGTAAAACTTTGCTGAATGCAAAATCGTTTCACATTTTTGACGATTTTTTGCGCCTGAGACGAAAAATATTCTGACCTTTTAGACGATTTTTTCGTCAGGCGGTCAAAAGCTCGGGCACTTCGACACCTGCCAGGGCGTCGGCAATGGTGGTATTGAAAAGGATGTTGCGGGTGGCATCGGCCACGCGGGCAAGCACATGGCGTATCTCGCACTGCTTCTCGCCATCGCAATCCTCGCAGCGGCGATAGGCGGTCTGCGACAGGCAGGGCAAGGGCGCGAGCGGCCCGTCGATCAGGCGCAGCACCTCGCCGAAGGTGATATCCGAGGCCGGACGCGCCAAAAGGTAACCGCCCTGCTTGCCGCGCCTGCTTTCGACGATGCGCTCCTTCTTCATTTCAAGAAGGATCTGCTCCAGGAATTTTTTCGGAATGGCCTGTTCGCGGGCAATGTCGGAAATCTGCACGGGACAGCCACCGTCGGCCTTTGCCAGCGACAGGAGCGCCCTCAGCGCGTATTTTGCCTTCTGCGAAATCATCGTAAAACCAGTAGACCACAAGCCCGGGAACCCGGCAATTCCGACTTAGCGCAGAAGTTGTCACAATTCAAATCCAAGCTGCAAAGAAGGTGAACGGGCATCTTTTGCTCATACAAAGCGCGCGTGAGGCATTTTTGCTCTCAAGTGCAGCGCACAAGGACTGTCATTTCTGTTCCAGAGGCCGGATTTCAACAATAATCGGCCATGGAAATCCCGGACGTGACAATGACGATCAATTCAGCAAATGCCTCTGCCGATACCGCATCCTTGGACGCCGCGCTTGCCGGGCTCGATCTTGCGGGACGACTTTCCTTCATTGCCGGTCTCGGCGGTCGCGTGGTCTTCACCACCAGCCTCGGAATCGAGGATCAGGTCATTACGGCGGCCATCGGCACCCATCGCCTGCCGATCGATGTCGTGACGCTGGAAACCGGCCGGCTCTTCAAGGAAACCGTCGATCTCATCGATGAAACCGAAGAGCGCTTCGGCATCGAAATCCGCCGCTTCCGGCCCGAGCAGGACGATATCGACGCCTATGCCGAAAAATACGGTCTCAACGGCTTTTACGAAAGCATCGAGGCCCGCCACGCCTGCTGTCATGTCAGGAAGCTGATCCCGCTCGGCAAGGCGCTGGAAGGCGCTGCCTTCTGGATCACCGGGCTCCGTCGCGGCCAGTCGGGCAACCGCGCGACCACGCCTTTCGCCGAGTTCGACACTGAGCGCAATCTCATCAAGATCAATGCTTTGGCGGACTGGGGCATCGAACAGATCCAGGCCTATGTCGCGTCTGAAAACATTCCCGTCAATCCGTTGCATGCGCGTGGTTACCCCTCCATCGGCTGCGAGCCGTGTACACGCGCCATCAAGCCTGGTGAGCCTGAGCGCGCCGGACGATGGTGGTGGGAAAACGACGAGAAGCGCGAATGCGGCCTTCACGTCGCCGGTGCGGAACAGACATCCGCCATCTCCGCCATTCCGCAACGATAATCATTCAGACCATTTCCGGAGTTCACAATGTCCAACGCAGTCCACGAGACGGACAGCAAGAATACTGTCGCATCCAAGCCGCCGCTCGATCCCCATCTGAAGGCGCTTGAAAACGAAGCCATTCACATCTTCCGCGAAGTCGCCGCCGAATTCGACAATCCCGTGATGCTCTATTCCATCGGCAAGGATAGTTCCGTGCTGTTGCACCTAGCGCGCAAGGCATTCTTCCCCGGCCGCGTGCCCTTCCCGCTGCTGCACGTCAATACCGGCTGGAAGTTCAAGGAAATGATCGAATTCCGCGACAAGATCGTCAAGGAATATGATCTCGATCTCATTTCCTACACCAACCCGCGCGGCGAGACGGAAAACGTGACGCCCTTCTCCCATGGATCGGCGCTCTACACCGACATCATGAAGACGGAAGCGCTGCGTCAGGCGCTCGATGCCGGCCAGTTCGATGCGGCCTTCGGTGGTGCACGCCGCGACGAAGAGGCGAGCCGCGCCAAGGAACGCATCTACTCTTTCCGCACGCCCGACCACAAATGGGACCCGCGCAACCAGCGCCCGGAACTGTGGAACATCTATAACGGCATGGTCCGCAAGGGCGAAAGCGTGCGCGCCTTCCCGCTCTCCAACTGGACCGAAGTCGACATCTGGCGTTACATCGAGGCGGAAAACATTCCGCTGGTGCCGCTCTATTACGCCGAGGAGCGCCCCTATATCGAGCGTGACGGCATGATGATCCTTGCCGAAGACGAGCGGCTGGAATTGCTGCCCGGCGAAGAGGTCCAGCACGGCTCGATCCGCTTCCGCACGCTCGGCTGCTTCCCGCTGACCGGTGCGATCCGTTCCGAGGCGGCGACGCTTCAGGAGGTCATTGCCGAGCTGGAAATCGCCACCGTTTCCGAACGGCAGGGCCGCGCCATCGACCGCGACCAGTCCGGCTCGATGGAGAAGAAGAAGCGCGAGGGCTATTTCTGATGACCGCCGCTGCGACCAACAACGCCTCCACGGCCACCATTCTGCCCTTTGCCGAACATTCGAAGGCGACGCGCGATACGCGCCCGCTTCGTCTCATCACCTGCGGCAGCGTGGATGACGGCAAATCGACGCTGATCGGCCGTCTCCTGTGGGACACCAAGGCCGTCAAGGAAGATCAGGCCGCCACCCTGCACCGCGACAGCGGCAAGCAGAACGATCTCGGCCTGCCCGATTTCGCACTGCTGCTCGACGGTTTGCAGGCCGAGCGCGAACAGGGCATCACCATCGATGTCGCCTATCGGTATTTCTCCACCGACAGGCGCGCCTTCATCGTGGCCGACACGCCCGGCCACGAGCAATATACCCGCAACATGGCGACCGGCGCTTCCACGGCCGATCTTGCCGTGCTGCTCGTCGATGCGCGCACCGGCATTCTGGAACAGACACGCCGTCACGCCACCATCGCCGCACTGATGGGCATCCGGCAATTTGTGCTGGCCATCAACAAGATCGACCTGACGAATTACGACAAGGCCGGTTTCGAGCTGATCGCCCACGAGTTCCGCGATTTCGCCTCCGACCTTGGCATCAAGCAGATCACCGCCATTCCGATGTCGGCGCTGAAGGGCGAAAATGTCGTGCTGTCAGGCAAGGCTTCGATGCCCTGGTATGAAGGCCCGACGCTGGTCGAAACGCTGGAGCTTGCCACGGTGCGCTCGGCGCAATCGGGTGGCTTCCGCTTCCCCGTACAGCGCGTGTCGCGCCCCGGCGAGAGTTTCCGCGGGTATCAGGGCACGGTTTCCGGCGGTTCGGTCAAGCCGGGCGACAGCGTCGTCGTGCTGCCGTCAGGCATGGTCGCCAACGTCAAGCAGATCGTCACTTTCGATCTGCTGCGCAACGCCGCTGTTGCGGGTGACGCCGTCACGCTCGTCCTCGACCGTCAGGTGGACGTATCGCGCGGCGACATGATCGTGTCCATCGAGGCGCAGCCGCAGACGGGGCTCGCCTTCGACGCACAGATCGTGGCGTTGCAGCCGGGCGGCATCGAAGCCGGAAAACGCTACTGGCTGAAAAGCGGCAGCCGCCGCCAGCGTGTCAGCGTGCAGCCGGTCAGCCAGCTCAACCTGAAAGAAGGCGAGTGGCAGGCGCACGAGACGTCGTTGCCGATGAATGCGATCGGCAAGGTGCGTCTCTCCTTCGACGAGACGGCGATCTTCGATGCCTATGAGCAGAACCGGGCAACCGGCTCCTTCATCCTCATCGATCCTGATACCAACAACACGGTGGCCGGCGGCATGATTGCCGGCAAGCGCAGCGTTGGCGCGACGGAAGAAAAGGGCGACCGGGTCATTCTCTCCCTGCCCGCCGATCTCGCGGAAAAATTGCTGGCGAGCGAACTTCTGGCCAAGCACCGCGACGAAATCGACATCCGCCGCACCGATGGCGCAACCGCCTCGCGGCTGATCGGCGATCTCGACTGAGGATGTTCCGATATAAACAGAAAAAGGCGACCGCAGGCGGTCGCCTTTTTTCGTTACGGGCCTGTATTCGGCGCCGCTTAAAACACGAACATATAAAGCAGAACGATCACGAAAATCGGGACGCCCATCGCCCACAGCGCAATACCCTTCAGCATGTTATCCTCCATTGTTGTTGTGAATGGAGAACGGCTGAGGCGCGGTTGCGTTCCCTGCGGCTGCGCTGACAATGGCTCCATTGTTGTTCGATAACGGCACCGTCCAGCCACGACTGTTGACAGGAAAACCCGTGGAACTGCGTTCAGGCCCTGTTAATGGCCGACGCGTCACTCTCTCACCGATGGAACTGCGTAGTTCAGCGTACGTTAGTGTCCGTCATTGGGAGATGAAGATTATGAAAATTTTGACTGCAGCGATCTGTCTGGTTTCGGTCGGCATCCTAAGCGGCTGTGTCGACGATCGAGGATACCGAAGCGGCGGATACTATACGACAGGCGTGTATTACCGCACCTATGACCGCGATCGCCAGTACCGTGACTATGACCGTCGCGACTGGCGCGACCGAAGGGATTGGCGTGATCGTCGGGACTGGCGTAGTGACCACCGCTACCGCTAACGATGATCGACTGGACTTACATTAAGGCTATTACTTCTGGCCGACGGCTGTTGTTTGCGTTTTCTCATTCTCGCGCTGGCGAGAATGAGCAATTGACTGTCCGTGCGGTCGCCAAAGCCCCAATTTTCAGGCGCAGGCGGCAAATGTATCCTGACCGGTCCGGGGTTCAAACGGTCCGGTTTCGGTACGAGATTTCATTCAGGGATTTTCAGGAAGTATCGGGATCAGTCGCAAGCCGCAGGAAAGATCGGGCTTAAGCTGGTCGGAGTGAGAGGATTCGAACCTCCGACCCCGTCGTCCCGAACGACGTGCGCTACCAGACTGCGCTACACTCCGTGACCAGCGGCGCTTCTATAGACCAGCCTCCGGCGTTCGACAAGCGGCATATTGCATTTTTTATGACAAGTTTTCGCGGCGCGGCATAAGGCGGGCGTCAGGCGCTTGCGGCATAGGGCGGGATGCCGGAAAACGTTACAAAAAAGCAATTGTGGCAGGAAATTTTCGTGAAGCAGCACACCTCCCCTGCCCGTCGCCGTCAAATCTGCTAGGGGAACGGAATGACCGGCGAGAAGCCGGACTCGGCACAAAGGACATTTCACCATGCAATTTCGCAGCGTAACGCTCGCAGGGCTCGCCATTGCGCTCTCCGCCTGCACGACATCGACGGGCTCCGCCCCTTCCTTCACCCAGAAGAGCCCCGTTGAAACGCGGTGGGTCGGTCAGTCCGCGGGTATTTTCTTCGCAAAATTCGGCCCGCCGCTGAGCGACACGGAAACCGGCAGCTCGACCGTCTATAATTGGCGCGGCGGCTACAAGAAGGCCACGGTTCCGGCCAGGTTCGAGGAAGGCAAGGACGGCAAGAAGGGTCGCCAGATCTCGCCAGCCCGCACCGCCTCGCTCTCCTGCACGGTTCAGCTTGTCGTTGCCAGCGATTACAGGATCACCGCCGTGCGCACGGTCTCCGACCGCCCCGGCGTCAACGGTCCGAGCTATTGCGCGGAATTCCTCGCCGCAAACTGAGTGTCCGGCCGGAAAACGGAACAACAAGGCCCGCCCCAACCGGCGGGCCTTTTCACTTTTCCGGGATCATTGTCATTTTCTGAAATTTTTTATTCAGGAACAGCGGCACCCGGCCCATCCCGCCTCGCAAACGGCAGATTGCGAGCCTTGCCGCGATATTGGGTGCGGAGAAGCCTTTCAACCGTTTGAAAGCGGCTTCTAATCTTCACGACCATAAAAATGACAATCGGCAAAGCCGCCATAATCGCCGTTGCGGCCTCATGTCTCGGCAAAATCCTTGCAAAAGCGCTTGAACTGGGGTGATTGTATCAGGGTTGTGCCGGTTTGTGCTTTGCTGTAACGGGGCGGCCGGGAGGAGTGTTTTTAACACAAAACAAGAGTCAGGTATGGCCGTGACCCCCATCGATCAAGACAAATCCCAGCTCACTGATCTTCCTTCAGACGCATTTTCCTCCCATGCGCTTCCCATGAACCGTCGACAGGTTCTCGGCACAGCACTTGCAGGGCTTGCGGCGGCAGCGCTGCCCACCTCCCCGCTTCACGCCGACACCGCGACCAAAAAGGTCGACGTGCTGTTGATCGGCGGCGGTATCATGAGCGCGACGCTCGGTGTGTGGCTGCGCGAACTTGAGCCGACCTGGTCGATGCAGATGCTCGAGCGGCTGGACGGCGTGGCGCTTGAAAGCTCCAACGGCTGGAACAATGCCGGCACCGGCCATTCCGCGCTTGCCGAGCTGAACTACACGCCGGAAGACGACAACGGCAACGTCAAGATCGCCCAAGCCGTCAACATCAACGAATCCTTCCAGATTTCCCGGCAATTCTGGGCATGGCAGGTGCGCAACGGCGTTTTGAAGAACCCGCGCTCCTTCATCAACCACACGCCGCATATGAGCTTCGTCTGGGGCGATGAAAACGTCACTTTTCTGGAAAAGCGTTATCAGGCGCTCAAAGCCAGCCCGCTTTTCGCCGGCATGGAATATTCCAGCGACCCCGAACAGATCAAGAAATGGGTGCCGCTGATGATGGAAGGCCGCGACCCTTCCCAGAAGATCGGCGCGACCTGGTCTCCGCTCGGCACCGACATGGAATTCGGCGAAATCACCCGCCAATTCGTGTCGCATCTGCAGAGCGACCAGAACTTCGACCTGCAGGTCAACAGCGAGGTTTCCGATATTCAGCGCAATGCCGATGGCAGCTGGCGCGTGACCTATAGCAACCTCAAGACCGAAACCGAACACACCGTGGATGCGAAATTCGTGTTCATCGGCGCCGGCGGCGGCGCGCTGCACCTGTTGCAGATGTCCGGCATCCCGGAAGGCGACAACTACGCCGGCTTCCCGGTTGGCGGTTCGTTCCTGATCAACGAAAACCCTGATGTGACGATGCAGCATCTGGCCAAGGCCTACGGCAAGGCCTCGGTCGGCTCGCCGCCCATGTCGGTTCCGCATCTCGACACCCGCGTGCTTGGCGGCAAGCGCGTCATCCTGTTCGGACCTTTCGCCACCTTCTCCACCAAGTTCCTGAAGGAAGGCTCCTATTTCGATCTCGTCTCCTCCGTCACGACAAGCAATGCCTGGCCGATGGTGCGTGTCGGCATCGACGAATATCCGCTGGTGGAATATCTCGCCGGCCAGCTGATGATGTCGGATGATGACCGTTTCGCCGCGCTGAAGGAATATTTCCCCAACGCCAAGCAGGGCGAATGGCGCCTGTGGCAGGCGGGCCAGCGCGTGCAGATCATCAAGCGCGACGAGGAAAAGGGCGGCGTCCTCAGGCTCGGCACGGAAATCGTCGCCGCGCAGGATGGCAGCATCGCCGGTCTGCTCGGCGCTTCACCGGGCGCGTCCACCGCAGCACCGATCATGCTGAGCGTTCTGGAAAAGGTCTTCAAGGACAAGGTGGCAACACCGGAATGGCAGGCCAAGATTCGCCAGATCGTGCCGAGCTACGGCACCAAGCTCAATGACGACCCGGAAAAGGTACAGCAGGAATGGGCCTATACGTCCGAACACCTGCAACTGCCGACCCCGCCGCAGATCGATCTTGATGCGCTGAAGGGGGCCGCACCGGCACCCGCGGGTGCGCCGGTGAAGAAGGTTCCGGATATCGCGCTGTAAGGCGGACCGTCCAACCCTACGAAATGAAAGCGCCGCGTCTTTTTTTAGTCGCGGCGCTTTTTGTTGAAAACAAACCTTGCCAAACACTCCGACGTCATCCTCGGGCCTGTCCCGAGGATCTGCAACAGATTGATTTTGTCGACGTGTTTAGATCCTTGGGACAAGCCCAAGGATGACGGAGGAGACGTTTTCAGGCTCTCGCCACAGGCCTGTTCAAGTGAATTGTTGTTAAACGCACTGAGACCGAAACGTCTGGTGCTCAAATCAACTTGGTGGTAATAATTGCTACCAGAGCCTCCATGGAGACGAGCATGGCCAACGTGGAAAAAATCAGTGTTTCGATGACACCCCAGCACGCCGAAATCTTGCGCGACGCCGTGGAAAGTGGTGCTTACGCGAGCGGAAGCGAGGTTATCCGCGAGGCGCTGCGCGACTGGTCGGCAAAATGGGTCCAGCGACGCGGCGATATTGCCAAGCTGCGCGCATTGTGGGCCGAGGGCAAAGAAAGTGGCAGCTCAACTGAGGTAGATTTTGACCAGGCGCTTAATGAGGCGCGGGCGGAACTGGCTTCGTTGAAGACCCGTGCCCGCTAAGCTCGTCTGGACACCCCGTGCACGCACCGACGTGAAGAACATCTACATCGATATCGGCAAGTCACAGCCCCTGGCCGCAGAACGATATTTCGCGCGGTTCCGCTACAAGGTGGAGCGTCTGGCCGAACATCCGCGTCTTGGAGAACGCCATCCGGAGATCTTTTCATCCGCCCGCATGCTCGTGGAAACACCTTACGTCATTCTCTACGAGACAGTACCCGATACCGATGACGGTGAAATACAATCCGTGGACATCGTTCGCGTGATCGATGGCCGCCGAGACTTGCGAACATTGGTTTGACGGGCCCTATCCCCGAACCAAACACACTTTTTGATTTTTGTCATAAAATGGCTGGGGCGCCAGGATTCGAACCTGGGAATGCCGGTACCAAAAACCGGTGCCTTACCGCTTGGCGACGCCCCAACAGGGCAGCTTGGGCGAAACGCCGCTGCCTGAACCGGGCCTGATTAGCAAAGCCTGCCCGACGCGGCAATGACCTGAGGGCTTATTTTTTCACAAAATCCAAGCTTTTTGGATGCCGCGCCTGACATGGCATGTTAGGGCTTGGCGATTGCGCGGCTGAGGCTGTGTTGTGGATAGCATGGCATTATCTCAGGAGGTCTCGATGGCGGACCCGGCATTCGATCTCGATTTCAGGCCGGCCTATGGCGAGGCGGTCCCTGTCGCCCCGCTTATTCAGCGCATTACCGTCAACAATCCCTCCGCTTTTACCTTCCATGGCACCAACAGCTATATCGTCGGAGACCGTTCCGTCGCCGTCATCGATCCCGGCCCGGAGGATGAGGTGCATTTTCAGGCGCTGATCGCGGCGTTGAAGGGTCGCGAGGTCAGCCATATCTTCGTCAGCCATACCCATCGCGATCACTCGCCGCTCGCCCGGCGGCTGAAGGAAACGACCGGCGCGCTGACGGTCGCGGAAGGTCCGCACCGCGCCGCCCGGCCGCTGCATGTGGGCGAGACCAATCCCTTTGCGGAAAGCTCCGACACGGCTTTCGTGCCGGATGTGGCGCTTGGCGACGGGCAGAGCCTCTCCGGCGACGGCTGGCGGCTCACGGCGCTGCATACGCCGGGGCATACCGCCAACCACGCCGCCTTCGCGCTTGATGGCAGCGGCATCGTCTTTTCCGCCGATCACGTCATGGCCTGGGCCACCACCATCGTTGCGCCTCCGGATGGTTCGATGAGCGATTACATGGCCTCGCTGGAGCGGCTGCTTGTGCGAGACGACCGGCTGTTCCTGCCCGGCCATGGCGGACCGGTCAACGATCCCGCCGCCTTCATGCGCGGGCTGCGCGCCCACCGCCGCATGCGGGAAAGAGCGGTTCTGAAACGCATCCGGGAAGGCGACCGGTGGATTGCCGACATGGTGAAGGTGATCTACGCCAGCACCGACAAACGCCTGCACGGGGCGGCGGCCCTTTCCGTGCTTGCCCATATCGAGGACCTGATCGAGAAGGGCGAGGTGCGGACGGACGGTGCGCCTTCGCTGCTGGGGGAGTATTTTCCGGCGTGAGCCGGTATTCCTGACGGATAATATTTCACAGTTTGTTGTGGCCCTACCCGTTGAGGGGCGAG
The DNA here is from genome assembly GCF_000949865.1 of Rhizobium nepotum 39/7. Taxonomy (GTDB): domain Bacteria; phylum Pseudomonadota; class Alphaproteobacteria; order Rhizobiales; family Rhizobiaceae; genus Agrobacterium; species Agrobacterium nepotum. The sequence goes on along the minus strand of NZ_JWJH01000011.1, from coordinate 133,481 downwards.
CGAGTGCCGCTTGTTTCTTCTCCCCGGCGGGGAGAAGAAACAAGCGGCAGCGTCACAACGTCACAAATAGCCTAATTGTCGTTCAGCCCCTGCATTTCCGCATCCAGCGCATCGAGATAGGCTTCGGCGATCGCCGCACCCATGCCGAGATCGTGCGGACCGTAGCGTGAGGCGACGCGCATGTCGACGATGGTGGTTTCCGCTTCTTCCTTCAGGCGGATGAGGATGTCGAACCGCAATCCCCAGATGCGCGTGCGCGTCTCGCCCTGCATCAGCACCACACCGCTGCCGTTAAAGAAGGTGGGCTGCGGCGCCTCAAGCGGCCGGGCCATGGGAACCGGCACGATGGAGGGCAGGTCTTCGACCGGCGCTTCCTCGGCGGGCGACGTCTTGTCCTGTTCGGGAACGCCGAGCGAGGGCGGCTCCACCGCGCCGATGACGCCTTTGGTGTGGGTGATGCGGATATTCTGGGCGGCGGCCATTTTTTTGGCGGCGGTGTAGATGCGGTCGATCGCGCCTTCGTAACGGCGTCCGGCAAGGCTCGCATAGGCCACGGCCTGCGCATCGCGGTCCTCTTTGGCAACAATTGCCGGTCTTGTCAGCCATTGCTGGTTGGCAACCGGCGGTGCCAGCCATTGCGGCACATCGGACAGGTCGGTGGAGATGTCGTAAATCTTCGGCTGCTGCCAATAGAGATATGCGCCATAGCCGACAACGCCGAGCGGCAGCGCCGACAAAAGCAGGGCTGCAAGCGCCGAAAGGCCGCCGCGCGCGCCTTTCGTCCACAGCCGTTCGAGACCGATCACCGCCAGAAGCACGGCCACCAGCCCAATACAGGCGGCAATGATGAGCAGCCCGACGAGATCGGGCGTCGTCAGCGGCCCGAAGCGGTGGATACCGGCGGCGATGAGGAAAAGCACCAGCGCCGCCAGACCAAGATAGCGGGAAAGATAGGCTGCAACCGAAAAAGGCCGGACGAAACGCACAGTCATGGAAGCGGATATCCGTAAGATCGCATTGGCGTAAAAGCGTTGCACCCGAAATCTGGCAAGGGAATCACCTGCATATGATGTCATAGACCGGATTTGCGGTGAGGAAAACAAAGGACGGGTCTGATGCGATGCTAAAGTGCGCAAACCTTTCCTCCGTCATGCCCGTCCTCGGGTCAGGCCTGAGGATGATCCGGCATCCAGCCACGGCGCGTCTGCGCCGTGAAAGAAGCCTCTCGCGATCAAGGACTTGATCGCAATGGACCCCGGATCTAGTCCGGGGTGACGGAGTATGATGTTACGGCACCGCCAAACTATAAGCTCCGAGCCTCCGGCATCGTTTCGAGCGCGTGAGGGGTCAAGGCGACGATTGGGCGGAATATTTTTCCGAATTCCCTCCGCTTAAGAGAATAATGCACCGATAGTGCAACAAATACGCAAGCTCATCCCTTAATTCACAATGGATTTCGCATATTCTCGATCCTTCCTTCGAGAATGCGTGTAAAAAGTGCATCATCCTCGTTTTCTTGCATAAAAAAGAGACAAGTCATGTCACAGGCAACGACGCCCGCCCGCTCATCCGGGCCCAAACCCTTTTATCGCAATTTTGGCTTTCAGGTTCTGTTCGCCATGGTCATCGGCCTGCTGCTCGGGCTCATTGCGCGCAATATCGGCGCGGACGCCACAGGCGGCCAGAACTGGCTCTCGGTGACGTTGCAGACCATCGGCAGCATCTTCGTGCAGCTGTTGCGCGCGCTGGTGCCGCCGCTGATTTTTACCGCTATCGTCGCCTCCATCGCCAATCTCAAGAACCTCTCCAATGCGGCCAAGCTCGTCTGGCAGACGCTTCTGTGGTTCGCCATCACCGCGCTCATCGCCGTGGTCATCGGCATCGTGCTCGGCCTCGTCATTCAGCCGGGCGTCAACACGGCGATTGCCAATACGGCAGCGGCGGCACCCTCCTCCACGGGTTCGTGGCTGGACTTCCTCAAGGGTCTCGTCCCGGCCAACGTCTTCGGCCTCGAAGCCTCGACCAAAGTCACCAACGGTTCCGCCAGCACCTCGCTGAACTTCAACGTGTTGCAGCTGCTCGTGGTGTCGATTGCCTTCGGTGTCGCGGCACTTAAAGCGGGCAAGGCGGCAGAGCCGTTCCTCGCCTTCAACCAGTCGCTGCTTTCCATCGTGCGCAAGATCCTGTGGTGGGTCATCCGCCTTACCCCCATCGGCACCATCGGCCTGCTCGGCCGCGCGGTCGATCAATATGGCTGGACGACGCTTTCGCAGCTCGGCTGGTATGCGGCGGCCGTTTATATCGGTCTGGCGCTGGTTCTCTTCGTTGTCTATCCGGCCCTGCTTCTCGCTCATGGCCTGAAGCCGTCACGCTTCTTTGCGGGCGCATGGCCGGCCATCCAGCTCGCCTTCGTCTCGCGCTCCTCCATCGGCACCCTTCCCGTCACCGAGACCGTGACGGAAAAGAGCCTTGGCGTGCCGCGCGAATATGCCGCCTTCGCCGTGCCACTCGGCGCCACCACCAAGATGGACGGCTGCGCCGCCATCTATCCGGCGATCTCGGCGATCTTCATCGCGCAGTTCTTCCAGGTGCCGCTCGGCATCCAGGAATATGTGCTGATCGTCTTCGTCTCGGTGCTCGGCTCGGCCGCAACGGCGGGTCTCACGGGTGCCGTGGTGATGCTGACGCTGACGCTCTCCACGCTCGGCCTGCCGCTCGAAGGTGTGGGCCTGCTGCTCGCCATCGACCCTATCCTCGACATGGGCCGCACCGCGGTCAACGTCGCCGGTCAGGCGCTGGTGCCCACCATCGTCGCCAAGCGCGAAGGCATTCTGGATGAGGCCGTTTATAATAACGCCAAGGACATCGACGCGCTCGATGACCGGGAGGCGGTGGCGGCCTGAGTGAAGCAAGTGGCGGCTGCTACCTGTGCACCACTTTCTTGCTGCCACGATCAATGCCAGCGACGATTTCAATCATCTTAGCGATGTCACCATGAGAGCAGCCGCCAGCAATAAAGAGCTGAGCGGCTGCAATCGCGTCTGGCGTCATTATTGGAAGACCGTTGTGCAATTCATTTAGTTTTGTCAGAGACACTGGAAGCCAATCCAACCGGCAGGCCCGAACGGGAAAACACTCAGGTAAACGTTTCATATGTCCGATAGTGGCAAACACGATCCGGCTCTTACCGTTCGCCGCATTCTTAAAGTCAATCATGCAGGCGAGTTTGGCGCTATTCGCATCTACGGAGCACAGATCTGGATGGCCCGTCGATTGTTTCCGGACATCGTGCCCGCTCTTCATGAAATGCGGGAAGACGAAATCGATCATTGCCGCCAGTTCCGTGAAGCCATGCCATCCAGAAAAGCGAGGCCCTGTCGCGTAATGGCGTTCTGGAGCCTTGGAGGTTATCTGCTCGGCTTTTTGACCGCATTGGGCGGACGCAACATGGTCTGGATTTGCACCGAGGCCGTGGAAAGTACTGTTCACCGCCATCTGGAAGACCAATTGGCCTTCTTGCAAACGAGAGATACTGAGCTTCATCAGCTGATTGCCTCTATCCAGGAACAGGAACTGGCTCATCTGCGAGAGGCTGAGGAAAACCAGACGACGCGCGGCATGGGTCACAGGTTGCTGTTGCCGATTATCGGCTTTCTCACCGACCTGATGATCTGGCTCTCGACCTGGGGAGACTCAAGCTGGATGCGCGCCGAAATGGAGCGCCCCAAACAAGTCTGACAGCTCGCCCCGATGCAACTTTCCGCCCAGACGCGGCTTTTCCCGATCATGAAACAGGCGTATCAATCGCGGCGATAAAAGTGCCGTACGACTGTCATGTTCCAGGGAGAAACAAAATGCGCGTTTCCATCGTCTTAGGTTCGCTTGCCGCCCTCATGGCGCTTACCGCCTGCCAGACGCTGACGCCGGAAGAGCGCCGGGCGCGGGACGAGGCGACGTGCCGGGGGTATGGTTTCCGCACCGGCACGGACCAGATGGCCGGATGCCTGCTGGACCTCGATCTCGACCGCCGCGCCGACAACCGCGCCTGGCAGGCGCAGATGAACCGCGACATGTTCTACCGGCCGGTGGTGGTGGAGCGGCGGATCATCGTCCAACCAAACCCCTGACCGGAATGAAGGCAACATTGCTGGCGGTCTCACCCTGTCTGGCCTTTGCAGCAAGCGTCGCCTGAGCGGCGGCAAGCCGGGCGATGGGCACACGGAAGGGCGAACACGACACGTAGTCGAGATCCGCATCCTCGCAGAAATGGATCGAGGCCGGATCGCCGCCATGTTCGCCGCAGATGCCGAGCTTCAGTTCCGGCCGCGTCTGGCGACCGCGCTCGGCGGCAATGCGGATCAGTTCTCCCACGCCATCGAAATCCAGTGAAATGAACGGGTCGCGTTCGATGATGCCCTTGCGCTGATAGGTATTGATGAAACGCGCCGCGTCATCGCGGGAAATGCCGAAGGTCGTCTGCGTCAGGTCGTTGGTGCCGAAGGAGAAGAACTCCGCCGCTTCCGCAATGACATGGGCGCGCAGCGCCGCACGCGGCAGCTCGATCATGGTGCCGGTCAGATATTCGAGCGTCATGCCGGTCTCTTCCGCCACCTCGGCGGCCACCGTGTCGATGACGGCCTTGACGTAATCCAGCTCTGAGCGGAGGCCGACCAGCGGCACCATGATCTCAGGCACGACCGGCGCACCTGTCATGCGCGCTGCCGCAACGGCGGCCTCAAAAATGGCGCGGGCCTGCATTTCGGCGATTTCAGGATAGGAAATGGCCAGCCGGCAACCGCGATGGCCAAGCATGGGGTTGAATTCGTGCAGCGCATCCAGCCGCTGGCGGAACACCGTCTGCGGCATGCCCATGGCGGCGGCCACCTCGACGATTTCGCCATCGGTCTTCGGCAGGAATTCGTGCAGCGGCGGATCGAGCAGGCGGATCGTCACCGGCAGGCCGTGCATGATCTGGAACAGTTCGGTGAAATCCGAGCGCTGCATCGGCAAAAGCTGGTCGAGCGCGGCCCGCCGGCCCTTTTCGCTTTCGGCGAGAATCATCTCGCGCATCACATGAATGCGGTCGCCCTCGAAGAACATATGCTCGGTTCGGCACAGGCCGATACCCTCGGCACCGAAGGCGCGGGCGGCGCGCGCATCGGCAGGCGTATCGGCATTGGTGCGCACCGTCATGCGGCGCAGACCATCGGCCCATTGCATCAGCTTGCCGAAATCGCCTGACAGTTCCGGCTGCGTCATCGGCACCTCACCCTTCAGCACCCGGCCGGAAGAACCGTCGATGGTGATGACATCGCCGCGCTTGAGCATGCAGCCGACGCCGATCAGCACCTTGTTGCGCATATCGACGCGCATGGAACCCGCGCCGGTGACGCAAGGGATGCCCATGCCGCGCGCCACAACGGCGGCGTGGCTGGTCATGCCGCCGCGCGTGGTCAGAATGCCTTCGGCGGCATGCATGCCGTGAATATCTTCCGGGCTGGTTTCGATGCGGACCAGAATGACGCGGCGACCTTCCGCTTCGGCAGCGACCGCCTCTTCCGAGGTAAAGACAATCTCGCCGGTTGCCGCCCCCGGAGAGGCCGGCAGGCCGGAGCCGATGATGGGCCGGGAAACACCGGGGTCGATGGTCGGGTGCAGCAGCTGATCGAGCGACGACGGCTCAATGCGGCAGACGGCCTCCTCCTGCGAAATCAGTCCGGCCTCGACCATATCCACGGCGATCTTCATGGCGGCGCGCGTGGTGCGTTTGCCGGAACGGGTCTGCAGCATCCAGAGCTTGCCGCGCTCTATGGTGAATTCCAGATCCTGCATCTCGCGATAGTGGTTTTCCAGCCGCTTGCAGATCGCCAGGAACTCGGCAAAAGCCTCCGGCATCAGCTTTTCCATGGAGGGCTTGTCGGAACCGGAGATCAGACGCGCCGCCTCGGTGATGGATTGCGGCGTGCGGATGCCCGCCACCACGTCTTCCCCTTGAGCATTGACAAGGAATTCGCCGTAAAGCTCCGGCTCGCCGGTGGAGGGATTGCGGGTGAAGGCGACGCCGGTTGCCGATGACGAACCGAGATTGCCGAAGACCATGGCCTGGACGTTGACCGCCGTACCCCAGTCTCCCGGAATATTGTGCAGGTGCCGGTAGGTCACGGCGCGATGGTTCGTCCAGCTGGCGAAAACCGCGCCGATCGCACCCCAGAGCTGGACGTGACAATCCTGCGGGAAGGCTTCGCCCAGCTCGTCCTCGATCAGCTTTTTGTAAAGCGAGACGACGTGCTGCCATTCGACCGCCGACATATCGGTATCGTATTCATGGCCGAGGCGGCCTTTTTCGTCTTCGAGAATTTCCTCGAACAGCTCGTGGTCGAGGCCCATGACGACATCGGCATACATCTGAATGAAGCGGCGGTAGCTATCCCAGGCGAAACGGGCATCTCCCGCATCGTGACCCAGCGCCTCGACCGTGCGGTCGTTGAGGCCGAGATTGAGAACCGTGTCCATCATGCCCGGCATGGAGGCGCGCGCGCCTGATCGGACCGACAGCAGCAGCGGCGTCTGGCTGCCGCCGAATGTCTTGCCGGTCACGGTTTCCATGCCGCAGAGGCCCGCCATGACCTGAAGCTTCAGTTCCTCGGGAAGATCATGACCGTTTTTGTGATAAAGGGCGCAGGCATCGGCAATGATGGTGAGGCCGGGGGGCACGGGAAGGCCGAGACTCGCCATTTCGGCAAGGTTTGCACCCTTGCCGCCCAATATAGCAACGTCACCTGCCCGGCCTTCGGCAGCACCGTTGCCGAAGGTATAAACCCACTTTTTCATTGCACGCTCTCCACCCAGAAGCGTTGTCATTTTTCTATCATCTACAGCATTGGCAGCATGTTGGAAACGCCGCAACGTGCAGTTTACATCGCAGTGCAGCATAATTGCGGCGAATTGCGCGCCAGAATTGCCGCAAAAGCAAAATAACAGCGTTGCTGACGCATTCGTGTAGTGCGGAGAAACGGAGTGTTCCCTAAGCCAGTCACATCGCCTAAAAAGAGATTATTCATGCAATTTACTCGCCGCCACACGTTGAAATTTGCCGGAATTTCTTGCGCCGCCACCGCTCTTGCCGGTGCGCTGAAAGCCGAGGGCGCCACAGCCGCCGCAAATGCCGACGCCGCCCTCCCCTTTGCGCTGACGACGCCGATGCATATCGGTCAGGCGGCGCTTCGGGTGCGCGATCTCGATCCGATGATCGACTATTACCGTTCCGTACTGGGGCTGAACGAGGTGGAGCGCACATCGCGCGGCGTGACGCTCGGCGTCGGCACCGTGCCGCTGCTCGATCTCGACCACAAGCCGGCGGCGGATTACGAAAGCCCCACCTCCGCCGGCCTGTTCCACATCGCCTACCTGATGCCCACACGCAAGGATCTGGCGCGATGGCTGGTGCATGCGGCGCTCAGGCAGGTGCCGCTGTCGGGCTTTGCCGACCACAATGTCAGCGAAGCGATCTATCTCAACGATCCCGAAGGCAACGGCATCGAGGTTTACAGCGACCGGCCAAGGGACACATGGGTCTGGAACGGCAGCGTGGTGAAAATGGGCACCGAACAGCTCGACGTCGATGATCTCGTGGCGCTGACCGATACCAAAAGAAGCGACTACACAACGGCCCCGCCGATGATGCGCATCGGGCATGTTCACCTGAGGGTCGGCGAGATTGCCGCCGCCCGTGCGTTTTATGAGGAGGCTATCGGCTTGCAGCCGACGCAGGACGCCCGCACGGATGCGTCTTTCCTGTCTTCCGGCGGATATCATCACCATCTGGCGGTCAATACGTGGAACAGCCGGGGGGCCAAGCAGCGCAACGCCACAGAAACCGGTCTCGACTGGTTTTCGCTTACCGTCCGAAACCCCGCCGACCTTGAAGCGCAAAAGACGAGGCTGCGGGCGGCCGGTTACGTGCTGGTGGAAATGGAAAACAGGGTCGTGGAAGCGATCGATCCTTGGGGGACAAGGCTGCGGCTGGTGCCGGAGTGAGTGGGCGGCAGTTTGAGGCGGAGTGTCTGCCGTGAGGCGATATTTGCACCACTTCATCTGAGTGCAGCAAATGTAGGGGGGTGTTACCTTCTGGACACGAGCTATCCGGCAGACCAAACCCGCAACTGCCTACGAAATAAGGGAAATCGGGCGCTGTGCCTCTAACGGCTTTGGGCAGTCCGATGAAAGTCGCCTATCAAAAGTTGCGATAAACCGCGCATCCTTCTGGACAGATTCGCGCATTCTTCTCGCATTGTTCTGCCAACGGTGCTGACAAGAACAACATTCTGAAAAGAAAAGAGAAAATTGAGCGGGTAAAGCAGCCGGTACGGAAATAGCCGGAGATTGCGGCTTTAAGCAAACGCGACGACGCAATACGCAGGCCGTCGCAAGGTGGGAAGAAACTGCCCACCTACTCCAAAAACTGCCCACCTTGATCACGCTACTGATTTTGCTTGGAAAAATGCCAACGGCCTCTGACTTCGGTTAAAGTCGAGGTGGGAAGTCTCAAAACGGCCTTTGCGCCGTTAGAAATTTGGATTTTAGCTTTAGAGCTATCGTTACGGTGCGCGACAAAAATAAACGACGCGACCGATTATTGTGAGCTGATCAATTCTGTCGGCTCCTATTGTTTCGACCGGGTAGATCGGGTTGTCAGAAACCAACTCAATCGTGCCGTCCAGCCGCCGCCGCACTCTTTTAACAAGCAGATCGCCGCCGACATCCACGACACTAATCCAGCCGTTTACCACTTCTGTTTGACTGTGATCGACCACGATTAGCGCGCCGTCCGGTATCGTTGGCGTCATACTGTCGCCTCGTGCGCCTATGATTTTACACCACTCCGGTATCGCACCAAGATTTCGCAGGAAAGAGCGCTCAAACGATACTACCGTCCTCACCTCTGCGTGCATCGGCGCGATAGCACCGGGGCCAGCCGAAGCATGGATATCAAGGAAGGGAAGTGCGATAAAATCAGCACCATTTAGGGCTGATGAAGACGGCCCGGCCATTTGCGTGGGTGGGTTTTCCGTCACGCGCGGAGGAGGCGAAGTTTGACCGGAAATCAGTTCATCGACTGTCAGACCTAGTGATCGACAGATACGAACAACATTAGAGAGCGATGCCGCGCTCGACATAGCCACGTACTTATTAATCGTACCGACGGGAATTCCAGTTTTGGAAGCCATAGTGGCGGGGCCGCCCCCCACTCTTATGGCTTCTTTCACGCGTTCGCGGAAACCTAACGGCTCTTTATCATCCATATTTGGATCAAATTCCAAATGTGGGATTGCGACTCATCCACATTTGGAATACTCCTGTTTGTGCGCCGCGCTGTTGCGGGGCGCTGATGCGTTTCAAACACCAACAAAAAGCGGATGCGCCAACATCCGCTTTCAGTCGCAGGAGTTCCTAATGTCCAAACCCAAAAAGTGGACCAAGCCTGAGATCAAGAAGCAGCTCGAAGAGCGTGGTATGACGCTCACCGGTCTGGCTGAAATCAATGGCCTAAACCCCAACACCTTCCGGGCCGTATGGTCCCGAACCGTGCGCCCTGCTGAAAGGGCGCTTGCTGATTTCCTCGGCGCGAAAGTCGAAGAACTCTTCCCGGATCGGTATCCCATTCGGAAAACCCGCATTCTTGATAGCGCGAAATACCCATCGTTAGAAAGTCAAAACTCTAACGCGGCTGTTGACAAGTGGGTGGCCGCATGAGGACGGATTTGTCAAACCCTCCAGCCGCCGCTGACATCGTCGATGCAGAAATTCGTAACGCCATTGAGGGCTTTGCTTCCGAACTGGAGCTTGCAGATCGCGCAGAGGCCGCTGCGAACGATTGGTACGAAGAAACCTATCGCAACATTGAGGCCGGTCATGATGTCCATTTCCGTGCAGGACAGATCGCGGCATTTGTTTCCGGCAGCCTATCAATGGCCCGCGATCTCGGCCACCTGCCGGAAGGCGGTGCAGCATGAGAGAAGTCATACCCTTCTTCCACGACTTGCCAGCAATCGCCATCACGCCGGCCGCTCGTCTTTGGGATGAAGCGCAGTCCGTCAGCTATAACGGCCAGACGGCCTATCAGGACTTCGCGCAGGACTTGCGTCTACTCCATGTCGATCCGCCACCGCGCTCGATTGTGAGGCGCTGGATCGCTGGTGTTCAGGTGCACCTTATCCCTCGCCCAGGTGGAGAACAGAAGCCACCGTATCAGCCTCTGGAAAAACCTGCGGGCGAACGTCAGGCTCGCCGTGTGACCGCGCAGGAAAAGCTTGCCGCTGCGCTGCCGGAATTTCCGGTGACGCCAGTGCCGTCGAAGGGCGCGAAGCTGCAAATCGCCGCAGTCGATGCGATCCTTCCGTCTTCAGATGGAGTTACCTTTCAGCGCCCGCTAGTCGCCGCCGAAATCGATCCAGAGACACGCCGCATCAACGTGCTTGGCATTGTTGCCGAACCCGGCCGCGCTGGCGCGTCCAATGATTTCGAAGCGTTTGCAGCAAAACTGTTCGATGCAACGCTTGCCGAAATCAAACGCGATGCCGAGGCCAAGGCGGCAAAGCTGGTTGCCAGCCGCTTGCGTGAAATCGCGGACAGGTACGACGCTTCCGCTGCCTGATCTCCCTTCTTTCATCGCGCCGATCCGGTTCTTGCGTCCGTCGCGATCCAGCGGAGCCGCCGTACCGCCTCCAGCAGGCGGCTCCGCATCGAAAATCCCGATATCTCAGGTTCGAAAAATGCCAAAACCAAAGATGACAGAACTTGCTGAACCGTCGAAGCCGGAAGTGGTTCAAGCTCCCCTTACATGGATTGATATTCCCGAAGATCGTGCCCGCCATTTCGATCCCGAGGAGGCTGTCGCACTATCAGCAATAATCGCCACCACCGGGCTGCAACATCCAATACGCGTCCGCGCTGTCGGAAATCGCTATCGCCTGATCGCTGGACGCAAGCGGCTTGAGGCTGTGCGTTTGCTGGGTTGGAATAGCATTCCCCTTACCATCTCGCTTGCCTCGTCCGACGATGATGCGCGGCTTGAAGAGGTCATGGAGAACCTTGGCCGTATCGAGTTGAACAAGCTCGACCGTTGCCAGCATCTTTTTGAGTTGAAGCAGGTTTATGAGCGCCTCTATCCAGAAGCAAAACATGGTGGGGATCGTAAGTCAGAAATCAAAACGCAAAAATTGCGTTTTGATCCGGCCAGCGAGGAAGTTCTCGGTTTTTCCGCTGTAACAGCCGAGAAAATCGGCATGTCGCGCCGTTCAATCGAACTCGCCGTTAAAATCTGGATGGACCTTTCTGACGCCTCGCGCGGCCGTTGCGCCGGAACATGGCTGGCTGACCATCAGGCCGGGTTGAAGCAGCTCGCAGAGCAGTCCCATGGAGATCAGGCCAAGGTGCTTGATATCCTTTTCGCACAAACGCCGAAGGCAACGAATGTGCCCGACGCCCTTGCGATCATCGCCAACGGCCGTGTGCTGACCCATACGGAGCGTAAAGTCGCGGCAGTAACCAAAACGCTCAAATCACTGCCGGGCGCCAACGATATCGTTGCCGCGCAAGTCGATGCCCGCCTCGCGGAATTGCAGAAAAGCATTGCCACAATGAGCAAGTTCATAGCCGGTCTGAAAGACGATGAACTGGATGATGTCATCATCGAGCATGAAGATCGCATTATCGCGTCCCTCCAGCGCCGGGGCCGTATCTGATGAAGAAGCGCCGCGACACACTTACCCTTGATATCTTCCGCGACTACACGCCGGTCGAAGTCGCGGCGCGGATCGATCCCGAAGTATCGAAAGGTGGCACGCTCGACGTCAAGATCGCCCGTGTTCTCGCTCACGCCATGCTGAAATCCGACATGTCTCGCGCCCAAATCGCTGATGCCATGTCAGAGCATCTCGGCCAGCGCGTGACCGAAAACATGCTGGATTGCTATGCGTCGCCAGCCCGTCGCGACCACAAGATTACGCTAGAGCGCTTTATCGCGCTTCTCGAAGTGACAGATTGCTACGAGTTGCTGGCCTTTGTCTGCGATTTCGCGGGCTTTGTTGCAGTGCCGGAGCGTTACGCCGACATCATCGAAATCTGGCGCGAGGACCGCGAGATCGAAGAGCGCACCCGTCGCCGCGATGCCCTTGCTGGTCGTGTCAGGGGGCTGAAATGAGCTATTACTCCGCACAGGAAATTGCCGCCGCCGGTGTCCGTCTCAAGCTTAAAGCCATGCCACACAGCAAGCGCGGTGTGCAGGACCGTATTAACGACGAAGGTTGGGCGGCGAGCCCTCTTTGCCGGAAACGCGAAGGTAGTGAAGGCGGCGGCGGTTACGAATACCATATCTCCCTGTTGCCGGAAGCTTTGCAGGCCGCATTGCACGGCGAGCGTAACCGTGAACTGGTGCTGGTCAGTCAGCAGGCCAAGAAAACGCAGGAGATTGCACGTCGGGAAAAGCTTTCGACGGCAAACCTGTCGGCCCGCCAGCGCGACGTGATGAATGCGCGCTCTGCCGTGTTGTCTGCCATTGATATGCACCAGATTTCTAACGGCATGTCGCAGCGGCAGGCCATCCAGTCGTTTCTTGCCGATCCGGCAGCAGTCGAAATCTCCGAAACCATTCTGCGCGTTGCCAATGACCGTGCCAACAAGGCCAGCGTTAGCCGTGCCACGCTTTACGACTGGTTCAAGCTGCGCGACACCGTTGGCGTCGGCGCGCTGGCACCTTTGCCGACCAAGGAAAAGCAGGACGTTCCGTCATGGTTCTGGCAATTCCTGCGTTTTTACGCGCAGCCGCAAAAGCCATGCCTGACCGATGCGCTGGCACAGTTCAAGAAGGGGTTGCCTGCGCACATCATGCCGCCGAATTACGATCAGGTCCGCCGCCTCATGGCGCGGCTTGGTAATGTCGAGAAGCATCGTGGCCGTGAAGGCTCCCTGACCCTGAAAAGCCGCATGGCGTACACCTTGCGCTCGACAGACGATCTGCTGCCGGGCTGCGTTTACACCGCTGACGGCAAGACATTCGACGCCGAAGTAGCACACCCGATCCACGGCCAACCTTTCCGGCCTGAAATCACCAGCATCGTTGATGTCGCCACGCGCCGTTGCGTCGGCTTCTCCTTTGGTCTGGCAGAAAACACTATCGGCGTTGTCGATGCCCTTCGTCATGCCTGCGAGCAGAACGGCATTCCTGCAATCTTCTATGTGGACCGTGGACCGGGCTTCAAGAATGACGTGCTGGACAATCAGTTGACCGGCGTTACCGAACGCCTCGGCGTCACAAAGCTGCATTCGTTGCCGCAGAATTCGCAGGCGCGCGGCATCATCGAGCGTTTCAACGGTTTGGTTTGGAACCCACTGTCGAAGGAATATGCGACCTACATCGGCGAAGACATGGACCGTCAGGCCCGTCAGAAGTCCTTCAAGGAAACACGTAAGGATATCAGAGAATTCGGTGCATCCAGTCGTCTGCCTTCGTGGCAGGATTTTCTAACGGCATGCGTGAACGCCGTCGCCTCCTATAACGCCAAGCCTCATTCTTCGCTGCCGGGCAAAATGTCGCCCGATCAGTATTGGGAATATCACGTTTCCACCGGCTTCGAGATCGTGCCTGTTCTGGAGCATGAAAAGAACGACCTGTTCCGTCCGTATGTGAAGCGCCGCACCCGCCGCTCGATGATCGAATGGTTGACCAACAGCTATTTCAATCTGGCGCTGGAAGAATTCCACGGCGAAGACGTGCTGGTTGGCTACGATATTCACGACGCCAGCAAGGTCTGGGTTCGTGAGATCGACCGGAGATCGGGCGAAGAACTCATGGGCCGCCTGATCTGCGTGGCGATCTTTGCGGGTAATGAGGAGCGATACATTCCGCTCACCATGGAACGCGCTGCCATCGAAAAGCGCGCCAATGCCCGTGCGCGCCGCCTCAACGATCATCTTGCAGAAGTCGAAGCCGAGTTGTCACCCGGCGTATTCATCGACGCCTCAATCCAAACCTTCATGCCGATCATCGACCATGAGCCAGCGCCGGTGCCAGCCGGTCCGGTGCTCATCACCAGTGACGGCGAAACCGTTCCAGCAGCCACCGGAGCTGCTGAAACCACCCGCAGGCAGACCTTTGCAACAGACGAGGCACTTGCGGCTTGGGCGTTAGAAAATCCGGAAAAACTGTCGGTCAATCAGGTGGGTGTTTTGCGTCGATGCCTCCAGAGGCAAACCACGATTGACCTGTTTCGAATGTCCGGCATCGACGTGGATCAGCTCCTACACATCATCCGCGCCGCTGCCTGACACCCATCATTCACACGAGGAAGAACTACGCATGAAAAACGTATTTGTCGAGACCAGCAACGTAAAACGCCTTCTTTCAGCGCTCGCCGCGCTTGAGGATCGCGGGGCGCAGGAGGCGTGCCTTGCCGTTGTCGATGGTGTTCCCGGCTTGGGAAAGACCACGACCCTGAAACATTGGGTGGCGAAAACCGGCTGGATTTACCTGCGCGCCAAACAGGAATGGAAACCGGCGTGGTTCATGAACGAGCTTCTGGAAAGCCTGCCAGTCCGCCCGCCGCACAGCATCGAAAAGAAGTATGAAACGATCCTGCGCGAACTTGGCAGCCGCCATACTGCCGCGCAGATGGCCCGCCGCAGCTTCGGCATCGTGATTGACGAAGCCGACCACATTTCCAGCAAGGCGTCTCTGCTGGAAACGGTTCGGGATATCTCCGACATGCTGGAGCTGCCGGTGATCCTCGTCGGAATGGGCAAGGTCAACGACAATATTTCCCGGTTCCCGCAGATTTCGAGCCGTATCAGCCAGCGCGTCAGCTTCCAGAAGGCCACCCGCGACGATGTGGCGATGCTCATCGACCAGAAATGCGAAGTCAAAGTCGCGGATTGCCTTGTCGATTTCGTGCTCAAGGTTTCGCAGGGGTATAATCGGGAAGTTCTGGAAGCCATCGCCAATATCGAGCGTTTCGGCATGCGTATCGATCCCGGTCCGCAGGGCATCACCATGGCCGACATGGGCGGACAGACGGTTTTGAATGACCGCCGTACCAATAAGCCAATCTTGGTGCCGGAGTTGGCATGATGCAGGATAAATCGACGCTGCATTTTGATCGCATCTTCAATCATCTTCCCCCAAGCGCCTGCCTGACTGTTGAGGTCTTGGAAGAGGTCGCGGGCTTGTCCCGGTCGCAGATTTTCCGTGTCTTGGGAAAGATGGTGACGGCTGGCCTCATCCAGCGGCGCAAGGTTGGTTGCTACCAGCTGACCATTGCGGGGCTGAAGGCTAAACGTACCGGCGTCGTCCAGACGCCGGTACAGCCGACGCGCGCCCCCACGCTGCCAGCCGACAGCTTCCGTCAGCGCCTTTGGTCCGTCATGCGGATGTCCGGGGCTTTTGTGGCGGCGGAGCTTGTCATGGCAGCGAACTGGCCCTTGAAGCGGCCGGAAGTGGAAGCCGGAAAGTATCTGCGCGCCCTTAAGCGGGCCGGATACCTCATCGAATTGCCGAACGGCGCAAGGGGCCAGATACGCTATCGGCTCATCCGCAATTCGGGACAGCTTGCCCCTCTCGTCAGCAGCGTCGATGGCACTGTCTACGACCCCAACACCAGAGAGGCCGCGCCATGCGCCAAGCAAGCCTGATGCCTCTTGTCGATCCCACCTGGCTAAATGTCCTTCGTGCTGAAGCTGCCAAGCCCAAGCGAAGCAAAAAGGATATCGGTGACGAGCTAGGCGTTTCTCGCACCGCGATATCGCTGCTCTGCGCCGGGAAATACAGCGCAGGCATGAACAAGGTGCAGGCTCGGATCGCTCATAAGGTCATGGCGCTCTACGGGCAACAGGTTTGGTGCCCGCATGTTCGTGACGCCATTGCCCCCGGCACCTGCAAAAGCCATCGCGAAGCGCCGATGGCGAAGAGCGATCCCGCCAAACTGAAACAGTGGCTGGCATGCAGATCGTGCCCGCAGAACCCCGAAAACCAGAAAGAACCGGAGGTCAGGGATGTTGTCTGATGCCGCCGTGCAGCTGCGGGACCGTTTGTTGCCGCTCGTTAACGGGCTGGATGCCCCGGAGCTTTTTCTAACGCTTCGCCTCATCGAAATGGAGGCGAAGCACATGGAAATGACCATCGAATATCTGACCGGCCGCCCTCATGTGCCGCTCAACGGTCAGCTTTTGTCCTCTGTCGCCCTTGCCTCCGACCACTGAAAGGAACCCAAAGATGCTGAAGCTCTCGGCTCTCCTGTCACTCCTGCGAATTCACCTGAAGGCCCACGAGACCGGTGGCGCGTCGTTGCCGCCTGAAGCCGCCGGAACCGTCGCGAACCTTCTTTCGTCCTGCGAGGCCTACGCGAAAGACATGGAGGCGGCGCTCCACTCGGTGACCGCCGCGCCGGTCGATCTGCGCCCGCTGTTTGCGGAGAATGTTGTCTCCCTGTCCGCCTTCATCCGCGCCCGCAAGACCACCCCTCCCAACAATCCCAACGAAACCGCCTGATACAAGGAAACACCGGAATGAAATCTGCAAAGAAAAGCAAGCCCATGGCCATCTCCCGCGTGCCGCAGAGCCGTCATGACGCAATTTGGGCTGTCGGTCGCATCGGCACCCTTCGCCGCGCCATTCACGCGCAGAAGGCAAAGGCTGAAGAAGCTATCAGGCTTATCGGTGAGAGGTTCGAAACTGATACCGCCATGATGGCCGAAGAGCTGGCGGAGCATGAGCGCGGTGTGCAGGCATGGTGCGAAGCCAATCGCATGATCCTCACCAATAACGACAAGGTGAAATTCCATGACTTCGGTACGGGCAGCGTCCGGTGGCGCTCACTTCCCGCCAGCGTTTCGATCCGTGGTGCTGAAGCTGTCCTTGAAGCCCTGAAGGCTCTCGGCCTGAAAGCTTTCATCCGCGAAAAAGAAGAAATCAACAAGGAAGCCATGCTGAACGATCCGGACACGGCGCGCAACGTCGCGGGCGTCACGATCAAATCGGAGGGCGAGGTTTTCGCAATCGAACCCGTCGAACTTGAAATTTCAACGGTTCAGGCGGCGGGGTGAAAGACCATGATCGCAACCAGTTCAGCTTACTTGGCGCGTCCAACCTGCCGCTTTAGGAGTAATTCCCAAGGAGGACTCGGGGGTTGGCAGCACAGCGTTACTCACCCTCACAAGCCTTCCATTTCGTGTGACGTAAAAAAGGATGGCCAGACACACCGACCCGGCAAACCAGACTCCAAAAATGATCAGAGGGATCATTATTGCATCGCTCGGTTTTGCGCTTTTACTCGCGTCACCAATCGCGGAAATCCCGATCAATACGATGGCTACACAGAAAACCGCGTAAAAGATGCGCAAGAGGGTGCCAATAATTCCAGGTTGGTTGGTCTGAAGAATGTTTCCGCAGTGGACGCAATCCATTGCGGAACTCGAAACCTTGCCATTGCAATCGCTACATACAAAAAGGGTCAAATCAGCCTCCAAAAGATAACTCTCTGGTTGTTTTTTATCTGCCTCACTGGTTTTCGCAATATCACGATCTTCGATGATGCTGCGGGGGAACTGTTCGGCGGTGCGGCATGACGTTTATCGCCCTCACGCGACTGGAACGCAAAACGCTGGAGCGACTTTCCGGGCTGCACGGAAAATATCCGAAAACGGATAGCTTTCTGGCCGGATCGCTTGGGCCGTCTTGCGCGGCGGCTTGCCGACGCATGGAACCGACCGGCTATGTCCGCATAGACCGCATTGCCGAAAACGGCTTTCGCTATGCCTTGACCGATGCAGGCCGGGACCGTGTGGCAGGAGCGAATGTTTCGCGACAGCAACCGGTCGCTGCGCGGTCATCCACGGAAATGGGAGATGCGAATGAGTTCTGATCGCACTCTCCAATCGTCCTTCGCACAGGGGTATGCACTTTGCAGCCCCGAAGGAACGCTGTTGCCGCATAGTTTCCGCCGCACGAAAGCGGAGGCGATAGCCTCCGTTTTCACCGACGCTGAAAGCCGTGATGCCCGTTGGGCTGCTGCCGAACAGCAGGGCATGACGATTGAATTCGTCTATGCCCGTGTATTTACGCCGGTGTTTTTCGCGAAGGCGGTCTTGGCCGCGATGGCGGAAGCGGAAATGGCAGGTGCGGCATGAACACGATGGCCGTTATCAACATCGCCCGTCAGCAACTCGGTATGGAAGAAACCGATTATCGCGCCTTGCTGCTTCGTGTCGGGAAATCCGATTCCCTGCGCAGCATGACGGAGGGCCAGCGCCTTGCCGTTGTCGATGAACTGAAGCGGCTGGGCTTCAAGGTCAAGCCGACATCGAAGAAACTGCCACTGGCGTCCAAGCCATATATCAGGCTTGTCCATGCGCTCTGGAAATCTTGCCATCGCAAAGGCGTCATCGAGGACGGTTCCCGGCAGGCGCTGCGCACCTTCGTCAAGAAGCGCTCCGGCGTGGACGATCCCGATTTTCTAACGTTCGATCAGGCCAATCCGATTATTGATGCCCTGAAAGCCATGGAGGCCCGTGGCTGACATGGCTATTTCGTCCGTCAAAAACCTGCCCGAAAGTCTTCAAGACGTTGCCGAAACCGTTGGTATCGGTGTCGCCCTGAAGCTGATTGCGCATTTTGGCGGAACCGAAATCAAGTTTCCGAAGAAACCGGCTGACGATCATCCTATCCTTATCGCTCTTGGCAAAGAGGATGGAAAAGCTGTATGTCAACTTCTGGCCGGTGATTTCATTTACATTCCGCACGGTCGTCCGCGCAGATCGGTGCGCGCAGACGTGCTGGAGCTGGAACGCCAAGGCAAGAACCGCGCTGCCATCGCCCGTATGTTGGGCATTTCGCAGCGGTGGGTTCGCGAGGTCGCGAACGAAAATCCCCCTGAAGAACCGGACCTGTTTTCCTAACGACCGGAACTGTCTTCCTCACTTTCTGATTCCGCCAAGATCATAGGTTGCCTCGACTGACAGGGGATGCTTATGAATTTTGATCAATGGTTGATCTGGCGCTTGCGACTTCACGGCGCTTATGCAGGCAGCATGGATGGTGCGCACGGTCGCGCCGTCATCGACGCCATCAAGAAATTCCAGTTTGCAGAAAAGCTGCCCGAAACTGGCAAGGCGGATGCCGCCACGGTCGAGGCGTTGCGCAAGCAACCGGGGCTTTCGATGGTGAAGGTGGAAGCGCCGAAGCAGCCAGTAGAGCCGGTCTGGATGCGTGAAGCCCGCCGTTACATGGGCCTGAAGGAAATCGCAGGTCCGAAATCCAATCCCGTCATTATCGGTTGGGCCAAGAAGCTCGGTGGCTGGATCGCGAGTTATTACACCGACGACGATATCCCGTGGTGCGGTCTTGCTGTGGCGAACTGGATTTCCACGACGCTGCCCGGAGAATTTCTGCCATCCAATCCCCTTGGTGCCCTGAACTGGTCAACGTTCGGACGTGATGTGCCGGTCTGCATTGGCGCGATCCTCGTCTTCAAGCGTCCGGGTGGCGGTCATGTCGGCTTCTATGTCGGTGAAGACCGCACCCATTATTATGTTCTCGGCGGCAACCAGAACAATTCGGTTTCTATCACCCGCATCGAAAAGAGCAGGCTTGTCGCCTCGCGCTGGCCCAAAACGGGTGAAGCGCCGATTCCCGGTCGTGTCCAGTTGTCCGCGACCGGCGCGCCTATCTCCCGTAACGAGGCATAACCCGTGACAGCAAAGCCGACTTATCGCATGTCCAAACGCCAGATTTGGGCCTCCTTCTGGCTCGCGTGGCTCATCGTCATTTATCTGGTCTGGAAAGGCGCGAACGGCAGCGAGCAGGCAGTTTCACTCGCGGGCACCGTGGTTCCATCCATGATGATCCTGATTGCTGCTCTTCTCGGGGTGCATCGTTTCGCCGGAAGCCTCGACTTCGCCGCCTCACAAGCCTCTTTCCCGCCATCCGCACCGCCTTCGCCTTCCCCTTTCGGCTACGATCCTCGCGACGATCCGAACTCTTCTTCGGGAGAAACCCCATGATACCGGCGTGGCTTATGAAGGCGGTCGCGCCGGTTTTCTCGAAGGTGTTCTTGCCGGTACTGATCGTTGCCGTTCTGATTTTTGCGGGCTGCTACGCCTTCAATCGCGGAATGGAAAAGCTGAACGGGATGTTTGCCGATATCAGGCAATCCGCTGTTGCCGAACGGGACGCCAATTGGACGGCCGAGATTGAAAAATCTAACGCCGAACAGGCGCGCAAGGATGCGGAACAGGCAGTTGAAGCCGTTCGGATCAGTGCCGAGACGGCAAGGATTATTGCTGACCAGCGTTCCAGACTACTCACCTTGGAGAAAGCCAATGCGGCTCTACCGAACGGCAATAGCGTTGGCCTTGATCGTGGCCGCGTCCAGTTGCTCCCAGACTAACCCGCCAACGCCGCAACCTGTCGTGCGTACGGTCCATGTCACCCCGGCCTTGCCCTCTGAAGCGCGGATGGAATGCCCCAAGCTTTCCGCCAAGCCGCAGAGCGACATGACGCAACAGCAGGTTTTCAGCAATTGGGCCGCAGATCGCACGGCCCGCAATATTTGCGAGGAGCGTCGGAAAGCTGCCGTGGCGGCCGTCGATGCTTCCGCGCTACATCAGGGGAATGCCGCCAAGTGACGGAACTCAATCTGCAAAGTGCGCGCACCGAAAAGGCCCATGACAGGCTCGACGTGGTGGAAAAGCGCGTCAACGATTTGGAGAAGCATAGCGCCGTCACCGACGAGCGCATGAACAGCATCCAGAAATCGCTTGGCAAGATCGACAACAATACGAGCTGGATCATTCGCCTCATCATCGGCGGCATCATCCTCGCCATCATGACATTTCTTGTGAAGGGGGGCTTCAATGTCCAGTGAACAGGATAAGCGCCGCAAGGCGCGCGCCGATTACGTCTATCGCCGTATGACCGGTGCCACGATCTCCATGACGCTGAACATCAGTCAGGCCACGTTCGGGCGCTGGAAGAAGGTCGCCAAGGAAGCCGGCGACGATTGGGACGTTGCCCGCACAGCCTCCATTATTGCGGGTGAAGGCATCGAAACCGTTGTTTCCACGGTGATCGAAGATTTCATGATTATGGCGCAGTCGGTGCTTGAGGAAATCAAGAACGGCGATTTGCGACTTGATCAGAAGGTGAAAAGTCTGGTCGCGCTGGCGGATGCCATGACCAAGATGACCACCAGCGCCGGAAAGCTCGCGCCGAAGATTTCGGAATTGGGCGTTGCCCAGGACGTGATGCAGTACCTCGTGGAATTCGTCCGCGAGAATTTCCCGCAGCATGTGGCCGCGATCCTCGAAATCATCGAACCATTCGGTGCAAGTCTCGCGCGCCGTTACGCATCATGATCAGAAGACCGGTACTGAAGGGCAGAGTCAGCGGCAAGGATTTCAAGGATAACCTTGCCAAGCTGGCGGATGATCTCGCCAGATGGGTCGAGCTTTCGGTTACGGCATTCTCTGCCGATCCGAAGGCCAAGGCCGAACGTCTGGCGAAGGTGAAAGACCCGGAAACCGGCTTTCAGTATTTCTTGGAAACCTATCTGCCTCACTACGTGAAAGGCGAACACAGCCTTTTTCATCATGCGATCTTTGCGCGTGTCCCGGAAATCATCGCCAGCGACAAGGGCGTTAGAGACCTGTTCATAGCGCCACGCGGATCCTCGAAATCCACGCACCTGTCGCTCGGCATGGCGCTCTACTGCATTTGCCTTGGTTACAAGCGTTACATTCTGGAGGTTTGTGACGTTTACGAGCAGGCCGTGTTGCTGGTCGAGGCGATCAAATCGGAGCTGACCGAAAACCCGCGTCTTTCTAACGATTTCCCCGAAGCCACCGGCCAAGGCCGCGTCTGGCGCGAAGGCGAGATCGTCACCGCCAATAATATCCGCGTCGAAGGTCTGGGCGCTGCCAAGAAAATCCGTGGCCGTCGCCATGGTCCTTATCGTCCTGATCTGATGTTCTTTGATGATCTGGAAAATGACGAGGCCGTGCGTTCGCCAGAGCAGCGCAAGAAGCTGGAAACGTGGATCAACCGCGCCGCCCTGAAGGTTGGACCGCCTGACGGTTCCATGGACGTGGTATGGGTTGGCACCGTCCTGCATTATGATGCCGTCCTTGTTCGGGCTGCGAAAACGCCCATGTGGCGGGTTGCCGAGTTTCAGGCTGTCATTCGCTTTCCCGACCGGATGGACCTTTGGGACAGGTTCGAAGAAGTCTATCAGAATGACGGCGAGGAAGCCGCCGTTGCGTTCTATGGCGAGAACAAGTCCGCCATGGACGCGGGCGCTGTCGTCAACTGGCCTGCCGTGCAGCCGCTTATCAAGCTTATGCTGGAGCGCGCATCCGACCATGACAGCTTCGCGACCGAGTATCAGAACAAGCCTATCAACGAGGCCAGCCCGTTCAAGGATTTGACATTCTGGGTGCAGCGGTTGCCCGACCTCGTCCATTTCGGCGCTGTCGATCCATCGCTCGGAAAGAAAAGCAAGGGCCGCGATCCGAGCGCGATCCTCGTGGGTGGGTTCAATCGCTTGCATGGCACAATGGACGTGTTGGAAGCATCGATCCGTCGTCGCCTGCCGGATATCATCATCGCTGACGTGATCGAGATGCAGCGGCAATATCACTGCATGTTGTGGTTTGTCGAAGCGATCCAGTTTCAGGAGTTTTTGCGCACAACCCTCATGGCGACCGCAGCCAAGCAGGGTGTTGGCATTTCTGCCGTACCGATCAATCCTACCTCCGACAAAGACTTGCGCATCGAGCGCCTTCAGCCGCCCGTTGCTGCCGGTTTGATCCGCCTCAACAGCACGCAACAGACCTTGATCGACCAGCTCCAGCAGTGGCCGAACGCCGCCCACGATGACGGCCCCGACTGTCTCGACATGCTCTGGCAGAACACCTTGCATTATGCCGGCGGCGTTGGTGCAGCCGGTGGGCTTGGCATCCAATCATCCACCAATGACACCCGCTCCGATGGCTATGGGGACTACCGACTATGAAATCCACGACCAAAGCTGCCACCGAGCAACCGCGCAAGAACCTGCCTGCCAATGCCACCAGCCTGATTGCCGATGCCAGAAACGATATCACCATTCCGTTCTACAGCGGCGCGCTCCAGCATCAGGACGATACGCTGCTCCAGCGTGGCGGTGGCAAGGGTCTCAAGATTTATGATGAGATCGAGCGCGATACCCATGCCAGCGCCATGCTTGCCAAGCGCAAGAAAGTGCTGGTGGCCCGCAATTGGGAACTGAAGGCGTGTTCGGAAACGCCGCTCGATATCGCTGCTGCCGATTTCTGCCGCGAGGTTATCAACGATCTGCCGTTTGACCGCGTCTGCGAAGATTTGCTGGATGCAACGCTGAAAGGCTTTGCGGTTTCGGAAATCATCTGGATGCGCAAGGGTAATCGGATCGTGCCGGAAAAGATCGTTACCCACGATCAGCGCCGCTTTTCGTTCGGTGAGGATTGGCGTCCACGCCTTCTGACGTGGACGAACATGCGTGATGGCATGGAACTGCCGGAGCGAAAATTCATCGTCCACCGTTTTGGCGTTAAAGGAAACAACCCTTACGGCCTTGGCCTTGGTTCGCGACTGTTCTGGCCGGTGCTGTTCAAGCGTGAGGGCATTACCTTCTGGCTGCACTTCCTCGAAAAGTTTGCCAGCCCGACTGTCATCGGCTTCACGCCCTACGGCACCCTGCCGGAAGAGCAAGCCAAGCTGATGAACACCTTGCGGCAGTTGCGCAGCAGCTCGGCGCTCACCGCCCCGATCGGCACCGATATCAAGTTTCTGGAGGCTGCTCGCAGCGGCTCCGTTTCCTATCAGGAATTCCTGCAATATTGGGACAAGCAGATTTCGATCTGCGTTACCGGCGAAACGCTGACAACCGACATCGGCAACAGCGGTTCGCGTGCGGCTTCCGAAACCCACGCCGAAATGCTGGAATTGCTGGTCGATAGCGATGCCGACCTTCTGTCGGGAACGCTTCGAGAAACGCTGCTGGCATGGCTTGTCGAATATAACTTCCCCGGCGCTGGTATTCCCCATATCTGGCGAGTGCGCGCCAAGAACGAAAAAGACGCTGCAGAAGTCGGCAAAGCGAAGGCAGAGGCGGCAACCGCCATCAACGATGCGCTCATGGCCGTACTGGCGACGGCCGGGCAGATTGATGACGATGAATTCGCCCGCGAATACATCACCTCTTTCGGCTTGACGGACCATCTGTCGAACACGGCTATCGACAGGCTTGTGGAAGCCCGTTTCGCCTTCATGGAAGGAGGCAAGCGCGGTCGCGACCTGCGCAAGCTGGCCGAAGAAAATTCGATGTTTGCGGCATTGTTTGCCGCCGCACCTAAAAAAAAACTCCAGCAGCATGACCACGACGCCAGTTTTGCTGAAGAAAACGGCCGGATAGAAACGCTATCCGACCAGCTTGAAGAGGCGGTTGAACGGCATTTCAATCGCCGCCTCGACGCGATCCGCAAGGCGCTGGATGTTCCCGATTTCGCATCGGCGCAGAAGGCAGTTCTGTCGCTTGCCGCCGTCTGGTCTCCTTCAGCGCTGGCAACACAGATCGGTGACGGTCTCGAACTGGCGGCATTGCAGGGACGCGAAGCCGCCTTTCTCGATGGCGAGATGGAAGATGATTTCGCAGACGCCGATGTCATCAACCAGCCCTTCCGCGAACAGATCGACTTTTTCCGGCAGAAGCGCGTAAAGCCCACGAAAGCGTGGACCGATGCCCTTCGCGGCGTCCATGACCGCGCCTTCGTCATTGCCGGTGCGACCGATACCGACATGCTGACCGACTTCCAGAACGCCATAGCCAGGGCGATGGAAGAGGGCACCGGCCTTGAACAGTTCCGCAAGGATTTTGACAGGATCGTTCAGCGATACGGCTGGCAGTACAAGGGCGAACGCGGATGGCGCACCCGCGTCATTTTCGAAACCAATATGCGCACTGCCTATATGGCCGGTCGCCTGAAGCAGATGCGCGATCCTGATGTGGTGCAGCTCCGGCCATATATGGAGTATCGCCACGGCGAAACCCGACAGCCGAAAATACCGCGTCCGTTCCATCAGGCTTGGCACGGCCTCGTTCTGCGGCATGACGATCCATGGTGGGATACTCATTTTCCGCCGAACGACTGGCTGTGTTCCTGCGGCGTCCGGTCCCTGTCGCTTGCTGATCTGAAGCGCCGGGGCAAGGATGGGCCCGATACGGCTCCCGGCGATCTGGCCGTGCCGCTGATCGATCCCGTTTCCGGCAAGCTGATCGAGCAGCCGCAGGGTATCGGTTACGGTTGGGATTACATGCCCGGCGATCTCTGGGAACGTGGATTGGTGCCTTCCGCTTTGATGAACGAAGGCGGCGTGACTCTGGAAAACCCGCTTCAGCCTGTCGAGATCGACGTTGCCGAATCTGTCGAGTCTCTACTGAAGCGCTCGAAACCCTTCAAGGCAAAGCCGCTGCGCGACGGCGTCTCGGGTGAGGAAAATATCCGCTCATTCCTAACGCCGTTTGGTGCCGATCTCGATCAGGCGGTTTTGTTTGAGGACAAAGCCGGTCACAAGCTCCCGATCTCCGATCAGCTTTTCCGTGGTGGTGACGACATCCTGACTGGCGATCACGCGACCCTTGCACCGTTGCTGGCTGAAGCGATGATGGACCCCGACGAAATCTGGATCGGCGTTGCCCGCAGGCATGACAAGAGCGGTGATGCGCCAGACGAGCTGGTTGCGAATCGGCGATACGTGCGTGCTGACCTCAAGTCGGGTCTTATGATTGCAGTCGAAATGGGCGAGCGCTTTTGGAGTGCTGTTGTTGCTCGCGGTCGGGACCAGATGGGCGCACTGGACATGAGACGCAACGGCAAGCTGGTTTTCCAACGGTCCAAGAAATAGGCGGGGCGGCAGATGAGCGGTGTCAGTTTTCAGGTAACGTTGGATGACGAGGCGGCGCGGCTGCGGCTAGTTGAGCTTGTCGAACGCATGGACAACCCGCGTGGCTTCTACAAAAACGTGGGCGAACTGCTGCTGAATTCTGTCGGTGACAACTTCGACAATGAGCGCGGCCCGGATGGGCAGCGATGGCGCGCCCTATCGCAAGTGACGCGCGAGCTGCGCCAGCGCAAATACGGAAACAGCCCTTTGACGATCCTGCGCGTCACCGGCGCGTTGCGGGGTTCGTACAATTACGTCGCAAGTGACGAAGACGTGCGGATCGGCACGTCCAAGATACAGGCTGCACTCTTGCATTTCGGCGGGCAGGCCGGACGCAATCATAAAGTGACCGTCCCGGCTCGGCCGCAAGTTGGCGTCTCAAACGATGACGAGCGCGAAATCGGACGGATGGCAGAAGAGTGGTTGTCGTCGGAATGAGGGTCTGACAAAAACGCCCGCTGAGGCGTTTCGCGGACCATTGGGCGGCGGATATACCGATTTTGACTTTGCCTAGCGTTAGAGGCGCGTTAGAAATCGAATATGACCGCATCCCGGTCCATGTGTCGCCTTACGGATGTGTATCCACCTTGAATGGTGGCGCAAGATAGCGCATTTTGGATTTTGCCGCTCCCTGTCGTCGGGACGGAACTAACTGCCTTTCTAATCATCGCGCCCAACAGCGCATTGTGCCTTTCAGTTATCGCACTGGAAGGTTCACATGGCAGACGCCAAGCCCATTACCGCCCGTATCGAGGTTTTTCGCAGCGGCACATTCATTCCGATGAATGGCCAGCAGCTTTCCTTTTCCGCAGCCGATCTGAAGGCAATGGCTGACGCTTACGATTACGCCACGGCCCCTGCGCCGGTCGTCGTCGGTCATCCGAAGACAGACGCCCCCGCATTCGGCTGGGCGCAGAGTTTCGAGTATGACGCCACTGCCGACCGCCTTTATGCGAATGTCGGTGAGATCGCCCCGGCCTTTGCCCACGCTGTCAAAAACGGCACCTACAAAAAGGTGTCGTTGTCGTTCCACCGCCCTGACGGTGCAGCGAACCCGGTTCCGGGCACATGGTATCCAAAGCACGTCGGTTTTCTTGGCGGTGCTGCCCCTTCCGTGTCCGGGTTGAAGAACGTCCAGTTCTCCGACGCCAGCGACACGGTCGAGGTGACGGCTGATTTTGGCGAACGCGGTTTCGAGGAAACTGCATCTTTGCTGCGCAGCCTGCGTGATTTCTTCATCGAGAAATTCGGAATGGAGGCCGCCGATAAGGCTTTGCCTTCCTACAGCATCGAATGGCTTCAGGCGATGGAGATCGAGAAGCCGGTTCGCCAGCCATCCTTTTCCATCCCGACCACACCCAAACCCAAGGAACCGCCCGTGACACATTCCGATCCGGCTTTCGCGGCTCGCGAAGCTGAACTCAATACCCGTGCCGAAAATCTGAAGAAGCGCGAACGGGAAATCGCCAACGCCGACAACGTTGCCTTTGCGGAAACGCTGGTGACAGGCGGCAAGCTGTTGCCGGTATCGAAAGACAAGGTCGTTTCAATCCTCAACGCGCTGTCCGGCGCTGACACTCCCGTTTCCTTCTCTGAAGGCGAAACGGACGTTCCGGTCCTTCAGGCGATCCGTGATGTTCTGACCGCTCAGCCGAAGGTCGTTTCGTTCGGCGCTGACGATCTGCCCGCTCTCGGCAGTGAAGGTGACGCGTCGTTCGCGGCGGATGGTCAGGCCGTGGACCGTGACCAGCTCGACACCCACAACAAGGCGAAAGCCTACCAGAAATCTCACCCCGGCACGGCGTATCTCGATGCCGTGAAGGCTGTTTCCTGACCTGAAGGGTTTCCGCACATGCAGTTTTTCCAAGACGTTCTGTCGCTGACGGCAACAGCGACCACCACTTTCGACGCGTTCGATCTGGTGGACTTCAACGACGCCAAGATCACGACCGACGATCAGCCGGTGAAGGGCGTTGCCAAAAACCCGGCGACTGAGATCGGCATGGACGTGTCCGTTCTCGCCATCGGTGTCGCCCGCGTTCGTGCCCGTGGTGTCATCACGAAGGGCGCGAAGCTGATTTCCGCTGCGGCCGGTGGTGTGAAGGTGGCTCCGCCCGACGCCGTCAACGTCTTTTCGGAGGCACTCACGGCCGCCGCCGACAACGAATTCGTTTCCATCCTCGTTCGATAAGGACCGCTTTTCATGAGCTTGAACAATAAAACGGCGGCTGTCGTCGATCCGATCCTTTCCACCCATGCTCGCGGCTACCGCAACAGCACCTTCATTTCACAGGAGCTGTTTCCCCGCGTTACGATCCCGAACCGTTCGATGCGCGTCATCAAGTTCGGCAAGGAAGCCTTCCGCGCTCTCAATACCCGCCGCGCTCCCGGCGCCAACAAAAAGCGCATCCAGTACGGCTACGCGTCCGACCCTGTTTCACTCGCCCAGGACGCGCTTGAAGGCGTCGTGCCGGTCGAACATCAGGAAGAAGCCGAAAGCGTTCCGGGTATCGATCTGGCTGCGGGTGCCATCAACATGTCGCTGGATGCCGTCGATCTCAACCTTGAGATTGAGGCATCAGGTCTGGCCCGCAACACGGCGAACTATGACAACAACCATAAGCTCGCGCTGACGGGAACGGATCGCTGGAAAAGCGACGACAGCAATCCCAAGGCGGATTTCGACGCAGCCAAGGAAGTCATCCGCCAGTCTATCGGGCGCTATCCCAATACGCTCGTTCTCGGCCCCACCGCAAAGAATGCTCTTTCCAACCATCCGAAGATCAAAGAGCAGTTCAAATATACGTCGAAAGACAGCATCAGCCTCGACATGCTGGCTGCCTACTTCGAGGTCAAGAAAGTCGTTGTCGGTGCGGCGATCTATCTGCCGGAAACCTCCGACGACAACGCGCTGGCGAACGATGTCTGGGGCGATGACGCCATTCTGGCCTACGTGCCGGAGGCGGGCGACAATTTCCAAGTGCCGTCCTACGCCTACACCTACGAGCTTCGTGGTTATCCGCAGGTGAACCAGCCGTACTTCGAGAACACCACCGACTCGTGGATTTACCCGGTCAAGGTCGAGCGCCGCCCGATCCTCGTCGGGGCTGAAGGCGGCTTCCTCTTCAAGGACGCTGGCGCACCGCCGGCATAAAAGGGTGATCCGATGAACGATACGAAAATCGACGTTACCCTGACCGGCCCTGCCAAGGTCAACGGTATTCGTGAACCGGCAGGGAAAACCGTCAGCGTCTCTTCGACGCTGGCACTTCAGCTCGCCGCCTCCGGCGTTCTCGATCCGGCGCTTGCCGAGCAGCTTTCGCGGGCGCTCGACATGTCGGACACGGCATTGGAAAGCGATTTCCAGCAGGCTGTCGAAGATGCCGCCGCAGGTCGGATCGAGGTGATGAAGGCAGAAAACCTGCTCGAAGTTGCCACGCTCGAAAATAAGCTCTTCGACCTGACGAAAGAGACGGAAGAACACAAGTCCGCGTGGGAAAAGGCGCTTTCTGATCTCTATGACAGCAGAAAAGAGCTGACGGCCGAACGCCAGAAGGTTGCGGGTTTCGAAACCGAGCTGGCGGCCGAGAAGCAGGCCAGAACCGACGCGGACGGCAAGCTGACCACGGCGCAGGCCGAACTGGCGAAGCTTACCGAGAAGGCGGCGACCACGCCGAAACCCGCCGCCGCCAAGAAATAAGGTCCGTTCCGAAGCCTAGCAAGCCGGACCTTTCGAGCGGGGTGGCCACCACATCCGCCCCGCTCGTTTCCACCCCATTTTTCTAACGCTCTGGTGCCGCCCGTGACCTATGCCACGCTTGACGATCTGATTGCCCGCGCCGGTGAGGATGAAATCCGGCAGATTGCCGACCGCGACCGTGACGGCGAAATCGATCCCGTTGTGATTACTGAGGCGTTAGAACATGCCGACAATCTGGTGAACGGCTATGTCGGCACGAAATACGCCCTTCCTCTTTCACCCGTTCCCGATCTCGTCCGCACATGGGCAATCGATATTGCGCGCCACCGCCTGCATTATCAGGGGCCGCCTGACTACGTGCTGAAGGACTACGAAAAGGCGCTTGCCTCGCTTGAGCGTGTCGCAAAAGGTTTGATTTCCCTTCCCGTCAGCGGTGCTGAAACACCTGCATCCAGCGCTGGCACCGTCATGTTTTCCGCGCCGGATGAAGTTTTCGACGCACGCGGTTTGAGGGGCTGGAAATGTTTGTAAGCATTATCGAGCGCCTGAAGGCCACGGCTCCTTCGCTTGCAAGCGTGGAATTTGCCGAAGACCTAGACGTTGTCGCCAAAGGCGTCCAGCGTGCCAGCACCACGACATTCGTTGTTCCGCAGCCTGAGAAGGCCAGCCCGAACCGACTGGCAACCGGCCACCGCCAGCTCGTGCAGGTGCGCTTCCTCGTCGCAACCATCCTGCGCTATCACAGCGACAATACCGGCAGGATGCGCGCTGAAGAATTCGACCGGTTCAAGGGCGAGATTGAAGATGCCCTGACCGGCTGGGAACCGACCGATGCAAGCGACCCTTGCTCGCTGGTCGGGACTGAACCCACCCCCATGCCCAACGGCGTGACGATCTTCGTCGGCATCTGGGAAACATCCCGATACCTCACAGACAAGGACACTCCATGAACCAGCCGACCAGCGGCGGGCAGTATGTCCGCGACCCCGAGACCGGCGAGCTTACGAAAGTAACAGGTGCGGCCGCAGAGGCTCCCGCCGCCGCTTCCGAAACCGAAACCCCGAAAACGGTCGAAAAGGCCGCTCCCCAAAAACGAGGCCGCAATGTCTGACGATGTACGTTTTTTCCGCAAGCTCGGCATTCTGTCGAAAATCGAAACCGCGCAGGGCGAAGACGCCGAGCCGGTAGCAGCCGATGCAATCATCATGTCGAACGTGACGTTTACACCGCTGACAGGTGAGCGGGTTTCCCGCGATTTGCTGCTTCCCTATCTCGGCAATCAGGGCGTCATCCTCGCCGGTATTTATGGCCGCCTCGAAGGTGATCTTGAACTCGCTGGCTCGGGCGTTGCCGGGACGCCACCGAAATACGGCTCTCTCCTTCGCGCCACCAATTTTGCCGAGACCATCACCGCCGGTGTGAAGGTCGATTACACCATCATCGAAGAGAATTCGGAGACGGTCACGATCTACTTCATCTCCGACAAGGTGCAGCACATCTTCGTTGGCGCGAAGGTGAATTTCGCACCGAACTACCAGCCGAAAAACTACCCGAAATGGCGCACCACCATTGTCGGCATGCTCGGCACGATCACCGATATCGCCGCCATGCCAGCGATCAGCAAAGCAGGCTGGGCAAAGCCGGTCCACGTCAGCAAGGCAAACACCCAGATGTCGCTGCATGGCTGGCCGTCCGTTGCTGAAAGCCTGTCCCTCGATGTCGGTAACACGCTGACGCCGCGTTTCCTGATCGGTGATGAAAAGGTCATTATTTCCGACCGTTCCTCCACCGGCACGGCGGTTGTCGAAGCGCGCTCCCTTGCGACAGTTGACTGGTTCAACAAGGCGCTGACGCGGGAAAGCGGCGCGCTTTCCATCACCCACGGAACCGTCGCCGGAAACATTGTCGAGATCACCGCTCCGGCCGTCGAGGTGGGTGAGCCGACACAGGGCCAGACGGACGGCATCTTGAACTATTCGCTGCCACTCGATCTCTGCACGGTCAACGGTCTGGATGAACTGAAAATCACCTTCCGCTGACGCCGACTGCCCTTCCAAGCCCCGAACACCTTCAGGAGTAGACCCGCTATGAAATTCGTTCTTGCAGACACATACAGCTACTGGTGGCCTGTCATCATCCGCGCCCCGCATCCCGACGAACCGGGCAAAATCCTTGAACGCACCCTGAAAGTGCAGTTTGAGCCGCAGCCCCGCGAAGAGGCGATTGCCGCACAGGAAGTCTACGTCACCCTGAAGACGCAGCGTGAGCGTGATGCGCATGAGGCCCAGCAGCTTAAGGCCGTTTGCAAGAACTGGGATGACGTTGTTGATGCGGATGGCGGCGCGGTTGCCTTCACGCCCGACAATATAGGCAAGGCGCTGGAGATCGGTTGGTTCCGCAGTGGCGTCTACCGTGCCTATACCGAAAGCCTGAACGGCGAAGAAGCCCGATTGGGAAACTGAAAGCGGCGGCGCGGGCTTGGGCTTATGCCCAGCTCGGCCGCGCCGATCCCGCCGCCGAGACCAGTCTTGATGAAGACGTGGCGGGACAATTCGAGCGGATGGGCATGGAAATCGACCCCTCCGAAATCACCCCAGCAGAAGACGAGGCATTCAAGGTGTTTGCGCCCAATTGGGAAAGTGTGACCGCATTTCTGGCCTGCGAAACGCAGTGGCGGATGATTGCGGGTGCCGCAAAGCTCCTGTGGCTCGGCTTCGATTACGTGGCGGTCGATGTCGTTATGCGCCGCTATGAATTCTCTAACGCTGCCTTCGCTGATCTTCAGGTCATGGAGCTTGAGGCGCTGTCTGTTCTGAAAGGTGCAAGCGCATGAACAGGCAAATGGAATTCGAACTGATCTTCCGGGCGCAGGCCGCCGCTGCGAAAAACGCCACGAACGATCTTCGCAATGATGTTGCCGCGTTAGGAAACGAGGTCACGAAAACCGCCGCTGCCTTCGACCGGGAAGCGGCCGCGATGAACCGCGACACGGAAGCTGCCCGCAAAAACACCGATGCAACGAACGCGCTGACACAAGCTGAAGCAAAGGCCCGACAGGATGCCTTGGAGGCATCCGGTGCAGTTTCCCCGTCGTCGCCAACGCCGGCGGCGCGCAGACCGCGTCGCAACCCGCTGAGGGAACCACAATCCCCGCCGCCCGCGCCACCGGTCCCGCCTGCGCCGCCAGAGCAACCGCCAGCGAACGATAACGCCCGCCGTGACCGCAACCGTCGGCAGGTTCTCGGCTATCAGGCATTCGACGTTGGTCAGGGTCTCTTTAGCGGCATGCCCATCCCGATGATCATCGCGCAGCAAGGCCCGCAGATTGCGCAGCTATATGCCGGTCAGGGTGGCGCCAATGAAGCTCTGAAGGATTTCCGTACTATTGCCGGTGGCGCGGCCCGTGCCATCACTCCGTTGACGGTTGGGATTGCCGGTCTGGCCGCAGTCGTCGCCACGGGTGCAATTGCCTATGGCGGCTACCTTCAGTCCACGAAAGAAGTCGAGACCGCCGCCTCCGGTCTTGGTCGTGCTGTTGCCGGAAGCCGTGCCGAGATGGAGGCCGCAGCGCAGGCGGGCGCAGCTGCTGCCGGGATTTCGGTATCGTCTGCCCGCTCCATGGAGGCGCAATTCCTGCGCACTGGCCGCATCGGTTCGGAGAACTTCGAAAGCCTGATTTCTGTTTCCAAGGATTTCGGGGCGACCATGGGCATCACCACGGCTGAAGCCGGGGCAATGCTTGCAGAAATGTTTGCCGATCCTGCCAAGGCGGCAGACACGCTGTTCCAGAAATACGGCCTGATCGACGCGGCAACCGCCCGTCGTGCATCGAACCTTGCCGCGCAAAACCGCCAGTCGGAAGCGCAGGCCGTTCTGCTGAAGGCGCTGCCGGATCAGCTCGCCAACGCCAGCGAGGCGACAACCGCGCTCGGCCGCGCTTGGGAATTTGTCGCTCGAAACGCCAGCAACGCTTTTGATAATGTCGGCAGCTTTCTTGATCGCCGCATTTCAGGCCCGACGCTGGACGAGCAGCTCGCAGAGGCTGAGGCAGCGCAGAAGCGGCTTTCCTCCGGTTTCGGTTTTCGCGATCTGCTCAATCCTTTCACAACGGCGGACCTCGTCAGCCCCGCGCGGCTGGAACAGCTTCGGGAAGAAAAGCGTCGTCAGGATGCGGCGACTGAAGAGAGAAACCGGAAATCGGAGGAAATCAGAAGAAGCACTGCCGCCGTCTCGCTCTATGAAGCCTCGCCAGCAAATTCCAGAAATCGGGAGATACAGCGCCTTCGCGAGGAAATAACGACATTACGAAGCGCCGATGACATTAAAACCATTGATGCTGGCCAAAACCACGCCGCTATCGAGGCAAAGACCCGTGCGCTCGATGCGCTGATCAACCGGCAACAGCGATCGGCAGAGTTGGACCGGCTCGACATCCAGATTTCTAACGAGCGCAACCCTCTTCTGCGTGCAGAGCTGGAGGCCCGGCGCACTCGCTTGCAATTAGCGGAGCAGGAAATCTCAACCGAGACACTTGCGGCTGAGGTCGCCCGCGCCCGTAATCGCGTGATCGAAGAAACGATTGCCGCAGCGTCGTCGCAGTCATCCGACATGAAGTCGGAAATCGAAACGCGCCAGCGCCTCAATTCACTGGTGGCGTCTGGCGCGATTACAGCCAGCGACGCAAACCGCATGCTCCAGGAGGAGGTTACACTCCGCCCGTTGATCGCTGCCGCCGCTGCGGCAGAAGGTGCAGAAAAAGAGCGTCTCAATAAAACCGTTTCTGACCTGAAGGGCGGCTATGCGGCTCTGGCAGAAGAGGAAAAACGCGCATCCGTCATGGAATATATGCGCGGCCAGACCGACAAGCTGGAACAACTTCGTCTGGAAAAAGCCCTGATCGGGGAAAACGAGGCAGTTCGCGGGCGCGCCATTGCCATGCTCGATGCCGAGCAGAAAATCCGCAGCATGGGGCTTTCCACCTCCAGCCGCGAGGCCGGTCAAATCCGCGAAGTCGCGCAGGAGCAAGCCAGGCTTACCCGCGAAATCGAAAAGCAGGCTGAAGCATGGGATACGGTTCGCTCGGCCGCTGAAGGCGCTATCGACGGTGGTATCGACAAGCTGATCGACGGTGATTTCGGAGGCGCGCTGGAAAGCGTTGCCAAAGACATCACCGGCATGTTTTCCGAGCTGGCGATCAAGAACCCGATCAAGAATGCGCTGCTTGGTACAGACAATGCCACGATGTCGGACGTGGGCGGGCTTGGCGGCTTGATTTCCGGTCTGTTCGGCAACAAGAGTTCGGACCCTGCCGCCCTCGTGAGCGGGGCTATGGGCCAGTCGGTTGGCAGCATGTCCGTCAGCGCCGCAACCGTCATGATCAACGGCAGTGTCGTCGGCGGCCTTGGCGGCGCATCGTCCGGCCTTTTGGGAGCTGCCAATAGCAATGTTGCGGGTTCGGTCACATCGACCGGCACGGCCGTCGATCTTGCCTCCTCGCTGGTCGGATCGAGCGAAACCGCCAATCGCCTCGACATCAATTCATTTCTCAGTAAGGGCGGCGTCAATATCGATGCGGCACAAACCGCATGGTGCGCCGGGTTCGTCAACTCTGCCCTCAAACAGATCGGGGTTGATGGCAGCGGTTCGCTGACTGCCAACTCCTTTATGAACTGGGGTAGCGCGGTCGATCCGTCGAAAATTCTGCGTGGTGACGTGCTGGTCCAGTCTCGCGGTCTTTCCGCCAGTCAGTCCGGAGGCCATGTCGGCTTTGCAACCGGCCAGAGCCGTATGACCGGCGGGCAGCTCCAGCTTGAAATGCTGTCCGGCAACACCAAAAACAGCGTCGGAACCGGATGGGTCAACGCAACCGATATTCAGGCGCGTCGCGCCACAGAAGCCCTTGGCAGCCTTGCTGGAGCCTCTGGAACCGCCACGCAGGGTCTCGGCTCTTTGGGGGCCGGGTTCGACCAGTTCGGGAAAAACCTGTCGGGCCTATTCCCGTCCGCGCCTTCAGCGGGCGGCGGTGGCGGTATCGGCGGTTTCTTCAGCAAGCTATTCGGCGGCCTGTTCGGTGGCGGTCTCAATCAGTCGATCCTGAAGGCCTCACCTCAGACTGCCGCAGCAATTGCATCGGGTGGTGGCGGTCTTTTCGATATTGGTGGTTGGACCGGTCCGGGCGAGACGAAAGACATCGCTGGTGTGGTTCACGCCGACGAATTCGTATTCTCGAAAAAGGCCGTTCAGAAAATCGGCGTTCCCAGATTGGACGCGATGCACAAGGGCTTGCTGCGCGGGTACGAGACAGGCGGATACACCAGCGGTTCCGTTTATCCGTCCGCCGTGGGTGCGAATTCTAACGCGCTGTCCAGCGGTCGCAACGCGCCCATCATCAACAATTATGGTTCGTCGGAAGTCCAGTACGAGGAGCAAACCGACCAGCACGGCAATCGTCAGCCGGTAATCACCATCGGCCGGCAGATGGCGGCAGCTATACGCCAGCCCGGCAATCCTGCCAATCGCGCCATTCAGGGTGAGTTCGGTGTGAAGCGTCAGGCGGTGCGCCGATGGTAGTCCTCGTCTGGCCTCCCGCACTGCCGCGTCCGGAGCGCAACACATGGCAGTCCGTCCCGCAGGATGCCCGCCTGAAGCGCCGTTCCGATGCTGGTCCGACAAGCTATCGCCGCCGTTTTTCGTCCGCATCAAAAACGGTTTCGATGTCTATCGTTCTCGACCGGAACCAGAAAGAGCTGTTCGACCGCTTTTTCCATCACGACACGAAGGAAGGATCGCTGTTGTTCTGGATGCCCGATCCGACCACGGAAGGCTGGGCACTTGGAACCAGTGACGGCGCGCCGCTGATGACCAGCGACGGCCATCCTATCGTTCTGGCCCGGCGCTGGCTCGTCACCTTCGGCGCAAACCTGCCGACAGAGACCGTGCAGGGAACAGAGTTTCGCAAATCGTTTTCTGTCGAGGTGATGCCATGAGACGGATCAGTTTCAACGCCCGCATGGCGCAGGATGCGCAGGCAACATCGGAAATCTATGTCGCCCTGTTTGAGATCGAGCATCCCGAGCTGGTGAAGCCGATCCGGCTTTCCACCGACAATACCGAACGCCTTTCATCCGATCCTCTCTATTACGGCACCCGTTCGACGTGGCGCGGCGCGAACCCGATCACGGAACCCTTCCTGTGGGTGGTCGCCTCGACACTTCTGCCGTCCGATCAGGAAGACGCTCCAGCGGCCGCAACGCTGATCCTCGAAAATCTGGATCAGGAGATGGTCAATGTGGTGCGCTCCTTCACGACACCCGCAACAATCCACATGGCCGTGGTGCTGGCGTCGTCTCCCAATCTGGTTGAGGCCGAATACACCGACCTCAACATTGTTTCATCCGACATCGATGCCGGGGAAATCTCCCTCACCATTACCCGCGAGGAAATCGAGCTGGAACTGGTTCCCGGTGGCCGGATGTCGGCGCGCACGTTTCCGGGGATGCACAGATGAACGTTAGAAATTCCAGAGCGACATTAGACCATTGGAGCGACCGTTTTGTTGGCCTGCCGTATCGCGAGTTCGGCCGCGACCGCGATGGATGCGATTGCTGGGGCTTGGCCTGCACCATCTACCGTGAAGAACTCGGCATCAATCTGCCGCAGTACCTTGGCTATGCCTCCGTCGAGGAGCACGGCGAAATCGCTGCGCTGGTTTCCGGTGCAACCTCTTCTCCGCTCTGGCTCCCGGTCACCGGCACGGCTGTCGCGTTCGATATCTCCGTCTTCCGCCGTGGCCGTCTGGACACGCATGTCGGTATCGTCGTCCACCACGGCCTGATGATCCACATGGTCGAAGGCGATTGTTCGAAGGTCGAAAGCTACCGATCGGGCGCGTGGGGCCATCGGCTGACCGGCACATACCGCCACGTCGAACTCATTTCGAGGGGGCTTTGATGACGGTTCAAAACGGCGTCATTCCCGTTCTCGCAGCGCCTATGATCGACCCCGCAGCCGGTCGTATTGACA
The DNA here is from genome assembly GCF_000949865.1 of Rhizobium nepotum 39/7. Lineage (GTDB taxonomy): Bacteria > Pseudomonadota > Alphaproteobacteria > Rhizobiales > Rhizobiaceae > Agrobacterium > Agrobacterium nepotum. The sequence goes on along the minus strand of NZ_JWJH01000011.1, from coordinate 95,754 downwards.
TGTTCATGGCCGTTGGCAGCACTCTTGCCGATATCGTCAAAGCAGCACTTCCGGAATTGCAGCCTGCCGACTTCCGATTCTGCCGGGTGGCGCTGGTCAGCGAGCGTGGCTCGATTATCGTCCCGGCCGACCACTGGCGCACCGTTCGCCCGCGTGAGGGCGTGCGCGTCGTCATTCGGCTTCTGCCGGGCAAGAATGCCCTGAAATCCATTCTCCAGATAGTGGTGTCTATCGCCGCAGTCGCACTCGGCCAATTTTGGGCTGCTGGTCTCGGCTTCGCCGCTGGCACTACCGGTTTTGCCCTCGCTTCTGGTCTCATCGGCCTTGGTGTGAGCATCATCGGCAATCTGCTGATCAACGCGCTGATACCGCCACCCAAGCAGGAAACGCTGGAAGCGGAAAACCGCTACACCCTGACCGGCTGGCGCAACCGGCTGGAACCTGATGGCGCGGTCCCTCTCGTTCTCGGAACGGTTCGCTATGCGCCGCCCTTCGGTGCCTACACCTATACTGAAATCGTCGGTGACTGGCAGTATCTCGTCTGCCTGTTCTGCTTTGGCTATGGCCCGTTATCTCTGTCCGGTTTCCGCATCGGTGACACCGATATTTCCGAATATGATGAGGTGGAGCTGCACCCGCGTTATGGCCGTCCCGGCGAAGCGCCGCTTTCCCTTTTCCCGCGCCAGGTCGTGGAAGAAACCATCGGTGCGGAACTGCTCAAGCCGTTCCCGCGCAACGATCTCGGTGAAATCATTGAAGGCAGCGCCGCTGAAGAAGAGCCAGTCGTTAGAACCACGGGTGGCGATGCCTCCGGGGCCAGCGTCATCCTCGCATGGCCTGCCGGTCTCCTGCGCTACAATGATGAGGGCAAGGCCAATGCCCATGTTGTGCGCTTACGCATCGACCAGCGGCCCATAGACGGCGATAACTGGCAGCAGGTGACGGTAATTGAGGTCAACGCCCGCAAGCTGGAAGCCTTCTACCGTCAGCACACATGGGATTTTCCGACGCGTGGCCGCTGGCAGGTTCGCTGCGCCATGGAGACACCTGAAACGACTGACACCAAAATCCAGCAGCGCACCACATGGGCGGCGCTGCAAACCATCCGGCCGGAATACCCGCTGAACTTCCCGCATCCGCTGGCGCTGGTGGCGCTGCGGGTTAAAGCCACTCATCAATTGAACGGGCAGCTCGACAATTTCAATGCGCTGGTTTCGCGCCCTTGCCTCGATTACGAACACACGACCGGTCAATGGATCGAACGGGAAACCAGTAACCCGGCAGCACTTTATCGCTATGTGCTTCAGTCTCCCGCCAACCCGAAAGCCGTTTCCGATTCGGCGATCGATCTGGAGGCACTCGCAGAGTGGCATGACTTCTGCCGTCTGAAGGGCCTCAAGTACGACCGTGCTATTGAGGACAAGTCCACGACGCTGCGCGATCTTCTAACGGAGATCGCCGCCGCAGGCCGCGCCAGCCCGCGTCATGATGGCCTCAAATGGTCAGTCACTATCGACCGGCCGGACAAGCTGCTGGTCGATCATGTCAGCCCGCGCAACAGCTACGATCTGCGCGTGTCGCGTTCCTATGTCGAGCCGCCAGACGGTTTTCGTGTGCAGTTCCTTGACGCCACCAACGACTACAAGGCGGCGGAACGTATCGTGCCGTGGCCCGGAAAAGAGGGCGCGGATATGCTGCTGGTCGAAACGCTCGATCTTTCCGGCAAGACCAGCCCTGACGAAATCTATCGTGAGGCGCGCCGTCGCATGTACGAGGCGATGCACCGGCCAGACGTTTACACGGTCTCGCAGGACGGTCCGATCCGCGTCGCGACCCGTGGCGACCTCGTCCACCTGTCGAGCGACATCATCAATCGCGTCCAGATCGCAGCCCGTATCAAAAGCGTGTCCGGCCGACTGATAGAGATCGATGAGACCGTCACCATGGAAGCGGGCAAGAACTACGCCATCCGCTTCCGCAGCGGCCTCACGGAAGCCGACACCATTGGCGTTTCGGTCGTTCGCACGGTTCAGACCGTTGCGGGCGAACGCGCCTCGCTGATCATCAACGGCGACGGCGGCATGCCGCTTGCCGGTGATCTTCTACATTTTGGGGAGGCGTCCACCGTCGATTACGCGCTTGTCGTCACCGGCGTCGAGGCAGGCGAGGATTTCTCGTCCCATCTCCGCCTGATCGACGCTGCTCCCGTGATCGACCAGCTGGTGGATGCCGAAGACATTCCGGCATGGTCCGGGCGTTCCGGTACCGAGATCGACCAGTCTGGCCTTATACCGCCCGCGCCGCGCTTCACCTCCATCCGATCCGGGGTGACGGGAACCGGCGTGGCGAACCGTATCGACTATCTGATCTCACCCGGCTCCGGCCCGGTCGGCTCGGCATCCTTTGAGATCGATCATCGCCAGATCGGCACGACCGTCTGGACAACGCTGATCATCCCGGCCGCAAACGGTGGCGGCTCGCTGACGGCATATTCTAACGGCACTGGCGTCCATATGCGGGCACGGGCTTTTTCCGCCGCCGGAAAGCCGGGACCGTATACAGCCGTCACGGCCTTTGTCGTTGGCGCAGAGGATGCGGAAATACCCGGTGGCCTGCCGGAAGAAGACATCGCCATTGGTGCGTTGCTCGGCGGCGCAGTCGTCCAGTTCCTCACCAGCGACGATACCGCCGTCACGCGGGTGCAGCTTTATCGCTCCACCTCGTCTTCTCTCAACCGCGACACTGATGCTATCGGCCTGATCGCCGTGGAACCGTCGCGCAGCTTTTCCGTGCCGGTGGGCGATACGACACGGCAGAACCTGCTCACCAATGGCGGTTTCGACAGTGCCGGCACATGGACGCTTGGCACCGGCTGGGAGATTGATTCTGGCAAAGCCACAAAGACGGCCGGGACCGCCAGCGCCGTCACGCAACCACTCGCGGCCACGGCAGGAGCATATTACCGGATCGGCTTCACGCTCTCGACCGTGACAGCCGGAAACATCACGCCTCGCCTGACGGGCGGCACCACGGTCAACGGCTCGGCCCGTACCGCCAACGGCATGTTCTCCGACCGGGTGCAGGCTGTCAGCGGCAACAACACCTTCGACCTCAACGCTTCTGCCACCTTCGCGGGCGCACTGGACGATGTATTCGCCTACCTCGAAACCGCAACCTGCCTTGCGCAGGGCGTCCATTACTTCTGGCTTGAACCCCAAAATTCTGACGGCGTGGCCGGTCCGATCTCCGGCCCGTTCACCGTGACCATTCGATGAGGACATCATGAACGCTCCCGTATCAACCACCAATATCGCCCTCAAAACCGCTGTTTCGGATGAGGTTATTGTCAACCGCGACGGCTCTACTGGTGTGCAGACGACAAGCGACCTTGCACTGCAACTTGCATCCTCATGGCCGCTCCAGATCAGCGGCAATGCTGGAAAGCTGTTCACCACCTACGCCGCGCTCGCTGCCACGGCCCACGGTGAGTTTACGCCTTGGGTCTATGCCGATCCGGACGTCAGCAGGAATGGCATGTATCGCTGGAATGGCGCTGGCTGGGAATGGTCTCTGCCATTGCCCTACAGCTTTCTCATCGCCTCAAATGTCGGAACAGGGACTACTGCTGCCATCAAGGCCACAACGCTCAGCCCGGTATCTTCCGCCGCACTAATCTTGCTCCCTATTGCCGTGGACTATGTCGGAGAGGCAGCCACTGTCAGCTTCAATGGCGCAGCAGCACTCGCTATCAAAACGAACAGCGGCGAGGACGTGCTGCGCCTTGATGGCGGGTCTGTTGTCTATGGTGTGATTTCCGGAGAAACGTTCCGCCTCGCGAATGATGAAGCCATCGCGAGCCTAATTTATGCGGCCCGCGATGAAGCCATCGCGGCTGAAGATGGAGCGCAGTTGGCACAAGCGGGTTCTGAAGCCGCTCGCGATATCGCGGCCGGTTATGCCTCCGATGCCGTCAGCCAAGGCAACGTGCCGATCTACGGAACAGTTGTCGGTATGCCTGAACTCGAAATACCGGCTGGCATTAATACTGTTCGCGTGAATGGAGGGGTTGTGGCTGGTGACGGTAAAGGAGGTATTTACGTCGATCATGACAACGGCAGGTCTGTGGCTTTCGTGACTGCTGGCACAACTTCACGCTCTTGGTATCGAGCGGATGATAGCATTGGAGCCGCTATCTGGAGCGGTGGCACCTTCCGAACGATGCAAGAGCGTGGGCGTGATATATATTGTATCCTTGACGCACCGGGGCAACCTGACCCGTCAGGTAACAACGACAGCACGCTTGCATTAGAAGCTATGGCAGCTTCAGGCGTTAAGGGTGAATTGACAGTTGGTTCATTTGTGGCAACGCGTAAAATTGTATTGAAGCCAGGTGTTGTTTGGGACGGATACAGCGCGCCGACACTAAAATTCAATCTTGCGGACGGTGGATTTATTTTCGACAGCGCATCCAAGATCATTATGGCGGGAAGCGGTCTTAAAGAGCATACAATCGCAGGTGCCACCTCACGCTCCGTGCCTAATCCCGATGCGGGCGCAGCGTATCTTGCTGATAGTGGTACGCGTGGCAACACATACCGAAACGTCGATTATACGCAGCCGTTTTCGGCTGGGGTAATTCTAGACAAGGGCTGCAGATTTAATAACATCGGCGTTTATGCAAACTTTGACGGTTTATTAGGGTACATGGGCAACGACGGCCGACTATCCGACGATTGGGATGTCGGCGTGTGGTCTCGGAACGCCGACTGGGCAGGCGGCGAGAACGGGGTGTCTTATGGACATTGGCGAAAAGCTGCGCTGTTGGTCTCGTCCCATGACATTGGTGACGGGATAGTGCCCTCGGCAGAAAGCCAGCGTTGGACAGGCTGGAAACTGCAAGGCTTCTGGGGGTTATCGATCCGTAGCCCTGAAGCCACGGTGGGTAGTAACTGGGGCTTTGCCGACACTATTTTTCAGAACTGCGATATCCGTTCCCTTTGCCACCAAAGTGGTCACCTAGCTACGTCATCGATCATCCAGACGCCATTCTCCAGCCCATCTGGATGCATCGACATTGCTGGCGCGGTAATGGCTCGGGTAAATTTCTTTGGTGGTCGCCGTATGGGATGGGACGATGTGTGTGACTTCTTCGGACACTGCGAAGAAATATTTTTTGATATGGTCTACGGAGAATCCAAATCAGTAAAAGTAAATGGAAGCGAATTGCCCGGAAGCGTAGGATCAAGGAATGTTGCCTTTGTTGGCGCAGGCCCAATTCTTTACAAGAACAATAGGAAGTTTGCGGTCGACACCACGCCGCATCGGCCTCGTGATGTGGCTCTCCCCGGTCGATACACCGTCGCGGCAACGGGCGTTTTCAATCCCACCATCTGCATCGACGACGATAGTGACGAACAGCGATTTGCAAGCTGGTCAGGACCGAGGGTCGGACGGAACCAAGGTTGGCGCGTCACGAACGAAAACAACACGGTTCTCGCTCAACTCTCTAACGGCGGTATTCTCTCATTCCCCGCAGGTGGGAGTATTCTCTTTCCCACCGCGACCACCACAGAATTGGCTAGTGTGACTAGCCAGATCAATACCGAAAACAAATTCCTCTGGAAGATCGTGTGGAACTCAACTACCGGTATTCTTATGCGCGCTCGCGGAGGTTCAGCTACCGCAAGCTGGGGTGATATGCAGAACGGCAGTACGATCACACCTGCATAGAGTTAGTGGACGGCATTAGGTCATTGGCCGTCCACAGCGGCCCAATGCCCAAAGCCTGAAGGAGTAAAGATGGATATCGCGGCAACCTTACAAGCGCGCAAAATTAGCTTTATGGGAGGCGTCGCGAGTACGAAGTTTGGGTTGGGCTGGCGACGTGATCCGATCATTTTGGAAACCTTTATTCAGTTTAGAGGAGGCCAAATTGATGCGAGGGAAATCGGTGCCTTTACCTATTTGGGCTGTCCAGCCTCGCAGGTATTACACATTGGTAGTATTGGTCGGTTTTGCTCGATTGGCCCTCGCCTGATCGCCGGGCCGAGCGAACACAGTACGTCTATGCTCTCCAGTCATTCACTGCTGACCGGAAATTGGGACCAGCAATGGCCTGAGCTTTCGACGGAGTTTGGAATAACCAAAGATCAGGTGACGGCTGCGAATAACAAGTTGAAAACAGACATCCAAAAGCGAGCTGGCCGTATCAACATTGGTAGTGACGTGTGGATCGGGGATGGAGTGTTTATCTCCCGTGGCGTCACAATCGGCGATGGAGCTGTGATCGCTGCGCGCTCTGTTGTTTCGCAAGATGTTCCGCCATATTCCATCGTCGCCGGTACGCCCGCAAAAATTATCCGAATGCGTTTCGACACATTGGTGGTTGCCCGATTGATGCAACTGAAATGGTGGGAATATGGCCCCGCTATTTTGGCCGATATCGATTGGACATCGCCTTCCGCCTGCCTCGATGCTTTGGAAGCCAGAGTCTTGGACGGTGCTAATAAATATGCACCGGACCGTATTCGGCTTATTACAAATACTGAATATGAGGAAATTCCGGCCTCTCTGACCTAGTTATCAAAAGAGCCATATTCGCGCACTCCTCTAAGTTTTCGTATCCAGAAGGCCGCAGCGCGCCACAATCGCGCTACAGGGTACAGCGATTCAGCTGATGAAAACGAAGTCCGCCGTCAGTTGAAGTCTGTTGATGTGAAAGAACGTAAGGCTATCGTCATCTGGCAGTGCGGCGCGCCTTACGCCTCCAGCCTTCGCCCCCGATTGATTAATCATGTGTCTGCTAAGCCACCGAGTTTACCACAAAAAACGAAACAAGATTTGAGGTCAACGAAGGAGATGAAATGGCAAGGGCAATTATGATCGTGTCATCGGTGGGGATCCCGGACGTTATAGACGTTATCACAGAAATCAATAGCGGCTCTGACCGGGTAGCGGCGGTGGTAGGTGGTGCGCTCGTTGACGAAATTTTGCGGCGAACGCTTCGAAATTGCCTTCGTCAAGATTCGAAAGTGCTTACCGAGGTGTCTCAGGGTAGCGGGCCGCTAGCCACTTTTTCAGCTTGCATTAACATGGGCTATCTTCTTGGCCTTTACGGAAAAGAAGTTAGACACGACCTTCACATAATCCGCAAAATCCGCAACGAATTTGCACACCAGCTAAACGCGACTTTCTCGACACAAAAGATCGCAAGCTTATCGTTATCGCTCCACCTGCCTGAACGGTTCACGGCAGACATAAAGTGTTGCCCCACCACAGAGGAAAAACCTAACCTCACTCCCGAAAGCTTATTGGAGTGGCCAGTTTGGGTTTATCTCCATGACCGGGACCAATCGCTTAAAGACCCACGAGAGCGCTTTATTGCCGGTTTGCAGGTGATCGCTTGGGCGCTTTCCGGAACTGATACCAAACTGAAAATCGGCAGGCTTGGATAGTACTTGTGCGAGGCGCTGAAGAGTGGAGATCAATGTTTTCGTGTCCGGAAGCTAACGCCCATCTGTCCAGAAGGACGCGCCGCGCCACAGCAAAGCGCCACATCCGCACTCCCTCATTCCTGTGCTTGTCACAGGAATCTAGCCAACCCAAGTCTTTGGGTTGAAAGGACTTTCTCGCCACGCAGACGCGTGTCGGCTGGATTCCTGTGACAAGCACAGGAATGAGGGACGCGAGGCACAAGACCAATAAAAAAGCCTTGCGAGGCCGCGGCAGCAGCCTCGCAAGGCATTCCATCCGGTACAGGAAACCGGATGGTGGGGTCTGGAGAGAACCCTTATCCATTCCAGAAAAAACATAGCAAAATCCTGCGCATGATCGTCCACCCGAATGGGTGATGCGGGGAGATAAATTCGCGGCGGTCGGGAACGCGAAACTCAGACGGCTTCGCGCAATTGCTCGGCGGTCTGCAAATCCACCGATACCAGTTGCGACACGCCCTGTTCGGCCATGGTGACGCCGAAGAGGCGGTTCATGCGCGCCATGGTGATGGGATTGTGGGTGATGATGACGAAACGCGTTTCGGTGGAGGTCACCATCTCATCCATCAGGTTGCAATAACGCTCGACATTATGGTCGTCCAGCGGCGCGTCCACCTCGTCCAGCACGCAGATTGGCGCAGGGTTGGTGAGGAAGACGGCAAAGATCAGCGCCATGGCGGTCAGCGCCTGCTCGCCGCCCGAAAGCAGCGTCATGGTCTGCGGCTTCTTGCCCGGCGGACGGGCGAGAATTTCCAACCCGGCTTCCAGCGGATCGTCGGATTCGATCAGCTGCAATTCCGCCGTACCGCCGCCGAACAGATGGGTGAAAAGCCGCTGGAACTGCGAATTGACCACATCGAAGGCGGCGATGAGCCGTTCGCGTCCCTCGCGGTTGAGGCTCTGGATGCCGGCGCGCAGCTTGCGCACGGCGTCGATGATATCGTCGCGCTCCTTGATGAGGGCCGCGAGCTTGGCGGAAAGCTCCGCCTGTTCTTCTTCCGCGCGCAGATTAACGGCGCCAAGCCTCTCGCGCTCGATCTTCAACCGGTCGAGATCGCGCTCGACATCGCGAATATCGGGTTTCGGCTGGTCGGGGCCAAGGCCGGTCAGGCGCAGCGCCATATGCGGCTCGGTATTCAGCGTTTCGCGGATGCGATGTTCGGTTTCCTGCCGCTTTTCGCGGGCGGAAACCAGACGTTCCTCGGCGCGTCCGCGCTTTTCGCGGGCTTCGGCCAACTCCGAAAGCGCCGTCACGGCCACCCGGTCGGCGGTGCGTTGCAGGTTTTCCGCCTCTGCCAGCCGGTCGGCGGACTGACGGCGGGCTTCTTCGGTTTTCTGAAGCTCGGTGAGCAGGTTACGGCGTTTCTCGTCGAATTCCTCCGGCGCTATGTCCAGCTCGGCGATTTCCTCACGCGCCTCTTCCTCGCGTTCGCGCAGGGTAGCGATATGATCGGCGGCACTGGCCGCCCGCGATGCCCAAGTGGAGCGCTCCTGCGCAATCGCTTGCAGCCTGCGCTGGCGGCTTTCCGCTTCGCGGCTCACCCCCTCGTGGCGGGCGCGTGCTTCCGCCAAGAGGCCACGATCGGTGGCGACTTCGAGCTGGCTTTCACGCAGGCGGAGATCGAGCGCGGAAAGATCAGGTGCATTTTCCATTTCGATGCGGGCGTTTTCCTCCTGACCGACGATCTCGTCGATCTGCGCGCCGATCTGGTTCAGCGCTTCGGAGACGATATCGCGGCGGCGCAGGAGATCGCCCGAGGCGCGTTCGGCTGATGTCAGAGCCTCGCGCGCTTCGGCAAGATGACGTGTCACCAGCCGGCTTCTGTCACGCACCTCCGAAAGCCGCAATTCGGCACTTCTGATATCATCGGTTCTGACGGAGAGCTGTTCCTCGGCCTCCTCAAGGACAAAACGGGCCTCTTCCAGCTCCGTCTCGATTTCGGCAAGGCGGTTCTTTTGCGCAAGACGAAGGGCTGCGGCTCCCGGCGCATCGGCGCTGGCGATGTGGCCATCCCAGCGGAACAACGCACCCTCCCGCGTCACCAGCCGCTGGCCGGTTTTCAGCGATGGCATCAGGCGCAGAGCTTGCGCAGTATCGGCTGCAACGCCAATCTGGGCCAGTGCTCGTTGGAGAGCATCCGGCGCCTGCGCGTAATCCAGCAGCGGCTTTACGCCCTGCGGCAAGGCGGGGTCGCCCGCACCATCGCCATTGCCGGCCCAATAAGCGGGAGCGGCGGAATCGAGGGCACTTTCGAGATCGTCGCCAAGGGCTGCACCAAGTGCCGCCTCGAAACCACGCTCGACCGTCATTTCTTCCGCAACAGGCGTGAAACTGCCATTGGCGACGGCACTGGAAGCGAGGATTTTGGTGATGGTGCGCGCTTCCGTATCCAGCGCGTTCAACCGGTTTCTTGCGCTCTCCAGCGGCCCGCGCGCCAGCGCTTCGGCGGAGCGCGCCGCGGCAACGGCAGCTTCGGCTTCTTCCGCCACGATCAGCGCGTCCTCGACCGCGATCTCGGCTGCCTCGACAACCTCCCGGCGCTCCGACGGATCGGGAAGGCCGGAGAGTTTTTCATCGACGGCATCGATTTCGGAGGACGCTTCCTGTGATTGACGTTCCAGCCGGAGTTTGCGGTCGGAAAGCTCGCGGATCGCCCGTTCCAGCTGCTGACGCCCGGCGGCGGCCTCGGCGCGCTCGGCGGTGATGGCGGTGAAAATGGCTTCGCTTTCGGTAAGCTTTGCGGCGGCGGCCTCGAAGACTTCGCGCATTTCTTCGGCATGGCGGCCGGAATCGGCGAGGATTTCGAGAAGGTCGGCCTCTTCCTCATCGAGCCGGGCAAGGATCTGGGCATTATCAGAGACAAGCCGTTCCTCGCGGACGATGTCCTCGCCAAGCTGCGAGAGACGGCGCGCCAGTTCATCGCGGCGGCGCAGCAGGCGGTTCGCCTCGTCATCCAGCTGGGTGCGGGCGATTTGCAGGCGTTGCAGGGCAGCGGCGACACGCGCCTCGTCCTCGCGCAGTTCCGGCAGTTTCAGGCTGGCAATGCCCTGCTGTTTTGCCGCTTCCATCTGCGCCTGCGCCTTTTCGGCGACGATGTTCGTGGCCTGATTGAGCGCGCTTTCTCCCTCGCCTTCCGCTTCCTTTGCCTCCACCCAGCGGATGTGCAGAAGGGTCGCCTCACGGGCGCGGATATCCGCCGACAGCATCTTGAAACGGCTCGCCTGCCGCGCCTGTCGTTTCAGGCTTTCGATCTGTCCTTCAAGCTGGACGGTCACATCCTCCAGCCGCTCCAGATTGGTCTCGGCTGCCCGCAGACGCAACTCCGCCTCGTGGCGGCGGGAATGCAGGCCGGAAATGCCGGCCGCCTCTTCCAGAAGCTGGCGGCGGGCCTGCGGCTTGGCATTGATGAGTTCGCCGATACGCCCCTGCCCGACCATGGAGGGCGAGCGCGCGCCGGTGGAGGCGTCGGCAAACAGAAGCTGCACATCCTTGGCGCGCGCTTCCTTGCCATTGATGCGGTAAACGGAGCCGTTTTCGCGCTCGATGCGGCGCGTCACCTGAATCTCGTCGGCATCGTTGAAGGCGGCTGGCGCGGTGCGGTCGGAATTGTCGAGATAAAGGCCGACTTCGGCGGTGTTTCTGGCAGGACGATTGCCGGAGCCGGAGAAGATGACGTCATCCATGCCGGATGCGCGCATGTTCTTGTAGGAGTTTTCGCCCATCACCCAGCGAAGCGCTTCCACCAGATTGGACTTGCCGCAGCCATTGGGGCCGACGACACCGGTCAGGCCCGGCTCGATGATGAATTCGGAGGGTTCGACGAAGGATTTGAAACCGACGACGCGGAGCTTGTTGAACTTCATGCCGCCATGCTCCAGCCGGAAAGACGGCAATAAAAAACGGGCGTACGGAGGTATCCGCCGCCCGTTCCTTTATGGGTCCGGCGATCAGAGCAGCTTGTCGATGACAGCTGACATGGTTTCAACCGACATGTCTCCCGCGTATTTCTTGCCGTTGATGATGAAAGTCGGCGTGGAGTTGACGCCGAATTCCGTCGCACCGCGTTGCATCGTTGCGTTCACATCATCCAGAAGTTTCTGGTTCGTCAAGCAGGCCTCGAAAGACTCCTGTGAGAAACCGGCCATTTTCGACAATTGCAGCAGGGCCGCACGGGCGTCCTGCGCTGTCGCCCAGCTCTGCTGCTGCTTGAAGAGCATGGAAACGAACGGGAAATACTGCCCTTCCGGAGCGCAACGCGCCAGCATGAAGGCGGCAGCGGCACGCGGATCGAACGGGAATTCGCGGATAACGAAATAGAGCTTGCCGGTATCGATGTATTTCTTCTTGATCTCGTCAAAGGTCTTGTTGTGGAAGTTCGCGCAATGCGGGCAGGTCATCGACATGTATTCGACGATCTTGACGGGGGCGTTCGCATCGCCGAGCGCCGCTTCCGGCAGCGGGCCGGGCTTCAACACCGCAGCCATATCCACCTCGCCGGTGGATTCAGGCAATTCCTGCGCCTGGGCGATGCCCGGCGTGAATGCGAAAGGCAGGGCTGCGGCAACGGCCGCAAGAGCTACGCCGCCAAGCAGGCCGCGACGGGAAATGGTCAGTTCGGGAAAATGCATGAAAGCACCTGTTGGTAATAGACTCTATTGTCCGTTGATTCCGATATAGCGCCAGCCTGTTCATCACAAGCGGCGTTTTGAACTCTTCTTGTCAAAGAATTGTGACCAGTCAAGGACAATGCGCTCACATCAAATCGTCCCGCCCTGCGGCTTCTTCTTCTGCATGACCGCCGTGCCGAGCCTTTCCACCGCCTTGCGCAGCGCCTCGCTCTCGATACCGTCCATCATGTCGTCAAGGCGTTTTGCCGCATCACCGCGCAGCGGCGGCGGCTTTCGTTTGCGGGTAACGGGCTGCGATACCGGCTTCTGCACGATCCTGATCTGGCGAACCGCTGGAAAGCCGAAAAAACCGTTGATGCGGGCAATCAGTTCGCCCTGCGCATGGGTCAGAAACAAAGCACGCGCACCTTCACAGGCGATCGTCAGCACGCCCGGCTGATAACCGCCGCGATCCGGCCCCTCGTCGCGGCGCGGCCAGGTGATTTTCTCCGGCCGCGTGCAATCGGCAAAATCCTCACCGGCGATCTCGTCCCACGAGCCGAGCAGCGCCGTGTTGATACCCGCCCGTTTCGACAGGAGGGGATCCATGATGCCATTGGCTATTTCGGCGATCTGGATGACGCCTTTGCGTGGATATCGCATTTTTCACTCGGGTTTCAGGACCGCACAGGCGCGGAGCTTCTTGATAGGTCGGTATGAATGGCCAACTATAGGCCGAATCGAAGAGAAACGGCAAACCATGCTTCAAAAAACCGCCCCGGCGCCTCAGGCGCACATGCTGCTCGCATGGTACGACCGCCACCATCGCGAGTTGCCGTGGCGCACTTCTCCGGCCATGGCGGCACAAGGAAAACGTGCCGATCCCTATCATGTCTGGCTGTCCGAAGTCATGCTGCAGCAGACGACGGTGCAGGCGGTGAAGCCTTATTTCCTGAAGTTCCTCGCCGCCTGGCCGACCGTTGGCGATCTGGCGGCGGCACCGGTCGAGGATGTGATGGCCGCCTGGGCGGGACTTGGTTATTACGCCCGCGCCCGCAACCTGAAAAAATGCGCGGAAGCCGTGGCGAAAGAGCATGGCGGCATTTTTCCGGACAATGAAGAGGGCCTCAAAAAACTGCCCGGCATCGGCGATTATACGTCCGCAGCGGTTGCCGCCATCGCCTTCAACCGGCAGGCGGCGGTGATGGACGGCAATGTCGAGCGAGTCATCTCCCGCCTCTTTACCATCGACGCCCCCCTGCCCGGCTCGAAACCCGCCATGAAAGCCAAGGTGGCCGAACTCACGCCGGCAGACCGGCCCGGCGATTTTGCCCAGGCGATGATGGATCTCGGTGCGACGATCTGCACGCCGAAGCGGCCGGCCTGCGCGCTCTGTCCGTTCAACGGTTGCTGTCTTGCGCTTGCCCATGACGAGCCGGAGCGTTTTCCGGTCAAGGCCGCGAAAAAGGCAAAACCAGTGCGGCTCGGGGCTGCCTTCGTGGCGGTGAATGCCAGCGGCGAAATCATGCTCCGGCGGCGCATCGAAAGCGGCCTTCTCGGCGGCATGACGGAGGTGCCGACAACGGCATGGACCGCCCGCGTGGATGGCGGCACGGACACCACACATGCGCCCTTTGCCGCCCCCTGGCAGGCGGCGGGCGTCATCGTGCATGTCTTCACCCATTTCGAGCTGCGGCTCACCGTCTATCGCGCGCAGGTGCCGGATGGTCTCCAAACCGGCCCGGATGACGGATGGTGGGAGCCGGTTACAAATCTTGACGCGCAAGCCTTGCCGACAGTGATGAAAAAAGTCATCGCCCAGGCTATTCCATCTGCATTTTGACAAGAGCAGGAAGTTCGATGACCAAGATTGACCATATCGTATTCGACATCGGCAAGGTGCTGATCCATTACGATCCGCATATTCCCTATAGCCGCCTCATTCCCGATGCCGACGAGCGCAAATGGTTCTTCGACAATATCTGCACCCATGACTGGAACCTCGAACAGGATCGCGGACGTCGCTGGGAAGATGCCGAGGCGCTGCTGGTGGAACGGTTTCCCGAGCGGGAAGAACATATTCGTTCCTTCCGCAAATTCTGGCACGAAATGGTCTCGCATTCCTATGACGACAGCGTCGCCATCATGACCGGACTGATCGACAGCGGTCACGACGTGACGATGCTGACCAACTTCGCCTCCGACACCTTTCGCGAGGCACAGGAGATGTTTCCGTTCCTCAAACTGCCGCGCGGCGTGACGGTCTCTGGCGACGTGAAGCTGTTGAAGCCGGATGTGGCGATCTACGAGCTGCACGCCAAGGAATTCGGCCTCAACCCCGCCACCAGCCTCTTCATCGACGATACGCTGGTGAATGTGGAAGGCGCGAAGGCGGCCGGCTGGCAGGCGGTGCATTTTACCAGCGCTGAACAGCTGAGGCAGGATTTGCGGGTCTATGGGGTGGAGGTGTAGGACACCGATCCCAACGTTGTTTTTTCGACGATCTAGGGTTCCTTCACCCAGTCCTCATGCCCATGACGCACGCGGACGATGAATATTTCGTCGTCCGCGTCCACTCGATAGATGACCAGATGCGCCCGGAACCTGTGAATGCGCAGTGGCGGTGATAATTCATGCCGTTCACGCGCCATTCGTGGATTGAGAGATATCAATCTGAAGACTGCGAAGAGTTCCTGATGGTATTTTCGCACCTGCTCAAGCCCGAATATCAGGATGCCTTCCTCCGCAATGCGAATGACATCCTCTTCCGCGAGCAGAGACAGGCGATAGCCCATCAACCGAGATCGCGTTTCGCGGACCGGGCCTTGGCCTCGGCAAACAGGGCGTCCTGCGATCGGAGACCGACACCGCTCTTCAAGCCCTCATCCGCCAGACGTTGCATCGCCGCGATCTTCTCACCCCGTTCCTGATCCTTGCGGATCAGGTCGCGCACATAGTCGCTGGCATTGGAGTAGCGGCCCGTTTTCGACTGGGCTTCGACCCATTCTTTCATCGGCCCGGGCAAAGATATGTTCATGGTCACCATCTTCATCTCCTTTGAAGACAGGATGAAGAATTTGGCAAAGTTTGTCAAAACAGGTCGGGAAGGAAAATTGGCGCAGGCGGAAATGGCGGTCTCCGGCCTGCGCCAGTCCTGCCGCAAGCGGCATGGGACAGCAATGTTTTCGTGAACTGTCCGAACCGGACTTACACAACCATTGCTTTGCGTCAGACCTTATGGCCGTTCTCTTGCGCGAAACTTGTCTGGCTAAATTTATATATTCGAAAATACCAACGCCCGACACCGAGGTGCCGGGCGTTGGTTATTCTCCATCCGGGACTGAAGGTACTAAACCGGACGGAGACGTATGCTGACAATGGCGGGCGGTGGATCGTTGCCTTTAGCCTTTCGGCTTTCGACTGTCAGGCCTTTGCCAGTTCACTGCGGATGATCGTTCTCAGATCGTCGATAGGCTTCAACTGGTCGCCATCCTCGAAGTGCCAGAACGTCCATCCGTTGCATGCGTCGAGACCCTGCACCTTTGCACCGAGACGGTGAATGGAGCCGGCGGTCCCGCCGGATGCAACCGTACCATCGGCACGAATAATGGCACTATAACGGCGCTTCGCATCCATCAGCACCTGGCCGGGGCGGACGAGCCCGCTTTCCACCAGGGTATTGAAGGCAACGCGCGGTTCGGCCTTCTTGCCGGTCATGACGGTCAATTCCGCCTTGCCGAGCGGCTCGACGGCGGCGATGCGGGCAGACGCCGCATCGATATAATCTTGTTCGCGCTCGATGCCGACGAAGTGGCGGCCAAGACGTTTGGCAACAGCACCTGTCGTGCCGGAACCGAAGAACGGGTCGAGCACGATATCGCCCGGCTTGGTGGAGGCCATGATGATGCGCGCCAGCAATGCTTCCGGCTTCTGGGTCGGATGCGCCTTCTTGCCGTCGTCAC
This sequence comes from Rhizobium nepotum 39/7, assembly GCF_000949865.1. GTDB lineage: Bacteria > Pseudomonadota > Alphaproteobacteria > Rhizobiales > Rhizobiaceae > Agrobacterium > Agrobacterium nepotum. The sequence continues at coordinate 79,691 of NZ_JWJH01000011.1, read as the reverse complement.
CCTTCAGCCGCTCGTTGCCGCTGCAGATCGGGAACAGCCAGTCGGAGCGCATCTGCACATCGTCGTTGGAGGCCTTCAGCGCGTCGTAGTTGAAGGTGTAGCCTTTGGCTTTCGGATCGCGACTTGCCCAGATCATGGTCTCGTGGGCGTTCTGGAAACGGCGGCCCTTGAAATTGGGCATGGGATTGGTCTTGCGCCAGACGATATCGTTGAGGATCCAGAAATCGAGGTTCTGGAGCATGGAGCCGACGCGGAAGATGTTGTGATAGGAGCCGATGACCCAGATGGTGCCGTTCGGTTTCAGCACGCGGCGGCAGGCGAGCAGCCAGGCGCGGGTGAAGGCGTCATAGGCCTCGAAGGATGCGAACTGGTCCCATTCGTCATCGACAGCATCGACCAGCGACTGATCGGGCCGGTGCAGCGTGCCGCCAAGCTGGAGATTATACGGCGGATCGGCGAATATCGCATCCACCGACTGGCTCGGGAGGGCATCCAAGGCAGCGACACAATCACCTTTGATGATGCTGTCTTTCCAGGCGTCACTCTCGCCCGCACGATCAAAACCGGCACGCCGAAAATCGGCCAGCGGAAAAACTGCTGCCATTGGTACTCGCTCCATACGCTTACTCTCTACTGATGCTTATGGTTACCGAAGATGGTTATCAAAGCCTGAACAAGTCACGGAAAATGCGAAATAAATGGCTGTTGCGGCCTCTTTCCCGGATTTGCAGCGGCAGGCGGGAACCCGAAGTCCCGCAAAAACGTTGTGCACAACGGGTTGTCCTGTTCCACATGTCGGTGCGGCGGGAAGACCGGCAATTCAGGGGGTAGTCCGCAATGGGGTCCGTGACGAGAATGGCTTCTTTTTCAGTGCATGTCGTTTCCGCCGCTCTTCTCGTGGCGGCGCTGCCGTCACCATTGCCGGCGCAGGAACCGGCACCGCAATATAACGTCGTCACCGATGCGGTGCTGTTCGACGGTGGTCCCTCGCTTGGCAACAGCGACAGGGTGCGGTGGGATTTCTACAAGGCCGACCGTGCCGGTATGCGCAGCGACGTCAATGCCGGCGGCTCCTATGACGCCAGTTTTGAGGCGAAGCTGCCTGCGGGCAAATATGTCGGTGTGGCGGCGCTGGGCAATGTTACCCGCGAAATAGCCTTCGAGGTGAAAGGCGGAAGCATCGCGAGGCCGAAGGTGAATTTCGACGCGGCCGAACTGACGGTGGTGCCGAAACGCAGCCCCGGCGGCGATGTGGAAAGTCAGGCGAAAACCGAAATCACCAAGGACGATTTCAAGGACAGCGTCTACGGCCGGAACACGGCCTTCGTGCCGGCGGGCGAAGTCGTTCTGACGGGCAGCATCGGCCCGGCGCGCGCGCAGGAAACGCTTGCCATCGAGGCGGGCGAGAAGATCAGCCACGAGCTTGTCATCCCGAGCGGCGTAGTCATCGCCAGGGCGGTCTATGCGCAGGGTAACAAGGCGGTGGAGACGGACGATATCCGTTTCGAGGCGCTCTCCGCCAAGGAGACGCTTGATGGCACCCGCCAGACCATCAATGGCATTTACGGCACCGGCAAGATGATGGAAATGCCCGCCGGTGATTTCGTGATGCGCGCGCGTCTCGGCAAGGTCACGGTGGATCAGCCATTCACCGTGACCGCCGGAAACCGCACAGAGGTCAGCATCGACCTCGATGCGGGCGTTCTCGCAATCACGGCGCCGGGGGCAGAGCGGATCGATATCGTCGAGACGACCAAGGACCTTCAGGGCACGCAAAAGGAGATTTCCGGCCGTTACGGCACCCGGCATCAGGAAACCCTGCATCCCGGCGATTATTCGGTGAAGGTGAGCTACGACAAGAAATCCGGCCGCGAGCCGAAGGAAATCAAGGCGACAGTCAAGGCCGCCGAGAGAACCGAGACGAATGTGCCGGAGTAGGTGCAAATCGCTGCCCGGCCGGGCGCGATGGCGGCTCGCCAATTTTCACGCCGGTGAATCCTGACGCCGCGATGCGGTCGCACAGCCTTATCCACTGGCAACCGCGACAGGCCTGCCGGATTTCCCCGGCGGCGAAGGCCAGACGCATCTTCGCCAAAAAGTCCGGCGTTGCCCGCAGGCGTTTTCCGGGCTCAAGCGTCTCGTTCAAAAGCGTCGAAACCGAAAGCCGGGCAACCTCATCCCGCTGCACCACGCCCTCGTTGAAACAATGGGCATGACTTTCGCACAACAGGCCGACACAGATATCGTCGGGACCGTTGACCAGCTCGATACCTTCCTCGCCCGCGTTAAGCCGGGCGGCGACACGGTCGTAATTCTCGACGAAGCCGGAAGTATATCCCTTTCCCACATAGGTCAGCATGCAGAGAAGGTGATGGGGGCGCAGGCGAACCGTCACTGGCCGCGTTTCCCAAGCTGGAAACGGGGCTGCGGACAGAGCAGTCGCAAGGCGGGACGGCCGAAAAATCCGGTTCGTGAATTCGCCGTCTCAACCGCCATCCATATTCCCTTGCAAACTGCTGATCACTATCGCGGGCTGGATATCGATAAACGACTTTTCCGACAGAGTCCAAAAGACCACAGCCAATCGCCTCCGACCTATCCGACGATGGCGAAGGCGTCGTGCACCGAGCCGGAAGAGGTGCGGATCGCCTTGCGGCCGATCCATTGCACATGCCCGTCGAGGATGCGCACCGCCTCCTCGGCACGGCCGCCGCGCAAAGCGTCGAGGATCGCGCGGTGGTCGGTGTCGGTGCGCCGCTCCCAGCCTGCCCGCCAGGCGGAAAACAGAAAGCGGGCGCTTGCCGCATGCAGGCCGTCGATCGCCTCCATCAGGCGTGGCATATTGCAGGGCGCGGTGATGAGGCGGTGGAAGCGGCGATTGGCCTCTTCCCACTGCTGCACGTCGACGGCGCTGTCACCCTCAAGCGTGGCGGCTTCCGCCTGGTCGAGAATGGCGGCGGTCATGTTGGGAATGGCGTGGCGCAGCGCCAGAACCTCAAGCGCCGCGCGCATTTCCGCGACCTCGCGCACATCGGCAAGGCCGAAGTCCGCAACCCTGACACCCCGGCGCGGAATGCTGGCGGCCAGACCCTGCGCTTCCAGCCTGCGGAATGCCTCGCGTACCGGCACATGCGAAGCGCCGAATTCGGCGGCGATATGATCCTGCCGCAAACGTTCGCCCGGCGACAGCTCGCCGCGCACGATGCGGTCGGCCAGAGTGCGGCTGATGCGTGCGGCGATCGTGTCTTCGGGTCTGGTTTTCACTGTCTTGGGCATGACATTCCATAACGCATCCGGCGCGAATGTGTGTAGCGGTTTTTGCATCAGGGGAATGCGCAAAAGCAAATATTCAAGGCCGGACAGTCGCTTGCCCAGGCCCGCCCGAGCTATGAGCCTGATGGGACCGACCCTTGCGGGCCAGCCGGTTGAGCTTGACGCGGACATGGTCTAAAAGCCCGGCATCACTTTCCTCCAAGCAAATTCGATATAGGGAGCGCCCATGAGCGGCTTCGACCTCATTATTTTCGACTGTGACGGCGTTCTGGTCGATTCCGAAATCATCGCGGCACAGGTGGAGTCCCGTCTCCTGACCGAGGCGGGTTATCCCATCTCCGTCGAGGAAATGGGCGAGCGTTTTGCCGGCATGACCTGGAAGAACATCCTCCTGCAGGTGGAGCGCGAAGCCAGCATCCCGTTGTCCGCATCCCTGCTCGACAAGTCGGAAAAACTGCTCGATGCGCGGCTGGAACGCGACGTGAAGATCATCGAGGGCGTCAAGTTTGCGCTGTCGCGGCTGACGACACCGCGCTGCATCTGCTCGAATTCCTCCAGCCACCGCCTCGACATGATGCTGACGAAAGTCGGCCTGAAGCCCTATTTCGCGCCGCATATCTATTCCGCCAAGGACTTAGGCGCCGACCGCGTCAAGCCGAAGCCCGATATCTTCCTGCATGGCGCGGCGCAGTTCGGCGTCTCCCCCGACCGCGTGGTCGTGATCGAGGATTCCGTGCACGGCATCCATGGTGCGAGAGCCGCCGGCATGCGCGTCATCGGCTTCACCGGCGCATCCCACACCTATCCGAGCCATGCCGACCGGCTGACGGATGCGGGCGCGGAAACCGTGATTTCGCGCATGAACGACCTACCCGCCGTCATTGCGGCGATGGCGGAATGGGAAGGCGCTTTTTGAATTGTGAAGGGGTCTCTTTCATGATTTGACTAGCTGCATTGATATTTTAATAAATGTAGCTACATTAATTATGAAAATAATATGGGACGAGCCCAAGAGGCTGGCCAACATCAAGAAGCACGGCTTCGACTTTGCAGATATCGATGGGTTTGGTTGGGAAAACGCCATCATCGAGAAAAGCCTGACCGAACCGGGAAGCTCGCGCTTCAAAGCGATCGGATATTTTCAGGACGGGACGACGGCCGTTGTTTTTGCGACTGTCGGAACAGAAGCGATATCCGTCATCAGCTTCCGTCGGGCAAGTTTCAAGGAAAGAAGGAAGTTGCCATGGCCAAAGTTACGAAACTAAAAGAATTCGAACCCGGACACGGCTATACCGAAGCGGACTGGAATGCGGTGGACTTCCCGGAAATGACGGATGAGGAACTCGCAAATATGCGTCCGGCTCGGGACGTTTTGCCGTCCGCTTTTTTCGAAGCGATTGATGAATACCGAAAGACACGTGGCCGCCCGCCGGTGGACAAACCGAAGAAACAGGTGACGTTGCGCCTCGATGAGGACGTAGTGGAGCGTTTTCGCAACAGTGGCAAAGGGTGGCAGAGCCGCATCAATGACGCACTGCGAAAGGCAGCCGGCCTTTAAATTCGTCGTTCAATAAAGACCGGAGCCCGCCTAGCAGCCTCCGGTTTTTTAATGACCCGTCCGTCAAATCACCGGCGCTTGGTCTTGCCCTTTGCGCCCTGCTCGGCAAAACCGATATAGACGCTGACCGACTTCGGTGCGCCACCCGGTGCATTGGGAATAGCGACGTGGTCATTGTTGAAGATGAACTGCGTGCCGCTCTGGCCAGCCGGAACGTCGATGGCGAAATTGGTCGTTTCGCCGTAAATCTCGCCGTCGCCGTCCTTCACCGTGACACGGATGGGCACGGTCACGCGGCCGGGCTTCGACATGGGGCCGGGAACGAGGCGGCCCTGGGCCAGCACGTTCACCGTCAGCGTCGTTTCGTTCGCGGTGCACGAGCGCGTCGTGTCGGAGAGCGAGACCTGATAGGCCAGTTTCTGCGGATCGTCCTTCGCCCCACCGGAATAGACGCGGTGGACGGCGTTGGCGTCGAGAACCGTCACGGCCGGGCAATTTGCCTGCACCACCGCGGCAACCGGATTGGCCTGCGCCGCCGGGGGATTGACGGCAAGCGAGTCCGCCGGATTGGAGGAATTGCATCCTGCAACGACGGCCAGAAGCGACATCGCGGCGGACAAACGCAAGAAATTCCCTGACACTCTTCTAATTCCCTCTCCATTGTCCCGGAACCGAACCGGAGACGCTGTTTATTGACCTTTCACGCAGGTTGGCGATGGTCTATAGCAGCGACGCCGGAAAAAATCGATTGGCATGTTCGGTTTTGCTTGAATTTTCAAAAAAGCCCTTCATTACCTCACCAATCGCCTCATTTTGGCAAGAGCCTGCTGACGAAGACGCCGGTAACATCGGCAACGGACAGACCGATAAAGGACAGGGAACTATCTCGTGAAATATGTATCGACCAGGGGTGCGGCCCCTTCGCTTGGTTTCTGCGACGCGCTTCTGGCGGGCCTTGGCCGTGACGGCGGGCTTTACGTGCCGCGCGAATGGCCCTCCATGTCGAAGAAGGAAATCCGCAACCTGCGCGGAAAATCCTATCAGGACATCGCGTTCGAGGTTCTCTACCGTTTCACCGGCGGCGAAATCCCGGCCGATAAGTTCAGGGCGATGATCGACGATGCCTATGCGACGTTCCGCCATCCGGCCGTCGCGCCACTGACGCAGACCGGCCCGAACACGTTCGTGCTTGAGCTTTTCCACGGCACCACGCTCGCCTTCAAGGACGTGGCGATGCAGCTTCTCGCCCGCCTGATGGACTATACGCTGGCTGAGCGCGGCGAGCGCGCCACCATTGTCGGCGCCACCTCCGGCGATACCGGTGGCGCGGCAATCGACGCCTTTGCCGGTCGCGAGCGCACCGACATCTTCATCCTTTTCCCCAATGGCAAGGTCTCTCCGGTGCAGCAGCGCCAGATGACGACCTCGACCGCCTCCAACGTGCATGCGATGGCGATCAACGGCAATTTCGACGATTGCCAGAACCTCGTCAAAGAAATGTTCAACGACGCGAAATTCCGCGACGGCGTGAAGCTTTCCGGCGTGAACTCCATCAACTGGGCGCGCATCATGGCGCAGGTGGTCTATTATTTCACCGCGTCGCTGTCGCTCGGCGGCCCGGACCGGAAGATTTCCTTCACCGTTCCAACGGGTAATTTCGGCGATATCTTTGCCGGTTATGTCGCCAAGAAGATGGGCCTGCCGATCGACAGACTTGTCATCGCCACCAATGACAACGACATTCTGGCGCGCGCGCTGAAGACCGGCCGTTACGAGATGCGGGGCGTCAAATCCACCACTTCACCCTCCATGGATATTCAGATCTCGTCGAATTTCGAGCGACTGCTGTTCGAGGCCTATGGCCGCGATTCCGCTGCGGTAAAGGCATCGATGGACGGCCTGAAGCAGTCCGGCGCGTTTGAAATTCCGCCGCATGCCCTCAAATTCATCAAGCGCGATTTCCGCGCCGGCCGTGCCACCGAAAAGCAGGTGGCGGCGACAATCCGCGATACGCTTGAAAAAACCGGATACCTGATCGACCCGCATACGGCCACCGGCGTTTTCGTGGCGGAAAAGCACGAAAAGGCGTCAAGCCCGATGGTAGTGCTGTCTACCGCCCACCCGGCTAAATTCCCGGCCGCCGTAAAATCCGCTTGCGCAATCGACCCGGCGCTTCCAGTATGGCTAGCTGACATTATGAACCGGGAGGAGCGTTTCGACATTCTGGATGCAGAGCTGAAAGCGGTGGAAACATTCATCGGCAGCCACGCACGCGCCGGCAAATAGAGACGCGGAAAGACTTGATATGAAAGTTAATGTGACCCGGCTTTCGTCCGGGTTGACCGTTGTGACGGAAAAAATGCCACATCTCGAAAGCGTTGCTCTTGGGGTGTGGATCAAATCCGGTTCCCGCAACGAGACGACTGCCGAACATGGCATCGCCCATCTTCTCGAACATATGGCCTTCAAGGGCACGGCGCGCCGCACCGCCCGGCAGATCGCCGAAGAGATCGAAAATGTCGGCGGCGAAGTCAACGCCGCGACATCGACGGAAACAACCTCCTATTATGCCCGGGTCCTCAAAGACCACGTACCGCTGGCCGTCGATATCCTTGCCGACATTCTGACGGAATCGCTCTTCGACGAAGACGAGCTGGAGCGGGAGAAAAACGTCATTCTCCAGGAAATCGGCGCCGCCACCGATACGCCTGATGACGTGATCTTTGACAATTTTTCCGGTGTCGCCTATCGCGACCAGACCATCGGCCGCCCGATCCTCGGCACGCCGGAAACCGTGCAATCCTTTACCAGCGCCCAGATAAGGCATTATCTCGCACGCAACTATACGACGGACCGCATCTTCGTCGTTGCGGCGGGTGCCGTCGATCACCAAAGCTTCGTGAAGCAGGTGGAAGAGCGTTTCGCCACGCTGCCGCAGCTGCCGATCGCCACGCCGGTTCTCGAAAAGGCGATCTATACCGGCGGGGAAATCCGCGAGACCCGCGACCTGATGGACGCGCAGGTGCTTCTCGGCTTCGAGGGCAAGGCCTACCATGCCCGCGATTTCTACTGTTCGCAGATTCTCGCCAATATTCTTGGCGGCGGCATGTCATCACGCCTCTTCCAGGAAGTGCGTGAAGCGCGCGGCCTTTGTTATTCCGTCTATGCCTTCCATTGGGGTTTTTCCGATACCGGCATCTTCGGCGTGCATGCGGCGACCGGCGGCAACGACCTGCCGGAACTGATACCCGTCATCCTCGACGAGCTGCGCAAGTCTTCGCAGACAATCCATCAGGAAGAAATCGACCGCGCCCGTGCGCAAATCCGCGCGCAATTGCTGATGGGACAGGAAAGCCCGGCCGCGCGCGCCGGCCAGATCGCCCGGCAGATGATGCTTTATGGCCGCCCCATCCCCAATGAGGAGATGATGGAGCGCCTGAACGACATCACGCGGGAACGCCTGACCGATCTTGCAGGACGGCTGTTTTTCGATACAGTTCCGACGTTGTCCGCAATTGGCCCGCTCGAAAAGCTGCCGCCTCTTTCAGACATCACTGCCGCGCTTTCCGCGCAGCAGCCCGCAAGGATAAAGGCGAACGGCTGAGGGTGGCGGTTTCTTCCGCACAGGGATGGTGAATGCTGCGTTTTCTTTCCCGACATAACGACACGCCCGAATTGCGCAGCGCCGACCATCTTCTCAGACTGCCGCGCTATGGCGATTTCAGGCAATGGCACGTCCTGCGCTCCGAAAGCCGGCAGTTTCTCCAGCCCTGGGAGCCCGCCTGGCGGCCGGACGAACTGACGGAAGGCTCCTTCCGCACGCGCGTGGTGCGTAACGGCCAGGAGTTTTCCTCCGGCACCGCCGTGTCGTTTCTGCTGTTCGAGAAGGAGACGCTGCTCGTCGGCGGCATCACCATCGGATACATCCGCCGGGGTGCTGCGCAAAGCTGCATGATCGGATATTGGGTGGGCGAACGTTACGCCGCGCAAGGCCATATGTCCGCCGCATTAAAATTGGTAATACCCTATATCTTCAGCGGACTTCAGTTGCACCGTATCGAGGCAGCCTGTATTCCGGAAAACTTCAAAAGCATCCGGCTCCTCGAAAATGCCGGGTTCCAGCGGGAAGGTCTCTTGCGGGAATATCTGAAAATCAATGGCCAATGGCGGGATCATATGATGTTTTCCCTTCTTGCCGACAAGCAAAGCTCCGGCGGAACGAAGTACGATACATGACCTACAATCACTCTGCGCCGTGCCTGTCGAAACGGTTGGCGGCAATTGCATTGGCTGCGCCGTTTTTCCTGCTTTTCCTGCTTTTTGCCTCTCATTCCTACGCTTTCGAACCGGTGAAGATTTCCCGTGACGACACGGCGCTCGACCTCACCGCAACGACCGATATCTATGCCAACCAGGGCGAGGCCTTTCAGGTCTCGACCGCACCCGGACCTGATGGCATCCGCCGCCGCATCGAGGTGCGCGCCAGCTCCACCGACCACCAGGGCGACTGGGCGGTGTTTGCGCTTGCCAACGTCTCCGAAGAACAGCTGGAGCGGGTCATCGTCGCCCCGCATTTCCGTCTGGTGAATTCCAAGCTGTTCTGGCCCGATCTCGGCTCGCAGCGCATCATGGCGATCACGCCGAGCGAGGGCTTCGCGCTCGACAGGCAGCCAAGCCCGGATGCCGACGTGTTCCGCATCACGCTCAACCCCGGCTCCGTCATCACCTTCGTCGCGGAACTTTCGACCCCGCAATTGCCGCAGATCTATCTGTGGGAACCGGAAGCCTACAAGGACACGATCAACGCGTTTACGCTTTATCGTGGCATCGTGCTCGGTATCGCCGGCCTTCTGGCCGTGCTTCTGACGATTCTGTTCGTGGTCAAGGGAACCTCCGTTCTGCCGGCCTCGGCTGCACTTGCCTGGGCGGTACTGGCCTATATCTGCGTCGATTTCGGTTTTCTCGAAAAGCTCATCACCGTCACGTCCAGCGATCAGCGAATATGGAGGGCGGGCGCCGAAGTGGCTCTCGCCTCCAGCTTCGTGGTCTTCCTGTTCACCTATCTCAATCTCAATCGCTGGCATGCACATCTGGGTTACGCGACATTCGCCTGGGTGGTGGGGCTGGTGCTGCTTTTCGGCGTCGCCATCTACGATCCTTCGGTCGCGTCCGGTATCGCCCGCGTATCCTTCGCTCTGACAGCGACCGCCGGTATCGCGCTCATCGTCTATCTCGGTTTCAACCGCTACGACCGGGCGATCCTGCTCGTTCCCTCCTGGGCGCTCATCCTCGTCTGGCTGTTCGGCGGTTGGCTTACGGTGACGGGACAGTTGGACAACGACATCGTACAGCCGGCGCTCGGCGGCGGGCTGGTGCTGATCGTGCTTCTGATCGGCTTTACCGTCATCCAGCACGCCTTTGCCGGCAGCGCCTATCAGCAGGGCCTGTTCTCCGATCTCGAGCGGCAATCGCTGGCCCTGACCGGCAGCGGCGATACCGTGTGGGATTGGGATGTGACGCGCGACCGCATCGTCACCACGCCCGATATTTCCAACCGGCTGGGGCTGGAGCCCGGCACCATGCACGGTGCTGCGCGCAACTGGCTGCCGCGCCTGCACCCTGACGATCGCGACCGGTTCAAGGCGACGCTCGACGTGCTGCTCGACCATCGCAAGGGCCGGCTCAACCACGAATTCCGCATTCGCGCCGAAGACGGGCATTTCCACTGGCTGCAAATCCGCGCCCGTCCGGTTCTCGGCTCCAACGGCGAAATCATCCGCTGCGTCGGCACCATTACCGATATCACCGAGCAGAAGAATTCGGTCGAGCGGCTGTTGCAGGATGCAATGAACGACAATCTGACCGGGCTTCCGAACCGGCAGGTGTTTCTCGACCGCCTGCAATCGATCCTCAACCTCTCTCCCGACAGCGAGAGCGTGCGGCCGACCGTGATGGCGATCGATATCGACCGCTACAAGCTGGTCAACGATACTCTGGGTATCGCTGCGGGCGACAATATCCTCATCGCTCTGACGCGGCGTCTGCGCCGTCTCCTGAAACCGCAGGATACGCTGGCGCGTCTCGGCGGCGATGAATTCGGCCTGATCCTGACCTCAGAGCGCGATCCGCAGCGGGTTGCCGATTTCGCCGATGCGGTGAACAAGGCGATCATGGTGCCGATCAATTTCGCCAATCGCGAAATCATCCTCACCGCCTCCATCGGCCTCGTCTCATGGATCGACCAGCAGGAAAGCGCCGCCGGACTTCTGAGCGATGCGGAACTCGCCATGTACCGCGCCAAGCGGGCTGGCGGAAACCGCGTCGAGCCTTTCCGCCCCGCCTTCCGCACGTCCGGCACCGACCGCCTGCAAATGGAAAGCGACCTTCGCCGCGCCATCGAGCGCAAGGAGCTGTCGCTTGCCTACCAGCCGATCGTCAAGCTGGACGACGGCGAAATTGCCGGTTTCGAGGCCCTCATGCGGTGGGAGCATCCCAAGCGGGGCAATATCGCGCCCAGCGAATTCATTCCCATCGCCGAAGCTTCGGGCCTCATCGAACCGCTCGGCATGTTCGCGCTGGAACGGGCGGCGACCGATCTGATGGACTGGCAACATGCCATCGAGAAGATGCCGATCTTCATTTCCGTCAATATTTCCAGCGCACAATTGCTGAACAACGAATTATATACCGACGTGCGCAGCATGCTGACGCGCACGCGCTGCAATCCGCAGCAGCTGAAACTGGAATTGACGGAATCGGTGGTGATGGAAAACCCCGAACAGGCGCGGCTGGTCCTTTCCAAGCTCAAGGAAACCGGCATCAGCCTTGCCATGGACGATTTCGGCACCGGCTATTCGTCGCTTGCCTATCTCACTCGTTTCCCCTTCGACACGATCAAGCTCGACAAGGCGCTGGTGGCCAATACCAGCGACAAGCGCAACGTGCTGCTACGCTCCGTCATCGCCATGGCGCGTGCGCTCGACATGCAGGTGGTGGCCGAAGGCATCGAAACACCCGAAGACGCGGCGGAGCTTTCACGGATGAACTGCCACTTCGGCCAAAGCTTCCTGTTCGGCACCCCGGTTTCCGGCGATGCGGCGCTGAAGCTTCTGCGGGAACGGTTCCAGCCGACGAAGCGGGCTTCGTAAGTGGTCGGGGTGCGGTGGTGCACCCCTTCCCCCCAAACACGACGTCATCCTCGGGCTCGACCCGAGGATCCATTGTCGCGGGTGATTGTGGGTCCTCGGGTCAAGCCCGAGGATGACCACCGAAGAAAAGTATTCGGTCGCCGCTGCGACGCGGATTTTTCAACCCGCGTATCGAGTATTCACTGAACCATCACAGACTGCTGCATCGGCGACGGCCAGTCCGCGGCGACCCTGCCATGCAGCAGGTCGTGAATGAACTCCATCTTGGTCACCACTGGCGGCGCCAGCACGAAGGGGTAGAGGTCCGCCTCCCCCATGCTGCGCTGGATCGAGTTGATGGCGACGCTCAGCGGAATCCAGGCCCTGACCAGTTGCGCGGCACTACGGGCATTGTAGGGATCGAAGGTGACCTCCGCCGCCATTTCCTCGTGTCCGTCCGGATCGATCGCCACCCCGAAGGCGCACGCGGTCTCCAGCGTGTCGACGATGTGGAGATAATGCGCGAAACATTCGGCAAAATCCTCCCAGGGGTGGACGGAGGCATAGGCGCTTATGAAGGTTTCCTGCCAGTTGGGGGGCGGTCCCTGCCGGTAACTGCGTTGCAGGGCCGCTGCATAATCCTCGCGCTCGTCGCCGAATATTGCGCGGCAGGCCTCTAACCGGTTCTGGTCACGAACAAGCTTGTTCCAGATGAAATGTCCGACCTCATGGCGGAAATGGCCGAGCATGGTGCGATAGGGTTCGTTCATGTTGGCACGCACCTGCTCGCGCGTCGCATCGTCCACTTCCGCCGCGCGAATGGCGATCAGTCCCTCGTCGTGACCGGTCATGGCGGGAATGACCGAGCCGTCTGGCGCGACCGCATCGACCAGAAAGTCGAAGACCAGCCCTCCGACCGGATCGGCATCCCGGTTCGGATGCGGCAAGCCGAGCCGCAGCATCGAATAAAACAAATGCCGTTGCGCCTGGCTGATGCCCCGCCATTGTTCTATGCCCTCATCCGTCGTGATATCCGGCACCAGACGGTTGTGGCTGCAGGCCGGGCAAAAGGCGTCGAAGCTTTCCGCCGGCACCGACCAGTTGCAGATGTCGTTCGCTTCATTGGCGCAAAAACGCACCTGTTTTTCCGGCTGGGCGACCAGTTGCCAATTCGGCTCGCCCGCAGGCGCCAGCGCTTCCATGGAGAGGCGCTCCGGCACGAAAGCCAGACGATGGCCGCAGGAGACGCAGAAACGATTATCGAAATGGACCGGCTGGCCACAGGAGGCGCAGGAAAAAAGCTTCATTCATGAAACCCTTACGATGGATCGGCTGGCTGGCGGCAAGCATACGATATCAATGTGAACACTGTGACCGCCCTTCCGGCATCCCATACGACTGGAGCGCATGTGCAACACACATGCGCTCCATGGCGTCCCTCAGGCGGACCTGGCGACATCACATGCGATCGACTGCGCCCTTGACGGCGTCTTTCGCCTTGCCGACGGTGCTCTGGACCTTGCCCTTGGTTTCCTGGGCAGCACCCTCGGCGCGCAACTGGTTATTGCCGGTCGCTTCACCGACGCTCTTTTTGACCTTGCCGGCAATTTCGTTGGCTTTACCGGCAATTCTGTCGGATGTGCTACCCATGTCGTTACTCCCTGGTTGAGCCAAACTGTTTGTCGGCTTTCCGGGTGACTAACGTGAGGGACAAGGTTTGGTTCCCGCCGGCACGCGCCTGGCGGCGGCAGAAATGCAGGCGTGCAAATTCAGGCGTGTCCGGCATCCGCAGAAAGCATGCGGGGGTCGATACCCATCAGCGCGAGCGCCCGTTCATATTTATTGTCCAGTCCACGGTCGAAAATCAGCTCTTCCGCAGCCGGGCAATTCAGCCAGCCATTGTTGGCGATCTCGTTTTCCAGCTGGCCCGGACCCCAGCCCGCATAGCCGAGCATCATGGTTGCCCTTTGCGGGCCACGGCCATTGGAAATGGCGCGGACGATATCCAGCGTCGCCGTCAGCGAAATGTCGTCACTGACCGGAATGCTGGATTCGCTCAGATAATCATCCGAATGCAGCACGAAACCCCGGCCGGACTCGACCGGGCCGCCGCACTGGATCGGAAATTCGCGAGTGCGGTTGGGTAGCATGATGGCGTCGTTGCTGTCCACCAGTTTCAGATGCAGCAGAATATCCGTAAAGGTGATCTGCTGCGACCGGTTGATGATGAAGCCCATGGCGCCGGCGTCCGAATGGGCGCAGATATAAATCACCGAACGGGCAAAATTACCGTCGTCCAGTCCCGGCATCGCGATGAGGAACTGGCTGTCGAGAAAGCCACGTTCGCGTTTGTCCATCAGCGTTGAAAAGCTCACCGTCGCCTCCAGCAGACCGAATTCCGTCATTGAACGGAAAACGTCGTTCGCACTTCGACGAGATACAGGATGCGGCATAGCGCCCGATCAATCAACCGAAAATGATGAACCGCACGAATTCGTAACTGGTTCACCGGACGATGTTGGGTTAGACGGGAAGAATGAGCGTCAGGACATTCTTTCGATTTTCACATCTTCGCCTCGCGGCCGCATTTGCCGTCCTCCTCGGTGGCGGACATGCCGCGCAGGCGGAAATTACCGACTGGGCCAGAAGCGAGGGCGGCCAGATGCGCGTGGCAAGCCTTGCCATGGATGGCGACGGCGTGGTGCGCGGCGTGCTGCAAATCGAGCCGAAAGACGGCTGGATAACCTATTGGCGCGAACCGGGCGAAGCTGGCATACCGCCGAAGATCACGCTTGATCCGGCAAGCGGCGTGAGCCTGATCTCCATGGCCTACCCCGTTCCGAAGCTCATCGAAAACGGCGAGCTTACCGATATCGGCTACGATCACGCCGTCAGCCTTCCCTTTCAGCTGAAAGCCGCCGACACATCGGCGAGCGGGAAAATCGACCTCACCGCCTTCATCGGTGTCTGCCAGAATATCTGCATCCCCTTCGAGGCGACGTTTTCGATCGACCGGGGCAATGCCGGCGGTGACGACCACGAGGAACGGCGATTGCTGGAAGAGGCGCGCGAGACGCTGCCCGAAGCCGCATCCGACGATTTCAAGGTCGTCGATTTCCACATCACGCCCGACAAGACCATGCTCGGCGTGCAGCTGCAACTACCGGAAAACGCACCTAAGGAAACCGAGATATTCATCGCCGGCCCCTCGGGTTTTGCCTATTACGAACCGCAGAACATGGTGCGCGACAGGCGCAAGCTATCCTTCTACATGAACATCAAGGGCCTGCCGAAAACCTATCAGGTGCAGGGCAACAGCTGGCCCATTCTGGTCAAATCCGGCGACCGGGCCATGGAAACGATGCTCAATTTTCCAAAGCCGTGAGCGGTTCGGCGGCCGTGTCCGCGCGGCCATTTCAGGCATGGAATTTCCCAAGAAAACCGGATGACACGTTTCGTTTCGTTGCTCTATAGTCGCGCGAACCGAACGGCCACAGGAGCATGGACATGACCATCAAGATCGGCGAAAAACTGCCTTCCGCAACCTTCAAGGAAAAGACGGCCGATGGCCCGGTGGAAACCACCACCGATCAGCTTTTCGGCGGCAAGACGGTGGTTCTTTTCGCCGTGCCCGGCGCTTTCACCCCCACCTGCTCGCTGAACCACCTGCCGGGCTATCTCGAAAACCGCGACGCCATTCTCGCAAAAGGCGTGGATGACATCGCCGTCGTCTCCGTCAACGACTGGCACGTCATGGGCGCATGGGCGCAATCGTCCGGCGGCCAGGGCAAAATCCACTTCCTCGCCGACTGGGACGCCGCCTTCACCAAGGCGCTCGGTCTCGACGCCGATCTCTCCGGCGGCGGCCTCGGTGTGCGCTCCAAGCGCTATTCGATGCTGGTGAAAGACGGTGTGGTAACATCGCTCAACGTGGAAGAAAACCCCGGTCAGGCGACGGTCTCGGCCGCAGCGGCGATGATCGAGCAGCTTTAAGCCACCTCTACGTCTCCATCCTCGGGCATGGAGCAAAGGACAGATTAAAGGGCGGTCGAACCGCCCTTTTTCACACGTTCATATCAAATACCAGAAGCCCTGCCAGGCCGCCATCGGTCAGCGAGACCAGACGTTGCCCGACTTCCATGTGCTGCGGGTGCGCGAGATATTCGTCGCGGGCTTCCGGGCTTTCCAGCGTCACGATGAAGCCATCGACGAAGCCGCCGTTCAGGCCTTCGGGTGAAACATTCTGGCCGTATTTCACGTCAATTATGCCGGGTATCACGTCCTTCAGGGCCGCAATCGCCTCGAATACCGCCTGTTTTTCAGAGGATGCCGTCGCGGCCTTGAACCGTAGAAATACACAATGCAGGATCATCCGAATGTCTCTCCTCCGTTGGAACGCCGTCCAACTGTTTGACGACAAGATAGATCGGGTTTCAGTTTTCACAATCCCCGATCAGGGCCTGTCCCGATTAAAACATGCCCCGGTCAAGAGTGGCCCCGGTCAAGACTTGCCCCGAATAGAGCAGGCTTCCGTTACCGGCGTTTGAAAGGCTCCATGCCCTTGCGCGCCAATTCATCGGCGCGCTCGTTTTCCGGATGGCCGGCATGGCCCTTGACCCAGTGCAGGGTGACCTTGTGGCGCTCCTGCGCCGCCTCCAGCGCCTGCCACAGCTCGACATTCTTGACCGGCTTATTGTCGGCGGTTTTCCAGCCCTTCTTTTTCCAGCCGAAAATCCACTTGGTGATGCCGTCCTTGACATAGGCGCTGTCGGTATAAAGATCGACCTCGCAAGGGCTTTTCAGCGCATTGAGCGCCGAGATAGCCGCCAGCAATTCCATGCGGTTGTTGGTGGTGTCGGCTTCGCCGCCGGACAATTCCTTTTCGGTCTCGCCATAACGCAACACCGCGCCCCAACCACCCGGACCGGGATTGCCGGAGCAGGCGCCATCGGTAAAAATATCGACGTGTTTCATTCGCCGACCAGCCCGTATTCGGCGACATGGCCGATGGAGCGGTGGAACCGCAGCTTGCGCAGATATTCCAGCGGGTCTTTTTTCACCACCAGCGCGCCTGCCGGCGTCGTCAGCCAGTCATAAAGTCTGGTCAGGAAAAAGCGCAGCGCCGAACCGCGCGCCAGAAGCGGCAGCGCATCCAGTTCCTCGGCGCTCAGCGGCCGCACAGACTGGTAGCCTTCCAGCAGCGCCTTGCCCTTGGTGACGTTGTAGGCGCCATCCTTCTCAAAGCACCAGGCATTGAGGCAGATCGACACGTCGTAAGCGAGCAGGTCGTTGCAGGCGAAGTAAAAATCGATCAGGCCGGAAAGCTCGTCACCGAGGAAGAACACGTTATCCTGAAACAGATCCGCATGGATGACGCCGGCGGGCAAATCCTTCGGCCAATGGGCGGCGAGATAGTCGAGTTCGGGACGAATTTCATCCCTCAGGCCCTTCTCCACCTCGTCGGCGCGGGCCTCCGATTTGTCCCACAGCACCTTCCAGCCCTCGACGGAGAGCGCATTGGGGCGCGTGATCTCAAAGCCCTCGCCGGCGAGATGCATGGCGGCCAGAGCCTTGCCGACTTCCCGGCAATGTTTCGCTTCCGGCTTTCGGAGCCACATGCCTTCAAGGAAGGAGATCAACGCCGCCGGGCGGCCCGACAATTCGCCCAGCAATTCCCCGTCCTTGCGCGGCAGGGGCAAGGGGCACGACAAGCCCCTGGCGGCCAGATGCTGCATGAGGCCGAGGAAAAACGGTAGGTCGTTTTTTTCCACGCGCTTTTCGTAAAGCGTCAGGATCAGCGGGTCCCTGGTGGTGTGCAGCAGGAAATTGGAGTTTTCGACGCCCTCGGCAATGCCCTTATAGGAGGTGAGGCTGCCGACGTCGTATTGCGTGAGGAAATTCCTCAGATCATCTTCGGTGATGTCCGTATAAACTGCCAATTTCAAATCTCTTGATGAAGGATGGAGTGAAAATCCGGGGTGAGAATGACGGATGCGAGGCGGAAACCGCCCACATTTATCGCCATCCCGTTTCAGGCACCGGCGGCGGTTTTCGGCGGGAGCGCGTTGCTGGCATTGCCGTTCACGAAGGCCATGTCGTCCGTCGTCAGTTCAATACTGCGCAGTTCGCGGTTGACGAGGAAATGTTCCGTTTCCTCAACCGTGACAGCCAGATCGAGCGTCGTGTCGAAACGCGCCTTGAAGGCTTCGATGATCTCATCGACGATGACCTCAGGCGCGGAAGCGCCGGCTGACAGACCGACGGTGCTGACATCGCCGATCGCATCCCAGTCGATTTCCGCTGCCCGCTGCACCAGCACGGAGTGTTTTGCGCCAGCGCGCAGCGCCACTTCCACCAGCCGCTTCGAATTGGAGGAATTGGGTGCACCGACCACGATGAACAGATCACAGCCAGGGGCCGCCTGCTTCACCGCATCCTGACGGTTTGTCGTTGCGTAGCAGATGCTGTCGGCGGCGGGCGCCTGAATGGCGGGGAAACGTTCCTGCAACCTCGCGATAACACCAGCGGTATCATCCACCGACAACGTCGTCTGGGTGACGAAACCGAGGTTTTCGCGGTCCACCGGCTCATAACGACCGGCATCTTCCACCGTTTCGACCAGCGAGACAGTGCCTTCGGGAAGCTGGCCCATGGTGCCGATGACTTCCGGGTGACCCGCATGGCCGATCAACACGACATGGCGGCCGAGACGCTGGTGGCGCATGGCCTGCTTGTGAACCTTGGAGACCAGCGGGCATGTCGCATCGAGATAAAACAGGTTACGCGCCTGCGCATCCTCCGGCACGGATTTGGGCACGCCGTGGGCGGAAAAGACCACCGGCTGCTCGCGATGTTCGGTGGGGATTTCATGCAGTTCTTCAACGAAAACTGCGCCCTTGGCTTCCAGCCCTTCCACCACATAGCGATTATGTACGATTTCGTGGCGGACATAGACCGGCGCGCCATAGGCTTTGAGCGCCAGCACCACGATCTGGATCGCCCGGTCCACGCCCGCGCAAAAGCCGCGCGGTCCGCACAGCCTTATCGTCAAAGGGGGTTTGGAAACGGCGATGTTCATTCGTGCTCCTTGGCCTGCTCCTCGCCCTTGCTCGATAACCAGCGTTACCGAACCGGGCGCGGTTTAGTCACCTTGCGCCTTAACGTTCCGGAAATAGGCAAAACCGGCGACGATGACAAGGGCCGCCGCCAAACCATACCACGTTATCGCATATTGCAGGTGATTGTTGGGCAAATCTATCAGCGTCACCCCGCCCTGCGGCCAGCCGCCGGGGTTCGGCGCATCATCGGCATCCACGAACAGGTTGACCAGCCGGCCGGGCGGGATATCGACGCTCGAGGCCATCGCCGCCAGATCCTTCCAGTAGAAGATGTTCTTGGCGATATCATTATCCGGCAGCATGGAAGACGGTTTTGCGACAAGCGGCGCACGCGCCAGCCCCTTGATCTGCACTTCGCCCGCCACCTGCCCGTCAAGCCGCTTGGCCGGTTCCTTCATCTCGAAGGGCACGAAGCCGCGATTGACGAAAAGGATGCGCCCATCGGCAAGCGACAGCGGCGTATAGATGTAATAACCGGTTCTGCCCTGATGGGTGGCGAAGAAATGCCGCTCGCGGGAATGGTCGAAAATGCCGGAAAGACTGACCCTGCGATATTCGATATCGCCGCCGCTTTTGGCCATCGCCTCGATTTCGGAGAGTGGCACCGGGCTTGCACTCAACCGTTCCTCGATATCGGCAATCAGGGCCTCTTTCCAATGGAGCCGCTTCACCTGCCATGTGCCGAGCCCGAGAAGGATGGCGAGTGCGAGCAGGACGAGCGGCGCGGCGAACCAGATGTGTCTTTCCGCCGTCTTCATGTGGGAAACATCATTCACGATCAAGCCTGCCTTCGCTTGCATTGTTGCGGTATTGCAGGGCAATCATGATCCCCTTCAGCTTGCGCAGCAGCACGAGCGAGACAATCACCGTGAACGGCAACCAGAGCATGACATGCACCCAGACGGGCGGCGCAAAACGCTGATCGAACCAGAGCGCCAGCCCGACGACCAGAAAACCCATGATCAGCATGACGAATACGGCCGGGCCATCGCCCGCATCGGCAAAATCGTAATCCAACCCGCAGGCGCTGCATGCGGGTTTCAGGGTCAGGAAGCCATCGAACAACCGGCCGTTGCCGCAACGCGGGCAGCAGCCTTTTAAGCCCACCTTGATGGGGTCGACGGGCGCGAAATTGCCGTTCGATTGTTCAGACATGGTGAGATCTCCCGCTTCAGCTTGCAAACCCTCTGCTGGAAAGAGGCTCAAGCACGAGGGCGACATCGCCGCCCGTGAAGTGTTGACGAAGGATAACCTCCCTCCTCCGTCATCCTCGGGCTTGACCCGAGGATCCAGATCGGCGGCGCAGTGGGTCCTCGGGTCGAGCCCGAGGATGACGCCGAGCGTGCGGGAAGCTCGCTCCCAAACACAAGCAATCGCTTGTTGCTCGTCGTTGCACCTTGGTTTCTTCTCCCCACCGGGGAGAAGGTGGCCCGAAGGGTCGGATGAGGGGCGAGCTTTCGGGATTCGTGAGCCTTGCCCCTCATCCCGCTGCCGCGACCTTCTCCCCACCGGGGAGAAGAAGACCGGCCGCGTCCTCTCATTTCACAGGTGATAGCCCTGCCCGAAACCTCGGCGCACTATCTGGAGCAATTACCCGTGCACCGGCGCGCCCCAGCCACCCCAGATGTAGATGGCGAAGAACAGGAACAGCCAGACGACGTCGACGAAGTGCCAGTACCAGGCGGCGGCCTCGAAGCCGAAATGCTGCGTTGGCGTGAAACCGTCGGCAATGGCCCGGAACAGGCAGACCAGCAGGAACACCGTGCCGACGAAGACGTGGAAACCGTGGAAACCGGTCGCCATGAAGAAGGTCGCGCCATAGATCGAGTTCTTGAAGTCGAACGGGGCGTGCATGTATTCGTAGACCTGCACGGTCGAGAACAGGACGCCGAGCGC
Source organism: Rhizobium nepotum 39/7 (assembly GCF_000949865.1). GTDB lineage: Bacteria > Pseudomonadota > Alphaproteobacteria > Rhizobiales > Rhizobiaceae > Agrobacterium > Agrobacterium nepotum. The sequence continues at coordinate 58,719 of NZ_JWJH01000011.1, read as the reverse complement.
GACGGTCAGCGCGAGGCCGCTGATCAGGCCCTTGCGGTCATTGTGCAGCAGGGCGTGGTGCGCCCAGGTGACGCAGGTGCCCGAAAGCAGCAGGATGACGGTGTTGTAGAGCGGCAGATGCCAGGGATCGATGACCTCGATGCCCTTCGGCGGCCATTGCCCGCCGGTATATTCGAGGCGGGACGCCTGAATGGCCTCATTCGGAAACAGGCTGGCATCGAAATAGGCCCAGAACCACGCAACGAAGAACATCACCTCCGAGGCGATGAACATGATCATGCCGTAGCGCAGGTGAAGCGCGACGACACGGGTATGGCTGCCCTCATTGGCTTCCTTGATCGTGTCCGCCCACCATGCGTACATGACATAAAGCACGATGACGAGACCGATGTAGAACAGCCAGGGATTGGCCAGTTCCATACCGAACAGCTTGAAGGAGCCGGCCGACAGGTAACGCATGTAGCAGACGCCGCCGAAGGTCAGAATAAAGGCGCCGATCGAGGCCAAAAGCGGCCAGGGGCTTGGATCTATGATGTGGTAGTCGTGGTTCTTCTGATGCGTATCTGCCATGTGCGACAATCCCCGAATGTCTTTTCCCTGACCCGGCCTTACTGAAAAGGCCCGAGTCTCCTCTCACAATTTGCTTTCGCCAGATTCAGTCTTTACCGGCAAGGACGCAACCGGTTTTTCGGTTTTGGCCGGATAAAACGTATAGGACAGCGTCAAAGTATGAATGCTTTTCGTTTCGCGCGCCGTGGCGATATCCGGATCGATGAAGAACACCACCGGCATTTCGAGCGTTTCGCCCGGCTGCAGCGTCGTTTCGGTGAAGCAGAAACACTCCACCTTGTTGAAATAGGCGCCCGCTTCCATGGGCGTGACGTTGAAGACCGCCGTGCCCGTGGTCGCCACGGGTGAGCGGTTCGTCGCCTTGAAGTTGATCTGCACCGTTTCGCCGATCTTCGGCGTGACCTGCCTGTCGACCGGGCGGAAATCCCAGTTGAGACCGTTCGACGTATTGGCGTCGAAAGTGACGTTGATGGTCTTGTCGAGGATGACGTCGGAATATTGCTCGACGCGCTGCGTCGTGCCGTTATAGCCGGTGACGCGGCAGAACAGGCTGTAGAGCGGAACGGCGGCATAGGCCATACCGATCATGCCGCAGAAAAAAACGACACAGAGCACGAGGATGGAGCGATTGCTCACCCGCTGCGTGCCGGCCGTTGCCTTGTCTGCTCCAATATTCGCCATGTCCTCCCCCTCTCCTCCGGTCATGCACTCGACGTCAGGCCGTCAATGCGAGCCGATCTTTATGATGGTGATGACGTAAAACAGCACCACCAGACCGGCGAGCAGGACGCCGAGCGCGATATTGCGCCCACGTCTCGATCTTTTCTGCGCCGCGCTCAGTTCCACCGTTTCCATTAAAGAACTCCCGAAATCACGGCCTTGAGGGCCGGAGCGAAATGATCGGCCAACAGGCCGGAAAAGATGGCGAAGAGGTAAAGCACCGAATAGGCGAACATCTTCTTGGCGGGCAGCATCTTCTCGTCACCATCAGGCATGCGCCGGACATCGAGCGAACAGTAGACGAAGATCACGCTCAGCACTGTGGCGAAGATGCCGTAACCGATGCTCGCCAGACCGGTGAAATATGGCGCGACGGCCGCGGCAGCAGTCAGAACGGCATAAACGATCATCTGGTTCTTGGTGGAGCGTTCGCCCGCCACGTTCGGCATCATCGGAATGCCGACGGAGCCGTAATCGCGCATCTTGAACAGCGCCAGCGCCCAAAAATGCGCTGGTGTCCACAAGAAGATGATGAGGAACAGGATGACGCTGTCGAGCGAAACGCCGCCGGTGACGCAGGCCCAACCGAGCATGGGCGGGAAAGCGCCGGCGGCACCGCCGATGACGATGTTCTGCGGCGTCGAGCGTTTCAGCCACATCGTATAAACGACGGCGTAAAAGAAGATGGTGAAGGCGAGCAGGCCGGCGGAGAACCAGTTGACCGCAAGGCCGAGGATGACCACCGAAAAGGCCGAGAGCGTGAGGCCGAAGGCGAGCGCCTCGCCCGGTGCGACGCGGCCCGATGGGATCGGCCGCTTGGCGGTGCGGCTCATCACGGCGTCGATATCGGCATCGTACCACATGTTGAGCGCGCCGGACGCACCCGCGCCAACGGCGATACAGAGAATGGCGATGACACCGAGGATCGGGTTGATATGGCCCGGCGCCAGCACGAGGCCGGCAAACGCCGTGAAGACGACGAGCGACATGACGCGCGGTTTCAGCAATTCGAAATAATCGCGCGCGCCAGCTTCCGAAAGTTCGGAGCTTTCCACGCCAAGCATCTCGCGATTGTCGATAACGGTCATGTCCTGTCCTGTTTTCCTTCGGACGCCGCTTGTCGCGGCATCCCTTGCACCGGCCCGAAAACCTGATGTCGTTTTCGGCATGCGCGGCGCCTTGATTTGTTCTTTGCGGCTGTCACCGGAATAAAAGCGACCAATGCCATCCTAGCCCAGCACTTGGCATTTATCACGTCGAGCGTCCAGGTTCGCTTGGACAAAATGCCTCACGCCACCGGATAGGCCTTCAGATGCGGGAAACGGCATGAAACGAGGCCATGCCATCCCTTTTTCAGCCACCGGAATGCGCGAGCCCTGCCCGCGCCTTCCGGTCCGGCATTCAGCGAATGCGCGGAAGCTGTTCCCACTGGTGGTAAGGCGGCGGCGAAGACAGCTGCCATTCGAGCGTCGTCGCACCCTCACCCCATGGATTGTCGCCGGCGACCCGCTTCTTGGCGAAGGCTTCCCAAACGCCGAAGAGGAAGATCAACACGGCAACAGCCGAGATATAGGAACCATAGGAAGACACCAGGTTCCAGCCAGCATAGGCGTCGGGATAATCGATGTAACGACGCGGCATGCCGGCAAGGCCGAGGAAGTGCTGCGGGAAGAAGATCAGGTTCACGCCCACGAACATCACCCAGAAATGCAGCTTGCCGATGAACTCGTTGTACATGTAGCCGGTGATCTTCGGGAACCAGTAGTACCAGCCGGCGAAGATCGCGAAGACAGCGCCGAGCGACAGCACGTAATGGAAGTGCGCCACCACGTAATAGGTGTCATGCAGCGAACGGTCGAGACCGGCATTGGCGAGCTGGACGCCGGTAACACCGCCGACCGTGAACAGGAAGATGAAGCCGATCGCCCAGATCATCGGGGTCGAGAAGGTCAGCGAACCGCCCCACATCGTCGCGATCCACGAGAAGATCTTGATACCCGTCGGCACCGCGATGACCATGGTTGCGAAGACGAAATAACGCTGCGCTTCAAGCGAAAGACCGACCGTGTACATGTGGTGCGCCCACACGATGAAGCCGACCGCGCCGATGGCGACCATGGCATAGGCCATGCCGAGATAACCGAAGACCGGCTTCTTGGAGAAGGTGGACACGATGTGGCTGATGATGCCGAAGCCGGGCAGGATCAGGATGTACACTTCAGGGTGGCCGAAGAACCAGAACAGGTGCTGGTAAAGGATCGGATCACCGCCGCCTTCCGGCGAGAAGAATGCCGTGCCGAAGTTGCGGTCGGTCAGAAGCATGGTGATGCCACCCGCCAGAACCGGCAGAGACAGCAGCAGCAGGAATGCGGTGACCAGAACCGACCAGGCGAAAAGCGGCATCTTGTGCAGCGTCATGCCCGGAGCGCGCATGTTGAGGATGGTGGTGATGAAGTTGATCGCGCCGAGGATCGAGGACGCGCCGGCGATGTGCAGCGAGAAGATCGCAAGATCCACCGCCGGTCCCGGCATGCCGTTGGTCGAAAGCGGCGGATACATGGTCCAGCCGCCACCCACGCCGTAACCGCCCGCCGGACCTTCGACGAAGAGCGACATGAGCAGCAAAATGAAGGCCGGAACGATCAGCCAGAAGGAAATATTGTTGAGGCGCGGGAAAGCCATATCCGGCGCGCCGATCATGATCGGGATCATCCAGTTGGCAAAGCCGCCGATCATCGCCGGCATGACCATGAAGAAGATCATGATGAGCGCATGCGCTGTCGTGAACACGTTGAACATGTGCTTGCCGCCGTCGATGGCGGCATCGCCCTCGAAGCCGTAAACCATGGAGGCCAGACCGTGGAAGATCTGGATGCCAGGCTCCTGCAGCTCCATGCGCATGACAACCGAAAGCGCGCCGCCGATGATGCCCGCCATGATGGCGAAGATCAGATAGAGCGTGCCGATGTCCTTATGGTTGGTGGACAGGAACCAGCGGGCGAAAAAGCCCGGCTTATGGGAATGATGCGCGTCATGCGAATGATCGTCATGAGCGTGCGCATCTTGAGCGGAATGACCATGCGAGTGATGATCGTCGTGTGCGGAAGGTCCAGCCATTGTCGTCACTCCAGGTGTCAGTTGGTTTCGTTGGCGGCAACGTCGACCGTGCGCGGAGCGCCATCGACGGAGGCCATCAGCGCCCGGTTCGCGCCGTTCAGATCAGAAGCGGCGGCGGCGTGCCAGGCGTTGTACTGCTGTTCGGAAACCACCCGAATGGCGATCGGCATGAAGGCGTGGTCCTTGCCGCAAAGCTCGGAACATTGGCCGTAATAAAGGCCTTCCTTCTCCGGCTTGAACCATGTTTCGTTGAGGCGGCCCGGAACGGCGTCGATCTTGACGCCAAAGGCGGGCATGGCGAAGGCGTGGATCACGTCGGTCGGCGCCGCCGTCACCAGAAGGCGAACGGTCTTGCCGACAGGAACGACCATTTCATTGTCTACGGCAAGAAGACGTGGATAGCGGGCCTTGTCCTCCTTGCCCGCAGCCGCGCGGTCCTGCTCCTTCAGCAGGTAGCTGTCGAAGGAGAGCGGCTCGGCGCCCTCAGCGGCCTTGTATTCGTAGCTCCAGAGCCACTGCGTCGCCGTCGCCTTCAGTGTCAGGTCCGGGTTTTCCGGCTGCGTCAGCTGCGCGTTCAGAAGATTGAACGAGGGGAAAGCGAGGAACATGAGAATGAGAACCGGCGCAAGCGTCCACACCACCTCGATCGCCGTATTATGGCTGGTCTTGGAAGGCACCGGATTTTTCGCGGCGTGGAATTTCAAAGCGACGATGACGAGCAGCGCAAGAACGAAAAGCGTAACCGGAACAATGAACCAGAGCGTATATTGTTCGAACCAGCGTATTTCGTGCATGATCGGCGTGGCGGCCTCCTGCATGCCCATTTGCCAATGCACCGGCTGATCGGCGTGGGCGCCGACAGCCGTGAGCAGACAGGTCATCCCCGCCAGTGCTGCGTAAATCCTATTCGTCACGGTACCCTCTCCCTCACACGTCTGATCTTGATCAATCACAAACGCAGAATCCATGCTTATGTTACCAACTTCAAACCACAGTTTGTCCTCTGCCGCAATATGCGTAAGGACACGGACGACAGGCAAATTCGCCATTGTTCGTCCTTGACCGAGTTTCCCACGTCCCGCACCCGGCTGAATGTGCCGGACGCGCTTTCCACCAGTCAAAAACCGGCGCGGCCCTTTGTTTCACCCGGTTTCCAGCGGGTTCCGCAACCGGCTTTAGCCGCCGGACACCGGCTGCCGGGAGGGCAAATCACGCGCTCGTGCAGGTGGATGCGTCCTATTTCCGCCCAACTCGGCTGGAATTGAGGTACCAAGGCTTTTTTTTCCGGATTATGGCGTCAAAATAGCCGCACTGATTCGAATCCCAGAGGTATCCATGCGTCTTTCCCCGCTCGCGCGCACTTTTCTTGCTGCCGCCGGTCTTGCCATCATCGCTCCCGCCGCATCGGCGCTGGCGCAACAGCAGCCGCCCGGAACGCCGAAGTCGACGCATGGCGCATGGTCGGTGATCTGCGACAAGCCGGCCGGCGCGTCCGAAGATCAGTGCGCCCTGATGCAGAACGTGATCGCCGACGACCGCCCGGAAGTGGGGCTTTCGGTGGTGGTGCTGAAGACTGCCGACCGCAAGTCGCGCATCCTGCGTATCCTGGCGCCGCTCGGCGTGCTCCTGAAGGACGGCATGGAGCTTTATATCGACAATAATAATATCGGCCGCGCCTATTTCACCCGCTGCTTCTCCGAAGGCTGCTATGTCGAGGTCGATATCGACGACGAGCTGCTGAAGGTTCTGCGCGCCGGCAAGAACGCTGTTTTCGCCCTGCGTGAATCCGTCGATCAGGATCGTGTCGGCATTCCGATCGAGCTGACCGGCTTTGCCGAAGGCTACGACGCGCTTCCGTGAGTAAAACACCTTGCATTTTCAGGAAAAAACTATACTATGACAGTATAGTTTTAGGCATTACTGAAAAGCATGAGAGAAAACAGATCGCCAAGCTCGCGCTTCATCTGCGGCGTTGCCCTGTGTTACGTCGCATTTGCATTCATAGCGGGTTATGCTCGCACGAGAGGAATATTTTTCGAATCTCCACGTGATTGGCAAAGCATCGAGCTTGCTCTGTCAGTTACATCTGGCAACCAGCTTGCCTATTTTCACTGGCAACGCATAGCACCTGATCCGAGCAATCATTGGTCACGGCTGGCATTCCCGATGATCCTCCATCAAGTATGGATCTGCATTGCTGCTTTCATTGTGATTCATTTCATTTTCAAGCTGACCTAAGCCTCATCACGCTTTGGCTTGCCACCGGCGCCGCACGATCCTACATGCTTGCCAGACACTATTCAGTTTGGAGCCTCCCATGACCGACGACCTTGTAAAACTCTTCGATTGCGACGAGACGCAATTGCGCAAGCTGGTCGGCGAGGCGCTCGCGGGGGCTGACGATGGCGAATTGTTCATTGAACATGCCCAGGCGGAGTCGCTCACCTTCGACAATGGCCGTCTCAAGGGTGGCTCTTTTAACACCGACCAGGGTTTTGGCCTTCGCGCCGTCGCAGGCGAGACGGTCGGTTATGCCCATGCGGGTGAGCTATCGCAAAGCGCACTGAAGCGGGCTGCCGATGCGGTCGGTGCGGTCACCAAGGGCTATTCCGGTTCCTATGCCGCAGCACCCCAGCGCACCAACAAGAAACTCTACGGCGACGAAAACCCGATCGGCAGCCCAAGCTTCGAGGAGAAGGTGAAGCTTCTCACCGAAATCGACGCCTATCTGCGCGACAGGCACGCAAATGTCCGGCAGGTCACGGCGACGATTTCCGCAAGCTGGCAGGTGGTGGATATTCTGCGTGCCGACGGACATCGGGTCAGCGATGTCAGGCCCATGACCCGCATCAATATTTCCGTTGTCGCGGGCGAAGGCGACCGGCAGGAGAGCGGTTCCTACGGCATTGGCGGACGTGTCGGCTTCGGTGATTTCATCACCACGGAAAGCTGGCAGCACGGCGCCGACGAGGCGCTGCGTCAGGCGCTCGTCAACCTGACCGCCATCGATGCGCCGGCCGGCACCATGGATGTGGTGCTCGGCTCCGGCTGGCCCGGCGTGATGCTGCACGAGGCGGTCGGCCACGGTCTCGAAGGCGATTTCAACCGCAAGAAAACCTCGGCCTTCGCCGGCCTGATGGGCGAGATGGTCGCCGCCCCCGGCGTGACGGTCGTGGATGACGGCACCATCGACAGCCGTCGCGGCTCGCTGACCGTCGATGACGAGGGCACGCCGTCGGCCTATAATGTGCTGATCGAGAACGGCAGGCTGGTAGGTTATATGCAGGACCGCCAGAACGCCCGGCTGATGGGCGCGAAAGCCACCGGCAACGGCCGCCGGCAGGGTTATGCCTATGTGCCGATGCCGCGCATGACCAACACCTACATGCTATCGGGCGACAAGACGCCCGAAGAAATCATTTCCTCGGTCAAAAAAGGCATCTATGCCGTTTCCTTTGGCGGCGGACAGGTGGACATCACGTCAGGCAAATTCGTGTTCGGCTGCACCGAGGCCTATCTGATCGAAAACGGCAAGATCGGCGCGCCGGTCAAGGGCGCGATGCTGATCGGCAACGGACCGGACGCGATGAAGCGCGTCTCGATGATCGGCAACGATTCCAAGCTCGATACGGGCATCGGCAATTGCGGCAAGGCCGGGCAATGGGTGCCGGTCGGCGTCGGCCAGCCGCATCTGCGCATGGACCAGATCACCGTTGGCGGCACGAAGGCGTAGTTTCGGGGTGCGGGAGTTGCGCTTCACGATGTTTGCAGCTCTGGAGAACGTACCACACGCGCGCATCGTTCTCCGTCATTCCGGCCTCGAGCCGGAATCCAGCCGACACGCGTCCGCGTGTCGAGATAAGTCTTTTCAGCCCAAGGACTTGGGCTGGCTGGATACCGGCTCAAGGCCGGCATGACGGCAGGGAGAATTGCGGCCGGCGAAACGTTGAACCTGCCGCGACAAGCTCAGCCAGTAGCACCGCACATGGCTGCCATGATGAGGATTCCTCTGGCACGCCGCCGAGAAGACGATAAGATCGCCCATCACGACAGGCCTCTTCTCCCATCGCCCGGCCTGCGCGGCAAAGGAGACCATGACCATCATACGAAATGCCCTCGTCCCGGAACTTGCCGTCAGCGACTGGCAGAAAAGCCGCGCTTTTTATTGCGACCTGATCGGTTTTCATGTGGCCTATGAGCGCGCCGAAGAGGGCTTCACCTACCTTGCGCTGGGTGATGCGCAGCTGATGATCGACCAGATCGGCGCGACCCGGACCTTCGTGGCGGAAAATGCAGCGCTTGAATTTCCGCTGGGTCGCGGCATGAACCTGCAGCTCGCCGTCCCTTCCCTGTTGCCGATCCTGGCGCGGCTGGAGCGAGCCTCGATCGATCTTCTCCTGCCGCCGGAGGAAAAATGGTACCGGCGCGGGACAGTCGAAGTCGGCAACCGGCAATTTATCGTGGCCGATCCGGACGGTTATCTGATCCGCCCGTTCGAGAGCCTCGGCGAACGCCCCTTCCGGTTCGGTTGAGCCGGCATGCTGCCTTTTCTCCCGCATGCTGTCATTTTCGACATGGACGGATTGCTGATCGAAAGTGAGGCGCTTTATCGCGACTCCTTTCTGGCGGCGTCAGATGAAGGCGGCCACGGAATGCGGGTCGAGACCTACCAGAAGGTCTGCGGCAGCCCATGGGATGTCATCACCGGAACCATTTTCGCCGATTATGGCGCGGATTTTCCGATCGATACCTTCCGCGATGCATGGCTCCGGCATCTTGCCGTGATGATGGCGGAAGGCGTGGCGCTGAAACCCGGCGTCATCGAAATCCTCGATCTTCTCGACCGGCTCGACATCCGCCGCGCCATCGCCACGTCCTCGCGGCACGATTCGGTCACGCGCCACCTCGGCCCTTACGATCTTCTCAGACGTTTCGACACCATCGTCGCGCGCGGCGATTATACCGCGCCGAAGCCCTCGCCCATGCCCTATCTGACCGCCGCAAAGCGTCTCGACATCGATCCGGGCCTTTGCCTGGCGCTTGAAGATTCCTGGCACGGCGTCCGCTCCGCCTCCTCGGCGGGCATGATGACGATCATGGTGCCGGATGTCGCGCCGCCGACCGACGAAATGCGGGAGAAATGCATCGCCGTTTCAAGCGACCTTCATGCGGTGGCAAGCCTTCTGCAGTATGCACAGCCGTCAGCGGTGTGAAAGCGCGTCACATGCCTTTAGTGATTGGTCTTTATGGTGACGCGTATATCGGCTGACAGGCCGATGCTGTTAGAATTCATTGTCGGCGCATCCATAAACGGAGTGGTCATGCTGCTTGTCGCCGTGTCGCTCGCGACGCTTATACTGCTCGCCCTTTCCGCATTTCAGATTGTCCTTGTGGCGGGTGCGCCCCTCGGTCGCTTCGCCTGGGGCGGCGAGCACAGGGTCCTGCCCGCCACGCAACGCATTGCCAGCGTGGGATCTGTCGCGATCTATGCCCTTGCCGCATCTTTTCCGCTGCAAAAGGCGGGTTTCATCAGTCTCTGGCCGGCAGACTGGATCGAGCCCAGCATCTGGATCATCGCCTGCTATTTCGCGGTGAGCATCGGATTGAACGCAATGTCGCGAAGCCGTGCGGAGCGGCGGTACATGACGCCGGTAGCCGCCATTCTCGCAATTCTGTTCTTTATCGTCTCGTTCTCATAATCGCGGCAGTGGCAGGCAGCGCCAAGGTCGAATCTCATTCCACAAACTGTCATACCGACGGCGTAAAACGCCACTTGCGCTCTATCGAACCTGCAATATCCAGCCCCTTGTGGTGAGCCAGCAACAGCACATGGCCGAGGAGATCGGCGGTTTCGTCGGCGAGATCGCGCTTCATCTCGTCTTCGCTTTTGCCTTTGCTTCTCCCCCGCCCCGTCAGGCGGTTCCAGGCCTGCGTGACCTCGCCGATCTCTTCCTGAAGCTTCAGCATGTACCAGTCGGGATCGCGGACGATCCCGTTTTCCTCAGCGTATTTTTGCGAGGCCTCTTCGAACTGGCGCATCATGACAGCAAGCATTTGTTCATCCTTTGTTCATGAGATACAACTCTAATCACGATTCTCCGGCGACGTCGACCCGAAAGGGCGCATACGACCGTGAACGGAAATTTCCGCGACAGGCGTCTGCATGCGGGATAGAAAAAGGCATTCGAAACCGTGCAGTCACCCATGTCTCAGCTCGATTTTTTCTCAGCCCTCATCACCGCGCATAGTCCGTCGCTGCTTGCGATGTTTGCGGGCGCTGCCTTTCTCGCCGGCCTTGCCCGCGGCTTTTCCGGTTTCGGTGCGGCGCTCATCTTCATTCCGCTTGCCAGCGCCATCGTCGGACCACGCGTTGCTTCGGCGGTTCTGCTGGTGGTGGACGGCGTCCTGACACTCGGCATGATACCGCCCGCATGGCGCATGGCGGACCGGCGGGAAGTTTTCATCATGGCGGCTGGCGCGCTTGTCGGCGTGCCGCTCGGAACCATCCTGCTTTCCAGCGGAGATCCCCTGACCCTGCGCTGGATCATCTCCGCCGTGGTGGTCGTGCTGCTGGTGTTTCTGGTTTCCGGCTGGCGTTACAGCGGTCGGCCGAAAACGCCGCTGACCCTGTTTACCGGGCTTATTGCCGGGCTGTTTTCAGGCGCTGCGCAACTGGGTGGTCCGCCCATCGTCGCTTATTGGCTTGGCGGCGCCCTCAAAGGGGCTTTCGTGCGCGCCAACGTCATTCTCTATTTCGCGATTTCGACGGTAATTTCCGCTGCCAGCTATTTTCTCGGTGGCCTTTTCACCGCCGATGTGCTGGTTTTTTTCCTGCTGGCCCTGCCGTTTTACGGGGCTGGTCTTTATGCTGGCGCGCGGCTGCACGGGCTCGCCGACGAAGCCGCATTCCGGCGCATCTGCTATGGCCTGATCGCCATTTCCGCCATCATCGGCCTGCCGCTGTTCGATGCGCTGCTGAAATAGGCGGGCCGGAGAACGACCCGCCTCCGCCGCCTTCACGGATACATGCGAACCTTGGACCAGGGCTCATCCGGCGTCTCGCGACGGAATTCGACGCGGTCGTGCAGGCGGAACTTGCGGTCGTGCCAGAACTCGATGCTGACGGGGCGAATGCGGAAACCGGACCAGTAGGACGGGCGGGGAATTTCACCGATCGCATATCTGGCGGTATATTCGGCAACGGCCTTTTCCAGCGCGAAACGGCCTTCCAGCGGCCGCGACTGCTTCGACGCCCAGGCGCCGATGCGGCTGCCGCGCGGGCGTGAGGCGTAATAGGCGTCCGCCTCCGCATCGCTGACGATCTCCACCTCGCCGCGCAGACGCACCTGCCGTCGCAGGCTTTTCCAGTGGAAACACATGGCCGCCTTTTTCTGGCCCAGAATCTCGCGTCCCTTCTGGCTTTCGAAATTCGTGTAGAAAACGAAGCCGCGATCATCCACGTCTTTCAGCAGCACCATGCGCACATTCGGCAGGCCGTTTTCATCGACGGTTGCCAGCGCAACCGCGTTCGGATCGTTGATTTCGGAAGCCGTCGCATCCTTCAGCCACTCGGCAAAAAGTGTGAACGGTTCATTTTCTTCCGTGAAGTCACTGGATGTTAACCCCGTTTCCGACATATTGACTAAAATACTCCCGAGCTGATTTGGACCCCAGAGATGATCTCTGGTGAAAGATGGTGACCGTCATAGCAAAGTCGAACAGTCGAACAAAGGGCCTCCTTTCGTCGATAGCGGAAGTTTCCGCCATCGTGTCATTGCTCGTTGTGCTGAGCGGTTGCGTCAGCCTTGATCTGTTCGGCGGCGATAAAATCGACCGCACGCTTTCCACCGCTTCCGTTCCGAACCAGCCGAACAATGGCCAGCAGACGGACGACGCGACGATCCGCAACGCGGTAACATCGGCCGATCTTACCAAGCTTGCCGACCAGCCGCTGCCCTGGGCCAATGCCGCAACCGGCAGCGCCGGCGTCGTCACCACCATTCATGAAGACAGATCCAGCGGTTTCGTCTGCCGCGATTTCAGGACGACGCGCCACTCCTTCGAGGGCATTGCGAGCTATGCGGGACAGGCCTGCCTGTCGGAAACCGGCGAATGGTTACTCACCCGCTTCGAGCAGAAATAAACTGTTTACCCTGGTGCAGGGAATAAAGCCTGCCGCACGGCAGCGCGCAGTCCCCGTAAAGAACTGATTAGCAACTTATTGCAACAGTCGACGTTGAGTAAACCGAGGGCGTGCTGGCGAATGATCGCGGGCATCCCTTTTCGGAGGGGTTTGTTTCAGGATTGCGCCATGAGCGGCAGCACACGCCTGAGCCAACGTAACTGGTGTTTCGCATGCGCGATCCGTATTCCATCCTCGGCGTGAAACGTGACGCCCGCCACGAGGACATCAAGGCCGCCTGGCGCACGAAGGCGAAAACCGTCCATCCGGACGCCAATCGCGACGATCCCGACGCATCGGCGCGATTCGCCGAGGTGGGGCAGGCTTACGACCTCCTGAAAGACCCCAAAAAGCGCGATCTTTACGATCAGGCCCGCAAGGCGGCCGAGAAAAAGCAGCGCGGCGAAACCATCATGCAGCAGCGGGAGGCGGCACGCGAGGCCGCCGAACGCGCCAAGGTCGCTGAAAAACTGATGGAGGAACTGGCCCGCGCGGATGCCCGCAACAGGGCGCAGACCGGCCAGAAAACCGACGGCCGGCCGGAAACGGCCGAGGATATCGTCGAGCGGATTTTTGGCGCCGAGGCGCAGAACGACCCCAAGGTGCAGCAGGCAGCGGAAGCGGCAAAAGCTGCGGCCAGCGGCGCAAGAGGCTATATGCCGGGCGCCGGCGAAACCGGACAGCCCGGTGCCGCCGACGACAAATCCGCCCCCGCCTCGCTTGCCACCAATCTCTTCAGCGCGCTCGTGCGCCGCTTCCGTCCTGCCCAGCCGGCGCCGGAAAAGGCGCCCGATATCACGGCGGAAGCCACCGTCACGGTCGCCGACCTTCTGGAGCGCAAATGGGTGACCGTAGCACTTGGTGAAGAACGCGACGCCCGTTTCCAGCTCGAGCCCGGAATGACCGACGGCCATGTGGTGCGGCTGAAGGGACAGGGGCTGAAACTTCCCGGCATGGCGCGCGGCGATCTTTTCGTGACGTTACTGGCGGCGCGCGACGACGCCTTTTCCCTTCGCGGTTTCGATATTCATACGACGTTGCCGATCTCGCTCAGTGATGCGGTTCTGGGTTGCGAAACGAAGGTCGGGACGCCGCTTGGCGAGGAAACCGTTACCATTCCGCCCTGGTCCGGCTCTGATCGGGTGCTCAGACTTGCCGGCAAGGGCCTTGCCGACGGCAAGGGCGAATATGGCGATCTCGTCATCGAACTGCGCATCATCCTGCTCGAAAAGCCGGATGAGAAGGTGACCGACCTGATGCGGCATATGCGCGAAGGCCTGTATTTGTGAAAGTTTCACGAATAGGCGGGACAACGCACCCTTTGTTACGCTCCCTAACAGTAGATGATCCCCGGCAATCTTGAACAGGATTGCAGCCTATGCCATAGGCAGGATCAATCGAAAGTATCAGGGAGCACAAAATGGCTCAGGCATCCGGCCTTATGGCTGGCAAACGCGGCATCATCTTGGGTGTCGCCAATAATCGTTCAATCGCTTGGGGCATTGCCAAGGCCTGTGCCGACGCGGGCGCGGAAATCGCGCTCACCTGGCAGGGCGACGCGCTGAAGAAGCGTGTCGAACCGCTGGCGCAGGAACTGGGTGCCTTCATGGCCGGCCACTGTGACGTGACCGACCTCGAGACGATCGATGCGGTTTTTGCCGGGCTGGAAAAGCACTGGGGCAAGATCGATTTCGTCGTGCATGCGATCGCCTTTTCCGACAAGGACGAGCTGACCGGCCGCTATCTCGACACCAGCCGCGACAACTTCAACCGCACCATGGACATCTCCGTCTTTTCGCTGGCCGCCATTGCCAAGCGGGCAGAGCCGATCATGAATGACGGCGGCTCGATCATCACGCTGACCTATTACGGCGCCGAGAAGGTCATGCCGAACTACAACGTCATGGGCGTGGCCAAGGCCGCACTTGAGGCCAGCGTGCGTTATCTCGCCGTCGATCTCGGCAATCGCGGTATCCGCGTCAACGCCGTTTCCGCCGGCCCGATCAAGACGCTTGCGGCCTCCGGCATCGGCGATTTCCGTTACATTCTGAAATGGAACGAATATAATGCGCCGCTGAAGCGCACCGTTTCCATCGAGGAAGTCGGCAAGTCGGCGCTTTACCTGCTGTCCGACCTTTCGACCGCCGTGACCGGCGAAATCCACCATGTGGATTCCGGTTACCACACCATCGGCATGAAGGCTGTGGACGCGCCCGATATTTCGGTGGTCAAGGACTGAGCCAACCGAACTTTGAAACAGGGGTATCGCCTTGCTCGTCTATGTGATCCGGCACGGACAAACGGACTGGAATGCGATACGCCGGCTTCAGGGTCAGAAAGACATTCCGCTCAATGATTTCGGCCGCGAGCAAGCGGTCGGCAACGGCAAGATTCTCGCGCAAATTCTAGGCGCTTCGGCGAATGATTTCGATTACGTGGCAAGCCCGCTCGGGCGCACGCGTGAAACCATGGAACTGATGCGCGGGGCGATGGGGCTCGATCCCCTTGCCTACCGCACCGACGATCGCCTGGTCGAGGTTTCCTTCGGCGACTGGGAAGGCCAGACCCTGCCGGAGCTGAAAAAAGAATTCCCCGACCGGGTGAAGGCCCGCAAGGCCAACAAGTGGGATTTCATTCCCCCCGGACAGGACGCCGAAAGCTACGAAATCCTGTCCTGGCGCATCGGCGCATGGCTTTCCTCCGTCGAGGTCCCCACCGTCTGCGTCTGCCATGGCGGCGTGATCCGCTCGATCTTCAGGCTGGTATCCGGCATGGACAAGGACGAGGCCTCCCGAACACCAATCCCGCAGGACCGGATTTTGAAAGTCGAGATCGACAGGAATGTTGCAGACTGGGCTTCTTGAGCGAAGCACTGTCCTCGCATGTGGCACGGCGATGCGGCCTGCTTCTTCTCCCCGGCGGGGGGAAGGTGGCCCGAAGGGTCGGATGAGGGGGAACCCCCACCGAATATCGCTACCCTCGCCCCCTCATCCCGCTGCCGCGACCTTCTCCCCGGCGGGGAGAAGAAACGGATGCAAACGCTCGTTCACAATAGCGTTTTGCCTTAGCGACCAAGCCATCAACGGAAGGGCCTTACTGTACGACCTCGAGATCGTCGACCACACGTTTTCCGTCGACTTCCGTGTAGAAGACAACGACCTTCACGCCCGCCTTCAGGCCTTCGAAATTGAATTCTTCCGGCACACGGTAATTCTTGCCGTCGTTGAGCGTGATGCTCAGAGCATTCACGTCGATCTTGCTGATCGTCCCCTCGACATCGACGCTCTGGGCGTAGCCGTTGATGGGCATCAGCAGGTTGGTGGCGGCCAGAAGGGCGGCAATCATCATACGCATCGATCTAGCTTTCGTGGATTTGTGTGAAAACCTTACATGCATGAAGAATTGCCTTTCGAATGTGGCGGAAATTGCCCGCAACCATGACATTTTCGGCCCAATTGATGAACGGATTTTGGACCGCGTTCAAGTCGTTAGTGATTTTTACACCGCATTTCACAGCAATATTGGAAAACTGCAAAATAGCGTGGAAAACACCCGCGCTTTTACACTTTCGTCATCTCGAAAAACTTGCACGCCTGTTCGAATCATTTCCCCCTGCCCGGTCGGCTGCCACGACGAAGCCTGTCGTTTTCCGGCCGGCCCGACGTCGTGAACGGTGCGTCACCTTCTTATCGGACTTGCGATGAAAGAAAGGCTTTTGCCTTGGTCCGATTTTCTACTATGACAAATCCGCTTGTTTTAAACGGCCCCTGTCCGCAGGCGCGCCCTCGTATTCCGGTCTAGAGAAATATGTCGCATAACAGCTTCGGTCATCTTTTTCGCGTTACCACCTGGGGAGAAAGCCATGGCCCCGCTTTGGGCTGCGTGGTGGATGGTTGCCCGCCCGGCATTCGCTTCACGCTGGCCGAGGTGCAGCACTGGATGGACAAGCGCAAGCCCGGCCAGAGCCGCTTCGTTACCCAGCGTCGCGAGGATGACATCGTCAAGGTCCTGTCCGGCGTGATGCTGGACGAGGATGGCGAGACGATGACAACCACCGGCACGCCGATCTCCATGCTGATCGAGAATACCGACCAGCGTTCCAAGGATTATGGCGAGATCGCCCGCAGCTTCCGCCCCGGCCATGCCGACTTCACCTATGACCTGAAATACGGCATTCGCGACTATCGCGGCGGCGGACGCTCCTCCGCACGCGAGACAGCGGCGCGTGTCGCCGCAGGTGCAATCGCCCGCAAGGTGGTGCCGAGCCTCACCGTGCGCGGCGCGCTGGTGCAGATCGGCAAACACAAGATCAACCGTGATAATTGGGATTGGGATCAGGTCGACCAGAACCCGTTCTTCTGCCCGGACCCGGCCATGGTGCCGGTATGGGAAGAGTATCTGGATGGCATCCGCAAGTCGGGATCGTCGATCGGCGCTGTCGTCGAAGTCGTGGCGGAAGGGGTTCCGGCCGGCATCGGCGCGCCGATCTACGCCAAGCTCGATCAGGATATCGCTTCCAGCCTGATGTCGATCAACGCCGTCAAGGGCGTGGAGATCGGCGAGGGTTTTGCCTCGGCCGAGCTTTCCGGCGAGGAAAACGCCGACGAGATGCGCATGGGCAATGACGGCAAACGGATTTTCCTGTCCAACCATGCCGGCGGCATTCTGGGCGGCATCGCGACCGGCGAGCCTGTTATCGCCCGCTTCGCCATCAAGCCCACCTCCTCCATCCTGACGGAGCGGCAGTCCATCGACGCCGACGGCCGCAATGTGGATGTGCGCACCAAGGGTCGTCACGACCCCTGCGTCGGCATCCGCGCCGTGCCGATCGGCGAGGCGATGGTGGCCTGCACCGTTGCCGACCATTATTTGAGAGATCGCGGCCAGACCGGCCGGTTAAAGTAAGGTAGACCCGAAATGGCATATGATCAGAAACGTGTCGTCGACGCCATCCGCGCTTTCGAAGCCGGAGAGATCGTCGTCGTGACCGATGACGACGATCGCGAGAACGAAGGCGATCTGATTATTTCGGCGGTTCATTGCACGCCCGAAAAAATGGCGCTCATCGTGCGCCACACCTCCGGCATCGTCTGCGCCCCCATGCCGCGCGAGGAAGCCAAGCGGCTGAACCTCAACGCCATGGTGGCGGAAAACGACAGTGCGCATACGACTGCCTTTACCGTCAGCGTCGATTTCAAGCACGGCACCACGACAGGCATTTCCGCCGACGACCGCACGCTGACGGTGCGCAACCTCGCCAACCCGAATGTCGGCGCGTCCGATTTTACCCGGCCGGGTCATATCTTCCCGCTGATTTCCCGCGAAGGCGGCGTGTTGATGCGCTCCGGCCACACCGAAGCAGCCGTCGATCTCTGCCGGCTCGCCGGCCTGCCGCCGATCGGCGTCATCAGCGAGCTGGTGAACGATGACGGCACCGTGATGCGCGGTCCGCAGGTTCTGGATTTCGCCGACAAACACGGCATGAAGCATGTTTCGGTCGCCGATCTGATCGCTTATCGCCAGCGTAAGGAAACGCTGGTCGAGATGGAGTCCTCCTTCACCATCGAAACGCCCTTCGGGCCTGCAAAGGCGCAGACCTATTCCCTGCCCTGGGATCCAATGCAGCATATGGCGGTGATTTTCGGGGATATTCGCGATGGCGTCGATATTCCCGTTCGCCTGCACCCCGAAAACGTTGCCGACGACGTGTTCGGCGACCGCCAGCCGGTGCGGCATTATATGCAGAAGATCGCCGAGGAAGGCCGAGGCGTCATCGTCTACCTGCGCGAAGGCTCGGTCGGTGTCGGCCAGGTGTCAGGACGGCGCAAGGCGCGTGACCCCGACGAGGCGCATGCCCAGGCTCGTTCGCGCGAAAACGAATGGCTGGAAATCGGCCTCGGCGCGCAGATCCTCAAAGACCTCGGCATCAGCTCGATCAAGCTGATGACGACACGCGAACGTCACTATGTCGGGCTTGAAGGTTTCGGGATCAAGATTTCGGCAACGGATATCGGGTGATTTAAGGCACTGAAAGTGCCGTCACCCCGGACCCGATCCGGGGTCCAGCACGATCAAGTCCTTGATCGTTAAAGACTCCTTTCGCCGCACAGACGTGCGGCGGCTGGATGCCGGGTCAAGCCCGGCATGACGGAAGAGGACTTGGTGGGAATAAGGCTCTAATCCCGCCATCCCTCCAGATAATTCACACTCTCAACCCCCGTAAACTTCGCAAGCCGCGACAATTCCGCGTCGAGTTTCTCGAACCTTCCCACTGATGCGCGTACGCCCGGTTCGAGCCAGAGGCGGCGCACATCCAGCGTGCCGCGCTTGCGGTCCGCTTTCATGTCGATGCGGCCGATCAGCCGGTCTCCCTCCAGAAGCGGGAAGACGTAATAGCCATATTGCCGTTTTGGCTCGGGCACGAAGACCTCGATGCGGTAATAAAAGCCGAACAGTCGCTCCGTGCGGTTGCGGTCGCGCAAAAGCGGATCGAAGGGGCTGAGAACACGGACGCGGGACGACGGTTCCGGCAGGTTGGAGACATCAGCGCTAAAATCCGCAAAGGCATAGGACGGGCGGGCAGCGCCGCCATCGCTTGCGAGAAGCGAGATCTCGCACAATTCATCGCGGTGGCTTGTCACCCAGTCCTTCGCTTCCTGCGAGGTGACGAGATCGAAAAAGGCGGCGATCTCGCCGTGGGTGGCGAAACCCAGCCGCTTCAGCGCCTGCCGGCAGGCCCAGTCGACAAACTCCGCGTGCTCCACTTCACTTTCGTGATGCTCGCCGGGAATGACCCGCTCCGCCAGATCGTAAACCTTCTGGAAATTCACCCGGCCGGCAATGGCGAGCTTGCCGGTGTGCCACAAATATTCGAGTGCGGTCTTGGAAGGATGCCAGTTCCACCAGCCGCCTGACTGATGCCCCTCCTCCTTCAGCTCCCGCGCCAGAACCGGGCCGGTCGCGGCAATACGCTCCAGCGTCTCTGTGAAAGCCGCATCGAAACCCTCGCCATGCCACTTGCGCCAGCGCTCCTGAATGATCGGCTCGCGGCGGCGGAAGCGATGTTTCCAATAGGGATAAAATTCTGTCGGCACGATGGAGGCGTCATGGGTCCAGTGCTCGAACAGCGCACGGTCCTTTTCCAGCAGCGTGGTCAGATGTTCGCGCCTGTAGGTCTGGTTTCGGGAGAATAAGATCTGGTGATGGGCGCGCTCCACCGTGCCGATGCTGTCCACCTGCACGAAACCGATATCGGTGATGAGTTGCAGCAGGCCATCCTTGGAAAGCGCCTTGCCGGGCGGGGAGGAAAGCCCCTGCCGCGCCAGAAAAATTCGCCTTGCCGCTTCGTTCGAAACCTTGATCATCATGGCGCAGAAGGTATGACGGCTTTTTCAGGATTGCAATGTTCTTTTTTTGTTCTTTATTTCACTTCTGTTGATGACACGATATAGAACCGGAAAGCGATAGAGGAAGCATCAACCTTGGAAATCCGTTTCGACACCGCCAGCGTCGCCTTCGAGGGCAGGCAGGCATTACAGCCCCTGTCCCTGACATTGACGGAGCAGCGTATCGGCGTGATCGGCCTCAACGGCTCGGGCAAGACCACGTTTGCGCGGCTGATCAACGGGCTGACCAAACCCACCGGGGGCAAGGTGTCGGTCAACGGTCTCGATACCGTGAAGGATGCGAAAGCGGTATTGCAGACGGTCGGCTTCATCTTCCAGAATCCGCAGAACCAGATCATCCTGCCGATCGTGCGCGACGATGTCGCCTTCGGGTTGAAACGGCTCGGCATCGGCAAAGCGGACACCGACAACAGGGTGAAGGCCGTGCTTGCCAGGCTTGGCATCGCGCATCTGGAAGAACGGCGCGCGCACGAACTTTCCGGCGGCGAATTGCAATTGGCGGCGCTGGCGGCCCTTCTGGTCACCGATCCGCAAATCCTCATTCTCGATGAGCCTACCAACCAGCTCGACCTCAAAAACCGCACTATCGTGGAAAAAACCATGGCGGCGCTGTCGCAGGCGCTGATCGTCATCACCCACGATCTGCCGCTGCTTGCCAGCTTCGACCGGGTGCTGGTTTTTCACGAGGGCGCATTGATTGCAGATGCCGCGCCCGAAGAGGCGGTCACGCACTATCTGGAGGTGGCATCGCGATGAAGTCTCTACATGTCGAAGGCACCGGCTGGCTCTACCGCGTCTCGCCGCGCCTCAAGCTCGTGACGCTGATGGGCTTCAGCATTGTGCTGTTCCTCACCCGCGATCTGCTTTGGCTGGGATGCGCCGTGATTTTAGCCGCCGCCATTCTGCGCGAAACCCAGCTGCCCTTCCGGGAGATCGGCCTGCGGCTGCGCCCCGTAATGCTCACCATTCTGCTCGTTGCCGCCTTCAGCTATCTGCTGCTTCCCGCCCATGACGCAAGCGTCAATCTTTTGCGGCTGACGGCACTGGCGCTGCTCGCTACTGCCGTCACCATCACCGTCAGCATTTCCCAATTCATGGATGAGATCGCGCTTGCCGCCGCGCCGCTGGAGAGGCTGGGGCTGGTCAAGGCGGCCGATATCGGGCTCGCGGTCGGGCTCGTCGTACGGTTCGTGCCTGAGATCGTCAACCGTTACCACGGCGTGCGCGATGCGCACCGGGCGCGCGGTCTTCCCGTTCGGTTTGCGACGATCATCGTGCCGCTGGTGATTATGACGTTGAAGGATGCCGATGCCATTGCCGACGCCATTGACGCGCGCGGTTTCAGAGGCCAAAGCTGACGGCAAAACAACCATCCGGAGTTCCCGAGCCATGACGACCCGCGACCTTGTGCTGATTTCGCTGTTTTCCGCCATCATCATCGCGCTCGGGCTTTTGCCGCCGATCACCCTTGGTTTCATTCCGGTACCGATCACCGCGCAGTCGCTCGGCGTCATGCTGGCCGGTGTCGTGCTGGGGGCGAAACGCGGCACGCTCGCGGTTCTCCTGACAATCCTCATCGCCGCCATCGGCCTGCCGGTGCTTTCGGGTGGGCGCGGCGGTCTTTCCATCTTCACCACGCCGACCACCGGCTTCCTGATCGGCTGGATCGCAGCGGTTTTCGTGACAGGTACTCTCTCGGAAAAACTCGTCAATCGCGGCCAGTCTGCCCTGACGCAGGGTATCGGCTTCTTCGTCGCCAGCCTCGCCGGCGGTGTGGTCGTGCTTTATGCTTTCGGCATCACCTATCTGGCGCTGGTCGTCGGGCTTGGTTTCGAGAAGGCCTTCATGGGCTCGCTCGCCTTCATTCCGGGTGATGCGCTGAAGGCCGTGCTTGCCGCCCTTGCCGGCCGCGCCGTAATGGCGGGTTATCCGCTTCTGCCGCAGCGCGCCTGATCGATCCGCTTCCGGGAGGATAAAGAATGGCGACCCGTCTTTACGAACATCCGATCTTCCTTGAGCACATCACGCCCGAAGGCCATCCCGAGCGACCGGATCGCCTGCGGTCGCTGAACATTGCGCTCGAACATCCGAATTTCGAGCGGCTGAACCGGAAGGAAGCGCCGCAGGCCAATGAGGACGCGGTGCTTCTGGCGCATCCGGAGGAGCATCTGCTTTCCGTCATGCGCCAGATCCCCGAAGAGGATGGCGAGATCAACCGCGTCGAGGCCGATACTTATGTCTCGCCGAAAAGCCTGCAGGCGGCGCTGACCGGCATAGGTGCCGCGATGGCGGCGGTGGATGACGTGTTTACGGGTGCCGCCGACAATGTGTTCGTTGCGGCCCGCCCCCCCGGCCACCATGCGGAAACCGCGAAGGCCATGGGGTTCTGCCTTTTCAACAATGCAGCCATCGCCGCCCGCCACGCGCAGAAGGTGCATGGGGCAGAGCGCGTCGCCATCATCGACTGGGATGTGCATCACGGCAACGGCACGCAGGATATCTTCTGGAACGACACATCAGTGCTGTTCTGTTCCACCCACCAGATGCCGCTTTACCCGTGGAGCGGCGATAAAAACGAAACCGGCGTGAAGAACAATGTGGTCAACGCCCCGCTTTCGCCCAATACCGGCAGCGAGCATTTTCGCGAGGCTTTCAAATCCCGTGTCCTGCCGGCGATTGCCGATTTTTCGCCTGATCTCATCATCATCTCCGCCGGTTTCGATGCGCATCACCGCGATCCGCTGGCGCAGATCAATCTGGTCGGAGAGGATTTCGACTGGGCGACGGGACGGCTTCTGGAAATGGCGGATAAATACGCATCGAACCGGGTCGTCAGCCTGCTTGAAGGCGGTTATGATCTTGAAGGGCTGGCGGAATCGGCGGCCATGCATATTTTGAGAATGATGAAGGGTTGAATATGACGGAAAATGCCAACACAGCCGATGTCAGCGGTTATTCCTTCGAAAAGGCCGTCGCCGAGCTGGAAAGCATTGTCGCACGCCTGGAACGCGGAGACGTGGCGCTCGACGAATCGATCGCCATTTACGAGCGCGGCGAAGCCCTGAAGAAACACTGCGAAACGCTTCTGAACGCCGCCGAAAAGCGTATCGAGAAAATCCGCCTCGACCGCGCCGGAAAACCGCAGGGCGTGGAGCCGCTCGACGGGGAGTGATTATCCCCTCCCTCATTCCTGTGCCTGTCACAGGAATCTAGCCAGCCCAAGTCCTTGGGCTGAAAGGACTCTCTTAGCCGCGCAGACGCACGTCGGCTGGATTCCTGTGACAAGCACAGGAATGAGGGAGTTTGTGGATTGAACCGCATTAAATTCGCTCCCTCGCATCCGGTAACGACGCACAAACACAGCGTTCAATATCGCGATGCTCCCCAGTACCGACAGTTGTGATAAACTCCCGCCTGACGACACGAGGAGCAAAATATGTCCTTCTTTCCCGGCAACGATCCTGTCGCGGGTGACGCTTTCGCCTGCGACGCCATCGAAAACCTCATCATTCCGCGCACCAGCGATATTGGCGGTTTTGCGGTGCGGCGCGCTTTGCCAACCCGGCAGAGGCGTCTTGTCGGTCCCTTCATCTTTTTCGACCGTATGGGGCCGGCGATCCTGAAGGCGGGCGAGGCGCTGGACGTCAAGCCGCATCCGCATATCGGACTTTCCACCGTCACCTATCTGTTTGACGGTGAGATCAAACATCGCGACAGTCTCGGCACCGAACTCGTCATTCGTCCCGGCGATATCAACCTGATGACGGCCGGCCGTGGCATCGTGCATTCGGAGCGCACGCCGGAAAATCTGCGCGGCCACCCGCTTTCCATGTCCGGCCTCCAGACCTGGCTTGCCCTGCCCGACCATATGGAGGAAATCGCCCCGGCCTTTGCCCATACGGCAAGGGAAGACATGCCGCTGATCGACCTTAAGGGCGCATCCGGCCGGGTCGTCGTCGGCGAATTCGAAGGCCTCACCTCCCCGGTTTCGGCCTTTACCGACACGCTTTACGTCGATCTGACGCTGGAGCCGGGTGTGAAATTTCCCTTTTCCGCCGACCATGAGGAACGGGCGATCTACATTCTTTCCGGCTCTCTGGATGTGGCGGGCGACGTTTTTGCCGCCGACCAGCTGCTCGTTTTCCGGCCCGGCGACGACATCACGCTTCAGGGCGGCACCGGCGGCTGTCACATCATGATCTTCGGTGGGGCGGCGCTCAACCAGCGCCGCTACATCTGGTGGAACTTCGTTTCGTCATCAAAAGAACGCATAGAGCAGGCCAAACAGGAGTGGAGAACCGGACGCTTCGATATCGTTCCCGGCGACGAAGAAGAGTTTGTCCCTTTGCCGGAGGGTTGAAATTCTATAGAAGTGAACGACATGCACGGCTCACCATCAGGCTTTCCATATGAAAGATGCTCTGGCGCCGCCGCTGACCACGAGAAAAGGCCGAACTATTGACCGGAATGCCACAGACACCATTGCTTGACCGGGTGAATTTCCCATCCGATCTCAAGGAGATCGACGATCGCGACCTGCCGGCACTGGCAAGGGAACTACGCGACGAGATGATCGATGCGGTGTCGAGCACCGGCGGGCATCTGGGTGCCGGTCTGGGCGTGGTGGAACTGACGATCGCCATCCATAAGGTGTTCAACACGCCGGAAGACCGGCTGATCTTCGATGTCGGCCACCAATGTTATCCGCACAAAATCCTGACCGGCCGTCGCGAACGCATCCGCACGCTGCGGCAGGAAGGCGGGCTTTCCGGTTTCACAAGGCGGGCCGAAAGCGAATATGACGATTTCGGCGCTGGCCATTCCTCCACCTCCATTTCCGCCGGTCTCGGCATGGCGGTGGCGGCGGGGCTGGACCAGAGCGACCGCAAGGTCATCGCCGTCATCGGCGACGGTTCGATGTCGGCGGGCATGGCGTTTGAGGCGCTCAACAATGCCGGTGCGCTCGACGCGCGGCTGATCGTCATCCTCAACGACAACGACATGTCGATTGCGCCGCCGACGGGCGCGATGAGCGCCTATCTGGCGCGGCTGGCCTCCGGCCGCACCTATATGGGCTTTCGCGATTTCGGCAAGAAACTCACGGCATATCTCGGCAAGACCATCGACCGCGCCATTACCCGCGCCGTGACCCATGCGCGCGGTTACGTGACCGGCGGCACGCTGTTCGAGGAGCTTGGCTTCTATCACATCGGCCCGATCGACGGCCATTCCTTCGATCACCTGCTGCCGGTGCTGCGCAATGTGCGCGACAACCAGAAAGGCCCTGTTCTCATCCATGTGGTGACGCAGAAGGGCAAGGGTTACGCGCCGGCGGAAGCGGCAGCGGATAAATATCACGGCGTCAACAAATTCGACGTCATCACCGGCGCACAGGCGAAAGCCAAGCCCAATGCGCCGAGCTACACCAGCGTCTTTGCCGAAGCGCTGATCCAGGAAGCGACCCTCGACGACAAGATCATCGGTGTCACCGCCGCCATGCCTAGTGGTACCGGGCTGGACAAGATGGCCGAGCTTTTCCCGGCCCGCACCTTCGATGTTGGCATTGCCGAACAGCACGCCGTCACCTTCGCCGCCGGACTTGCGGCGGATGGTTACAAGCCGTTCTGCGCGCTTTATTCCACCTTCCTGCAACGCGGTTACGACCAGCTGGTGCATGACGTGGCCATTCAGAGCCTGCCGGTTCGTTTCCCCATCGACCGCGCCGGTTTCGTCGGCGCTGACGGACCGACCCATGCCGGCTCCTTCGACACCACCTTCCTTGCCACCCTGCCCGGCATGGTGGTGATGGCGGCCTCAGATGAGGCCGAGCTGAAACATATGGTCCGCACGGCTGCGGCCTATGATGAAGGCCCGATCTCCTTCCGTTTTCCGCGCGGCGAAGGCGTGGGCGTCGAGATGCCGGCGCGCGGCGAAATTCTTGAGATCGGCAAGGGACGCATCATCAAGGAAGGCACCAAGGTCGCCCTCCTCTCCTTCGGCACACGCCTTGCGGAATGCCTTGCGGCGGCCGAAGACCTCGATGCCGCCGGACTTTCGACGACGGTGGCCGATGCGCGTTTCGCCAAGCCGCTCGATCTCGACCTCATCCGCCAGCTTGCCGCCCATCACGAGGTTCTGGTGACGATCGAGGAAGGCTCCGTCGGCGGTTTCGGTGCACATGTGCTGCATTTCATGGCAAGCGCCGGATTGCTCGACCACGGCCCGAAGGTCCGCACGCTCACCTTGCCTGACCAATGGGTCGAGCAGGCCAAGCCCGAGACCATGTATGCCAATGCCGGCCTAGACCGCGCCGGCATCGTTACCACCGTGTTCAATGCACTCGGCCAGAGCCAGGCCGGTGTGGGATTTGCCGGTTAAGCACCCTTCTCAGGACGAGGCGTGGCGGGGTAACCCCGCCGCCGCCTGATCGTTTTACGTCGCGGCACCGTCGAGGAAACCGACGACATTTTCAATCCGTCCGCCGGCATCGCGGCTGACGACATCAGTACCACCGGCGACATCGTCTCCATCAGGCGAAACCAGACGCCATGAGAACCGGGTAAAGATGCCATGGCCATCCGGGGTGCCTGCCAGAACAAAGCGATATCCCGGAAAATTCTGTCGGGCCGCCTCTATCATCGCGGCGATGCTCAGTTGCCCCTCGCCCTGCATCAAAGGATCGGCGTAGCGCGCCGTTTCGGCCCACCCCTCCTTGACGAGGTGCTTGCGGCGTTCATCGTTCTCCTCGTTCCAGACGGCGAGGTAGGTTTCGGCGATTGCGAGATGTTGCGTCATGATTGCGCTCCTTGTGGTTGACGGCCTGAAAATGCCGGGAGCCGTGGCGCAGAACAATTACCTGCTGGGTAATCGCATTGCCGATTTCTTCTGCTAGGCTGCGGGGCATGACACATCACAGAGAACATGTCGGCCAGGTGCTGAAGGAATGGCGTGCCCGCCGCCGGTTGAGCCAGCTCGATCTGGCATCGGAGGCGGAGATATCGGCGCGTCATTTGAGCTTTGTGGAAAGCGGGCGATCATCGCCCAGCCGCGAAATGCTGACGCGGCTGGCGGCGCAGCTTTCCATGCCCGCCCGCGCCACCAACCGGCTGATGCTGGCGGCGGGCTACGCGCCTGTCCATTCCGAACGATCGCTGGATGCGCCGGACATGGCGGCGGCTCGCCACGCCGTCGAAACCGTGGTGCAGGGACACATGCCCTTTCCGGCACTTGCCGTCGACCGCCACTGGAACCTGATCCTTGCCAACGACGCGATCAAATCGCTTCTGGCCGGCGTTTCCGAGGAACTGCTTCGCCCGCCCCTCAATGCATTGAGGCTGAGCCTGCATCCTGATGGTTTGAGTTCGCGCATCGTCAATCTTGCCGAATGGCGGCACCACCTGCTGGAACGCCTGCGACGACAGGTCGAAGAAACCGGAGACGAGACGCTTTCCCGGTTGCATGCGGAGCTTTCCGCCTATCCCGCGCCTGCCGCTCCGCGGCATGTTGCCGGGGCCGATCCGTTGGCGATACCGCTCGAACTGCGCGATCCGTCGTCGGGGCGCGTTTTGCGCTTCATCTCCACCACCACGGTTTTCGGAACCGCCACTGATGTAACGTTGTCCGAGCTGGTGCTGGAATGTTTTTACCCGGCCGATGCGGAGACCCGCGCCGCCCTGATGCAAGGCACACAGGAGTAAAGACCATGCACACCACCTATCTCATCGGCTTCAAGGTCCGCCCCGGCCAGCGCGACCGTTTTCTGGAATTGCTGAATGCGCTGCTCGACGCCATGCGACACGAAAACACCTTTGTGAACGCGACCCTGCATCGAGACGGCGACAACGAAAACCACTTCCTGCTGCACGAGACCTGGAGCGACCATCAGGACGTCCTCGACGTTCAGATACATCGCCCCTATCGGCAGGCCTGGCACGATGCCCTGCCCGATCTTCTGGATGCCCCACGCGATATCTCCGTCTGGCACCCCATGCGGGCCGATCATGCCGCGCGAGATCATCCTCTCACCAACGCATAATGCATCAGCGTCGCGGCTAATGGATCTTAAATGAGCGAATGTCCCGCATTTGCCAGCAGATCGAGCGCTTTCTCCAGATCGTTCGATTTCACGAGCAGATGGTCACCATCGAAAGTCGAAACCACAAATATTCCGATCTCATTGGTCGACAACGGCTCGATCACGGACAAGACGATACCCGTTTCATCGAAGGCGAATGGACCCTGTAACTGTAAACAGGACCAACCGGCATCAGATCGCACATCCCGAGGGATGCGATCTTCCCGGCAGACGATGGAAAGTTCGTCATCTGTCCGGCTGATGCTGACGAACCCGCCGCCATCGGCCCACGCCGGAATGGCGTCAGAAGCTTGAAGCCGGGCCACCCCATATGCACCGTCCAAAACTCGTAATTTAACGCGAGCTGTCATCTAGAAATTACCTTTTCTGAAAAACTGCGGCGGGCGATTGCTGATACGCGCGGTTGTGCACCGGCCCTATTTGACCTGAAAACCGAACAACAAAAAGGGGCCTCGCGGACCCCTTTTTTCTTACGCAACGATACTGACAAGTCCAGCTCAGAACTCCGTCCAGTCCTGATCCTTGGCTGCGGGTGCTTCGGCAGCGCCACCGAAGGCGCGGGTGAGGCTTTGGCCGAGCGCGCGCGCAGGCGACGCGACCGGTCTTGCGGTGGCGGAGGCCGGTTTTACCGGTGCCTTTCTGGCCGGCGCGGCTGGCGCTGGCTGGAAGGCGGGTTTTGCCGAGGACTGGCGGGATGCCGCATATCCGCCGGCGCTGGCGACGGCGCCACGGACGCCACCCATCTTGAACTGGCCGAGCAGACTATTGAGCGCTTCCGCCTCGCGGGCGAGAGAATGGCTGGCGGCGGTCTGCTGCTCCACCATCGCGGCATTCTGCTGCGTGCCCTGATCCATGGTGTTCACCGCCGTGTTGATTTCCTGCAGGCCAGTCGCCTGCTCGCGGGCGGCAACGACGATGGCGCTGACATGGGCGTTGATCTCCTCGACTTCCGCCACGATCAGTTCCAGCGCCTTGCCGGTCTCGTCGACGAGGTTGACGCCGTTTTCCACCTGCCGACTGGAAGCGCCGATCAGCGTCTTGATTTCCTTGGCGGCATTGGCGGAACGCTGGGCGAGTTCGCGGACTTCCTGCGCGACGACGGCAAACCCCTTGCCGGCATCACCGGCGCGGGCAGCTTCGACGCCGGCATTCAGCGCAAGCAGGTTGGTCTGGAAGGCAATGTCGTCGATGACGCCGATGATGTTGCCGATCTCGCCCGAGGACTTCTCGATCTCGCGCATGGCGGCGACAGCCTTGCGCACCACGACGCCCGACTTTTCCGCACCGGTGCGGGCGCGCTGGACCAGACTGCCGGCATCCTCGGCGCCCTTGGCGCTGTCGCGCACCGTGGTGGTGACTTCTTCCAGTGCTGCGGCTGTTTCCTCGATGGAGGCCGCCTGGTGTTCGGTGCGGCGCGAAAGATCGTCAGCGGCGGACAGCATTTCCGCAGCGCCGGCATTGATCGCGGCCGCGTTCTCGCCGACCGTGCGCAGCGCCTGCTGGAGCTTTTCAACAGCGCTGTTGAAGTCGATGCGGATGGGGTCGATGTAAGAAGCGAAAGGTGTCTCGATCCGGTAGGCGAGATCGCCATTGGCAAGTGCAGCAAGGCCCTTGCCTAGCTCGTCACGCGCAACGGCGTTGGCGGCCTCGTCCTTCGCCTTCTCTTCCTCGTTGCGGTGGCGCTCGGTCTCGGTTGCGGAGCGCATGCGCTCGGTTTCGCCGGCAAGGCGGGATTTCTCCAGACCGGCTTCCTTGAAGACGAGAACAGCCTTCGCCATCTTGCCGACTTCGTCCTTGCGGTCGAGAGCCGGAACTTCCGTGGTCATATCGCCATCGGCAAGCCTGCTCATCGCCGCCGTCATGCCGACGATCGGCGTGACGATCGAGCGCGACAGCGCCAAGATGAGGGCGACGGCGAGAAGTCCGGCAACGGCGCCACCACCCACAAGCGCGAGCTTGAGGTTGAGCGCGGCGTCATCCTGCTGCGCGGCATAGCTTGCCGACAAGCCGTTCAGCTGGTCCTTGATCTTGGCGGCGGAAGCGCGGAACCCATCGAGCTGGCCCTTGGCCTGATTGCGGCCGATCTCGATGATTTCGGAAATCGGCGCTTCGGTCGTCTTGCGTGCAGCGATCTGCGGTTCCGCCAGTTCCTTGAAGAACACGGTGGCGGATGCTTGCATGTCGTTAATGGATTTCACGATTTCCGGCTGGCCGGCGGCGAGCGCGCGGGCTTCGTCGAGCTTCTTCAGCATCAGGTCGCGCTGGGCGAACACATCATTATAGGTGCTGTCGCTGCGAAACAGCAGGAAACCGCGCTGGTTGACGGCCTGCTCCAGCATGGCGGCCGTGGCTCCATCCACCGCATGCATGATGGTGTTTGCCCTGTTGTTTTCGATCGTGGCGCGCTCGCTCCCCAGCGTCTGCCAGAAGACGACCGCGGAGGCGAGCAGGCACACGCCCATCAAGGCACAGAAAGTGACTATAAGCTTTATGTTGATGGGGAAGTTTTTAAGCGACATCGCAAACTCTCTCGGCGACCTGATGCCACGGAGCAAGCGTCTGCGCTGCAACGGTCGCAATTTTGGGAATGGGAGGAGATGCCGTCATGGCAGGTTCCGAGTGGCCGCACGGGCCTTGCACACAAAGTGCAATACAAGCCTTTATATTGGATTAATCGCATTTACCGTTTGCGGGGACATCGCATTCATGGTCCTTATCGCGGCCGGAGGGCATCGCCGGGCGGTTTTGACGATAAATTGCTTGCATCTCCGGGGTTTGGCGGTCATTGACAGGATCATGTCCAAAAAACCTGAAAATGAACGGCTTGACCAGCTTCTTGTTTCGCTCGGCCACTTTGCCAGCCGCTCGCGCGCGCGCGACGCGATTGCGCGCGGCACCGTGAATATCAACGGGAAAACCGCCACCAAGCCAAGCCAGACCGTTGCCGCAAACGTCAAGATCACTATTACCGATCCGGCGCAGGCCTATGTTTCCCGCGCAGCCCTCAAGCTCACGGCCGCGCTCGATCATTTCGGGCTCGATCCGAAGGACCATGAATGTCTCGACGTCGGCGCCTCCACCGGCGGCTTCACCGAGGTGCTGCTGCATCGCGGTGCAAAACACGTCACCTCCATCGATGTCGGCCACGGCCAGATGCACCCAAGGATCGAGAACGATCCGCGCGTGACCAATCTGGAAGGGCTCAACGCGCGTTACCTGACCACCGACGACATCGATGACCGTCCAGTGGACTTCATCGTCTCCGACGTGTCCTTCATCTCCATAAAGCTTGCGCTTGCCCCGGCGCTCGCGCTTGCCGTCTCCGGCGCTCTCGCGGTTCTGCTGGTCAAGCCGCAATTCGAGGCGGGACGCGACGCCATCAGCAAGGCTGGGCTGCTCAAAGAGCCGGAAACGGCGCCCGCAGTTGCCGCCGAGCTGGAACGCTGGCTGACGGAAGACATGGGCTGGAAAAGCCTCGGTCTCATTCCTTCGCCAATTTCCGGCGGCGATGGCAATGTCGAATTTCTTCTCGGGGGCGAAAAGCCATGAGTGCACAAACCGTCAGCATCACGAGCCTCGGCGCCCAGGGCGACGGCATTGCGCACTGTCCCGACGGTCCGGTCTACGTGCCCTTCGCCCTGCCCGGAGAAACCGTGGCCATTGCCAGGGTCAAGGATACCGGCACGATCATGTCCATTGCGGAAGCCTCGGCAGACCGCCGCGAGCCCGCCTGCCGCCACTTCGGCCTCGAGGGCGTCAACGGCACCTGCGGCGGCTGTTCGTTGCAGCATCTGGCCGACCAGCCCTATCACGTCTTCAAGCGGGAACTGGTGGTTTCGGCGCTGAAATCGAAGGGGCTTACCCCTGATGTGGACGATCTCGTCATCTGTCGCCCCGGCGAGCGCCGCCGCGCGGTGTTTGCCGCCCGCAGGACGGAAAAGGGTCTGCTGCTCGGCTTCAGCCAGGCGAACAGCCATCACATCGTCGCCATCGAGGAATGTCCCGTCACCTCGCCCGGCATCGTGTCGCGGCTGGATGCCATCCGCACCATCGGCCTTTCCGTTTCATCGAATGCGGAACCGTTCCGCATCGCCGTTCTTGAAACGCTCTCGGGTCTTGATATCTCCGTCGACGGCATCAAATCCGTTGGCGACAAGCAGCGGCGCATGTTGACGGAGACGGTGCTGGCCATGCGCGGCATCGCCCGCGTCTCGCTATCAGGCGAAATCCTGATCGAACCGCATAAGCCGATCATCGAATTTGGCGGCATCACCGTGTCGCCGCCGGCCGGCGGTTTTACACAGGCGACGAAACAGGCCGAAGACGCAATGGCAGAACTGGTGCTCGCCCATGTCGGCAAATCCAAACGCATTGCCGATCTTTTCTGCGGTTCCGGCACATTTGCGCTCCGGCTGGCCCGCGTCGGCCGCGTGCATGCGGTGGAGGCGGAGGACAAGCCGCTGAAGGCGCTGGATTTCGCCGCGCGCAATACGCAGGGGGTGAAACCCGTCAGCATCGAGAGACGCGATCTCTTCCGCCGCCCGCTGATGACGAGCGAATTGAAGAATTACGACGCTGTCGTGTTCGATCCGCCACGCGCCGGTGCGGAATTCCAGTGCAAGGAACTTGCCCGCAGCACGGTGAAGAAAATCGTCGCCGTCAGTTGCAATCCGCTGACGCTTGCCCGCGACCTCGCCATTCTGGTGGAGGGCGGTTATCGCGTCACGCGCGTCACGCCGGTCGATCAGTTCCTGTGGTCGCCGCATGTGGAAGCGGTCGCGACGCTGGAGAAATAATCACCAGGCCGTATCGACCGTGCCGTTGCCGACCACGCCCGAGCAGCGGCAACTGCCGCCGACGCGACCTTGCTTGATCGGGCAGACATAGGGCCGGCGGCGATTGGCGCTCTCCGGCGGGGTGATGACGCACACGAAGCGCGCGCGGCGCTGGCGATCGCGGGAATTGCCGGAATAGTAGTTCGGACTATCGTCTTGCATGGACTGCGCCAGAATGACGTTGTTGCTCGAACCCGGCAAAGGCGCAATCGCCGCCGCCTCTGCAACGGTCGCGGCAGAGAGAAAAATGGTCAGGGCGAAAACGAAGTGACGCATGCGGGTGGCCTTCGGACGTAGAGTTTGTGCGATCCGTCTTTGCCGGACCAGTTTGATCGACCATACATAATCCGCCTTCACAAGCACAGCGGCCTTCAAATTTCAACGCTGCCGCCTGCTTCACAAAAAGTGGGACTGATCGCTGCGCGAACGCTTAACGGCGCATGAATGCCTCGAAAGCCGCCCTCGCTTCGGCACTCTGCAATTGCGCGATGAAGTGGCGGGCTTCCTCGTCGATGCGGGCGAGCACGTCCTGCGGGTTGCCGCGCACGAGATCGCGGGCGATCTTCAGCGCCTGCTGCGGCTTGGCGGCAAGCCGGGTGGCAAGCGCCAGCGTTTCACTTTCGACATGTTCGGGAGCCACGACCTTCCAGATCATTCCGGCCTGCAAGGCCTGTTCGGCGGAAAAACCTTCGCCCATGGCCAGCAGCGCAAAGGCGCGCTGATGGCCGATGAGTCTCGGTGCAAGCAGGCTTGAGGCCGCTTCCGGCACCAGTGCCAGATCCACGAAAGGCGTCTTGAACAGGCTGCGGTTGGAGGCGACGGTCAGATCGCAATGCAGGTTCAGCGTCGTGCCGATGCCGATGGCCAGCCCGTCAACACCGGAAACCAGCGGTTTTTCAAAGGTCGCCAGCGCCTTCAGAAGATCGAGCACCGCAAGCTTGCCCTTTGCGCCCGACATGGCGAAGGCGAGGAAATCGGCCATGTCGTTGCCAGCGGAAAAGCAGCCTTCCGTGCCGAGAAAAGCGACCACACGAATATCCGGGTCCGCATTGGCGGCCTGCAAGGCTTCAGCCATACGCAGATACATCGCATCGGTAATGGCGTTTTTCTTTTCCGGCCGGTTGAAGCGGATGGTCAGAACGTCAGGCGCATGGCCGACCCGCTCGACGAGAATATGATCGTCCGACATGGCTTTCTCCTTAATCCAGCACGACGCGGGCGGCGGCAAGGCTTGCCGCCCCGGCAATGACGCGGTCTTTGAGCGCCGCCGTTTCCGCCAGCAGGTTTTCCGCCGCAAACCGGCAGAGCGAGGCGCGCTGCGCACCCCTGCCGTCATCCACCTGCGCCAAGGCGCCCTTGGCGAGATAAGCCCCGGTGAGCGCCAGCCCGAAGAGGCGCTGATAGGGTGTGGCGCCAGCAAGCGCGGTTTCGATCTCGCCCGCCTTCAGGCGTTGCAGCAGCCAGTCGGTCGTGGTTTCCAGATCGGTGAGGCTTGTTTCCAGGTAACGGGCCGTTTCGCCGAGATCGACGCGGTTCGAGGCTGCTGTCCGGGTGGCGATTTCACGCAGCTCAGTGATGAAGCCGCGCACTTGCGCGCCATCGGAAAGCGACAGCTTGCGCACCACAAGATCGATGGCCTGAATGCCGTTGGTGCCCTCGTAGATCGGCGCGATGCGCGCGTCCCGCAGGTAACGCGCAGCCCCGGTCTCCTCGATGAAGCCCATGCCGCCATGCACCTGAATGCCCATGGAAGCGACATCGACACCGGCATCGGTGGAGAAGGATTTGGCGATCGGCGTCAAAAGTGCTGCGCGCTCCTGCCAGTGGGCGCGCTCGGCCGTATCTTCGGCAGCATGCGCCATGTCGATGGCGTGGGCGCAGCTGAAGGAGATCGCCCGCGACCCCTGCGTCAGCGCCTTCATCGTCAGAAGCGTTCTGGCGATATCCGGATGCGCGATGATCGGGCTCATGCCGGAACCTTGCCAGCCGGGCGCCTTGCCCTGCGTGCGCTCTTTGGCGTATTCGATTGCCTTCTGGGTGGCCGCTTCGCAGATCGCCACGCCCTGCATGCCGACGGCAAGGCGAGCATTGTTCATCATGGTGAACATGCAGGCGAGACCCTTGTTCTCCTCGCCGATCAGCCAGCCCAAGGCACCCTTCTCTTCGCCGAACCTGCCGTCTCCGAAGATCATCGTGCAGGTGGGCGAACCGTGAATGCCGAGCTTGTGTTCCAGCGAATGGCAGAAGACGTCGTTGCGGCTGCCCGGCGCACCATCGTCGTCCGGCAGGAATTTCGGCACGAGGAACAGCGAGATGCCGCGCGTGCCGGCCGGCGCATCCGGCAGGCGCGCGAGAACGAGGTGGATGATATTGTCCGCCGCGTCATGTTCACCCCAGGTGATGAAAATCTTCTGGCCGAAGATGCGGTAGGTGCCGTCGCCATTACGTTCAGCCCGGCTCTTCAGGACGCCAAGGTCCGACCCCGCATGCGGTTCGGTGAGGTTCATCGTGCCGGTCCATTCGCCGGAGACGAGTTTTGGAAGATAGGTGCGCTTGAGATCGTTGCTGCCGTGGGCGACCAGAGCTTCGACAGCCCCCATGGTCAGCGTTGGCGCCAGCGCGAAAGCCATGGAACCGGAGTTCCACATTTCGAGCGCCGCGACATTCAGCATATGCGGCAGGTTCTGGCCCCCGAACTCCTCAGGCGCGGTCAGGCTGTTCCAGCCGGCCTCAGCCCAGCGCCGGTAAAGATCGGCCCAGCCATCCGGCGTCGTGACCTTGTCGTCGCTCAGGCGCGCACCCTGGCGGTCGCCTATATCGGCAAGCGGCGCAACCTGCTCGGTGGCAAAACGGCCCGCTTCCTGCAAAATGGCATCCACGACATCTTCACCGAGATCCCCCAGCGCACCCTTCGCGAGCGCATCTTGAAGACCCGCCACATGTTTGAGCGTAAAGGCGATATCGTCCACCGGCGCGGTATACATGCTGCCTCCTCCCGAAGCTTTTGCCTATCGTGCTGTTCTTCGGGCTAAATGATTTTTACGTAAACGTCAATTTGAAAATTCCCCGCTTTTCAGCGGGATTGTTATAAAACTGTCATGTGAATTTGCTCAGCATGCGCTGACAGGTGCCGTGCCACCGCTGCCGTTCCCGTCTTGGGGCGACGGACGTCTCCCCCTCCCATTTCGCCGGTCAGGACTGCCACGATGGATCTCATAACGCCCGCTATCCCCGGCCTTGTCTGGGCCTATCAATTCCACCCCGGAACAGCGCCGTGCAGACGGCTTGCGCCCGATGAGGGCTTCGGCGAGATGGCCGAATGCGAGGGGTTCTTCTGGCTGCATCTCAATCTCGCGGATCAGCGGGTGACCGCCTTTCTCGAGACGATCGATGGCCTCGATCCGGCGGCGCTGGCAAGTCTCACCACCCATGAGACACATCCCTCCATCACGGTGGATGAAAAATCGCTCTATGGCACGCTGGTCGATTTCCAGCGGGAATTCGATCAGGAAACGCGCGATTTCGGATGGCTGCATTTCGCGGTGAGCGACCGTTTCATCATTACCACCCGCTTGCAGCCGCTGCGCTCGGTGGACCGACTGAAAGCGGCGGTTGACAAAAATTCCAACCGCTATCTCACACCCGCCCATGTCTTCGAGGGCCTTGTCGCGGAGTTCCAGCGTTCGCTCATCAGCCTCGTGATTGAAACGACCGAGGAGCTGAACGCCATCGAGGATATGGTCTATGACAGCGAGAACCGTGACGAGCGGCGGCGTCTTGCGCCGCTCAGGCGAACGGTCGTGCGCCTGCACCGGCATCTGCGCACCGTGCTGACCCTGATGCGGCGGGCCTCCGCTGCAAACGAGGATGAAATGCCCGATGGTTTCGAGGATGTCGCCTCACGGTTGATGAGCCGCCTCGAGGCTGTCGATCACGACGTCTACGCCTTACAGGAGCGCGCGAGACTGCTGCACGAGGAAATCGATTCCAAACTCTCGTCCGAGACCAACCGACACCTTTATATCCTGTCGCTGATGACGGCGTTCCTGCTGCCACCATCGCTGGTGACGGGTTTCTTCGGCATGAATACGGATGAGCTGCCATTTACGGTCGGCACAGGCGGCACGCTTTCGGCCAGCATCTTCATCGTGATTTCGGTCATGCTTGCCTGGTTCGTGCTGAAACGGGCACGCATTCTCTGAAAACAAAAAAGCCGCCCGGATCGTTGCCGGACGGCTCTTGTCGGTTCAATTCGTCCTTCTATCAGCTGTAAGGCGAATAGCAGGGCTGGCGTGGGCCGTGATAGGGCTGGAACGTGTTGCTATAGGCATCGTAGGAACGATAGCGACCATAGCACCAGTTCACATGCGACTGGCTCATGCCGCCACGGCGCACCGGACGGTACTCGCGATAGACCGGGCGCGGACGATATTCCGGCACCGGCCGGTAGACCTCACGCGGCTGCGACAGGGCGCCGCCGATGATCGCGCCCGTCGCGAAGGCTGCGAGCGGGAACCAGTAGCCGTCATGATGGCGATAGCCTGGACGGTAATCGCGATAACCACGATGGCCGCCATACCAGCCGCGACGATCACCCCAGTCACCGCGACGTTCACGCCAATATTGCACATTCACGATGTTCTGGCTGGCGTCGTTGCCTGCGGTCTCGACGCTCTTCGGCGCCATCGACAATGGCATTGCCTCAGCGGGAACGATCGCTCCTGCAACCACGATCGCAGAAAGACCGACAGCCAGGATATTCTTCACATAGCTTCTCATCTGACTTCCTCCATTCACGACGGTCAACAGGCCGTTACGCGTGAATAATAACATCTTTTTCTTCTCGTTCGGCCAGTTTGTAGGTTCTGGCTGCAACTTTACAGGATACAGGCTAGGCGGTTGTGCCTGAACCCAGCATTAACGGCGTTGTCACACCTCGTTTATCGAAATCGGCGTCCTGAAAGCAAAAGCCCGGATCAGATCCGGGCTTTCGAAAACCGTCCTTAACGGCTGTAGGGCGACACGCACACCCGGCGCGGGCCGTTACTCGGCTGGTAGCTATTGTCGTAGGCGCGATACGAGCGCCAGCGGTTCTGACACCAGGAGACATGGCTGCCGCCATAGGCCGGCCTCGGCTGCGACACGGCACCGCCGATGATCGCACCTGCTGCAAAGGCCGCCAGCGGGAACCACATTCCATTATGATAACGGTAGCCCGGACGGCGGTCGCGATAGCCGCGATGGCCATTATAGTAGCCGTCACGCGGCGGGCGCGGACGATACATCCGGTCCCCATACCTGCGGTCGCCTCGGCGGTCCCATTCGCGGTACTGCACCGGCACAACATTGTCGGCGGTGATCGCCGGCTTCGGCATCGGAACAGGCGCCTGGAACGCCTGCGACGGCGTAAAGCTTGTCAGGAACAGGACGATCGCTGTGGCGACACTCGTTCTCCGGATATTCATCATGGTCTTCCTCCGTTTGCTCGCGCGTGTTGAGCCGCGCTTTCACCCACTCACTCTTGTCGGAGATATGGGTCAGCCCCCATTTAAAACACCCGAAAAGAATTCAACGCGATGCAAACGCGTTCAAGGAAGATTGGTTCCCAAACAAAAAATGGGTTTCAGGACAAGGAGATGCAGCGTTTTCCCTGCCGGTCAGGCTTCCACTTTCACATCGGTCAAGGGCCGCGAACAACAGGCAAGAATATAGCCTTCCTCGATTTCATCATCGAGAATGCCGCCATTGTGGTT
Source organism: Rhizobium nepotum 39/7 (assembly GCF_000949865.1). Taxonomy (GTDB): domain Bacteria; phylum Pseudomonadota; class Alphaproteobacteria; order Rhizobiales; family Rhizobiaceae; genus Agrobacterium; species Agrobacterium nepotum. The sequence goes on along the minus strand of NZ_JWJH01000011.1, from coordinate 20,041 downwards.
CATCTCCACTTCGCCGGAAAGCTTCAGCACCCGGCAGGTGCCGCAAATCCCCGATTCGCAGGCGGCACCGATGCGGACGCCGGCGGCGCGCGCCGTCATCAGAACCGTCTGGCCGGGCTGGCACGGCACTTCCTTGCCGGACAGCGTGAAACCCACCATCGACAGCGCTTCGCCATCCGCAGCGGTGTGGACGCTTTCACCCACGGCAACGGGGGCGGCCGGAGAGAAGCTTTCCTGATGATAACGGCTCATGTCGAAGCCGGAAGCATCCAGCATGGAGCTGATGGCAGCCATGAAAGGCCCCGGCCCGCAACAGAAAACGGTGCGGTCCATGAAATCCGGGGTCAAAAGCGCGATCTTGGCCTTGTCGACCATGCCCTTCAGGCCGGACCAGAGATCGGTGCGGCCGCAATTCTCCACGATGAAACCGAGCGACAGTTTCGGCATGAAGCGGGCAAGATATTCCAGCTCGTGACGGAACACGATGTCGGATGGCGAACGCGAACAATTGATGAAGGCGATGTCGCTTTGCGGCGCACGGTCGCTCATGTCGCGCACCATCGACATCATCGGCGTAACGCCGGAACCGGCCGAGATGAACAGATATTTCTCACCCGGATGCCGCACGTAGGAGAAATCGCCGAGCGGACCGAGCGCCCGGATTTTCATGCCGGGCTTCAGATTGTTGAACATCCAGCGCGTGCCGATGCTGGTGGCCTGCGCCTTGACCGTGACAGACAGGGCGTAGGGTCGCGACGGGCTGGACGACAATGTATAGGTTCGATAGAGCAGCTCCGCCCCCACCGGCAATTCCAGCGTCACGAACTGGCCCGGCAGATATCGGAACCAGTTCTGATCCTCGGAGCGGAACAGGAATGTCATCACGTCAGGCGTCTCGGGCGTCACCGAAATGCATTCCAAGAGGTGAAGCTTGTCGCTCCACGGCTTCATCTCATCTATGTGCTTGTAAGTCACAGCCATATTCATCTTCGCGTTACGCTACTGCCGAAAGCCGGGCCTTGTCGCCCGACAGCCGATCGACCATGAAATCGGTATACCAGTTGACGAACTGCATCACGCCACCCTCGTCTTCCATGGAATAGGGGCCGGGCTGGTAAGCGGGCGAACGGATGCCGAAGGCGTTTTCCTCGACGATGCGACGGTCCTGATCGTTGGTCTCGTTCCAGACGTGGGTGAGATCCTCAAGATCGTAATCCACGCCTTCCACCGCATCCTTGTGCACCAGCCATTTGGTGGTGACCATGGTTTCGTTGGCGCTCAGCGGCAGCACCCGGAAGGAAATGGTGTGGTCGCCGAGGAAGTGGTTCCAGGTCGTCGGATAATGGAACAGAAGCAGCGCGCCGATATGGCTGATGCTCACATCTTCCGACAGCGGCCGGCGCACGGCGCGTTTGCCGGACATGGTGTAGCTTTCCGCCTCGCCGATCAGCGGCATGCGGGCGACACGGAACTGGCCCTTCGGATCGATCTTGAAACGGCTTGGCAGGCCGGCGGCCTCGCAGCGCGCCCAGTGGCCGCCGATTTCCGGATCGCTCGCACCGCCGTCCGTTCCCGTAACGCTCGGGTTTTCAGGATAGGTGCGGCAGAGTTCCGGGTGGTTGGCGGCGCAATGGTAGCACTCGCGGTTGTTTTCCCAGACGAGCTTCCAGTTGCCCTTTTCGATGATCGTGCTTTCATGCGCGACCTTGGCTTCCCAGATGCGGTGCGGAGCCATGTAGCTTTCGACCTCGGCGCGCATCGGCGCGAAATCGGCGGGCTGGTCGGCAAGGCAGATGAAGACGTAACCGGCAACGGTTTCACAGTGGACCGGCTTCAGGCCGAATTCAGCCTTGTCGAAATCATCGCCCATATGGCGGGCGAACAGCAGCTTGCCATCCAGATCGTAGGTCCACTGGTGATAGGGACAGACGAGACGGGCGGACTGGCCCTTATGAGAAGAGCAGACGCGGGAACCGCGATGGCGACAGGAATTATGGAGAGCGCGAATTTGTCCATCGCGACCGCGAATGACGATGACGGAATAGGCACCGACCTGAAGGGTGATGTAGTTACCGGCCTTCGGCACCTCGCAATCGTGGCCGGCGAACAGCCAGTCGCGATACCAGATCGTTTCCATATCCAGCTGGAAATAATCCGGGTCCGTGTAGAAGGGCTGTTCCAGGCTGAAACCTTCGCGGCGGTTCTTCAGCTGGCGCAATACGGTATCACGCAATTCCATGGCCAAATCCTCGATCAAACCGCCCTGCCCCACACCATTTACGGGGCTGCGGAAGTATGATCCCATCTAAACACCGGCGGGTATTTGCAGCAGCGCAGACAGCGACATCGGCTTCCGCATTGGCGACAAATTGCGACATGCGCAAATGGCCGCCACACGCCATTCCGCTGCGAAATCCGGCAGCTATTGCGCACCCGCAACCACGTCGCAATATGACACGCAATGTCGCGCGGGACGCTCTCCACCCGTCAAAAAACAGGGGTTACGGCGCAACGGAGTTTTAACGAGCCCTAAATTACATTGCCTGACCGACAGCAACGAGGGCGTTCCGGGTGGAGAAGGCGACACGCATACGTTATTTCGATGCGGGCAAACATTCGGTCGCGCCGATACGGTCCAAAACCGCGCATTCGGATTTCCTGCGGACCGGGCGCATCAGCCGCTACGAAGAACGCTGGCTGCCGAAGGATCGCGTCTATTACAGCCATGAGGAAGTGGCGGCGATGACCGGGCGTAAGCTCGAGGCCGCCGCCGATTCCACCCATGGCCGTCTCAACGGTTTTCACCAGTCCATCCGTTTTCCCAAGATGGTCTTTCCCCATTTGCTCGACGACCGGCCGCATCTTGGCTATTGCCATGTCACGGCGGCGAAGACCAGTTTCGATGCCGAGCGCCACGTACTCTGGTCCTTCTATTTCGCGAATTTCTTCGCCGAGCTGAGCGGGTCTGAAAACTTCTTCGAAAACATCGATCCGCGCTATTCCCGGATGTATTTCGCCGTCGCCATCAACGCCCTTCCCAACCGGGAAATCGCCATCGATACCTCCTTCCATCGCAGCGGCCTGCTGTTCCAGACCCACGATCCGCGCGTGGCCCTGAAAAACGTGCTTATGCTCGGCACGCGCTCGGAAGAGATGCGCAAGATCATCAAGGCGATATAAAAGCCACGATAGAGCGCGTCACGTTCCCTGCCGTAACTGCTGCGCACTTTCGGGCGGCATGCATTTGCACTTTCCATAACGGCGTTAAATACGCTATTGACCGCCCTGAAAGGCAGCACCATGGCGCGTCATATAGATATCGAAAACGAGCGGGAAACCGCCTTGCAAGCGGCCGCAGAGGAGCTTTCCCGCGGCCAGCCCATCGCCCTGCCGACCGAAACCGTCTACGGCCTTGCTGCCGACGCAACCGATCCGGCGGCCATCACCCGTATCTACGAAACCAAAGGCCGTCCGCAGTTCAATCCGCTGATCTGCCATATGGCCGATATCGCCATGGCCGAGCGTTATGCCACTTTCGATCCCGTGTCGCGGAAGCTTGCGGAAGCCTTCTGGCCCGGCCCGCTGACGCTGGTTTTGCCGCTGAAACCGGCAAGCGGCATCCACGCGCTCGCGACAGCGGGGCTCGACACCGTCGGCATCCGCGTGCCTCAGGGTTTTGCCGGTGATCTGATCCGCCGGTTCGGCAAGCCGCTGGCCGCGCCCAGCGCCAACAGTTCCGGCAAGATCAGCCCGACCAGCGCCGCCCATGTCGAGGCTGATCTGGGTCAGAGGATCAACCTCATTCTCGATGGCGGTGCTGCATCCGTCGGCGTCGAATCCACCATCGTCAAGGTGGAGGAGGACGGGCGCGTGCGGCTGCTTCGGCCCGGCGGCATCGTCACCGAGGAGATTGAGCGTATCACCGGTGCGCAGCTGGAGAGGCCGGAAAAGGCATCCGCCGCCATCGAGGCGCCCGGAATGCTCGCCTCGCATTATGCGCCCGGCGCCATTGTCCGCCTTGACGCCACATCCGTTTCTCCCGGCGAAGCGCTGATCCGGTTCGGCGGCATCGCCATTGCAGGCGAAGAGACGGCCCGCGCCGTTCTCGACCTCAGCCCTTCCGGCGACCTTGCCGAAGCGGCCGCCAATCTGTTCGATTACCTGAAAGCCGCCGATGCGAGCGGTGCTGCGTCAATCGCGATCACAACCATTCCCGCCCATGGTCTCGGAGAGGCGATCAACGACCGCCTTTCCCGCGCCGCCGCGCCGAGAGACTGACGGCACTCCACCATTTCGCCCACCGTTTCAAATGACAGCGAGACACCCATGACCATTGCCGCCGCCACTTCCGATACCCTCGACCGCTTCACCGCCATCGTCGGCGAGAAGAACGCGGTGCGCGACGCTGCGGAAATGGCGCCGCGTCTCGTGGAAAATCGGGGGCTTTACCATGGTGCCTCGCCGCTGCTCATCAAGCCCGGCACGGTCGAGGAGGTTGCAGCCATCCTGAAGCTTGCGAGCGAGACCGGCACGCCCATCGTGCCGCAGACCGGCAATACCGGCCTCGTAGGCGGCCAGACGCCGCGTGCTGACGGAACCGACATCATCCTCTCGCTCGAACGCATGAACCGCATCCGCGACATCGATCCCGTCGCCAATACCATCGTGGCGGATGCCGGCTGCATTCTCGACGATATTCACAAGGCTGCATCGACCGTGGAGCGGATGTTCCCGCTGTCGCTCGGCTCGCAAGGGTCCTGCCGTATCGGCGGCAACCTCGCCACCAATGCCGGCGGCACCGCCGTTCTGGCATACGGCAATATGCGCCAGCTATGCCTTGGGCTGGAAGTGGTGCTGCCGACCGGCGAAATCTGGAACGGGCTGCGCCGGCTGAAAAAGGACAATACCGGCTACGACCTGCGCGATCTCTTCATCGGCTCGGAAGGCACGCTCGGCGTCATTACCGGCGCTGTGCTGAAGCTTTTCCCCGTGCCGCTCGGCCATCAGGTGGCTTTTGCGGGGCTTGGCTCCACTGAGGACGCGCTGAAACTGCTCGAAATGGCCTCGAACCTCTGCGGCACGGCGCTGACCGGCTTCGAACTGATGCCGCGCATCGGCGTCGAATTCACCGCGAAACATATTCCCGGCGTGCGCGATCCACTGGAAAAGCCGCATGACTGGTATGCGCTCATCGATATTTCCACCTCCGATTCGGAAGAGACGGCCGAAACGATGATGCAATCTTTGCTGGAGCGCGGTTTTGAGGCCGGGCTGGTCGAGGATGCGGTGATCGCCGCATCGGAGGCGCAGCGGCAGGCGCTCTGGCACATGCGCGAAAGCATGTCCGATGCGCAGAAACCGGAAGGCGGGTCGATCAAGCACGATGTTTCCGTTCCGGTGTCAAAAATACCGGAATTCATGGCCACGGCGGAAAAGGCTGTTCTCGCCGCCATTCCGGGCGCCCGCATCTGCGCCTTCGGTCATCTCGGCGACGGCAACATCCATTACAATATTTCCCAGCCTGTTGGTGCGGACAAAGCCGAATTCATCGGCCGTTGGCGGGATATGAACGAGATCGTGCACGGCATTGTGCTGTCGCTCGGCGGCTCGATTTCGGCCGAACACGGCATCGGCCAGCTAAAGCGCGACGAACTGGCCGCCATCCGGCCCGGTATCGAAATGGAATTGATGCGGCGGATCAAACACGCCTTCGACCCCGCCGGCATCATGAACCCCGGCAAAGTGCTCGCCGCCCGTTAGGCTGGCGGCATCGTCATCGTGACAGGTTAATTGGAAGGCCGGGCCGTCCAGGCCGGAACCAGTTCCGCATTCAGGCGGCGCGGTTTTTGCGCGTGTACGAGTTGCGTCAGCCCCATGCCGGATTTGGCGATCGCCACCGCATGTTTCTTCGGCATCAGGTAACCGCACTCCAGGGGAGGCTGACGGCGCACTATCCGGCTGAAAAACGGTCGCTTGTGGTAACGGGAAGGCGAGAAACGTGCGGGCTCTGCGCACACCGCCACATATTCCAGTATTTCCTCGATCCAGCCGCTCTGCGGACGGGCGCCCGGTTCGACCAGCAGGATCCAGTGTCCGCGCGCCGAACGTATGACATCCTCAATGTCCCACTGCACATAAAAACGGCAGCCAGCGGCGTCGGCGACGCGCGACGACCCATCGCGCGAACCGTGATCGAGGATCACCACATCGCTTACAAGCCCTTCCACGGCCCCGGTTACAAGCGCAGACAGCGTGTGCGCCAGTTCCGGTTCCTGATCCCGGCATTCCATTATGACTGTCAACATATGCATAGCTCTAACGCATCGCACAATAAATTGCCACTCCGCCCGCCACGAGATAATTCACGATTTTTGTTCTTGTAATGTTCTCGTTCCTGCTGTAGGAATTTAATCATTCGAAGAGGCGATGAAACGCCGGTTCGAACGGAAACGGTTTAGGGCGTTGAACGTGTCTTGAGAGGCGCGCGGCGCCCTGGGAGCATCCAGATGAGAGACCATACGCTTTCGGGGCAGGCTGCCTTCCAGCCGAGCCATACGCCTGACATTGCCAATGCGCTGGCCGATGCTTCGGGCCTGCGGATCGAGATCGACCGCCGTCGCGGGCGTGGCGCCGGAATTAATCCGGGCGGACGCTTCGAGGCGCTGCAGCGCGAGGTTTTCGACGATGGCTGGCAAACCCTGGAGGAGCTGCCGGAGTTCCGCACCGAGGTGCAGGTGGAAAAGCCGCGCAGCATCATCAGCAGCAACGAATCGCCCGACATTCCGTTCGACCGTTCCATCAATCCCTATCGCGGCTGCGAGCATGGCTGCATCTATTGTTTCGCCCGCCCTACGCACAGCTATATGGGGCTTTCGGCGGGGCTGGATTTCGAGGCGAAGCTGTTCGCCAAGCCGGATGCGGCCAAATTGCTGGAAAGGGAGCTTTCGAAACCGGGCTACAAGCCGCGCGTGATCGCCATCGGCACCAATACCGACCCCTACCAGCCGATCGAACGTGAATGGCGCATCATGCGGCAGATACTGGAAGTGCTGGCAAAGGCCGACCACCCCGTCGCCATCGTCACCAAATCGGCCCTGATCAGACGCGATATCGACATTCTGGCGCCCATGGCCAAAAAGGGGCTCGCCAAGGTGGCTATTTCCGTGACGACGCTGGATCGCAAACTGGCACGCAGCATGGAACCGCGCGCCGCCACGCCAGACAAACGCCTGGAAGCCATCAAGACACTGACCGATGCCGGCATTCCCGTTGCGGTGATGATGGCGCCTGTCATTCCAGCGCTCAACGATCATGAGATCGAACGGGTTCTGGAGGCCGGCAAGGCCGCCGGTGCCAGCGAGGCTTCTTATGTGCTGCTGCGCTTGCCGCTGGAGGTTAGCCCCCTCTTCCGCGACTGGCTGCTGCGCAATTACCCGGACCGCTACCGGCACGTCATGTCGCTGGTGCGCTCCATGCGCGACGGCAAGGATTACGACGCAGAATTCGGAAAACGCATGAAGGGCGCCGGTCCCTATGCCTGGCAGATCGGCAGGCGTTTCGAAATGGCGACAAAACGGCTTGGCCTCATCCGCCGCGGCATTCACCTGCGCGACGATCTCTTCGTACCGCCTGGTGGCACAGGAGTGCAATTGTCGTTGCTTTGAAATATCGACCCCACTTGTTCGATCGAGGGCGCGGCACAGTGCGCGCAGCCGATAACGAGCGGTGCTGACCAATTAAGAGTGGCGGCCCTGTCCTCTCGATAGGGCCATGCTTTTGACGAAATGCCCGGCGGGTTTTCCCTGGCCTGCCGGACATCACCCCCCGGAACCCGCCGCCTCGCGTGCGATCGTTTTTCCTCCGCCGCCCCGTTGGAGGATCAAAGGTCATGACGACCTAAGGGGCACGGTCGGCCACGCCCCTTGACCGGCCGGCCGCGCCCGTCATCGCCCGCTTCCGGGGGCTTGCAGGAGATCGGGTGTGTGTGCGAGTTTCTGCCGCATGAAACGCAGCACCGCACCCGATTCTCCTGCCCTCTTTGATCTTGCCGATACCGGCCCGGATTTTTCCTTCGAACTGGAAGCGAAAAAGAAGGGCCTCTGGCCCGTGGCCGGCACGGATGAGGCTGGCCGGGGTCCGCTTGCGGGACCGGTGGTTGCGGCAGCCGTCATTCTCGATCCGGATAATATTCCAAAGGGTCTCGACGATTCCAAGAAGCTGACCAAGCTGAAACGCGAAAACCTGTTTCTGCAGATCATGGAAACGTCGATAGTTTCCGTCGCCTCCTCTGGCCCCGGCCTGATCGACACCATGAATATTCTGCGCGCCAGCCTCGACGCCATGCGCCGCGCCGTACTCGGCCTCGAAACCTCCCCCGCCCTCGTACTGGCCGACGGACGCGACAAGCCACCCGGCATCGCCTGCGAAGCCAAGGCCGTCATCAAGGGCGATTCCCGCTCCCTCTCCATTGCAGCCGCCTCGATCATCGCCAAGGTAACCCGCGACCGGATGATGGAACGGGCGAGCACAGTGCATACACGCTACGGCTTCGAAGGCCATGTCGGCTACGGCACACCGGCGCATCTACGCGCCATCGAAAGCGAAGGCCCCTGCCCGCTGCACAGGATGAGCTTTCGGCCGCTGAAGCGGGATTGATTGCGGCGAGGCAATGGAGGTCCGGCCATAACTTCCGTTATTGGCCCATTGCGGTCGTTGACACTGCCAAATCCGTTAAGTAGCTCCAACTTCGGCGTGGGTAGCGACGAGCGTTCCCGAGCAGTTTTTAGGAAAGATCGGATTGTCGTAAATTAGGGCTTCCGTGATGCTGCAAAAGGTGGGGTGGCGCGCGATTTCCATTCCGTAGCAAGAACGGCATAGATGTACTCGTCTCCCCAAACGTCTCTGAAACGATCATTCTGGATCAAATGCGCTTCCCGACGCAATCCCAGGCGCTCCACCACACCGACCGAACCCGCGTTTGCCGCATCCAGTCGCGCGAAAATTCGGTGAAATCCGAACGAGGAGAAGCCTGCGTCGATCATCGCCGCAACCGCTTCCGTCGCATATCCATTTCCGGCGAAGGCGGGATTGAAAATGTATCCAACCTCTCCTTGCATCGCATCCAAGCTCGCCAGCTTCAACAGGACTTCACCGATCAGCGCCTTGTCATTCTCCCGCTCGACGGCCAATCGATAGGTGTCGCTGTCACGCTCGAATGGTGCGTCCAGTATCTTCAAAAATTGCTCTTGCAAGTCATCTCCTATCGGAGGTGCGGCATATAGATAACGATAAACCTCTTGCAGAGAATGGTAGGCTGCATAGTCGGGAAAATCACCTATCCTGAATTCACGCAGGATAAGGCGGTCTGTCGAGAGCGGTGCGTCTAGTCTTTGAAATTGCATCAAGTATCCAATCTGATGGCTTGCCCCACCGCTGAAAGCTCGATGAAAGCGACCGTTTTGCATGGTCTCTAAATAGGTCGTTTTCCGCTGCGAACAATGACCGCAATTCGTTCAATACGAGCGCTGGGAACGCCCGACATTCATCCTCCAACTAGCCTGAGTGCGCCCATGTCACCGCTGCTAAGTGCTGCCAGATTGGCTTCGATTTTATCTATCGGCCAGTTCCACCAAGCGAGATGAAGCAGCTCGCTGATGACTTCGCTGGAATAACTCATTCGGATAATAGATGCCGGATTTCCTCCGACAACTGCATAGGGCGGTACGTCCCGGGCAACGACCGAAGCGGCAGCGACAATCGCGCCCGAACCTATGTGGACACCCGGCATAATTGCCGCGTTCTGGCCGATCCATACGTCGTGATTTACAACCGTGTCCTTAAAAGGCAGGTCTTTGTAACCAAAGGTCTCGGGTTTGAAGATACGAAACGGATAGGTGGTGAAGCCAGTCATCGGATGGTTTGCAGAGCTGGTAATGAAGTAGCTTCCTCTCGCAATCTGGACAAACTTACCGATCACTAGCCGTTCGCGAACGCCATGACCGAGATAAGGTGCCAAAATCATGGCTGTGTCTTCGGGCTTTCCAGAATGCGTGTAGTAGCTGAAATCCCCGATCTCCATGCGCGGATGATCTATGACGTTCTTCAGATACACTGTGTCCCTGTATACAGTCCCATCGGGCAAGGTGATCGGATATATGGCATTTGCGTCGAGAAGAGCCATGGAGAACCTTTTCAAGCATACTGTTAGCCAGCCGCACCGAAGCAGCATCCCGTTGATATCTGCGGGTGACTTTGTGGCAACAAGGCTAGTGTCTCCGAGCTGGGAAATCCATCATGGGCCGGGTATCGCCCCAATGAATAATTTTGATGTCTAAACCTCTGGGGTCGGAGGCTTCCGCGTTCCCACTCTGCAATCGACGCGATTGAATTGAAAACACTATAACCAAAGGGGTGCCAGTCCCCACCCCCCGGCACCACATCTCTAATCAGCTTCATCAACTCAAACAAAAAACCCCTCGCGGCCGGAGCCGGAGGGGTTTTGAATAGTCCGATGATGAACTTAATTCAGCTTCGACTTCACTTCGCCGATGGTGTTGGCGAAAAGTTTGGCTTTTGCGGCAGCGGTGGTCTTTTCGGCAATGAGCTTCTCGGAAGCTGCAATGGCGATATCCACGGCGGCGGCACGAACGGCGCCGATGGCGTCTTCTTCGGCCTGCTTGATCTTCTGTTCCGACAAGGCCGTGCGGCGGACGACGAATTCTTCCGTCTTCTGCTTGGCTTCGGCCGTAAAGGCGGCGGCTTCACGCTCGGCAGCGGCAACGATGCCGGCTGCTTCCGCTTCGGCTTCCTTACGCTTGCGCTGATATTCGGCCAGCAGGTGCTGGGCCTCTTCACGCAGGCGCTTGGCTTCGGCCAACTCGTCCTGAATGTTCTGCGCGCGCTCGTCCAGAGACTTGGAGAGCATGCCCGGAACCTTGAGATAGGCGATCAGGACGAAGAAAAGGATAAGGCCGACGAGAGCGAAAAATGATGCATCAAACGCCATATCAGGCTCCCTTCACAGTCGAAGCGGCGGCAATGGCGGCCTTGACGTCGGTATCCTTGACCTTGGCGCCGACCAGCTGGTCAACGATCGCGGTCGCGGTTTCCTCGGCGATCGCGCCGACATCGGCAAATGCCTGTTCCTTGACGTCCGCAATGCGCTTTTCGGCGGCGGCAAGCTTTTCAGCAAGTCCTGCCTCGATCGCAGCGCGGTCGGCATCGGCTTTCGCCTTGGCGGCGTCACGTGCCGCGGAGCCTATCGAGCTTGCCTTGGCGCGGGCTGCCGCGAGTTCTTTTTCATAGGTTTCGACGGCTGCGTCGGCTTCGGTTTTCAGCCGTGCCGCTTCGTCGAGATCCTGTGCGATGCGTCCATGACGGTTTTCGAGAATGCCGCCGACGCGAGGAACGATGACCTTCTGCATAAGCAGATAGAAAAGGCCGAACGTGATCGCCAGCCACAGGACCTGCGATGCATAAGTAGACTGGTCGAACGGCGGGAAAACGCCGGAAGTACCGTGTTCAGCGCCGTGCGCTACACCGGTTTCCGTGTGCGTGGCTTCCGGCTGCGGCTGGCCGACGGCCGGAGTTTCCGTATGCGTTTCACCTACGGTCGGTGCTGACTGGGCATAAGCCTCGGTCACGAACATGCTCACCTCCAGGGGGACTGCAAATGCGAAGGATCACGGCACGCTGTTGCGCGAGCCGTGATCCAGACCTGATGCTGCTATTAGACAGCGAACAGGAGAAGAAGAGCAACGAGCAGCGAGAAGATGCCCAGAGCTTCCGTAACGGCGAAGCCGAATACCAGACGGCCGAACTGGCTGTCGGCAGCAGAGGGGTTGCGCAGTGCGCCGGAGAGGTAATCACCGAAGATACGGCCGAGTGCGAGGGACGTACCAGCCATGCCGAGGCATGCGAGACCTGCGCCGATGTACTTTGCTGCTTCCGCTTCCATGTGAGACTCCTTGAGATATAGGTTGTTGCGGCTATTTTTTGGCGCCCGTTACCGGGGCCAGCGACTTTACTTCTCAGTGACCACCATGCACGGCGTCGTTCAGGTACATGCAAGTCAGTACCGCGAACACATAAGCCTGCAGGAAGGCAACGAGAAATTCGAGAGCGGTCATTGCGACCGTCATGATGAGAGGCAGGACAGCACCGCCGACACCGAGCGCGCCGAGCGCACCCATGGAGGCGACGAAGCCTGCGAAAACCTTGAGCGTGATGTGGCCGGCCAGCATGTTCGCGAAGAGACGAACCGAAAGGCTGATCGGGCGCGACAGGAACGAAATCATTTCAATTGACGCGACAAGCGGCAAAAGCGCCTTCGGCACACCCGAAGGGGCGAAGATGCCGAAGAAATGCAGGCCGTGCTTGTAGAAGCCATAAACGATGACCGTGCCGATGACGAGGCAGGCAAGCGCGAAGGTGACGATGATCTGGCTGGTGACCGTAAAGAAATACGGGAACATGCCGAGAAGGTTCGCCGTCAGCACGAACATGAACAGCGAAAAGACGAATGGGAAGAACACCATGCCCTTCTTGCCGGCGCCTTCGCGCAGCATGGAGGCGATGAATTCATAGGACATTTCGGCAACGGACTGCATGCGGGTCGGGATCAGACCGCGGCTCGACGTTGCGAAATAAAGGAAACCGGAAGCGGCGGCCACGGTCGCGACCATGAAAAGCGACGCATTGGTGAAGGAAAAATCGACGCCGCCAATTTCGATCGGAATGATCGGCTGCACCAAGAACTGATGGGTCGGATCGTTTGCCACCGGCTGCCCTCTTTACCTGTTGCCGCGCCCGCGCGGCATCTCAACTGCAAGAAAAAACAGCTTAAACGCCGCCTTTTCCACCCTCGTCTCGTTTGTCCGCCTTCTCCAGCAGCGGCGGCTTGGCCACCGCGCCCGTGGAGCGCAACACATTCAATACGCCTGCGCAGAAACCGAGAAGGAGAAGAACGATCATCCCCCACGGCGTCGTGCCGACAAAATAGTCCAGAAGATAACCCAGCATAGCGCCGACCACGATGGCCGAAATGAACTCCGATGAGAGCTTCACCGCCATCGCAAAACCTTTCCGGTTTTCCGCAGCGTTGGTCTCCGCCCTCACTTCCGCCTCATCCTCCGCCTTCACCTTTGCCAACTCTTCGGCAAGGCGCTTGCGACGCTCGTCCAGACTATCGTCACGGTTGCCAGTCATCCTAGAATCCCACCCATTTTCTCCGTTCCAGCCATGCCAGAACCCTTTGGAGTTGTAAACGGTGACGGATTAAGCCTGTTCCAGCCCGCTCTGAAGTCGCGCGCAACATAGTTTTAGGGGCTTCGCTAGTCAAGGCACTGGCGCAGCTTGTTTCGATACAAATTTATCGTTGAAAAACAATCGCTTGATGCCAAATCGCGGTTTGGCGGCGATGTTTCGCGAGGGAATCGGCATTTTTGACACGCAAATTGCGACAAATTGGCGGTGGTATCAGCTCCAGCCGCCACCATAGGTTCGATAAAAGACGTGCAAGCCTATCCTGCCGACCTTCTTCATGGATTTTCCCCAGGCAGGACGAACATAGACGGCATGATAATGAGTCGCCGAACCGACTTCCGTCAGCCAGATCTTGCCAGCGGTGGTGGCCATGGCAACTTCGCGCGCCATTTTCCAGTGCCGTTCGGAATTCACCCGGTCCTTTATATTGTCGCAAGCGAAGGAAAACTGGCAGCGGTTGCGCCAGTCCTTGTTCTGGTAGACCACACCGCAGATGGTTTTCGGATAGGTGGGGTTGCGCACGCGGTTGAGGATGACCTGCGCCACCGCCGCCTGTCCCTTGACCGATTCTCCGCGCGCCTCGAAATAAATGCCGGATGCGAGGCATTGCTGTTCGGCTGAGGAAAACACCTCGGCCGGCAGCGGGGTGGCCGCCCAGGCATGGTCTTCCTCGCTGATCTGCGGCACGAAACGCCCAGTCTCCGGCTTTTTCAAAATGGCATCGAACGGCGACTCGCGGGCGAAATCCGGTGCGGCCGGCGCATAAGCCGTGGCGAGAATGTCCGGGGTACGGTTGGTGACGAGTTCCGCCAGCATCGGCGAAACGCTCCTGTCCGCCTTCTTTTCCTCACGGCGGAAATAGAAGGAGGCGAGTTCCACATCGCTGCCGCGTTTCGGTTTGACGAAAGCCGTGCGATCCTTGCGCTTCAGCGGCTCTATATCCAGCATGCTGGTGCGCTGCAGAACGGAACCGGCGGTGAAGGCCTTCGGCGGCTGCATGATTTCGGTTGCGACAATACGGCCTTTTTTGGCGGCGCGGTTGACCCGCTCGCTGTCGGGCGTCGTCTCTTCACCCTTCTTGTTGGTGACGAAGGCCACCTTGCGACCATCGGGCAGGGTCATGCCGCTGCCATGCAGCGCCGCCTCGCCTTCCGCATCATTAAAAGTGAGCGAGGCATTATGTACAGAGCCCGCCGGAGAGGCTGTCAGCACCATGCGCCATTGCTCGCCGCCATTGTCCAGCCCGGCCAGAAGCGAGGCGAGATCCGCACGCGCGGAGATGGAGGGAAAGACGAGCCAGGCGGCAAGGCCGAAGACGACGGGTGAAGCCCATTTCGCACTCCATACCTTAAAGGACGCGGAGGACCGACGACGCATTACACTTTTCGAACGCAAAACCAGCACTCCGAACACCGACAACCATATTTGCTACAGGTGTTCGAGAATCTCTTATTAACCTTGATGCTTGGTTAACGCCGCGCGGGGGCGCGGCTTCACGTTAATGTGTAAGGACATGCTAAAGCGCGTTGCGTGGCATAGGTCACATCGTTTACGGCTTCCCGACACCGTCATTCCGGCCTTGAGCCGGAATCCAGCCGACACGCGTCTGCGCGGCGGGAAGAGTCTTTTCAGCCCAAAGACTTGGGCTGGCTGGATTCCGGCTCAAGGCCGGAATGACGGCGGTGGACTTATCAGACGACGACGTGAGACCCGAGTTCCACCACGCGGTTGGCCGGAAGGCGGAAGTAATCCGACGGATCGGCGGCGGTTTCGGCAAGCGCTATGAACAGGCGGTTCTGCCAGCCCGGCATGCCCGATTTCGGATCCGGCACCAGCTTGCGGCGGCCGAGATAGAACGAAGTGGACATGATGTCGAACTTGTAGCCGGTGCGCCTGAGATAACCCAGCGCCTGGGTGACGTTCTGCGTTTCCATGAAGCCGAAATGCAGTTCGACCACGGCAAAACGATCGCTCAGCTTCGTCAGTGTGTAACGATTTTCGGGACGGACGCGCGGCTGATCCTCGGTGCGGATCGTCAGGATCACGTTCTTGTCGTGCAGGACGTGGTTGTGCTTGAGATTATGCAGCAACGCCGCTGGTGCGGCCTCCGGGTCGCCGGTCAGGAAAATCGCGGTGCCGGGCACACGCACCGGCGCATGGGCGCTTTCCTTTTCCACCGATGCGACGAAAGCCTTCAACGGCACATCGCTGCGGCGGGTCTTGGCGAAAAGGATTCTCGAGCCGCGCTGCCAGGTGGTCATGATGATGGTGAAGGCGATTGCCAGCAGCACCGGCACGTAACCGCCATCATGTATCTTGAGCAGGTTCGCACCGAGGAAAATCAGTTCCAGCAGCAGCAGCGGCGCGAGCACGGCAATCGCCAGCCAGACGGACCATTGCCAGCGTTTGCGAACGAATTCGAAGAACATCAGGCTGGTGACGACCATGGCACCGGTGACGGAAATGCCATAGGCCGTGGCCAGCGCATCCGAACTCTTGAAGGTGATCACCAGGGCCACGACGCCGAACAGCAGGATGGTGTTGACGGCGGGAAGATAGATCTGCCCCGTATTGGTTTCCGAGGTGAAGAGGATTTCCATGCGCGGCAGATAGCCGAGATGGATCGCCTGACGCACGAGCGAAAACGCACCTGTTATGACCGCCTGGCTGGCGATGATGGTGGCGGCGGTCGCCAGAATGACCGCCGGCAGGATCGCCCATTGCGGGAACATCAGATAGAACGGATTGGACATCGCCGCCGGGTCTTTCAGCACCAGCGCGCCCTGCCCGAGATAGTTCAGCGTCAATGCCGGGAACACCAGACAGAACCACGCCCACTGGATGGGACGGCGGCCGAAATGCCCGAGATCGGCATAAAGCGCTTCGGCACCGGTGATCGTCAGGAAAACCGCGCCGAGCACGATAAAGCCGTGAAACCCTTCATCGATCAGAAATTCCACCGCGTGCCAGGGATTGAAGGCGAAGAGGATGCCGAAATCATCGGCGATGTGAATGAGGCCAGCCAGCCCCATGATGATGAACCAGACGGCCGTGATCGGTCCGAAGAATTTCGCCACCGTTCCCGTGCCGTGCGACTGGATGGCGAACAGGCCGATAAGAATGCAGACGGATATCGGGATAATAAAGTCGTCCATCGCCGGCGTGACCAGCTTCAGGCCTTCCACCGCCGAAAGCACGGAAAGCGCCGGCGTGATCATCGCATCGCCGAGGAACAGCGCCGCGCCGATGAGGCCGAGCACGATGAGAACGCCGCGATGGGTGCCCGCCGTCTTCATCAGCAGCGCCAGAAGCGAAAGCGTGCCGCCTTCGCCGTCATTGTCGGCGCGCAGCAGAAGCGTGATGTATTTGAACGTCACGATGATCGTCAGAGACCAGATCATCAGGGAGGTGAGGCCAATGACCTCGTCCCTCGTCACGCCGTCATAAGCGATCGGCCGCAGGGCTTCGCGGAAGGCATATAGCGGACTGGTGCCGATATCGCCGTAAACGACGCCGATGGAACCGAGGATCGCGGCGTAAAGCCCCTTGTTCTGGTGCTTGTCGTCCGCATCCGGTTTCTCGGCAACGTCCTTGTCTACGATCTGAGACATGATGATCCTGGCTCCTTAGAGCCAGCCCTTCCAGCGAAAAAAGAGAAACGGGATGATTGCGGACATCAGCATGACGACGAGCGCGACTGGGTAACCGAACGTCCAGTTCAACTCCGGCATGAGCTGAAAGTTCATTCCATAAATCGAAGCCACCAGGGTGGGCGGCAAAAAGACCACCGAAGCAATGGAGAATATCTTGATGATGCCATTCTGCTCGATATTGATGATACCGAGAGAGGCGTCCAGCAGGAATGTCAGATTGCCGGAAACGAAGGAGGCATGCTCGGTCAGCGACTGGATATCCCGCGCGATCGATTTGCCCTGTTCCCTCGCCTCCTTGTCCTGCTGCACCTGCGCACTTGTGTGCAGGAAGGTCTGCAGGCGTGCAAGCGATGCGAGACTGTCGCGAACCTTAGAGATCAGCCGGTGATAGGCGGCGATGTTCGTCAGGCGATCTTCGAGATAACGCGGCGCCTTGCGCTTGCTGCGCGCCTGGCTGCCGAGAATATCGGCGGCGAGATTGTCTATGCCGGCCACCGAGTTTTCGAGAATTTCCGCCGTGCGGTCGACGATGGTTTCAAGCAGCTTGAGCAGAAGTGCGGCACCGCTGCGCATCTCGTGCGGCACGCGGGTAATGGCGGCGATGAAGAGGTGAAACGATTTCGGCTCGGCATAACGGATCGTCACCAGACGTTTGCCGGCAAGAATGAAGGCGACATCGGTCAGGCGCGCATCATCCGAATCCGCCTTCCACACCAGGGAGGCGGTCATGAAGACATTGCCGTCCTGAATATAAAGACGACTGGACGGTTCGATATCCTTCAAATCCTCGCGGGTGGGCAGATCGAGCCCCAGCAGCTTTTCGACATGCTGCTCCTCCGTCCTGCTCGGATTGATAAGATCGATCCAGACGACGTCGTCGGGAATCTGTTCGGAGCCGTCGTCTGGCGACAGGCTGATCGCCTCGCAATTGGCGCGATAGGCTTTTATCAATCCGTTTCTCCGGTCCGCATCGCAGGCTTCAGCCGCAATGCTGCTTAACATATCCTGTTCAAGGTCGGCAAACCTTTGGACGACACTTCAGGGAACGCTGGAACCAGCGGGATTTTCACATCCCGCCAGACTGACGGACCAAGAAGCAAACGGCGGAGGCCTATGCTCCCAAAGCGAGACGCAATCAAGTAGTATTTTCTCGCGACAGCATTGCAAGCAACACATTTCTGGCGTTCAAATGCATCGATCCTTCCCGATGCAGCCAGTTAATATACTGTTTTTAAACAAACATTCTGGCCGGACAATCGCCCGGCCATTTTTCTTCCGCAGTCGATGCGCTATTCAAAAACGATTCTCGGTGCGGCTTTTCTTTCGTTCGCACCGATACGCGCCCAGACTTTTTCCGCAATGTCGCGATAGATGGCGGCCTGAGGGCCATCCGG
The DNA here is from genome assembly GCF_000949865.1 of Rhizobium nepotum 39/7. Lineage (GTDB taxonomy): Bacteria > Pseudomonadota > Alphaproteobacteria > Rhizobiales > Rhizobiaceae > Agrobacterium > Agrobacterium nepotum. Next base: position 1,731 of record NZ_JWJH01000011.1, on the reverse strand, counting down.
TTCTGCGGCGACAACAGGCGTTCCGGCATCCGACATTTCGCGGATGGAAATGGTGAGCGGCACTTCGCCGAGGAACGGTACGCCGATCCGCTCAGCTTCCGCCTTTGCCCCGCCATGGCCGAAAATATCGTACCGCGCGCCGGTATCCGGGGCGATGAAATAGCTCATATTCTCAACGACGCCGAGGAGCGGCACTTCCACCTTGCGGAACATGGTAATGCCCTTGCGCGCGTCGATCAGCGCCAGATCCTGCGGCGTCGAGACGATGACGGCACCGGCAAGCGGCACCTGCTGAGCGATGGTCAACTGCGCATCACCTGTGCCGGGCGGCATATCAAGCACCAGCACGTCGAGTTGGCCCCAGGCGACTTCGCGCAGCATCTGCATCAATGCGGACTGAACCATCGGCCCACGCCAGATCATCGCCGCTTCCTCATCCACCAGAAAACCCATGGACATGACCTTCAGCCCATAATTTTCCATGGGAATGATGATGCGGTCTTCCTGCTGCTTCGGGCGGCCTGAAATTTTCAGCAGTCGCGGCAGCGAAGGGCCGTAGATGTCCGCGTCGAGCATACCGACCTTGAGGCCGAGCGCCTGTAGCCCGAGCGCCAGATTGACAGCGGTGGTCGACTTTCCGACCCCGCCCTTGCCCGAGGCAACCGCGATGATGGCGCCGACGCCGGGAACGCCGACCTTTGACGATCCGGGCTGCGCGGCCGGACGGCCGGTTGCAGCCGCAGGACGCGCCGGTGCTGGTGCGGGCGCCGGTTGCTGCGTGCCGGGTTTACGATCCGCAGTCAGTGCGACGACGGCGCCGGCGATGCCTTCAACGCCCCTGGCCGCCTTTTCCGCCGAAAGCCGCAACGGCTCCATCTCGGCGGCCTTGTCGGCCGGGACCGTAATCGAAAAATAGGCCTTGGCGTCGGCGATGAAGATTTCCGAGACCATGCCGAGCGCCACGATGCTTTTGCCGCTGCCCGGATAGATGACGGCTTCCAAAGCCTTTTCGACCTGGTGCTTGCTGACCTCTGCCATATGTTTACTCCACTACATCGTCCGGCCGGATAAGGGCTGCATTACGCGTCATCCATAGACAAGCCGGAGCACTTCGCCAATGCCCAAGCGCGAACAAGGGCTCAGATTTCGTCGTCCATGTTAAGTGTTTCCGGGTCGAAAACGCGACCATCGAAAAAACTGTCGGGGCCGAGGACGAGACCCGCGCGCGATGCGCCGACGTGGATCGGCTCCTGCAACGTGCCTTCCAGCTTCATGTTCGCGCCCGGCACCGGCACGAAAAGCGGTTTCATCGCCTTGCGGAAAATGTCCGGCCGGTAGGCGTTGCGCGCCGCCTCCACCACGGCCGCATCGAACCGACAATCGGCGGAAACCTCGCCCCAGCGCAACATCTGGCTGAAAAACCACAGGGCCTGGCTCTGCCAGGGGAAATTGGCGGCCTTCGCGCTCGTCACGAAAAACTCCGGATAACGCTGCATGTCCCTTTGCGAGGTGGAAATATACCCCGTCAGCGCCGGAAGCAGGAATTCACCGTTCTCGTCAATATAATGGGGTGCTGCGAGAATGCCGGTAAGCTCCTCGATATTGGCGGGATTGGCGCACCATTCTCCGGCGCGGTAAAGCGCGCGCAGCAGCCCTTCCAGCAGGGTGGCGTTCTCCTCCGCCCAGCCCCGTTTCACCGCCAGTATTTTTTCCGGCGCATTGTGCCAGATC
>NZ_JWJH01000010.1 GCF_000949865.1 Rhizobium nepotum 39/7 | reverse complement strand
CCCCCAACCCGCCCGAAAGACGCCTTCGGTGGTTCAGATGCGAACCGAAAAGCCGGAGCCGGCCGCCAAGCTTGAAAATGCAAGACGTGTTCTGGTCATCGGTGATTTTCTGGCTGGCGGCATGGGGGAAGAACTGGTCAACGCCTTTGCAAGCTCGCCGGCAATTGCCGTCGATGTGCGTGCGAACGGTTCCTCCGGTCTGGTCCGCACGGATTATTACGACTGGTTCGCCAACCTGCCGAAATTCATAACCGAGACCAATCCCGCCACCATCGTCATCATGATGGGATCGAACGATCGCCAGCAGATGCAGATCGGCGATATCAGGGAAAAATTCGGTACCGACGTCTGGTTCAAGGAATATGAGCGGCGGATTGATGAACTGCTGACCCTTGCCGGCCGGCCCAAGGTGCCGCTGCTGTGGGTTGGCCTTCCCGCCTTTCAGTCGTCCTCGCTCACAGCCGATCTCGTCGGTTTCAACCGGCTTTATCGCAGCCATGTCGAAAAATACGGCGGCGAATTCGTCGATGTCTGGGACGGCTTCGTCGATGAGGCCGGAAAATTCGTCATCACCGGCTACGACATGAACGGCCAGCAGGCCCGCCTGCGCGAAGCCGATGGCGTCGGTATGACAAGCGCCGGCAAACGCAAGCTCGCCTTTTACGTCGAAAAATTCGTGCGCAGGCACCTCGACAGCGCCGGGCCGGACCTCGTGAAACTGGACGGCAGCAATTTGCCGGCGCTCACGTCCCTGCCGGCCCTCGGCATCGATGCGGGACAGGTGCGCACGCAGCCGATCAGCCTGACCGATCCGGACCTCGATGGCGGTGACAAGCTGCTTGGCGACGCCTCTGCCGGACCGGCACGCGTCTCGGTGGTGGAATCGCCACGCGAACGGCTGACCAAACGGGGCGAGATGGCAGACGCCCCGGCGGGCCGTATCGATGATTATCGCGTGGTTCCGGATACCGCTCCGGCCAGACAATAGGCGCTTTTCTCTCCGCGTGACGACCGCCCGAACGGGCGTAATGTTCAGGCAATCCGGCAGTGGCAGGGTAGGTATAGCTTCGCAGGAATGTGGGGCGGCTAATTACCTCCTCCTGCCCGGCCTTCCCTGCAGGGTGATATTTATTTAACGCCCAGCGTTCCTTCCCGCCTGGAAGGTGCACGCCAGACATTGCCGAGACGAGTTCATGCGCCTGCTGCTTGTTGAAGACGAACGCGAAATGGCAGCAGCCCTGTCCGCCGCTCTCCACCGCTTCGATATCATCGTAGACAATGTCGGCACGCTTGATCTCGCGCGACACGCGATCATGGACGGTGTCCACGATCTCGTCGTGCTCGACCGGCAATTGCCGGACGGCGACGGCATCCGGCTCATACAGGATTTGCGCCTGCTGCCAGTCACCCCGCCCGTCATCGTGTTGACGGCGCAAGGCACGCTTGCGGATCGGGTGAATGGGCTGAACCTCGGCGCGGACGATTATCTGGCCAAGCCGTTCGCCGTCGAAGAGCTTCTCGCCCGCATCCGCGCCCTGTTGCGCCGGCCGGTCGGGGCCGTGACGATGACGGCGAAACTGGGCAAGCTGGAATTTTGCTTCGAAACCCGCGAAGTGCGCATCAGAGGTGAATTTCTCGCCCTGACCAGACGCGAACTGCTTATTCTCGAAGCCCTGTTGCGGCGGCAAGGCAGAACGGTGCTGCGCGCGCTGCTTGAGGATGCCGTCTACAACTTCGACGACGAAATCCAGTCCAATGCGCTCGATTCCCATATTTCCCGTTTGCGCCGCAAATTGCTGGCAGTGGATGCGGGTGTCGAGGTCCACGGTATTCGCGGTGTTGGCTATCTTTTGAGGGCGACAGCATGAAGCTGGCGCAAAGGAAATCGCTGAAGCGCCGGCTGACGCTGCAAATGCTGGCGTTTCAAATCGGTAGCCTCTTCATACTCAGCGTATCCCTGGTCAGCTATATTCTTCCCAAGGGTGCTGAAAGCGCCATGCTTGACCCGCAATCCGCCCAGATCGTAGCAAGCGCCCTCGAGAGAGACGAAAACGGTCATATAAGCCTGAAGGTGACAGAGGAGCTAGCCGCACTGCGCGACAAAACACCTGATTTCTGGTTCGTCGCGATCAGTGAAAAAGGCGAGATCATAGAAGATGGCCGTGTGCCTGAAGCATTTCTCAACATGGACCAACAGTTGAGTGACGTCAAAGTCTCCGACCTTCGCGATGCACCGCTCTCCTATTCCTATCTCGCAAATCTGCGCATGATCGTTGTCAGACGTGCGTCAGGGCCCGCAGGCGAATTTGCCATGGTGGGCCGCGGCGGCCTCTACAGCATGACCATTCCGGTACTCATATTCTCGAATCTACTGATGTTGCCCGTTTTTCTGTTGATGTCGGTCGTCACGATCATCGCCATTTCCTGGATCATTCGCAGAGAGTTCAAGCCGTTGTCCAATATCGTACGGCAGGCGGAGACGATCGATATCGACAAGCGAGGCAACCGGCTGCCGGAAACCAACATACCGAGAGAGGTGACGCCTCTCGTGCAGGCCGTCAACGGCGCGTTGAGACGTCTTGACGATGGATACGAGCGCCACAAAAGATTTATCCTCGATGCCGCTCATGAGTTGCGCACACCGGTCGCCATTTTGCAGACCCGGATAGAAGCGCTTGTCCATGGACCGGAGCGCGCACGTATTTTGGCCGACGCCGCCCGTATTGCCCTGCTGGCTGAACAATTGCTCGATTTGCAGCGATTGAGCGGACAAAAACTGTCTCTGGTGCCACTCGATCTTGTCAGGCTGTGCAGAGCAGTGGTCGCGGATATAGCGCCACTCGCGATCTCGCAGGGCTATGCGCTGGCGTTCGAAGCGGACGAGGAACCGATCCTCGCCCTTGCGGATGAGGCCTCCTTACAACGCGCCATCATGAATATCGTGCAAAATGCCATCGAGCACGGTGGCAATCGCGGAACGATCACCCTTAGGGTGGCGTGTAACCGCGTGATCGAAATATCCGATGAAGGGAACGGAATTCCGCAAGAAGACCGGGAAGCCGTGTTCGACGCCTTCCACCGGCTGAGGCCGAAGGATCGCGGCACCGGGCTCGGTCTCAACCTCGTGCAGGAAATCGTCCGGTACCATGGCGGCGAGATATCCATCAGCGATTCTTCCACTGGCGGTGCGTCTTTCCGCATCAGCCTTCCCTATTGCTGAAACGCGGCACGGGAGGAATCCGATAGGCACCGCCTATGAACCGAAGACAGTCCTGCGGTTTTCGCAGCTGTTTCCTGTCAAACAGAAGGCCTGTGGCAAAACACAACAGGCCTTTCTGTTTTCGTTACGACGGCTTGCGCCGCATGAGCTCGCTCAGCGCGGCAGGAGGGTTGCGCCCATCAGCTCTTCGTCGATCGCACGCGCCGCCTGACGGCCTTCGCGGATCGCCCAGACCACCAGCGACTGACCACGACGAACGTCGCCCGCCGCCCACAGCTTATCGACCGAGGTCTTGTAGTCCGTTTCGTTGGCGATCACGTTAGTGGAACCGCGACGATCGGTGTTAAGCGACAGCTTGCCATCCATTTCCTTCAGCACGCTGTCGGTGAAAGGACCGGAGAAGCCGATGGCGATGAAGGCGAGATCGGCTTTGATGATGAACTCCGTGCCAGCGATAGGCTTGCGCCGGTCGTCCACCTGACAGCACTTCACACCTGTCAAAACGCCATCTTCGCCGACGAATTCGAGCGTAGCGACCTGGAATTCACGAACAGCGCCTTCGGCCTGCGAGGAAGACGTGCGCATCTTCGTCGCCCAAAAGGGCCATACGGCGAGCTTGTCTTCCTTTTCCGGCGGCATCGGGCGGATGTCGAGCTGGGTGACTTTCACCGCGCCCTGACGAAATGCCGTACCGACGCAGTCGGAAGCCGTATCACCACCGCCAACGACGACGACATGCTTGCCGCCAGCGAGGATCGGATCGGCCGGCCAGCCGATGCTGTCGATATTTTCGCGGCCGACGCGGCGGTTCTGCTGCACGAGGTAGGGCATGGCGTCGTAAACGCCATTAAAATCAGCACCACCGATACCGGCTGGGCGCGGGGTTTCCGAACCGCCGCAATAAAGAACGGCATCGTGATCGGCCAGAAGCGCTTCGACCGTCACATCCACACCGACATTGACGCCGCAATGGAAGGTGACGCCTTCGCCCTTGATCTGTTCGACACGGCGATCGATGAAGTTCTTCTCCATCTTGAAATCCGGAATGCCGTAACGCAGCAACCCGCCGGGCTTCGATTCACGCTCGTAGACATGCACTTCATGGCCGGCGCGGCCAAGCTGCTGTGCTGCCGCCATGCCCGAAGGGCCGGAACCGATGATGGCAACCTTTTTGCCGGTATGGATCGTCGCCGGCTTCGGCACGATGAAGCCCAGCTCATAGGCCTTGTCGGCAATCGCCTGTTCGACCGTCTTGATGGCGACCGGTGCATCCTCGAGGTTCAGCGTGCACGCTTCCTCGCAGGGCGCGGGACAGACGCGTCCGGTGAATTCCGGGAAGTTGTTGGTGGAGTGCAGATTGCCGATCGCCTCTTCCCAATTGTTGTTATAGACCAGATCGTTCCAGTCGGGGATCTGGTTGTGCACGGGACAGCCCGTCGGGCCATGACAATAGGGAATGCCGCAATCCATGCAGCGTGCCGCCTGCTTCTGCACCTCGGCATCCGACATCGGAATGGTGAATTCGCGGAAATGGCGGATACGATCCGATGCGGGCTGATACTTGCCCACCTGCCGGTCGATCTCAAGAAAACCTGTTACCTTGCCCACGGTATATGTCCTCACATCAAAGCGGAGCGCCTGTCGGGCCCCAGTACCAGGTGGCGAAACCGAAAGCCGCCCCCAATACGATGAATTCAAATCCGGTCTCGCCGCTTGTCCAATAGATCGCCGTGGGAACGGCGACCGCGATCGTCAGCGAGACCAGTTGGTGTAGTGTTCTCACGCGGCGGATTACTCCGCCGCCACGCCCAGACGCATGCGCTCCATTTCCTCAAGCGCACGGCGGTATTCAACCGGCATGACCTTGCGGAACTTCGGACGGAATTCGCTCCAGCGATCGAGTATATCCTTGGCACGCGCCGAATTCGTGTAGTGGAAGTGGTTGGAAATCAGCTGGTAGAGACGCTCCTCGTCGTGGCGCGTCATGTCTTCGGAGACGTCCACACGTCCCTTGTGCATGAGGTCGCCACCGTGATGGTGCAGCTTTTCCAGCATGTCGTCCTCTTCCGGAACCGGCTCCAGCTCGACCATGGCCATGTTGCACCGGGTCGCGAAATCACCCTTCTCATCCAGAACATAAGCAACGCCGCCGGACATGCCGGCCGCGAAGTTACGGCCCGTCTCGCCCAGAACGACGACGATACCGCCCGTCATATATTCGCAGCCATGGTCGCCGACACCCTCGACGACAGCCAGCGCGCCGGAGTTGCGCACCGCGAAACGCTCACCCGCCACACCGCGGAAATAGCACTCGCCGGTGATCGCGCCGTAAAGAACGGTGTTGCCGACGATGATGGAGTTTTCCGCAATGATGCGGGTGTTTTCCGGCGGGCGCACGATGATGCGGCCACCTGAGAGACCCTTGCCGACATAGTCGTTGCCGTCACCCACCAGATCGAAGGTGATGCCACGGGCCAGGAACGCGCCGAAGGACTGACCCGCCGTGCCGCGCAGCGTCACGTGGATCGTATCGTCCTTCAGCCCCTTATGGCCCCAGCGCTTGGCGAGTGCACCTGATAGCATGGCGCCTGCGGAACGGTCGACGTTCTTGATCGGTACTTCGAAGACAACCGGCTCGCGGTTCTCCAGCGACGGCAGCGACTTTTCAATCAGCTTGCGGTCGAGAATATCGTCGATCGGGTGCTTCTGGCGCTCGGTCCAGAAGGTTGCTTCCTTCGGAGCCTCGACCTTGTGGAAGATGCGGCTGAAATCCAGACCCTTGGCCTTCCAGTGCGCCAGCATCTCATCCTTTTCGAGCAGTTCGGAAGCGCCGATGATCTCGTCCAGCCTGGTAACGCCAAGCGAAGCGAGGATCTCGCGCACTTCTTCGGCCACGAAGAAGAAGTAGTTGATGACGTGTTCCGGCGTGCCCTTGAAGCGCTTGCGCAGAACCGGGTCCTGCGTTGCGACGCCGACGGGGCAGGTATTGAGGTGGCATTTGCGCATCATGATGCAGCCGGCCGCAATCAGCGGCGCGGTGGCGAAGCCGAATTCATCCGCACCGAGCAGCGCGCCGACGATGACGTCGCGGCCGGTTTTCAGACCGCCATCCACCTGCAGCGCGATACGCGAACGAAGACCGTTCAGCACCAGCGTCTGCTGGGTTTCGGCAAGGCCGATTTCCCAGGGCGAACCGGCATGCTTGAGCGAAGTCAGCGGCGAGGCACCTGTGCCGCCGTCGAAACCAGCAATGGTGATATGGTCGGCGCGCGCCTTGGCGACACCCGCCGCAACCGTGCCCACGCCCACTTCCGACACCAGCTTCACCGAAACATCGGCTTCCGGGTTGACGTTCTTCAGGTCGTAGATCAGCTGCGCCAGATCTTCGATGGAATAGATATCGTGGTGCGGCGGCGGCGAGATGAGGCCGACGCCCGGCGTCGAGTGACGGGTTTTGGCAACCGTCGCATCCACCTTGTGGCCGGGCAATTGTCCGCCTTCGCCGGGCTTGGCACCCTGCGCCACCTTGATCTGCAACATATCGGCGTTGACGAGATATTCCGTCGTCACACCGAAGCGGCCGGATGCGATCTGCTTGATGGCAGAACGCTCGGGGTTCGGTTTGCCGTTCAGAAGCGGCATATAGCGGTCGGATTCTTCGCCGCCTTCGCCGGTGTTGGACTTGCCGCCGATGCGGTTCATGGCGACGGCGAGCGTGGTATGCGCCTCGCGGCTGATTGAGCCGAAAGACATGGCACCCGTCGAGAAGCGCTTGACGATATCGACCGCCGGCTCGACGTCATCGATGGTAACCGGCTTGCGGCCAAGCGCTTCCGCCGACTTGACCTTGAACAGACCGCGAATGGTGTTCATCCGCAGCGCCGTCTCATTCACCATGCTCGCGAATTCGCGGTAGCGTTCCTTGCTGTTGCCGCGAACGGCATGTTGCAGCGAGGCGATGGCATCCGGCGTCCAGGCGTGGCTTTCGCCGCGCATGCGATAGGCGTATTCACCGCCGATATCGAGCGTATTGGCAAGGATCGGATCCTTGCCGAAAGCCGCCGTGTGACGCGTTACGGTTTCTTCGGCGATTTCCGTCAGGCCGACGCCTTCGATAGAGGTAGCCGTGCCGAAGAAGTACTTCTCGACGAATTCCGAGGACAGGCCGATGGCGTCGAAAATCTGCGCGCCGCAATAGGACTGATAGGTGGAAATGCCCATCTTGGACATGACCTTGAGGATGCCCTTGCCGACCGCCTTGATGTAGCGATAGACGACTTCGTCATCGGACACTTCCTTCGGGAACGCGCCGTGCTTGTGCATGTCGAGCAGCGTGTCAAAGGCGAGATAGGGGTTGATCGCCTCCGCACCATAACCGGCGAGCAGACAGAAATGGTGGATTTCGCGCGGTTCTCCGGTTTCCACGACGAGACCGACCGAGGTGCGCAGACCCTTGCGGATCAGGTGATGGTGCACTGCGGCGGTCGCCAGAAGTGCCGGGATCGCGATGCGGTCCGGGCCGAGCTGACGGTCGGAAAGAACGATGATGTTGTAACCGCCGCGAACGGCGGATTCAGCCCGCTCGCACAGACGCTCGAGCATGTCCGGCATGCCTTCGGCGCCGCGCTCCACATCATAGGTGAAGTCGAGGGTCTTGGTGTCGAAGCGGTCTTCCGTGTGGCCGATGGAGCGGATCTTTTCCAGATCGCCATTGGTCAGGATCGGCTGGCGCACTTCCAGTCGCTTGGCGCGGGCCGCACCTTCGTGGTCGAGAAGGTTCGGGCGTGGACCGATGAACGAAACGAGGCTCATCACCAGTTCTTCGCGGATCGGGTCGATCGGCGGGTTGGTGACCTGCGCGAAGTTCTGCTTGAAATAGGTATAAAGCAGCTTGGATTTGTCCGACATGGCCGAAATCGGCGTATCGGTACCCATCGAGCCGATGGCTTCCTGACCCGTCGTCGCCATCGGCGACATCAGGAGCTTTGTATCTTCGCTGGTGTAACCGAAGGCCTGCTGACGGTCGAGCAGCGACACGTCGCGACGCAGCGCCCGTGGCTCCACCGGCTTCAGGTCTTCGAGAATGAGCTGGGTGCGGTTAAGCCAGGTGCGGTAGGGATGCTTGGCGGCAAGTTCGTGCTTCACATCCTCGTCGGAAATGATCGCGCCCTTTTCCATGTCGATCAGCAGCATTTTGCCCGGCTGCAAACGCCACTTCTTGATGATGCGCTCCTCCGGCACCGGCAGCGTGCCGGCCTCCGACGCCATGATGACGCGATCGTCGTCGGTGACGAGATAACGCGCCGGGCGCAGACCGTTACGGTCGAGGGTCGCACCAATCTGCTTGCCATCGGTGAAGGCGACAGCGGCGGGACCGTCCCACGGCTCCATCAGCGCGGCATGATATTCGTAGAACGCCTTGCGTTCCGCCGACATGGACAGGTTGCCCGACCAGGCTTCCGGGATCAGCATCATCACGGCATGCGCCATGGAATAACCGCCGCGCACGAGGAATTCGAGCGCATTGTCGAAACAGGCGGTATCCGACTGGCCCTCATAGGAAATCGGCCAGAGCTTGGAGATATCGTCACCGAACAGCACCGACGAAACGGAGGCCTGACGTGCAGCCATCCAGTTGACGTTGCCGCGCAACGTGTTGATCTCGCCATTGTGGGCAACCATACGGTAGGGATGCGCCAGCTTCCACGACGGGAAGGTGTTGGTGGAGAAACGCTGATGCACCAGCGCAACCGCGGATTCGAAACGCGGGTCCGCCAGATCCTTGTAATAAGCGCCGACCTGATAGGCGAGGAACATGCCCTTGTAGACGATGGTCGAGGAGGAGAGCGAGACAGGATAGAAATCCTGCGCTTCCTTGCCGCCACCCTCGTCATAGATGCGGTTGGAGATGACCTTGCGGATCAGGAACAGTTTACGCTCGAAATCGGCATTGGTGGCGGCATCGCGGCCGGCACCGATGAAGACCTGAACGTGATGCGGTTCTGTCCCGGCAATGTCCGGAGCCCTGGAGAGCGAGGAATTGTCGACCGGCACGTCGCGGAAGCCGAGGAACTGCTGTCCCTCCTCACCGATCAGATCGATGATGACCTGCTTGTAGTGCTCGATACGGGCAGGATCGCGCGGCATGAAGATGTGACCGACGGCATATTCGCCAGCCTTCGGCAGCGTAACGCCCTGCGCCGCCATTTCCTCACGGAAGAAACGGTCGGGGATCTGCACGAGAATGCCGGCGCCATCGCCCATCAGCGGATCGGCACCGACCGCACCGCGATGCGTCAGGTTTTCGAGAATGAACAGGCCATCCTTGACGATCTGGTGTGACTTGACGCCCTTCATATGGGCGACAAAGCCGACACCACAGGCATCGTGCTCATTGCGCGGATCGTAAAGACCCTGCTTTTCCGGCAAGCCGCCCGCGAAACGCCCCTTCGCAGAAACGGGTGCGGCCACAGCCGCGGTGGGACAGTCTGTGGTCTGGGTTGCGGCGGCGATCTCTGCCTGCGGCTTGTGCGTCATTTTTGTCCCTCCTGCAAAATTACTTGCATGGTTTCATGCGAAGATCCGGCTCGACACGAATTTTCGCTCCCGAAAAATCCGCATACAAACCGGTTCGATCAAATTTAGGACAGCAAAGCTGTCTCAATTCGCAAGAATTTTGGCAGAAACCAGTGGATTTAGCAAGGGTGCGAATCCAATTAGTGGGGCCGCCGATTTGCCGCGAAATTTCGATACTGACCTATTATGCGAAACTTTCTTGTCGCAAAGCGATCCGACCCTTTGCTTTCATTGCCGGATTTGCCAATCGCCAAGTTAGGTCCTAGAACTTTGCCGCAGATCGTCCCCGTGCATTCGCAAACTAAAAACCCCAGCCATCGGAAAGCCTCCAGAGATGTTTTTTGCTTCAGACAATTGGGCTGGCGCCCACCCTGCCATCAACGAACGGCTTTCGCGGGAATCCACCCGGTTTGCCGCCGCTTACGGCAGCAGCGCACTCGATCTTTCCATCGAAGCCCGCTTTAACGAGATATTCGAACGCGAAGTGGCGGTGTTCTTCGTCGCAACGGGTACGGCGGCCAATTCGCTTTCGCTGGCAAGTATCGCCCGCCCCGGCGGCCTGACCTTCTGTCACTCCGAAGCCCATGTGATCGAGGATGAATGCGGCGCGCCGGATTTCTTCAGCGGCATGCGCATGGTCGCCGTGGAGGGACCGAACGGCAAGATGCTGCCGGAAAACCTGATCGAACGTATTGCGCGCTACCCCCAGGATGCCGTTCACCACGGGCGCGCAGCAGCCATCACCATGACGCAGGCAACCGAAGCCGGAACGGTCTATACGCTCGATGAAATCGACGCGATTGCCAAGATCGCCAGGGAGAACGGCCTGCCGCTGCACATGGACGGCGCGCGTTTTGCCAATGCGCTTGCCGCACTCGGCGCGACGCCCGCCGAAATGACCTGGAAACGCGGTGTCGACGTCCTGTCTTTCGGCGGCACGAAAAACGGCTGCTGGTGCGCAGAAGCGATCGTGTTTTTCGATCCTGCGCTCGCCAAAGACTTCGCCTTCCTGCGCAAGCGTACCGCCCAGCTTTTTTCGAAGTCGCGCTTCATCGCCGCGCAATTCGAAGCCTATTTGCAGGACGATCTCTGGATGGGTCTCGCAAATCACGCCAATGCCATGGCCACCCGGCTGCGTGCCGGTTTCGCCTCGCTCAACAGCGCGCGCTTAGCGTGGCCGACCACGGCGAACGAGGTTTTCGCCATTCTGCCGAAGGCCGCAGCTGAAGCGGCAACTGCAAAAGGCGCGAAGTTCTACGATTGGCTGGTGCCGCGTGATATGCCCGAAAAGGTCGGCAAGGACGAGGTGCTGATCCGTATGGTCACCAGCTTTGCGACGACAGAAGCCGATGTGGACGAATTCCTGTCGATCTGCGCCGCCGTCTGACGAAACCTCTGAGGGCGTCGTATTAAAACGACGCCCTCAAACGTCCTGCAACCGGTAACCGACACCGGTTTCCGTCAGGATGTAGCGCGGTTGATCCGGGGTCTTCTCGATCTTCTGGCGAAGCTGGCGCACGTAGACCCGCAAATATTGCACGTCGGTCAGTTCATCCCACGCATGCTCCAGCAGGAAACGGTGCGTCAGCACCTTGCCCGCATGCTGCACCAGAACCCTGAGGATGTCATATTCCTTGGGCGAAAGTTTTACCTCCCTGTCCTCCACCTTGACGATGCGCCTGACGAGATCGACCGACAGGTCGCCGGTCTGGAACACCGGCCTTTCGCCTTGGCTTTGAAGGCGATGGCGCAGGGCGACGCGGATGCGGGCGACGAGTTCGTTCATGCCGAAAGGCTTGGTGATATAATCGTCGGCCCCCAGCTCCAGTGCCTTGACGATGCCCGCTTCGTCCGTTCGGCTGGAAAGGATGATGACCGGCAGGGCCAGCCCCTCCCCCCGCCATTTCGCCAGAAGATCATGGCCCGACATATCCGGCAGGCCGAGATCGAGAACCGCGAGATCGGGCTTGTCCTCGTTCATCAGTTCCATCGCGACCCTGGCATTCATCGCCTCGCTGACCGCATATCCTTGAGTCGACAAACCTACCCGCAAAAGCTTGCGGATCGGCGGTTCGTCGTCAACGATCAGAATGCGAACGGCGGAACTGGTCATTCCCGATCTCCTTCAGCGGCATGGCGAAACGCGTGAACGGTTGTCGTCTGGAATCGCGCCCTAATCATGATCTAGCACAGGCGCCTCGGCGGGAACCGGCAAGCTTATGGTAAATTGCGCGCCTGAGCGATCCGGCCTGTTTTCCGCCCGGATCGACCCGCCCATGGCCTCAACGAACCCCTTGCAGATGGACAGCCCGAGACCTGTCCCGGCCTGCACATGATCCGTCTTGCGCACCCGGTAGAAACTGTCGAAAACCCGCTGCGTATCGTCGGGGGGAATGCCCGGCCCCTCATCCGCAACGGACAGGAAGACATGCCCGCCCAGCAGCCGCCCGCGAATGTCAATTGCGGTATGTTCGGGCGCGTATTTGGCTGCATTGTCGATGAGATTGAACAGCACCTGTTCGAAAAGCACCGGATCGACCTTCAGCATCGGCAGGTCGGAGGGAATATCCAGAGCGATCTCGTGCCTCACAATGATTTTTGCCGCGCGTGAGAGTGCTGTCCCGATCATATCGCCAACGAAATGCAACCCGTAATTCGGCTCCATCGCACCCGAACCGATCCTCGTCATGTCGAGCAGGTTGGAGATGAAGCGATTCAGCCGTTCGGATTCCTCGACGATGGTTGAAAGCAGCTCGTTGCGTGCATCGGAAGGGATGTCGTCGGCAAAATCCTTGAGCGTTCCTGCGGAGCCGAGAATAGCGGCGAGCGGCGTCTTGAGATCATGGGATATGGAGGTCAAAAGCGCCGTGCGCAACCTATCGGTTTCTGCCGCCAGCTTCGCCCGGTCGACATCCGAGACGAGCTGGATGCGCTCGATCGCGAGTGCCGCCTGATCGGACAGCGCATCGAACATACGCTGCTGTTCCGGCGTGAGAAGCGGGCCGAGCCGGTCGTCGTCCAGCCCCACGACACCGACAGCACCGCTGCCGGTGCGCAGCGGCAGATAAAGACGTTTGGCGCCAGGAAGAGTGTCCGCGCCCCGGCCCGCGGCCTTGTCGTGTTCCCAGGCCCATTGGGCAGCCGCAATATCCGCATCCACCAGCGTATCATCCGGGGGATAACCTGCCTTGACCGCTATCGTATTGTTTTCCGGCAGCAGCAGGACGACCCGGACATTCAGCATCGAAGCCATCTGGAAAGCGGTTGCCCACAACACGTCGTCCAACGTGCCGGTGCCAGCCAGCTTTTTGGAAAAAAGATACAGGTCCTCGGTAATTCGCGCCCTTGCCCGCGCAGACGCCGCCTGCCGCTGCACGGCGACCGTCAGATTGGAGGCAACCAACGCCACGCCGAAATAAAACAGCAGGGCAACGACACTATCCGGCGCGCTTACCGTCAGCGTGTAGCGCGGCTCCAGAAAGAAGAAGTTGAACGCGACAGCGCCGAGCACCGAGGCATACAGCGCCGGTCCCAACCCACCGCGCACGGCGGCGGCCAGAACCGCCATCAGGAAGACGAGCGCCAGATTTTGAACGTCGAGCGTCTGATCGAGCACGATGCCGGCCACGATCGCCAGTCCGACGAACAGGGTGCTGTTGAGATAAGCCCGCAGAGACTGGCGTGACGGCGGCGACGCAAGCCTCGCGCTCTGCGCCGGCTTTTCCTCGCTCTTGTCACCGGAAATGACATGCACGCTGATATCGCCGGCGTGGTCGATCAGATCATGCGTCAAAGAACGCTGCAAAATCCGCTGCCACCACGATTTTCTTGGACGGCCGATAATGATGTGGGTGAAATTGTTGGCATTGGCATAGGAGATGATTTCGCGCGTCAGGTCGAGCGCCGGCAAGGTCACGGTCTCGCCGCCGAGCTGCTGGGCAAGCCGCATGGTGCTGGCCAGCCGGTCCTTCTCCGCTTCCGACAATTGCTGCGAGCGGGGCGTGTCCAGATGCAGCGCCGTCCATGGCGCGCGCAGGCGATCCGCCTGCCTTCGGGCATAACGCACCAGACCGGGACCGTTGCCGCCGTGGTCGAGACAGACCAGCACCCTGTCTCCTGCGGCCCATGGGCCGGAAATGGCGTGCGACTGCATGTGGTTGAGCAATTGCTCATCGACCCGCTGGGCGGTGCGCCGCAGCGCAAGCTCACGCAAGGCCGTCAGATTGCCGCGCGAAAAATAGTTCTCGATGGCGCGCCGCGCGGTGCGGGGCATATAGACCTTGCCGTCCTGCAGGCGCTTTATCAGATCGTCGGGGGTAATATCGATGATTTCGACATCGTCGGCGCGGTCGATGATGCTGTCCGGCACCGTTTCGCGCACGCGGATACGGGTGATCTGCGCCACCACATCATTGAGGCTTTCGACATGCTGGATGTTCAGCGTCGTATAGACATCGATGCCCTGCGCCAGAATTTCCTGAACATCCATATAGCGCTTGGGGTGGCGGCTGCCGGCGGCATTGGTGTGTGCGAGTTCATCGACCAGAACCAGAGACGGACGGCGAGCGAGAATGGCGTCGAGGTCCATCTCTTCCAGCACCTGACCGCGATAATCGATGCGCCTGCGCGCAATGATTTCGAAGCCCTGCACCAGCATTTCGGTTTCCTTGCGGCCATGCGTTTCCACGACACCGATAATGGTGTCGACGCCATCCGCAAGCTTTGCCCGGCCGGACATCAGCATTTCATAGGTCTTGCCGACACCAGGCGCTGCGCCCAGAAAAATCTTCAGCCGGCCGCGCGCTTCGCGCCGGGCGTTTTCCAGCAGCGCATCCGGCGACGGTCTGCTCGGCATATCGCGATTATCGTCAGGCATGGAACCGATCACCAGTCGTCAGGGCTATGGCGCTTCTTAAAAAACGCCATAGCCATTTCAGTTTACGAGCCGGCCGCGTCAAGGGCCATGTTGAGCGCCAGCACGTTTACGACGGGTTCGCCCATGAAACCGAGTTCCGGTCCCTCGACGTGGGCGTCAACGATGGCGCGCAGCGACGCCTCATCAATGCCCCTTGCCCTGGCGACGCGCGACACCTGAAAATAGGCGGCCTGCGGCGAAACATGCGGGTCAAGACCGCTGCCGGACGCCGTCACCAGATCGGCCGGAACCTCGGCTACGGGATTTTCGGCCTTTGCAGCCTCGTAGTCCTGCTTGACCCGGTCGATGAGCTTGGCGCTCGTCGGTCCGAGATTGGAGCCGGAAGACGAAGCGGCATTATAGCCGTCACCGGCGGCGGAAGGCCTGCCATGGAAATACTTTTCGCCGGTGAAGGACTGCCCGATCAATTGCGACCCGATAACGGTGCCGCCCTTCTCGATGAGGCTGCCATTTGCCTGAAAGGGAAAGATCGCCTGCGCGAGGCCCGTCATGCCCAGAGGATAGGCAAGGCCGGTGATGACGGTGGTGGCGAGGATCAAGACCAGTGCCGGACGTAGCTGTTTCAACATTTTCTTTACTCCTCAGACGAGACCGAGCGCCGTGATGGCAAGGTCGATGGCCTTGATGCCGATGAAGGGCACGATGATGCCGCCGAAACCATAGATGACCAGATTGCGCGACAGCAGCGCCCCGGCGCCGATCGGGCGATATTTGACGCCCTTCAGCGACAGCGGGATGAGTGCGACGATGATGAGCGCGTTGAAGATGATGGCGGAGAGGATCGCGCTTTGCGGCGTCGAAAGGCCCATGACATTCAGCACGCCGAGTTGCGGATAGAGGGTCAGAAACATCGCCGGGATGATGGCGAAATATTTGGCGATGTCGTTGGCGATGGAGAATGTGGTCAGCGCGCCGCGGGTCATCAGCAATTGCTTGCCGATTTCGACGATCTCGATGAGTTTGGTCGGGTCGCTGTCGAGATCGATCATATTACCGGCTTCACGCGCCGCGACGGTGCCGGTGTTCATGGCAACGCCGACATCCGCCTGCGCCAGCGCCGGAGCGTCGTTCGTGCCATCGCCGCACATGGCGACGAGTTTGCCCTTGGCCTGTTCCTCGCGGATGAGGTCCAGCTTGTTTTCCGGCGTCGCCTGGGCGAGGAAATCGTCCACACCGGCCTCGGCCGCAATGGCGGCAGCCGTCATCGGATTGTCGCCGGTGATCATCACCGTGCGAATGCCCATGCGGCGAAGTTCCGCGAAGCGCTCGCGAATGCCGCCCTTGACGATGTCTTTCAGCTGCACGACGCCGAGCAGCTTTCCGTCCCGCACCACGGCGAGCGGTGTGCCGCCAGTCTTGGCGATCTCTTCCGCAATCGTGCGGATGTCGCGCGTGGCATCCGTTTCGTTTTTAACGGCAAGCGCCGCATTACCGTGTTGCGCAACGCCGCCATCGACATAGGAAAGAACCGCATCGACAGCGCCTTTGCGAATGGAGGCGCCTTCGAAATCCACCCCGCTCATGCGGGTCTGGGCAGTGAAGGGCACGAAAGTGGCGTGCAGTTTCTGCATGTCGCGGGCGCGGATACCGTATTTTTCCTTCGCAAGAACGACGATGGAACGGCCTTCCGGTGTTTCGTCGGCAAGCGATGCAAGCTGCGCCGCATCGGCCAGATCCTGTTCGGACACGCCGGTGACGGGGCGGAATTCGGTTGCCTGCCGGTTGCCGAGCGTGATGGTGCCGGTCTTGTCGAGCAGAAGCGTATCGACGTCACCGGCAGCTTCCACGGCGCGGCCCGACATGGCAAGCACGTTGAAGCGCACGAGCCTGTCCATGCCGGCAATACCGATGGCCGACAGAAGAGCACCGATCGTCGTCGGGATAAGCGTCACGAAAAGCGCCACCAGCACGATGATTGGGATCGAGCCACCGGCATAGGCCGCGAAACTCGGAATGGTCGCGGTGGCCAGAACGAAGATCAGCGTCATGCCCGCGAGCAGAATGTTGAGCGCGATCTCGTTCGGCGTCTTCTGGCGTTCAGCGCCTTCGACGAGCGAAATCATCCGGTCGAGGAAGGTGGAGCCGGCAGCAGCGGTAATGCGAACCCTTATCCAGTCCGACAGAACCTGCGTACCGCCGGTGACGGCCGAGCGGTCACCGCCGGATTCGCGGATGACGGGGGCGGATTCGCCGGTTATCGCCGCCTCGTTGACGGAGGCAACACCTTCGATGACTTCACCGTCGGAGGGAATGATATCTCCGGCCTCGACCAGAACGACATCGTTCACCTTCAGGCTGGTGCCTGCCACCATCTTATACTGGCTGCGATCATCGCCGGTCAAAAGTTTCGCCTGGGTTTCCGTGCGGGCTTTGCGCAGCGAATCCGCCTGCGCCTTGCCGCGCCCTTCGGCGACGGCCTCGGCGAAATTGGCAAACAGCACGGTGAACCATAACCAGAGATTGATCTGGAAGGAAAAGCCGAGGCCGGCGCTGCCGGCAATGATATCCCGAATGAACAGTACGGTCGTCAGCACCGATACTGTCGCCACGACGAACATGACCGGATTGCGCGCAAGGGTGCGCGGATTGAGCTTTTTGAATGCGTCGGCAATGGCCGGCACGAGAATGCGAGAATCGAGGATGCTCGCTTGTTTGGACTGGCTCATGAAGAGGCTCCAGTGTTTGAAACAGGGCGACCGATGAGGGTCGATCAGCCCGTGAGAACTTCGAGAGCGCAGACGGCGGCGAACAGAGCCGCCATCATCGCAAGAATGAGATTGGATGCGCACCAGCCGCCGGGACCGGCGCTCCTGTTGACAGGAGCACCAGTGCGGACAGAAAGGGTGCGGTTGCGTCGGGGATTGTCTCTGGTCATGGCGCCACCTCAGAAAACCTGACCCGCAGCCATCACCAGATGTTCCACGACCGGACCGAGCGCCAGAGCCGGCAGAAAGGTAAGACCGCCGACGATGAGGATCGTGCCGACGAGCAGACCGACAAAGAGCGGACCATCCGTTGGGAAGGTGCCGGCCGATGCCGGAACCGTCTTCTTGGCAACCAGCGAGCCGGCAATCGCCAGTGCGGGAATGATGACCAGAAAACGCCCCATCAACATGGCAAGGCCAAGGGTGATGTTGTACCAGGGGGTATTGCCCGTAAGCCCGCCGAAGGCTGAACCGTTATTGGCGGCCGCCGACGTATAGGCATAGAGGATCTCGGAAAACCCGTGCGGTCCGGCCGTGCCGACCGACGCGACCGCCGAGGGCAGAATGGTGGCCGTGGCGGTGAAGGCAAGCATGGCGAGCGGCAGGCAGAGAATGGCCAGAACCGCCATCTTCATTTCCTTGGCTTCGATCTTCTTGCCGAGATATTCCGGTGTGCGCCCGACCATCAGCCCCGCCACGAAGATGGCGATGATGATGAACAGGAGAATACCGTAGAAACCCGCACCGACGCCGCCGACGATCACCTCGCCCAGCTGCATGTTGATGAGCGGAATGAGACCGCCGAGCGCCGTGAAGCTGCCATGCATGGCGTTGACCGCGCCGCAGGATGCAGCGGTGGTGATGACCGCAAAGAGCGACGAGAGCGCCACGCCGAAACGAGCCTCCTTGCCTTCCATGTTACCGCCGGCAAGACCGAAGCTGTGCATCAGCGGATTTCCGGCCGCTTCCGCCCAATAGGTGACCGCAACGCCGGCGATGAACAGAACGCCCATGGCGGCAAGGATCGCCCAGCCCTGACGGGCATTGCCGACCATGCGACCAAAAACGTTGGTGAAGGCAGCACCGATCGCGAAGATCGACACCATCTGGATCAGGTTGGAAATGGCATCAGGATTTTCGAACGGATGCGCGGAATTGGCGTTGAAGAAGCCGCCACCATTGGTGCCGAGCATCTTGATCGCCAACTGCGATGCGACGGGGCCGACAGCAATCGTCTGTCGCGCGCCTTCCAATGTCTGCGCCGACACATAAGCGCCCAGCGTCTGCGGCACGCCGAGCCATACATAAACCAGGGTCAGCACGATGCAGATGGGCAAGAGCACGTAGAGCGTCGCGCGGACCATATCCACCCAGAAATTGCCGATGGCCTTGCCGGAGGCGCGCGCGAAGGCGCGGATAAGCCCGATGGCGATCGCAATGCCGGTCGCGGCGGAAACGAAGTTCTGCACGGTGAAACCGGCCATCTGGGTCAGATAGGACATGGTGCTTTCGCCGCCATAATTCTGCCAGTTGGTGTTGGTGACGAAGCTGACTGCCGTGTTGAAGGACAGTTCCGGCCCGACTGCCGCCATTCCTTGCGGATTATACGGCAGCGCGCCCTGAAAACGCATCAGGGCATAAAGCAGGGCAAAACCGAAGAGGTTGAAGAGGAGCATGGAAACCGCATAGGTCGTCCAGTGCTGCTCTTCGCGTTCGCTTGTCCCGGCAAGGGCATAAAGGCCGCGCTCGACGGGGACGAGAACCGGCGAAAGCAGGGTGCGTTCGCCACTAAAGACACGCGCCATATAGAAGCCAAGCGGCTTCACCAGCGCGACAACGATCCCGCAGAAAAGCAGGACCTGAAACCATCCATTGAGGGTCATGGTATTGAACTTTCAATAAAGCATCGGACCGAAAAGTGTCATGCGGTTTTCGGAAAATCCGATGCTCAAACGGCCGCTTCCCGATCAGAAGCGTTCGGGGCGAATGAGAGCATATGTGAGATAGGCGGCGACAAAGACGGTGACAGCACCGCTCAAAACATAGTCGAATATCATCGCAGCCTCCCCCTAAAGCCGGTCACAGGCACGCGTATAGGCAAAGCAGAGTGCGAAAAACACCATGGCCGCGCCGATCAGAATAATGTCCATCATCGATGGGGACTCCCTTTTGAACCGAGGAGCCGGACAGGAAGAAAAGCGCCGTCATGTGGGACGTCGCTTTTCACTCTTTCTGGCTTAAGAAGGGAACACCATCCCTTCTCGCACAGAAGAATGCACCCGAACCGCATAAAGGTTCGAGACGGGCGAAGATGGAATAAAATAGGAATCCTATAGGAATTTCGATGCCCGCCAGCACGGGCACCGCTGCCGCTGCTTAATGAGAATGCGGCTCGCCGAACGCGGAAAGGATGGTTTCCGCCGGGCTGTTGTTGGCCAAAAGCGCCGCCAGCAGAATGCGGGCCTGTCCCGGCCGAAGCGTGGATGAATGAACGCCGCCCGCCGCGACAAGATCGTAACCGCCGCCGCCACCGCCATAACTCGCCACCAGCAGACCTTCCGGCACCCTGCTGGAAACGACGACGGGAACGCCGCGCTCAGCACAGCGCTTCACGGCCACGGCAATGCCCGGATTGGCGTTGCCGGAGCCAAGTGCCGCAAGCACGATGCCATCAGCACCGGCCTGCAGGCTCGCCGCGATATGCGTAGCGTCGCAGCCGGGATAAATCGCAACAATATCGATCCTCAGATCGGCGACAGGAGCGACAAGATTCAGCGCTGCGGCACGAGCCACCGGCCGTGCGGAGCGGAAGGCATCCGCCTCGTCCGCGCTTAGCTTGTAAAGACCCCATGCCGGCAGACAGCGACCACCGAAGGACAGGAGCACGCCTTTTGCGGCATTCTCCCGATCAAGCGCGGTTTCTATGGCCTTCGCCAGATTGGCCGGCCCATCCGCATCCGGATGGTCCGCTGTAAACTGCGCGCCGGTGAAGACAACTGGCTTCGTAATGACGTGCTGCAAATGCACGAGCAGCGAGGATTCTTCCATGGCGTCGGTTCCATGCAGAACGATGACGCCCGCCACAGCTGGATCGTTGAGCTCCACGCCCACCGCATCGCTGATGCGCTGCATGTCGGCCAATGTCAGGCTAGACGAATCCTTCGCCATCAGATCGACCGGTTTCAGCCGGGCGGTGACCTGCGGAACCAAGGACAGCAGGTCCTCGCCTGAAAGGCTGGGTGTGCTGACGCCATCGACGCCGCGCCTGCTGGCGATGGTACCACCGGTGGCGATGACCGCCACCAGTGGAGCTTTATCCTGCCCGCTCAACGCGACGCTCCCGCGCCCGCCACGCGCTCGTCCGCCAGACGGTGGATACGGTCACGCAGCAGGTACCAGCCGATGACCAGCGCCGGGATGATGATCAGCAATGAAGCGATGGTCCACGAGCCGACGGGATAGTCAAACGCCATCAGCACCAACACGCCGAACAGGAAAACAAGCGTGAGGATGCCGGTGTAAGGCGCACCGAACATGCGGAAATCCGGGCGAACCAGTTCGCCACGGCGGGAAAGATGCCACAGTTTAAGCTGGCAGAGCACGATGACCGCCCAAGCGCAGATGATGCCGAGCGCCGAGAGATTAAGTGCGATCTCGAAGGCAGCAGCCGGCACGACGGCGTTCAGCGCCACGCCGAGAACGGTGACGGCGGCCGTCACCGCAATACCGCCATAGGGCACGCCGGCCTTGTTCATCTTCGCAAGCGCCGCCGGGGCCGATCCGGAGACCGCCATGGAGTGGAGAATACGGCCAGTGGAATAAAGACCGGCATTGAGCGAGGACAACACGGCAGTCAGAACGACGAGATTCATAATCACATCCGCCCCCTGAACGCCGATGGAACCGAAAAAGGTGACGAAGGGGCTCTCGCCCGCCTTGTAGGCGGTATAGGGCAGAAGCAGGGTGAACAACAGCACCGAGCCGACATAAAAGACCACGAGACGCAGGACCACGGCGCGGATGGCGCGGGGCATGACCTTGCGCGGATCTTCGGTTTCCCCAGCCGCCGTGCCGATCAGTTCGATCGAGGCATAAGCGAACACCACGCCCTGAATGATGACAAAGGCGGGAAGAATACCGTTCGGGAAGAAGCCGCCATTGTCGGTGATGATGCTGAAGCCGGTAACATGGCCTTCGATGGGCGTGCCGAAGATGACGAAATAAACGCCGACGACGAGGAAAACGGCAAGCGCCAGCACCTTGATCAGGCTGAACCAGAATTCAAGCTCGCCAAACACCTTCACCGAAAGCATATTCATCGCCAGCACGACCAGAAGTGCGGTCAGTGCGAACACCCACTGGTCGATACCGGCCAGCCAGGGAACATAATTCTTGAAGAAATTCATGTAGAGCGCAACGGCGGTCACGTCCGCCACCGAAGTCATCGCCCAGTTCAGCCAGTACATCCAGCCGGCAGCGAAAGCCATTTTTTCGCCGTAGAACTCGCGGGCATAGGAAACGAAAGAGCCGGAACTCGGACGATGCATGATAAGCTCGCCGAGCGCGCGCAGAACGAGAAACGCGAAAAATCCGCAAAGCGCATAAACAAACACCAGCGCAGGACCCGCCTGCGCCAGCCGGCCACCGGCGCCGAGGAACAGCCCGGTACCGATCGCGCCGCCGATGGCGATCATCTGGATCTGCCGCGGTTTGAGAGCCTTGTGGTAGCCGAGGTCTTCTTCGACGAAGACCTCACGTTCGGCAGACGCCGTTTTCACAGATTTCATTGATATTTCTCCTCCCAATGAATTTGCTTTGCAGTCGGCGCAACGCCGAAAATCAAAATAGGAACTGGCACGGTCCTCGCTGGAAATGTGGCCGGCATGCCCATGCACGCTGTAAAGCTGCATGACAGATTTTCGCTTCTCATAATCGCAGAGAAAGCTGTTCGTCAAGGGGATGTGATCATTATTGACCTCCGCACAAGGAGTGACTAAGGTCAGAAAATCTGTAAGACAGCTTTACAGATTTAGATAAAGCTTTGAGCCATTGGAGGAAAAAGTGGGCGTGATGCGCAGGGAGCAGGATTTGCTCGGAACGAAAGAAATTCCGGCAGATGTTTATTGGGGCGTACATACCGCGCGTGCGGTGGAAAACTTTCAGATCACGGGCGTGACCATCGGCCATAACCCCTATCTCATCAGGGGATTGGCCTATGTGAAGGAAGCTGCGGCCCTCGCAAATCACGAGCTGGGACTGCTCGACCGCGAGCGCATGGAGGCAATCGTCAAGGCATGCCGGGAAATCCGCGCCGGTGCGCTTCATGAGCAATTCGTGGTGGATGAGATCCAGGGTGGAGCCGGCACCTCCACCAACATGAATGCCAACGAGGTCATCGCCAACCGCGCGCTTGAACTACTTGGCCACCAAAAGGGCGACTATGCCCACCTTCACCCGAACGACCATGTCAATCTCAGCCAGTCGACCAACGACGCCTATCCGACGGCGATCAATGTCGGGCTGATCGAGGCGATCGACGATCTCGCGACCTCCATGGGTGTGTTGAAAGACGCCTTCGACCGCAAGGCGCAGGAGTTTTCCGGCTTCATCAAGCTGGGGCGCACACAGTTGCAGGACGCCGTGCCGATGACGCTCGGCCAAGAATTCCGCACTTTCGTGGTGATGCTGGGCGAAGATCAGGCCCGCCTCATCGAATCCGCAGCACTGCTGCACGAGATCAATCTCGGCGCCACCGCCATCGGCACGGGGCTGAATGCGCCGCGCGGTTATGCGGCGCTCGCCTGCCAGCATCTGGCGCGACTGACCGGGCGACCACTGGAGACGGCGGCCGATCTGATTGAAGCGACGCAGGATCCCGGCGCTTTCGTGCATCTGTCCGGCGTGTTGAAACGCGTCGCCGTCAAACTGTCGAAAACCTGCAACGACCTGCGCCTGCTCTCTTCCGGCCCACGCGCCGGCATCGGCGAGATCACCCTGCCATCCGTTCAGGCGGGCTCCAGCATCATGCCGGGCAAGATCAATCCGGTCATTCCCGAAGTGGTCAACCAGGTGGCCTATGCGGTGATCGGCAACGACATCACCATCACCATGGCGGCCGAAGCCGGACAGCTTCAGCTGAACGCCTTCGAGCCGATCATCGTGCGCGCGCTTTCCCAGAGCATCAGCCAGCTGAGCGCGGCCTGCCGGACTTTGGCGGAACGTTGTGTCGATGGCATCGTCGCCAATCCCGCAATCATGGCGCAGCGTGTTGAAGAATCGATCGGGCTGGCAACCGCGCTCAATCCGATCATCGGCTATTACGCGGCGACCGAAGTCGCGAAGGAAGCGCTTGCCAGCGGACGCACCGTGCCGCAGGTGGTTCTGGAGCGCGGATATCTGACGGAGGCGCAACTCCAGCAGGCGCTTAGCCCCCGCCACCTCGCCAATCTGCCTACCCTTATGGCTGGCGAACCCGATCTTCTCCAATGATCGTCGTCACCACCTGCTTCACCTGCCCCAGGTGAAGCTCCATCGCCTCGCGCGCCTCAGGCGCGGAACCCCGCCGGATCGCCTCAACGATCCGGCGGTGCTCTAAATTCGACGCGACGCGACGGCCCGCCATCAGGTTCACCATTTCGGACTGCTGGGAAAGTGCCTCGCGGGCATCGGCGACGACCTTGGCAAACAAAGCGTTTGCCGAGGCTTCCGCGATCGCGCAATGGAATTGGCCGTCCAGCAGCACCCAGGGATGCGGCCTCTCTTCGGCTTCCATCCGGCCGCATAGTTCCAGCAATATCCCCAATTGCGCATCCGTGCGCCGCAGCGCCGCCCACCCGGCCGCCGGCACTTCGATGAAGGGGCGGGCCTCGATCAGATCGCGGGCGGAATAGGCCCCATAACTCAACTCGGATGGTGGCGTTCCCGTCATGACATAGGTGCCGCTTCCGGTGCGGGTCTGGGTCAAACCCAAAGTCTGGAGAGAGCGCAGCGCCTCGCGGACGATCGGCCGGCTGACACCATATCGTACCGCCAGATGAGCCTCCGACGGCAGCCGGGTTCCAACCGCAAGCTGCCCTGAGGTAATCGCCGAACGGATATCATCGAACACAACTTCCGCAGCATTCTTGCGATTGATCGGCTGTGCGTCCGCAAGCCAATCCGACAATCCGCCCATCTTTCAACCTCCTACACCCTTGATCGCCCACAACATGGGAACAGACGCCCGTCTGTAGAAGGGCAGCGCCGCTCCCGCAGCTAAGCCGATCTTCCTAACACCATCCGGACCGGAGGAACAACGATGGCGGCCATTTTTAGGGAATTTAGGCGAGAGGGCGACCTTGCCGCCCCTGCACGGACACACCCTCGCGATCACGAGGGTGTGTCCGTTTGTCGTCGGATATCACGCCTTGATTTCCTGTTCTTCCGGCTGGTCATCCTCACGCGGAATGCGGAACCACGCGACGTAGAGCGCCGGAAGGAAAAGCAGCGTGAGCGCCGTGCCGACCACAATGCCGCCCATCATCGCATAGGCCATCGGGCCCCAGAAAATCTCCCGCGATATGGGGATGAGGGCCAGCGTCGCCGCCGCCGCCGTCAGCATGATCGGCCGCATGCGGTGCTCGGTCGCCTCGATGACCGCGCGCCAGGCCGAAACCCCCTCGTTTCTCAGATGTTCGATCTGGACGACGAGAATGACCGAGTTGCGGATCAGGATGCCTATCAACGCAAGTACGCCGAGAATGGCGACGAAGCCCATCGGTGCATTGGAAAGCAGCAGCGCCACCACCACGCCGATCAATGCCGTGGGCGCCACGGCGAAGACCAGAAACAGCCGGCTGAAGCTTTGCAGCTGGAGCATCAGGATTGTCGCCATCGCAAACAGCATCAAGGGCACCACAGCGACGATTGGCGCTTGCGAATCCGCGCTGGATTCCACTGAGCCGCCTGTCTCCAGCTTGTAACCCACGGGGAGCGCCTTTGCGAAAGCCTCAAGTTTCGGTTTCAACTGCTCCACGATTGTCGCCGGCTGTGTCGGACCGATGATGGCAGCCTTGACGGTGACTGTCGGGATCCTGTCGCGACGCCAGATGGTCGGCTGCTCCAGCTCGTAGCGGAAATTGGCGATTGCCGACAGCGGCACGGCCTTGCCGTTCGTCGCCGGCAATTGCAGGTTCTGCAATGTCTCGATGGAGCCGCGTTCCGCCAACTGCGCACGCGCCACCACATTGACGAGGTAAATGCCATCCTTGACCTGCGTCACGGTGGAACCCTCGACAATGCTGTTCATGGTATTGGCAATGTCTTCCGACGAGACGCCGAGCTGCCGGGCCTTGTCCTGCAACACATCCACCTTGACCACGCGCGTCGGCTCGTTCCAGTCCATGACCATGTTGGAAAGAAGCTTATGCTCGCCGACGACGCCCGCCAGCTGCTGGCCTAGTTCGCGAACATGCTGGATATCCGGACCGCTCAAGCGGTATTGCACCGGTTTGCCGACCGGAGGGCCGATATCGAGCAATTTCACAAAGGCGTCGGTGCCGGTGAATGTCCGGTTCAGATAATCCTGCAACTCAGCGCGGACCTTGTCGCGCACATCAAGCCCCTTGGTGACGATGATCGTCTGACCGAAGGTGACATCCGGCGTCTGCACATCGAAGGAGAGGATGAAACGCGGTGCGCCTTCGCCGACATAGGTTGTCCAGTGGTCGATATCCGGGTTCTTCGCTAGCGCTTCCTGCTCGAACTGCGCCATCTGCCGGTTGGTTTCGGCAATCGAACTGTTCTGCGGCAGGTTCCAGTCGACGATAAGCTCCACGCGGTCCGACGAAGGAAAGAACTGTTGCTGCACGAGGCTCATGCCGCCGACGGAAAGGCCGAACAGCGCAATGGTGAGGATGATCGTCACCCAGCGCCAGCGCAGGGCACGGCCCAGAAGCCAGGAAAAGCCGGAGGCAAATCGACCCTTCTTCCCGTGGTGCGATTTCATCGTCTTCGGCAATATCGTCACGCCGAGCAGCGGCGTGAACAGGACCGCGACGATCCACGAGACGATCAGCGAAACGGCGATCACCACGAAGAGGGTGAACGTGAATTCGCCCGCCGCGCTGTTGTTGAGGCCGACAGGAATGAAGCCGGCGACGGTGACCAGCGTGCCGGTCAGCATCGGAAAAGCGGTGGAGGTATAAACATAGGTCGCCGCTTTTCTGAGATCGTCTCCGACCTCGAGCCGCGCGACCATCATCTCGACGGCAATCATCGCATCGTCGACGAGAAGTCCGAGCGCGATGATGAGGGCGCCCAGAGAGATTCGTTGCAGCGAAATTCCGGTATATTCCATGTAGACGAAAGTGATCGCCAGCACGAGCGGGATGGACACGGCAACGACCATGCCCGCCCGCAATCCGAGGCTGATGAAGCTGATGACGAGAACGATGGCGATCGCCTCGAACAGGGCCGAGGTGAAGCCGGAAACCGCCTCATCCACCACGGCCGGCTGATCGGATACCCGGTGCACATCGACGCCAACAGGCAAGTCCGTCACGATACGCTTCATCTGTGCGTCCAGCGCCTCGCCGAAATGCACGAGGTTGGCACCGGTCTTCATGCCGATGGCAAGGCCGATGGCCGGTTGCCCGTTAAAGCGGAAAAGCGAAGACGGCGGATCGGCGTAGCCGCGCCTGATCGTTGCCACCTCCGTCAGCGGGAAGAACCGGTTGTTGACGCGCAAGTTGATGGCCCGCAGGCTGTCTTCCGTGGTGAACTGGCCGCTGACGCGCAGCGCGACACGCTCGGGACCGGCGTTAACAAAACCGGACTGGGTAACGGCATTCTGGGATTGCAGCGTCTTGATGATCGACTGCTGATCAATGCCGAGCGCCGCGATCTGCCGCGTGGAAAACTCCAGATAGATCGCTTCGTCCTGCGCGCCGATGACATCGACCTTGCCGATATTGTCGACGGTCAGAACCTTCGCGCGCGCATCTTCCACCAGATCGCGCAATTGCCGCTGGCTGAGACCATCGCTAGTGAAGGCGTAGATGTTGCCGTACACATCACCGAAACGGTCGTTGAAGAACGGACCCACGACGCCCGAGGGGAAATCACCCTTGATGTCGCCGATCATGTTGCGCACCCGCACCCAAGTCGGCTCAACGTTCCTCGCCTTGGTTTCAGGCACGAGTTCCACGAAAATCGTCGTCCGGCCGGCCACCGTCTGGCTGCGCAGATGGTCGAGATTGTCGAGTTCTTCGAGCTTCTTTTCGATCCGGTCGGTCACCTGCCGGGCCACTTCCTCCGCCGAGGCGCCGGGCCATTGCGCGCTGATCACCATGGTCTTGATGGTGAAATTCGGGTCTTCCTCACGTCCGAGGTTGAGATAGGAGAAAACGCCGGCGAGAACGAAGACCAGCATGAAGTACCAGACGAGCGAACGGTGCTCGAGCGCCCAGTCGGAGAGGTTGAATTTCTTCACTGATGGACCTCCTGATCGATCCTGATGGCTTGTCCATCCGTAAACTTGTGAACGCCGGCGCTGGCGACGCGTTCGCCGGGCTTGAGGCCGCCGGTGACGCGCGCATTGCCGCCTTCAGCGGGTTCGCCCTCCACCGTGACCGGCCGGTAGGTGACCGTCGCGGTATCGGTATTGACGATCCAGACGCCCCATCCACCATCCTTGTGCAGCAGCGCCGACGACGGGAGCATGATCCGCGGGTCGGATGCGGTAAGCACCGAAGCCGTGACGACGGATCCGAGCCGGAATGTCGGCGGCGCGTCCTGCAGGCTGATTTTCGTGCGGCGCGTCCGTGTCGCGGTTTCGGCTTCCGGAGCAATCTCGCGCACCACGCCGGTGGTGCGTATTTTCGGATCGAGCTGCAAGGCGATCTCGAAGGTCGATCCGATCTCAAGCCGCTGTGCCGCAAATTGCGGAACGTCGACCACCACATCGCGCACTTCCGGGCGGGCGATGGTCACGACCGTCTGGCCGGCCGAGACGACCTGACCGATTTCGCCCGACGTCGCGGTTACCACGCCATCGAATTCCGCATGCAGCTGCGTATAACCCAGCTGCTCTTCAGCCTTGTCCAAATTTGCGCGGGCTTTGGCGACGGCGGCATTGGCGGTTCGCGAGGCCTGTTCGGCCTCTTCCAATGCAGCTTCCGTGCCGCTGCGGGCTTCCGCCAGCACACGCTGACGCTGCTCGGTCGTCACCGCATTCGCCAATTGCGCTTCGGCATTGGAAAGATCGGATTGCGCACTCTTCACTGAAAGTTCGAGCGCGAGCGGATCGATCGACGCTACGACGTCGCCTTTCTTGACCAGATCCGCCACGTCGACATTGCGGGCGATGATCCGGCCGAGAATACGAAAGCCGAGGTCGGTCTGAATTCTCGATTCCACCGTGCCGGTCAGCCGCAATACATCGGCCGACTTCTCCTCCACGACGATGGAGAGGACCGGGCGCGGCGCCTCAGCGGGGGCTTCCTGCTTTTCCTGGCAGGACGAGACCGCGATCGCTGGGAGCAGCAAAAACAAGCTTCTGTTTATCTTGAACATTATTGTGCCTGCCCCTTTTCATAGGCGACCTTTTCACCCTTGCGGAGAAATTTGGTCCCGCTGGTCACCACGAGGTCGCCGGGAAGAAGCCCTTCCGCGACAACAAATTGACCCGTCTCGTAATCGGCAACCCCGATCCGGCGCATCGCGATTTCCGAGGATTGCGGATCGATTACCCAGACGGCGGGAAGACCGTTCTGAGACGTCATCGCTGACCAGGGAAGCTCGATCGCATCGACCTGCTGGAAGCGGAAATGGCCTGAAACGGGCGCTCCGAGCGGCATCGTCAGATCGCCATTCAGGCCGACCTTGACCCTGATCGTTCCATTGTCCGGATCGATCGTCGGGGAAATCTCCCGCACCGGCGCCTCCACGCTGCGGGCGGGATCGGACAGGAGGCTGACATTGACGAGATTATCGATGTCGCGCTCGAGGAACAGGGATTCGTAGACATCGAAAACCGCATCGCGCGGACCGTCATGCGCCAACGTGAAGACGAGCTGGGCGGCCTGCGCCACCTGGCCGACTTCGACATTGCGCGCCGTGATCACGCCGTCAGCATCGGCCTTGAGCTCGGTGTAGGACAGCGCATCGCGCGCCGTGTCCAGCTGCGCCTGCGCCGATCTCACCGCCCCTTGCGTGGTGAGCAGGGTTTCCTGCGCCTTGTCGACCGCAGAGCGCGAGGTTACCTGCGTCTTGAAAAGACTTTGCTGGCGGTCAAACGCCAGCTTCGCCTGCGTCATCTGCGCTTCAGCGGATTGCAGATTGGCCAAGGCGACATCGATATCCGCCTTCTGCTCCTCCGGATCGATGCGGGCGAGCAATTGCCCGGTCTTTACCGCCGCGCCGACATCCACCAGCCGCTCGGTGATCTTGCCGCTCACACGGAAAGACAGGTCCGTCTGAACCCGCGCCCTTACTTCGCCTGTGATGACGCTGCCGCGACCGACCGGCTTTTTCGCCGCCGTGACCACCTCGACGATGCGCAGTGGTTTTTCAGCCGGTGGTTCTTCATTGCTGCAGGACGACAAAGCGAAAATGCTGCCAATCGCCACTGCTAAAAGAATGCTTTTCATGGTGACCTCTTGATCTTCGCCCCATCCTATAATATTTGACTGACTGAATAGTCAATGAAATTCTTATGCCACCGATTGGAACCTGCATGGACGTCAAATCGGGCTTCCCGCATGATCATTCCGACAGTGTCCGATGATCCCTTTCGGATGCATCGGGAGTGCGCCGACATATTGACTGAACCACGCACTGCGTCTTGCAAAAATCGATTCCGGTTTTTGTGCCGGTGCAATAGGCAAGCTGCCTATCATTTCCGCCGATCGAGACGGACAGAAGGGCACGCGCCGAAAAAATAAGCAAGGATCCGGGTTATGGCGAAAGCAAAACTGTCACGTGCAGAACAGAAGATACAACGTCCATTGGAAATTCTCGACGCCGCATTCGAGGAATTCACCAAAAGGGGATTTACGGCGACGCGGGTCGAGGACATCGCGGGACGGGTGGGGGTCACGAAAGGTACGGTCTACGTTTATTTCGAAACCAAGGAAGCCCTTTTCGAGGCGATGATCGAGCATGTCTCTGTACCGTTTCAAGAGGCGTTTCGGGCCTATGCCCGCACGTCCGACGACCCCGTCGAAGAGCTTCGCCTGCTGCTCGAATTTCTGTTCGACGCCTTCGTCGACAATAGAAGAATGCGGGAGCTTTTCCGTTTCGTTGTCGCGGAGGGCGCAAAGTTCCCCGATCTCATCGACCGGCATCACGACGCCTTGATGGCGCCGGTGCTGGAGCGCATTCACACGATCCTTGAGGAGGGCGTGGCCAAGAAAAGGTTCCGGGCCAACCCCCCCGAACTCGCCAAGGTCGTCATGTCGCCCATGATCGGGACATTGGTCTTCCGGCTGATTTTCAACGACCGACGCAGCTTGGACAGGCAGGCCGTCCTGAAGATTCACCTCGAATTGATCCTGCGCGGGCTACAGGCGTAATTAGTGCCCTCTTGCCAAACAAGAGGAGCGGAGGTCCCTCACGGACCGGGAACCCTCCGTTTCTCCAGCCCTTTGCCAAATTTCAACAACGAAACCGTCTGCGCGAATTTTTCAAAGAAGACGTCACGGACGCCGCTCTCAATATAAATTCGGCTGGCGCGAGATTGGTGGAGAGCGCGGGTGCCCGGTACCAAGCCGCATTTTTCCGGCTGCATGTCGCAGGCCAACGTGGCTCGGCGCAGATTCTTTTCAATCACCGACCTTGACTCCCCTAAATCCAACAGATATGTCAAAACACTATCTGATATCTCAGTTTGGTAATTGATATGTCTAGCCCCATCGAATTCCCATCGTTGCCGCTGTCTGAACTCGTAACGTCGCGAGATTTGCCGACCGATGGAAACATGACCAACCGGATTCATGCCCTGCTGCGCAAGCTGATTGTCGAGGTAAAGCTGCTTCCCGGGCGGGCGCTGTCGGAAAAAGAGATCGCGGCATTGCTGCATGTCAGCAAGACACCGGTGCGCGAGGCGATCATTCGCCTTTCCGAAGAGGGTTTTGTGACCGTAGTGCCGCAAGGCGGCACCTATATCTCGCCGATCGACGTACAGCGTTACATGGAAGCCTGCTTTATCCGGTTCAAGCTGGAAGAAGGCGCTGTCATCGAGGCGACCAAGCGGCATTCGCTGGAAGACATCGCCCGTCTGAAAACCTGCATTTCCCAGCAGCGCATCGCCGCCGAGGACGAGGAGTTCACTAACTTCTTCCTGCTGGACGAGGAATTCCACCGCACCATATTTGCGGCTGCACGCCTTCCCGGCGCATGGAGCGTCGTTAACCAGGCGAAAGGTGAAATGGACCGGATGCGCCACCTGAAGCGCGTTTTTGCGGTCCGCCGCACCGAAAAGGTGATCGAGGAACACGAAGCGATCGTGGATGCCATCGAGTCGGGCAATGTCGAGGCGGCACGCGAAGCCGTCCAGCGCCATCTCGGATCACTCGAAACCAAAATCGCAGAACTCTCCAAGAACCCGAAGATCTGGACCTTCATCGAGCAGGTCAACACGCGTGTCACGAGGAAGCGCGTTTCACGGGGGGCGAAGACGCCTGACTGAACATTCAAGGCTTTTGAGGAGGGGCCTTTCATGTCTGCAGTTCAAATCAACGATGTCGTCAAGCGTTACGGCGCTTTCGAAGTCGTCCACGGTATCAATCTTTCCATACAGCCGCAGGAATTCGTTGTCCTTGTCGGTCCTTCGGGATGCGGAAAATCCACCACGCTGCGTATGCTCGCTGGGCTGGAAGACATTTCAGACGGCACGGTTTCGATGGACGGTCGGGTGGTCAACAAAATTGCCCCCAAAGACCGCGATGTCGCAATGGTGTTCCAGAACTACGCGCTTTACCCGCATCTGAGCGTGGCCGATAACATCGCCTTCGGCCTGCGCGTCAGGGGAGAGAAGCGAGCCGTCATCGACAAGGCCGTTGCGGAAGCTGCACAGATCCTCGGACTCACCGAATATCTGGCCCGCAAGCCGGCTGATCTTTCCGGCGGCCAGCGTCAGCGCGTCGCCATGGGCCGTGCCATCGTGCGCAGACCAAAAATCTTCCTGTTTGATGAACCGCTCTCGAACCTCGACGCCAAGCTGCGCACCCACATGCGCGCCGAGATAAAGCTATTGCACAAGCGGATGCATGCCACCAGCATCTATGTCACCCATGATCAGGTCGAGGCGATGACGCTGGCCGACCGCATCGTCATCATGAATGGCGGCCATATCGAGCAGGTCGGCTCACCGATGGAGGTTTTCCTCGAACCGGCCAACATATTTGTCGCAAGCTTCATCGGCTCGCCGCCGATGAACCTTCTGGACGGGACCATCGAAAAGCGGGATGGCGTTGTGAAGGTCGCGCTTACAGGCGGCTCCGGCCAGCGCTTCAGCATTCCCGAAGCCTTCGCGAAAAATGCGACGGAGGGGCAATCGGTCAAACTTGGCCTGCGGCCGGAAATCATGTCGGTGGAAGCTGACGACGGCCGTGAAATTTTAAATTGCAGCATTGACCTCGTGGAGCCCTTGGGCGCCGAGGCGCTGCTGCACGGCAAGGCCGATGGCCAGCCATTTATCGCCAAGGCCGAAACGCTCTATGGCGATCATGCCCTCAACGGCATTAGCCGGCTCAGTATCGATACTACACGCATCCATGTCTTCGACGCGGCGACCGGCAGGTCGCTGAAAACCAAAGGCGACATGCGACCATGAAACAGAGTTTTCAGGAACGCTTTCACGATCTTCAGGAAGATCTGCGCAGGGACTGGCAACTCTACCTGCTGCTTGCGCCGATGATTATCTGGTTTGCGGTTTTCCTCTATAAACCCATGTACGGGCTGGTCATCGCATTCCAGGATTTCTCGATTTTTCGCGGCATCGAAAAAAGCCCATGGGTCGGTTTTGCGAATTTCGTTGAACTCTTCCACAATGACATGTTCGTGCGCTCCTTCTGGAACACCATCAAAATCAGTGGCCTTGGTCTGATCTTCGCCTTTCCGGTCCCCATTATTCTGGCCCTGATGTTCAACGAAGTTCAAAGTGGCGTTGCCCGCCGCTGGGCTCAGACGATCGTTTACCTGCCGCACTTCATTTCGGTGGTGATCGTCGCCGGCATCGTCATCAACTTCCTGTCGCCATCGATCGGCATCGTCAATCTCCTGCTGAAAGGCCTTGGATTCGAGCCGATCTACTTCCTGACCCAGCCGGAATGGTTCCGCCCTATTTATATCGGCTC
This sequence comes from Rhizobium nepotum 39/7, assembly GCF_000949865.1. Lineage (GTDB taxonomy): Bacteria > Pseudomonadota > Alphaproteobacteria > Rhizobiales > Rhizobiaceae > Agrobacterium > Agrobacterium nepotum. The sequence goes on along the minus strand of NZ_JWJH01000010.1, from coordinate 122,844 downwards.
GTCGGTCTGGAAGGAGGCAGGCTTCGAATCCATCGTCTATCTCGCCGCCATCGCCGGCGTGAGCCCGACGCTTTATGAATCCGCCCGGGTGGACGGGGCATCGCGCTGGCAGATGATGTGGCGGATTACCCTGCCCTGCATCCTGCCGACAATCGTGATCATGCTGATCATCCGCATCGGTAATCTGGTCGAGGTCGGGTTCGAATACATCATTCTGCTCTACCGCCCATCCACCTATGAGACGGCGGACGTCGTTTCCACCTTTATCTACCGCACCGGTCTCCAGGGCACCCAATACGATCTCGCGACGGCCGCCGGACTATTCAATGCGGTCATCGCTTTCGTCCTTGTCTATTCGGCAAATCGCATCAGCCGAAAAGTCTCGTCGACATCGCTTTGGTGAGGAGCTGAAAGATGGCAAACTTCAATCTGTATTCTCGCGGCGACAGAATTTTTGGCTGGGCAAATGCCATTCTTCTGGGCCTGTTCGTCCTGTCGACGCTTTATCCCTTCCTCTATGTGCTGTCGGTCTCGCTGTCTTCGGGTGCCGCCGTCACGGCTGGCCGCGTCACGTTCTGGCCGGTCGATGTCACGCTTGCCGCTTACGACAGGGTATTGTCCGACAGGATGTTCTGGGTCGCCTATGGCAACACGTTCATCTACACCTTCGGCGGCACGCTGATGAGCCTGCTGATCATGATCCCCGGCGCCTACGCACTTTCGCGCAGACGCCTGCGCGGCCGCACTTTCTTCAACATCGCCATCGCCTTCACGCTGTGGTTCAACGCCGGCATGATCCCCTTCTTTCTGAACATGCGCGATCTTGGACTTCTCGACAGCCGCTTGGGCATCATTCTTGGGTTCGCGGCAAACGCCTTCAACGTCATTCTGCTGCGCAATTTCTTCGAGGCCGTTCCGAAGTCCTTTGAAGAGGCCGCCAAGATGGATGGTGCCAGCGAATTGCAGCTACTGTGGAAGGTGTTCATTCCGCTTTCCAAACCGGCAATCGTCACCGTTGCGCTGTTCTGCATCGTTTCGCGCTGGAACGGTTATTTCTGGGCCATGGTGTTGCTACGTGGCGAGGAAAAGATCCCGCTTCAGGTCTATCTGAAGCGCGTGATCGTCGATCTGAACTCGAACGACGAATTCGCCTCGAGCCTGCTCACTGCCCACTATTCGTTCGAGACGGTGACATCAGCGATCATGATCGCTTCCATCATTCCCGTCCTCATCATTTACCCCTACGCGCAGAAGTATTTCACCAAAGGAATTCTGCTGGGCGGAGTGAAAGAGTAGCAGCACAAGGGAGGAGAACCTGTGAGAGCACTACGAAAAGGCGCGCCCCTACTGGCGTTGATGACAGCCGCGACCCTGGCCTTGCCGGCATCGGCACAGGATTCAGGCAAGATTTCAAAGGATCCGCTGGAGCTTACGATCCATTTCCACTTCCGCGACAAATACGTCTATTCGGAAAAATGGCCGGTGGAGCAGAAGGCTGCGGAAATCACCAACATCCACGTCCGCAATGTGGCGTCGCTGGCGACCACCAGCAGCCGCGATGCCTTCAATCTTCTGATCGCCTCGGGCAACCTTCCCGATATCGTCGGCGGCGATGCCACCGGCGGGCTTAAGGAGGACTTCATTCGTTACGGGCTGGAGGGCGCGTTCATTCCACTCGATGACCTGATCGAGGAAAACGCCCCCAACCTCAAGGCATTCTTCGACAGCCATAAGGATATTCGCAATGCCATCTCCGGACCGGACGGCAAGCTTTATTTCATTCCCTATGTGCCGGACGGCAAGTTCTCACGCGGCTGGTTCATCCGTCAGGATTGGCTCGACAAGCTTGGCCTGAAGCAGCCTGAAACACCGGAAGAGGTCTACGAGGTTCTGAAAGCCTTCCGCGACAAGGACCCGAACGGCAACGGCCTCAAGGATGAAGTTCCTTATTTTGCCCGCGAGGAAATCGATGCCGTCCGCCTCATCAACCTGTGGGATGCGCGCGTGTCCGGATCCGAGCGGTATGGTGACTTTGCCGTTTATGACGGACAGCTGCGTCATCCCTGGGCGGAAGAAAACTACAAGACCGGCATTTCCAATGTGGCCAAGTGGTACAAGGAAGGTCTGATCGACAAGGAGATTTTCACCCGCGGCGCCCGTTCGCGCGAATATCTTCTGGGCAACAATCTCGGCGGCATGACGCATGACTGGTTCGCCAGCACTTCGACCTACAACGACGCCCTGACACCGAAGATCGACGGTTTCGCACTGAAGCCGATGCTCCCGCCAAGGACGGTTTCGGGCCAACGGTTCGAGGATTCCCGCCGGCTACGTGTCCAGCCCGTTGGCTGGGCCATTTCGGCAACCAACGAACACCCGGTCGAAACCATCAAATATTTCGATTTCTGGTTCTCGCAACAGGGACGCATCCTGTCGAATTTCGGCGTCGAAGGCCTGACCTACGAGATGGTCGACGGCAAGCCGCAGTTCAAGAAGGAAATCCTCGACAACAAGGATCCGGTGAATGCCCAGCTTTGGGCGGTCGGTGCGGCGATCCCGCGTGGATACTGGATGGACTACGAATATGAACGCCAGTGGACGAACAAGATCGCGCTTGAAGGCATCGATATGTACGACAAGTGCAATTGCCTCAAGGACGAGTTCATGGGTGTTTCCCTGAACGCCGAGGAAAAGGCGACCTTCGACCGCTACTGGCCAAGCATCCTCACCTACATGACCGAGATGCAGCAGACTTGGGTGCTGGGCGCCCAGGACGTTGATACCGGCTGGGATGCCTACAAGAAGCGCCTGACCGCGCTCGGTTACGACGAGGTCCTCAAGATCATGCAATCGGCCTACGACCGTCAGTACAAGGCCGCGCAATAAACCCTTCGACCGTGATGGCGGCTTCGCCGCCGCCATCCTTTCCCTTCTGCTTTCATAGGAGTTAGAGCGCAATGCGTCCCTCTGCCCCGGCCATATCCAGACAAGCTCTTCTCGATGAACCCCGGCCGGGTTCGTTGACCATTGGCTACGAGCCGAGCGAAGAAGCGTTACCGACGGAAAACCCTCCGCGTTTTTCATGGCTACCCGATATCGATGACGGCGCGCGTTACGTGCTGCGCATTTCCACCGATCCCGGCTTTGCAGACAAAAAGACGCTCGTCTTTGAAGATCTCGCTTGGAATTTCTTCACGCCGGACGAAGCTCTGCCGGAAGGCCGTTATCACTGGTGTTATGCGCTGTGGGACCAGAAGTCCGGAACACCGGATTCCAACTGGAGTACCGTGCGTAGTTTCGAGATCGGCGCTTCGCTGTCGAAAACACCGCTGCCCGGCAGGCAGGCCCGTCATGCAGCCGCCCATGCCAGCCATCCGCGGCTCTGGCTCAATCCAGAACAATTGAGCTCCTTCTCCCAGGCCGTGGCAAAGGACCCCAACCATTGCGGGTGGTCCGAATTCTACGAAAAATCGGCAAAACCCTGGCTGGAGCGGCCGGTGATGCCGGAGCCACAGCCCTATCCCAACAATATGCGCGTCGCGTCGCTCTGGCGGCAGATGTATATCGACTGCCAGGAAGTGATCTATGCGATCCGGCACCTGGCTATTGCCGGCCGCGTGCTCGGACGCGACGATCTGCTGGATGCATCCCGTAAGTGGCTGCTGGCAGTCGCCGGCTGGGATCCGAAAGGCGCGACTTCCCGGGCCTATAATGACGAGGCAGGGTTCCGTGTCGTCGTAGCACTCGCCTGGGGTTATGACTGGCTATACGACCATCTGAGCGAGGACGAGCGCGAGACCGTGCGGTCGGTTCTTCTTGAGCGGACGCGGGAGGTTGCCGACCATGTCATTGCGCATGCCCGCATCCACGTGTTTCCCTATGACAGTCATGCCGTACGTTCGCTTTCGGCAGTCCTGACACCGGCCTGTATCGCGCTTCAGGGCGAAAGCGACGAGGCAGGCGAATGGCTGGATTACACCGTTGAATTCCTTGCCACCCTCTATTCTCCCTGGGCTGGAACCGACGGCGGCTGGGCGGAAGGGCCGCATTACTGGATGACCGGCATGGCCTATCTCATAGAGGCAGCCAATCTGATCCGCTCCTATATCGGTTACGATCTCTATCAGCGGCCATTTTTCCAGAACACGGGACGCTTCCCGCTTTATACCAAGGCGCCGGGAACCCGCCGCGCCAACTTTGGTGACGACTCCACGCTTGGCGATCTTCCCGGCCTGAAACTGGGCTACAATGTGCGTCAGTTCGCCGGTGTTACGGGCAACGGCCACTATCAATGGTATTTCGATCGCATCAAGGCCGATGCGACTGGCACGGAAATGGCCTTCTACAATTACGGCTGGTGGGACCTGAACTTCGACGATCTCGTCTATCGTCACGATTATCAGCAGGTAGAAGCCGTCTCGCCTGCCGACCTGCCGGCGCTCGCCGTTTTCGATGATATCGGTTGGGCGACCATCCAGAAACATATGGAAGACCCGGAACGGCATCTGCAATTCGTCTTCAAATCCAGCCCTTACGGTTCGCTGAGCCACAGCCATGGCGACCAGAATGCCTTTGTCCTCTATGCCTATGGCGAGGATCTGGCGATCCAGTCCGGTTATTACGTGGCGTTCAATTCGCAGATGCATCTGAACTGGCGACGTCAGACACGTTCGAAAAACGCCGTCCTGATCGGCGGCAAGGGCCAATATGCGGAAAAGGACAAGGCGCTCGCGCGCCGTGCCGCCGGCCGCATCGTCTCGGTTGAGAAAAAGCCCGGACATGTCCGGATTGTCGGGGATGCAACGGCTGCCTATCGGGTCGCGAACCCGCTGGTTCAGAAAGCACAGCGCGAAATTCACTTCGTCAACGACAGCTATTTCGTGATTGTCGACGAGGTGGAATGCTCCGAACCCCAGGAGCTGCAATGGCTTTGCCACACGACCGGGGCACCGCAGACCGGCAGGTCGAGCTTTCGCTACAATGGCGAAAAGGCGGGCTTTTACGGCCAGTTTGTCTTCTCGTCAGCCGGCACACCGCAAATTGCGGCCGTCGAAGGTTTTCCCGACATCGATCCCAAGGAGTTCGAGGGTCTCGATATCCACCATCACGTCTGCGCCACGGTTCCGGCGGCCACCCGGCATCGGCTGGTCACCCTTCTGGTGCCTTACAGCCTGAAGGAGCCGAAACGCATCTTCAGCTTCATCGATGACCAGGGGTTTTCGACCGACATCTATTTCAGCGACGTCGACGACGAGCGTTTCAAGCTCTCCCTTCCCAAGCAATTCTAACCATACGAGGTTCTTCAAATGCAGCGTTTTACCAACAGGACCGTTGTTGTCGCCGGCGCCGGCCGGGATATCGGCCGGGCATGCGCCATTCGTTTTGCGCAGGAAGGCGCCAATGTCGTTCTCACCTATAATGGTGCGGCCGAGGGTGCGGCCACGGCCGTTGCCGAAATCGAAAAGCTTGGCCGCCAGGCTCTGGCGATCAAGGCGGATCTGACAAATGCAAGCGAAGTCGAAGCTGCGATTTCTGCCGCCGTGGACAAATTCGGCGAGATCCATGGCCTCGTCCATGTGGCCGGTGGCCTTATCGCCCGCAAGACAATCGCGGATATGAACGAAGCCTTCTGGCATCAGGTCCTCGACGTCAACCTGACGTCACTCTTCCTGACAGCCAAGTCCGCACTGCCGAAAATGGCGAAGAATGGCGCGATCGTCACCTTCTCGTCGCAGGCGGGCCGTGACGGCGGCGGTCCGGGCGCGCTCGCCTATGCCACCTCCAAAGGTGCCGTGATGACTTTCACCCGCGGACTTGCCAAGGAAGTCGGCCCGAATATTCGCGTGAATGCCGTCTGCCCCGGCATGATCTCGACAACCTTCCACGACACCTTCACCAAACCCGAAGTGCGTGAAAGGGTAGCAGGCGCCACATCGCTGAAGCGGGAAGGTTCGAGTGAAGACGTTGCGGGTCTGGTGGCTTTCCTTGCGTCCGACGATGCCGCTTATATCACCGGCGCCTGCTACGACATCAATGGCGGCGTCCTGTTCTCCTGATATCCGGTAAAAACCATGTCCGTATCGTTACCAAGGGCGAGCCGGATTGCCGTTCTCGGCACTTCGCTCGTCCAGCAGAACCATATTGGCGACGCGGCCTCGCTTGCCACATCGGCACGCGGCTGGATGAGCTGGGCCGAGGTATTGTCGCATGGCAAGCTTTGCTGCCCTGTCCACCATGATCCATCCGCACCACCCGGCTGGGAACCGAGCAATCGGCCGGGTGTCAGCCGGTTCTTTTCCGGCCTCAATTTCGGGGTTTCCGGCCAGAAGGCAATCGAGATTGAACGACGGCTGCCGCGACTGCTGCAATCGGCTTTCGATCTGATCATCGTCGATGCCGGCACCAACGACATGATGGTGGAAACACGCCAGACGATTGCGGATACACGAGCGCGGATTGTTTCGGCTTTGCTCGACGCGGGCAAGACCGTCATCCTGCTCCCGATCCTTGCCCGTGGCATTGGGAAATGGCCGGCTGGCGGTGCGGAGCGGGCAAAGGCGCATTGGATCAACCGGCAGAGCATCGAATTTGCCGCAGATCACGCCAATTGCCATGTCTTCGACTGGAACTCGGCTTGGGTCGATCCCGCAAGTGAAATCGGCGAGCCCTATCCCGGCTATTCCGACGACGGCACCCATTTTGCGGTGACCGGCGCCTTTGCCGTCGGAAAGCTGCTTGCGACCTATCTGGAGACGATCGTGCCGCGCGCGCCGGCCCGTATCCTGGCGAGAGACGATCGTTTTGACCCGGTGAACAATCCGGCAGGCAATCTGGCATCGGATTTTTCAGCCCTGACAGTCACGGAAACGAGTGAGCAGAGCCACCGTCTCGGCGGGCGGCTTGTCCACCCGGGCACAGGCTTCTGGGTGGAGGCCATATGCGATGTAGAGGTGCCGGCACATAGGGACGTGCTCGGAATATCGCTCCGTCTGAAAGATGCTGCAGCCGAAGGGCAGGAGGCAGTTGCACTTGCGCCTTTCCGTTCGGAAGACGGCAGATTTTTTCCTTTCCCTGCCACCCAATGGCGCGGAGCGCTCAGAACCCCTCCCCTGAAACTCAGGTTAGGTGAAGCCCCTCCCGAACTTTTTCTCGATGTGATCCTGCGGCCCGGTTCTCGACCGATCGAAATCGACGTCACCCGCATAGAGGTTCGCCCTGTTTCAAGTCCGGTACGCCCATGAGACAATCTCAAGTCAAGCCACGGCTGTTGATTGCAATGCGGAACGAGCTTCCCGAAGGTTTCTTCGGTTCGCGCGAATGGGCACGGTTGAATGTCGTAACCGACATCATACCGGGTTTCCCCTATACGGATTTCGACACGGAAGCGGGTGCAGAAGCGTTGGCCGCGGCGGATATTCTGTTCGCCGCCTGGGGCACGCCATCCCTGACACGCGAGCGCCTCGTCCGTGCACCAAAGCTCAGGATGGTGGCCTATGCCGCGTCCTCGGTGCGCACGGTTGCCCCCGCCGAATTCTGGGAAACATCCGATATTCTTGTCACCACGGCGGCATCGGCCATGGCCGTGCCGGTTGCCGAGTTTACCTATGCGGCAATCATCATGTGCGGCAAGGATGTGTTTCGTCTGAGAGACGAGCATCGGGCAGAGCGCGGCACCGGCGGTTTTGGCAGCAGACGTGGCATGAGCCTGCCCTATCTCGGCAATCATTCCCGCAAAGTCGGCATCGTCGGCGCGTCACGGATTGGTCGGCTTGTCATGGAGATGCTGACGCGCGGAAAATTCGAGATCGCCGCCTACGACCCTTTTCTTTCGGTGGAAGACGCGGCCGCACTTGGTGCTACGAAAATGGAGCTCGACGAGCTTCTCGCCTGGTCCGATGTGGTCTCCCTGCACGCGCCGATCCTGCCTGAAACCCGCCACATGATTGGTGCCCGCGAACTGGCGCTGATGGCTGATCATGCGATCTTCATCAATACGGCACGCGGCTGGCTGGTCGATCATGACGCATTGCTGGCGGAAGCGCTTTCGGGGCGGCTGCGTATTCTGATCGATACGCCGGAACCGGAACCCCTGCCGACGGATAGCCCATTCTACGATTTGCCCAATGTCGTGCTCACCCCCCATATTGCCGGGGCGCTGGGCAATGAATTGCGGGCGCTTTCCGATTTGGCCATTACCGAGATCGAACGTTTCGTCGCGGGGCTTGCCCCGCTTCATCCGGTTCAGAAGCGGGATATGGAGCGTATGGCATGAGCGCTTTCGATTATTGTTTTTCAACGCTTGGCTGCTCCGAACTCAATCTGCACGAGACGAGCGATCTGGCGCAACGACATGGTATCGCGAGTGTGGAACTGCGCGCACTATCCGGTACGGTCGATCTGATCCCGGCGCTCTCTGCCGAGTTTGGCACCCCTGCGGAGTTTGCAGCCTTCCTCGCCGAACGATATCTCAGTGTTGCCGCCCTCAACACGTCCATTCGGCTCTTCGGCAGCACCGACCTTTCCGTCATCGAGCCCTTTATTGCCTGGGCGGAAGCTGCTGACATTTCCTATCTGCGTATCTTCGACGGTGGCAGCCGGTTAAGGCCGGACGAGATGACATGCGCGGCGGAACTGCTGGATGACTGGCAGGCGCTGCGACAATCACGCGGGCTGAATGTCGACCTGATGATCGAGACCCACGATGCGCTGGCGGATTTCGAGCAGCTTCTCGCCTTCATTGACCGGGTGCCGACAGCAAAGATCTTGTGGGACACCCACCATACCTGGGCCAAAGGCTCCGATCTCAAAACCCTTTGGCGTCACGTCGCGAAAAACGTCGTCCATCTGCACGTCAAGGACAGCACAATGAGCAGCAATGGGCAACGGCGCTACGTATTGCCCGGCCACGGCGATTTTCCCATTACAGATCTGCTTTCGCTTTTACAGTCGGGCGAACGACACATCCCCCTCAGTCTGGAATGGGAGCGCCATTGGCATCCCGAACTGCCACCGCTGGAAGATGCGCTGAAGGCAGCGCGCAACTGGTGGCGATAAGGAGCTTTTTGATGCGCATAGCCGAAATTCATCTTACACCGGTCGCCATTCCCGACAGGCCGCTGCTGAACTGTAAAGGTGTGCATCAGCCCCATGCGCTGCGCACTGTCATCGAAGTCGTGTGCGACGATGGTACGGTTGGCCTCGGGGAAAGTTACGGAAGCATCAAGGCGCTGGATGGGCTGCGACGCGCCGCTCCTGCGCTTATCGGGCTGGATCCGTTCCATATTCACGAGCTGAAATCGCGCGTTATCACCGCACTGCCCGGCAGCGGCGGCATCAATGCCAAATCAGCTGTGGCTGACCACAAGCTAACAGACGTCGTCGCCTCGGCCTTCGAGGTCCCCTGCCTCGACATCCAGGGCAAACTGCTGCGGCGGCCGGTTGCGGACCTGCTTGGCGGTGCGGTTCGTACCAGCGTTCCCTTCAGCGCCTACCTGTTTTTCAAGTTCGCGGCCCATGTCGGCGAGGCTCCGGATGAATGGGGAGAGGTTCTCACACCTGAGCAAATGGTTGGCGAAGCCCGCAGGATGGTCGACACATACGGCTTCCAATCGCTGAAGCTCAAGGGCGGCGTGCTGCATCCCGATCTCGAGATCGAGACGATGCTGAAGCTCCGGGAAGCCTTCCCCCATCATCCTCTACGGATCGACCCCAACGGCGGCTGGACCGTGGAGACCGCCATTTACATTGCCCGCAAGCTTGAAAATGTTCTGGAATATCTCGAAGATCCCGTCATCGGCATGGACCAGATGGCGCAAGTCGCAGCCGCGACTTCGATCCCGCTCGCCACGAACATGATCGTCCTGGAGTTCGATCAGATAGCCGAAGCCTTCCGCAAAAAGGCGGTGCAGATCGTCCTGTCCGATCACCACTATTGGGGAGGACTGCGTGCTTCAACTCATCTTGGGAAGATCTGCGAGACCTTGGGGCTTTGCGTCTCCATGCATTCCAATTCCCATCTCGGTATCACGCTTGCAGCAATGATCCATGTCGCCGCGGCAACACCGAACCTGAACTTCGATTGCGACACCCATTACCCGTGGACCGGCGTCGACGTGATCGAGGGTGCTCCATTCGCTTTCCAAGGTGGCCGCCTGAATGTTCCCGAAGGACCGGGACTTGGCGTTACGCTCAATCGGCAGAAGCTCGCGGAACTTGCGGCGCTCTATGAGCAGACCGCAATGAAAGAGCGAGATGACACAGCCTACATGAAGCTCTTCGACCCGGCCTATGAAAGACGTGTGCCGCGCTGGTAACGAAAACCGCTTATCCGGACGGCAGTACGGTGGACAACGGACAGACTATCTGCGATCAGGAACATGACCTTCTTGGCCTTTGCTCGTGTGGGCGTGCCGTAAACGGTCCAGATGACATGCCTGGTTTCGAAAACGACCGAAACTTCACCCCCGGTGATACGCAGGTCAGTCTTTCCTGATTCGCAATCCGTCCAGAAAAGCCCGGAAACTTTCGACGGCCCGTTTCGAGATCGTTTCCGGATCGTCGGAATTTGCGATCCACTGGGCTGCGCTGCTGCTCGCCGCATTGATGAAACGGGCACAGGCTTCCGGGTCGATATTGCCGATCGTCCCTTCTTGCTTGAGCGCGTCGAGACTTCGCGCGACAGCCGAAATGCAGCCATTGGCGTTTGGCCAGCGGGAGGGGTCGCCGAGCACGGCCGGTCCGTCGCGGAACATGATACGCTGGATTTCCGGTTCCAGTGCCATGCGGACATATCCGACATTCTCCGCGACAAAACCTTCCCACCGCGTCGCAGCCCCTGACGAAATGTCACAGAGCCTTTTCGTCATCTCCGCGTCGATTTCACCCACAACCGCCAGCAGCAGGCCTTTTTTGTCGCCAAAGTGATGATAAAGCGCGCCACGGGTCAGCCCCGCCTCGGCGGTGAAGTCGTCCATCGACGCTTCGGCATAACCGACGCTGCCAAATGCCTTGCGGCCGGCGGCCAAGAGCTTCGCCCGCGTCTCGGCAATCATTTCACTGCGAGGTTTGCGCATTTTTTCCTCATTTAACATACGTGGCGTATATTAGTTGACATACGCGCCGTATGCAATTATCTAATTTGCATACGCCACGTATGTGTGTGGTGGATACCCCCTAAACAAGGTGCATCCCGATGTCCAATCCATATAGAGAAATTTTCCGGGCTCCAGGCGCCAAAGGCTTTTCCGCCGCTGGCTTCTTCGCCCGCCTTCCCATTGCGATGGCCCCGATCGGCATCGTCGCCATGCTTTCCCAGGCCTATGGCGAGTATTGGCTTGCCGGCGCCGTCTCGGCAACCTTCGCGCTGACCAATGCCGCCGTTGCGCCGCAGATTTCCCGTCTGGTGGATCGCAGGGGCCAGAGCAGTGTCCTCATTCCGGCAACCATCATCTCGGTCATCGCTTTTGCCGTCCTGATTATCGCCACACATCAGAGGTGGCCTGCCTGGACACTGTTCCTTTCCGCGTTCCTTGCCGCCGCCATGCCGAGCATTCCCGCCATGATGCGGGCTCGCTGGACGGAAATCTTCCGTGATCGGCCCGAACTGAACACGGCGTTTGCCTTTGAATCCGCCGCTGACGAACTTGTCTATATCGCCGGAGCCTCGCTTTCCGTCGGTCTTGCCGTGTCGCTCTTTCCAGAAGCCGGCATGATGATCAGCACCGCCTTCCTCGCGCTCGGCACCTTTGCCTTTCTCCTGCAGCGCTCGACCGAACCCAAGGTGCGCCCTGTTGAAAGCGGAAGCCGGCAGCATTCGGCGATCCGGCAGCGTCCGGTCCAGATCATCACACTCGCCCTGATCTTCGTCGGCTCGACCTTCGCCACCGCCGAGGTGAGCGCTGTTGCCATCACGAAACAGCTCGGCCAGCCGGAAGCCGCCAGCCTCGTCATCGGCGTCTATGCCATCGGTTCGTTCGTCGTCGGCCTGCTTCTGGGGGCGATCAACCCCAAAATGCCGCTGCAACGTCAATTGCTGATCGCCGTCAGTGTTCTTGCGCTGACCGCCCTGCCGCTTCTTTTTGCGAGCACGACAGTTGCCCTGCTGGCTTTCGCCGTCTTCGTCAGCGGTGTTGCGATCTCTCCCATCTTCATCACCGCATTTGGCCTGATCGAGCGCCGCGTGCCGGAATCGATGCTGACGGAAGGTGTGACCTGGGTGATGACCGGCATCGGTATCGGCATGGCGCTTGGCGCTTTTGTCTCCGGCTGGGTGGTCGACAATTTTGGCCCGGGCAACGGTTTCTGGGTATCGGTTGCTGCCAGCCTGTCCACAGTCGTCATCATTGCCCTCGGTCAACGCAGCCTCTCGGGAGAGAGTAGCCGCTCTGGCGCAACGTCCGTGGCGCAGCCAGCCGAGTAAAGCCGCACGAAATAGCCCCAAGGACAGGATGGAAAAGTGTGTGCTGCTTTACCATCCCGTCACGGCGCTGGCCGCCACATGTGCTCAAGGTGATCGGGTCCGGTTCCCGGACCCGCACCATATTTCCTTCGAACTCATCCCTCCGAAAGATGCCGATCGATGGCACGAAGCGCACCGTGTTGAACGATGTCGCGATAAGCGACCCGAAGCGCCGTGACGAACGTCTCATCATCCTGCCATTCAGGACCGAAGACGCGCCGGAACGACAAAAACCGGTCGATTACCGCGTCCGCATCCTCATCGTCGTGAATGGGCGAACCCCATTCCGCAAAGGCGGGATCGGCCATGACGACTGGCTCTCCACGCTCGTTCAGCACCGCGCAGGAACGTATCCATATGGCGACGGCAAAAAGGGTGGTCGCATTCGGCGCGCCTGCGGCACGCAGTTCCGCAAGCGGCGCGAGAATGCGTTGCGGCACTTTCTGCGAGGCGTCCGAGGCGATCTGGACAGCGCGGTGGCGAAGCGCGGGGTTGGCGAAGCGCTGGCGCAGACCGGCAACATAGTCCGGACCGCTGACGGCGGCGTTCAATGTCTCGCCGACCTCCCTCCAGTAACGGTCGATGTAACCGCGCACACGCGGATCGGCATAGATATCGGCGATCGTCTCAAGCCCACTGCATTGGCCGATCGCGGCCATGGCGGTGTGAGCGCCGTTCAGCATCCTGAGCTTCATATGCTCATAGGGCTCGACATCTTCAACGAGTTCGGCACCCGACAGCTCGATGCCGGGGCGACCATGTGGAAAGCGATCCTCGATCACCCAGCGGAAGTAAGGTTCCGCAATCACCGGCCAGGCATCCTCGCATTCGAGACGCGCCGCCACACGCTCCCGGTCGGCGGCGGTTGTGGCAGGTACGATGCGATCCACCATGACGCAGGGGCAGGAGAGGTTTTCCGCGATAAACGCTGCGAGATCCTTATCGGTCAGACCAGCCATCTCCACCAGAAGCCGGTGCAGGATACGGCCGTTGGACGGAAGATTGTCGCAGGAAAGCAAAGTCAGCGGCACCGCACCGCCGGCCCGTCTCCGCCTTGTCGCTTCCAGCAGAAAACCGAGCGCGGAGCGCGGCTTTTGCGGATGTGCGAGATCATGCACCACATCGGGATGATCAAGAAGAAGCGCGCCCGCCGACAAATCGGCGAGATAGCCTTTTTCCGTCACCGTCAAAGTGACGATCCGCACGCGGGGATCGGCCATGGCTTGCAACAACCGTTCCGGATCTTCCGGGGCGACGATGGTCTCGAGTATGGAGCCGATGATCCGCAGCTTCTCGTTTTCGCCGTCACGCAGGCAGAAGGTATAGAGATTGTCCTGCGGCGTAATCGCGTCGCGGGTGTCGGGGCTGCGCAGCGAGGCAGCCACAATGCCCCAGCCGGTTTCGCCGCGCGCCAGGCAATCGTCTATGAACACTGCCTGATGGGCGCGGTGAAACGCGCCAACGCCGAGATGCACGATGCCCGGTGTTACCGCCTTGCGGTCATAGGCGGGCAAAAGAACGTCTTGCGGCAAATGCGGCAGCGCAAGGGGTGAGAGACGGTTTGTCATGGTCGTTTATCCCGCGTTTTAGCCGATTGCAGACCGCCAGACGTCCAGCACGCGCCGATAACGAGCGCTGACTTGTGTTTCAGTTCCATTCCGCCTCCTCCACGTCCACTATCAAATGGACAAATGCTTGCGTTGCTCTTCAGGCAGCTGTTCGTAAATCACGAAAACCATATCGAGATGCGTCACCAGCGCTTTTTCCGCGCCGTCAGCATCACCCCGGTCGAGAGCGTCCACGATGGCCAGATGCTCTTCGATCACGGCGGGCAGCCGGTCCGGCTTCGCCCAATAGCGATGAAAGCGCGACAGGGTCACCTTGGCGGCGAGGATCGCCTGCCAGACGCCCTCCCGGCCGGAAAACGTGCCGAGCAACCGGTGAAACGCCTCGTCGACATGGAAGAAACCGGATGCGTCGTTGGCTGCAATCACCCTTTCCTGTTCGGCGATCACGTCTCGCATCGTCCGGCTCATCTCTTTCGTCCATTTCGGCGCGACCTCGCGCAGCAGAGCCACTTCGAGCGAACGGCGGATAAAATGGCTGTCCTGAATTTCACCAAGCCTGATCGGCGCGACGAAGCTGCCGAGTTGCGGATAGACGTCCACCAGCCCCTCCTCCGACAGGCGCTGGATCGCTGCACGTACCGGCGTGCGCGAAACGGAAAACTGACGGCAGATCGAATTTTCGCTGATCGGCGCACCGGGCGCCAGCCGGACCTCCACGATCGCCTGACGCAGCGCCGCATGAACCTGATCGGCAACGGAGCCATAGCGATTGACCACAAGCTCCACGCTTTCGATGCCAGGGCCAGCAGCATCTTGATGCCCGCCGTGCCCGGCAAATTCGCCATTGGTGTTTTTCGTCATGAACGTTCCCGGCTTGTATACAAGTATACTAGTGTCTCTGACGGCATACGCAAGCCGGCAGTTGGGAGAAAGAGCGATCAAGGGATCAGCCCTTCAGGGACAAGGCTCAATCGTTGCCCGCGAAGGCCCCGCTCCGGGCGGCAACGCCCTGCTGGCCTCTGAGTCCGCAGCGGATTGAATATTGCCGAACGGCATGTCAATCCTAACGCCCTGATAATCCCTGACAGCCGTCGTCCGCCATATTCGTTGAGGAGCCGTCCATGCAGATCGATACAAACTCCCCTCTCCTGCCGCTGGACGGTCCGCAATGGGAGCGGTTCCGCCAGCGGGAAGAGCTGCGAAAGGCGATGCTTGACCGGCGTTTCGATGAAGTCGAGCGCCTGTTGGCAGCGCTTGAGGCGGCTTGGTGGCAGCCCGTCGATCTGGCGGATGACCACTACACCTATCTGGCGACCGATGCCGGGGTGTTCGACTTCGCCAGTGTCGATGCGGCCTTCAGGCTGGAGCTGCTGCATGAATGGAGCCGGACTTATCCGGCCTCCTACCATGCAAGACAAATCACTGGTCAATATTATTTTCGCCGGGCCTGCGACATCCGGACGGCAGCCTGGGCAGCCGACGTGGGAAGCGACCAATGGCTTGCCGCCCACATGGCCTGCGCAACCGCAGCCGAACATCTGCTGGAAGCGATGGCCCTTTCCGGACGGCCGGCTCTCGCTGCCGAAACCATGATGGAGATGAGCCAATATCTGGGTCAACCCAACTTTGTCGATGCACTGTTTCGTGGCTCGCGCATCGAGAAAACCATGCAGCGCGACGAGTTCGAACCGGATCTTTATGACGCGGCCTGCGCCCAGCTTGCCAGACACGGAATAAAGCCACCCGGCATTATAACCGCGACACTCCCCGCCTCTCTTCCGCCCCTGCAACAGGGAGACGCCGAAAATCCGGGCTATTACTGGCTGCGCTATTGCCTTTCGCTCAAGCCCCGATGGGCCGATATCCTGGCCACCTATGCCCAATATTTGAGCCCGAGATGGGGTGGTGACGAAGGAGAGGTCGAAAAATTCGCCAAAGGCCCGTTATGTTCCGCGCTCACCGAGCAGGAACGCAACTCCGTCCGCTGGCCCGGTGTGCATGACGCCTTGACCATTCCCGATTATCCGGAGCCCGGCGATACGCGCGAAATCGCCGCGCGCGAGAAGATCTTCAAGAAGTGGCTGGCGCGGGATTTACCTGATCGCCTGCGTTTCATTTCCCTCGGGAAATACGCCAATTTTACCCACTATTCTCTCAAGGACGATGAACTGGCGCACCAGCGTCACGTCGAATCCGTCCGTTATTGCAGGGCACCGGGCACCTATCCGGCCATTGATGGTCCGTTCCGGGACTTCACCAATCTAATGCTGATCAAGCATCTTGAAGATCACGAGGGCGCCTTCGCAAACGTGTTGCAAACCGCTGTCCGCCGCTTTGATGAGCCGACCATGCTGACCATAGCTGCATTTGCCTGGCAGTTCGGCATGTGGGGCATCAACGCGGACCCGGCCCTTGCCACGCGATTGATCGACCGCGCAGCACAGCTCGAACCGTTCTACGAGCCCGACGAATTTACTCCGATGCACGCTTGCCGGATGATTTGGGATGGCGGATTTCAGAAAGAGTCGACTTATCTCACCCGCGCATTCGCCGAGAGACGCGTCTATTCCGCAGCCGCAAGCATGTATGACATTACAAGGGGTTTCCGGCCTGACACCGAGCCGCAATTGCTTGACAGTGGCGAAGCCGATCACTGGCTTGAGCGCGCGGTTGAGGAAGGCGAGCCGGTTGCGCTCTATAATTATGCCTGGCGGCTGGAAAATGTCGATAATCTCGATCTGTCGGTCAGGGCGAATTTCGAACGGGTTCAGGAATATTACCGCGGGGGCCTTGAAGGCGGCGTAGATATGTCTGTCATCCGGCTTGCAAGCGTCGACCGCAGGCACGGAACCGAAGAGGAAAAGCAGCAGGCCGTCGCCTACATGAAATCCCTTGTTGCCCACCATGACGACCACATTGCCGGAGAAGCTTATGGTGAGGTCATTCTGGCATATAAATACGGCGACGGGGTTCCCAAGAGCGAGTTCATCGCCATGCAATGGTTCGACCGTTACAAGGAACTCTTCCCCGACCATTCGACATTGGACTGGATGGAAACGCAGGTTTATGGATCGACCGGATGGCAAATGGCCGGGCGGGCGTTGAGAGCCTTCATCCTCGGCAAGAAGCTTTCAAGCGAACATCTCCCGCCGAAATAAGCGACATCATGGCCAGTCCCATCCAGTCACCGCGTGAAGGCAGATGGCGAGCTTTAGTCTGGCTCGCCTTTGGCGACATGTTTTTGCTCGCCTGCGGCTCTGCGCTGGTCCTGTCGCCTCTTTTGCTTGTGCTGCTGGTGCCTTCGCGGCTTCTACTGGTGCTTTTTGCCTTGCCGGCGCTGTCATGGTTTTTTTATGGGCTGATGGTCCTGCGCTCCTATGCGACGGTACCGCCGCCACCGGTCTCGGACGGAATATTGCTGGAACCCGGGAAAGTCCCGGCCCTTGCCGCAGAGCTCGAACGGCTGCGGCTTGCCTGCGACGCGCCAGCCTTCACGGCCGTCTATATCAATGCCGAGCTGAATGCGTCCATCTATCAAACGGGGTCCCGTGGAGGTCAGCCGAAGCATGTTCTGGTGCTTGGCCTGCCGCTTCTTTGCCTTCTGACGGCAAAGCAGGCCACCGCCGTCATCGCCCATGAATATGCCCATATTTCACGACAGCACGGCCATTTTGCGCGTTGGGCCTATGTGGCTCGCCAACGCTGGGCGGCGCTCGGCGAATTGCATGAACGCAATCACCGGCTGATCACCGCGCCACTCAGATTGTTTCTCTCCTGGTACGTGCCTCGCATGATGCGCGAAACGCTGGAGTTTTCACGTCGTTGCGAGTTTGTTGCCGATGCGCAGGCGATTGCGGTTTGCGGCAACGATATCGCATTCCAGGCGGAGGTCGCCCTGGCATTGCGGCAAAGGGCCATGTCCAGCCAGTTCTGGCCGGGCATATTTGCGCAGGCGGATAAGAACGACATTGCGCGGGCACGGCCGTTTGCGCAGCTTTTGACGGAGCCGGCGGACAGCCATCCGCGTGACGGCGCCCAGGCATCCGTCTGGCTGCATGAAAGCCTCTGCCAGAAACCGGATATTCACAGCACCCACCCGGTCTTTGCCGAGCGTATCGCCGCGACTGGTTTCGATCCGGCAGAGCCTCTGCCCGATCATCTGCCCTGGCGCCTCGAAGAGACGTCAGCGGCTGCGGATTGGCTAGGGAAACATGCTCAAATCATCGCCGCACAGCTTGATGGCGATTGGCGTAAAAACGCCACCCAAGGCTGGCGCGATGCCAAAGAATGGCATGCACATCAGAAAAGCGAATTCTTAAAGCTGCTGCAACGTCGCGAACAACAGGTGTTTGACAAAGAGGACTGGTTGCAACTGGCGAAACTGGCAGAAAAGTTCGATCGGGCAGGCACCCTTCGAGCCGAGGCGATCGCAGAAGGACTGCGCCATTCGCCGGAAGATGTAGCGTTGCTGCAACTAAAGGCGGACGATCTGGAACAGGCCGGTGATATTCCCGGAGTAATATCCCTATGGCATCGCATCAGCCAGAATCCGTCTTCCAGCGAATATCAGATCCATCGCCGATTGTGTGAACTCCATTTGCGGGCGCGAGACAAGACGGCGGCAGAGCACCATCGGCAGGCTGCCGACCGGTTATGGGCGAGCGAAGATGTGGGGCAGCTGATATTCGAGGGTCTGCATCCCCATGGGATGGATGCGTCCGAACTCGCCTTGTTGCACACCACCCTTCAACCGCTCTTCCAGCATGCGCGCGCCATCTGGCTTTGCCGGGACACGCTGCCTGATGCACTAACCCCGCCGCGATGGTTCCTCTATGTTGCGGCCTATGACAGCTGGTTCATGCGTCTGGTCGGCAGGCTGACCGGAGAGGAAGATTTGCAGGCCTCCGCCTGCAGGCGGCTGCTGGAGCGTTTGCAGGCGCGGCTGCATCTCCATCCGGAGGTGTATTTTATCGGGCCGGACGATCCGATCCCGGCTCATTGCACGCAGGCCAGCTTGATCGCCCAGGCCGGCACGGCCACTCCGCTTTTTGAGAGCCAGACCCCACCGTAAGCCGCCCCCGCGCCGTGGACGATACCACCGCTACGCGAACGAATATGTTGACTCTCTCAATATTTCCATTAATCTGGATATATGGAACAAGAACAGGCTATTCTCGCTTTGGCGGCGCTCGCGCAGCCGACCCGTCTCGAAACTTTCCGGCTGCTCGTGCGGCACGCACCGGGAGGTCTGCCCGCCGGCGACATTGCGCGTGCACTGGTGGTGCCGCAAAACACCCTGTCCGCCCATCTGAATATTCTCTCCCGCGCCGGCCTCGTATCTTCACAGCGCCAGAGCAGGATCATCATCTATCGCGCCGAGATAGAACAGCTTCGCGACATGACGTTGTTTCTTCTGAAGGATTGCTGCGGTGGATCGGCAGAGCTTTGCGCGCCACTGATCGCCGAGCTGACGCCGTGCTGTACGCCGCAGGGAAACATTGCCTGATGTCCATGTTCGAACGTTATCTGACCGTCTGGGTGTTTCTGTGCATCATTGCCGGTGTCGCCCTTGGCCATCTGATGCCCGGGTTCTTCCAGCTCATTGGCGCAGCAGAGATCGCCAGAGTGAATATTCCGGTCGCTGTCCTTATCTGGCTGATGATCATTCCAATGTTGCTGAAGATCGATTTCCGCTCTCTCGCGCAGGTCGGCAGCTACTGGCGCGGTATCGGCGTCACGCTGTTCATCAACTGGGCCGTCAAGCCGTTTTCGATGGCGCTGCTGGGTTGGCTGTTTATCGGCTGGCTGTTTCGCCCCTATCTTCCCGCCGACCAGATCGACTCCTACATCGCCGGACTGATCATCCTCGCCGCAGCGCCCTGCACGGCCATGGTCTTCGTCTGGAGCAACCTGACACGCGGCGAGCCATTGTTCACGCTCTCGCAGGTCGCGCTCAACGACGCGATCATGGTCGCCGCCTTCGCTCCGATCGTCGGCCTGCTACTTGGCCTGTCGGCGATCACCGTTCCATGGGACACGCTTATTCTCTCCGTTGCCCTTTATATCGCCGTGCCCGTCATCCTGGCGCAGCTTATCCGGCAACGGTTGATGGCTGACGGAACGTCGGGGGCGCTGGATCGTGTTCTTGCAAGACTGCAGCCGGTTTCGCTGGTGGCGCTGCTTGCAACGCTGGTTCTTCTCTTCGCCTTTCAGGGCGAGCAGATCATTGCCCAGCCGACCGTGATCGGCTTGCTCGCCATCCCGATCCTGATCCAGGTCTACCTGAATTCCGGGCTCGCCTATCTTCTGAACCGCGCGGCGGGCGAACGGCATTGTGTTGCCGGTCCTTCCGCCTTGATCGGCGCCAGCAACTTCTTCGAACTGGCAGTCGCGGCCGCCATCAGCCTGTTCGGCTTTCAGTCAGGCGCGGCACTGGCAACCGTTGTCGGTGTCCTCATCGAGGTTCCGGTCATGCTCTCGGTCGTCTGGATCGTCAACCGCTCGAAGGATTGGTATGAGGCCGCCCCGGCCGTTTCCCGAGCGACAATCACCGAAAGGCAATGAGCATGGACATCACCATCTATCATAACCCGTCCTGCGGGACGTCCCGCAACACGCTGGCGTTGATCCGTGCCGCCGGGATAGAGCCGACCGTGATCGAGTATCTGCAGGAGCCACCGACACACGAACAACTGGCGAAGATGATTTCGGATGCCGGCCTGACCGTTCGGGAGGCCATCCGCGAGAAAGGCACGCCCTATGCCGAACTCGGTCTCGACAAGCCGGACATGGCCGACGAACAGTTGCTCGACGCCATGATCGGCACGCCGATCCTCATCAATCGCCCCTTTGTCGTGACACCGCTCGGCACCAGGCTTGCCCGACCTTCCGAGGCCGTGCTCGATATCCTGCCCGTTACCTTCAAAGGGCCATTTTCCAAAGAGGACGGCGAGCAGGTCCTGGATCAGGAAGGAAAGCGCATTGCCTGACACCTTTCCCGCGCTCAAGGGCCAGCATCTGCACGCGATTGATCTCGACGCTCTCCCCCCGGCATTCTCGACGCACAAGCCCCGCATCCTGATCCTCTACGGCTCGCTGCGAGAGGTGTCCTACAGCCGTCTGCTTGCGTTCGAAACGGGGCGGCTGCTCGAACGGCTCGGATGCGATGTTCGAATATTCGATCCCAGGGGGATGCCGCTTCCGGACGAAGCACCTGTCAGTCATCCGAAGGTGCAGGAACTGCGCGACCTTTCCCAATGGTCGGAAGGGCAGGTCTGGGTAAGCCCGGAACGCCACGGGGCGATGACGGGCGTCATGAAGTCGCAGATCGACTGGATACCGCTTTCGGTCGGCTCCGTGCGCCCGACGCAGGGAAAGGCCCTTGCGGTCATGGAAGTCTCCGGCGGAAGCCAGTCCTTCAATGCCGTGAACCAGATGCGCATCCTCGGCCGCTGGATGCGGATGATCACCATCCCCAATCAGTCCTCGGTCGCGAAAGCGTTTCAGGAGTTCGATGCGGATGGTCGAATGAAGCCGTCGTCCTATTACGACCGGGTCGTGGACGTTTGCGAAGAGCTGGTGAAATTCACCATCCTCACGCGCGATGCCTCGTCATATCTGACCGACCGATACAGTGAGCGGAAAGAAGAGGCGGCCGAGCTTGAGAAGCGGGTCTCGTTGAAGTCGATCTGACGGATCATGCCGTCGCGGTGGCGGGTTGCCGTGAGGATGCCGCCACCGCAACAAATGCCGCGATACCGATTACCCCGAGACAGGCGTTCGCAGCGAGCGCGAAGCTGATGCCGAAATTCTCCATCGTCGCGGCAAAGACGAACGGCGCTCCGGCGCCCACCGCCAGTCGAGCAGCGGCCATCTTGCCCGTGATCGCACCATAGCCATCCGATCCGAACAGGTGGAGCGGCAGGCTTCCCTGCGCGATACTGTTGATGCCGGATCCGAGCCCCAGGCAGATCGCGAAGGCAACCGCTCCCGGCAACCAGTTGCCTGCTATCAGCAGGACCAACACGCCGACGACGATCAAGATCGCGGAAAGGACGGCAAGTGCCGGCGGCGACAGGCTTTTACCAAACACCATATTGATTAGTCGGCTTAACACCTGGGCTGGGCCGAAGAGCGACCCGATCACGACCGCAGCAGCGCCGAGCCCGATCGACCCGAGCATCGGCACCATATGTGCAAGCATGGCCGAAAGAGAAAAGCCCAGCATGGCGAAGGCAAACGACACGAGGATCATGCCGCGCCGGCGCGCATGGACAGGAAGCGTGCCGATCACCGTCTCACGCGTTCGGATCGTGGAATCCGCGTCCGCCCCTGTTTTCCCGACGCGCATGATCCAGTAGTGGAGCGGCATGCAGAGAAAAAGGTTCAGCCCCGCGAAGACAAGATAGATCTCGCGCCACGACAGATATCCGGTAAGCGCAGCCGAGATCGGCCAGAAGATTGTCGAGGCGAAACCAGCGATCAGGGTCAGGTAGGTGATGCTGCGGGACGCCGTTCGGGGATCGCTTTCGACCAGCGATGCGAATGCCGCCTGATATTGCACCATTCCGGACGATATCTCGAGCAGGATGACGGCAACGGCGAAGATTGCAACCGACGGCGACCAGGCGCAGAGCACCAGCGTCAGGGAAGCGAGGACCGAGCCGATCGTCATCACCGTGGCGGCTCCCAACCGATCCATCTGCCTGCCGATGTAGGTTGCCGACAGGCCGCCGATGAACAGGGCCGCCGAGAAGATGCCAAATACCTCGGCCAATGTCAGGCCGAGATCCTTCGCCATGCCGGGAGCAAGAATGCTGAAGCTGTAATAGAGGGTGCCGTAGCCGATGATCTGTGTGAGGCCGAGTGCGGAGACGATGCCCGCAGGCATTTTCGAATTATGCAACGATATTGTCCCCATCGGTCAAAGCACCTGCCGGACTGGAACATCCATCGCTCCGCTCGACATTTTCGCGGATTGCCGGATGGCCGGCACAGCAGTCTTCCATCAGGAATTTTATGAGCTCGGCCAATGTTTCGTAGCTGGCGCTATACAGAATCGAGCGCGACATGCGTCTTTGGGAGATGAGGCCCGAACGCTCCAGTTCCTTGAGATGGAAAGACACGTTCGTCGCCGAGACGCCCATCCGCTCGGCAATGATGCCGGCGGCCAACCCCTCGGGCCCGGCTACGACCAAGGCTCGAACGATGGCGAGGCGAGTCTCCTGAGAAAGGGCGGCGAATGATGAAAGGGCCTGGCGCTCATCCATAGTTCAATAATCCTTGAATTATTGTATGAATGGATAACGCAAACGAGTGCGATGGACAAGGATAGCGGCCGATAGATTTGAAACATCCCGCATTTTCCATCCTTCGCGGTGGAATTGACCCTGCGGCCTGGGGAGTTGTCGCGAGACGACGCCTGATCATTTCATGCAAACGGGGGCGACCGATTGGCCGCCCCCGTTTGATGTGAGATTGCAGGAAATCCTATGCAGGCCGCTCCTCGCCCGCATTCGGCCTCCATGTGATCAGTCTTTTCTCCACGATATCGAGAATGAGATCGATGACGAGAACAAATACCGCGAGAATGATGATCCCGGCGAAAACGCCTACCGCATCGAAATTCCCTTCGGAACGGGCGATCAGGTAACCGAGGCCCGCGGAAGCTCCGAGATATTCCCCGATGATGGCGCCTACGACCGCAAATCCGACGGATGTGCGCAGCGACGACAGGATCCAGCTCGCAGCCGCCGGAAAATACACATGACGCAGCAGATCCGAGCGCTTTGCGCCAAGAATGCGCGTGTTGGAAAGCACGACCGGGTTTACTTCGCGCACGCCCTGCATGGCGTTGAAGAAAGTGATGAAGAAGACGAGCGTGACCGCAAGTGCGACCTTGGACCAGAGGCCAAGCCCCAGCCAAAGGACGAAAATGGGAGCCAGAACGACACGCGGAATGGCGTTCACGGCCTTGATGAACGGATCCAGCACGCGGGCCACAAAGGGGCTGAGACCCAGCCAGACACCGGCGCCGACGCCAAGCCCAGTGCCGATGAGATAACCAAGAACCGTTTCGGTCAAGGTGATGCCGACATGTTTGTAAAAGCCGGCATCGGCAACCCAGGTGATGACCTGTTTGACGATATCGAAAGGCGCCGGGAAGAAGAAGCGATCGATTGCTCCCGAGCTCACTCCGAGTTGCCATCCACCCAGGAGCACGACCAGAAGCCCGACCTGAATGATGCGAACATTAACGGCTTGCATAGCTTTTCTCCACTTCGCCGCGCAGGGATGCCCATATATCGCGATACAGGGTCATGAATTTCGGATCGAGTTTGATTTCAGCCACGTTGCGAGGCCGCTCCAGATCAACCGGGAAGCTTTCGATAACGCGGCTCTTGGGGCCGGCGGCAAGGACGACAACCCGGTCTCCGAGCGCAATCGCCTCTTCGAGATCGTGGGTAATCATCACCACCGCACGACGGTCCTCCTGCCACAGCCGCAGCAGCTCGTTCTGCATCAGGTGGCGGGTGTGGATATCGAGCGCGGAGAAGGGCTCGTCCATCAGGATCACCTTCGGCTCGGTAATAAGCGCTTGCGCCATCTGAACGCGTTTGCGTTGTCCGCCCGAGAGCTGATGCGGAAAGCGTTCTTCGAACCCTTTCAATCCGACCTTTACCAGCCAGGCCAGAACTTTGGCGCGTCGCTCACTCTCGGGTACGCCTCGAAACATCAGGCCAAGCTCGACATTCTGATACGCGGTCTTCCAGGGAAGCAACGCGTCCTGCTGGAAAAGATATCCGATGTTGTTCTGCACGCCCTGGACGTCCGAGCCGTCGATGGAGACCTTTCCCTGCGCCGGCTTCAGCAACCCCGCAATGGCGTTGAGGATGGTCGATTTTCCACATCCGGTGGGACCGACGATTGAGAGGAACTCGCCATCGCCGACTTTAAGGTTCACATCCTCGACAGCGACGAACGCACCAAAGGCCATTGTTACGTTCTCGATTGCCACCATCGGCTGCGGTTTGACGTCGGCCACGGGCTCTAACTTTCTAACGGGTGATGACATTGGAAGTCCTCAGTTTACGCCCGTCAAAGCCACAGCCTCGACGAACTTGTTAGTGTAGGTCGTGTTGAGGTCGATCGTCGCCTTTGCGACCGCTTCGTTGAAGCTTTTCAGCACCGCCAATGGCGTTTCCAGATCGGCAGGTTCGAACTTTCCGTCTTCGGAGAAGATCGCCTTGGCTGCCTCGACAGCCTTGATGTAGGTATGCTTGTCACCGGACACGAAGTCGTCGGGAAGCTTCTCGACAATTTCCTCCGCCGAATGCTCCTTCATCCAGCGCAGCGCCTTCACGGTCGCGTTGGTGACCTTCTGAATCACCTCAGGATGAGCATCGATATATTCCTGGGTCGCATACAGAACGGAGGTCGGGTAGATGCCGCCATACACATCCTTGGCGCCCTGGTCGCTGCGTGCATCGATCAAGATCTTGCCCAAGCCGCGCTCAACCACGATCGTTGCAGCCGGGTCATAATTTACCAGCAGATCGACCTTGCCCTGCTGCAAGGCGGCAACAGCCGCAGCGCCCGAGCCGACCCCGATGATGGAAATGTCATTGTCGCTCAGATTGTGCTGCTTCATGTAATAACGAATGAAGAAATCGGACGATGAACCCGGAGACGTGATACCGACATTTTTACCCTTGATGGTTTCGGGTTTTGCCGGATCGAAATCCGTGTCGTTCTTTCCGGCAAGAACCAGCCCGGAATTGCGGGCAAGCTGAACGAAGCCGACAACGTGCTTGTTCTGGGACTGCATCTGGATCGTGTGGTCGTAGAAACCAACGGCTACATCCGTCGATCCTGCGACAAGCGCCTGCAGAACTTTCGACCCGCCTTGGGCGAAGTTCTCCGTCGTCACGTCAAGACCCTCGTCCTTGTAGAAGCCGAGGCTTGCCGCCACGGGAAAAGGCAGGTTGTTGAGGTTATACGAACCAACACTCATTCTTACGGATTCTGCATTCGCCGATGCGGCCAGCGCACAGAGCGCCGCTGTTGCAAGCAAGTATTTACGCATGAGGGTCTCCTCCCAGTTTCACTATGTTTTGAGCCACTATGGCTTTGTCTAAGCTGCGTCTTCAATCGCAGCAGTTGGTTTTGCGAAGGCAAAACCTTCGAAAAGTCTGCGTGCCGTTCTCACAAGCCCCGCTGTTATCGCTCCGTCCCGCACCTCCAGCTGCACGTCGAGCCGACCGGCAGGATGCTCGATGGAGATCTTGGTCGGTATAGAACGACGTCCCGCCTGGTCGAATGCGACGGAGTTTTCCGTCACCGCCGCGGTTGCTATTCCGACAGCGCCCGTCGTCGCCAGTGCGGGATGGCACTCATTGGGCATGAAGTATCGGACGGACAGCGTGCCACCTTTGCGGGCCGGCGCTATGAGCACGGGTTTTGGTATGACCATATCCGACACATCCCCCATCCCCATCAGTCTGCCTGCCTGAATACGTATGTGGGTCATCCGTTCAATGAGATCACTATTGGCAGTCAGCACCTGCGGATCCTCATATCCCGTGACGCCGAGATCCGTCGCCCGCATAAGAACCATCGGAATAGCGCAATCTATGGCTGTCACGTCTACTCCCTCAATCGTGTCGACGGGGTTTCCCGTGGGCAGCAGTTTTCCGGTTTTCGCCCCTGCGGCATCCACGAAAGTCAGGGCGATCGGGGCAGCAAGACCCGGAACGCCATCGATGGATGCGTCTCCAAGATAAATCACCTCGCGACCCCGCGTCGGCACTTTCGCTTCGA
The DNA here is from genome assembly GCF_000949865.1 of Rhizobium nepotum 39/7. GTDB lineage: Bacteria > Pseudomonadota > Alphaproteobacteria > Rhizobiales > Rhizobiaceae > Agrobacterium > Agrobacterium nepotum. Next base: position 96,000 of record NZ_JWJH01000010.1, on the reverse strand, counting down.
TCAATTTCCCGGTGTTCACGTTGTGGATGCGAACCACGGTATCGTTCCCATGGGCCTCGACAAGTCCCGCCTCGATCGCGAAGGGGCCAACTGCGGCCAGCATATTTCCGCAGTTGGGCGAATAGTCGACATACTGCCGGTCGGTGCGAACTTGGGCGAATAGATAGTCGATGTCAGCACCTTCGACCGTGGAAGGCCCGATGATCGCGACTTTCGAGGTGACCGGATTGCCCCCTCCTATACCGTCGATCTGAAGCGGATGGCCGGACCCCATGATGGACAAAAGTGCGGCATCTCGCTGTGCTCGATCGCTCGGAAGATCGGATGCGAGAAAGAACGGTCCACGAGACGTTCCGCCGCGCATCAGCACACAGGGTATCTTCAATAGATCGTTCATTGGCTGCCTCAATCTTGCATTTGGTGGATCAATCCGCCTTGTTGTTGCAATATGCGCAAAAGAAGCTAATCTGTTAAATGCAATGTTCGGAGGTATTATTGCGATATGAGCATCAATTGCGAAATTCTGGATTTGCGGGCTTTTCAAGCGGTGGTTGAGCTGGAGAGTTTTCACAGGGCCGCGGAAACGCTCCATATTTCGCAGCCGGCGCTTACCCGGCGCATTCAGAAACTGGAACAGGCCATTGGCGCGCCGCTTCTGGAGAGGACCACCCGCCATGTCGCGCCGACCGCTATGGGTCAGGAGGTCATGCCGCTCGTCCGGCGCATGCTGGAGGAGTTCGACGGCTCGCTTTTTGCGATGAAGGACGGCGCGCAACGACGCGGTCTCATTACGATGGCATGCGTTCCCACCGCGGCGTTTTATTTCCTTCCCACCGTGATCAAAACCTTTGGCAAGCAATATCCGCATATCCGGCTACGTATCAGAGACCTCACGGCAAACGAGGGCCTGCAAGCGGTTGCGAGAGGCGAGGTGGAATTCGGCATAAACCTGATGGGCAACTCTGATCCCGACCTGGCGTTCGAGCCGCTCATCGATGACCCATTTGTGCTGGCGATGCGGAAAGATCATCCTTTGGCGGCTTTCGAAACGATCCAGTGGGATCAATTGGAGCCCTACCCCTTGGTTGTCGTCGACCGTTCCAGCGGCAACAGGACGCTTCTCGATGGGGCGCTCGCGCGTCACAATCTAAAGCTGAACTGGTTTTATGAGGTGACCCATCTCAATACCTCGCTCGGCCTCGTGGAGGCGGGTCTTGGGATTTCCGTCTTGCCGCGATTGGCAACCCCGCAGGACGATCACCCGTTCCTCGTCTCACGGCCGATCGTAAATCCTGTGGTCTCCCGAACGATCGGTATCGTGCAAAGGCGAAGCAGCGCTCTGTCTCCAGCTGCTGAAAAGTTCGTCGGGATGTTGCTTGAGACCTGGAAAACTCAGTGACCGAAGACCCCTGCCGGTTTACACTTGTAGAAATTGGGGGAAGTCCTGCTGCGGCCATCGCTGCATTGCTTCCCGTCCGGCGTCGGTCAAGCCATAAACCCCTCTATCGAGACGCTCAAACCAGCCATAGACGTTCGCAAGCAAAATCTTTCCGGCATCCGGTACGCTGGATCTGATTTGACGCACGCGCATCGGCCCTGATGCCAGCGCCAAAGCGCAGCCGAGCGCCTGCTGGCGGTACGCGGTCATGATCGGCGTGCGCGTGCTCCCACCAGCCGTCGGATCGCCGTGTCGCCTCTGGTGTTCACGTACCAGCCTCGTACGCCGTTTTGGATTGGTTCGCGGCATCGGTGATACGGAACTGACGATAATGCTGACGTCGCCAGCATCGGAAATGCCGAGCATACCGATCCCGAGCCTGCGGCAGAGATCGCGATAACGTTTGTCAGTCTCGCGGCCTTTGCCCCTGGCTGAGACTCGAGCCGCGATCCAGACCTCGTCTGCGATAGCTGCGCGATCGACGGCCTGCAAAATGAGCTCAAGATTGAAGCTCAGCTTCAGCTCACAGATCACGACCACAGGTGGATCGCCATCGCTCAAGCCGACGAGGTCGCAACTGCCAACTTCGCCTTTGACGGTATAGCCCGCCTTCTCAAGAAAGCCTTTGACCGGCAAATAAAGCGAAGTTTCCATGTGCCCGCAGGTTTAAGTGAAGATCCGGCCCCTGAATATATTGAACCACCAGCCCAGGACAACAGCCATTATAGCCGCCGATGCGGTTAAGCGATCGCCTGTAGAGGCATACGCAATACCTCCCTACAGGGAGCGGCTCCGAGTTTGGTGGCCCCTTGCCGCGTCGCCATCGTCGGTGGTTTGCGGGTGCTATCATATACGATCCACTATATGGACCTATAAACGAGCAACTTAAACTTCGTAATACCGCCTTATTACAGTTGATTTTGTCAATTTTCCTGTGTATCCCGAATATATGATTTTGTAATGGTCCATATTGTGGAGGCAATATACCGATAGTTCCAGACTTGTGGAGGGGTCTGGCCGGTCTGGCAATGGCAGATATATCCTGATGCGGCGACCACGACCGTGGCGCGGGCGTGGACATACTGTTTTGCTGGCCATTGCGAAGGTTGTTCTGCGGGAGAGGAGGCCCCAATGACCATGACCGCAAACGCGAATGACGACGTATTTGTACTTGATGGCGAGCTGCTGCACACGGGGCCGGTAACAGGTTCGCGGTTCATGCGACCCGTCGAGGCCGTGGCAGCCGTGTTGTTGGCGGTGATGATCGGCCTGCTTCTGCTGGGCGTGACATCACGTTATGCCCTGCATCTGCCTATCGTCTGGATCGACGAAGCGGCGTCGATGAGTTTCCTGTGGTTTGCCATGCTGGGCGCGGCCATTGCCATTGATCGCAGCGAACACCTGCGTCTGACGCTGTTTCTCAACATGTTTCCGCAGCGTTTCCTCGGTTATATCAATTCGCTGGCGCTGGTGCTGGTGGCGACATTTCTGGGCGCCATCATCAAGCCCGCCATCGAATATGCCATTGAGGAATGGGTCGTCACGTCGGCGGCGCTGAATATTCCCATGACCTTCCGCGCGGCCGCGCTGCCATTCGGCGCCTGTCTGATGCTGCTGCTGGTCATCAACAATCTTTTCCGCAGGGAAAGAGCGCGGGATATCGTCGTCGCCGTTGTTACCGTTGCGGCCGTCGCCGGCCTCCTGTTTCTGGCGTCACCGACGCTGGAAACCCTGGGCAACTTCAATCTGGCGATCTTTCTCGGCCTGTTCGTTGCGGTGTTTCTGGCGCTGGGCGTGCCGATTGCCTTCTGTTTCGGCCTTGGAACACTGTCCTATCTCACCTTCACCACCTGGGTTCCGATGATCGTCATGGTCGGGCGTATGGATGAGGGCATGTCAGGCATCATTCTGCTGTCGGTGCCGATCTTCGTGCTGCTGGGCTGCGTGCTCGATGCCACGGGCATGGGCAAGGCGATTGTCGAACTCCTGTCCTCGATGTTTGGTCACATTCGCGCGGGCATGTCCTATGTCCTGCTCGGCTCGCTGTTTCTGGTGTCGGGCATCTCCGGCTCCAAGGTCTCGGATATGGCAACGGTCGCACCGGCGCTGTTTCCGGAAATGAAGCGCCGTGGCCACAAGCCCAAGGAAATGATTGCGCTTCTGGCCACCGGTGCTGCCATGGCCGATACAGTTCCGCCGTCCATCGTGCTCATCGTGCTTGGCTCTGCCGCCGGCGTATCGATTGCCGGGCTGTTTACCTCCGGCTTCATGATTGCCATGGTGCTACTGCTGGTGCTGGCCGTGCTGGCCCGCTGGAAAGCGCGCGGTGAAAATATGGAAGGGGCGAAGCGCACCCCATGGCCGCTGGTGGGCAAGGCAGCGCTGGTTGCAGCGCCAGCACTTGTTCTGCCTTTCCTGATCCGCAGCCTAGTGGGCGGGGGCGTGGCAACGGCTACCGAAGTTTCCACCATTGCCGTACTCTATGCGATGATTGTCGGAGCCGTGCTTTATGGCGGCATCAGCCTGAAAAAACTCTACTCCATGCTGGTGGAGACGGCCGCCCTTTCCGGCGCAATTCTGCTGATCCTCGGTTGTGCCTCTGCCATGGCCTGGGGACTGACGCAGAGCGGTTTCGCCTTCGAGCTGACCGCGATGATCACCGATCTGCCGGGCGGATGGATGACCTATATGGTCGTGTCGATCCTGATCTTTATGATCCTCGGCTGCGTGCTGGAAGGTCTGCCGGCGATTGTTCTGCTGGCGCCGATCATGTTCCCCATTGCCCGCACGCTTGGCATCAACGACATCCATTATTCGATGGTCGTAGTGGTCGCCATGAATATCGGCCTGATGGCGCCGCCTATCGGCATCGGCTTCTACATCGCCTGCAAGATCGGCAATGTCTCGCCCGATGAAGCCATGGGCGCTATCTGGCCCTATCTCGCAGCCATGGTCATCGGCCTGCTGCTGATTGCCGGGATTCCGAGCCTGTCGACAATTCTGCTCTGATACCATGGCGGGTCCGCTCGCCATGCCGACTAACGAAAAATGCTTTTACTTGGGAGGAGAAAGCAATGATTATCAACAGACGTACCATGCTGGCCGGAGCCGGTTCTGCCGTTCTTGCCACCGCTTTCGTATCGCGCGCCCGCGCCGCTGAATTCAGCTATAAATACGCCAACAACCTGCCCGCCGCGCACCCCATGAACATCCGCGCCAAGGAAGCGGCCGACCGTATCGAGAAAGAAACCGACGGGCGTGTGAATATCAAGATTTTCCCCAGCAGCCAGTTGGGTGCCGATACCGACATGCTGAGCCAGGTGCGTTCGGGCGGCGTTGAATTCTTCACACTTTCGCCGCTGATCCTGTCGACGCTGGTGCCAAATGCGTCCATCAGCGGCATCGGCTTCGCTTTCCCGAATTACGACTCGGTCTGGGCAGCCATGGATGGCGATCTCGGCAAATATGTGCGTGGCGAAATTGCCAAGCAGAACCTCGTTGCCATGGATACCATCTGGGATAACGGCTTCCGCCAGATCACCAGCTCATCCAAGCCGATTGCCACGCCTGCCGATCTCGAAAGCTTCAAGATCCGCGTGCCGGTCAGCCCGCTCTGGACCTCGATGTTCAAGGCCTTCAAGTCGGCACCCGCCTCAATCAATTTCGCTGAAGTCTACACCGCCTTGCAGACCGGCGTAGTCGATGGCCAGGAAAATCCGCTGGCGATCATTTCCACTGCCAAGCTGTTCGAAGTGCAGAAATTCTGCTCGGTCACCAACCACATGTGGGATGGCTTCTGGTTCCTGGCCAATAAGCGCGCCTGGGAGCGTCTGCCGGATGATCTGCGCACCATCGTTGCCAAAAACCTCAATCAGGCGGGCAAGGATGAGCGGGCCGACGTGGCAAAGCTCAATGCCTCGGTGAAGGAAGATCTGATTGGCAAGGGCATGACCTTCAACGACACCGATGCCGCACTCTTCCGCGCAGCGCTCAAGGACGCCGGTTTCTATTCCGAGTGGAAGGGCAAATATGGCGATGAAGCCTGGGCTATTCTCGAAAAGGCCGTTGGCGCCAGCCTGACCTGATCGGTCCGCCGAGTAACTGGCCCCGTCTTTGGCGGGGCCGACCCGACTATTTTTGACGATTGTAATGGAGACTGTTTTGACAGGTCGCCTGACGGGAAAACGCGCCATCGTTTTTGGTGCCGGATCATCGGGTCCGGGTTTCGGTAATGGCAAGGCTGCGGCCGTGCAGTTCGCCCGCGAAGGCGCACGTGTCGCCTGTATCGACCTTTCCGCTGACGCGGCTGAAGAAACGGCGCAGATCATTCGCGACGAAGGTTTCGATGCGATTGCGATTGCTGCCGACGTCACCAGGCTCGATTCCGTATCATCAGCCGTCGTCCGCACCTGCGACGCTTTTGGCGGCATCGATATTCTGCACAATAATGTCGGGGTGACCCATATGGGCGGGCCGGTTGAGCTGGATGAGGAACGCTTCCGTGCCTCGGTCGATCTCAATATCGGCTCTGTCTATCGCGCCACCAAGGCGGTGCTGCCGGTGATGCTGGCGCAGGGCGGCGGAGCCATCGTCAACATCTCTTCCCTCGCCTCGATCCGGTGGACCGGATATCCTTATTTTGCCTATTACGCGATGAAAGCAGCCGTAAATCAGGCGACCGTGGCGCTGGCCATGCAATATGCCCGTCAGGGCATTCGCGCCAACTGCATTCTGCCGGGCATGATCGACACGCCGCTGATCTACAAGCAGATCAGCAGCCAATATTCGTCGGTCGAGGAGATGGTGGCGGCGCGCAATGCAGCGGTGCCGATTGGTCGCATGGGCGATGCCTTCGACATTGCACGGGCCGCCGTCTTTCTGGCTTCAGATGAGGCGAAGTTCATAACCGGCGTCTGCCTGCCGGTCGATGGCGGGCAAAGCTGTGCGGTGGGGGCGTTTTCCTGATATGGCAACTTCGATCCCCGCAGAAAGCGATCTGACAGGTGCACGCGCGGTAGACCGGGCGCTGACGCTGCTCTCCATGGTGGGGCGGCATGCGGAACGCGGCGTGGCGCTGTCGGTCATCGTTACCGAAAGCGGGCTGAACAAGCCAACTGCCCGTCGTCTGCTGCTGGCGCTGATCCGCGCGGGACTGCTGGAGCAGGACGAGGAAACAAGGCGTTATTATCTGGGCGAAGAAGCCTATGTGCTGGGCAGCCTGTCGTCGCGCCGTTTCGGATTGCTGCAAATGGCACAGGACGGGCTCACCCGCATTTCCCGCCGCACGGAGGATTCGAGCTTCCTCTCGGTCCGTCGTGATACATTTGCGCTCTGCCTCTATCGCGAAGAAGGCACCTGGCCGGTGCGCACCCATGCGCTTCAGGCTGGCTTTGAGCATCCCCTGGGCATCGGCGCTGGATCACTTGCCATGCTTGCCGCCTTGCCGGACGCGGAAGTGGAAAGTGTCATTGCCGCCAATAGCGGGCTGATTGCCGCAAGCTATCCCGGTATCACCCTTGATGGGCTACGCCGCGATGTCGAATTGACCAGGACCAATGGCTATTCGCTCAATCCGGGCCTCATCCTCTCAAATTCCTGGGGTATCGGCGTTGCCATTCGCGCACCGGATGGCGCGGTGGCGGGTGCGCTGAGCATAGCCGCTGTCGATAGCCGCATGCGGCCGGAAAGGCAGCCGGAACTTGCGGCACTGCTGCGCGAAGAAGTGGCGCGCATCGAAACACGCATTGCGGAAATGATGGCAAGCCGCGCCCGTACGCGCGGCGATGGTGAAACGAAGCGACAGGCAAGGAGAACGAGCAGATGAGCAAAGCACAGATCGTCGGCTGGGCGCATTCGCCTTTTGGCAAATCGGCCCTTGAAAATACCGAACAACTGATGGCTTCCGTCGTGGCGCCCGCCATCGAACATGCGGGCGTCGATGTCGGCGATATCGACGGCATTTTCGTTGGCGTGATGAATAACGGTTTCTCGAAACAGGATTTTCAGGGCGCGCTGGTGGCCATGGGTGATGAGCGCCTGGCCTATACGCCCGCAGTCCGTTTCGAAAATGCCTGCTCGACGGGATCGGCTGCCCTTTACAGCGCAATGGACTTCATCGAGGCCGGGCGTGGGCGCATTGCGCTCGTTGTCGGTGCCGAAAAAATGACGGCGCTTCCCACTGCGGAAGTCGGCGAAATCCTGCTTTCCGCCTGTTACCGCGCGGAGGAAGCCGATATTGCCGGCGGCTTTGCCGGTCAGTTCGGGCGCATCGCGCAGGCCTATTTCCAGCGTTACGGCGATCGCTCCGAAGAGCTTGCGATGATTGCCGCCAAGAACCATGCCAATGGCGCGGTCAATCCATACGCGCATATGCGCAAGGATTTCGGCTTCGATTTCTGTAATACCGTATCGGAGAAAAACCCCTATGTCGCCGGCCCCCTGCGCCGCACCGATTGCTCGCTGATTTCCGACGGCGCTGCCGCCATCATTCTGGCCGATGAGGAAACTGCGGCAACGCTGAACCGCGCCATCGGCTTCCGGGGCCGCAAGCATGTCAATGACATTCTGGCGCTGAGCCGCCGTGATCCGCTGGCGTTTGAAGGCGCGCGCCGCGCCTGGGCGGGTTCGCTGGAACTTGCGGGCGCGACGCTCGACGATCTCTCTTTGGTTGAGACCCATGACTGCTTCACCATTGCCGAACTCATTGAATATGAGGCCATGGGGCTGGCAAAGCCCGGTGAAGGCCATCGGGTGGTGCGCGAAGGTACGGCGCTGAAAACAGGGCGCTTGCCGATCAATCCCTCGGGCGGGCTTAAGGCAAAGGGCCACCCCGTCGGGGCCACAGGGGTCTCGATGCATGTCATGGCCGCAATGCAGTTGATGGGCGAGGCCGGAGACATGCAGATCCCCAACGCCTCGCTGGCCGGTGTCTTCAACATGGGGGGCACTGCGGTTGCCAACTATGTCTCGATCATGGAGCGCGTGAAATGACACCACAAAGCTCCGCGCGGCATCCTCCGGGTGGTGTGGCACCTTCCACCACACGGGTTATGAATCTATCGCATTTCCTGACCCAGGCAGCGCGCCGCAACCCTGCCGATATCGGTTTCGTCTGGGGCGAAAAAACCTGGAGCTGGGCGGAAATGGACGCCCGTGTCGATGCCATGGCACATGCGCTGGGGACCGAATTCGGTGTGAAAAAGGGTGACCGCATTCTGGTGCAGTCGTCCAACAACAACCAGATGTTTGAATCGATGTTCGCCTGCTTCCGCGTAGGCGCGGTGTGGGTGCCGACCAATTACCGCCAGTCGCCTGATGAAGTTGCCTATCTGGCAAAAGCCAGCGGCGCGCGCGGCATGATTTGCGCCAGCGCTTTTCCCGACCACGCCAGGGCCAGCCGTGAGGCAACAGATATCGATTTCACCATTGCCATCGGCGCGGCCGAGTTCGGCGACGATTACGATGCCATCGTGGCCCGTCATATGGGTCAGAAGGTGAAAAGCCAGGCTGTCGATCGGGATGATCCCTGCTGGTTCTTCTTCACATCAGGCACGACAGGTCGGCCCAAGGCTGCGGTGCTGACCCATGGTCAGATGGCATTTGTCATCACCAACCATCTCTGCGATCTGATGCCCGGCACCGGAAGAGGCGACGCCTCGATTGTCGTTGCGCCGCTTTCGCATGGCGCGGGCATTCACCAGCTCGTGCAGGTGGCGCATGGGGCAAAAACGGTGCTCCCGGCTGCTGAAAAACTGGATGTCCCCGCTGTGTGGGCGCTGATCGAGAAATGGCGTGTCACAAATGCCTTTACCGTACCCACCATTCTGAAAATGCTGATCGAAGACCCATCCGTGGATCGTTTCGATCATTCATCGCTGCGCTACGTCATCTATGCCGGCGCGCCGATGTATCGCGCCGATCAGAAACGGGCGCTGACAAAGCTCGGCCCGGTGCTGGTGCAATATTTCGGCCTTGGCGAAGTCACCGGCAATATCACCGTGCTGCCTCCTTCCTTCCACAGCGCCGAAGATGGCCCGGAAGCGCGGATCGGCAGCTGCGGATTTGATCGTACCGGCATGGAAGTGCAGATCCAGAACGATGCGGGTGAGGAACTGGCAGCCGGCGAAACCGGCGAGATCTGCGTTATCGGTCCCGCCGTTTTTGTGGGCTATTACGATAACCCTGAGGCCAATGCCAAAGCCTTCCGCAATGGCTGGTTCCGCACCGGCGATCTGGGCCACCGCGATGAAAACGGCTTCGTTTACATCACCGGGCGCGCCTCCGACATGTATATCTCCGGCGGCTCGAACATCTACCCGCGGGAGATCGAGGAGAAAATCCTCATGCACCCGGATATCAGCGAGACCGCCGTTCTGGGAGTGCCTGATGCGGTGTGGGGCGAAGTGGGCGTGGCGGTGTGCGTGGCGCGCGAAGGCGCAGATATCGCCGGCATCGACCTCAAGGCATATCTCGATGGCAAGATGGCCCGCTACAAGCTGCCGAAAACCGTTGTGTTCTGGGAGGCCATGCCGAAATCCGCCTATGGCAAGATCACCAAGAAAATGATCCGGGAGGAGCTGGAAAAACGCGGCCAGATGCCGGTTTTCGAGGAAAAACTGACAGGCTGAAGGTCGGGACACATAACCGGGAGGAGACGGTATGACACAGCAGGCGATACAGACAAAAGGGGCTGTTGCTATCACCGGTGGCGCATCAGGCATCGGCTTTTCTACGGCCCGGCTGTTGATGGCGCGTGGCTGGCAGCCATGGTTGCTGGATCTCAAGCGTCAGGCTCTGGATGAGGCCTGCGAGAAACTCGGCATCGATGCCTGCCGTGGTGTCGTCTGCAACGTGGCGGACGAGACTTCGGTAGAGCAGGCTTTTGCGGGCTTGACGGCTGGCGACAGCGAAGATGGATCGCGGCTGGTGGCCGTGGTCAATTGCGCGGGTATCGCCACCGACAAGCTTTCCGTCGACACCAGTGTCGAAGAGTTTCGGCGCATCGTCGATGTCAACCTGATCGGCAGTTTCGCGGTGGCCCGCACCGCAGCGCGTTACTGGCTGGAGCACGATATTCCCGGCTCCATTGTCAATATCAGCTCGGTCTCCGGCATGTGCGGCAATCGTGGCCGCAGCGCTTATGGCGCCTCCAAGGGCGGCGTCAATCTGCTGACGCTGGTGATGGCGAACGAGTTGGGGCAATCGGGTATTCGCGTCAATGCCGTCGCTCCCGGCCCGGTCGATACACCGCTGACCCAGGCGGTACATACGGAAAACGTTCGTAACCAGTGGCACAGCCGCGTTCCCATGCGCCGCTATGGCACCACGGACGAGATTGCCTCTGCCGTGGCCTTTCTGGTTTCGGATGACGCCAGCTATGTCAACGGTCAGGTGCTGGCTGTGGATGGCGGCTTCATTACCGCCGGGCTCGCGGTATGATGACAAGCCCGGAGAAGCTCCCGCGCAGCATCGTCCATCCGGGGCCGGAAACGCCCGAACGCTTTCGCGTCGTCGGCTGCCACGCCCATCCGGTCACGCTGACGGTCAGGCCCGGCGTGAGCGTCAACGAGGCGATTGCCGATGCCTTTGCAGAACAGGGTTTCGATGGCGGTTATGTCAGGCTGAAAAACGTGTCTATGAAGCGGCTGTGTTACGTCATGCCAGCAGCCGCTCCCGATGACACCCATGCCGCATGGTATAGCGAAAGTTTTTCCATGCCTGATGGTACGATCGTCGATGCCGGCCTGCATATCGGCCGGCGTGACGGTCAGCCGTTTCTGCATTGCCATGGTTCGTGGACAAGCGCTGAAGGTATCCTGTCCATGGGGCACCTGCTGCCTTTCGAGGCCGAATTTGCCGCAGAAACGCAGCTTGAGGCGCTGGCTCTCGATGGCGCCATTCTCGATGCGCAACAGGATGAGGAAACGAATTTCCCGCTCTTCAAGCCCATCCCGCAACCGCGCAACCGCCAGCATGCAGGCCTGCGAGCACTGTTATGCACGGTGCGGCCGAATACCGACATCTGCCTTGCCCTTGAAGCGGCCTGCGCGCAGTTCGGCCTTTCCGTGGCCGAGGTCAACGGTATCGGCAGCCTTATCGGCGCGGATTACGAAGACGGAACGACATTGACCGCCTATGCCAGCGAAATCCTCATCCGCAATGGCCGCGTCAGTCCCGCCAAGGGCGCAGCACTGGATATCGCGATGGTCGATCTGACCGGTCACATCAGCGGCGGGCGATTGGTGCGCGGCAAAAATCCGGTTTGCGTCACCTTTGAACTGCTTCTGACTGAGAGAAAAGAGGCAGCCGCATGAGTTGCGCTCGGGCGGCTCGTAACGCTGCGCAACTCAACACCCCACCTTACCGCAACTCACGCCGCTTGCGGTTTTTCCGCCGGCAACCACTCCTCCAGCGTCACCTCGAAGGTCATGCATACGGGGTTTGCGCCTGCGATGAATGGGCCGCCATAAACCGCACCTTCGGTATCGGCGACAACACCGGTCAACGCAGCGCGCAGCGAGCCATCGGGCTGGGCGCGCACTTCGCCAGCAATCGAGACGATTTCAACGGCGGGACCGCGTATCTGCAGAAAATTACCGCTGCGGGTGCCAAGGCATGCGTCCACCAGGCTACCCAGAGCGCCGCGCACGAAGGCATTGCGAAAACCCTCTGCCAGGCAAAGTTTCTCGACGCCAAGCACCAGGTCCTCATTGGGCGCGATGCGGGCATAGGCCACGCGACCCATGGAGCCGGTTTCGACATTGTTATGCGTGTTCATCGACGCGCTCCGTGCGGTTCTTTGGCTGAAGAAGGGGAATATTGGTTTCCGGATCGAAAGACTGTTGCAGCAGAAAACTGTCGAGTGACGTCACAAGTGCGGAAAGGCCGCCCTCTCCGACAATGCAGGATTCCGTCAGCAAATGGCCGCCCCTGACCACACCCGCTGCGGTACGCATGGCCGCGTGGCAGTGAACGATCGGTTCGCCCTTCATGCTGCGCCCCAGCGTCGCATTACCGAAGACCAGCCAGGCCGCACCGGCATCGATGGGTTTCGTATAGGCAATGACGGCATTACCGGACGGGTCGGGCGGGGCTACACAATAGGACAGAATGTCGAAATAACCGCCGAGAAGGGTCAGGGAGGCGTTTTCGATACCGTCTTCGGCCAACGGCCGCACGATACCATCATAAAGGCTGCGACCCGGCGCGATGAACAGCCGCACATGGCGCGCCGATGGCGAGCGCAGGCTGTTGATGCGCACCGGCGAAGAAATGCCGGGATGTATCAGCGTTCTTGGCCTTGGAAAATGCTGTTGCGGTATCGGTGCCATGCCTGCTCCTCCTTGCTGCCTGTACCATGCAGTACGGTACTGAAAACCTGGCCGAAGGTGCTTTCGAATGGTGCCGCCAAAGCGTCAACGACAAGACACTTCTTTCGCGTGCTGCCCCATGGGCGGCAGATTTTTTTGCAATATGTTTAGGAGAGATCGGCATGGCGAAACCGCTGGACAGAATTGACCGTAAAATATTGCGCGCGCTGCTTGAAAACGGCAGGCTGAGCAATGCGGAACTATCGGAAAAGGTGGGGTTGTCACCCAGCCCTTGCTGGCAGCGCGTCAAGCGGCTGGAAGATGAGGGCGTCATTCGCGGCTACACCGCAATTCTCGATCAGGCTCAACTGGGGCTCACCGAGACCGTGATCATCGAGATCATGCTGGAGCGTCACGACGATGAGGTTCTGGAACGTTTCGGCGAAGCCATGGCCGCTCTTCCGGAGGTGCTGGAAGCCTATCTGACCACCGGCGAATATGATTACCTCATCAAGGTCGCGGTGGCGGGAACCGCAGGCTACGAGCAGTTTCTGCGCCGCAAGCTTTACAAGATCGAGGGCGTGCGCCATTCCCGCTCCTGTTTCGCGCTTAAATGTCTCAAGCACACATTATCGGTCGTGCCCGATGCCGAGCCTCCGTCTGGCTAAATGGCCTGCACGACCATATGGCTATCGACATACTGTACCATGCTGACGATCTTGCCGTCGCGAACGACATAGAGGTGGGCAAAGCTGGCCGTCATGGACTTACCCGTGGCCTTGTAGGTGCCCGAGTAGACACCGAATGCAGCGACCCGATCGCCATCCTCCATAAAAGTGTGGGCTTCGGCACGGTAGCCGATCCACTCGGTACCAAGCCTATGGAAGACACCGGCAATGATGGCGTCTATGCCGGTATAAGTACCGGCATAGGGGAAGCCTTCGGCTTCGGTCCATGTCGCATCGGTAGCCAGGGCCGCAAGCAGATTGCGACCGTTGTCTTCCGATGAGCCCTCATAGGTAGATCGGATGAGGTCGAGATTGGCGCCCATGACGGATCAGCCCCACTTCATTTCGCCGGTCGCGACTTTAGAACCGATATCGAGCGCGACGCCCATGCCGAGGCCCGGGAAGCGCGCTTCCATGGCAGCCTTGAGCACGGCCGAGTCCTTGGTTTTGGCCAACTCCTCATCAAAGCCTTTCAGATAGGCGATGGTGTGCTCGACGCCGGAAAGGTCGGTCGGCACATCGGGAGCCATATGGCCGGCAACGACAATTGCCGGCTTGCGCGCTGCAATCTTTTCGAGATTGGCGACCCAGGCGGCCCGCAGTTCGGGGCTGTTCGTGTCCGCAGTCCAGACATGGACGCCGTTGAAAATCAGAACACCGCCGAAGACCGCATTCAGAGACGGAACGAAGAGGTAGCGCCGGTTGGGAAGTCCCTCCGCATCAACGATTTCGATCGTCTCGCCGTCGACTGTCAATGTGCTGCCCGCGAAGACTTCCGGAATGATGACATCAGCCAATGTCTGCGGGCCATTTTCCTTGAGCTGCGGTCCCCAGACGGCAAGCTTTTTCTCGACGCTGCCCTTGATGGCCTCAACCGTGGCCGTGGCGGCAAGCACCTTGGCATCAGGGAAAGCAGCCTTGATCGGACCGAGGCTGAAATAGTAGTCCGGGTCGGACTGGCTGATATAGATGGTCGTAAGCGTCTTGCCGGTCGCCTTGATCGCGTCCGCGACGGCCTTGCCGTCGGGAAGCGTGAAGCCGCCATCGATCAGCACCGCTTCCGTCGCGCCGGATACCAGAACGGGAGCCCGGAAAAAGCCGTTCTGTCCGGCGGGGAAATGCTTCCAGGTCAGGGTCCCGGCTGCATGGCCAAGCCCTGCAGGAGCGAAAACGGCGGCGGCACCTGCGGCGATGGTAGTTTTCATGATGGTTCTCCTTGTCAGCATGGCTGTCTCCTGAAGGTTTGATCGAAGATTCTGGTCTCGTTGTTTCGCGTGCGGGTCGTGAGCCTGATCGTGTAGCTTGCCTGTAAATCGTCAGTGTCCGGCGTCAGGCGTCGGGCCTTGAAAAGACGAAATCGCGATCATTCGGCGCGCCGTAGCGCCAGCCGCAGAGGGGACCGAAAAGACAGGTGATTTTGGAATTGCCGCTCATGTGCTCACTCCGTGTGACACAATAGATGGCATGGCAGGATTAAATCGGGAAGACTAACAAACGCTACAAACTATATGCTAAAAGCTGACAATCAATCGGAGTGCCCTCCATGCAGGCGGCAACAAATCTCAATCGGCTCGCTTACTTCGTCGCCGTCGTTGATGCCGGATCGTTCACCCGGGCCGCCGACTATCTCGGCATTACCAAGGCGGTGGTCAGCCAGCAGGTGGCGAGGCTGGAAAAGGATGTCGGCACGACATTGCTGATGCGCACGACACGACGGCTGCAGCCGACGGAGGCGGGGCGGATGTTTCATGCACGATGCGTGTCGATCCTGCGTGAGGCGGAAGATGCGCTGGGAGAACTGGCTCAGGCCCGGACTGAACCCCAAGGCCTGCTCAGGGTCACGGCACCCTACGACTATGGCACCTCGGTCGTGGTACCTGTGGTGACCGCGTTCGCGTCTCGCTATCCGGATTGCAAGGTGGAGCTGAACCTCAGCGACAAGACGGTCGATCTGGTCGCCGACAACATGGACCTTGCTGTCCGCGTCGGCTGGCTCGCTGACTCCAGCATGCAGGCGCGACGGATCGGCTCGTTTCGGCAATATCTGGTCGGTCCACCTCAGCTTGCAGACGAAATAGCCGAATTAAGCGAGCCGACCGACCTGACATCGCTGCCTTTCGTCGCCAATAATGCGCTGCGGGAGCCTCTGGGATGGACCTTCACACGCGACGAAAGCGAGATACAGACAGTACGTCTGAAGTCCGATATCGCAATCAATACCACTCCAGCGGTGATGGAGGCCGTAAGGCAAGGCGGCGGACTGTCTGTCTTGCCGGATTTTCTCGCGGCAGCCGATTTGGCAAGCGGACGCCTGATCCATGCTCTGCCGGATTGGCGCTTACCTTCCGGCGGCGTATACACAGTCTACCCAGCCGCGCGCTTCCGTCCCCCGAAAGTCTCGGCTTTTGTGGAAATGATGACCGCAGCACTCAAGCGGTAGCCTGGCCCTTCAAGTGGAAAGAAAGGCTCGGAGGGTCGCGCCGAGCTTGCCTAGATTTGCCTTGAGCTCACCGTAACCGGCATTTTTCTCTCGAGTGACTTCGTCCATGTAGAGTTTTCGATTGAGTTCGATCTGGATGCTGTGGCGATTTTTCGCAGGCGCGCTGTAAGCGGATACAAGCTCGGCTCCCCGAAAAGGCACGTTGCGAGAGACCGAGTAGCCGAAGCTTTCCAACGTGCTGATTACCAATTGCACAAACTCGGGCTCGCTGCTTGCTCCGTCATAGTCGCCGACGACGATGTCTTTACGGATCGTGCCTGCCGGATCGGGAGACAGGACGTGGCCAACGGCTGGCATCGAGTGGCAGTTGATATGGTAGACGCGCCCGAAGGTGTCATAGGTTTTATCGAGCAGGCGAACCAGCTCCCGATGATATGGACGCCAATAGGTATCGATACGATCCTCAAGCTCTTTGACACTCAGCTGGCGGCCATACATGGGTTGATCACCCCAGGCGAAACGCCAGGTTAAACCCATGCCGCGCCGCGCAGACGCGCTATCGCGCACCGCGTAGGGCCACTGCCCGACAACGAGTTCCAGATCGACATCCTGCAGGGAGCGATTGAGGTCGAGAAAACTGCGTGGGAAGTGCGCCAGAAGCAAGGGCGCTCCGATGGCTGGAGCAAAGTCAAACAAATCATCGACATAGGTATCGGATGCCACCAGCACCATCTCATCCGATGCTACTCGCTCGAAGTCATCCGGGATGACAAGGCCGCTGTGCGGGGAATCAAAGACCAAGGGTATGGCAGGCGCGCTTGCCGGGATGACGGACAGGACACCCTCGATATCGAGAGGAGTAACGGAAAATTCTGTCATGAGATGGTCCTGTTACGCCGTGGCAGCATAAGCGGCGGGGTAAGTCGTGTCAGCCATGCCGATGAAGCTGTCGCCGCGCCTGCCAATCATGCCCGGCGCCGCGAAGGGTCTTGGAAAAACGACCTGCGCCGCAGGCCTGACCTTCGCAATCTGCGCCAGTGCCTCGATGTAATCAGCGGGCATATCGACATTGACGATGATGTCGCTGTGCGGTCCGGTCGTCATGCGCGGCATGTTCATGGCTTCTTCCACATCCAGGCCTGCATGGATGATCATGCCCGTGAGTTGTGCCAGAGATGGCACGATCTGGTTGCCGCCGGCAGCACCGTAGGCGGCGAAGGTGCCATCGGCATCGGTCACGATAACAGGACACATATTGCTGGGCGCATAGGCGTTGGGTTTCAAAGAATTGGCCCGGCCCGGCGTGGGATCGAACCAGGACATGCCGTTGTTGAGCAATATGCCAGTCGAAGGCGAAAGCGCGCGGGCACCGAAGCGGTTGAGCAGCGTGAAGGTGATGGCCACCATCCGCCCTTCGCCGTCCACGGCGTTGACCTGGGTCGTGCTGGTCTTGTTCGTCGTTTCTGCCGGGTTGAGCCTGCGGCGGTGGGCACCGAAAGCTTCCCACAGGGCCTGCGACATAGTCGTGAAGAAACCGGCATCGACGGGGCCGACGCCGCGTTTTTGGTCGAAATAGGCGAGCGCATCGCACAGGCGTTGTCCCGCGCTCGTTTCCCCCGCCACATAAACGGTCTTGTCCTGCAGCGGCATGCTGCGTGCGGGATAGATCAGCGGTTCATAGGCTGCAAGATCCTCAACCGTCATGAAACTTCCGCCAGCCTGCATATCGGCGACCAGACGTTTTCCGATGGAGCCGCCATAAAGAGCATCAGGACCTTCGCTCGCCAGAGTTTCGAGCGTTTCGACAAGCGCCGTCAGGGGCAGCACCGTTCCCGGCTCAGGCGGGTAGCCATCGGGAAGAAAGATGGAACGAGCACCTTCATCCTTGGCAAGACCGGAGGCGGCAATGGCAATAGCAAGTGTCGTATGCCAATCCACGACGAGACCCTTGCGCGCCCGCTCGATTGCGGGTTGAAGGGCTGCATCGAAACCGATCGTTCCGTGGCGCTTCAACGCCTGCGCAAAACCACGTACGCAACCGGGCACGACCGCAGCCGTAAAGCCATCAACATTGCGGTTTTCCACGGATGCCGGATGACCGATGAAGGTCTTGATACTGGGGTCAGGCCTGTAGAAATCAGCATCGAAAGACGATGGAACGCGACCGGTGAACTCGATCGTCTCAACGGTGCCATCCGGCTGCGCCACCAGCATGTATCCACATGCGGCAAGGCTGGTCATCCATGGCTCGACGGTCTGAAGCGTGAATGCCGCCGTCACAGCCGCGTCGACAGCGTTGCCTCCGGCCCGAAGAACTGCCGCACCGGCTTCGGCCGCAACGTAATGCTGAGAGGTTACGACCCCGCGTGGGCTGACACCGGCGGTCTTGCGTGTGGTGCTGCGCTCGACACGCAGATCATTGAATTGCGGGTTCACCATCATTTGGCCTCCAGCGCAGCAGCCACCATCCGGCTTGCACCCGAAAGATCACCCAGCTTCTCGCCGGCCTCGATCTTGCCCTTGTTGCGCCCGGCCCTCGCCTGTCTGGCCTCTGCCTCCTGCAACACGTCCCCGGCCTCATCCACCGGGATGACAAGAACACCACTGGCATCGGCAATCACGACGTCTCCAGGCATGACGGGCACGTTGCCGCAGGAAATAGGAAGGTTAAGCGAGCCACCAAGATCGTTCAATCGCGTGGTTATGCCGGAAACACCCCGCGACCATAATGGCATGCCGAGTTCGATGATTTCCTCGACATCCGTGCACGGCCCATCGATAACGACACCGACCGCACCTGCCGTTTTGATGGCAAAGGCAACACCGCCGCCTATACAGGCGTGACGGTCATCGCCCAGCCGGTCCACGAACAGGAAATCACCGGGGCGAATGACGGAGACGGCATGGTGAAGCAGCGTCGAATCCGTCGCCGGAATGGCGACGGTAACGGCAGTGCCGACCAATGTGCGCCCGACTTCAACAACCGGCGTAATGGCGTGGTGCACAAAGCCGCGATGGCGAAAATGCCCGATGGTGGCGACTTCGACCAATTCAAATCTGGCGCGCAGATCAGGATCGATCTGCGCAGGCTGAGTGCCGATATGGTATTTTTTCATGGAGTTTCCTTTGGGAATTTGCCGGCGTCCTGCAAGGCGGGCTTGTGTTGCCAGCCCTTGCCCGGAACTGCGGCGAGCAATTCTCTTGTGTAAGCGTCCTTTGGTGCGCCGAACAACGAGGCCGGGTCACCGCGCTCCACGATGCGGCCGTGACGCATCACTGCGATATTGTCGCAAATCTGGCTCGCGACACGCAGATCGTGGGTGATGAACAGAATGCCGAAACCGAGCCGTTCCTGCATTTTGGCGAGAAGCTCCAGGACCTGCGCCTGCACCGAGACATCGAGCGCGGAAACGGATTCATCAGCGATGAGCAGTTCCGGTTCTACCGCAAGAGCCCGTGCAATGCAGATGCGCTGCCTCTGTCCGCCGGAAAACTCATGTGGGAAGCGTGTCGCCGACGCCCGGTCAAGCCCGCAGGCTTCCAGCAGATCGAGCGCCCGCGCCATGGCCGCCCTGGCGTCAAGACCATGGACAATCGGCCCTTCTGCAATGGCATCGCCTATACGCTGGCGCGGATCGAGTGCGGTATAGGGGTCCTGAAAGACGATCTGCACCTTGCGGCGCGCTTCACGCAGCGCCTTGCCGCGCAGACCAGAAAAGTCTCCATCCGAGATGACGATATCGCCACTTTCCGGCTGGACGAGACGGATGACACATTGCGCCAGTGTAGACTTGCCGGAGCCGGACTCACCAACCAGCCCCAGCGTTTCACCGCGGCGAATGGTGATATCGACATCGTCAACGGCCTTGACGACCCGACCGGAACCCAACACGCCTTTAAGTGAAAATGTCTTGATGATATTCCTGGCAATGAGGACAGGCGAGCCAAGCCCTTGCCTTTCTTTCCTCGGCGTCAGCGTCGGCACGGCCGCCAGCAGGCGTTTTGTATAGTCCTGCTGCGGATGATTGAGGACCTCATCCCGGGTGCCGATTTCAACGAGCTTGCCTTTCTGCATGACGGCAACGCGATCCGCAATTTCTGCGACCACGCCGAAATCATGAGTGATGAAAATGATGCCCGTGTCGTGCCGTTCACGTAATTCCAGCATCAACTTGAGGATCTGCGCCTGTGTGGTCACATCGAGCGCGGTCGTCGGCTCATCTGCGATCAGCACCGCCGGATCGAGCGCCAGTGCCGTAGCAATCATGACGCGCTGGCATTGTCCGCCGGATAGCTGATGGGGATAGGAATAGAAAAGCTGTTCAGGGTTCGGCAGATGCACTTCCTGAAACAGCTTGATGACCCGCTCCTTGATCTCAGCCTTAGACAGCGACGTGTGAACCCGGAACGCCTCCGACACCTGTTCGCCAATCCTGAAGATGGGGTTGAGCGCCGCCGTCGGCTCCTGAAAGATCATGGCGATGCTGCGGCCGGTTATGCCGCGCCGCGTGGTGTCGTCGATCGTCAGGAGGTTCTTGCCCTCGAACATGACTTCGCCGCTCGGCTGTCCGAGATTGCGTGGCAAAAGACCCATAGCGGCGAGTGCCGTCAAGGATTTGCCTGAGCCGGACTCACCGACAATGCAAAGGATTTCGCCCTTGGCGATCGACAGCGACAAATCCTCCACGGCAAAACCGCGATCTGCGCCTTGCGGCAGGGGGACCCTGAGATGTTCGATCGACAGCCGCACGTCACTCATGATCAGTTCGCCTTTTGATTTTTGGGAGAGGGCGAGCGCATGTCCCACCCACGCATATGCTCGACGAAGCGGCTGCAGAACCCGACGATATGCTCGACAATACGTCGACCGTTTTCGGCACTTGCCAGAACCGGATCGCCACCCAGCATGCCATCGGCATTCACCTCATCGCAATTCAGCGGCAGATGAACGGGCATTCCTTCGAACTGCACATTGTTGACGCCGCCGGTTGGCAGCCCGAATGCCCTGGCGCGGCCGGGCGGCTTGCTCAGGTCCATTCGCATCAGATCGGGAAAGAGATGCATATAGACGGAGGTCAGCGGATCGCCACCGTGACCCCGTGCCGCTGCCCAGGCCGGACCATGCAATTCCAGCCAGAGAGACTCAGGTATGGACTGCCAAAGATTGATGGACGCTACCGACACACCGGTTTCCGTGCGAATGCGGCGTACGGCATGATCTATCAGCGGCGCGTTTGTGGTGTGACCGTTCAGGATCAGAAGATGTTCGATACCATGGTCCAGAAACGCATTGATCGTGTCCTCCACGACTGCCGAAAACGTCGATGGCCGCAACTGGATACCGCCGGGAATAGTCTTGAAAAAATCGGCGTAACCGAAGGGAACGGTTGGGGCCGCGATGGCGCCCGATGCGACGGCGACTTTCAACGCAATCGCTTCCGTCAGCATGAAATCGCCCATGGGGGCATGCGGCCCCTGCTCTTCCTGACTGCCGAACGGCAGCAGGATCACCGGTTTTTCAGGAAGACGCTCGCGAAACTCCGCGAACGTCATATCCTTGAGGGCATTCTTGCGCATGTGAGCCATCATACGAACTTGAAGTAATCGCCATAGATGCGCATTTCGCCGTTCGGTTTGTAACGGAACTCGATGCCCGCGCGGTGTGCGCAATTATAGACGCTCTTCCACAAATAGTAGCCAGGCGTAACGCGCTGCCATTCATCCGACAGGGCGAGATAAGCCTTCTTGCGCTCTTCGAAATCAGTTGCCGCATCGAATTTTTTGCCGAGTTCGACGAATTCAGGCGTCGGATCCCAGGTTTTCCAGGTCGCCGTCGAGCGCGATGCCGTCGGACCCCAATCGAGCCAGAGCGGCTGATATGGGTCGCCCGGAATGAAGTCGGAGCTCATGGACATGTTCATCATGTGGTACGGACGGCGATAGACCAGTTCGAAATTGTCAAGAACCTGCGCCTGAACATTGACGCCGATTTCGCGCCATTGTTCGATCATGATCTCGGCAGCGGCTTCATAGTTCGGATAGAACTGACGCGTTATGTGCCAGATCAGCGTCTCGCCCTTGTATTTCGTCTTGGCGACGAGCGCCTTGGCTGCTTCCACATCATAAGGCAGTTTTACGGGCAGGTTCGGATCGTAGAACTTGCCATATTCCTTGAAGTTGAAAGGCACTGCCGGATGTTCCGTTGTGCCATTGAAAAGGGCCTGGACAATCGCGTTCATGTCGATGGCCTGTACCATCGCATAACGCAGGTTCGGGTCGACCAGCGGATTATCGACGGGATCCGGCCGGGTGTTAAAAGCCAGCGCCGGATAATTGTCAGCAAGCACGCGCTTCAGCGTCACGCCCGCATATCCCTCGAGCGTGGCTTCCTGGTCCGTCGGAATGTTGACGATGAAGTCGAACTCCCTGGATACCAGACCCGCCATGCGGGCTGCGAATTCCGGCACGATCTTCCAGTTGATCTTCTGCACCGGTGGTGGGCCGTCCCAATAATCATCGAATGCATCCAGCACCATTACCTCGCCGGAACGGAACGTCTCGACCTTGTATGGGCCGGTCCCAATGGGTTTCTGGCCGAAGGCATCCACGCCCACTTCCAGATAGTATTTCTTTGGCACGACGAAGCCGACGTAACCGGTGAGCTTGCTCGGGATATTTGGATCTGGCGTGGCCGTCTCGATTTCAAACGTATATTTTCCGGTTGCCTCGACGCGCTTGAAACCGGCCGTGAATGTCTTGCCGCGCGGCTCGAAGGGTTTTTCGCCCCATAAGCGTTCCGGGGACAGAGTGAAGACTGCGTCTTCTGCCGTCATTTCGCTGCCATCATGGAATTTCACGCCCTCGCGCAGGGTAAATGTCCAGATATTTCCGTTCTGCTCCCATTTCGTGGCAAGCTTGGGAGCGAAGATCAGCCCGTTTTCATCATTGATGTAATCCCGCTCTACGAGCGTATCGTAGAAATTCGGGAAGATACGGCGAGAGGTCGTGGAGATGCCGTTGATCGGGGCCATGGTAGCCCAGAGGTTATCAACGGCAATATTGAGTGTCGGTCGTTGTTGGGCATGGGCGATCGGCACGCGACCCGCGACCGTGGCTGCGCCTGCCGCAAGAATGAGACTTCCAACTTCACGTCTGGTAAACATGTTCATCTTCCTTGGTCGTGTTCTATTTATGCGTTACGGCCCTGCAGCATCGGATCCAGCCGATCACGCAGCCAATCGCCGACAATGCTCATCGAGAGTGTTACGAGAAAAATCACGGTGCCGGGCACGACCGAAATCCACCAGGCGGTTGAAAGATAATCGCGACCATCACCGAGGATTTGGCCGAGACTGGTCTGCGGCGCCTGAATGCCCAGCCCCAGAAAGCTCAGCGACGTCTCAAGCAGGATGATTTGCGGGAAGGTCAGAGTGACCTGAACGATGAGTGCGCTTGCCACATTCGGCAGCACATGCCGCAGATATAGCCGGCTGTTTCCAGCACCCAGTGCAACGATAGCCTTTGCATAAGGCTGATTGACCGCCGAAAGCACCACGCCGCGCGAAAGACGGGCATATTTTTCCCACCCGAACAGGCCCATCAGCAGGATAAACAGCATAAGGCTGTTGCCGAAGAAGGCCAGCAGCGTCAGCGTGATGAGGATGAATGGGAGGGACGCCTGAAAATCCACCAGCATCATCAGCGCTTCATCCACCCATCCGCGGAAATGCGCAGCAACAAAGCCGATAAGCGATCCGAAAACGGCGCCGATTATGGTTCCCGCAATGGCGACACTGAGTGACATCTGCAAGGCGGCGATGATACGCGCCACCATGTCTCGTCCGATACGGTCGGTTCCGAGCGGAAAATCGGGATTGCCGCCTGTGAGAAAGGCCGGTGGCTTCAGACGCGCGAGGAGGTTCTGCTGCGTTACGCCGTGGGAGGTGAAGATATTGCCGACGATGGCGACAAATACGGCCAGCACCAGCACGATGATGGCGAAGACGAGGATGGGAGAGCGGCGCTTCATCGTTTTCGTCCTAGTTCGAGACGCGAATGCGCGGGTCAAGCAGACCATAAAGCAGGTCTACGATGAGATTTGCCGTGACCATCGTTACCGCCATGACCAGCACTAGTCCCTGCACCACAGCAAGATCGCGAGAGGACACTGCCGTGACGAGCAGGCGCCCTACGCCCGGCCAGGCAAAGACCGTCTCAACCACGATCGCACCGCCGATAAGTTCCCCCAGATTGAGACCAATGATGGTGATAATTGGGATGCCTGCATTGGGGAGTGCGTGGAAAACAATGCGCTTCCAGTAACTGACGCCTTTGGCGGCGGCTGCGCGGATGTATAGCTTGTCCAGCACTTCCAGCATGGCCGAGCGGGTGAAGCGGGCAAGCGTACCTGCGGTAAAGGTCGCCAATGTCAAAGCAGGCATGACCAGGTGCCATATCGTTCCGGTACCGGAACTCGGCAGCCACTGGAGAGCCAGGGAAAACAAAAGAATAAGCAGAATTCCCAGAAAGAAATTGGGAATGGCGAAGCCGAAAACTGCCGTTGCCATGATCAGATTGTCGAACGGCGACCCGCGCTTGATGGCGGCAAAAATACCCGCGGGGATGCCGATGAGGATTGCACCGGCATAGGCAAAAAGACCCAGCATGATGGTCCAGGGCACTCGCTCGGCGATGATGTCGATGACTTCACGGCCATCCCGGTAAGAAATACCGAACTGTCCCGTGGCCATCTGCCCCACATAGCGCAGATATTGAAGCCAGAGAGAATCGTCCAGACGCCAGAGCGCCCGGAACTGTTCGATTTCCTCCGGCGTGGCATCGACGCCGACAAGAGCAACCACCGGATCACCGGACGTCCTCAGCACGACGAATGTAAACGTAACGACAAACCACAGCGTGAGAGCCGTGCGCAATATTTTTAGCAACCAGAATCGTGTCATGGCGCTCCGTTTTCTGGAACTGATGTTTCAGCTATTCCCGTTATTTTCATTTTTTTTAAGATAATCACGGGAATAAAGTATTATCTATTACAAAATAGCCCGTACATTGATATTCGTAGCATATGAAATATGGCATCGAGTTTCGTCACCTTCATTATTTTGTCTGCGTTGCCGAGGAGCTGCATTTCAGCCGGGCGGCGGACAAGTTGGGCATGGCACAGGCACCCCTAAGCCAGCAGATACGTCAGCTTGAGGAACGGATTGGAACACGTCTTTTCCTGCGTACGACGCGCAGCGTGAAACTGACGCCCGCAGGAGAGATATTCCTTAGACACGCGATGGAAATTCTAGGTGGCATCGACCGGGCGGTCACGCACACCCGTTCTATTTCTGGCGACGATGGTGGAAAGATTTACGTGAGCGGCGTTCATGTGGCTTTGTCGCACGTGCTGCCGGGCGTGATTGCCGAATTCCACAAAAAATACCCGAATATTCAGGTGGACGTACAGTTGCTGGGAACGGCAAGCCAATTGGAGATGCTGCAGAGTGGAAAGGTGCAGGTTGCCTTTATCCGGCCCACCAACCCTGCGGGTTTTCTGAAAACAGAGCATCTGCTGAAAGAAGGTTTTGTCGCTGTCCTGCCGAAGCATCACCGGCTTGCCGACCAGCAGGATGTCGGCGTAAAGGACTTCGCTGGTGAGCCTATCATTATCTATGCGCCAACGGTGGGTGCGAGTTATCACCACGTCATCATGGACGCGTTTCGCCGTGCGGGCATTTATCCCATGGTCGTTCAGGAAGTGTCACACACGCTTGCAATCGCAACACTTGTTGCGGCAGGCGTCGGGATCGCGATTGCCCCATCCTGGCTTTCACACAATCTCAGTCCGCATCTCGTCTATCGGCCGCTGACGGAAATTCCGGACGAGGTGGAACTGGTTGTTGGATGGCAGGCAAACGAAGAGTCCAAAGCGGTTCTGGATTTCGTGGAATTTGCCCGCCGTCAGTTTTCAGGTCGGAACCGTCTATTGCTCACGAAATTTGCCTGATCCGGAAATTTCGATACGGTGCAGACATCGGTCGCTATCCCCTGTCCACTTCGATCTGTTTCAGGGCCCGTGATCCGTATCGATGGAGACCCTGATGCGCCCCGACAGTCGCTCGCCGGGCGAGATCGTTTCGACACCCTGCCCTTTTCGGCTTGTTTCCGGCAAGCCAAGCGCTCCAGCGGCCATGGAAACGGGTTCAAGACAAAGATGGCGGTCCATACGGTGGACAGCGAGATGGCTAAAAACGGGATCAGCCTCGAGCAGCAGCGAAAATCTGCCTGACCCGACACGCGCATTTGACCAATCAGTGAAATGCAAGGTGTATCCCGTCGCAGCAGGAATGGCAGGTTCCGGGCGAGGCACCGCTGGCTGGCCGGTTGGCACGTTCCGCGCATCGAGGGGAAATTGCAGCTTGGCATCCGTGCGCGCGTCGCAGCCGAGCCCGGCAGCAAAATAGGGATGCCAGCCAAGAGAAACCGGGGCAGGCCTGTCCGCCAGACTGGTTATGGACAATTCCACTGTCAGACACTCGTCCTCAAGCCTGAAAGACTGCTCGGCGCGGAAAGAAAATGGCCATTCCTCATCCGCCTTGTAGTCAAGCACCAGCGCACACCGATCGGACGACAGGCTGGAAATATCCCATGATCGACGGTGAGCGGGGCCATGCATGGCGTCCGGCGCAAGGGCCGGATGCGGAAGAAGATCATGGCGGACGCCCGCATGAACGAACGAGCCGCCATATAGCCGGTTGTGGTAGGGAAACAGCGGGTAGGCACCGGCCCTCGGCCAGTTGAACGGGTCGAAAGCCTCTTCGGTTGTCGGCACCAGAATGTCGCCATGGTTCGCATGGTGTAGATGGGTCATCCTGCCGCCCCATGAAGGGCGCAGGCGTGCTGAAAGCTGCCCGCAGGCAATCGTAACCGTTTCAGGCAAAGGCATAGGAGCCATCGGGACGTTTCGGCACCCGTCTTTGCCAATGAACGTAACTATCTTCCTGCATGGCCTTTTCATCCATCTCGACCCCCCAGCCCGGACGATCCGGCCTCAGTTCCAGATATCCGTCCTTTGGCAGATAAGGGTCGACGACATAGCGCGTTTCATCCTCGCGTTTTTCGAGATCGGTCCCGCCATAAACGTAGCACTGCCCTTTCGGCAGCCTGTATTCAAGAATACGGAAATTCTGCTGGGCGGCGGAGAAATGGACATTGACGGCCGTGGCGAGCGGACCCATGGGGTTGTGCGGCGCAATGCTGACGAAATGAGCTTCAGCAAGCGTGGCGATGCGGCGCATTTCCGACATACCACCGACAACGCAGATATCCGGTTGAATGATATCCGCGCCCCGGACTTGCAGAAGACGCAGGAATTCATTGCGGTTATAAAGACTTTCACCCGTGGCCAGCGTGCAGTTCAGCCCCTGCTTCAGGTCTCCCCACATCTCGATGTTTTCCGGGCGCAACGGCTCTTCAAAAAACAGGGGATCGTAAGGAGCAAGCGCATTGCCGAGCTGACGGGCGGCGGCAGGCTCGAAAATCTTGGCATGGGCGTCAAAGGCAATATCGTAATCGGACCGCACCGTTTCGCGAAGCGAGCGGAAATATTCGGCCGAACTGCGTACCACCTCCCCCCAGCGATGGGCGTGAATATCGACGCGCCAGGGGCTGAGCTTGAAGGCCGTGAACCCCCAGTCCTCGTTGAGACGGTCAAATTCTTCCTTTGCCGCCGGCGCATCCGGCGCCGTGTAGACGCCGGCATAGACCTTGATGCGGTCACGTACTTCGCCGCCGAGCAGCTTGTAGACAGGCACCCCCGCCGCCTTGGCGGCAAGGTCCCAGAGGCAATGATCGAGCGCGGAGATTGCCGAAAGACCGAGTGCTCCGGGCGGAAAGCGGTTTTGCTGGAGGAGGAGATTGTAGAGATATTCGACCCGCGTCGGATCCTGCCCGGCAAGGAAGCCGTAGAGGTAATCCAGAACCGGGGGCAATGCGAGATCGGGGCCGTGATTGTAGCATTCGCCCCAACCAGTCAAACCATCATCGGTGTCGAGAGCGACGATGACGCGGGGGCGGTCCTTGTCGCGGGTAACGAATACCCGCATGCGATCGATTTTCATGCTTTGGTCTTCCTCTTGAATTGCGAGAAGCGACAGCCGCGCTGTTATCTGGCGGCGGCTCCGTTCTTGATCTCGGGCGGCTCGACGTAGCGGAACCTTCTCGTGCGGTCGCGGTCGCGCGGGTCCGGGCGCGGAATGGCCGAAAGAAGGGCCTGCGTATAAGGGTGATCAGGCGTGTTGCAGACTTTTTCCGCATCTCCCACCTCGACGAGCTTGCCGCGATACATCACCCCGACGCGGTCGCACATGTAGCGGATGACGCCGATATCATGGCTGATGAAGATATAAGCGAGCCCAAGCTCGTCCTGCAGGCGCATGAGCAGATCCAGCACCTGGAACCGGACCGAGACATCGAGCGCCGATGTCGCCTCATCCGCAACGATGATGCGCGGCTTCAACGTGATGGCGCGGGCGATGCCGATGCGCTGGCGCTGGCCGCCCGAAAAGGCATGCGGGTAACGTTCACGCCCGGCGGGCTCCAGACCCACCTGCTCCATCAGCGCGCAGACGCGTTCATCAAGCTCCTTGCCCCTGGCAATACCGTTGACCAGCAATGGCTCACCGATAACCTGCGCGACCGTCATACGCGGATTGAGCGAACCGAACGGATCCTGAAAAACCATGCGCAGCTCGCGCCGTGCCGCCTTCAGTTCGGCACCTTCGATCTTGGCGAGATCGACCACCGAGCCGTCCGCCCGGCGGTAGAGCATCTCGCCGCCGGTCGGATCGTAAAGGCGCATGATGGAGCGGCCCATCGTGGTCTTGCCGGAACCGCTCTCTCCCACGATGCCGAGCGTCTCGCCCGGAAGAAGTTTGATCGACACGCCGTCCAGCGCCTTCATCTCTCCAAAGTGCATGGAGAGGTCCTTCACCTCGAGGACAGGCGCTGCGGTAAGATCGAGCGGAGGCCGTGCGAGCCTGATCTCCGCTTTTTGCTCCAGCTTCAGAACGGAGCCGATCAACATGCGGGTATAGGGGTCCTGCGGGCTGTGGAATATCTCATCGACCGTGCCGTATTCCTTGGCGACGCCGTGATGCATGACCAGCACGTCGTCGGCAATCTGCGCCACCACGCCCATGTCATGGGTGATGAACAGCACCGCCATGCCATGCGCCTTTTGCAGCCTTGATATCAGGTCGAGGATTTCGGCCTGTGTGGTGACATCAAGCGCCGTCGTCGGTTCGTCGGCGATCAGCAGCTGCGGTTTGCAGGCCAGCGCCATGGCAATCATGGCGCGCTGACGCATGCCGCCCGAATACTGAAAGGCATAGCGATCCAGCGCCTTTTCGGGATTGGGAATTTCCACCTGGCGCAGCAGCTCGATGGCCTCAGTCCGCGCCTGTGCCTTGCTCATCTTCAAATGCAGACGCAGGACCTCGGTTATCTGGTCGCCGACAGTGTGAACCGGGGACAGCGACGACATCGGCTCCTGAAAAATCATCGCGATGTCTGCGCCGCGCACCGAGCGGATGGCCCGGCTGCGCGGATCGAGCTTTGCCAGATCGAGCGACGTGCCATCGGCACGGTTGAGGATGATCGATCCCGACGCGATGTGGCCGGGGCTGTCGATGATCTGCAGGATTGAGCGGGCGGTGACGGATTTGCCGGAGCCGCTTTCGCCGACGACGCAGAGCGTCTTGCCGGGATCGATGGAAAAAGACAGGTCGTCGACCGCGCGGAAAACACCGTTTCTGACGGGAAATTCGGTCACCAGATTGCGAACTTCGAGCAGGGGCCTGGCGGGCTTCATGGAAAGGATATCGCTCATCCGGGGCCTCACTTGTTGTAGGGATCGGCTGCGTCACGCAGACCGTCACCCAAGAGATTGAGTGCCATGACGGCCACGACCACCGCCACGCCGGGCAGGAACAGCCACGGCGCCGTTGCGATCGAGCGAATGTTCTGCGCCTCGCGAAGAAGCACGCCCCAGGAAATGGTGGGCGGTTGGAGGCCAAGGCCGAGGAAGGACAGCGAGGTTTCCGCAAGGATCATTGCCGGAACGGCCAAGGTGACCGAGGCAATGATGTGGCTCGAAAAACTGGGTAGCATATGGCGGAAAATGATGCGCCCTTCCGGTACGCCATCCAGCCGGGCAGCAGCCACGAATTCTTCCGTCCTCAGCGACAGGAACCTGCCTCGCACGACGCGGGCAAGCTGGGCCCAGCCGGTCAAGGACAGGATGATGGTGATCATCATGTATTGAAGGGTTGCCGGCCAGCCCTGCGGCAGGGCGGCGGCAAGCGCCAACCATATGGGAATGGTGGGCAGTGACAAAACGAAGTCGATCACGCGCTGCATGACGAAATCGATGCGGCCACCGTAATATCCCGAGATACCACCGAGGACGACGCCGAGCAGAAGCGAGAAAAACACGCCCACGAGGCCGATCGACAGGGAAATCTGCGACCCCTGTACGACACGACTGAAGACATCGCGGCCGAGACGGTCCGCACCGAAAAGAAAGAGCGGCCGCGTTTTGTCGGTGGAGGCC
The DNA here is from genome assembly GCF_000949865.1 of Rhizobium nepotum 39/7. Lineage (GTDB taxonomy): Bacteria > Pseudomonadota > Alphaproteobacteria > Rhizobiales > Rhizobiaceae > Agrobacterium > Agrobacterium nepotum. The sequence goes on along the minus strand of NZ_JWJH01000010.1, from coordinate 65,471 downwards.
AGCAGATGGATATCCGTGGTGAACAGGCCAAACACGGAATATTCGTAACCGCGACCGAAAAGCTGGATCGGGATTTTCTTGCCCGTATCTTCGACGAACACCGCCGCCAGCGTCTCAGGATCGCGCGTCAGCTTCAGCGGATAATAATGCAGTCCGAACGAGAAACCGTCGGTCCTGTCGATGAAATGCACGCTCTGCGGCGGATGGAAGGTGGCGCGCGCATTCTGCAGCACCGGATCGTTTATGGCGAAAAATCCGGGGATGAGCGCAATGACATACATGGCGATTGTGACGAACAGGGCGGCCATGGCCAGCCTGTGGCGTTTGAACGCCCACCAGATGAGCTGCCACTGCGAGGCGACGGCGGCACGGTCTGGCCGGATAGTGGTGGTAACGGCGATATCGCTCATGGCGGCCTCCTATTCGAGACGGATGCGCGGATCGACCAGCGCAAGCAGGATGTCGCTGATAAGCGATCCGATCAACGTCAGCGCGCAGATCAGAAGCACGAAAGCGCCGGCGAGATACATGTCCTGCGCCATCAGCGACTGCAAAAGCAGCGGAGCCGCAGTGGGCAGATTGAGCACGATGGCGACCACCACGGAGCCTGAAATGAGATTGGGCAACAGCCATGCAATCGTGGAAATGAACGGGTTGAGCGCAATTCTCAGAGGATATTTCGTCAGCAGCCGGAACTCGGACAATCCCTTTGCGCGCGCGGTGGTCACATAGGGTTTGGGCAATTCGTCCAGCATGTTGGCACGCATGACGCGGATGAGGCTTGCCGTGGAGGACACAGCAAGGATAGCGACCGGCAGCCAGATATGGGCCATCAGATCCACCATCTTGGCGATGCTCCACGAGGCAGTCTCATACTCCGGAGAAAACAGCCCGCCGACATCGGCCCCGAATTCGACCGCCGCGACATACATCAGCACCAGCGCCAGCAAAAATGACGGTATGGAAAGGCCAAAAAACGAGAAGGCGGTAAAGAGATAATCGCCGATCGAATATTTGCGCACGGCGGAGAAAACGCCGATGGGAAGCGCAATGGCCCAGGTTGCGAGAAGACTTGCGAGGGCCAGAACCAGCGTCAGCGCCATGCGCTCCCAGATGAGGCCGGAAACGGGCTGCTGCCACTCGAACGAGATGCCGAAATCGCCGCGACTGATAATGCCCCATATCCATTTCAGATATTGCATGATCATCGGGTCATCGAGGCCAAAGCGTTCACGCAGCTGCGCCGCCGTATTGTGGTCGATGACCTCGTTGGAGGCAGCCAGTGTGGCGATGTAGGTCGTCACATAATCGCCTGGCGGCAGCTGGATCAGGACAAAGGCAAGGAAACTGACGGCGAACAGGGACGGTATCATCCACAGCAGGCGTTTTACGATAAATAGCAGCATGTCGCTCTCGCAATCACATTATACCGCACGCGCCGCCTTTCACCGGAAAGTCGGGTTGTCGGTGGTCGAAACAACCTGAGAGGCGTCGCCGCTTTAAGGCAGCGACGCCCATGTGGCGGTGTCAGCTTGTGAAGGTGAACTGTTGCGGCAACGCCGGGCCGGGGTTGGGCCACGACCAGCTGTCGGGTTCTTTCTCCGGCACATTGCGCAGATTGTTGCGGATGATACCGAAACCACCCACCGCAAGGCAAAGACCGATCGTCTCGAACTCTTCGGCCGCAATATCGAAGATTTCCTTCATCTTCTCGCCACGCTTGGCAAGGTCGGCTGTCGAACGCGCCTCGTCGAACAGTTTGAAGCGTTTCTTCTGGCTTTCGGGCGGCTCTTCGCCCTTCTGGCCGTTGGACGTGTACCAGAGCGCCCACGGAATGGCGTAGCGCGATCCCTGCGGATGGAACGCGAAGAAGTCGCGTGGATCGAGCATCGGATCAAGACCGCCGGGGCCGGGCCAGACCGCCGCGTCATGGGCGTTATCGTCCCCGCGCGTATAATAAAGCGCGCGTTCGATGGTGTTGACCTTGATATCGACGCCGATCTGCGCCCACTGCGCCTTCACCAGTTCCAGCGCATCGACAAGATCGGGATAGAGCGTAGGTATGACATCGATCGAGAAGAAGATCGGTTGACCGTCAGGCCGCAGCCGCATGCCGTTGCCGTTCTTCTTGTCGTAGCCGGCCTTGTCGAGAAGATCGTTCGCCTTGTCGGCGTCGTATTCGGTGTACTGACGCGCCAGCTTTTCATTATACCAGGGATGGGTCGGGCGCGGCCCAGCCTGATATCCCTCGCTCTGACCGAAATAGACGATATCGATGATTTCCTGCCGGTTGAGCGCGATGGACAACGCCTGACGGAACGACTTGTCGCCGAACATCTTGCGCATTTCCGGGTCTTTATGGGTGATGTTCAGGTAAATCTGGCATTGCTGTGCAGCTGAGGGCACCAGCGTCAGCAGACGGTAGTCGCCCTTTTTCATATTCTGCGACAGGGTCGGCTTGTTGGCCAGCACGCTGATATGGCGCTCCTGAATATCGATCTTGCCGGAAATGACGTTCAACATCAGCGATTCGACATCCTGCGAAATGCCGAAATTGACTTCATCGATGTAGGGCAGCTGATTGCCTTCCGTATCGACCTGCCAGAAGTAAGGGTTACGGGTCATCACAACCCGTGTCGCGCCGCCGGAATAGGGTTCCTTGACCACCCACGGGTCAAGCGTCGGCTTGTCGACATTCGACCAGCGGGACGGAATTTCGATATCGCCGCACTTGGCCCGGAACAGTTCCGTCCAGCTTGATACACCCGCAGCCTTCACATCGGCATCGAGCGATGTGTTGTATTTCGGCAGGAATTTGCTGCAATAATGCTTGGGAAACAGCGTTGGGTGCTGACCAAGCGGCGTGGCCAGGTTCTCGAGATAGAGCGCATTGGACGCTGCGAATTTGAACTTCACCGTGAAATCATCGACTTTTTCGACGTCGACCGCCTTGCCTGCAACGGAAAGCTGCGCTGGCGTGGCGCTATAGAGTTCCTTGTTCTTGATGCAGTCCTCAATGGCAAACACGACGTCATCCGCAGTGAAGGGATGGCCATCCGACCATTTCGCACCCTGCAACAGATGGAAGGTGAACTGCGTAGCGTCCTCGTTAACCTCCCATTTCTCGGCCAGGTTCGGCAGGACTTCGGTGAAGTCCATGTTCCAGCGAACCAGTCCCTGATTGCCGACCATGCGCAGGATGCCATTGTGGTCCGAAGAGCCGCGCAGGCCTCGGCGGAGCGTGCCGCCATAGGTGCCGATTTTCTCGTGCGGCGTCACCACCATCGGGTTTTTCGGCAGACGCTCGGCCAGGGGCGGCAATTTGCCGTCTTTCACCAGGGCTGCCAGTTCGGGCGCTTCCTTGCCGGCCGCAGCTTTCGCCGAGGTCCCGATGACGGAAAGCGCGGCGACGCCGCCAAGCCCCGCCACAAAGGTTCGGCGCGTTACGCCCAGTGAAAATGTATCGCCATCGCGCATCGATTATCCTCCCAAAAAATCACCGGCAGCGAAACGGCTTTCACTGTGTCGCAACAGCCCACCAGGCCAGCCAGCGCACCGATCCTCCATCGGCAGGCAGACCATATGGGCGTTTTCAGATGATTACAAGTATTGACAGATTTTTACATATTTTTTATTCGTAGGGCCAGTTTTCGAAAACAGGCTCGACGATAAAGATCGGAACGGCAGCGCCCCCGCTGATAAAACTCCGGTATTTCTGTTGCGAATGACATACAGGAAACCGTTCAACTTCAGCGATTTGCAACGAAAGGTGTGCTGATGGACAATACGACTACATCGTCGGCTGCGCGAGGCGAGACCCGGCTCAGCGACATTGTCTACGAAAAGATCGTCGGCATGATTTCGGACGGGCGGTTTCCCGTGAACGAGCGGTTGCCGTCGGAGCAAAATCTGGCGTCTTTGTTCGGAGCATCGCGGCCGGTTGTGCGTGAAGCGCTGGAGCGGCTGCGCAATGACGAGCTTGTCGTTTCCCAGAAAGGTTCAGGCTCCTATGTGCGCCAGCAACCGGATTCCTCTGTGTTGCAACAGGTACCGGTCGGCTCGCTGGCCGACGTACAGCGCTTTTTCGAGTTCCGGTCCGGTCTTGAGGCCTCTGCTGCGGAGCTTGCGGCACGAAACTGGCAAGCGGCCGACAAATCACGAATCGAACAGGCCATTGCCGCATTGGAGCAGTGCCTCGAGCGCAACGAACTTGGCGCGAACGAGGACTTTGCGCTGCACGAAGCCATTGCCAGGGCGAGCCATAACCAGTTCCACATCACGTTACGGATATGGTTCAAACCTCATTTCGCAATCGGCCAGTCGGTGACACGCAGCCTCAGCCTCAAGCGTACACCGCAGCATGTGCGCGAGGTGCAGAACGAGCATACCTTGATCGTGGAAGCGATTTTCGCGCGGCGGGAGCAGGCTGCGCATGACGCAATGAAAGACCACATCCTGAAAGCACGCGCACGTATGTTTCAGGGCGTCGGCTAGCACCGTTCCAGCAATTCGAAAAACGAGGCCGCAAAAGGGCGATGGAGAGTAACCAGTGAGCCAGCCGCGCATCATAGAACCGAAGCTGCGTACCCTCATCGATACGCCGTTGAAGGTTGGTGAATCGCCCACATGGGACGAGCGAACCGGCGACCTATGGTTCGTGGACATTCTCGCTCCCGCCATTTTCCGCCTGCGCCCGGACGGAAAGCTCGACAGATACGATATGCCCGCCCAGGTCGGCTGTCTCGGTCTTTGCGACAACGGCCTGATCGTGGCGGGCCTCAAGACCGGCGTGCACCTGCTCGATCCGGCAAACGGCAAGCTCGACCTTCTGTGTGACCCGGATGAAGGGCGGCCCGACAGCCGCCTCAACGATGGCAAGGTTGGCCCGGACGGGTATTTCTGGGTGGGCACCCGCGACGAGGCCGCCGTGCCGACCGGCAATGCGAGGCTCTACCGTGTCGCACCTGACGGTGGCTTCGAGCGTATCATCGATGGGGACATGTTCACTTCAAACGGGCTTGCCTGGAGCCCGGATGGAAAGCGGATGTATCATTCCGACAGCAGCGGCCTGATGTTTCAGGCGTTTGATTTCGACGTCGCGACGGGCAGACTGGGGGCCGCCGAACGCCTTCATGATTTCGCGCCCGACGAAGGCAGGCCGGATGGCGCAGCGACCGATTGTGAAGGCTGTTACTGGAGCGCCGGCGTTCAGGCCGGACGTCTCAATCGCTTTTCACCGGATGGCGAATTATTCGAGATCTATAGGCTGCCATTCAAGGGGCCGACGATGCCGTGTTTTGGCGGCCCGGATCTCAAAACGATCTATCTCACGAGCCTCGTGACCGAAACGAACGGAACAACCACCGCAGGCACGCTTGTTGCGTTTGATGCACCTGTCGCGGGTGCAGCCATTCACAAGTTTTCCATCTGAAGACGCCCTTTGATTTTTAAGGAACCCAGTTGATGACGACATTCGATTTTCGCCAGGCTCTGCACGGCATTTCCGGCGTCCCAGTAACGGCTTACGAGACAGACGGGGAAGTCGATATAGGTGTCACCACCGAAGCCTATGCCCGTGTTGCAAGGGCGGGCATCCACAATATCGTTGCCGCAGGCAATACAGGCGAGTTTTACGCTTTGACGCCCGCCGAAATTCTCAAGGTCTACGAAGCTGCGATTGAAGGGGTGAGCGGGCAAGCTCCCGTTACAGCCGCGATTGGACGTTCGCAGCGGGAGGCCCTGTCCATGGCGCGACAAGCCAGAGAAATGGGCGCCTCCGCCGTCATGTCACATCAGCCGGTCGACCCCTTCGCAGCCCCGCAGTCGCAGATCGACTATTTTATCGGCCTGGCGGAGGGCAGTGAATTGCCGCTGGTGGCCTATGTCCGTGCCGACGGGTTTTCAGTCGATGACATGGTCAGGCTTTCCAGCCACCCGAATGTCGCAGGCATCAAGTTCGCGACGACGGACATCATGCTTCTGTCACGCGCGATTGCCGCTTCCGATCCGAATGGCGCACTCTACGTCTGTGGACTGGCGGAAAGCTGGGCGCCTGCCTTCTGCGCCGTCGGCGCCCGCGGTTTCACATCCGGTCTCGTCAATGTCGCACCGCAATTTTCCCTGCAAGTTCATGATGCCCTGACGGCCGGTAACTTCTCGGCTGCCCGGAAGATCGTTGAAAAGATCGAGTTGTTCGAACGGCTGCGGACACGATATCGAAACGGCGCCAATGTGACGGTGGTGAAGGAAGCGATGGAAATCCTGGGGCTTGCGGTCGGTCCCGTTCGAGCGCCAGGACTTGCCCGTCTGGACAAAGAGGATCGTGCAGCACTTGAAGGCCTGCTTGCCAGCTGGCAATGACGGAAGCCTCATCCTCATCTGCGGAAACATCGTGATGGATGCAATCAACAATGGGAATGGCGCTGGAAGAAGTTTGCCGCATTGCAGGCCTGCCGGTGGACGGCAAGCCGCAACTGACAAGAATGTAAACCTGAAGGATCATTGGATGACGTTGAGAACACCAAGTATCGCGGAACTTGTGGATGAGCAGAACGCGATCAGGCTGGACCGGTTTGATTACGACTTTGCCTGGGAGCTTGGCAGCCGCATTCGGTCGCGTGCGCACCAAGATGCTCTGCCAGTGGCAATCCAGGTGAGACATGGAACCGACGTTGTGTTCGCGACGCTGGTGGGTGGAGCAACGATCGACAATTTTGACTGGACCCGCCGCAAGTGCGCGGTGGCTCATCGTTTTCACCGCAGTTCGTTGCAAATCAGGCTTGAAGCTGAAGAGAGCAAGTACGATTTCAATGAAAAGTTTCGGCTTCCGGTCGCTGATTATGTTGCAAGCGGCGGCGGAGTGCCGCTTATCCTCAAGGGCGGCACACTGATTGGCTCGGTCGCTGTCAGCGGACTGCCCAATGTCGAAGATCACAATCTGGTAACGGATACTCTGCGCGAGATGCTTCACCACTGAGGCCATCCACCAATAGGGGAAGGGCTGGGCACAGATTGAGCGTACAGAACCCTTCGCCTTGATGGGGATGGAACCTTCGGCTCGATACCTATCGGTCATCTCAGTGGAAATACTGTTTTCACTGCGAAACGCGAGTTTAGGCTGGCTCTGGGATCAAGCGTTTTTTAGTCATGTCTGGTAATTTTTGACGACGTGTCATCTTCCGACATTACTGCCAGCCCCTTTTAACTGCCGCAGCACATGCTCCACAGAACGGGCCCGCTCTAGACGAGTCAAAGCAGCGTACTGACCTTCATCAGCCGAGCGCACCCAAGCCAGGCAATCAATAAACTTCGACTGCCGTTCCGTTTCTGTGATGGGGTCTGCGGACGATCCTTTGGCATGAAGGCGCTCTCTCCACAGCGTCCGTCCGTCCGCCAATCTGACCGTTAACTGATGAGCAATGCGTTCAACCCCGCGCTCCTCTTCAGCACTGTAGGCTTCCATGGTAATCTTGGGCATATGACGCCGGATATCCGGCCTCAAAATTGCATCGCGCGTGAAATCGGCAAGTGTAAGTCTGCCTTGAACCAACGCCGCAGCGAGGCAGTACTGCATTGAGAACCGCGCCTGCATCTCATCGGACGGATCCGGATAGGCAAGATTGTCGACGGCAGATCGGCCTACTTTTGTTTCAATGCACTGGACGTCGTCGAGCGAGAACCCATGCTCGTTCTGCAAATCGAGCGCAGCATCTATAACTCGATGTGTAGAAGCACAGCATGGATGAAGTTTCGTCACCAACCCACGGGTTTCAATGATATGGGTTTCGTCTGGGGAAAATGCATCCCAACCCGCTGAATCTGCACCTCCGAACAAATCCAGGAAACCTTGCGGCCGCTCCAGGATGTCCAGCCGTCCGGTTATGCCCGCCCGTGCAAGAAACGCCGCCTCGACGGCATTGCGGGCTGCAAGACCGGCATGAAGCGGTTTCACGGACGTACCAAACTGAGCTTTCGGACCGGAGGCAAGGCTGACCGCGATACTCATCGCTTGCGAAACACGCACGTTATCAAGCCCAAGGAGGATGGCCACCCCTGCCGCCGTACCAATGCAACCCACTGTAGAGGTACCATGCCAACCGCGGTTGTAGTGGGATGGATTTACGCCAAAACCAACGGCGGCCTGCGCTTCGAGACCGGCAAGGTAAGCGCAAAGAAGCTGATCACCGGAAACCGAACCGTTTGCCGACGCGATTGCCAGCAGAGCAGGCACCAGGACGGCAGAAGCATGCGCGCGGGCCGGATGGAAATTGTCATCGAAATCCAGACAATGCGCGGCGGTGCCGTTGATCAAGGCTGCAATAGAAGGTGAAGACCGCCCGCCGGCGAACACCATCGAGACGCCCATTACGCCGATCTCGCCAGAAAATGCAGCCGAAACCGAACGGGTTGCCGGGTCACCAGTACCAGCAATCATGCAGCCGATCGTGTCAACGAACGCCTGTTGTGCCCGCGCTTTGGCGAGGGATGAGTATCTGGCTCTCGATGCGACATGCGTTGCGATCTGTTCCAATACTGTTGCCATTACCGTGCACCCTTCCAAGTCATAGCTCCAGGTTACACATTGGAAGGCCTCGCCAAACTGTGCAATCTTATGCCATTTACGGGTGGTGCTATCCGCTTTCAGGAGAGAGAATGTCGCAGCAAGCCAGCGAGATCACAATCAGCATCAAGCACATCCATGCCTATGATGCGATTGCCGCAACCGGCTCCACGATAGCCGCCGCTGCCGATCTGGGTATTTCCCAGTCGAACGCCAGCCGACTGCTGCACCAGCTTGAGCTTTATCTTGGCGTGAGGCTGTTCGAACGGGACAAGAACAGGCTCTCCATGACGCGTGAAGGCTTGGCGCTTGGCCCGGAAATCAGGGCGATTTCCGATCGGCTGACCGCATTGAAAGTAACGGCACAAGAGCTTGAAAACGGCCGCTCGGTGGAAATTCCATTGCGTCTTGCGTTCCCGGCCAGCCTTTCGGTCACGTTGGTGCCGCGTTTAATCAAACGGTTTCTGACGGAAAACGGGTCGGTTCGGATAGAAGTCGCATCAGATAACTATCTGGCAATCGAACGCATGATTGCCGATGGCCAGGCAGACATCGGCTTCACCCGTCTGCCGTCACCAACGCCGGGGCTGCGCGAGGAATATGTGCTGCCCTCCCGCAATATCTGCGTCATGCATCCGGACCATGTGCTTGCGACGTACAAAACACTGAGTGTCCCCGACCTCAAATCGCATGACCTGATCCTGTTGAACCGGGAGCGGCCGGTACGCCATGAACTGGAAGCGCTTCTCTATAAACAGGGGCTGCGGCAGCGCCCGGCCATAGAGGCGCACTCCGTCGGTTGCGCCTGCGCGCTCGCTGGGGAAGGACTGGGCATCGCAATTGTCAGCGAGCTGCTGGCGCGTGAATATAGCAGAATGCCGCTTGTTTTTGTGCCGTTTGAACCCGCGCTTGTCGTCGAATATGCAATCGTCAGTTCCGGTCGGACGCCGCTGCCGAAATCGGCTGCACCATTCCTGGGATATCTCCGGGAATGGTATGAGACGCAGGATTTTGCTGCACGACAGAACGGATGACAGGGCCATCACAGATGATTAATTTCAGACAGCTGGAAGTTCTGAAAACTCTTCTCGCAACGGGATCAACGATTGCAACTGCCAAAAGCATGGGTCTCAGCCAGTCCGGCGTCAGTCGTCTTTTGCAGCAACTCGAGTCCGGCCTTTCGTTGAGGCTTTTCGACCGCGACAAAGGCCGCCTCATTCCAACGCCGGAAGCCACTATTCTCGCGCGTGATGCGGAAACCATTCTCCTTGGGCTGAATCGTTTCTCCGGTCTGGCGGAGGATTTGCGCAGCGGTGCCGCCGGGCCGGAACTGGTGCGCATCGGTCTTCCCAGCTCCATGTGGGAAAATTTTGCACCCGCCATGCTGCTCGAATATTCAAATGAATATCCAACCGTGCGTATCGAAACTTTTTTTGAGACCACATCCAGCATAGCAAGGCTGGTGGAGCAGAAGGTGATCGATTTCGGATTCCTTCGTTATGAGGATCAGATCGGACCGGGTATCGAAATGGAACGGGTGGCGACCGGATCGAGCGTTTGCGTTATTCCCGAAAACCATCCGCTTGCAGCGTTGAGCGAAATCACGCCAAGGGAACTGCGCGGCGTACCTCTCGTTTTGATCGGTCGCCAGAGGCCTAACCGTATGTTGCTTGATCAGGCTTTCAAGCGTGCGGGCGTAAAACAGAACGTCAAGATCGAAACTCACACCAACAGCTCTGCATGCTCCTACGCTGCGCATGGGCTCGGCATTGCTATCCTGAGTAGCTTTTTTGCCAATCTTTATCGGCATCTGCCAATCGTTCAACGCCCTTTCATTCCCATGTCACGGCAAGAGTTCGGATTGGCGACACCGTCTGGCACATCGTCTTCCCTTGCTGCCAGAGCGCTGATGGACGCACTCAAACGGCAGATCGTCATTTCTCAAAAAGACGAAATCTAACAACGTGTTAAAGAAGATTTTTTGTGCCGGAGCGCCTGGCATCGTCCGCAGTATATGCATAAACCTATGACAGAAACGCATAATATTGCGCAAAAACATCTCATCGCTCATAGTCCTTTCATAAACAGCCGGTGACTTTGCAGATCCGGCCCCGCCAATCGTGTTCAGGGGAACCGATGATCAGATTTATATTCAACCGCCTGCTCATGGCGCTGCCAACCATGGTTATTGTCGCCGTGACGGTGTTCGCGCTCATCCGTTTTATTCCGGGAGATCCTGCCGCGCTGATGCTGGGCGACATGGCCACTCCCGATCAGATCGCCACGATGCATACCGAACTGGGTCTCGATCGCTCAATGCCGGAACAATTTTTTGTCTGGAGCGGCAATGTGCTGACCGGGGACTTCGGGCGTTCCATCGTCAACGACGAGGCCGTCCTGCCGCTCGTCGTATCGCGTTTCATGGTCTCTGCGGAAATCGTCATCATTGCCGTCATTCTTGCCAGCCTTATTGCGGTTCCCGCAGGCGTGATTGCCGCATGGCGCCAGAACAGCATCACCGATCTGGCGCTGGTCGGCGCTGCAACGATCCTCCTGTCCATACCGACCTTCTGGCTCGGTCTGCTGCTGCTTTTGTTCTTTGGTCTGAAGCTCGGCTGGCTGCCGGTACTCGGATACATATCGATCAGCGACAATCTGGCCGGAGGCCTGCTCTATCTGGTTCTGCCGATCATGACACTGGTGATCCATGAGGCGGGTGTTCTGATCCGCATGGCACGCGCTTCGACACTTGAGGTCCTCAGACTGGATTACATTACCCATGCCCGCGCAAAAGGCCTGTCCGAAAGCGCCGTTCTCTGGAAGCACGCCTTCAAGAACGCATTTGGTCCGACCTGGACGATGATTGGCCTTATCCTGGGTAATCTTCTGGGTGGTATCGCTGTCATCGAAACGGTTTTCACCATTCCTGGTCTCGGACGGTTGATGGTCGACAGCATCTTTCAGCGCGACTATCCGGTCATTCAGGGATGCCTGCTGTTCGTCGCCTTCTCCTACGTCGTAGTCAATCTGATCGTCGATCTCCTCTATCCTCTGTTTGATCCGCGCGTGGTGGCAGAATGAAACATTTTACTCTCAATGGCCTGATCGGCGGATTGCTTGTTGCCATTCTTCTCATTGTCGCAGCTGTCAGTCTGTTATGGACACCATTCGATCCGATGAAGCTCAGCTTTACCGCCCGTCTCGCGGCACCAGGGGCACAACATCTGCTCGGTACCGACGAATTCGGCCGGGACGTTGTCAGCCGGCTTATGATCGGTGCACGGGCCAGCGTCTGGATCGGATGCCTGACTGTCGGCTTTGCGACGATCGCCGGTACGGTGATCGGGCTGATCAGCGGTTATTCCCGCGGCTGGATCGACGGCGTCATCATGGCGGTCAACAACGCACTGCTCGCTTTTCCCGGTATCCTGCTTGCACTCGGTCTGCTCGCAGTGTTCGGGGCCAATCAGTATGGCATCATCTTCGCGCTCGGTATTGCCTACACGCCATCCATGGCGCGTGTGGTGCGCGGTGCCGTTCTGTCGCTGCGTGAGCGTGAATTTATCGAAGCCTCCAAGGTGATGGGCAACAGCGAGATTTTTACCATGCTACGGCACATTCTTCCCAATTGTCTGGCGCCGATCACCGTCCTCGCCACATCCATGTTCGGCTGGGCCATCCTGTCTGAAAGTGCCCTGAGTTTCCTTGGGCTCGGCGTTCCGCCACCGGCGCCCACCTGGGGCAATATGCTCGCGGCTGGTCGTCCCTTCATCGAACAAGCCGTCTGGCTGGGTCTTTTCCCCGGTCTCTGCATCGCATTGACGCTGCTCGGCATCAATCTGCTCGGAGATGCTCTGCGCGACAAACTCGATCCCCGCATGAGAGGTTTGAAATGACACAGGAAAAACTTCTCAGCGTGCGTAATCTCTCGCTGGAGATTACCAGCCGCGGCGTCGAAGTCGTGAAGAGGGTCAGCTTCGATCTCGAGCCTGGCGAAATTTTCGGCATCGTCGGCGAAAGCGGCTCGGGCAAATCGCTGGCAACGCGTGCTCTGATTTCATTGCTGCCACCTGCCATTCATAAAACCGGCGGGCAGGTAATTTACAAAGGGCGTGATGTCACATCGATGAGCGAAGCGGATCTGCGCAGGTTACGCGGCGCAGAAATCGGGCTGGTTTTCCAGGAGCCAATGACCTCCCTCAATCCGTCCATGACCATCGGTCGCCAGCTGGAAGAAGGCCTCACCCTTCACACCAGATACACGCCGGCAGAACGTCGTGTCAAAATACTCGCCATGCTCCAGCAAGTCGGCATCCGTGACCCTGAAGCAGCGCTCACATCTTATCCTCATGAGTTTTCCGGCGGCATGCGCCAGAGGATCATGCTGGCCTCGGTCATGCTCCTCAAACCCGCTTTGCTGATTGCCGACGAACCGACCACTGCGCTCGATGCTGTCATCCAGCGCGATGTCATGGAGCTGATGGTGGAGCTGACAAAGGCTGAAGGAACAGCCGTTCTTCTGATCAGTCACGATTTGCCGATGGTGGCCCGCTATACCAGCCGCATCGTGGTGATGGAAAAAGGGTCGATCGTCGAGGCTGGAACCACAGAACAGATCCTCGAGGCACCACAGCATCCCTATACCCGCAAGCTTTTGTCGTCTTTGCCTGTCCGCGGCGCAGTTCGCACAATCAATACCGCAGCTGCACCGATGGTGTCCGCCAGGAACGTAGTGGTCGATTATCCAGGCCGCAGATCGCTGTTGAAGAAAGGTACTGCCAAGCGTGCTTTGCACGGCGTCTCCGTCGATATCCATGAGGGCGAGGTGGTAGCGCTGGTGGGTGGGTCCGGGTCGGGGAAAACCACGCTTGGCCGGACCATCGCCGGGCTGGTCAGCGAAACGGAAGGAGACATCCTGTTTCAAGGCCGCAAGCGCGATGCTGACTGGCGGGATTACCGCCTCAATTGCCAGATGGTGTTTCAGGATCCCTATTCTTCGCTCGATCCGCGCATGACAATTCTCGCGCTTGTAGAGGAAGCATTACGGCTCGTGCCGGGTATCGATCGCACCGCCAAGAAAAAGCGCGCCTATGAAACGCTGGAGGAAGTTGGTCTCGGTGCGGAATATGCCCTGCGTTATCCTCACGAACTTTCTGGCGGTCAGCGCCAGCGCGTGGCGATTGCCCGTGCCATTGCGCGCAGACCGCGTTTCCTGATCGCCGACGAACCTGTGTCCGCACTCGACGTGACCGTGCGTGCGCAGGTGCTGACGCTCTTTTCAGATCTGCAAAAGCGCTACGGCTTTTCCTGCCTGTTCATCAGCCATGATCTCGGTGTGGTCGAACAGGTGGCGGACCGCGTCGTCGTAATGCAGGACGGACGCATCATCGAAGAAGGTGATCGCGACACAATCTTTGACATGCCCAAAGAGGCCTACACGCGACGCCTGCTTTCGGCCATTCCCGCACTCGATCTGAACGAGACCGGCGGCGTCCAGCTAAAATGGCGTCTGGAGAACTGAACATGACAAACACCAATGCGATTCAAAAGACTTCCGGCAATGTGCAGGAACGCCTCAACGCCATCTGTGACGCGCAGAATTTTGTCACTCGCTTCAGCATCCGCAACCTGCTGACAGGCGAGAGTTTCGACAGACGCGCAGATGAGGAAACACCTTCAGCCAGCACCCGCAAGACATCGATCATGATGGCGGCGCTGAAAGCCGTCCATGAGGGCAGACTCGATCTCGATGAGCCGATCACCTACGAGGCACGCTTTGCCGAAGAGGTGGCCAGCGGCATGCTTCGCCACATGACGCCCGGCCTGGTTATCTCCCTGCGCGACGCCATCACCGGCATGATGGTGTTGAGCGACAATGTCTGCACCAAAATGGTGTTCGAACGGCTGACTCTGGAAGAGGTCGACAGCTATTGCAAGTCTATTGGCATGAGCGGCACGCATCACCGCTTTCTCATTCCGCCACTGGCTTTGTCGCCCGATCATGCGCTGAAGTCCGTTACGACGACGACAGCGCGTGACCAGCTGTTTCTGCTCCAGACCATCCTCGATGCGCAGACATCGCCGCAAGCCGCCGCCAAACTGGGCTCTTCGCAGGAGCTATGCGCCTACGCGCTCCAGACGCTGAAGAACCAGATCCTGCGTTACGCCATTCCGTCACGGCTTCCATTCGGCACCGTGGTCGCCCACAAGGGCGGCACCGGAAAACGCGGGCGCATGAATGCGGGCATCGTCTATCGCGATGGTTCGCCGTTCTACATCATCACAGCTTTTACCGATCAGGTGCCGCAGGAAATGCCGGATGGCACGCCGGGCTACACCCTGTCGCTCGAAACCATCGGCAGGCTGTCCCGCGTCTGCTGGGACGCATTTTAAGCCTGAGAACAACCATAGACGCCAACAAAAAGAGGGTAACATGAAAAGCATTCTTCTCGCCGGTACGATCCTGATGTCGCTGACCGGCGTTTCAGCCGCACGTGACATCGTCATTGCCCAAAGCTCCGATCTGCGCAGCAACAATCCCGGCGTAAACCGCGACGGCAATACTGATGGCGTCATTCTGCACATCGTCGAAGGCCTTGTCGGCTATGCCAACAACGGCGAGGTCAAACCTCTGCTGGCGCAGTCGGTCAACATGTCCGGCGATGGCCTGACCTATACGTTCAAGCTGCGCCCGGACGTAAAATTCCACAATGGCAAGATACTGACAGCCGAAGACGTGGTGTGGAATTGGAACCGTTATATGGATCCGGTGACAAAATGGACCTGCATCAAGGACTTTGACGGTAGCGGCACCGTGAAGGTCACGGGCATTGAGGCAGTCGATGCACAGACCATGACGATGACGCTTGAAAAGCCGTCAGCCGTTTTCCTCGGTCTGATGTCGCGGCCGGAATGCGGCTACACAGGCATCATTTCACCAGACTCGGTTGGTGCCGACGGCTCGTTCGACAAACCGATCGGCACCGGCCCGTTCAAGTGGGACCAGTGGAAAAAGGGCGAATATATTCACCTTACGAAATTCGACGGCTACGTTTCACCCCCCAATAGCGGCGAGCCGGACGGCATGGTCGGTTCGAAGCGGCCATTGGTCGATGGCATCAAGTTCATGGTCATTCCGGACGCCTCGACGGTGAAGGCCGGGCTGCAGTCCGGTGTGCTGGATACGGCGGAAATTTCTCCCGACCTGATCCCCGAATTCGAAAAGAGCGAGAGAGCCAAGGTCATCGTCTCCCAGAACAACGGCAAGAACCTGTTCTACATTCAGACGCGCGATCCGATCATGAGCAAGCCCGGCGTTCGCCGCGCCATTGCCATGGCACTTGATCTGGATGAACTGGTTGCCGCTGCATCCAACGGCACCGGCAAGGCAAACGGTTCCATGGTCGCCTCCGATTCCGTCTACTTCAGCGAAACGCAGAAGACGCGCCTGCCCTATGATCTTGAAGCAGCCAAGAAAGAACTGGCGGATTCGGGCTACAAGGGTGAGCCAATCAGCATCATCGCCAATAAGCGCGGCAACGTCCCCAGTTTCCCGGCAGCCGTTATCGCGCAGGCCATGCTTCAGCAGATCGGTCTCAACGTGCAGATCGAAGTGCTGGACTACGCCACACAGGTGGATCGTCGCCGTTCAGGCAACTACCAGATAATCTCGCAATCTGTCGCACCACGTCTCGATCCGGCTTTGATGTACAGCTTCTATGTCGGCGACAAGGACAAGAATGCATCGCTGATGTGGGACAACCCCAAGGCAATCGCATTGATGAAGGCGGCCTACGCCGAAATCGACACGGCGAAACGCCAGGCCATCTTTGACGAGTTCCACACGCTGATGCTCGATGAGATGCCAGGGATTTTCCTCTATGACATGATCGATGTCTGGGGTGCGACGAAAGCCCTGAAGGGCCAACCCGTCTGGCAGTCAAACGCCCGTCTTTGGGAAGTTTCCCTCGATAAGTAAGACGTGATGATCGCCCGGTGCCGCGATGAACCGCGGCGCCGGCTGAACCTGCAGCATGGCTGCTCCGCTCTGCAAACCTGATGCAGAACTTCCCAGCATTTCCCCGAGGATAAAAAATGCCCGACACTGCCGCCCTCCGCTCGCTTATTGAGATCATTGACGCGATGGCGCCCGATTTCACCGATCTCAGTGACAGGATCTGGGAGTTCGCGGAACTGAAATTTCAGGAAGTTCGATCATCGGATCTGCTCGTTGAAACGCTGAAACAGAATGGATTTTCCGTTCGACGAGATATTGCGGGGATGAAGACGGCATTCATCGGCGAGTATGGTCGCGGCAAACCGGTCATCGCATTTCTTGGCGAATACGACGCGCTGGCGGGCATGAGCCAGCGCTCGGGCGTGGATCGGCCAATGGCCATGGAGCCGGACGGAAGCGGCCACGGCTGCGGCCATAATCTTCTCGGCAGCGGTTCACTGCTGGCGGCAATTTCGCTGGCAAAACACCTGGAAGCCAATGACCTCCCCGGAACCGTGCGTTACTACGGCTGCCCCGGCGAGGAAGGCGGCTCCGGCAAGACATTCATGGTGCGCGCCGGCGTGTTTGCCGATGTGGATGCGGCACTGACCTGGCATCCTGCACCGTTTAACGGTGTCCGTTCGACCAACAATCTCGCCGTTCTGGAATATTATTACCGCTTCAAGGGCGTTGCGGCCCATGCAGCAAATGCCGCACATCTCGGCCGCTCAGCGCTGGACGCGGTCGAGCTGATGAATGTAGGCGTCAATTTTCTGCGCGAGCACATGCCGCAGGACTGCCGTGTCCACTACGCCATTACCGATGCCGGTGGACGTGCGGCCAATGTCGTACAGGCAAAGGCCGAAGTCCTCTATCTCGTGCGGGCACCGGAAATGTCCCAGGCATTGGCACTGGCAGAGCGTGTCGATCAGGTTGCGCGAGGCGCGGCCATGATGACCGGAACGGACGTCGAGATCATTTTTGACACGGCGGCCACCAATCTGCTGCCCAATCTGACGCTGGAAAATGCAATTCACAACAATCTGGTCTCAATTGGCCCCGTGCCATTTGATGACGCTGATATGGACTTCGCCCGCAAGATACAGGCGACCTTTACCGACGAAGCGATCAAAAGCAGCGTCCGCCTTTATCAAATCAAGAAGGACGTTTTCTCAAACGAGAAGATTGATGGCTCGACACCACTGCATCTCGGCCTACGCGACTTCGAAGGACAGTCGCATTTCCGTGCAGGCTCAACCGACGTCGGCGACGTAAGCCGGGTCACCCCAACGGCACAATGCTGGGCGCCGGCTTGGGCGATAGGTACCAATCCCCATACATGGCAGGTGGTGGCACAAGGACGCAGCACCGGCGCTCACAAGGCGATGATCCACGCGGCAAAAGCGCTGGCAGCAACCGGACTTGACCTTGTAACCTCCCCCCAATTGTTAGCGCATGCTAAAGCGGAATGGGTGGAAAAAATACAGGAAGAGCCATATGTCTGCCCGATACCGGATCATATCTCACCCGCTGCCCAATAATTATCGATGTCGGAGAACATCAGCTGGATTTCGGGATGCGTGCTCAGAATATCAACACCAGGGTCGTGGTTCCGGCCTCCTGACCGCCGCCGAACATTTCATCGAGTTCGGCGACGCCGGACTTGCTCCTCAATTGCCGCTTCGATGGCTTTTCGGGCTGCATGCAATTGCGGGCGCTGCTGGGTCGTAGATAGGCCTGAGACAAGAACGCTCCAGATTAGCGATGTCACCGACATAATCGACACGCTCTTTTCCGACATAAACGGGGCTGACGCCGCCTTGCCACTTTCGCGATTGCACCCGTGCGCATGAACCGGACTGCGGTTTCCGCATCAACTCACAATTTATTGTGGTTGCCCTTCGCAGCAATATGGCCTTGTCTGTAGACTCACACTCTTCACGGGAGGGAAAACGATGTCGATAAAAACAACAACTCGCGCCACTCTGCTGGTAGGATCGCTTCTGATTGGCGCCAGTTCTGCACTTGCAGAAACAGTTCTTCACCGCGGCAATTCCGGAGAGCCGCAGACGCTCGATCAGGCACAGACCTCGATCAACATCGAAGCCTTTATCCTGAAAGACCTTTATGAAGGTCTCACCATTTACGATGCTGCCGGCAAGATCGTTCCCGGTACGGCGGAAAGCTGGACCCTGTCTGAGGATGGCACCGTCTACACGTTCAAGCTGCGTGCAGACGCGAAGTGGTCGGACGGCACTCCGGTAGTGGCTGGAGATTTTGTTTTCTCCTACCAGCGCGTCGAAGACCCAAAGACCGCAGCAAAATATGCGAATATTCTTTACCCGATCAAGAATGCCGAAAAGATAAACAAGGGCGAAACTTCGGTTGAGCAGCTTGGCGTGAAGGCGGTGGACGACAAAACCCTTGAGATCACGCTTGAGCGCCCGACACCTTTCTTCCTTGAGCTCCTTGCACATCAGACGGCTCTGCCAGTCTCGAAGGCAAGCTTTGAGAAGAACGGCACCAACTTCGTAAAGCCGGGTGTCATGGTCTCGAACGGAGCTTACAAGCTCGAAGCGCATGTTCCCAATGACAGCCTGACGGTCGTCAAGAACACCAGTTTCTGGGACGCGCCGAACACCAAAATCGACAAGGTCATCTTCTACCCGATCGACGACCAGGCCGCATCCGTTCGTCGTTTCGAAGCAAAGGAAATGGATCTCGCCTACAACTTTTCTGCGGATCAGATCGACCGTCTGCGCAAGACCTATGGCGAACAGGTTCACGTATCGCCGACGCTCGCAACCTACTACTATACTTTCGACACGCGCGAAGCGCCGTATAACGACGTCCGCGTTCGTCAAGCCCTGTCCATGGCAGTCGACCGCGATTTCCTCGCCAAGGAAATCTACAGCGGTTCACAGGTTCCCGCCTACTCCATGGTTCCTCCGGGCATGGACTCCTACGGCGAGCCTGCAAAAGCCGATTTTGCGACGCTGTCGCAACTCGATCGTGAAGACGAAGCCGTCAAACTCATGAAGGAGGCCGGTTACGGCGAGGGCGGCAAGCCGCTTTCCGTCGAGATTCGCTACAACACAAACCCGAACCATGAGCGCGTTGCCACCGCCATTGCGGATATGTGGAAGAATACCTTTGGCGCCAATGTGTCGCTGGTGAACCTGGACGTCGCCTCGCATTATGGCTACCTCCAGGAAGGCGGCAAATTCAACGTGGCGCGTGCCGGGTGGGTTGCCGATTATGCGGATGCGGAAAACTTCCTCGCCCTTTCGGTATCCTCCAACAAGACCTTCAACTACTCGAAATTCAATAACGCCGAATATGATGCGCTGATGCAGAAATCCTATGCCGAACAGGATCCTGCCTCTCGCTCCAAGCTGCTGCATGAGGCAGAAACCATCCTCATGAAAGAACAGCCGGTTGCGCCGCTTCTGACGCAGGCAGACCTGTGGCTGGTTTCCAACCGCGTGAAAGGTTGGGAAGACAATGCTGCTAACGAACACCTCAGCCGCTTCCTGAGCGTTTCCGAATAAGCAGTGCTGGCACGGTGGCCGAAACCACCGTGCCATGCCGGAGCCCGAAAAACCATGATTTCATTTATCCTGCGCCGTCTGGCGAGCGCCGTACCGACATTGTTTATCGTCGTCACGATTTCTTTTTTCCTGATGCGTTTCGCACCGGGCGGTCCGTTCAACCTCGAACGCCCCTTGCCTCCCCAGACCATGGAAAACCTGATGAGAACCTATCATCTGGATGAGCCATTGTGGCGCCAGTATCTCATCTATCTCGGCAATGCCGTCACCGGCGATTTCGGCCCGAGCTACATTTACAAGGACAACACCGTCGCCCAGTTGATCGGCAAGGGTCTGCCTTATTCGCTGGAGCTTGGTTGTTACGCTCTTTTGCTGGCGCTGGTCGGCGGCATTCTTGCCGGCACCTTTGCCGCGCTGAGGCAGAACAGCGCCTTCGATTTCTCAATCATGTCCATCTCGACCATCGGTATTACCGTGCCGAACTTCGTTGTCGCACCTGTCCTCACGCTTATCTTCGCTGTGTTGCTTGGACTTCTGCCCGCAGGTAGCTGGGGTGATGGATCGCTACGATATCTCATTCTTCCGATGATCGCGCTCGCTCTGCCGCAGCTTGCGGTCATCGCACGTCTGACGCGTGGTGCGATGATCGAGGCTCTGCGCATGGATCATATCCGCACCGCCAGGGCCTACGGCCTCCCGGCTCGCAGCGTCGTGGTGTTTCACGCGATGCGGGCGGCGATGCTGCCCGTCGTTTCCTATCTGGCGCCTTGCGCCGCAGCGCTGCTGACGGGGTCTGCGGTCATCGAGACGATCTTTACCATTCCGGGGGTCGGCCGCTACTTCGTTCTTGGCGCCATCAACCGTGACTACACGCTGGTCATGGGAACCGTCGTTCTCATCGCCATTTTCGTCATCCTGTTCAATCTCGTGGTCGATATTCTCTACGGCCTGCTCGATCCGAGGGTCAGACATGACTGATATCTCCGGCAATATCGCCCCTCAACCGTCGGTGAAAAGCCGAAGCCTGTTCCAGCTTGCCGCCCTGCGTTTCAGACGAAACAAGGCCGCCATGGCTGGCTCCATCATGCTCGTGCTGATCACACTTTTCTCGTTTATCGGCCCGCATTTCCTTCCACACACCTATGATCAGGTGTTTTCGTCCTATGTCTCCGTCGCGCCAAGCCTCGAGCCACGCCCGGACGTAAACAACCTTCAGGACGTCATGGAAGGTGTGGCAGGCCGTGCACGCGTCGAACTGAAGGAATTTTCCGTCGAAGGGCAGACCTTCACGGCAACGGTTACCTCCAGCGGCCCGATTGACCCGCGTACGACACGCTATTTCGACCGCGCCAACGAATTCGAAAACACGAAGGTCGTTGCAACGGAAGATGATGGACGAACGCTGAAGCTGGAAGGCGATGTAAATCGCGAGTACTTCTTCTTCGGCACGGATTCCAACGGTCGCGATATGCTGGCTCGTGTAATGCTGGGCGGTCAGATCTCCATTGCCGTCGGCGTTCTCGCCAGTCTCGTTTCGCTCGGCATCGGCGTTCTTTACGGCGCAACCGCAGGATACATCGGGGGGCGTGTCGACAATATGATGATGCGTTTCGTCGAAATCCTCTATTCGCTGCCCTTCGTCTTCCTGGTCGTGGTTCTGGTGGTTTTCTTCGGGCGTAGCTTCATCCTGATCTTCCTCGTCATTGGCGCGGTGGAATGGCTGGATATGGCGCGTATCGTGCGTGGCCAGACGCTTGCCCTGAAACGGCGGGAATTTGTGGGGGCAGCCCAGGCTTTGGGTTTG
The DNA here is from genome assembly GCF_000949865.1 of Rhizobium nepotum 39/7. Classification (GTDB taxonomy): domain Bacteria; phylum Pseudomonadota; class Alphaproteobacteria; order Rhizobiales; family Rhizobiaceae; genus Agrobacterium; species Agrobacterium nepotum. The sequence goes on along the minus strand of NZ_JWJH01000010.1, from coordinate 43,560 downwards.
AGCGACTGGCAGATCATCCGCCGTCACATCATCCCCAACACCATCGGTCCTGTGGTCGTCTTCGTGACGGTCGTCGTACCGAAGGTCATTCTTCTGGAAAGCTTTCTCTCCTTCCTGGGTCTCGGCGTTCAGGCGCCACTCACCAGCTGGGGTGCGCTCATTTCCGAAGGCGCCAACAATATTCAGTCGGCCCCTTGGCTGCTGATATTCCCGGCAATCTTCTTCGTGCTGACGCTTTTTTCGCTGAATTTCGTAGGCGATGGGTTGCGCGACGCACTCGATCCCAAGGATCGTTGACATGAACACGACATCTGAAAACATTCTCACCGTCCGCAGTCTCAAGGTCGATTTCACCACGCCAGACGGCACGGTCAGCGCCGTCAAAGGCATCGATCTCCACGTCAGGCAGGGAGAAACACTTGCTGTCGTTGGAGAATCCGGCTCCGGCAAAAGCCAGACCATGATGGGCATCATGGGCCTCTTGGCTTCCAACGGTGTCATCCAGGGTTCGGCTCAATATCGTGGACGCGAATTGATAGGCCTGCCGGTCAAAGAGCTGAACAATATCCGGGGCGCGAAAATCACCATGATTTTCCAGGAGCCGATGACCTCGCTCGATCCTCTCTACAGGATCGGCGCGCAGATCGCCGAACCAATCCTCCATCACCGGGGAGGAAGCAGGAAGCAAGCGAGGGCACGCGTTCTCGAACTTCTGAAGCTTGTCGGTATACCCGACCCGGAACGGCGGATCGACAGCTACCCACATGAGCTTTCCGGCGGCCAGCGCCAGCGCGTCATGATCGCCATGGCGCTGGCAAACGAGCCGGATATTCTGATCGCGGATGAGCCAACCACCGCGCTCGATGTGACAATCCAGGCGCAGATCCTCGATCTTCTGAAGTCGTTGCAGCAGCGCTTCGGCATGGCCGTGGTGCTGATCACGCACGATCTCGGTGTGGTCAGGCATTTTGCTGATCGTGTTGCGGTTATGCGCCGCGGCGAAATCGTTGAATCCGGTGCGACGGAAGACATCTTCGAGCGCCCGCAGGCGGACTATACGAGGATGCTTCTCGATGCCGAACCCAGCGGGCGCAAGCTGCCTGTCGGTGAAGAGGCACCGGTTGTTCTCTCCGGCCAGGACGTGACGATTGATTATGTGATACCGGGCGGCTTCCTGTCGAAGTCGCGGGAGTTCCGGGCCGTGGACAGCGTAAGTGTCAATCTTCATCAAGGGCAGACCATCGGCATCGTGGGTGAATCCGGATCGGGCAAGTCCACGCTTGGCCGCGCGCTTCTGCGTCTTATCTCTGCGAAGGGCCGCATTTTCTTCGGCAAGACGGAAATCAGCGGACTTGGCAGGAAGGCAATGAGGCCATTGCGACGACAGTTGCAGCTTGTCTTCCAGGATCCCTATGGTTCGCTTTCGCCAAGACAGACTGTCGGGGAGATTATCACTGAGGGTCTCTTTGTACACGAGCCACAGCTCAGCCGCGCGGAGAGAGACAAGCGGGCAATCGAAGCACTGAAAGAAGTCGGTCTCGATCCCGCCGCCCGCAACCGTTACCCGCACGAGTTTTCAGGCGGGCAACGCCAGCGTATCGCAATCGCCCGCGCGATCATCCTCAAGCCGGACGTCGTCATTCTCGACGAACCTACATCTGCGCTGGACCGATCCATTCAAGGACAGGTTATCGACCTGCTGCGTAATCTGCAGAAAACGCACGGCCTTTCCTACATTTTCATCAGCCATGATCTCTCTGTCATCAAGGCCATTTCGGATTACGTCATCGTAATGAGAAACGGGAAGATTGAAGAGGAAGGAGAAACGGATGCGATATTCAACCGGCCGGCGGCTGAATATACGAAAACACTGATCAAATCTGCGTTTTCGGCGGAGGTAGTACCGTAGAGTATAGCCGGGCCGTGCCAGGCGAATCCGGGCCAGAATTTCCTCAGCCCACCAGTATTTCTACCATGCTATCGATGCAGATTGGGTCTGCCAGCCAGGACCGAGCCCTCGCATGCAGGCTCTCCGAGTTTGCTGACCAGCGCACCCGTTTCTAAAGCGACCAGTTTTCCTGCTGCGAGATCGTAGTAGCTCAAGCCGTCCTCAAAGTGTGCACCGGCAGTGGCGCTGGCGATACGGCTCGGACATTATTTGTAGACATAAATTCCAATGTCGCAGCGTAGAGCCATCGACCTGAAATCGTTAAGCGCCACCAACGAAATCTTTCATGTATTTTTGGTCAGACGCTTTAATCCGATGCCTGTCTCTCCGCCCATCTGGAATTACCTCCATGTTGTCTCCTCCCCTTCGGCACGACCATGGGCGTGCCGCAGACCGGATCGGGAATGACGATGCAAGGTAAATCAAAGACGTCCTGCACCAGCTGCGCCGTGACAATGGTGTTCGGTGGACCTTCGGCGATAACCGCCCCATCCTTCATGACGATCAGCCGGGTCGCATAACGACAGGCATGGTTGATATCATGCAGTACGGCAACGACGGTGCGACCTTGTGCATTGAGATCGGCCACCAGATCGAGAAGCTCGATCTGGTGACCAATGTCGAGGAAGGTTGTTGGTTCGTCAAGCAACAGGATCGGTGTTTCCTGTGCCAACGCCATCGCGATCCAGACGCGCTGGCGTTGGCCGCCCGACAGTTCATCCACGTTGCGGCCGGAGAGGTTCGTGACATGGGTGGCCTGCATGGCCGCGACCACCGCGTCTTCGTCTGCCTTCGACCATTGCCTCAGGAACGACTGGTACGGGTAACGGCCTCGCGCCACAAGGTCCGCGACCGTAATGCCCTCAGGGGCGACGGCACTTTGCGATAAAAGCCCTATCTGCCGTGCCACACCTTTAGCTGAAAGATCACCAATATTACGGCCGTCAAGGATGACCTTTCCCGCAGCTGGGGTGAGCAATCGCGACAGGGCTCGCAGAAGTGTGGACTTCCCGCAGGCATTCGGGCCGACGATGACAGTAAAGGAGCCATCGGCAATTGACACAGACAGGCCTTGCGACACCGTTCGCTCATCGTAACGCAGTGTGACGCTGTCGGCATGCAGGCGGTTCGGAATGGTCTGGGACATGAGCTGCCGGTTCCCTTTCTCCTGGCTGGTTGGATGGGTAGCGTCGGCGATCATTTGCGTCCCTCCCTGACGAGCAGCCATATAAAGTAAAACCCACCGATGCTCACCGTCATGACGCCGACAGGAAGCTGGACACCCAGCGCATGCTGAGCTGCCCAGTCGGCAGCGATCAGCAATACCCCGCCAGTAAGGCCCGCAGGCACCAGTGCAACGCCGCCTGAACGGGTCAGTCGCCGTGCGATCTGGGGTGCGGCCAATGCAATGAAAGAGATTGGTCCGGCAGCAGCCGTGACGGTAGCCGTCAGCGCCACACCCAGTACCATTAGTGCAAGCCGCATGGCATTGGCCTTGATGCCCGACGCGCGTGCCGTATCATCACCCAATTCCAGCTGCCGCATCGGCCGTGACAGGAAAATGGCCATTGGAACGAGACAACATAGCACGATTGTCACGGGAACCAGCTGATCGAAACCGAGCCCGTTCAGGGAACCGGCTCCCCAGATGGAAGCCGACATCGCCACCTGCAAATCAGCCTGGCGTATCATCCAGCTATTGAAGGCACCGAGCATGGCAGCGACGCCAATGCCGATGATGATCAACCGGAACCCCTGCACGCCCCGACGCCATGCCAGCAGATAGACGGTCGCAGCCGACATGATGCCACCGGTAAGGGCACCGGCAGCCGTCTCGTAGTAACCGCCCGACATCATCAGGATCACCACCAGCGCACCCGTATAGGATCCGGCCGAGAAGCCGATGACATCTGGAGAACCGAGGGGATTGCGCGTCAGGGACTGGAAGATCGCCCCGCTCATGCCAAGCGCGCTGCCCAGAAGCAAAGCAAGCGCGACCCGTGGCAGCCGCCATTCGAAGACGATCATCCGCGCCATGTCATCGGCTCCACCTGACGATCCAGCATCTGCCACTCCGGCAAGAGCTCCGATCACCTCCATGACGGCCATGGGGTATTTACCGCTGTTCAGCGACAGGATCGCCATGAGGACTGCAAGCCCGCACAGAATGGCAATGATAATCATGCCTCTGGCGTCCAGGCGCCATGACAGGCGATCCCGAAAGGCTCTCAGCACCACAGTGCAACGACCGAAGTCGATGCTGGTTTGCCGTGAAACGATCATAAACTCTTGGCCTTTCTTCCACGGGCCAGAAGGATCAGCACAGGTGCGCCAAGAAAAGCCGTGACGATACCCGCCTCAAGTTCATTGGGGTAAAGGATCAGGCGACCCGTAATATCGGCAATCAGCAACAGGACCGGTGCAACGATCATGGTGAGAAGTACAATCCATCTCTGGTCAGTTCCGGTGAACCAGCGCACCATATGCGGTACCATCAGGCCCACAAAACCGATTGGGCCGACCGCGGCCGTAGCCGCACCGGCGAGCAGCGTGACGGCGATCACCACAAGAATGCGGGCACGCAGGATGCTGGCGCCCAGCGACCGCGCCAGATCATCTCCAAGTACCATGACATTGAGAGCATGCGATGCGGCCAGCGAGACGGCCAGTCCAACGAGGATGAACGGTGCGACCGTTTCCACCACGTACATGTCGCGACCCGCCACCGAACCGATCGACCACATGCGAATGGTGTCAAAGGCCTGCGGGTTCAGCAGCGTGATCGAGGAACCGATACCGCCCAGCACGGCCGACACGGCAACGCCCGACAGCACCAGCCGGACCGGTGTCGCGCCGTCGCGACCCGCTGCACCCAAAGCATAGACGAGGAGCGCCACAACCACCGCGCCGACAAAGGCGGCATAGACATATGAACCGATCGACTGCCATCCGAATAGACCCACGGTGATCGTCACGAAGAAGGCCGCACCTGCATTGACGCCAAGAATGCCCGGATCCGCCAAGGGATTGCGTGTTGTCGCCTGGATCAATGCCCCGGATACGCCAAAGGCTGCTCCAGACATAATACAGAGCAGAGTGCGGGGTAGGCGATAATCACGGATGATGATGTGGTCGGTAAGGCCTGCATCATAGGCACGCAGGGCATCCCATGCCATCGATGGTGATATTGAGCGCGCGCCGATCAGCAGGCTGAGGACACAAGTCGCAAAAAGCACAAGCAGGCTTGCCACGAGAACGGCAATGGAAAGACCTGAATATCGCTGCTGGATCGCGATCACACCCGTGCCTGCCCCTCGATCCAGTAACCGATGGCGTCGATACGGTTTTTGTCGAAACCAAGTGTGTCGCGGAAATGTTTGCGGCAAGCAGAAACAGCCTTCGCTTCGCCAGCGATGTAGATGTAGCCCGGTCCATCAGGCAACGCATGAATCGCGCCAGCGATGCGCGGTAGTTCGGTATAACCTTCCCGGTCAGGTCGCTGCCCGTGACACACGTGCCAGGACATCGACACATCCGCACGAGTTTCGATCTCCTGCCGATCCTCCTCGCAGGTTATTTCGACATGTACGACAGTCTTGAACCCGGGTGGAAGTTCCTCCAGCACGCGTCCCACGGCTGGAAGCCCGGTGATATCGGTCAACATGAAAAGCCACACACTGCGCTTTGGGATCCAGAAGCGACCTTCCGGATTGCAGACGCCGACCACATCGCCGACCCGCGCATGCATTGCCCATTCTGCCGCGACACCACCCTCATGCGCGACCAGGTCGATCGTCATCTCGCAGGTGTCGGAATCCCAGCGTCGGACCGTGTATGGACGATTGGGGCAATGCTGCGATCCATCCGGTCTACCCCACTTGCCGTTCTCCATAAGCACCGGCAGGGTTACGGGCGTCTCGCCGTCAGGCTTCAGCGCAAGCCTCACCCACTCGTCCGGATGCCCACTTGCCACAAGCCGCTCGCCACCATCTACCTTCAGAATTATCCGCACCATAGACGGTGTCAGTTGCTCCACGGACATGGTAGTCGCCAGAAAATAGTCCTCGATATAGGGATCGTGGTCATGATCATCATCCGCGTCGCGTTCATGCCCGCGATAGGCATCGGCCTGGCCGTCAGCGGTGCCCGAGACAGTCGGGTTCTGATTATTGTGCATCACGCTACTCCTGCGAGCGTCTTGCCGCCTCGGCGAGACGCGGTACGAATCTTGGAAAACCATACGGAATGGAAAGCACGCTAAGTGCGGATGTCGACCACACATCGACGGGGAGTTCGAGCGCAACATAGGATCCGCGTTTTACCGCTCCAAGCGCGCCGAACAACGGTTGCGCCTCGGCTGCATTGCGCGCTCCCTCGCCGTACCACATGATCAGGACGTCGGCATCGATTGAAGAAATTTCTTCGAGACTTAACGAGACGGAAGTTTCGCCGGGATGCTTTTTTTCAAGTTCAGCCACACCAGCGGATGAAACAAGTCCCATTTCCGTCAACGCCTTCACGCGCGGGTCAGAAGGGAGATAGATGACGACATTGTTGCCACCTGCAAAATACGTCCCGAAAGTGAAGCTTTTTCCGGCCATAACAGGGTAAGTGTTTCCGAGACTAGAAAACGCCGCTGTTGTCTCAAAAATCAGTGCCCTTGCTTGACCCAACTTTCCAACTGCGTCACCGACCAATTCAAGTTGCTCTTTCCAGTCAGCCTTCCATGGCCCCGATCGATATGCCACGGTCGGAGCTATCGCTGAAAGCCGTTGAAAGCTTAGTTGATCCATACCGGAATAGACGCCCAGAATGAGATCCGGGCGCAGCGCGGCGATTTCCTCGTAGTCCAGTTCACCGGACAAAAGGATGGGTGCAGATTTTCCGATTCGCGCCTCTGCCCAGGGAAACATCCCGCTTTCAAAAAAGCGGTAGCGGGTCATCGCCACAGGCTGGATACCAAGCGCAAGCAGCGCGTCTTCGCCGCTCCAGCCGAGTGTAACGACACGGACAGGTTCTTTCTCGACAATGGTCTCGCCAAACACATGTGAAACAGTGCGGGGAAAACTGTTTTCGCTCCAAGCCGGCGCCCAGCTCACGAGAACACTGATCGTCACAATGAGAATTCGTACTGCGCCACGAATATGTAGTGAAGTTGCAGAGCGCATGGACTTTGTTGCCGATCAAGTTCAGGGTTTTGCAGATGAACGTGTGGCTCCGCCATAATATGGCGGAGCCAGCCATTAAAACTTATAGCTTAGATTTGCAGCGATCGTTCTCGCCTGACCATAGAAGCAGGCGTTGAGGTAGCTGCATCCAGAAACATACGACTTGTCGAAAATGTTTGAGGCGGTCACATTCAGACTGAGCCCTTTGAGGTCCTCGTTTTTTACGCCAAAGTCATACGAGATCGCAGCGTCAAAAACTGTATAAGCCGGGTATTTGAACGAATTCGCGGCGTTGCCGTAACCGCTGCCCGAATACCTTACGCCGCCCCCTATACCCAGTCCCTCCAACGGACCGTCGGAGACGTTATATTTTACCCAAAGTGACGCGGCCACAGGCGGCATGAAGCGCACCTTGTTACCTTGGGTGCCATCGTTGGCCTTGGAGTAAACCGAGTCGGTGTAAGAGGCTGCCGCGATGACATCCAGACTGTCGAAAAATGTGGCCTTGGCTTCAAACTCCAAACCCTGAACGTGGATCTCACCCGTTTGAGACTCGACATTGGTGAACATGTCGTAGGTGGGCACATTCTGTTGCTTCAGGTCATAGGCAGAGAGAGTGAACATCGCATCGTAGCCAACCGGCTGATATTTGACGCCTGCCTCGTACTGTTGACCCGTTGTCGGCTTGAAGGGATTGGAATTACCGTCGAAACCGGAATAGGGCATGAAAGATGTCGCGTAGCCCACATACGGAGCAATACCGTTGTCGAAAAGATAGGTGAGGCCTGCCCGGCCCGTAAAGTCGTGGTCCGTCTTCTTTGATCGATGGGAACCAAGAATATCGTTATCGTCCTGCCACGCTGTGTCGTAACGCCCGCCTAACGTGAGAACCCAGTTGTCCCACTTTATCTGATCTTGCGCGTAAACGCCGAGCTGGCTGATCCTGTTATCCCACCGCGCTCCGAGTGTCGGCCTTCTGTAGTTGCCATAGATCGGATCAACGATGTCAATCGGCGTATTGCCGAATCCGTAATAGCCGGAATAATCATTCTTGAACCATTTGTAGTCCACGCCGACAATGGCGTTGTGCTCAATGGGTCCTGTTTCGAAGCTCGCCTGAAGGTTGGTGTCGGTGGCAAAAACAGAGTTTTTGCTGGCGTAATCATACGCATTTCGGTTGAGCTTCGTATAATCGGTTACGCCGCCGGTTGTGACGTAACCGTTGCTGAAGAACGTCCTGTAAGAATCGTCAACGTAAATATACCTTGCGTTATGATGGACGGAAAACACATCATTGAACTCATGGTCGAATTGGTAACCGACAACGGCCTGGGTGCGTTCATAGCGGTTATAGTCCGGCTCACCTGTGAAAAGGTCCCGATCAATCTTGCCAAGTGGGCTGGAAACAACAGTTCCCTCGTAAGGAAGCGGACGGTAGTCCGGGCGACCTTTGTCTTTTTGGAAATGTGTGATGATCGACAGTTCGGTACCGCCCTGCGGCTTCCAGGTGAATGACGGCGCGATCATCAGGCGCTTTTCATTTGTATAGTCTATATTTGTGTCCGTGCGGGTGGCGACGCCCGTCAATCGGTAGAAGTACTGATCACTGTCGGCGACAGGGCCGGAAACATCAAATGCACTATATGCTCTACCGTCGGTGCCCGTTCCTACTACGACTTCTCCAAGAGGTGCGCTTGTTGGCCGCTTGCTGACCATATTGACAATGCCACCCGGATAGTTCTGGCCATAGAGCACTGAAGAAGGCCCCCTCATTACCTCTACACGTTCAAGAAGATAGGGATCTATCTGTGGAGAGCCGCCACTATCACCCGTATAGGGAAGATAGGTTCCATCAAGATAGAGCGGTGCTGGCGCAAAGCCGCGGATTGACATGTTGTCGAATGAACGAATTGAGCTGTCCGAGCCACCGACGCCAACACCTGCGCTGTACTTGACTGCGTCCTTTACAGATTCAGTGCCGCGTTCGCGTATTTCGGTCGCAGAGATGACACTGATGGACTGCGGAACTTCGATGAGAGGGGTATCTGTTTTAGTACCTGTCGCAGACCGGGCGGCAACAATGCCGTCAACCGGACCGAAGGCACTCTCGCCCGCGACGGTGATTGTCTGCAGGACTGTAGAGCCATTTACCGAAACCGCCGCTCCGCTTGTGCCCAACGCTGCTGGATCAAACACCTGAACCGTCGTTGCATTGCTGAAACGATAGCTAAGACCTGTCCCCGACAGCAGCATCGTAAGCGCCTGCTCAGCAGTCAGCGAACCTTGCACGGGATTGGCGGACGCGATGATCGGGCGATTTTCACGAAAAACGACAGAAAGCCCGGTGACGCGACCAATCTCGTTGACGGCCTGGGGAACAGATTTCCGTGAAATGTTGAAGCTGAACTGGCGTTGTGTTGTTTGCTGCTGCGCCTGCGCGGCTCCAACCAGGCCTGCGCCTGTCGCAGCCATCAGCGCGGCAGCCACTGTATGGCGGACCCTGTGTTTTCTCTGCCCCGTCATGATCTTATGCCCTTCTCGCTTCGAATATGGGGCACGGCTGAAACGCAAAGCGGGGTTCTCCGTGCTCCCTACTACGTTCACGGATGAAGAGGCCGATCACTGAACCCGGAAATGGAATTTCTCTGAAAAAAATACGCAAGTCATTGATATCGTGTCTAAAAAATTCACGGTCCGATCACCGTCATGCGGCCGAACAGCGTATTCATACGGAAACCGACGCTGGCTTGCAGAGACGAAAGTGCGGCATCTGTGTCCGCCAGTGAAAAGCTTCCCGTCACCCGCTCCTCGCCAAGCGTCGACGTCGCGATCACGATGCGGCCCTTGCGATATCGTTGAATCTCGCGGACGACATCCCCAAGGCGGGCGCGGTAGAAGGTATAGCGTCCCCCTCGCCAGGCGAGCGCATCTTCAAGGTCAACATTTTGTACGGCTCCAACGCCGTTCGAACCGAAGCGAACCTGCTGTCCCGGCGCCAGTATCGTTGGTACCGTATCCTCACCAGTGCGTACCGAAACTCGACCATGCTCAAGCGTAACGACGACGCCCTCCTCGACAATGCGCACGTCAAAGCCTGTTCCCAGGACGCTGACCTCACCATTGGCGGCTTCGACAACAAATGGTGTTTGGGATGGTTTTACATCGAAAAAGGCGCCGCCGCGGAGAAGACTGACGCGTCGTTCGGTCGATGAGTGACTTTCCATCAAAGCGCTATCGGCATCGAGAAGAACCACTGAACCGTCAGCAAGCGTAATATGCTGGCGCTCGGCCCGCGCCGTAACGTAATCCGCAGAGAGATCCTCCAGCAGACCGGGGCGCTCCAGCCAGATGACACCACCCAGCAAGAATGCAAGAAATATGCTCAGAACGGAAAGGCGGCGTAGAGACTTCCTATCGCGTTTGTTCCGGTCAATGATCCGGACGTAACCGGCGAGTTCATCGGCTTCCTCCTGAGCAAGCCTCTGTCCGGGTTTTTCGGCGGCATGCCAAGCAGTCTCGACAACCTGATAAGCGTCAAAGTGCGCAGGGTCCGCACGGAGCCACTCTTCAAACTCCCTCTGCTTTGAAACACTCGGAGCCTGAAGCAAAGCTACAAACCACTGTTTCGCCTCGTCGCGTATCTGGGAACTCGAGCGATGCTGTGAAGAATGGTTTGTCGAGGTCATCTGTATTCTGTTGGTTGGACAGGATTAGGCAGAGTCAGGCTTTCAAGGACGCCTTTACTACGTTTTCCGACAAAGCGGAAATCGATCGTCTCTATACCGTTTCGACGCAAACAGCCACAGCACGCGCCATGTGCTTTGCAACGGCGCGCTGCGAAATACCCATGGCAACCGCTATCTCTGAGAAAGATTTCCCGTGTATACGATTGAGAAGAAAGATATGCCGCGTTCGTTTGGGAAGCGCCGCCAGAGCATTGTCAATGCCTCTGATTTGCTGCCTGGCCGAAACGATTTCATGTGGCGAAATGGGATCTGGCGCATATTGTTCAGGAAGCATGCCTGCAAAGAATTCACGACGGGAACGCTCCGACCGCATATGATCGACTGCTGCGTTTCTTGCACAGCGCGACAGGTAGGCGGCCTCATCACCCCGTCGATCCATTGCCCGCTCCCACAGGCGCAGGAAAATGTCATGGACGAGATCACAAGCGGTCGCCCGGCATCCGACCCGCCGGCAAATCTGGCGTTCCAGTCGGTCATGTTCGGCCACATAGAGTGCAGTTATCTTTTCCGTCTTTACGCTCATCGGAACACGAAGCTTGCTCTAGTTTACTTTTGCTGGTCGTTTGGAAGGCCTGCTTAAGGGACACAATTTGCTTGGGCAAGGCCACTGTCTGGCAGTCTGAAGCGGGCAAAGAAAAAACAAGATAAAAAAACTCATATTTTTCAACCTCCCTGGATTTTCTGGCCGAAATCGGGTTGCATAGGATCAAGTTATTTCAGTTTTTAGTTCGCGAGCGTTGCCGAATAACAACATGACACAAGGAGCTGGGGCGCGAAGGTGTGCTTCCGTCTAACAAAACGTCCTTGTTCAACGGCCTTCTCTCAACGCGATCTCGATGCTCGACGGATTGTATCTGGACAGGTTTGAAAGCCATACATTCAGTGCGATCAGCACAGACGCGTACCTACCCTCTTCGGCTGATGCCTGAGCTCAGCGAGGTGCAGTGATCAGACGAGAAGTCGCCCCCTGGACATGATGGACATGCGGCCAAACAGCCATCATAGTGCTGAAAAGAGCGACGCGCTCAATCAAAGCTCGTGGAACAACCGGCATACTCCCCGAAATACGGGCGAACGCCGCGCGTTTCCGGGAGCAGGGAAGAGTTCGGAAAAAACTGCCCGCGCCTGGGTCGATACGCGACCTGCCTGCTGGCCCAGTTGGATCCTCTGTTTACACCTGACCAGTGCCTCTCTGGAGGATAAGGCTAATGGAAATGAGATTTCTCAGTGAGGCCTTTCTCGCCTTAATACTATCCACCGCGATCGTCTCCGCCCAGCAGGCGTCCGACACGGTGGCGCCCGAGAAAGCGACTGATGTTGCGATTGCCAGACGTGTCGAGTCAAAGAGCTTCATGGTGGCGGCGGCCAATCCGCTGGCGGCCGAGGCGGGGCGTGACGTGATCGCCAGGGGTGGTAACGCCATCGATGCGATGGTGGCGGTGCAGGCCGTGCTCGGCCTCGTTGAACCACAGAGTTCCGGTCTCGGCGGCGGTGCCTTCCTAGTCTATTACCACGCGAAAAGCGGCAGACTTACGACGTTTGACGGCCGCGAGACGGCGCCGATGGAAACCACCCCAAAGCTCTTCCTGGATAACAATGGTCAACCGCTAAAATTCATGGACGCTGTGATCGGCGGCCGCTCCGTTGGCACGCCGGGATCGGTGCGACTTCTGGAGGAAGCCCACAAACGCTATGGAAAGGCGGAATGGGCAAGCCTGCTGAAGCCGGCGGAAACGCTGGCGACCGAGGGCTTCAAGGTGTCGCCGCGCCTTGCCTCCCTGATCGCGTCCGAGGGTGACCGGTTGAAGAAATATACAGAACCTCGGTCCTATTTCTTTGACGCCTCCGGGACCGCCCTGCAGGCTGGTGCTCCGTTGAAGAACCCGGCCTATGCCGAGACGCTTGCGGCAATCGCCAAAGGCGGCGCCGATGCCTTTTACAAGGGGCGAATTGCCGAGGCGATCGTCAAGACTGTGCGCGAGGCGGCCGACAATCCCGGCGTACTGTCGTTGACCGATCTTTCCAGCTATCGCGTCATCGAGCGCGAACCGGTCTGCTTTATCTATCGTGCTCTTGATGTTTGCGGCATGGGACCGCCATCGTCGGGCGGCATCGCCATCGGCCAGATGCTCGGTCTGGTGGAGAATTTTGATCTCAAGGCCCTGGGGCCGAAAAATATCGACAGCTGGCGCATTATCGGCGATGCGCAGCGTCTCGCCTTCGCCGACCGCGAACGTTACGTCGCTGACACCGATTTCGTGCCGCTACCGATCAAGGGTCTGTTGGACAAGTCCTATCTAGGTGAGAGGGCAAAGCTGCTCGACGGCGACAAGGCGCTGGCCAAGGATGCCGTCAAGGCCGGCGAGCCGGAATGGGATCACGCGCTGCTTTTTGGCCGGGACGCCGCGCTCGAGTTGCCCTCCACAAGCCATTTTGTCATTGTCGACAAGGACGGCAACGTGGTCTCGATGACAACGACGATCGAAAGCGGCTTCGGCTCACGCCTGATGACGAACGGCTTCCTGCTCAATAACGAGTTGACGGATTTTTCCTTCAAGACCCATGACGGCGGCCTGCCGGTCGCCAATCGCGTCGAGCCCGGCAAACGGCCGCGCTCCTCCATGGCCCCGACCATCGTGATGAAGGATGGCAAGCCGCTGCTCGCCATCGGTTCGCCGGGCGGCAGCCAGATCATCGGCTATGTGGCGCAGGCGCTGATCGCCTATATCGACTGGGGCATGCCGGTGGAGGCGATCGTCGCCCAGCCGCATCTCATCAACCGGTTCGGCACCTACGACATCGAGGCCGGCACCAGCGCGGAAGACCTGATCGGGCCATTGAAGGCGCTGGGTTACGAGGTGAAACCGGGCGAGATGAATTCCGGTTTGCATGCTATCGAGATGACCGCCAAAGGTTTGGCCGGCAGCGCTGATCCACGACGCGAGGGAGTGGCTGTAGGGGAGTGATGCGCTCCGCCTGCGGAAAGAGGGCGGCCTCAGGACCTCTGGGACTTGAAGGGATGTGAACTGTTGTCCCCGCACTCAAAGATCAGGCATCAGCAGTCCATTCGAAAACCTGTTCAACACAAACTCTGTTCATTCGATTGCCGATATAAATACCGGGATCTGCTGCTCGAAGAACTTCGAGAATGAGGCGATGCGCGGCGGAAGTGCCTGGTACGGAGGGTAGTACAGGGTCAACCACAGGTCCGGCGGCGACCAGTCTTGCAGGACGTGGACGAGCCGTCCGATGCGCAGATGCTCGGCCACATGGAACTTGGGCAGCATGGCGACGCCGACACCGTCAGCAGCCATGCTCGCCAGCAACTCCCCGCTATTGGCACTGAATGCGCGGCCTGCAGAAATCGTGGCACTGCCGTTGCCGTCTGACAGCGTCCAGGTCTCCCGTCTGCTCTCACCGCTATACGCCAGGCAATCGTCGGGAATGAGTTCGTTCGGGTGTTTCATGTCGCAAAACCGGCTGCCGGGTGCGGCGACGAGGATACGACGAACGACGCTAATCTTGCGCCAGATCGTGAATTTGTCCGAGGGGGCTGCGGAAATGCGGATCGCCAGATCATAATCGTCGTCGATGATATTCACGAGCCCGTCCGCAAGCGAAATCTCGAAGCTGATCTTCGGGTAGCGCTCCCTGAATGCGGAGAGGATGGGCGGCAGGACCTGCTGGCCGAACCAGGTTGGCGCGCTGATCCTCAGGCGGCCACGATCCGCCTTGTGGGTATTCATCACATCCTTGCGTGCATTGTCGAGTGCCTGCACCGCTGGCTGGATTTGGGCTGCGAAGATCGCGCCGTCGGTTGTGAGGGACACCTGGCGCGTGGTCCGCACGAAGAGTTGCACGCCAAGATCCTCTTCCAGGGCGGCGATCGCTCGCGTGACAGCTGCCGGGGTCATGTCGAGCTCGCGCGCGACCTGCGCGAAATTCCGCTTCTCGGCGGCCAGCAGAAAGGTTCGAAGCAACTTGTAGTCGTTCATTGATTATTTCATCCCTGACAATTCATTGACAATTATTATTGCAATTCCGACCGACAATCAACGGGCGTAGGTTTCAATCACACCAGACAAACCAACGCAGCCGCGGAAGGGCGAGCATCATGATCAAGGATATCAAGGGACTGCATCACATGACGTCGATGGCGTCGGATGCCCGCCGGAACAATGCGTTCTTCACGGACACGCTTGGCCTGCGTCGCGTCAAAAAGACCGTGAATTTCGACGACCCCAATGTCTACCACCTCTATTATGGCGACGAAGCCGGCACTCCAGGCTCCGTCATGACCTACTTCCCTTTCCCCGACGCGGCGCGCGGTCGTCCCGGCGTCGGAGAAGTCAGCGAAACACAGTTCGCAATTCCCAGGGGTTCGCTCTCCTTCTGGCAGGATCGCCTCTTGGCAAAGAGAGTCGACGGCCTTCTTACCGATACCGCCTTCGGTGCCGAGCGTCTTCTGTTCAGGGGACCGGACGGCGAGGGGTTTGCCCTTGTCGAAGCGGAAGACGACGGCCGTAAGGCCTGGGACGGTGCGGGCATGGACGAAAGCGTCGGTATCCGTGGTTTTGCCGGCGCGAAGTTCAGCCTGCATGACATCGCTGCGACGTCCGAGCTGCTCGGCTTCATGGGCTACCAGCGCGCCGAGACGGATGGAAACGTTGCCCGCTTCGTCGTCCCCGGCGGCAATGGCGCCGATACTATCGACCTCGAGACCGATCCGGAAAGGCCTTACGCAAGGCAAGGTGCGGGCTCGGTGCATCACATCGCTTTCGCCGTCGAGAACCGCGCAAAGCAGCTCGAAGTTCGCAAAGCCCTGATGGATACGGGATACCAGGTGACGCCTGTTATCGACCGCGATTATTTCTGGGCCATCTACTTCCGGACGCCCGGAGGCGTCCTGTTCGAAATCGCCACGAACGAACCCGGATTCGACCACGACGAGGACACGGCACACCTCGGCGAGGCATTGAAACTACCGGCCCGATACGAGCCCTATCGCGACCAGATCGAAGCCTGCCTCACGCCGCTTGGCGCCTGACGTCGCTTTCCAACAATAAGGCGGCATAACTTTCAAGACGGGCCGCCTTCCCTGCTCCATTACTTATCTCCAACCCGATCAAAGGAAGATACGAGATGTCCAACAAACTCCAGGTCCTCACCCCGCAGAACAGCCAGATCATCTTCATCGACCAGCAGCCGCAGATGGCCTTCGGCGTCCAGTCGATCGACCGCCAGGTCCTGAAGAATAATGTCGTCGGCCTCGCCAAGGCGGCCAGGATCTTCGATATCCCCACGACGATCACCACCGTCGAGACGGATAGTTTCTCGGGCAACACTTTCCCGGAACTGCTCGCGGTCGTCCCTGACAATGATATCCTCGAACGCACGTCGATGAACTCCTGGGATGACCAGAATGTCCGCGACGCGCTCGCCAAACATGCCGCAGAAGGCCGCAGGAAAGTCGTCGTCGCTGGCCTGTGGACCGAAGTTTGCAACACGACCTTCGCGCTCTCATGCATGAACGACACCGACTATGAGATCTACATGGTTGCGGATGCCTCCGGCGGCACCTCCGTTGATGCGCACAAATATGCGATGGACCGCATGGTGCAGGCAGGTGTTGTTCCGGTCACCTGGCAGCAGGTCCTTTTGGAATGGCAGCGCGACTGGGCCCGCAAGGAAACCTATGACGCGGTCACGTCGCTGGTGAAGGAGCATTCCGGCGCCTACGGCATGGGTGTCGACTATGCCGTCACCCATGTCCACGGCGGTGCCGAGCGCGTCAGCCATGGCAAACGGATCGGCCCGAACCCCGCGAAGTAAAAACCACCATCACTCCGGCAGACCGCCGTCTGCCGGAGTGAATTGCTTCCCCAAAGCGAAGGTTGTCCGCGATGAAAATCTATCTCCTGTCCCTCGGTGCCGGTCTGCTGGTGGGTGTGATCTACAGCCTGCTCAATGTCCGTTCGCCCGCCCCGCCTGTCGTCGCCCTTATCGGTCTGCTCGGAATCCTCGTCGGTGAGCAGCTGGTGCCCCTGGCAAAAAGCATATGGGACCGCGAGCCTGCCACAGTCTCCTGGCTTCACCAGATAAAACCGCACATGTTCGGACACCTCCCGAAGGGCGGAGCGAACGTGGTGGCGGTGAAACCACCTCGTGAAAACCGGACATCGGAGGAAAGCTGATGACCACGCGCCGAACATTCCTTGGCGCGGCATCGAGCCTTGCCTTTTCCAATCTGTTTTCAGCGGCCAACGCCGCCGATCCAGTCGAGACCGGAGCCGCTTCCATGTATGCAGACATCGTTTTCCACAACGGAATGATCACGACGCTCGATCGCGCAAATCCGAACGCTACCGCAGTCGCGGTCAAGGACGGCCTCTTTCTGGAGGTGGGAACCGATAGCGAAGTGATGGCGCTTGCGGGGCCGGAGACCAGGATCATCGACCTGCGAGGAAAGCGCATGCTGCCTGGCCTGATAGACAATCACACCCACGTCGTGCGCGGTGGCCTCAACTTCAACATGGAGCTTCGGTGGGATGGCATCCGGTCGCTGGCCGATGCGATGGACATGCTGAAGCGACAGGTAGCGATCACACCGGCTCCACAATGGGTCCGCGTAGTCGGTGGTTTCACGGAGCACCAGTTTGCGGAGAAGCGCCTGCCGACGATCGAAGAGATCAACGCGATCGCGCCAGATACCCCGGTCTTTCTCCTCCACCTCTACGACCGCGCGCTGCTAAACGGCGCCGCCCTTCGCGCCGTCGGCTATACCAGAGACACGCCGAACCCTCCGGGTGGCGAGATTACCCGAGATGCCAACGGCAATCCGACAGGTCTTCTGCTTGCCAAGCCGAATGCGGGCATTCTCTATTCGACCCTTTCCAGGGGGCCGAAGCTTCCGTTCGAATACCAGGTAAACTCTACCCGCCACTTCATGCGCGAACTCAACCGGCTGGGCGTCACCGGCGTGATCGACGCCGGCGGCGGTTTCCAGAACTATCCGGACGATTATGCGGTTATCCAGAAGCTTTCGGACGAGGATCAACTCACGGTCCGTCTCGCCTACAATCTGTTCACGCAGAAGCCGAAGGAAGAGAAACAGGACTTCCTTAAATGGACACAGTCGGTCAAATACAAGCAGGGTAACGATTATTTCCGGCACAATGGCGCCGGCGAGATGCTCGTCTTCTCGGCAGCTGACTTTGAGGACTTCCGCCAACCACGGCCCGAAATGGTGCCGGAGATGGAAGGCGAACTCGAGGAGGTGGTTCGCGTGCTCGCCGAAAACCGCTGGCCCTGGCGAATGCATGCCACGTATGACGAGACCATCTCCCGTTCGCTCGACGTCTTCGAAAAGGTGAACAAGGACATTCCTCTCGAAGGTCTCAACTGGTTCTTCGATCATGCGGAGACGATCTCCGATCGTTCGATCGACCGGATCGCCGCTCTTGGTGGCGGCATCGCCACTCAGCACCGTATGGCTTACCAGGGCGAATATTTTGTCGAACGCTATGGTCATGGTGTCGCTGAGGCCACGCCTCCGATAAAACGCATGCTTGAAAAGGGCGTCAACGTATCCGCAGGCACCGATGCGACACGCGTTGCATCGTACAATCCATGGGTTTCGCTCTCCTGGATGGTGACCGGAAAGACGGTCGGCGGCATGCAGCTCTATCCGCGCGCGAACTGCCTCGACCGCGAGACCGCGCTGCGCATGTGGACGGAGAAGGTCACCTGGTTCTCCAACGAAGAAGGCAAGAAGGGCCGGATCGAAAAAGGCCAGTTCGCCGATCTCGTGGTGCCGGACAAGGACTATTTCTCCTGCGCCGAAGATGAAATCTCGTTCCTGTCCTCACAGTTGACCATGGTCGGTGGAAAGATCGTGTATGGCGGGGGCGACTTCGCAGCACTCGACGAGAACGATGTGCCGCCCGCCATGCCGGACTGGTCTCCCGTTCGCACGTTTGGCGGCTATGCGGCATGGGGTGAACCGCAGGGAGCGGGCATGAAATCCTTGCGCCGCGCTGCGATCTCGAGCTGCGGCTGCGCGAGTTCCTGCAACGTCCACGGACATGACCACGCCGGCGCGTGGACATCCAGGCTGCCGATAGCCGATCTCAAGGGCTTCTTCGGTGCGCTCGGTTGCGCATGCTGGGCCGTGTAACCCGGTCCGCGCGTGCGGACGGAGCCGCATCCGGGCGAAGGCGCGGCTCTGATAATTGCAATTAAAGCAATTAAATCGAAACGATTAATGCAATTGTTGGCGATAGTTCCCGCTGTCAATATCGCTCCATCGGAACAATCTAGCTGGGTTGGACCAGCCAACCTGCAGGAGCAGTCATGACATTTCAATCGCAGCCTACACCGCAACGGACAACCGGCATCAAGAGGTTCGTGGTCCATCCGGTGACCCGGACAATCGCGCTCCTTGCACTGTGCTCGGCCTATATCCAGGGGCCGCTGACGAAGATCCTGGATTTCAACGGAGCACTGGCCGAAATGGAACACTTCGGTCTTCGTCCCACCGTGTTCTTTGCCGTGGTTGTCATCATCTTTGAACTGACTGCCTCGGCAATGGTGGTAACCGGCTTTCTCCGGTGGGCCGGCGCATTGGCACTCGCCAGCTTCACTATTCTAGCCACCTTCATCGCGCTCCGCTTCTGGGAAATGGCGCCCGGCATGGAGCGGACAATGGCAGCCAACGCATTCTTTGAGCACCTCGGCCTCGCAGGGGCATTCGTCATGGTCGCTGCAATCGACCTGACCAAGGGAGCACGCACATGAGTGCCGCAAAATCATCGGGCGGCAGCTTCGCGCCTCTTGCCCAACCGGTCTTCGCGGTTCTCTGGGCTGCCACTGTCCTCGGCAATACCGGCAGCTTCATGCGCGATGTTGCCAGCTCCTGGCTTATGACCGATTTATCCGCCTCGCCGGCCGCGGTCGCACTGGTCCAGGCGGCGGGCACTCTGCCGATTTTTCTCCTGGCTATACCTGCGGGCGTACTGACTGATATTCTTGATCGTCGCAAGTTTCTGATCGGTGTACAGGTCCTGCTCGCATCGGTCAGCGTAAGCCTGATGATCCTCGCAAACACCGGCATGCTTTCCGTCAGCGCCCTCATCGCCCTGACCTTCCTCGGCGGCGTCGGCGCAGCGTTGATGGGGCCGACCTGGCAGGCGATCGTGCCGGAACTGGTGAAGAGAGAGGACGTCAAGAGCGCCGTCGCGCTCAACTCGCTCGGTATCAACATCGCCCGATCGATCGGTCCAGCTGCCGGCGGCCTTCTACTTGCGGCCTTCGGAGCGGGTGTCACCTATGGAGCGGATGTAGCAAGCTATCTCGTCGTTATCGCGGCACTCATCTGGTGGCCGCGGGCGAAAAACGCCAACGATGCGTTGGCCGAGGGCTTTTTCGGTGCCTTTCGTGCGGGCCTGCGCTATACCCGCGCCAGCACGCCTTTGCATGTGGTGCTTTTGCGCGCGGCAATATTCTTCGCCTTCGCGAGCGCCATCTGGGCACTCCTGCCGCTCGTCGCCCGACAACTGCTTGGTGGTGACGCGGGATTCTACGGCATCCTGCTTGGCGCCGTGGGCGCGGGCGCGATCGGCGGCGCGTTGCTCATGCCCAAACTACGTGAACGTTTCAATGCCGATGGCATGCTTCTGGGCGCCGCTGTTATCACAGCACTCGTCATGGGGGCCCTGTCATTCGCACCGCCGAAGTGGGTCGCCATCATCGTCCTACTTTTCCTCGGAGGCGCCTGGATCACCGCCCTGACCACGCTGAACGGCGCAGCGCAGGCCGTGCTTCCCAATTGGGTCCGTGGCCGCGGGCTCGCCGTCTACCTCACCGTGTTCAATGGCGCGATGACGGCGGGCAGCCTTGGCTGGGGCGCCATCGGTGAAGCTGCCGGTGTGTCGGGAGCGTTGCTGATCGGCGCGGTAGGGCTGCTCGTCGCCGGCTTCATCATGCATCGCTTGAAATTGCCGGCCGGCGATGCCGATATGGTTCCGTCCAATCACTGGCCGGAACCATTGGTTGCCGAGCCGGTAGCCCATGACCGTGGACCCGTCCTGATCCTTATCGAATACCACGTCGAAAAACATCATCGCAGAGCTTTCCTGCATGCGCTTGATGAAATGTCCCAGGAGCGCCGGCGGGACGGCGCCTATGGGTGGGGGGTGACGGAAGACTCCGCTGATCCGCAAAAGGTCGTTGAATGGTTCATGGTCGAATCCTGGGCCGAGCATCTTCGCCAGCACAAGCGGGTTTCAAATGCCGACGCCGACCTGCAAGGTCAGGTCCTCGCCTATCACTCAGGAACCGAAAAGCCTGTCGTCCGACATTTCCTGACGATCAACCGTCCGGGAGCCGCCTAGCAAACGCAGGAGAGCGACTTCCGCGCCACCCTTACAATTATCGCACTCTGATCACGGCAGCCCACAATGACTGAGAATTATTCTTCCATGACCCGCCGCAGCGCGTTGCTTGCCGGAGCTGCTGCCACCGCGGCCATTGTACTTCCCATATCGTTTGGCCTTGCGGCCAACCCTGCTTCCACCACCACAATCGAAGGAGATAATACAATGGGTTACATCACCACCAAGGACGGCGTCGAGATCTTCTACAAGGACTGGGGTCCGAAGGACGCCCAGCCCATAATGTTCCATCACGGTTGGCCGCTCTCGTCCGATGACTGGGATGCGCAGATGCTCTTCTTCCTCTCCAAGGGCTATCGCGTCGTCGCTCATGATCGTCGTGGTCACGGCCGTTCGGCCCAGATTTCCGAAGGCCATGATATGGATCACTACGCTGCCGACGCCTTTGCCGTCGTTGAAGCGCTCGATTTGAAGAATGCAGTTCATATCGGCCATTCGACCGGTGGCGGTGAAGTCGCCCGTTATGTCGCGAAACATGGCCAGCCTTCCGGCCGCGTTGCCAAGGCTGTTCTGGTTTCCGCCGTTCCGCCGCTCATGCTCAAGACCGAGGCGAATCCGGGCGGCCTTCCAATGGAGGTCTTCGATGGCATTCGCAAGGGTGTTGCTGAAAACCGCGCGCAGCTTTTCATCGATTTTCCCACCGGTCCGTTCTACGGATTCAACCGCCCCGACGCCAAGGTCTATCCGGGCATCATCCAGAATTGGTGGCGCCAGGGCATGATGGGCAGCGCCAAGGCGCATTACGACGGCATCAAGGCCTTTTCGGAAACCGACCAGACCGAAGACCTGAAGTCGATCAGCGTTCCGACGCTGGTGCTGCACGGCGACGACGATCAGGTGGTGCCGATCGATAACGCCGGGCGACTGTCGGCCAAGCTGGTGCAGAATGGCACTTTAAAAGTCTACGAGGGCTACCCGCACGGAATGCTGACAACTCATGCCGATGTCCTCAACGCCGATCTCCTGGCATTCATCCAGGCCTGACTTGACGGCCCGGGTGGGGCAGAACTGCCGCACCCGAATCCGCCCGAACCACAAAAAGTGGTTACCACAACAGTTTTGGGCCTGTTCATCTGAAGCAGGCCCCAAAGCCCGACAACATTGCTCGGTTCTTTTAGTGCCGGTTCCGCGCGCGCCACTCCGCGGGAGGCGCTCCCAAAGCCCTTGTGAAGCTTGCGACGAATTCATTTTCATCCCGAAACCCACACGCGCCGGCGATCCAGGCAATGGTTTCACCGGTGCTGCTCAATTGCGATTTGGCTCTGCTTATTCGATATGCCGCAATCCATTCAGAAACCGGTTGTCCGGTTGTCTTCAAGAAACCGGAACAGAGGTCCTCGACTGAAAACCCGCAGGCTTCCGCGATCTTTCCAACCGTTGTCTGTCCCGATATGTTTGCCGCTATATATGCCTTGACGCGCTTTTCCTGCAACGGTGACAGCCGGCCGGTGCCTGAAAGGTATTGCGCGGGCGACCGTCCATAACGATGCGAAAGATGAGCACTCAACGCCAGTCCCACATGAGGAAGCAGTGTATCCCTGACCTCCTCCGGCATTTCGAACATCGGCATCAGCGCACCGCCGATATTTCGGACCACCTGATCGTCTATCCCACGACAGGTGGCAAGGTCATAAACGCGTGGTTCGCCTGCCTCCTCAGCGAGCTCGACAAAAAGCGTACTCGGGATGTGAAAAGCGAGCGCCTCAAAGCGCCCTTTAATCGAAATTCCCGCCCCGTTCGTCAGACTTATGAGGCACATGGATCCTTTGGCATAGGTCTTCGCCGGCATCCTGGTTCCGTCAAGCAGGACGTCGCAGTGATCGACATCGACGAGGTAGAGCATGACCAGAAAGGCGTCATCTGCCGGCAGGAAGACAGAATGCTCTCCGTCACAGGGTTGGTCGAGATGGACGACAGCGAGCCTGGATTCGCAAAGGGGCCGGATTACCAGCGCCCTTGCGGCGTCAATCCCAAAACAGGCCGCAATTCTCTCACTGACCGCCACTGCTTCACTCACATGTGTCTCGATTATCATCCTGACTGGGAACTATGTTGTCGTACCACCCGGATGACACGCTCCAAGGTTCCTACACGGCTTTCAAACGTCTATCTTGAACAAAAGGATCCTTGCCAGCCGATTTAACAAATTGCCGGAAATTGCGACCAGGATAATAAAGTGCCAACCCCGCAGAGCCCCTGTTCAAGCCTGTAAAAGTGAAAGAAGTGCGACGTGGTTCTTATTCATCCCCTCCAAAATCGAACTTCTGCTGCCCACTCGACCGACGGGTTCGGTTGCTCGCTGAAACAATTGTCGATCAACCAGAGCCTGACCGGATCGGACATCGACATCTTTCGCAAGGGCACCGTCAATAATAAGCTTGATCAGGTGGTGACCCCGGCAAGCGATCGGGGTTTCGTCGTCGGGGTTTCAGCGCTTGGCGGCCACACACGACGCATCTTCCACGAGCACCACGCGACGACCCACGACTTCACCGACAACTCGATCTATATTCGCGACCTCTCCCAAGCCTACAAGGCCGATCTTGGCGGCCCTTTCGATTTCGTGTTGTTTGAAATTTCTTCTGCCTCCCTCAGCAGAATAGCCGATGATGCCGAGATGTCTGGTGTGACATCGCTGTCAGCCGACACCGCGTCGAAAGACATAGTGCTTGCAAATCTAGCCCGGGCACTCATCCCCGCGCTCGAGAAACCGGAGGAAGCCAACGCGCTTTTCGTCGACCAGATGACGACCGCTATCGGAACTTATCTTGTCCAGCGCTACGGCGGACGGGCAGCGAGGACATCCGACAGGATGCGGAGGCTTTCGCGGGCGCATGAGGATCTGGCGAAAGATTTGCTCCTCGAGAACCTCGACGGCAACGTGTCGATTTCGGAAGTTGCACAAATGTGCAACTTATCGCGTGGCTACTTCATTCGCGCTTTTCGTGAGACAACCGGCATGACCCCATATCAATGGGTCCTTCGCAAGCGGGTAGACCGTGCCCGTGACCTGTTACGGGCTTCCAATACAACGCTCGCCGAAGTTGCGATCGCCTGCGGCTTCTCCGACCAAAGCCATTTCACGCGCGTCTTTGCAGATATTGTCGGCACGACACCCGGCAGTTGGCGGCGCAACTCATAATCCAGACGAGCCCTGCAAGGCCATTCTGATCTGGACCTTTGAGCGTCCTATCAATTTAAATCGCCGGCCATTCTCACTGAAAATTCCGGTTTTTCACCTTCAATGCATCGGATGCAGGTCCCGAATGAACGTTTCGTGTACCTGCCTCCTGATCCAGTCTGACACAGACTGGTCGACGATGCGGGCTCGCGTCAAACTTGCGGCCCCCATCGATCAGTCGAACTTGACCAGGTCCTTGAAGATCAGCTGGCCCCAGCTTTTCCCACGCGCCTGCACAAGCAGTCCGCCTTCGGAAAGCCCTCCAAGTTCAACAGGAGAAAAGCCGAGGTTCTCCACAAGCCTACCGATCTCGGCTGTTGCGCCTTCGTCGTCGCTCGCCAGAAACACGACCCTCCTGCCACCCTGTACGGCCGGATCCTGGGCAATGGAGGCCGCGCCAAGATGGTTGAAGCCCTTGACGAGCCTTCCGCCAGCGAATGCCTGCGCCATGAACTTTGAAGAAGGCTGACCTCCCAGGTCCTCAGGAGGCACACCGTAGGCATTGGTCACATCGACGATGGTCTTCCCATCCCACGCAGGAAGCGCCTTCGCGACCTCCGGATGCGCCTCGAAACGGACTGCCAGGAAGACGACGTCCGCCTTGAGGGCTTCAGCGAGTGTCCTGGGAATGATCGTGGGTCCGATCGCGGCCGCATCGGCTGCAAAGCTTTCCGGGTCGCGCGTGGTCGCGACGGATACCTCAATGCCCTTACGGGCGAATGCCTTGGCCAGTGCCTGGCCGATATTGCCGAACCCGATAATTGCGTAGCTCATAGATATTCTCCTTGGGTTTACCACGCCCTGCGGCGCTCCGAACGATCGGACGGAGCGCCGCAGGGCGTGGCGGGTCAGAGTTGTGCCAGGCCGCCGTCGACGGCGACTTCGCTGGCGGTCATGAAGCTGCTATCGTCGGACGCGAGAAACGCGGCGACCGCCCCAATCTCCAAGGGATCGGCCATGCGCTGAAGCGGTGTCATCGCCCCGTAGGCCTTCTGGCCCTCCTCGCCGAGCGCCTCTTTGGCGAGTTCCGTCGCCGTCGCTCCGGGCGACAGCACGTTGACCCGGATGCCGGTGCCCTTCAGGTCCTCCGCCCAGGTCCGCGCGAGGTTGCGGACTGCCGCCTTGCTGGCGCTGTAGGCCGTAAACCCTGGTGCGCCAGTAGTACCGGCGCTTGATCCAGTCAGGATGATCGAACCGCCCTTACCCATCAGCGGCAGCGCCTTCTGGACTGTGAAGATCGTACCCTTCACATTGGTCTCGAATGTTTCGTCGATATGCCTGGCGGTGATCTGGCCGAGTGGAAGCGGGCTTCCGGCCCCGGCATTGGCGAAAACGATGTCGAGCGTGCCGCGCTCGGCCTTAACTGTCGCGTAGAGCTGATCGAGGTCTGCCTCAGAGGAGACCGACCCCTTCACGGCGCGCGCATTGGGTCCGAGCTCGGCCACCGCGGCGTCGAGCGCGTCCTGCCGGCGTCCGTAGATAAAGACGAAGGCACCCTCCTCGACGAAGCGCTTTGCTGCCGCGCGTCCGATACCCGTAGCGCCGCCGGTGATCACGGCGGTCTTCCCATTCAGTCTGGTCATGTCATGCATCCTTCATCGCAGAGAGTAGGGTCAGTGCGCCGACCCAGGTTGTTTTGCGCTCTTCAGGTAGGCGGCCGTGGTCGGCGCTATCAGTATGGAAAGCTGCACAAGGGTGGTGCATAATCACACCGCCTGAACCCACATGATCTGTGGTACGGCACCGCCTCACGGCGTCAGCATTGCGATTTGGCGGGGAACACGATGGCGATCGACTGGGATGACGTCCGATATTTTCTCGCTGTGGCACGACATGGTTCCGTCCGCGCCGCCGCAGTCCAGCTCCAGGTCAATCACACGACGGTCCTGAGGCGCATCGCGCAGCTTGAGGCGCTGCTGCATTCACAGTTGTTCGAAAAACTGCCGACGGGCTATCGGCTCACCGAAGCGGGCGAACAGGTGCAGGAAATGGCGGAGCAGATGGAGGCTTCGTCCAATCTACTGGTGGGCCGCGTGTCCGGCCGTGATCAGGCCGTACGTGGTCCTCTGCGCGTCACCATGGCACCGACACTGGCAACACATCTGTTGATGCCCGACTTTGCCGCCTTCGCACGACGGAACCCAGAAATCGAATTGGAGATCCACTCCACACTGGAGAATCTCAACCTGACAAATCGCGAAGCTGACGTCGCTTTGAGGGTCGTCTTCAATCGCAACTCTCTGCCGCAGAACCTTCACGGCATGAAAGGACCGGACCTTTCGGTTGGTGTCTACATGTCACGCCATCTCCTCGCGGCCTGGAAAGCCGGAAACTCTGGGCCCATCAGATGGATATCGAAAAACATGGAAGGGGTGCCCGAGTGGGCGAAGGGCGACGTCGTGGAAATCACTGGAGCCCCATTCCGCGTGCCGGAAGATGCAGCCCATCTCGAGGCGATGCGCCAGGGCTTGGGGATATCCGCGCTCCCCAGCTTCGTCGGAGATGCCGAGCCGCTGTTCGTTCGAGTTCCTGGCACGCGCCTCGGACCCCATGGAACGCTGTGGGTGCTGACACAAGGAGAGACACGAAAGACAAAGCGCGTCCGCCTGTTCACGGAGTTTATATCGGAGAGGCTGCGTGCTCATGCCGGAGTGCTTGCAGGCGACACAGCTCGCCAGGATGACTCGACCAGATCCGACAGGCTAACCACGATTTCGTCTCAGAACGAATAAGGGCGAAGGCTCTTCCACAGCCAACCAGGCTTTTATCGAAGCAGGAACGACAGCTCTCGAAGGATCCCGTCAACCTCAAGTTCCTTTTCTCCTGTTGCGATACCTGTGTCTACGAGCCAAACCAGATCAACCTCCCTCAGGCTGCCTGGCATGTCGATGCCCGTTGCAGCGACCGGGACACGCGGTTGCCTGTCACAGCCCCGGTTTTCAAAAATGGACCCAGCCTGCAGCAATCGGCTGAATGCAATTCGTGACAGTCCCGCCCCAGCACCATTAATCCGACAGATCGTGAAGATCGGTGGTGAGAGCCTCACCGACCGAGAACTCCGAAAAACGAACCTCCAGCCCGGCGCGCTCAGGTGTACACGCAGTCAAGCCGACGAGATAACGCGAGGCGACAGGGAAAGGAGCGAGCCGCAACAACGGCCACACCCTTCCGTCAGACGAGGCCTGAATGCGCATCGCGCCACTACTCAACGTAATACGGATGTAGAAATCCTCGAGTTGCCTGAAAGGCTGGGAGACCGACCAGTCAGATTTCCCGTCAGTGATAACGGTGCTGAGGAAGCGTTCCCCGTCGGTGAACTCTACCCCCGTCTTGACCCATCTGTTTTCGTCGATGCGAACCATCAGACCTGCCTGATCATAAAGAGACCGGAATTCCCCCTGAACGCGGACCCTCGCCGTGAACCCATCACCTGTGGGTACACCGAAGAAATGCCCGCTGTCGCGCGTAAATCCATAATGCGTCTCACGCCAGAAATCGGTGTTCGCATCCGTCGTTAAAGTGAGGCCAGTTTCTGTGGCATCCCACACTGCTGGCTCGTTGAGCCAACTGGCTTCTTTGAGATTAACGTTCATGAAGCTGTCCTCCGAAAGCGCCCTTTACCCCATGTATGAGCCGAGGACCGATACCTATCATGGCCACCTGCGTGAAGAAAACGTCTCCGCATAAAGCCGGACCCGTCCAATGTCGTACACCTCACGGACAGGACAACGTTGGTGACAACCAGCGGCGCACCTTCCAGCTCCAGTTCTACGCTAACGGATATCTCTGATATCTCGATACCGAGATCATGGGCGCTCTTGTGGGAGGTATTGAGGATCTAACCAGTGAAAAGGCAGCATGTCTTTCTACCGAAACTACGATCTTAAAAATCGACTAATCTTGCTTCATTCCGGTTTTGAGATACCGTCATGAACAGAGGTTTTGTAACGGAGGGAAGATCGGATGTGCAATCACTGCGTGATAGAGGACGTGAAGAAGAACATGCTGTCGCGTCGCATGCTGTTCAAAGGTGCGGCCTTGGCAGGTGTGGCAATGGGCGTGGGAAACCTGGCGACACCGGTGCTTGCTCAGTCCGCTAGCAAAGTTGTCGATCTCACTCATGTGTACGATTCAACGTTTCCAACATTTGATGGCAAGCCCGGAATAGAGTTTGAATGGGCCGCCGATATCGCCAAAGACGGATATCAACTCCATAAACTGACGGTTTTTGAGCACACAGGAACCCATATCGACGCGCCTTTCCACTTCAGCGCCGATGGCGTCAGCGTCGATCAGCTGGAGCCACAAAAGCTGGTCGCGCCGTTGGTTATCATCGACATCACGGACCGTGCCAAAGAGGATGCCAATTCGACCATTGAGGCGGCGGATGTGGAACGATGGATCAGCACAAATGGCGAGATTCCCGCAGGTGCTGTCGTGGCTTTGCGCTCTGGCTGGGCGACAAAGGTAAAAAGTCCTTCATTCCGTAATGACGACGCTGGAAAATTCGCCTTCCCCGGTTTCAGCAAGTCGGCAACGGATTTACTGCTCAAGCTTGACACCGTGGCAATCGGCGTCGACACGCTTTCATTGGATCCGGGCAACTCTGCCGATTTTGCGGTGCACAATTCATGGCTTCCGGCAGGCCGCTACGGCATCGAAGGCCTGAACAATCTTGAAGCCCTGCCCCTCAAAGGAGCGACAATCGTCGTCGGCGCACCAACCCACCGAGGCGGGACCGGTGGCCCGGCTCGTATTCTGGCACTTGTTTAATCACAACCCTTCCCGTCGCGATGGACGACGACCTCCGGAGATGATGCCGCCGAGTAGGTCGAGCACGGGCGCGCGTGGGAAACGGACGAACAGGGCGCAGTAGACGCCCGTGCCTGCATCCGGTTCGTTGATACGGAGACCCCTGAGCACCGGCTGGCGGCATGCAGGCATCGCCGCTTTGGTAGACTTTCAGCTGGGCGCCCCAAAGCACCTCCTTGCGGCCCTCAATGATAACGATGAAGCCAGCGGCAGGCACGGAAACCTCCGAAATCGTCTCGCGGTGCCGGGAGACGAAGGCCGGGTATCGGCTTTGGCCGGGCTGTCATATCAAAGTCTCCGAACCAGACCCGACGCTCAAAGTTCCAAAGCATTTGAAGTTCGGCCCCGACGAACCGGACCCAATATTCGGACGGATCCGAAGGAATGTCGCCGTCGGGGGGAACCAACCGGACGTCTCCGATGTTCGTTTGAGATACAGACCATTTTCAGCAGGTACTCCAGGAGGTAACTCCCATGTCCCGGACCGCTGGTGTTTTATCGCCGCGCGTTTGCGTGCATGGGGCGCAATACGGAGACGACAATGCACATCATCATGGGCGGCACTGGACGTGTTGGTTCGGCGGTCGCCGCGAATCTGCTGGGCCGAGGTGAGGCGGTGGCAATCGTGACGCGTGATGCCGAACGGGCCGACGGGTGGCGCACGAAGGGCGCTGAGATCATCGAAGTGAATGTGGAGGACGTGCCATCGCTGCGTGCGGCGTTTCAGCGAGCCAAACGCGCATTCCTCCTCAACCCGCCGGCTGATACGACCAGGGACACGGACGTCGTCGAACGGCGCACAGTCGCCAGTATCCTCGCCGCTCTGGAGGAGTCGGGGCTGGAAAAGGTGGTCGCGGCGTCAACGGCCGGCGTACAGCCCGGAGAGCGCCTCGGGGATCTCAACGTCCTGTGGGAATTCGAGGAGGGCCTGCGCCAGCAGTCCATCCCGGCGGCGATCAACCGTGGTGTCTACTACATGAGCAACTGGGATGGTTTTCTCGATGTGATCCAGCGCGATGGCGTTCTGCCGACCATGTTTTCCGAGGATACGATCATTCCGATGGTTGCGCCCGCCGACCTCGGCCAGGCCGCCGCCGAGCGACTATTGTCTTCGAGCGAAGACGTCGGCGTCTGGTATGTCGAAGGGCCCGAGCGTTATTCGCCGCGCGATGTGGCGGATGCTTTCGCAGCGGCGCTTGGGCGGTCAGTGAAACTGGCGATCACGCCACGAACCAAGTGGAAGCAGGCGTTTCTGGATCTGGGCTTCTCCGAGCCGGCTGCAGCCTCCTACGTACGGATGACCGAGATCAGCGTCGATGGCGGCTTTGAGCTGGCTGACGACCCCTGGCGCGGCTCGACATCGCTGGAAAGCTACGTTCGTGATCTCGTCGCAAGGTCCGGAAAAGGCGATCGCGGCTAGGTGGCCTCTGAACATTAAAGGGGCACAGATATACGGCAGGTGGATCAAAGGGTGCACATTTGGCCGATTGGCGCGTACCGGCAAGGTCGCAATCGGGGTAGAAACCTGAAGCTGGCGGACCTTCTGTACGTTCCCACGGTGCCCCGCCCCGGGCGATCGGGCCTCGTGTCGGATAATGAATCGGCCGCCTAGAACCATTCAGTTCTTGGCATCATTGCCCCTACCTTGCAGCTTGCCGAGAAGTGCTTGCAGAGCAGAACGCAACACCTCCAGGTCGCTTTCGCCAAGGAGTCGCGCCCACACTTCTTCAACGCGCTTGCCGGTGGCCATTGCGAGCGGACGTATCTGCTTTCCGCGTTCCGTAAGAAAAACCAGGCGTGCACGCTTGTCGGCTGGATGCGGCCGCCGCTCGACATAGCCTAGTTTCTCCAACTCCTCCACGGCCTGCGCCATCGATTGCTTGCGCACGCCCGCCTTCACCGTCAGTTCGGACACCTGAATGCCTTCGGGCGGCACAAAGCTGAAGACATTCGCGTGATGTAGGCGGATGTCGCCGAAACCCGATTGGTCCAGCGCCTCATCGACGGCCGAGGAAAAATGCTGGTGAGCAAGCCGCAGCAGGACGCCGAGCGATTGCGGAGCGGGAACAGAGCCTATGGACATATTGACAGGTACCTGTCTAACTAGTTTAGATAGACAGGTACCTTACTAAATCCGACACAAGGAATAAAGCCATGCCTTCGCTGCAAGTTCTCAATTCCACGATGTTCTACCGCGAGTCCGGGACCGGCAACCCATTCGTGTTCCTACACGGCAACCCGACATCGTCCTATGTCTGGCGAAACGTCATTCCGCATATTGGATCGCCTGCCCGCAGCCTCGCTCCTGATCTCATCGGCATGGGCCAGTCCGGCAAGCCGGACATCACCTACCGCTTCTCCGATCATGCCGAATATCTCGACGCCTGGTTCGAAAAGTTGTCGCTCGACCAAGTGATCCTCATCGGCCACGATTGGGGCGGCGCGCTCGCCATGGACTGGGCGGCTCGGCATCCGCAACGCGTCCGGGGCGTAGTCCTCATGGAGACGATCCTTCGACCGATGACTTGGAATGATTTCCCTGGCCCGCATCGGCTTAGATACGAGACGATCCGCGCCACCGGCAGCGGCGAAACCAAGGTCCTCGATGAGAACTTCTTTATCGAGCAGGCGCTCACGGTTACGATTCAGTCCGGCCTGAGCGCCGAGGATCACGACATCTACCGGCAGCCTTATTCCACCCGAGAAAGCAGGCGCCCCCTGCTCGCGTGGCCGAGAGAAATGCCGATAGAGGGCGAACCTGCCGATACGGTGAGACGCATCGAAGCCTACGACACTTGGCTGGCGAATTCACCGGAAACCCCCAAACTGCTGCTGACCTTCGACAACTCGGGTGGCGCCCTCATGATCGGACCGGAAATGTCAGGTTGGGCGCAAGGGAACATCTCCTCCCTGGAGGTGGAGGCATGCGGACCGGCTGCCCACATTTGCCCGGAAGATCAGCCAGAGATCATCGGCAAGGCCGTCGCTGCGTGGGCGGACCGTCATAAGCTGCGTTGACGTACGTCAGGATGCGGCCATCGCATTGGTGGGGGCCGCCGATATCATCGGGGCGGGAACGTCGGCAATGCACTCATTTTGCACCACAGCGCACTGGAACCGAATTTCCGGAACGGGTAGAGAGCGGCCGCTTGAGAAGGCGGGAAGCTCTCTGCCCGCATGACTCAGATTCCGCGCTTGTAACGGGCGAGCAATTTTTGACCATCGGCTCGCAATTCGCGTTTTGGAGCCAACAAATCGGTAGAGCGTCTGTGCGGGCAAGAATTCCTTTAAATAACCTTCAGCCCGGGACGGTAAAAGCGAAGCACGGGCATCCGCGGAAATTTCATGTCGACCAGGACAGGATCGACGCCGGGTTCGGGACCCGCCGGGATGAACGACCGATTTCATTCATGGTGGATGAGATGACGTGGCCGCCAAAGCATACGGGGATGTCGGTATCCCTTTCGGCCGCGGGACCTACCGCAGTCTCTACGATCAAATCCAGAAACAATTTTCGTTCCCGTTTGGATCCAACGATTCATCACCCTCGCTCCAAACAGATTTCCCTCTGCGCACGCCGCTATAAGGTTTCGGCGGAAACTTACAACTTGACAGTAAATCTAGCGCCTCCACGGTCTATCTCTGAGACGTCTCATCCGCACCTGGCTCCTACGACCCGACCGGACACAGGATCGGTCTCGATAGTGACCCGATCCTCTCTGAAGTCCTGGGTCACCATCTGGCCTGGCTCGATCTGGCGAACGATTTTCGAGTTCGTGATCCGCATGGCCTCCGCATCTGTCGGCTTTAACTTGCCAACGAGGCTTTGAACAGCGTCAGCGTTGCAGGGCCCTTTTGCCGGCGTTGTCGACGCATTATCGGCGGCGCATGAGGCCAACACTGCAATTGTGCTTACAACAAGAGCCTTGACGGACTTGGGCATGCGATATCTCCTTCAGGTTCATCTGTGATCATGACACGCTGTGCCGAATGCGACGCGACCAACAAAATTAGCGTTTGCCCCAAGACCAGGGACAGCAGAACAGCCAGCTTCCACTATGATCAGGACAAGCCCTCATCCAACGTTGACTCTCGTGAGGATGAATCAATTCTCCGAGAACCACAATGGTCGATCGCAGGGTCTCCAGGCGCGGCATTCAAGCTGGTTGGCATAAGTGTCCGGCACCGGTATCATTAGCTAATCCACCGCGCTGCCGGTTTCGCGATTGCGCCCACGCGCATGAACCAGGCTGCATGTTCAATCGGTTGTCAAAAGCGGCGCTTTGGCCGCCGACCGCGTTGAACGCTGACAAAGCCTTGTTGCTGAAAGCCGTGACAGAACACCTGCCTCAGCGGGCCACACGGCAACAAGATCGTTCACAAAAAGAACTATTGAGATTTGCACATCTTGACGGGATCCGGTGTGGGCAGCCTGCCGTCGGCAGTTCCTCCACGAAATACAGTCATCGTTTGGCTGATGGTATAGACTGATCGTAAAAAGAGGCCCGTCGCCCCGCCAAGCGACAGGCCCCGATGCCGCGGCCTGTTTCAGGGGACGCGCGACGGGCGTCGTCTTAAAACCGTAGAAACCAGCCTACAACCCCAAAATTACCCGCCAATTTCAGAGGGCCTGGTTTTCAGGAACATTTCGATGATCAACTTCTCGCGATCAAAAAATAGAGGCCCGCAGACCTAGGGTGCTGCGGGCCTCTGTTAGGCCGCTTGGCGGAGCGACCACGCGCAAGGTGGCCTCTGGCGCATGAACGTCAGATGAATAAGCGTCTCCCACGGACGGCAATAAACAACCCGTAAAAATCAGGGGAACATTATAGCGATCGCCTGACACACAGCGGCTAAGCATGGGAGCGAGCTGAGCAGGTTCACGTCTCAACGGTTCAATTTCGTTCAGTGAGGCCGGGAGTTGAGTAATTTCATAACGCCCGGTCGGCATCGGTCATAACTCGGTGGTACAGGCAGTTCCGGAAATGACGGATTGGTGCTCTCGGACGGCAATGACCCCCAGCGGCTCCTCGCGGGTGTCATTGAGCGATGTTACGGAGAGCTGCAAGCCGCGCGACCGTTGACTGCAACACGAAACCTAAAGGCTACGACGGCCTGCTCTGGGTCCTCCGATCGAAATGGAGCATGCTGCGGCTAATAATCCATTCCGTCGGGCCTGGGCAGTAAAGCTTGAGGGGGGCCTGCCATGATCTGCGCAGCGCGTGATACTCGGCGCCCGATTTACCTTTCCATGGAGACGAAAATGACATCACGAATTCGTGTTGTGGGCCGACCGTAACATCGGGGCGGCCCAAACGGATAGATATATACGCAGCCGATCACCGGTCTGCGAATGTCAAAGAGGAGATCATCCATGAACCGCTCCACGCTTACCCTCGCCCTCGCTGGCTCCCTCGCGTCGGCAATTGCATCCGTTTCCTTCGCAGCGCCGCTTGCGCCGGAGAAGATGGTCGGCAACGAGAAGTGCTATGGCATTGCACTGAAGGGTCAGAACGATTGCGCCGCCGGCGCCGGCACCACCTGCGCAGGCACTTCGACCATGGACTACCAGGGCAATGCCTGGAAGGCCGTCCCGGCCGGCACCTGCACCTCGATGAATGTCGACGGCCACAAGGGCATGCTGGAACCTATGAAGGGCTGAACGTCTATCGGAGGCCCGGCTTTCCGGGTCTCCACCCCTTCAGTCAAAACCGGGAGAACAGCAATGACCGCGTCAGAAAGACATGCCATCGCCTTGCCGCAACGTGCTGGGCTCGGCCTGAAGCCGGAGCACTACGAAATCATTCTCGCAACCAGGCCGGACGTCGGCTTCTTCGAAGTCCATGCTGAAAACTATATGGGCGCTGGCGGCCCGCCGCACCGTTATCTTGAGGCCGTTGCGGATCTTTACCCGCTATCGCTTCATGGCGTCGGCCTGTCGATTGGCGCGGCACGCGATCTCGACAAGGAACATCTGAAACGGCTCCGCATCCTCATTAATCGCTACAGGCCGCAGAGCTTCTCGGAACACCTGGCCTGGTCGACCCACGAGACCGGCTTCCTCAACGACCTTCTGCCGCTGCCCTATACGGCCGAAACGCTGGAGCGCGTCATCGACCACGTCGACGAGACCCAGCAATGGCTTGGCCGGAAAATCCTGCTCGAAAATCCATCGACCTATCTGCTATTCACCGAAAGCACGATCGACGAGGTGGATTTCCTGATCGAAATCGCCAGCCGAACCGGATGCGGACTACTGCTCGACGTCAACAACGTCATGGTTTCGGCAGTGAACCACCGTCTCGATCCGGTCGCCTATATCGACCGCTTTCCGGTCGAGCTGGTGGGTGAGATCCACCTTGCCGGTTATGACGAGACCCTTGATTGCGTCGGAGACCGGTTACTGATCGATGCCCACGGCAGCGCAGTCAGCCTGGATGTGGTGGAGCTCTTCCGCCATACGCTGTCGCGCAGCGGTGCCTTGCCGACATTGATTGAATGGGACAACAACGTCCCGGACTTTGCCACTCTTCAAGCGGAGGCCACTCGCGTCGATGCCATGTTGAACGAAGCGGCCGAGAAAAGCTGCGCCAACCGGGCGGCGTAACCATGGGTATCACCGAAACCCAGAACGCCTTTGCTGCGGCCCTGCTTCATCCGGACCGGCCGCTTCCGAACGACATCACCACCGCGCGTGGCGCCGCCGATCCATCGCGTTTTGCCGTCTATCGCAACAATGTCCATGTCGGGCTGACAACAGCACTGGGGCAGCGTTTTCCAGTGACAAAACGGTTGGTCGGCTCAGATTTCTTTACTGGAATGGCACGTGCTTACGCCACCGATCACAAACCCCTCTCACCGCTCATGATGCAGTATGGCGATGATTTCCCGGACTTCATCGCAGTCTTTCCGCCTGCAGCGTCTCTCGTTTATCTGGCCGACGTGGCGCGGATCGAGGTTGCATGGACTGAGGCCTATCATGCTGCAGACGGTGTGCCGTTGGAAGTCACCCAGCTCTTCGCCGTTCCCCCTGACCATATCGCAAACGTGTCGCTCGTCCCGCATCCCTCGGCAAGGCTTGTTGTGTCGGACTTTCCGGCCGCCTCCATCTGGAGCGCCCATCAGGGAGAGGCAGTGACATCGGTCACTGATTGGCGACCCGAGACGGCGCTTGTCGTGCGGCCGGCCACGCATGTCGAGATCACGGTTTTACCCTCAGTGGACGCCGTCTTCGCGGCCCGTCTTTTTGAGGGAGCGCGCCTTGGTGAAGCCGCGCTGACGGCACTTGCCACGGCGCCCGGGTTTGATTTCGGATCGGCCATGATCGGCCTGATTGGCCTTGGCGCATTCAGCGCCTTTGAACCTGTTGAAGGGGAAATTCTATGACCATCGAACGCGCTTCTTCCAGCAGTCGCGACGCAGCTCTTGTCTGGCTTCATCGCCGCGCCGAAGGCCTGCTTGCGTCCATCCCACAGTCGCTGCCATTGCTGGCGTTGCGCCTTGGCCTCGCAATTCCGTTCTTCAAATCCGGGCTGACAAAGTGGGACGGATTTCTGACCCTTTCGACCGGAGCCAGATATCTGTTCGAACAGGAATTCAAGTTGCATATATTCGGTAACCAGATCCCTTACCCTATGCCGTTGACCATGGCAGCGGCGGCCGGAATTGGCGAACTCGTGCTGCCTATCCTGCTGGTACTCGGCCTTTTCACCCGCTATGCAGCTCTTGGCCTGCTCGTGATGACGGCAGTAATCCAGCTCACCATTCCGGATGGATGGGCCAATTTCCACCTGCCCTGGGCCGCCATGGCGCTGACACTTGTGGTCCTTGGCAGCGGTAGAATTGCTCTTGATCCCCTCGTGAACCTGAAGCACGACAACGGCACGACCATATGATTCGTAAAAGCCTCCAGATGAAGCATGACCCGCCTGCCGACACCGCCCAATAGCCGATCCGGAAGCTCGCCATTCAGATGCTCCAGCTCTGCACAGTGCGCATGTGCCTGGTCAGTGTTTTGGGACGGTCTGTGGGAATTTTGCGAATTCATCTGGCGTCAGCACACCCTTCCATATTCGGCAAGGAAGTCTAGCAACGCCCTGACGCGCGAGGGCAGCGGGCCGCCCTGGCCGACATAGACGGCGTGGAATGCTTCCCTGTCTCCGGCATCGAGATGCCCAAACAACGATACGAGTCGACCGGCAGCAACATCCTCGCGCACGGTGAAGGCGGCGAGGCGGGCAAGGCCGACCCCAGCCAGGGCAAGATGGCGCAGCCCCTCACCATCGCTCGCCTGCACGCGGCCCGTGACAGGCACAACGCTGGTTTCATCGTTTTCCCGCAGCGTCCAACCATCAACGGCACGCACATAGCCGAAGCTGAGGCAATTATGTCGTTCCAGATCGGCAATCGTGCGCGGCTCGCCGCAGCGGTCGAGATAGGACGGAGCGGCAACGATGGTCAGCGCCGTCTCACCGAGCTTGCGCGCCACGAGGCTGGAGCTTTTCAGCGGTCCCGCCCGGATCGCAACATCCATACGCTCGGCCAGAAGATCGACCACGGCGTCGGTCTGAATGATGTCGAGCGTGACGCCCGGATGAAGGGCGAGGAACTTCGGCAGTGCCGGCGCCAGGACATGGGCGGCATAGGAGGCGCTGGTATTGATGCGAACGCGGCCAACTGGCTGTTCGCCCAGGCTCGCCGCGCGCTCGGCGTCTTCCAGATCGGCGAGGATGCGCGTCGCCCGCTCGTAGAAGGCGCATCCTTCGGGCGTGAGCTGGAGCTGCCGTGTCGAGCGGTTGAGAAGCCTTGCACCAAGCCGCGCTTCCAGCCGTGCAATGAGCTTGCTGACCGCCGAAGGCGTCATGCGGGACGCGCGCGCGGCAGGCGAGAAGCCACCGAGTTCGACCACGCGCACGAACACGTCCATCTCCCCCGATCGGTTGACCTCAAGTCGCGCCATGATGAGTTCATCTCACAAGTGATATTCTTTTGCGCATTCTATCTCATCAAATACGAAAGGTCTATCTTTCTGTAAATTGCTGCGAAAGAAGATCGGGACTGCATCATGCCTCTGGCGCTCTACACCCTGACGGCCGGAGCCTTCGGCATCGGCGTCACCGAATTTGTCATCACGGGCCTCCTGCCGGAGGTCAGCCGTGAACTGACCGTCACCAGAGAAAGCGTCGCTTTCGATGCCATCGTGGATTTCGACGCGGTGCTCCGCGATCCCGCACGCCCCGCACACCCCGCACGCCTTACGCCGATATTCGATTCCGGCGACCACCTTCACCCCGGCGACGAGGGCAATCAGGCGATGGCGGAAGCCATTGATCTCGATGCACTCCTTGGTCGCTGATCCAGCCTCGAACAAACGACAGGAACATATCATGGATTATCGACCGCTCGGCAAATCAGGCCTCAAAGTGCCGGTTCTCAGCTTCGGCGCAGGCACCTTCGGTGGCTCCGGCCCGCTGTTCAGCAATTGGGGCACTTCGGACGCTACGGAAGCAAGACGCCTCGTGGACATCTGCCTGGAGGCCGGCGTCAACCTGTTCGACACAGCAGACGTCTATTCTGACGGCGCTTCGGAGGAAGTGCTTGGCGAGGCGATCAAGGGGCGGCGCGGCGCGGTGCTGATCTCGACCAAGACCAGTCTGCCGATGGGCGACGGGCCGAACGACGCGGGTTCATCGCGCTTCCGGTTGATCCGGGCCGTCGAGGATGCGTTGCGCCGCCTCCAGACGGACTACATCGATGTCCTGCAACTTCACGCCTTCGATGCCGGCACACCAGTCGAGGAAGTGCTTTCTACGCTCGACACGCTCGTTCGCGCCGGCAAGGTTCGCTATACTGGCGTGTCCAACTTCTCCGGCTGGCAGATCATGAAGTCGCTGGCCGTCGCCGACCGCTACGGCTGGCCGCGCTATGTCGTCAATCAGGTTTATTACTCGCTGGTCGGGCGCGACTACGAATGGGACCTCATGCCGTTTGGTGAGGATCAAGGCGTTGGCGCAATGGTGTGGAGCCCGCTCGGCTGGGGACGCCTGACCGGAAAAATCCGACGCGGCATGCCGCTGCCCGAAGGCAGCCGTCTACACGAAACCGCCAGCTTCGGTCCGCCAGTAGAGGACGAACATCTTTATCGTGTTGTCGATGCGCTCGATGCCGTGGCAGAAGAAACCGGCAAGACGGTCCCCCAGGTCGCGCTCAACTGGCTGCTGCAACGCCCGACCGTTTCGTCTGTCATCGTCGGCGCACGCAACGAGGAACAGCTTCGCCAGAATCTCGATGCTGTCGGCTGGAACCTGACGCCCGAACAGGTAGCAAAGCTGGATGAGGCCAGCGCCGTCACCGCACCGTATCCTCACTTCCCTTACCGGAGGCAAGAGGGCTTCGCGCGGCTCAGTCCGCCGATAGCGGGCTAAGGTCGATGGCAAGCGTTGCCTGGAGCCGTGCGGAAAGCAGAAAACGACAAATGTACGTGAGGCTCCCCATCAACCATGGAGCCGCCGACTGACGATCGCAGGCACCGGATTGCGCGGCTGCAATATGCGGCGCGCCGGTTACGATGGTTATTGCGCGTGCAGACCATAGGCTGGCATCGACTGGACGAATGTCTGAAGAACAGCAGAGAAACGTCCTGCGAGGGACATGACGGAAGACATGCGGTGACCACTCATGTAAAACTGGTTGTATAAGCTTGTGGCACGGAAAATGCGCAAGAGCCGGACCCTGGACATATCACATTGAAAGATACGCTCGTCATCATGCGCCGAATGTCTTTTGCTCTCTCTTGCGGGATGATCGTTACGCTCGCAGCTGTCGT
This sequence comes from Rhizobium nepotum 39/7, assembly GCF_000949865.1. Lineage (GTDB taxonomy): Bacteria > Pseudomonadota > Alphaproteobacteria > Rhizobiales > Rhizobiaceae > Agrobacterium > Agrobacterium nepotum. The sequence continues at coordinate 3,429 of NZ_JWJH01000010.1, read as the reverse complement.
TGCTCCCGTTAAATTCGATCCCTCCTCCTCTGGTATCGCTGTCTTTCTGGCTGAAGCGAATGCCAAGAATGGCGGTGGGGGCGGCGGCAATGGCGGTGGAAGCGGTGGCGGTAACGGCGGCGGAAACAGCGGTGGGAATGGGGGAGGCAACAGCGGAAAAGGCGGCGAGTCCCGTTCCAATGGCAAAGAAAACCAGCCGTCGGGAACCACGACAAAAAAGAACGCTATCGATGATGATCCCTCTCTTCCGGCAATCGGTGTCCGCCACAAACACGGGATTACGGAAACCGTCCTGGGGGGACGCTACATAATGAGGGACGGACGCGGTCGCACAATCGTCAACCGGGCGGCGACTGCCTCCGATCGGCGCAGGATCGAGGCACTGTTGCCGTAGCCTTCAGGTTTTACGTGCATCGCGCAGCGTCATCGCGGCTTCCGTGCGGTTGGTCACGCCGAGTTTGGTGAGGATTTGCGTCATATGATGCTTGACGGTCTTCTCCTGCAGATCGAGCTCGATTGCCACATGCTTGTTGCTCATGCCCACAGCAACCAGTTCCAGAACCTGCATTTCCCGCGGCGTCAGGTTTGCGATGAGCGCCGGCTTGCCGGGCGTCCTCTGGGTGCCTGCGGAAATCAGTCGTGCCGACAGGGTCGGCGCAACATAGCCTTCCCCCGCAGCAACCGTACGGATGGCATCGGCAAGTGTTCGTGCCCCCACTCCCTTCAGAACATAGCCCACGGCGCCGCGTTCGAGCGCCGTGACGACGTCTTCGCTCGTCTCCGAGACCGTCAGCATGACGATCTTCTGCAAAGGTGCGACGTTCAGAATGGCTGGGATGGCGTCGAGGCCACCGCCCGGCATTGAAATATCCATCAACAACACGTCCGGTCGCAGTGTTGCTGCAATGCGGACCGCATCTTCGCCGGAACTGCCTTCGGCTGCGATCTCGAATCCGTCGATTTCCGACAGGCTCTTTGTCACCCCATTCCGGAACAGAGGATGGTCGTCCACGACCGCGACCCGTATCTTCGTGCTCATCCTATTTCGTTTCCTCGATGCTGGTCGTCATGCGCAGGACAGTGCCGGTTTGCGACGAGATGATTTCGAACGTTCCGCCCAGACTCTCGACCCGTTCACGCAATCCTGCAAGACCGAGGCTGGCCGGGCCTACGCGTGAGGGGTCGAAGCCAGTCCCGCAGTCGGCCACTTCGATGATGATGAGGCCGCCCTCAGCACGTTGGGAAACCGCCTGTCCGGCGCCCCCGGCATGGCGGCAGGCATTGTTCAGGCCTTCCTGCACAAAGCGATAGATGCAGATCTTGGCGGCAGGCGAAAGATGTTCGGGCGGTGCCGACAGCGACAGCTCCACGGTCGTTCCAGTCCGCAATTGGTGGGCACGGATGCTCTGCTGGAGAATATCCGGCAGGCTTGCGCCCTCAATCTGTGGCAGGACGAGACCGCTGCAGATTGTCCGGATTTCCTGCATGGCTTCGTCGAGACTGGTTTTGATCGCGGCGATTTCGTTTTCCCGCGTCGCCTCAGGCGTGGATGATTTTCGCAGGGCCTCGCTGTCGAGACGCAACGCGGCATAAGCGAGAAGCTGGGCTGGGCCATCATGCAGATCTGCGCCGATCCGGCGCAGATATCCCTCATTTAGCGCCGTCGCGCGCCGTGTGGCGCGCTGTACGCGGCCCCGGAGCGCCTCGTTCTGCGATAACGATTCCGAAAGTTGCTCCACACGTTGCTTCTCGGCGTGACGCTGGCGTTCGATCGTCCTGCTGCCGCGAAGAACGATCGCGGACAACAGAATGAAGAAGGTGAATGTAAAGGCGGCAACGGCAAACCACGTGTGCAGCCTCGTTCGGAGGAGACTCTGCTGGAATTCACCGGCGGCCTCATGGAATTCCGAAACTGCCACAACCTGTCCGGACCACGGTTGCAGAACGGGATTATAAATTTTCAGAACAGGCTGCGCCGGCTCAGTTTGCCCGCTTTCGTCGCCCGTGGCCACGAACTGCGCAGCCATCTGGCCGGAGAAGGCCGTCTTGAGCATCTCGTTGAGGGGGTGTCTGGTTCCTGTGACGGCGTGATCGTTCGCATACAGGACCTTCCCGTCAGAGCGCCAGAGGCGGAACATCAGAAGGCGGTTGCCAAGCGCCCCTTGCCCCAGCGTCTCGTCCAGCGCGCGCGCCGAAGCATCGTCAAGCACTTCACTGCTCTGCATGTCCGGCAGTAGCGGCGCAACCACGCTGTCAACGTAGAGTGCCGTCGTCGCGGCCGCGTTGCTGGTTACAGTATCCTCGACGCGGTCTGAAACGAAGGCGCCGACCAGCGCCATTGCACACACCGAAACAGCGCCCCCAATGCTGACGAATTGCACGGCAAGCGATTGGGAGTTCCAGCGGAAGATGAGATTGCTGATGCGCACCGGAGACTCGAGTGGATTGCCGGAAGATGCGGCGAAATTATCCTTAGATTTTAGGGGAGTAGGACAGGCGTGGCAAGACGGCCCCCGTGTTTTAGCACGAAGCACCGGCACTTCCGGACCTTTGAACGGGCCAAACCTCGGACTTAGGTCCGTACAGAGGCGGAATCGGACGGGGGACGGTAGCGCCACAACCGGGCGGCGGCTAATTTCGCGGGAACGGTTCGTGCGCCCAGTGCGAGACGAGCCGGCGAGGAAATCAAGGAGATTCAAATGGCTATGAACAACACCATCGTCCGGAGCGTTCTGGCACTGAGCCTGGCGGTCATACCCGCAGCTGCCGGCATTGCCGGGTTTGCAGCCCCTGCTTTTGCGAAGGGTGGCGAAGGCAATGGCGGCGGTGGCGGTAATGGCGGCGGAGGAAATCATGGCGGTGACAACGGTAAATCCTCCTCCGGCAAATCCACGTCCGGCAAAGCGGAAGAGCGCGGCAGATCATCGCGGGAAGCCCCACGCGGGAAAGCCTCCAGCGCCAAGGCGTCTAAAGCGTCCGTCGACAAGACCAGGACGGTTTCACCCGGCCTGCGCTCTCTCAACCGCAACTATCGCGCCTACCTCAATACGAGTGATCCGCGCATGACGGCAGTTGCTGCGTATGCGCTGGCCTACGCTAAGTTCGAGGCGGAATACGGTGTCGATGCGGTCCCGACCGACCCGCAACTGAGTGACGAAGCTCTGCGGGAAGCGCTTGCAGGTTTCAGCAAAAGCGGTGTCGTGACGGATTCGACGCTCGACGAGGCAAAGTCCATCCTCGGCGTGGGAACCGAAGTCGGAAAGATCGATCAGATCCGCGAGTCGCTGCCGTCCGACGATACCGATCTCGAGTAAGCCATATTCGGCAGCCGCCGGCCGGCGGTTGTCGAAGCCGTTTAATGGGCGGTGGTGCATGCATGAGGCCGACGGCGCGACCGAAAAGCGCTCGGTGCAAGCCGGGCGTAAGCCA
>NZ_JWJH01000001.1 GCF_000949865.1 Rhizobium nepotum 39/7 | reverse complement strand
ATACAAATTCTAGAAAAAACTCGCAAATAATTGATTTTAAAAGAGAGTTTCGGATTTTCCGGATTAGTGACGCCGAAAGCCATCTCCGGACCGCCGGTTTTCAACAATGGAATGCAGCCAGAGACAATGTGACAGGCCCCACGCCTTGTTTTGGCCCGACTCCTCGCTAATTGCTTTGCCAACGAAATGTTAACGCGGGACATGCGCGCGCGCCTGTTCCCAGCATATCTTCTGGGTGTGTCGATCAATTTGACTCATGGCTTTGAAAGTTGCACACCTTCGCCTGAAGTTTCTGGAGAGCGCATGACCGACGGGGCACAGCCAGTATGACTGCGGATCGCAATGTGATCCGGTCGTTAGGCATGGAACCGCCAATTCTGGCGGAAGGGCGACGTGCACCCGATCGCCGCGAAATTTCCCTGCGTTGGCTCTCCGGCACATTCCTTACCGGTATTACCTCCTCCATATTGATGGGTGTTGCGCTGTTTGCTGCTCTCGACGGTCGCCAGCAGCTAGCCATACCCGCCGAGGCCTTCGCCAAGGCGGATATGGGCAACAATACCGTGGAAGCGGCACGTCGCGGGACACGCCTCATTGCGCCCAATATCGCGGCCCGGCCCTCGGACCGGTCGATCATGGAAGTCTCCACCGTTATCAATGAAGGCGACAAGGAAGTGGTCCGCAAGGTTCCCTTCTCCCACGTCAAAATTCCGCTGGCGTCGAACTATGCCAAGCAGGACGATTATCCGGCCTTCGATCCCTTGAATATTTTCGCGAGTAACGAGGACAAGGACGCCCCGGCACCCGCGCCAAGCCGTACCGGAACGATCTACGGCTCCGAGGTCGAATCCGAAGTCAGCCTGAAAACGGTGGCCTTTCCCGTCCAGCACTCCAAATATCCCTTCGCCGGCTCCCTGAGCTTCGACGAAGTCGAGGAGGCGGTGCGCTCGAACGGCTCGATACTGACTGACGGTAACGAGCAGCTAGCAGCGCTCTATTACATCGATCCGCGCCGTTTCGATAATGATGAGGCTGACGTTGACATCACCGCTGGCCTTGCGGCCCGTGTCGTCGAACAGAACATGTCGGTTTCCACCCCGCAATCGGCGTCTGTACCCGTCAAGGAATATGCCGACGACGTGATCCCTGCCCGCCAGACCGAAACCATTGAGGCCGCTTTATTCGGCGCGGGTTATTCGAAGGTGCAGTCGTCGGAAATCGCCGGCCTGCTGTCGCCGCAGCTGCAGTCGAACAATGTCGAAAGCGGCGATGTCCTGCGCGTCGGCATTATTCAGGAAGACGACAAAAGCGACATCGTGCGTGTGAGCCTCTACCGTAAGGGTCGCCACATGGTCACCATGGCTGTCGACGACCACAAAAAATTCATCAAGGCCAGCGAACCGCCGAAGCTCGACGCGGTGGCGACCGCCTTCGACAGTACTCCGGCACCTGCCGCCGGCCGCGATCTGCCCAGCGTCTATGACGGCGTTTACCGGGCGGCTCTCGCCTATGGCATGAATCAGAGCATGGTCTCCCAGCTCATCAAGCTTCTTGCCAGCAGCGTCGATTTTCAGGCGCAGTTGAAGCCAACGGATACGCTTGAAGCCTTCTTCTCCGTGGAAGATGCGGACGGTAAGGCAACGGACAAATCCGAACTACTCTACGTCAACGCCAAGTTCGGCGACAACGAGACACGTTTTTACCGGTTCCAGAACCCGGAAGACAACAGTATCGATTATTTCGACGAGAACGGCAAAAGCATCCGACAATTCCTGTTGCGCAACCCGGTTCCGAACGGCCGCATGACATCCGGTTTCGGCATGCGCCGCCACCCGGTGCTGAAATTCAGCCGCATGCATACCGGCACTGACTGGGCGGCGGCTCGCGGCACACCGATCATCGCAACGGGTAACGGCACTGTCGAGAAGGCTGGATGGGCCTCCGGTTACGGTAACCAGACCCTGCTCCGCCACGCCAATGGCTATGTCTCTTCCTATAACCACCAGAGCGCCATCGCCAAGGGCGTCACCGAGGGTTCCAAGGTCAGGCAGGGCCAGGTGATCGGTTACGTCGGTTCGACCGGCCTTTCAACCGGCGCGCACCTGCATTACGAACTGATCGTCAACGGCACGAAAGTGGACGCGATGAAAGTGCGCCTGCCAGGTGGAAAGTCGCTTTCCGGCGTCGCGCTCGCCAGGTTCTCCGACGAGAGAAAGCGGATCGACAATCTGCTCAACATCGAGGAAAAGACCAATCAGGTGGCGAGCAGGTAGCGGCCAGCATTTCCAGAAGTCAGCCTATACGAAAAAGGGCTCCGTCACCGGAGCCCTTTCGTTTTATGCCGCATCGGCCGTTTCGGTCTCGGCCTCACTCTTCGGAGGTTTGACCTTGAAGAGCAGCCGGTCGGTGCCCGAGGTGACCTTGACCCGCGATCCATCCGGAATTTCGCCGCCGAGGATCATTTCGGCAAGCCTGTCCTGAACGGATTTCTGGATCACCCGCTTGAGCGGACGCGCGCCGTAGGCGGGGTCGTAACCCTTGTTGGCAAGCCAGTGGCGGGCATCCTCATCCAGTTCGAGCGCGATCTTGCGATCGCCGAGAAGCGAAACGAGACGCTTGAGCTGGATGTCCACGATCGCACCCATCTCGTCACGCCGCAGGCGATGGAACAGGATGATATCGTCGATACGGTTGAGGAATTCCGGCCGGAAATGCGACCGGACCCGCTCCATCACCAGGTCACGAACCGAATCCACATCGTCATTGTCGCCCATCTGCGCCATGAATTCCGAACCGAGGTTGGAGGTCATGATGATGATGGTGTTCTTGAAATCGACGGTGCGGCCCTGGCCGTCCGTCAGGCGGCCATCATCCAGCACCTGCAACAGGACGTTGAACACATCCGGATGCGCTTTCTCGATCTCGTCGAACAGCACGACCTGATAAGGCCGGCGGCGAACCGCCTCCGTCAAGGCGCCGCCCTCCTCGTAACCGACATAGCCGGGAGGTGCGCCGATAAGCCGGGCAACGGAGTGTTTTTCCATATATTCCGACATATCGAGCCGAACCATCGCGGTTTCGTCGTCGAACAGGAAACGGGCGAGCGACTTGGTCAGTTCGGTCTTGCCCACACCCGTCGGGCCGAGGAAAATGAACGAGCCGATCGGCCGGTTCGGATCCTGAAGGCCGGCGCGCGAACGGCGAACCGCCTTCGAAACCGCCTGCACGGCCTCACCCTGCCCGACCACGGACTTGGCTAGATCGTCTTCCATGCGCAGCAGCTTCTCGCGCTGACCTTCCAGCATCTTGTCGACAGGAATACCGGTCCAGCGGGAAACGATATGGGCGATATTGTCCGCGTTCACCACTTCCTGAACCATCGAACCGGCGCCGCTGCTATCACGCGCTTCCGCCGCAGCCAGTTCCTTTTCGAGGCCCGGAATAATGCCGTAGGTTAATTCACCAGCCCGCTGGAACTGGCCGTTGCGCTGCGCGATCGCCAGTTCGTTACGGGCTTCGTCCAATCGCTTCTTCAGGTCCGCGGCATGGCCGAGCTTCTGCTTTTCCGCCTGCCAGCGGGCCGTCAGCGCGTCTGCCTTTTCTTCCGTATCCGCCAGTTCGTCCTCGAGCTTCCTGAGGCGGTCGACGGATGATTGGTCCGTCTCCTGCTTCAGGGCTTCGCGCTCGATCTTGAGCTGGATGATCCGGCGATCCAGTTCGTCCAGTTCTTCCGGCTTGGAATCCACCTGCATGCGAAGACGCGAGGCGGCCTCGTCCATCAGGTCGATTGCCTTGTCGGGCAGGAACCGGTCGGTAATGTAGCGGTTGGAAAGCGTCGCAGCCGCAACCAGGGCCGAATCCGAGATGCGGACCTTGTGGTGCTGTTCGTATTTTTCCTTCAGGCCACGCAGGATCGAAATCGTGTCCTCAACGGTCGGTTCATCCACCAGCACCGGCTGGAACCGGCGGGCAAGGGCCGGGTCCTTTTCCACATGTTTGCGATATTCATCGAGCGTGGTGGCGCCGACGCAGTGCAGCTCGCCGCGGGCGAGAGCGGGCTTCAGGAGGTTGGACGCATCCATCGCGCCATCGGCCTTGCCCGCGCCGACCAGCGTATGCATCTCGTCGATGAACAGGATGATGCCGCCACTTTCCGCCTGCACCTCGTTCAACACCGCTTTCAGGCGCTCCTCGAACTCGCCGCGATATTTTGCACCGGCGATCAGCGCGCCCATATCGAGCGCCATCAGCTTCTTGTCCTTCAGGCTTTCGGGCACATCGCCATTGACGATGCGCAGCGCAAGCCCCTCGGCAATCGCCGTTTTACCGACGCCGGGTTCACCGATCAGCACAGGATTGTTCTTGGTGCGGCGCGAAAGCACCTGGATAGTACGGCGGATCTCATCGTCACGGCCGATTACCGGATCGAGCCTGCCCTCGCGGGCTTCCTCCGTCAGATCGCGCGCGAACTTCTTCAGCGCGTCAAAGCCCTGTTCGGCATTGGCGCTGTCGGCCGTGCGGCCCTTGCGGATGTCGTTGATGACCTGATTGAGCGCCTGCGCCGTAACGCCACCCTTTTTCAGGGAAGCCGAGGTGGAAGCGGAACTTTCGATCGCAAGCGCCTGTAAAAGACGTTCGACGGTGACGAAACTGTCGCCGGCCTTCTTGGCGAGATCCTCTGCCGTCGAAAACACCTTGGCAAGCGGGGCCGTCAGCGAAAGGCCGCCATTGCCGCCGGAAACCTTGGGCAATTTCGCCAGTGCCGCATCATTGGCAAGACGCACTTCCTTGGCGTCGCCGCCGGCGCGATCGATCAGCGATGCCGCCATGCCCTGCTCGTCATCGAGCAGAACTTTCAGAACATGTTCGGCAGCAAACTGCTGGTGATTTTCCGCAAGCGCAAAAGTCTGCGCCGATTGCAGAAAACCGCGAACACGCTCGGAGTATTTTTCAATATTCATAGTCGAACCTCCATTTACCGGTCCGCCCGCTTTCGGCACGGCTCCGGGTGTTTGGGTTGAGGCTCCCTCAAAGGCAAGCCCCGCTACGACAGTCGCGTTTTAAGGATTTCACGATCGCCGCCTCTCGGTAGACGGTTGCCGCTGAACGCGGCATCCGGCCTTCCTGCAGGAATATGGGAGGCGTTTTCATCGGTTTAAAGGGGTAGGAAAACGACCGTCGAGGAAATTTCCGGCGGATTTGACAAGCATCAGGCCTGTTCGTCGCGACTGTGCCGTTCGTCCATCACAAGGACCTTCGCGCCAGATCCCCAAAAACAAAAAACTCCGGCAAGCCGGAGTTTTTCAGTCGCATAGTTTTTTTGAAAAAACCGCTTATTCGGCAGCGTTTTCAAGAGTGGCAGGCGTTGCCTCTTCGCCGGCTGGCGCGTCTTCACCTTCCGCCGTTGCGGCGCGGCGCGGACGACGCGGGCGTGGGCCGGTAGCGCGGCGGGTCTTCGGCGCAGTCGCAGGTGCTTCAGTCTGCTGCTGTTCTTCCTCGACGGCCACTTCCATGGGCGTGCCTTCGATTACGGGCTGAGGCGCCTGGCTGGCGTCGTAGACCGGCTGCGGCTGCTCATCCGAAGCCTGCGGCTGGCGCGGCTGGCGCTCCTGCCGTTCACGGCGTTCCGGACGCTCGCGGCGTTCCTGACGCGGTTCGGACCGCTCAGTGCGCTCCTGGCGCTCCGGCTGCTGGCCCCGTTCCGACTGTTCGAATTGCTGCGATGCACCATCTTCGCCGTCGTTCATGTCCATATCGTCGCCGTCCGCGCCATTGTACTCGCCACGGTCGTCGCGCTGGAAACGCTCCTGCATCTGAGCCTGAGCCGTGGCGATGATGCGATTATAGTGCTCAGCATGCTGCAGATAGTTTTCAGCGATCACGCGGTCGCCGGCACTCTGCGCATCCCGCGCAAGGGTGGCGTATTTTTCCGCTATGTGCTGGGCTGTGCCACGAATCTTAACATCGGGACCGGAGCTGTCATAAGTCCTGGTGAGCGGGTTACCGCCCTTGCGGTTGAAGTTGTTGTTACCACCGCCACCATTGTTATTGTTGTTATTGTTGCTTCCACGCCCCCGGCCGCGCTTGTTTTGCTGTCCTGGCCTCATCAATTGCTCACCTGAATTCTGTTTTGCTGACAATCTGATTATTTTCATGCAATTCCGGGCGGAAAACCGCTGGAAATTTTTCCTGAAATTGCTCCATCACGCGCCTTGCTGAAGATAACCCCAGACAAAGCCTCGTGTCTGACGACCGGTCGCGCAAAATGCTGCAACGAGCCACCTGCGAACAAAGTTTACTGATTCACATGCCGGAAACGCCCAGCCTTCAGGGTTCTAAAAGAACCCGCTTCGGGACTGAGACCCATACCCTGACGAATCTAAATTCGTCCTCAGCCACCCGGCATGTGGCGGCAAACTATCCCGCTTCATGCGGAAATCCAAGTCTTTTCTTTTGCTGTGCAAAATATCCTTGCAAAAATTCCGCAGACATATCGAGAACAACTATCTCCGGAAGGTCAAAACTCTGTCGTTGCCGCCGTAGTCCTTCACGGCGTCCAGAAGAGAGAAGCCGTGAGAAGCAAATATAGCGGAAACATCAAGCCTTTGATCGAAACCGATCTCCACACCGACTATCCCGTTTTCTACAAGAAAGCGGCCTGCGTCGGCAGCGATGAGGCGGTACGGTGCAAGGCCGTCCTGACCTCCGTCCAGCGCCGCCATCGGATCGTGGTGGCGGACCTCTCGGTCGAGCGTTGTGACGATATCACTTCTTATATAAGGCGGATTCGACACAATTATGTCAAAGCTGCCAGAGATTTTTTTAAACCAGTCGCTACGCACAGTTTCGAAACGCGAAGCCAAGCCATTCCGGGCAGCGTTTTTGGCCGCTGTTTCCAGCGCATCGGCAGAAATATCGCTGCCGATACCGGTCGCTTCCGGGCATTCTTTCAAAAGCGCCAGACAGATCGCACCCGTACCCGTACCCAGATCCAGAACGCTGGCGCTGCCCTTGGCGGAAACGGCTTTTTTCAACACCGGCAACAGCGTGTCGACGAGAACTTCCGTATCGGGCCGGGGTTCGAGCGTTTCCTTCGACAAAAGAAGATCGAGCCCATGAAACTCCCGGTGGCCGAGAATGCGGTGGACCGGTTCTCCCCCGACCCGCCTTTCGATCATGGCGGCGATCCGGGCGCTTTCTGCCGGGTTGACGGGATGGTCCGGTTTCATCACGAAATCGGTCAGTGAAAAACCCGTGACATCAGCAATCAGTAGGCGCGCATCGAGAAGCGGATCGGCGATACCAGCCGCCTGCAGCCGTTTGCGGGCTGCGGCAAGCTCGGTCGAAACGGTACCGTCAGCGGCGCCGCTCAAAGCTGTTGTTCGCCAAGCTGGGCCAGCTGACCGGCCTGATAATCGGCGATCAGCGCGTCCACAAGCTCGTCGATCTCACCTTCGATCATTCGGTCAAGCTTGTAGAGGGTCAGATTGATGCGGTGATCGGTGACGCGTCCCTGCGGAAAATTATAGGTGCGAATGCGCTCGGAACGGTCACCGGAGCCGACCTGGCTCTTGCGGTCGGCCGAGCGTTCACTATCCACCTTTTGGCGCTCGATGTCATAAAGACGCGAACGCAGAACCTGCATGGCCTTGGCGCGGTTCTGGTGCTGCGACTTTTCAGAACTTGTGACGATCAGCCCCGTTGGAAGGTGGGTAATGCGAACTGCGGAGTCGGTGGTGTTGACGTGCTGGCCGCCCGCGCCCGAAGCGCGCATCGTATCGATGCGGATGTCTTCCGGACGAATTTCAACATCGATATCCTCCGCCTCCGGCAACACCGCAACGGTGGCGGCGGAGGTGTGGATGCGGCCACTCGCTTCCGTCTCCGGGACGCGCTGCACACGGTGCACGCCGGATTCGAATTTCAGCTTGGAAAACACCCCTCGCCCGCTGATCGTGGCGATGATTTCCTTGTAACCGCCCGCTTCGCCTTCGCTGGCGGAAAGAACTTCGACTTTCCAGCCCTTGGTCGATGCGAAGCGCTCATACATGCGGAACAGATCGCCGGCGAAAAGCGCCGCTTCAGACCCGCCGGTGCCGGCGCGGATTTCGAGGATCGCGCTTTTCTCGTCGGCGGCATCCTTGGGAAGCAGCAGGACCTGCATGTCCTTCTCAAGCTCACCAATGCGGTCTTCGACCTCCGGCAGCTCCATTTCCGCCAGATCGCGCATGTCCCTGTCGGTCGTCTTGTCGGCAAGCAGCGCCTCTAGATCGGCGGCTTCCGAGACCGCTTTCTCGTATTCGCGGACTTTCTTCACCACCGGCTCCAGTTCGGAATATTCCGAAGCCAGCTTCACATAGACATCCGCTGCCGGACCAGCCGACATTCGCGCTTCGATCTCTCCGAAACGCCTTTCCAACTCGCGCATTTTTTCGACGGGAAGCTTCGCCACCAGTCACTCCGATTGTGAAAGAGGTCTTTTTAAATGGGAATGGAATGCGCCGCGGCAAAGCGTAACAACACCTCGCGCGTGCTTTCCAGCGAACTATGATCGTCAAGCGCAGCGTTCAGCTCATCGGCAAGGCGCGCGGCGTCGAGCCCGAGCAGCATGGCTTTGACCGGGCCGATCGCCGTCGGCGACATGGAAATCGAGCGGAAACCAAGACCGATCAAAGCCATGGCCGAAAGGGGCTTGCTTGCCATTTCGCCGCAAAGCGTGACCGCCGTGTGGTGTTTTTCGCCAGCGCGCACAATATCGCGCAAAATGCGCAGGAACGGCTTGCCCAGATTGTCGAAACGATCCGAAACCCGGGCATTGCCACGATCGACCGCCATGGAAAACTGAAACAGATCGTTCGAACCGACGGAAACGAAATCCACTTCCTGCATCAGCTCATCAAGCTGCCACATCAATGAAGGCACTTCCAGCATCGCACCGAATTGCAGCTTTTTCGGCAGCGCGTGGCTGAACTTCGAAAGATGCTGCACTTCCTTCTGAAGCAGATCTCGCGCGGCGCGGATTTCGGAAACCTCCGTCACCATCGGCAGCATCATGCGCAGTTCCGCGCCAGAAGCGGCGCGCAGAAGCGCGCGCATCTGCGTGCGCATCAGGCCCGGACGGTCGAGCGACAGGCGGATAGCCCGCCAGCCCAGCGCCGGGTTTTCCTCTTCCTGGCCGCGCATATAGGAAACGACCTTGTCGCCGCCGATGTCGAGCGTGCGGAAAGTGACGCTCTTGCCCTTCGCCTGCCGCAAGACCGAACGGTAGAACGCTTCCTGCTCCTCGCCCTTGGGCATGTTGGAGGCGATCATGAACTGCAGCTCGGTGCGGAACAGGCCGATGCCATCGGCACCGGATTCCTCGAGCTGCGGCAGATCCACGAGCAGGCCCGCATTCATCTTGAGGTTGACCTTCTGGCCATCCTTGGTGATCGGCTCGACATTGCGAAGCGCGCGGAACTGCTCCTGCCGCTTGGCCCGCAGGCGTACCTTTTCCTCATAGGCGCGCTGCAAATCCGACATCGGGCGCAGATGCACCTGGCCGTCATCGCCGTCAATGATGATCGGATCGTTGTTTTCCGCAAGTGCTACGATGCCCGTCGCCTGCCCGATGATCGGGATGCCCATGGCGCGCGCCACGATCACGACATGGCTCGTCACCGCGCCGTCTTCGAGCACGAGACCTCGCAATTTCTCACGCGGATAATCCAGCAATTCGGCGGCACCCATGGCGCGCGCCAGAACGATGGCGTCCAGCGGAAAATCCTGCTCGGGACTACGCCCGCCGAAACCGATCAGCTGGCGCAGCAGCCGGTTGGCCAGATCGTCGAAATCATGCATGCGCTCACGAAGATAGGGATCGGTCAGGCGCATCATGCGCGCCTTAGTGTCGCTTTGCACTTTCTCGACCGCAGCTTCCGCCGTCAGACCGTTGCGGATCGCTTCTTCCATGCGCCGCACCCAACCCTGATCGTGGGCGAACATGCGGTAGGTCTCGAGAACCTCGCGATGCTCCCCTTCGGTCGGCACGTCGCGGCGCTGCAACATGTCGTCAATCGACAGGCGCAGAGAACCAATGGCGTCGGCAAGACGCAGGATTTCCGTATCGGCATCCTCGTTCAGCAGATTGGTGACGACGATGCGGGGGTCGTGCAGTACGACGTGACCAAGACCGATGCCTTCACCGTAAGCGTCACCATCGATGGAAACGGCGCGCGTCAGGTCCAGCTCCACGCCAGGGCGGGTGATCTTTTTCAACTCTCCGCTCGCCACTATTTCAGCGATGAGCATCGCGGTTGTCTCGAGCGCTTCAACTTCATCCTCCCGGTACGTTCGGCTGACCTTGTTCTGAACCACAAGAACGCCAAGAGTGCGACCGGAGCGCAAAATCGGCACGCCGAGGAAGGAGTGATAAATTTCCTCACCGGTTTCAGGAAGATAGCGAAAGGCGGGATGCGCCTGCGCATCGGAAAGATTGAGAGGTTGGGCGGAAGCGGCAATGGTGCCGACAAGACCCTGCCCCATTTTCAGCTGGGCAAGGTGCACGGCATCCTTGTTGAGACCTTCCGTGGCGTAAAGCTCCAGCACGCTGTCGGAACGCAGCACATAGACCGAGCAAACCTCCGCCACCATGTTACTGGCTATCTGACGGACGATCTGGTCCAGACGGTCCTGCGGCTCAAGATGCTCCGCCATCATTTCGCGCAGCCGCTTGAGCAGGACGCGTGGACCTGCAGAAAGGTCTCTCATCGCGTTTGCTCCCCGATGGTTCCGATCCGAATGTCATAATATTCGAGAATCAAAACATCATTTAAAATTTATAGCGCGAGAAGCGCGTCCCGCAAGGGACACGCTTTCATGAAACGCCACATCGGAAGAACGCAACTCCGAAGAATCGGAGCATCGGGAACCGATGTCTCGAACTTAGTTCTTATCGAGACCGTAGGCAGAATGCAAAGTGCGAACGGCCAACTCGGCATACGCACCGTCGATCAGGATCGAAATCTTGATTTCGGAGGTGGTGATGGCCTTGATGTTGATGTTCTTCTCGGCAAGCGCCTTGAAGGCGCTGGCGGCAACGCCGGCGTGGCTGCGCATGCCGATACCGATGACCGAGACCTTGGCGAGGCCTGTCTCGTTCTGCGCGACATCGAAGCCGATCTGCGCCTTGTTCTCGTCCAGCACCCGCAGCGCCTTGGCAACGTCGCCCGAGGGGACGGTGAAGGTCATGTCGGTGCGCGAACCGTCTTCGGAGATGTTCTGCACGATCATGTCGACGTTGATATGCGCTTCCGCCAGCGGCCCGAAGATCGCAGCGGAGACGCCCGGACGGTCGGCCACGCGGCGCAGCGAGATCTGTGCTTCATCCTTGGCATAGGCGATGCCCGTTACGACTTCCTGTTCCACGATTTCATCCTCGTCACAAATCAAAGTACCGGGCGGGTTGATGAGGTCGCCCATGCCCGGTGCATCGGGATCCTCGAAACTGGAGCGAACGAAGGTGCGCACCTTGTGTACCATGGCAAGCTCGACAGAGCGAACCTGCAGAACCTTCGCGCCGAGAGACGCCATTTCGAGCATTTCCTCGAAAGCGATCTTCTTCATGCGGCGAGCCTTGGGCTCGATGCGCGGATCGGTCGTGTAGACGCCGTCGACATCGGTATAGATATCGCAACGATCCGCCTTGACGGCAGCGGCGATCGCAACAGCTGATGTGTCGGAGCCGCCGCGCCCCAGCGTCGCGATGCGGTTGTCAGGGCCGATGCCCTGGAAACCGGCAACAACGGCGACCTGACCCTCGCCCATGCGGTGGACGATGTCCGAACCGTCAATCTCGAGAATGCGGGCGGCGCCATGCGCATTGTCGGTGCGGATCGGGATCTGCCAGCCCTGCCAGGAGCGTGCGTTGATGCCCATGGATTGCAGCGTGATCGCCAGAAGACCTGATGTCACCTGCTCGCCGGACGCAACGACCGCGTCATATTCGCGCGCATCGTAGAAGGAGGCGGCGTTCGCGCCGGCCACCTTCGCCGCGTTCTGCACCCAGTCCACCAATTCGTTGGTTTTGCCGGACATGGCGGAAACGACCACGGCCACTTCATGGCCGGCATCGACTTCGCGTTTCACATGCCGTGCGACATTGTGAATGCGTTCGAGGTTCGCGACGGACGTGCCGCCGAATTTCATGACAATGCGAGCCATAGCCTTGACCAGTACCATCCCTTTTTTCCGCCAGCCCGTTTCGGGTGCGGACAAGACAAACCCAGTCGGCTCTTCCTGATAAAGAGCCTCAAGTTGCGGGTCTCTTAGCGAAAAGGAGGGGGGCACGCAATGCCGTTTATGAACCATGCGGTACGCCTTTTTTCGTACCCCCGGCGAAAGAAGATGGCAGGATGGAACGAACGGTCGCATACGACACAATGAAAGAGCGTACCGTGGTGCACTGTACAAACGGGCCTATTCGCAGTATGGAGCGCGGCAATGCAACCGGCCAGATGGCCGAAATGGCCTGTATCGGCTGCCCCGGAGACTTTAGGACCTATTGGTTTCGGGCGGATGCGGGCAGCTTCATATCCGAAAGACGGTAGATGACAGACACCCAGGGTATCGCCCCGGCGATCGCGCAGGCGTTGGAAAAACGCGGCTACAAAGATTTGACCCCCGTGCAGAAGGCCATGCTTTCGCCGGATCTCGCCGATAAGGACGCGCTGGTTTCCGCGCAGACCGGGTCTGGCAAGACCGTCGCCTTCGGTATTGCGCTTGCGACCACGCTGCTGCGGGAAAACCCCCGTTTCGGTCCGGCTTCCGCACCGCTGGCGCTTGCCATCGCTCCGACCCGCGAACTGGCCATGCAGGTCAAGCGCGAGCTTGAATGGCTTTATGAATTCGCCAATGTGTCGATCGCGTCCTGCGTCGGCGGCATGGATATCCGCAGCGAACGCCGGTCTCTGGAACGCGGCGCCCATATTATCGTCGGCACGCCCGGCCGTCTCTGCGACCACATCAAGCGCGGCGCGCTCGATCTGTCGTCGCTGCGCGCCGTGGTGCTCGATGAGGCCGACGAAATGCTCGATCTCGGCTTCCGCGAGGATTTGGAATTCATTCTGGAAGAATCGCCGGATACCCGCCGCACGCTGATGTTCTCGGCCACCGTACCACGCAGCATCGCCAAGCTTGCCGAAAGCTACCAGAAAGACGCGGTTCGCATCGCCACCGCTTCGGAACAGAAGCAGCATGTGGACATCGAATATCGCGCCCTGCTGGTAACGGGCGGCGACCGTGAAAACGCCATCATCAACGCGCTGCGTTTTTACGAAGCCCGCAACGCCATCGTTTTCTGCTCCACACGTGCGGCGGTAAACCATCTGACAGCACGCCTGAACAATCGCGGATTTTCCGTCGTGGCCTTGTCCGGCGAACTCACGCAGAACGAACGAACGCACGCGCTGCAGGCCATGCGTGACGGCCGCGCCCGGGTTTGCGTGGCGACCGACGTTGCCGCGCGCGGCATCGACCTGCCGGGCCTGGAACTCGTTATCCACGCCGACCTGCCGACCAATTCGGAAACACTTCTCCACCGTTCGGGCCGTACCGGCCGCGCCGGGCAGAAGGGTGTCAGCGCCGTCGTGGTGCCTGTCAACCAGCGCCGCAAGGCCGAACGCCTTCTGGAAGGCGCCAAGGTCAGCGCGGCATGGGTTCGCCCGCCTTCGGTCGAAGAGATCGTTGAACGCGACGGCGCCCGACTTCTGGCCGATCCTTCGCTCACCGAGGCCGTGGCCAACGACGAGCGCGATTTCGTCGAGCAGCTGCTTGAACAGCATGGCGCGGAAAAAGTCGCCGCCGCCTTCGTGCGTCTTTACCACGCCGGGCGTTCCGCTCCGGAGGACATCACCGAAGTCGCGCTGGACAATACCCGCAAACCGCGCCGCGACAGCTTCGAAACCCCTGAAAACGATGCACCCCGCCGCGAACGTTCCGACTTTTCCGACAGCGCGTGGTTTTCGCTTTCGGTGGGCCGCAAGCAGAGCGCCGAGCCGCGCTGGCTCATCCCCATGCTCTGCCGTTTCGGCAAGATCACCCGGCAGGACATCGGCGCCATCCGCATGCAGCAGACGGAGACCTTTGTGGAACTGGCGGCCGATGCCGTCGACCGTTTCACGTCTGCTATCGGCAAGGACATGATGCTCGAAAAGGGCATTCGTCTGAAGGCGCTGGAAGGCAAGCCGGAAATGACCGGCAGTGCCCGTGAAGACACCCGCCCGGCCACGGCCCAGCGGAAGTTCAGCAAACCGGAAAATGCCGGCGGCGCGAGCGGCGACCGCAAGGCCGATGACAAGCCCTGGAAAAAGAAAAAGACCTTCGGCGACAAGCCCAAGTTCGAAGGCAAAAAAGACCGGCCTTTCGAAAAGCGCGGACCGAAGCCGACAAAGGGCTGAAGACACCACGGGATTGATGACGAAGGGCGAACATTTTCCCCTTCGTCATGCCGGGGTCTGTCCCGCAAGGGATCATGTCGAGTGAAAGACAGATTTATCACAAATAAAAAACCCCGCTTTCGCGGGGTTTTTTATTGTCTTGATTGATCAGAACGTCAGGGCGCGGTCGCCGTTTTCGTCCTTGATGCGGCTCGGAAGGCCGATCCTGTTCAGGAGGTTCAGGAAAGGCTGCGGCGGCAGTTCTTCCACATTGGCCATCTGCTTCACGTCCCATTCGCCGGTAGCGATCAGCATGGCCGCAGCGACTGGGGGAACGCCGGCAGTGTAGGAGATGCCCTGCGAACCAACTTCTTCATAAGCTTCCTTATGGTCGGCCACGTTGTAGATGAAGACTTCGCGTTCCTTGCCATCCTTGATGCCCTTGACGACATCGCCGATGCAGGTCTTGCCGACATAGTCGGGTGCGAGCGAAGACGGATCCGGCAATACGGCCTTGACCACCTTCAGCGGCACGACTTCCAGACCTTCGGCAGTCTTGACCGGCTTTTCGGAAAGAAGACCGAGGTTCTTCAGCACGGTGAAGACGTTGATATAGTGATCGCCGAAGCCCATCCAGAAGCGCACATCGGCACCGTCCATGTTTTTGGACAGCGAATGCACTTCGTCATGGCCAGTCATATAGGCCTTCTGCTTGCCGACGACAGGCAGATCGAATTCCTGGCCGACTTCGAACATCTGGTTCGTCTGCCACTCGCCCTTCTGCCAGGAGTAGACGACGCCGGTGAATTCGCGGAAATTGATTTCCGGATCGAAGTTGGTCGAAAACCAGCGACCGTGGCTGCCGGCATTGATGTCGACGATATCGACCGAAGTGACCTTGTCGAAATATTCATCCTTGGCAAGACGGGCATAGGCATTGACCACGCCGGGGTCGAAACCGACGCCGAGCAGTGCTGTCACACCCT
Organism: Rhizobium nepotum 39/7; assembly: GCF_000949865.1. Classification (GTDB taxonomy): domain Bacteria; phylum Pseudomonadota; class Alphaproteobacteria; order Rhizobiales; family Rhizobiaceae; genus Agrobacterium; species Agrobacterium nepotum. Next base: position 339,703 of record NZ_JWJH01000001.1, on the reverse strand, counting down.
TTTCCTTGCATTCGGCAGCGCGCTTCCACTCATAGTTTCCGTACCACGGCGGCGCCTCGCAAATCTTGGTCGGGTCCTCGTGGATCGCTGTATCCATATAGGCAACACCTGTGTCCATGCAGGCACGAAGAACGGACATGTTGACGAAAGCCGAACCGACATTGATGACGATTTCCACGCCGGTTTTCGTAATCAAGGCTTTCGTCGCCTCGATATCCATAGCGTCAAGCGCATGGGCCTCAAGTTTCACATCTGTCTTGAGGCTCTTCTTTTCGCGTACGGACTCGACAATCTTGCGGCACTTTTCCAAAGTCCGTGACGCAATATGAATGTCTCCCAATACATCGCTGTTCTGGGCGCATTTATGCGCCACGACCTGTGCTACGCCACCGGCGCCGATGATCAGAACGTTCTTCTTCATTTCAGGTGATGCCTCCTTTTCCCCGCGGGGATGAGCTTCGTTTCAGGGTAAACCAGATATTATGACAGGCTTTGCTCGAAATCGGCAAAGTCGAATTCGCGAACGGCACGGACGGTGCCGTCCAGTTCCTTGATGGCGATCGCCGGCATCCTCACGCCGTTGAACCAGTTTTTCTTGACCATGGTGTAGCCAGCCGCGTCTTCAAAGGAGATGCGGTCGCCGACCTTTAGTTCCTTGTCGAACCGGAAATCGCCGAAAATATCGCCCGCAAGGCAGGATTTGCCGCAGACCATGTAGGGATGTTCGCCCTCGTTCGGGGACATCTTGGCGGTTTCCCGATAGATCAACAGGTCTAGCATGTGCGCTTCGATGGAACTGTCGACGATGGCGAGGTTCTTGCCGTTGAAAAGCGTATCGAGAACCGTCACCTCAAGCGTCGTGCTCTTGGTGATCGAGGCTTCGCCCGGCTCCAGATAGACCTGCACGCCATATTTTTCCGAAAAGGCTCTGAGGCGGTCGCAGAACTGGTCGAGCGGATAATTGTCGCCGGTAAAATGAATGCCGCCGCCGAGGCTGACCCATTCCGCACGCGACAGAAGCGATCCGAATTTTTCCTCGATCTGCGTCAACATGCGGTCGAACAGCAAAAAGTCGCTGTTTTCGCAATTGTTGTGGATCATGAAACCGGAAATACGGTCCATGACCTTATCGACCTTGGCAACATCCCATTCGCCAAGCCGGCTGAACGGGCGCGCAGGATCGGCAAGATCGAAGCTCGAGGAACTGACCTGCGGATTGAGGCGCAGACCACGGGTGATGCCCGATGCCTTCTCCGAGAAACGCTCCAGCTGGCCGATGGAATTGAAGATGATCTTGTCCGCGTTCGAAATCACCTCGTCGATTTCGTAGTCGGCATAGGCGACTGAATAGGCGTGGGTTTCGCCACCGAATTTCTCACGCCCCAGACGCACTTCATAAAGCGACGACGAGGTGGTGCCGTCCATATATTGCGACATGAAATCGAACACCGACCACGTGGCGAAGCATTTCAGCGCCAGAAGCGCCTTGGCGCCGGATTTTTCCCGTACATAGGCAATCTTCTCCATGTTGTGGAGAAGTTTTGTCTTGTCGATGAGGTAATAGGGCGTCTGAAGCATGGCGTTTCACATGTTGATTGAAGTCAAGGTTCATCTGAATGATGGGCCTTATATGATGCTTGTTACAGGAAAACAAATGTCAGGCACTGAATTCCTGGAAAATTGCCCCTCCCCGAAATCCGCATGAGAAAACGAGCAAAGCTGGGGAACCAAGCACGCCTCGGTGCGTTTGAATGGCGGACAGACGGGTGTTTCGGCCCCGGCAACGAGGTTTCGTGAGCGGCGGCATCACCCGTGGCGGCAGTCAGTTTGACCTCCCGCCATTTCCATCAACGATGTTCAGGAAGGACTTCACTTATGGCAAGCGTGCGCAACGTCAACGACAAGATCCAGCAATCCCTCGAAAACGGCGATGCGGCCGATGTGGCAGCGCAGCTCGCCCAGCTTCGCGAAGATCTGGCAAATCTTGCCAAGAGCGTCAAGGCGCTGGGCGTCGGCGCGTCGCATGAACTAAAGGCGCAGGCCGCCCGTGTGGCTGATGATGCGCTCACCGCTTCCGGTGAGATGGCCGATAGTGTTCGCAGCGAAATCTCGTCGCTGAACGACAATCTGACGGATCACGTCCAGAAGAACCCGCTGCAATCCCTCGGCATCGCCGTTGGTGTCGGCTTCGTGCTCGCTCTCCTCACGCGTCGATAAGGCCGCATCATGCTTGAGGCATTGCTGGTCTATCTGGGAGACACCCAGCGCGAAGGACGCGTCGTGACGCGACGCCTGCGCGCCACTATCATCCTTTGGGTGTTAACCGGGGTGTTCTTCCTGATCGCGTTTGTCGCCGCCGTGGTGGCGGGGTCCATCTATCTCGCCCGGCATGTCGGCGCCGGTCCGGCAGCACTCGTCGTCGCTGGCACGGCGTTTCTGCTCGGCGTCATCATGCTGGTGGCGCTCGCGATCGTCAAACGTCCGAAAGCCTATGCCGCAAGGCGGCCCGTTGCATATTTGACGGCGGCCCCCTTGACCGCCGCACCTCTGGCCCTGCAATCGCTGCTGACGCTGGCACTCCAGGCGCGCCCCTATGCAACGCTCGCCGTCGCCGTGGCTGCCGGCTTTCTGGCCACCAGAGCGAATACCAGGAAAAAGAAGTAAGCCCGCCTTGGGGCGTGTTTCAGGCTCTCCGTCAAACTCTCATAGCGGCTGCGCATCCAGACCATGGATGCGCAGTTTTTTTTATGTTACCCGCGATGGGTAGACTGGTTGATGGCGCCAAGTGCCACGCCGCCCTTATTTGAACAAAGTGACATACAGTCTCCGCACGTCCCATGTTTTTCTGAAAGGCGATTGATGAAGAAGAAAGTCCTTGTTGTCGGCGGTGCCGGCTATATCGGTTCGCACACCTGCCTTCTCCTGTCGGAGCGAGGATATGAACCGGTCGTGTTCGACAATTTGTCCAATGGGCATGAGGAATTCGTCCGCTGGGGGCCCTTCGAACAGGGCGATATCCGCGACAGAGCGCGGCTGGACGAAGTTTTCGCCAAACATCAGCCGGAAGCGGTGCTGCACTTCGCAGCGCTGATCGAGGTTGGCGAATCGGTAAAGCAGCCCGTCGCCTTTTACGACAACAATGTCATCGGCTCGCTCAACCTTCTGTCCGCCGCCATCGATGCCGGGGTTACGGCATTCGTTTTTTCCTCCACCTGCGCCACCTATGGACTGCCGGAACAGGTGCCGATCGACGAGACGCATCGTCAGGCGCCGATCAACCCCTATGGCCGCACCAAATGGGTGGTCGAGCAGGCGCTGAAGGACTACAGCACCTATAAAGGGCTGCGCTCGGTGATGCTGCGTTATTTCAACGCTGCGGGCGCGGATTTCGAAGGCCGGATCGGCGAATGGCACAAGCCGGAAACCCACGCCATCCCGCTCGCCATCGAGGCGGCACTCGGGCGGCGTCAGGGCTTCAAGGTATTCGGTACGGATTACGACACCCGCGACGGCACCTGCGTGCGCGATTACATCCACATTCTCGATCTTGCCGACGCCCACGTGCGGGCGGTGGATTATCTGCTGGCGGGAGGTGAAACCGTTGAACTCAACCTCGGCACCGGCACCGGCACCACTGTGAAGGAATTGCTGGCAGCGATTTCGGAAGTATCAGGCCGCCCCTTCCCCGTCGAATATGCCGGACGCCGCGATGGCGATTCCACCACCCTTGTCGCCAATAATGACAAGGCACGGGAAGTTCTCGGCTGGGAGCCGCGTTATTCTCTGTCGGACATCATAAAATCCGCCTGGGCCTGGCATTCGTCGCGCAACGCCGGGGACTGAGCGAGCGCCGCAAAAAAAGACACCGGCCAAAGGCCGGTGTCTCTCGCGGGGGCGACAAAGTCAGCCCCGCTTCTCTCTCCCGGTTAAGGGGATCAGGGCTTGGTGGCGGACGTGGTGGTATTGTCCGGAGCAGGCGGCATTGCCGCATTCCTTTCGCTGGTCTTCTGTTCCAGCGTCTTGAATTCCGGAGCTGCCTTCAGCGTTTCCGCCGTTTCCGTCGTCGTCAGGCGGATGGTTCCGTCCTGCGCGTTGCGGGTCATCGTCACCTTGTCCATCGGAACGGCGACATCCTTGGCACCGATGCCGAGGAAACCGCCGACGCCAATCACGGCTGCGACCAGACCACCATCTTGTTCCATGATGAGGTTGGTGACGTTACCGATGCTCTCATCGGCTGCGGTATAGACCGACTTGCCGATATAGTCGTTGGCGCTGACCTGCGTTTCACCCTGCTCGGTCAGATAAGCGCCGCCAGTCGTTGCGGCCGCGCTGTCATTGGTCGAAGGAGCTGCAGGCGTCATAGGGGTGGCCGGAGGCGTTGCAGGCTCCGTCTGCGCACCCGGATTTGCCGGCGCAGGCTGGGTTGTGCCCTGGGCGATGGCAAGCGGCGCGAAAGCCGTCGCGCCCATCAGGGCGGCGGTGACGAGTATCGTAAGTTTCTTTGCCATTTCGTACCTTCCTTTCATCGTTTCTCACCTGGCCGGGCGACGAAGAATTTCGTTTCCGCTCTTCAGCCGGTTCGTCTGACAAACGGACTGACCGTTGAAATAGTTCCGATTTTTTCGGGCATGCGGACGAGATTGCGGCGTGTTACGACAACCGAAGGTAAAAATCAGGCATTGCTAAAGAGGGGCGGCGCGGTATTATCCGTGCTGTGCCAGCCAATGCCATCTGCCGGAGTTTTTATATGCCTGGACCCGGCAACAAACTGAAAGACATGTTTTCGGCTTTGCGTCGGCGCAGCGCGAATTTTTTCCCGACGGCCTCTATCGGCACCTATCTCGTGGTAATGGCGACCGTCATCACCTTGCCGCTAATCCTTTTTGTCGGCTATCTGATGCTGCGCCTGGAAGCGGAAAAACGCGACGATCTGCGGCGGGAAACTGTCGAGGATGTTCGGCTCGTCAGCCGCAACGTCGATCGACGCCTGCAGGAAATCACGACGTCCCTCAATCTGCTGTCGCAATTTCCGGAACTGGAAAGCGGCAATCTCGCGGCATTCCAGAACCGCGTCGCCGAAAGCCTGAAACGGGAGGGGCTGTACGCCATTCTCGCCACCAGGGACGGCGAGCAGCATCTCAATACCCGCGTGCCCTATGGCCAGCCTCTCACCAAGGTGCCTGACGAGGCCGATCTGGCCAAGGCGGTCGAATCCCGCCGCATCACCGTCTCGAATATATTTTTCGGCGCCACCAGCAAGGAATGGGTGTTCAACGTCACCCTGCCGCTCAACCCCGAACTGGGTTCGGCCGGAGATGCTCTGATCCTGACGCAGAACGCCAGCAGCCTGAGCCGGCTCATTCCCACGGAAAACCTGCCGCGCAACTGGACGGTGGCCATCATCGATGGGACAAATCGAGTTGTCGTTTCCAGCGCGCAGGATGAGGCTGAGGCGGGCAAACCGTTTGCCACCCCGGCCATACTTTCGGAAATGCAGGCCTTCAGCGGCAATTTTTTCGATGGCGAGGGTAACCTCTATGCCTATGCCCAATTGCCGGGATGGCAATGGAGGACGGTGATGTGGGGACCGCTGGCGGCGAGCCAGGCGGCGTTGGTCGATACCTGGCGGCAAATGATGATCGGCAGCCTGATGCTGGTGCTGATCGCCATCGGCGGCGCCTATCTGGTCGGCCGGCAATTGCGCAGCTCCATTCGCGACCTCACCCATATGGCCGAGCGCATTGGTGAAGGTGAGATCGTGGCGCCCGTCGACACCAAGATCAAGGAGGCCAATCAGGTGGCCATAGCGCTCTCCAACGCGTCCTTCGACCGAAGTCAGTCGGAAGAACGGTTGCAGCTGCTGCTGCACGAACTGGTTCACCGCTCCAAGAACATTCTGACGCTGGTTCAGGCGATGATCCGGCAATTGGGGCGGGAAAACAAGAGCATCCCGGAGTTCCAGAAGGAGGTGGACCACCGCCTGCGCGGTCTTGGAATGTCGATCCGGGCCTTGGCGGAGGTTCAATGGCAAGGCCTGCCGATCCGCAAGCTGATCGAGACCCACCTCGAGGTTTTCGGCACCGTGTCGGAACGTTGCGTGCTGGCCGGAGACGATTTCATGCTTTCCCCGGAAGCCGCGCAGAATTTCGGACTGGTGGTGCATGAGCTGACGACGAATTCCATCAAATATGGCGCGCTGTCGGTTCCCGTCGGAAAAATCGCCCTGAGCTGGAAGCCGCTCGAAAAAGATGGACGCCAGATGCTCTATCTCGTCTGGACCGAGACCGGCGGCCCGCCCGCGATGGAACCAAGCCGCAAGGGCTTCGGCACCACAGTCATCAAAAGGCACGCGGAAGGCGCATTTGGCGGACAGGTGATAACGGAATATCGCGAAACCGGGTTCGAATGGTCGCTGGAAGCGCCGATGCGCTATTTTACACCCAAGCGGTCGGAGCAGACAGGCACGCATTGAAGGAGAATGGCTTGACCGTTCCCCGCGTGGAGGACAAGCGTAAAACCGGCGAAAATGACCGGTAATCCCGCTCCCGTTAAAAAAATGCGTTTTGGTGGAACCGAATGCGGGTCAATGCATTTTTACTGAAGGCCAAGCAATTCCCCCGTCCCCGCCTGAAGCTTGGCTGAAAACAAACAGGTTTCACCCCTGAAAACCTGTTATATAAATAGCACGGCTCTTTGATGGGCCGTGCTTTTTTATGGCGTTCTTCGCCCAATGGAAGGCAGGTCTGTCCTTGGGCTAAGCCAAACAAAGAGCCCTTATTCAAGAATCCACACTGTCGCCGGAGGGAAACTTCAGCCGGTAGACGATCCGCTCCGGCGTAAGCTGATATTCGGCGCTTCCCCCCAATGCGGATGGAACCACCTTTTCCAGCACGACGCTTCCGAAACTGCCGCGCCGCGCCTCCGCCGGCTCTTTCGAGGGCGTCATCGGCTCCATCCATTCGACGATGTAAAAATCATCCTCCTGGCGACATTGCAGCGATATGGGCGGATGATAGGCGAGATTGCCGCTGTGGCTGACCGTGTTGACGACCAGTTCGTGGAACGCCAACCCGATATAAAGCGCCCCGTTCGGATTGAGCAGCAGGTTTTCGCCTTCCATGTGGATGAGGTTCGGATATTCCGGCAGATAGAGATCGAATTGCTGGCGAAGAAGCTCGAATATGCGTGCGCCCCTCCAGTCGGAATCGGTGATGAGATCCTGACTTTGCGCAAGAGCGTGCAACCGACCTCGGAATTTCCGCAGAAAATCATCCTTGGTGAGGCTGAAACGGGCCGTCTGGCCGGCAAGGCTCTGGATGATCGCCAGGAGGTTCTTGGAACGATGACTGACTTCGCGCAGCAAGGAGCGCAAAAGCTGCTCGCGCCGTCTTTCAGCCGTCACCTCCCGGATGGTGGTTTTCATCACCGTCTGGTTCCACTGGTTGAAGGTGGAATGGATCTGAAACTGGAAGACCCGGTCATTGCCGGCGTTGACTTCCAGCATGCCCCGGCTGCCTGCCGTCTTCATGTCTTTTTTGAGTTCGGCAAGCCGCCCGGAGAGATCGTTGCCGAACAGATTTTCATCGGTCGGGTGCGAATCCGCCGGCAGACGCCAGACATCCGGCAGGTTGGCCACGAATATATAGTCACGGTTCCAGTCCTGCAGCATGACTGTCTCGCCGGAATCGAGCAAGGCGAGGACGAGCGAATCGTGAAGCTCGCTCTCGTTCCTCTCCGCGTTATGCCATGCCAGCCGATGCAAATTCGTCTCCTTGCAGAAAGTCGCGGGAGAACCCCACGACCGTAACCGCGAACGTCCGGGTACCGGACTTGTTCCCGGACCGCCTACGGTTTCGGCAAATTTCACGCCGCGACGCGAGAGCTTTCATTGAAAAACAGGGCCTGACTGATAAGCGCTTTCACCATGTCCGGATTGAACGGTTTCGTAACAAGGAATGTCGGCTCGGGCCGCTCGCCGGTCAAAAGGCGTTCAGGGAAGGCCGTAATGAAAATCACCGGCAGAGACGTCATCTGAAGGATATCTTTCATGGCATCGAGCCCGGAGCTGCCGTCGGCCAGCTGGATGTCGGCCAGGATCATCTTCGGCTGTGTGCGGTGGAACAGATCGATCGCTTCCGTGTGCGTGCGGGCGATGCCCGTGACGCGGTGACCGAGATCGGTGACCATCTGCTCGATATCCATGGCGATCAGAGGCTCGTCCTCGATGATCATGATATCGGTTGCCACCTGCCGCGCGATTTCCGAGGCGGCTTCGTCGATCAGCCTGCTAACCTGATCTTCAGACACCTTCAGAACCTCTGCTGCCTCCGAAGGCGAGAACTCCTCGACCGTCGTCAGCAGAAATGCCTGACGCGCGAGCGCCGGCACCGCGGAGAGGTTGGCGGAAGCACGCTTCTCCCAACCCGAAAGATTCTCATCGGTCTTTATATTGATCGTGACGGAACTAAAAATCGATACGAACAATTGATAGAGCGAAACCCGATCGCTGCTCGCCTGCGGGAAGATGCTGACATCGGCGATCAGAGCTTCGAGTGTTGCCGCAACATAGGCATCGCCCGTGGATTGTGAGCCGCAAACGGCACGCGCGAACCTGCGCAGATATGGCAGGTGCGGTGCGATGCGTGTAGAAACTGACATGGAATTCTCCCCTTTCATGCGGCCTGCAACGCAAACCCACGATAGCAACGTGCGCATCGCAAAAATAGTTCCGGATTGCCGGAACTATTTTTTTTACCGCGCATTCTTTGCCACGACACAAAAGGAATACCGGACGTTATGAACATATTTCAATCGGACCAAGACTCCCCGGACAATCCGGCCGCACCTCAGGTCCCGCACTCAGGGCGGGCGGTGATTTCCCGCAAGCTCAGGGAGCTTTACGATGCCGTTCAGGAAGAGGGCATCCCTGACAAATTCCTCGATCTTCTCGAGAAACTCGATGAAGCCGAAAACAAAGCCAACACCAAGGCTTCGGAGGAATGATGGCGAAAGAGCCAGAGCAGACAGAATACAATTTCAAACGGGAAATGCTGGCGGCGCTGCCAAACCTGCGGGCATTCGCGATCTCGCTCATCCGCTCGAGGGACCGCGCTGACGACCTTGTGCAGGACACGATCATGAAGGCCTGGGCGAAACAGGACAGTTTCCAGCCCGGCACCAATATGCGCGCCTGGCTGGTGACGATCCTGCGCAACGAGTTCTACAGCCAGATTCGCAAATCCGGCCGCGAGGTGCAGGATACGGACGGGGTTTACACCTCGCGCCTGTCGGTACCGCCCGAGCAACATGGATCGGTCGATCTCCAGGATTTTCGTGCAGCACTGGCGAAACTGCCCGACGACCAGCGCGAAGCAATCCTGCTGATCGGCGCCTCCGGCTTCGCCTACGAAGAAGCAGCCGAGATTTGCGGTTGCCCGGTCGGCACGATCAAGAGCCGCGTCAGCCGCGCAAGGCTGCGCCTGCAGGAGCTTCTCGGCATCGAGAACGAAAATGAGTTTGGTCCGGACGCGCAGATGACCGCCGCAGCCACGGCGCGCTGAAACAGCGGAATTCGCAAAGCGATAAACGGGCAGGCTCCTGCCTGCCCGTTTTTCTTATCCCGGCTTCGTCAGATTCCGGTCTCCTTGACCGACTGCATCACCACGAATGTCGACGTGTTGGAAACCGATGGCAGGCTGGAGATTTTTTCGCCGAGGACCCTTCGGTATTTGCGGATATCGCTGGTGCGCACCTTCAGGAGATAATCGAAGGCGCCGGCGATCATGTGGCACTCCTCCACTTCCTTGATCTTGCGCACCGCCGCGTTGAACTCCTCCAGCGCCTTTTCGCGCGTATCGGAAAGCTTCACTTCGGCGAAGGCTATATGGTCGACGCCAAGTTTCTGCGGATTGAGCACCGCACGGAACCCGAGAATATAGCCTTCATCCACCAGCCGCTTCAGCCGCGTCTGGCACGGCGTCTTGGAGAGGCCGACCCTTTTTGAAAGTTGCAGGACCGACATGCGTCCATCTTCACTCAATGCCTCGAGGATCTTGAGATCGAAGTGGTCCAGATCGTCTGTTCTATGACTATTAGCCATGTGATTTCACGCCTAATCCGAATAATAAAAGTTCATATGGCCTGTTCTATCCTCAAAATAGGACCATAGCAATTTTTACGGCAATGATATTGTACGCAGCAGAATGACAAGCGGCGAGCGGAGGACACGCTGCCGCTGACAGTCTGTCTTCAACAGCTTTTTCAGGATTTTCAGAATGGCCGATGGTGCAAGCAAAGCCGATGTAAACCCGCAGCAGGCCATGAACGGCATTTTCCAGAATTTTGCACCGCCCGTGCGCGAACAGAGCCCGTTGCGGAAGGCAATCACCGCCGCCTACCGCCGCCCCGAGGAAGAATGCCTGGCGCCCCTGATCGAGGCGGCGACCGTCACTCCCGAGCAGGCGAGCGCCATTCGCACCACGGCGACCAAGCTGATCGAGGCGTTGCGCGCCAAAACCAAGGGCACAGGCGTCGAAGGGCTGGTGCAGGAATATTCGCTCTCCAGTCACGAGGGCGTGGCTCTGATGTGCCTTGCCGAAGCGCTGTTGCGCATTCCCGATACTGCGACCCGCGATGCGCTGATCCGCGACAAGATCGCACGCGGCGACTGGAGATCCCATATCGGCGGCGGGCGCTCGCTGTTCGTCAATGCCGCCACCTGGGGCCTCGTCATTACCGGCAAGCTCACCTCGACAGTCAATGACAGCGGTCTTTCGGCGGCGCTGAGCAAGCTGATCGCCCGCGCAGGCGAACCCGTCATCCGTCGCGGCGTCGACATGGCCATGCGCATGATGGGCGAGCAATTCGTCACCGGCGAGACGATCGGCGAAGCGCTCAAGCGTTCGAAACCGCTGGAGGAGCTGGGCTTTCAATATTCCTACGATATGCTCGGCGAAGCGGCGACGACGGCAAAGGATGCGGAGCGCTATTACAAGGATTACGAAAACGCCATCCACTCCATCGGCAAGGCCTCCGCAGGGCGCGGCGTCTATGGCCGCCCGGGCATCTCCATCAAGCTTTCGGCGCTGCATCCGCGTTATGCCCGCGCCCAGGCCGAGCGGGTGATGGCGGAACTTGTGCCGCGCGTCAAATCTTTGATGCTGCTCAGCAAGAAATACGATATCGGCCTCAATATCGACGCCGAGGAAGCCGACCGGCTGGAGCTGTCGCTCGATCTTCTGGAGGAGCTGGCGCTCGACAAGGATCTCGCCGGCTGGGACGGCCTCGGTTTCGTCGTGCAGGCCTATGGCCGCCGCTGCCCCTTCGTTCTCGATTACATCATCGATCTCGCCCGGCGCGCGGGTCGCCGCATCATGGTGCGTCTGGTCAAGGGCGCCTATTGGGATGCGGAAATCAAGCGCGCGCAGGTAGACGGGCTGGAAGACTTTCCGGTCTTCACCCGCAAGGTGCATACCGACGTCTCCTATATCGCCTGCGCCAACAAGTTGCTCGCCGCGCGTGACGTCGTGTTTCCGCAATTTGCGACCCACAATGCGCAGTCCATGGCGACGATCTACCACCTCGCCGGCCCTAGCTTCAAACTCGGCGACTACGAGTTCCAGTGCCTGCACGGCATGGGCGAACCGCTTTACAGCGAAGTCGTCGGCAAAAAGAAGCTCGACCGCCCCTGCCGCTTTTATGCGCCTGTTGGCACCCACGAAACGCTGCTTGCCTATCTCGTTCGCCGCCTGCTGGAAAACGGCGCGAACTCTTCCTTCGTCAACCGCATCGCCGATCCCGCCGTACCGGTGGCTTCCTTGCTGGAAGATCCGGTCGAAGCGGTCAAGGCCTATGCCGTTCCCGGCGCCCGGCACGACCGCATTGCTGCACCCGCTGGTCTCTTCGGCCCCGAACGGGCGAACTCCGCTGGTCTCGATCTTTCCAGCGAAACGACACTTGCCGCACTGGACACCATCCTGATGGCGAGTGCAGCGACAGAGTGGAAGGCCGCAGCACCAGAGGCGGGGGGCAAGACACGCCCGGTTCTCAATCCCGGCGATCATAGTGACATTGTCGGCTACGTGAGCGAACCGACAGAGGCCGATGTTGAAGCGGCGATGCAGCGGGCCTCTGCCTCCAACTGGTCTTCCAAACCGGTAGAGGAGCGCGCCGCCTGCCTGGAACGCGCTGCCGACCAGATGCAGGCTGAGATGCCGACCCTGCTCGGCCTTATCATGCGCGAGGCGGGAAAATCCATGCCGAACGCCATTGCCGAGGTGCGCGAAGCGATCGATTTCCTGCGTTATTACGCAGCGGAAGCCCGCAAGACCTTCAAAGACGGCCAGACACCCCTCGGCCCTGTCGTCTGTATCAGCCCATGGAACTTCCCGCTCGCCATCTTCATCGGTCAGGTAACGGCAGCACTGGTTGCCGGCAATCCGGTGCTGGCAAAACCCGCCGAAGAAACGCCGCTGATCGCCGCTGAAGGCGTGCGCCTGCTGCATGAGGCTGGTATTCCGCAGGACGCCGTGCAGCTTCTTCCGGGCGATGGCAAAACCGGTGCCGCCCTCGTCGGCTCCGCCCTTACGGCGGGCGTGATGTTCACCGGCTCCACGGAAGTAGCGCGGCTCATTCAGGGCCAGCTTGCCGGCCGGGTTCTGGCCAACGGCCAGCCGGTTCCCTTGATTGCTGAGACCGGCGGACAGAACGCCATGATCGTCGATTCCTCCGCCCTTGCCGAACAGGTCGTCGCAGACGTTATCGCGTCTGCGTTTGACAGCGCCGGTCAGCGTTGCTCGGCGCTGCGCATTCTTTGCCTGCAGGAAGATGTGGCGGATCGCACGCTGACGATGCTGAAAGGCGCGCTGCATGAATTGCGGATCGGCCGCACCGACCGTCTCTCCGTCGATGTCGGCCCGGTCATCACCGCCGAAGCCAAAGGCATCATCGAAAAACACGTCGACAGCATGCGCGCGCTCGGTCATCGGATCGAGCAGATTTCGCTTGCGGGCGAAACCGGCAAGGGCACCTTTGTGCCACCGACGATCATCGAGATGAAATCGCTTGCCGATCTGAAGAAAGAGGTCTTCGGGCCCGTCCTGCACGTCATCCGCTTCAAGCGCGACAATCTCGACCGGCTGATCGACGAGATCAACGCCACTGGCTACGGTCTGACCTTCGGCCTGCATACACGTCTTGACGATACGATCCAGCACGTCCTCTCCCGCGTTGCGGCCGGCAATCTTTATGTGAACCGCAACATCATCGGCGCCGTTGTCGGCGTTCAGCCCTTCGGCGGACGCGGCCTTTCCGGCACCGGTCCCAAGGCAGGCGGTCCGCTCTATCTCGGCCGCGTCACACAAATCGCGCCGAAGATCGACCGTGTCGCCAGTCAGCAGGATCAGGCGGCCGTCGATCTCGCCCGCTGGCTGGATGAAAATGGCGAGAGCGTCGCGGCTGAAGCAGCACGACAGGCCGCAGCGCTTTCCGGCCTCGGTTTCGAAACCGAACTGGCAGGCCCGGTCGGCGAACGCAACGTCTATGCGCTGCATCCGCGCGGCAAAATTCTGCTGATCCCGGCCACGGAGCAGGGGCTTTATCGCCAGCTTGCGGCAGCACTTGCCACCGGCAACTCGGTCGTCATCGACAATGCATCTGGACTGGAAAAATCGATCTACGGATTGCCGGCAACCGTCACTTCGCGCATCACTTGGTCTGACAACTGGGAAAAATCCGCACCCTTCGCCGGCGCGCTGATCGAGGGCGATGCGGAGCGTGTCGTTACGATCAACAAAAAGATCGCCGCCCTACCCGGCCCTCTGGTTCTGGTTCAGGCCGCCACCACGGAAGCGCTTGGCCGTGAAAGCCAGCCCTATAATCTAGACTGGCTGGTGGAAGAGGTCTCCGTCAGTGTCAACACGACGGCTGCCGGCGGCAATGCCAGCCTGATGAGCATCGGCTGATAAATATAATCCGGCAGGGTCTTGGCCCTGCCGGCCAGCCCTTATCCGCTAATCTCGCCACGCCCGAAGAGCTGGTTCAGGACCTGTTCTTCCAGTCGCGCGAATTCGGCGGTGCCGTGGCGGCGCGGACGCGGTAACTTCACATCCAGATCGAGCGCGATGCGTCCTTCATCGATGACGACGATGCGGTCGGCAAGCGCCACGGCTTCCGAGACATCATGCGTAACGAGGACGGCGGTGAATTTCTGCTTGCGCCAGATGCGCTCGAGCAGAAGCTGCATTTCGATGCGGGTGAGTGCATCGAGCGCGCCGAGCGGTTCGTCCAGCGCCAGGATTTGGGGATGGGCCACCAATGCCCGCGCCAGCGCCACGCGCTGCTTCTGGCCGCCGGACAGGACATAGGGCCATTCGCCCGCCCGGTCCTTCAGCCCTACCTCTTCGAGAATGGCAAGCGCCTGTTCTTGCGCCGCTTCCCCTTTGGCAATGCCGGTCAGGCCCACGGACACATTGTTTGCGATGCGCTCCCATGGCAGAAGGCGCGGCTCCTGAAACATCATGCGGGTGCGGCTCGATGCGTCTTTCGAAACGGTGCCGCTTGTGGGCGCATCGAGACCGGCCAGAATACGCAGGAGCGTACTCTTGCCACAGCCGCTCTTGCCGATGACAGCCAGAAACTCGCCTTCCCGCACATCGAGATCGATCCCGCGCAGCACCGGCTTGTCGCCAAAGGTCTTCACCACATCGCGGAAGCTGAAGGCGACTTTACCGTCATTCTGCTTCCCGCGCTGCTCAAGCTTGGCTTCCGCCCCTGAAGGGGAGGATGGCGGGGCATCGGGGCGTCTCAGTGTCGTAACATTACTGGTCGACATGGGTTACCTCAGACTTTCTTGAAGGCTGGATGCCACTGCAGGAAGATGCTTTCGAGGAAGCGGGCGAAACTGTCCGCCAGCTTGCCGAGAAGCGCATAGATGAGGATCGACAGAACGACGACATCGATCAGCAGAAACTCGCGCGCCTGCATGGCCATATAGCCGAGGCCGGAAGAGGAGGAGATGGTTTCCGCCACGATAAGCGTCAACCACATGATGCCGAGCGCATAACGGAGGCCGGTGAAAATGGACGGCAGCGCACCCGGCAGGATCACCCGCCGGAACAGCGTGAAGGGCGACATGCCATACGTGCGGCCCATCTCCACCAGTTGCGGATCGACCCCCTGAATGCCGAGCAGCGTGTTGATGTAGATCGGGAAAAATACCCCTAGCGCGACGAGGAAAAGCTTTGCCTCCTCATCGATGCCGAACCACAGGATGACGAGCGGGATGAGCGCCAGATGCGGAATGTTGCGGATCATCTGCAGCGTGGTGTCGGTGAAGCTGCGGGAAAACCGCGACAGCCCGTTGGCCAACCCGAAGATAAAGCCGATCGCGCCGCCAACGGCGAAACCAGCCAAAGCGCGGGCGGAACTGACGCCGATATTGGCGATCAGTTCGCCCGAAAGCAAAAGCCGCCAGAAGGCTTCCGCGACGGCGGAGGGGGCCGGAAGCACATTTCCCGAAATGAGCCCGATGCGGGAAGCTGCCTCCCAACCCGCCAGAATGATGGCAGGAAGCAGCCAGCCCGTGATGCTTCCTGCCTCGATACGCCTTCTGATACTCATGGCGAAGCCTCCGTATCCGGGGATCAGTTGGTGGCGCCCGACCAGACAGCATCCTTGATGCTGATCTGTTTCGGGATCAGGCCGAGGCGATAAAAGCGGTCAGCGGTTTCCTGCTGGCTGGCAATGATCTTGTCATCGATCTTCGAAATGCCGAATTCCGAACGGTTGGCGGCCAGCGTCTGCGCTTCCAGCGGCACACCCGTCACCTCATGCAGTGCTGCAGCGACCTTGTCGCGGTTGCCGGCGGACCATTTGGCCGCCTCACCCAACGCATCGATCGTGATGTTGATGGTGTCGCCATGGGATTTGGCGTAGTCGCGATTGGCAAGGAAATAGGTGCTCACATTAAGGACCTCGCTGGTGCGGGCGAGCGTGACGGGCTTGTAGCGGGTCTCGGCAATCGCGTAGAAAGGATCCCAAACGGCCCAGGCGTCAATCTTGTCACTCGCAAAGGCTGCGGCGGCATCGGCGGGGCTAAGATACACAACGTCGATATCGCTGAATTTCAGACCGTTTTTCTCGATTGCCGCCACCAGCAGATTGTGGGCGCTGGTGCCCTTGCCGACGCCGACCTTCTTCCCCTTCAGATCGGCAACCGATTTGATGCCGCTCTCAGGCTTGGCGAAGATCGCCTCGCCCTTGCCGTTCGAAGGAAGGGCCGCGACATAAACAATGGCCGAACCGGCCGACTGACCGAAGATCGGCGGCGCGTCGCCCGTCCAGCCGACATTGATGGAGCCGACATTCAAGGCCTCCACCAGCGGCGGGCCTGCGGTGAATTCGACCCACGAAACCTTCACGCCCTTGGCCTCAAGCGCCTTTTCGATGACGCCCTGTTGCCTCGCAATCACCGGCAGGCCGGTTTTCTGATAACCGATCTTCAGCTCTTCCGCCGCCTGAGCCTGCAATGGCAGGACGGATAATGCGGCGGCAACAAGAATGCTGGCGGAAAGGGCGCGACGGGTGATGGCGGGCATTTTATCTCCTTATCACCGGCGCTGTGCCGGTTTGCGATATGGAGCAATGCTAGGGTTTTCGATGAAAACGATAGAGAGAGGATAATTCAATATGAGCGATCTTGCAGGAATAAAATTCCGCGAAGAGACCTCTTTCCCGCAAATCATCGCAGGCGCCCCTCGCCGGCCCCTTTTTAACAAGGGAATGCCGGTGCGGATCGGGCCGCACCGGCATGATGGATCGATGTCGCTCAAATGAAACTTGCGAGCGATTTATTCGATATCGAAGGACACGCCCTGCGCCAAAGGCAGAGCCTTCGAGTAGTTGATCGTGTTGGTGGCGCGGCGCATATAGGCCTTCCACGCATCCGAACCGGATTCGCGGCCACCGCCGGTTTCCTTTTCGCCGCCGAAGGCGCCGCCGATTTCCGCGCCCGAGGTTCCGATATTGACGTTTGCGATGCCGCAATCCGAGCCTTCCGACGACAGGAAGTGTTCCGATTCCTGCATGTCGCGGGTGAAGACCGATGACGACAGACCGGCAGCGACGGCATTGTGCGCCTCGATCGCCTCATCAAAATCGCTGTACTTCATAACATAGAGGATCGGCGCGAAGGTCTCTTCCAGCACCGGTCCGGCCTGCTTTGGCATTTCGACAAGCGCGGGTTTAACATAATAGGCATCCGGCGCACCCGTATCCACGCGCCCGCCGCCATTCACCACGCCGTCATGCGCCTTGGCCGCTTCGAGCGCCTTCTGCATGCCGTCGAAAGCCGCCTTGTCTACCAGCGGCCCGACAAGCGCCGATGTTTCCAGCGGATTGCCGACGGAAACGGAGGCGTAGGCCTTTTTCAGACGCGGCACGAGTTGGTCATAGACGCTATCGTGCACGAAGAGACGGCGAAGTGTGGTGCAACGCTGGCCAGCCGTGCCCATGGCGCCGAAGGCGATGGCGCGCAGCGCCATGTCGAGATCGGCAGAGGGGCAGACGATACCGGCATTGTTGCCGCCAAGTTCCAGAATGGCGCGGGCGAAGCGTTTCGCCAGACGCGGGCCGACATCGCGGCCCATGCGGGTGGAGCCGGTGGCGGAAACCAGGGGAACCTTGGGATTGTCCACCAATGCTTCACCGACGGCGCGGTCGCCGATCAGAAGCTGCGACAGTCCTTCCGGCGCATCGCCAAAACGGGCGACGGCACGCTCGAAGATGCCCTGCACGGCAAGTGCCGTGAGCGGAGTTTTTTCCGAAGGCTTCCAGACCACCGAATTGCCGCAGACGAGCGCGAGCGCCGCGTTCCACGACCAGACGGCGACGGGGAAGTTGAAGGCGGAGATGACGCCGACGACGCCGAGCGGATGCCAGGTTTCCATCATGCGGTGGCCGGGGCGTTCCGTTGCAATGGTAAGACCATAAAGCTGGCGGGAGAGACCGACGGCGAAATCGCAGATATCGATCATCTCCTGCACTTCGCCAAGACCTTCGGACGGGACCTTGCCCGCTTCTAGCGAGACGAGACGACCGAGATCGGCCTTGAAGGCGCGCAGTTCTTCACCCAAAAGCCGGATCAGTTCGCCACGACGCGGAGCAGGCACGTTGCGCCAAACCTTGAAGGCCGCATCAGCCTTGTCGATCACGGCTGCAACACCCTCGACCGAAATGGTCTTGAGGCTGGCGACCTGTTCACCCGTCACCGGGCTGAACGACGCCATATCGCCGCCGGTATAGAGATCGCGGGCGACGCCCATTCTGTCGAGCAGGGCCGCAGCTTCCTGTTTCACGTCAAGCTTCGTGGTCGCATCCATGTCCAATTGTCCTTTTTGGCTCAAAGGGGAGGAAAGGCCATTTATGATACGGCGCTTTCAACTCCCGTCGCTGTTCTTTCCCCGAATTTATCATTATGTGAAACAGGTCTCCACCAAAGTCGGCAAAACACCATTCCATTCTTTCCCGTAATCATATATGGGCACAATAGCCCTTTTCCAATGAGGAAAGCGGGTAAGTTGATGCGAGAATGGAATGGATCCGCGCAGAAGACTGGTTCCCGACATCGTCACCCTGCAAGCGTTTGAATGCGCGGCACGGCATGGCAATTTTACCCGTGCGGCGGAAGAACTCAACCTCACGCAAAGCGCGGTCAGCCGGCAGATCGGCGACCTCGAGGCGCAGACCGGAATGCAGCTTTTCGAGCGCATCCGCAGGCGTGTGGTTTTATCGGAAGCGGGCCGCAAATTCCTGCCGGATGTGCGGCGCCTGCTGCAACAGTCCGAACAGTTGATGGTGCGTGCGGTCTCGGCCGGAACATCGCACGCATCGCTCTCCGTCGCCACCCTGCCGACTTTCGGCAGCCGCTGGCTGATGCCGCGCCTGCACCGGTTCATCGACGCCAATCCGGAGATAGCGATCACGATCGGCTCGCGCTCGCACCCCTTCGATTTCGACGAGGAAGGTTTCGACCTTGCCATTCACTATGGCCAGCCGGTCTGGGCGCATGGCACCTGCACCTTTTTATGCAACGAGGTGATCGTGCCGGTCGCCAGCCCCGCGCTGCTTCAGCGCGCCCGTATGGAGCGGCCCACCGATCTTGCCGGGCAACCTTTGCTGCATGTGACGACACGGCCGAAACTGTGGACGGAATGGCTGGAGATGAATGGGGTGACGGCGGAAAACGCCTATAAGGGCAGCCGGTTCGACCAGTTCTCGATGATCATCGAAGCCGCTGCAAGCGGCATCGGTTTTACCCTTTTGCCGAAATATCTGATCGAAGCGGAACTTATCTCCGGCCGCCTCGAAATCGTGTTCGATATCCCCCTGCAAACCGACAAGAGCTATTACGTCGCCTTGCCGGAGGGACGGCAGGACAATGTGCTTGCCCGCGCCTTTCAGACATGGCTTCTCGATCAGGTCGGCAAACCGGTATAATCCGACGTCACAGACGATTGCGGAAAAACGGGTTCCAGCGCACCGCGCCGAGCCTCACCTTTTCGCGGATCATCGTCAGAATTCCCGATGCGGCGATGACCCCCAGCCCAAGCACCGCCACCGCGTCCGGATATTCGTGGAAGAAGGTCATGCCGATCGCTACGGCCCAGAGGATTTGCGAATAATGCGACGGCGCGATCTGGCTAGCCGGTGCAATCCGGGTTGCGACCAGCAAGGTTATCTGTCCCGTTGCCGTGCAAAGCCCGATGAAGGCGAAGGCGGCGAACTGATGCGGATTGGGCATGACGAAATCGGGGATGGAGGCAATGCCGTTGAACGTGAGACCGTAGACCAGCAACACGCCCATGATCGACGTGCGCTTTTCCTTGCCAGCGAGCGAACGGAGCAACACGATGGTCATCGCCGCCAGAAAGGCGACGCCGATGGCGGCGAAATGTCCAAGTTCCAGCGACTTGAAGCCCGGCCGCACGACAAGGAGAACGCCGACGATGCCGGCCAGAACAGCAGCCCAGCGCCATGGCCCGATATCTTCCTTCAAAACAACGGCAGACAGCACGGTCACGAACAGCGGCGACAGAAAGATCAACGCATAGGCTTCGGCGAGTGGAATGGTGGTGAAGGCGTAGATGCCGAGAATCCCAGCAAACAGGCCGGAAATCGCCCGCCCATGCACCGCGAAGGGGCGGCTCATGCGCCAGAACTCCCGCCACCTTTCCTCGCGCGGTTTACTGAAGAAGATGAAGATGCCGGAAAACAATATGCTGAAGAAGCCGATCTCGAAAACACTGATCTGTGATCCGAGCGACTTGATCGTGGCATCGCCCAGGGAAAAGGTCGCATAAGCGAACAGACCGAGCAGAAAACCCTTTTGCATTGAACTTCCCCGAACATCGACCGCAACGCAAAGCGCACCCCGGCCGCGTAAAGCAACCCGGACGCCCCTTAAGGGACAGACAGTCTGGCAGATTTGATCCTCACCCCTATGGCTAGACCCGGCTACCTATGAGTGCAAGTCGCAAAAACGGCAAAAGTGGACGATCCGACCCCATCGATGCAAATGCCCGCAAGGTGCGGCAAATTTGTCCCGCCACCGCCATCACATCACCGTCATGGAAAGAGGTTAGCCCGTGTTGATCGTGACGCTTGGCGGCAAGCGTGAAGGCGGCTAAACATTGTGGTGTGATTGCACCCGCTGATTTCGCCTGAGCATTGCCGCGCGAACATCGCCTCACGGACCGAAGGGAAAAAAAGAATGCGGATAGTGATGATCGGTGCCGGTTATGTCGGCCTTGTTTCCGGTGCGTGTTTTGCCGATTTCGGCCATGACGTGATCTGCGTCGACAAGATGCCGGAAAAGATCGAAGCGCTGAAAAGCGGCCATATTCCGATCTTCGAACCGGGCCTGGACGCTATCGTCGCCAGTAACGCCAGAGCCGGCCGGTTGAACTTCACCACCGAACTTTCCTCTGCGGTTGCCAGTGCAGATGTCGTCTTCATTGCGGTCGGCACACCCTCGCGGCGCGGCGATGGCCACGCGGACCTCGGTTATGTTTATGCGGCGGCGAAAGAAATAGCCCATGCGCTTGACGGTTTCACCGTCATCGTCACCAAATCCACCGTTCCCGTCGGCACCGGCGACGAGGTGGAGCGCATCATCCGCGAGGAAAACCCTTCGGCCGATTTCGCCGTGGTCTCCAATCCGGAATTCCTGCGCGAAGGCGCGGCAATCGAGGATTTCAAGCGCCCGGATCGCATCGTCGTCGGCCTTTCGGACGAACGCGCGCGGCCGGTGATGACAGAGGTTTACCGTCCGCTCTATCTCAACCAGTCGCCGTTGCTCTTCACCACGAGACGCTCTTCGGAACTCATAAAATATGCCGCCAACGCCTTTCTGGCGATGAAGATCACCTTCATCAACGAAATGGCGGATCTGTGCGAAAAGGTCGGCGCCAATGTTCAGGACATTTCGCGCGGCATCGGCCTCGATGGCCGCATCGGCTCGAAATTCCTGCATGCCGGCCCCGGTTATGGCGGCTCCTGTTTTCCCAAGGATACGCTGGCGCTCGCCAAGACCGCGCAGGACTATGACGCCCCGGTGCGGCTGATCGAAACCACCATCGCCATCAACGACAACCGCAAGCGTGCCATGGGCCGCAAGGTCATCAACGCGGTGGGCGGCGATGTGCGCGGCAAGAAGATCGCCGTGCTTGGCCTGACCTTCAAGCCCAACACCGACGACATGCGCGACAGCCCGGCGATCGCCATCATCCAGACCCTGCAGGATGGCGGTGCGAAGGTGGTCGGCTACGATCCGGAAGGCATGGCGAATGCCCGTCATGTCATGGAGGATGTCGATTATGCCAGCGGCCCCTACGAGGCGGCGGAGGACGCCGACGCCGTGGTGATCGTGACTGAATGGAACCAGTTCCGCGCGCTCGATCTGCCACGCCTCAAGGCCATCATGAAAAACCCTGTGCTGGTGGATCTGCGCAATATCTACCGTGTAGATGAAGTCACCGGGCATGGCTTCATCTATGCGGGGATCGGCCGCCCACACGAGAGCGGTTCCGACAAAGGCCAGTAACGGTTTCGCCTTCGAAGTTTCATTAGAACGGTTTTCGCGCTTCGGTTCATCCGCAAACGCACCAACGGATTTGGGATATAGTCATCATGCGTTATCTGGTTACCGGCACGGCGGGCTTCATCGGTTTCTACGTCGCGAAGCGGCTGCTCGATGCCGGCCACTTCGTGACCGGTTTCGACGGCATGACGAAATATTACGATGTCAGCCTCAAGGAAAAACGCCACGCCATTCTTTCCCGCTCCAATGGCTTCAGGGCCGAGATCGGCATGCTGGAAGATGCAGACGCCCTGAAGCGGGCGGCGGAGGCTGCCGAACCGGAGATCATCATTCACCTCGCGGCACAGGCGGGCGTCCGTTACAGCCTTGAGAACCCCCGCGCCTATATCGATTCCAATCTCATCGGATCGTGGAACATGCTGGAGCTTGCCAAGAACCTGCAGGTCAAGCACCTGATGCTGGCATCGACCTCCTCCATCTACGGCGCCAACGAAAAAATACCTTTCGCGGAAAGCGACAGGGCCGACGAGCCGATGACGCTTTATGCGGCCACCAAAAAATCGATGGAACTGATGGCGCACAGTTATGCCCATCTCCATAAATTGCCGACCACGGCCTTCCGCTTCTTCACGGTTTACGGTCCCTGGGGACGGCCGGACATGGCGCCGATCAAATTCGTCGACGCCATCTCGAACGGCAGACCGATCGATATTTACGGCCAGGGCAATATGAGCCGTGACTTCACCTATATCGACGATCTTGTCGAAGGTATCGTCCGGCTGAGCCAGATCATCCCGTCCGAGGAAAACCGGGTGACGCAGGAAGGCGTGACCGATACGCTTTCACACCACGCACCCTTCCGTATCGTCAATATTGGCGGCGGCCAGCCGGTGGAGCTGATGCACTTTGTCGAGACGGTCGAAAAGGCGGTCGGCAGGCAGGCGATCCGCAACATGCTGCCGATGCAGCAGGGAGACGTTCCCCGCACCTTCGCCTCCCCCGACCTTCTCCGGGCCCTGACCGGCTATGTGCCGCAAACCCCGGTCGAAGAGGGCATCAAGGCCCTCGTCGCCTGGTATCGTGACATGCAGTCGACTGAGCTGCGAGAATAGGTCACAGCGTCGCCAGCAGGCGATTGGAAAGCACGCCGCCGGAGGCGCTCTGCGTGGCGATCTTGGTCTCCACGGCCTCGATGATCGTTTCGCTGAAATCGATATCGGTGAAGTCGCGAATATTGGAAAGGCCGCCCGGCGAAAACACGTTCACCTCCAGTATCTTGTCGCCGACGATATCGAGCCCGACCAGAAACATGCCGTCCTCCACGAGCTTCGGCCGCATCATTTCGGCAAGCTCGACGATTTCGTCCGTCACCTTCACGGCCTCGGCGGTGCCATTGGCATGGATGTTGGAGCGCAGATCGCCTGTCGCCGGCCGGCGGCGAAGTGCAGCATATTGGCCGTCACGCATCAGCGGTCTGCCATTCATCATGAAAAAGCGGATGTCGCCATCCTTGGCCGCCGGCAGATAGGCCTGCGCGATCAGATAGCCTTCGAGACTGACCGCCTCGAAAATCTGATTGAGATTGGCCTCCTTGCTCGAACCGATCTTGAAGACGTTCTTGCCGCCTGAGCCCTGCAACGGCTTGACGATGACGCCCTTGGGATGTGCATCGGCAAAAGCGCGAATTTCATCGACATTGCGCGAGATGATCGTTGTCGGGCGCACGATTTCGGGAAAGCTTTGGAAATAGAGCTTGTTCTGCGCCAGCGCTAAGCCTTCGGGGTCGTTCAGAACCACAACGCCACGCTGTTCGGCAAGCCGCCCAAACAAAATGCCGGCATGCACCGCCCACGGCCTCGTCGTCTGGTCGAGGGACGGATCGTTGCGCAGCATCAGCGCATCGATTTCCTCCACATCCATGGTTCGCCGCTCCAGCGTCTTGTCCTGGAGTATAGCGTGGAGAGTGTCGCCTTTCTTGATTTTCGTCTTCGGCAGCATGGTCGCATGTATGGTCAGGCTGTCGTCCGAGCGCAAAGTGAAATCGCCAGGCGTCAGATAGACCACCTCATGGCCACGATTGAGCGCCGCCCTGGCCAGCAGGCCGGTTGCGAAATTCGGCCCCTCGGTCTCGATCGAATTGACGAAAAATGCGATGCGCATAGAGCCCCTCCTATAATGTCGCCAGTTCGGCAATGGATAATCCCGCCCGTATTTTTTCCAGCCGCTCGTTGGCCTTGGCGGGCAACAGAAAAGCCGGCCGTACGCCGGGCGGGCGCAAAAGGCCGCGCAAGGCAAGCTCCTGCATGACCGGAAAATGGGCGGCGGCGATCTTGCCCATCCAGAATGGGTCGAGCGCGCCGCCCCGGCGCAGATGCTCCAACACCTCCGCCAGCCCGCGCAGATAAATCGCGTCCTTCGAAAGACCGCCGCCCCGATAGATGCGCAGCACCATGTTGAAAGCTCCGGCCGCGTCGAAACCGTGCTCGCGCGTCATGATGCGGAACGTCTCCACGAACGTCGCCCCGTCCAGCATCGCCGCACAACCAACGACGCGCCCGGCAATCAGGCGCAGGCGCTCGCGCGTCATGCCGCCGGCGAGATGTTCCGCCAGCACCGCCAGCCCCTCCTGCACGCCCTCATAACCTGAAAGGCCGGTACGGAAGAGCCTGAGGCCCTGAAACGAGCCGTTGAAATAGGTCAAAAGATGCACGCCGATTTCATGGGATAGAAGCGCTTCGACACGGCGCTGTTCCATGACGGTGTGGCGGGAAATCAGAAGCTTTTCGCCCGTCACCATCAGGCCGGGCGGCAGGTCGTCCCTGATTTCGACGCGGGCCTTGAAGCCAGGTTCTTCCCTCAGATAGGTATCGACCATCTCGCGCGATTTTTTGGCAACCGCATAACAATCGACCATGGCGATTTCGCCATCACCCTGCCTGCGCGGGCAATCGGCGAGCACACTGAGCGCCAGCGTCAAAAGAGCAGGTTCGACGGCGCCATAAAGGGCGCGTGAAAAATCGGTGAAGGTGCGATGGTGCAGGCTGGCGAGCATCGTCAGTTGCAGATCGATCTCCCGCTGTTTTTCCCGGTAGAGATGATAAAGCACCGGGTCTTCCAGGTGATCGAACACCACGGAATAGAGCTTGCGTTTCTGCTCCTCGACATCGACGCCAAGCGGCCGGTAAAGCAGGCGCGGCGCATATTGAAAGCTGCCATCGCGAAACTCCACGAAGGCCCGGCGGGCATTGATCGGCGTAACCGACAGAAGAAAATCGAAAGAAGAAACAATGTCGTCGATCGAACGGTCCGCACGCCTGACAGCATCGACAAAGGCCTTGCGGCCGAGCGCCCGGTGACTGGTGACCTTAAGGGCGTCCTTGCCGGAAGCGTATGACGAGAAGGCCTGCAGGCCCGCATCGAAAATATCGGCGATCATCGTCTCGCGCAGGCCGGGATAGTCCGCGCCGGATTCCGGTTGGCGGTAGATCGGCGCAAATCGCACGCTGATGCAGGGAAAATCAAGCCCGGCATTTTGAAATCTGAGGATCGGATCGGCATCCGGTTCAGGCCTGGTGATACGCGGCGTACGAAACCGCACTTCGGCATCGCAAACCGCCTTGATGAAAACACGGCGGGCATTTTGCGTTTCGGGCTCACCCGTTGCCGAGACGGAAACCTCGTAATGCGGCAGAAAAGGTGAATCGTCGGCAAGCAGAATGTCGTGCTCCAGTTCGCCGATATCGAGAACCATGAAGGCGCCGAAACGTTGCCGCATGGCGGCACCCACCCCCTTGATCAGCGGCGCGGCCTCCTGGATGGTCGACGCGATGAGATAGGAGGCATGGGCCGAGACGATATCGCGGGCGGCAAGGTTCTTCGTGCCGCCGGTCAGATACAGGCAGAGGAAAGGCAGCGGCCGGTCGATATGCAGCCTGCCGTTTTTTCCGACATCGCGGCGGACCGCCTTGCCGGCCTCAAGGCAGGACACGACATCATCCACCAGATCGGCAATCGGCGAGGGCGTGGCGCGGACAGAGGAAAGGTTCATCGTCGCGACCTCAGGCATTCTTCGAGAACCGGCTGAAGTGCGGCGATCGTGGCGCGAATATCCGACACTACCCGGGCATCCGGTTTTCCGGTCCACTCGTCCATGAAGAACTTCTTGAACTCGACCGCGATGGCGCAACCGTTTTCCGCAAAACGCTCGTGAATGAAGCGGGTCTGTTCCCCCTTGCCCTGAAATGCCACATTCTCGCGGACATCGAGACGGCGTCCGCCGATGGTTGCCGACGCCAAATGGCGGCCGACCGCGCTGACGACATCGCTCCAGCGGCCGCGATCCATGGAAAAGGTACCGATATTGATGTCGGGGGCTTCCGCCTGCACCGTCGGCGGCTCAGCAGCCCCTTGCCGGCGATGATTGTAGCTATGCACATCCAGCACCACAAAAGCCCCGTGTCGCCGCTCGATGGTTGAGAGAACGGTTTCCAGCATCGCGTAGTAATCGGCATGAAAATCGAGCGATTGCCGGGTGGCCTCCTTCGGCGGTGCCTGTTTCCAGACCTCCAGCCCCCAGGATTGTTCCGGCTTCAAATAGATCGCCTGATCGGCGGCGCGGTTGAGATCGGCTTCAAAACGTGAATGATGAACGACGATGCGGTTCGTCAATCCGGCGATCATCTCGCCGGTGAAAGGATCCTCTTCTCGCAGCCGTTGTTCGGGTGAAAGAGCCATCCGCGAGACAACGGCCGGACGAATGAAATGACCGTCATGGATGGCTGTGCCGATAACCGGCGAATTGCCGAAGTCGATCGACCAGAAACCCTTGTTTTCATTGTTGCCGTGGTATTCGCCGTCGCTCTGTCTGGCTGCCATGCTGCCTCCCCTGCGTCAGGGATAAAACAGCGCGACTCGCCCGTTTGTTCCGGCAAAAATCGCACACGATGCATTTGGGCCTCGGCAATGACGCGGTCCGAAAAAAGCGGAACCATACCGGAGAACTCACGTTGTTCCGGCAGGAGGGCCGCCGTGTCAAACGGACGCGATGGCGCTGAAGAACAGCGGGATTTTTCCGTTTTCTCCCGTTGGCCAACGAAATGGCAGCCGAGCTTCTTACCCATCCGGCACCCTCCGTCTCCGCTTTCCACGAATAAGGAGCCGCGAAATGGAAAAGACCGAAACGCGCAAACTTGCAGAAGAATATCTGCGGCTCGGCGGCACACGCGAGGTCATGATCGACGACAACAAGACCTTCGTGCGCCAATGGGAGCATGAACCGGCGGAAGCCGAAACATTCTGGCGAACGAACATCGAAACTCTCGACGCGGATCGTCGCAAGGATGTGGAATTTTTTCTGCCCTCCATGAACTCGGACAAGGAAAACTGACCCCAGCTAAACAGGAAGGAAACAGATATGACTGCCATCAACGCCGCAAAAATCGTCATTCTTGCAACGGACGGCTATGAGCGTTCCGAATTGCGCGTGCCATACGACCAGCTGAAGGCGAAGGGCGCGAACGTGAAGATCGCCTCCATCAAGGATGGCGCGATAAAAAGCTGGGACAAAAAGGACTGGGGCGACAGTATCGCCGTCGACCTCTCCGCCAAGGACGTCAGATCGGATGATTTCGACGCGCTGGTCCTTCCGGGCGGCCAGATCAATCCGGATGTTCTGCGCCACGACGAGGATGCGATGCGCGTGGTCCGTGATTTCGTCAAATCCGGCAAGGTCGTAGCCGCTATTTGCCACGCCCCCTGGCTTCTGGTGGAAGCGGATGCTCTGCACGGTCGCGACGCCACCTCCTATTGGTCGATCAAGACCGACCTCAAAAATGCCGGCGCCAACTGGAAAGACGAAAAGGTCGTGACAGACCACGGCATCGTCACCTCCCGCAGCCCGGACGATCTCGACGCCTTCGTCGGTAAAATCGTCGAAGAGGTCGAGGAAGGCCGCCACGAACGCCGGGCCGCCTGAGGCCGCGCCATTCCTGTGCCGCCGGCGCGCGGCGGCACTTTTCCAGGAGGACCCCATGAAAAGCAGATTGCTGGCAAGCGGCGCGGAACGCACCTTCATTCTCGTCATCGACCCGGAAGAAGAGGCGTTCGAAGCGATCCGTCGCTTTGCCAAGACCGAAAACATCAATGCCGCCTCGGTAACCGCAATCGGCGCCTTTGCGACAGCGACGCTCGCCTTCTTCGATCTCCAGACGCGGGAATACAAGGAAATACCGGTGACGGAACAAAGTGAGGTTCTAAGTCTGCTCGGCGATATTACCCTTGATGAGAACCACACGCCAAATCCACACCTCCATGTTGTCCTCGGCTTTGCCGACGGGTCTACGAAAGGTGGCCATTTTCTGAACGGCGTGGTGCGGCCGACGCTCGAAGTCGTCATCCGCGAAACACCTGCAGAATTGCGGCGCACCTATCGCCGCGAATTCGGCATCGCCCTCATCGATCCCGCTAAATAAAAGTAACGGAGCCGGAAAAACCCAACGTCGCCGACTATACCGAGCCGTGAGACCTTTCAGGACAATTTCATGCCGATATCGGAACTGACGAAGGAACGCGACCTCAGGCAGTCAAAACCCCTGTGGGCCGATACGCCGCGCATCGGCGTCCGCAGCGGGACGACCCCTGATGCCGACCGTTACGACACCATCGTCGTCGGCGCCGGCATCAGCGGCGCGCTGGTGGCCCATGCCTTGCACAGGCCGGGGCAATCCATGCTTGTCGTCGACCGGAGCGAACCGGTGATGGGCAGCAGCGTGGCCAGCACCGCGATGATACAGCACGAGATCGACACACCCCTGATCGAGCTTCGAAAGATGATCGGCAGGCACGCTGCGGACCGGGCGTGGCAGCGTTCCGCACGCGCCGTCCTGCGTCTGGAGGAAATCGTCTCCTCGCTCGGCATTTCCTGCGGTATGGCACGCAAACAGGCGCTTTATGTCGCCGGAGACGACATGGGTTCACGCGCGCTGAAGGCTGAAGCAGCAGCCCGTGAAGAAGCAGGGATCGCCGCTCGCTTCCTTGGCCCCACTGAGCTGAGGAACGACTACGCCATCGAGCGGACCGGAGCTATCCTCAGCGATATTTCGGCCTCCGCCAATCCCGCGCAGCTGACGGCGGGCCTGTTGCGCCACACGTCGGGTGCCGGCGCTGAAATCGTGTCGCATCTTGAGATAACCGATCTCAGAAACCTCGGCGACGAGGTGGTCATCGCCACCGCACAGGGCAGGATTCTTTCCGCCCGAAATGTCGTTTTCTGCACCGGATATGAGTTCCTGAAATCGCTTGAAAGCCCGAAACACAAGATCATCTCCACCTGGGCGCTGGCGAGTGCGAAGGGCATCGATCCACCTGACTGGTTGAAAAGCCACCTCGTCTGGGAGGCCTCCGATCCCTATCTTTACCTGCGTACCGACCGTGACGGCCGCCTGATTGCCGGTGGCGAGGATGAAGACAATCCCATCTCCTACCAATCGAAGCGCAAGCTCGCCGCGAAAACGGAGACAATCCGCAGCAAGGTCGAAAAGCTTCTTGGTATCGATATCGGCGAGCCGGAATACCGCTGGGCGGCAGCCTTCGGCACAACCGTCACCGGCCTGCCGCTGATCGGCGCGGTTCCCGGCATGAGGAACGTTTATGCTGTCATGGGTTTCGGCGGCAACGGCATCACCTTCAGCCAGATCGCCGCCGAAATAATCGCCGCCGCCGTCAATGGCGGCAAGGACCCGGACGCCGATCTCTTCCGGTTTGGCTAACGCCGGTCATTCCTCCTTGATGCCGGCTGCGACCTCCGCCCGGCGAAGCACCCACAGCACGACAATACCGACCCCAGCGGCAAGCACGGCAAGCGGCCACATGCCGAGACCGGCGGAAAGGCCGATCGCGGCGGACAGCCACATGCTTGCGCCCGTCGTCAGACCTTTGACGTCGCCTCTGGTATAAACGACCACACCTGCCGCCAGAAAGGCGATGCCCGCCGTCACGGCCTCTACCAGCCGGATGGGATCGAGCCGCGCTGCCTCATGACCTTCCGCCATCGTCTCCATCATGTGAATGGTGATGACGCTGAAGGTGACTGCGGCAAGGCCGATCAGCATATTGGTGCGCAAACCGGCGGTATTCTTGTGAAATTCCCGCTCCAGACCGATGAGGCCGCACAGGATGACCGCGCCGCACACCCGCACAAGGAGCACCTCGAAGGGAATGGAAATATTCATGGAAAATTCTTCTGCAAGGCTTTGAGGCAAGGTCGCATCTCCTCCCGAAATTTCACCATAGTAAGTTCGGTGAGAGCATGTTGGTTCCGCGCGGCAATTATAAACGTTGCGCGCAACGGAGTCGGAACCATAGGGACGGCGAAGGGTTTGTCTCCCGTGCGCATGGGGCGCACGTCCCAGATTTTCACACTACGGGAGAAGGAACAATGGCCGAGAAGAAACTCGATGACCTGTTTTACGACACGCTGAAGGATATTTATTACGCCGAAAGGCAAATCCTGAAAGCACTGCCCAAGATGGCCCGGGCAGCAACGGACCCGAAGCTGAAACAGGCATTTGAAAAACACAAGGAAGAAACGCAAGGCCATGTGGAACGCCTGCAGGAGGTGTTCGAGATCATCGGCAAGCGGGCGCAGGGCAAGACCTGCGAAGCGATCCAGGGCATCATCGCCGAGGGCGAGGAGATCATGGACGATTTCAAGGGCACGGCAGCGCTCGATGCCGGTCTCATCTCGTCGGCCCAGGCGGTCGAGCATTACGAGATCGCCCGTTATGGCACCCTGAAGGCCTGGGCGGAAAAGCTCGGACACGGCAATGTCGTTTCCCTGCTGGATGCCACGCTTAAGGAAGAATCCAAGACAGACGACGCGTTGACCTCACTCGCCAAGACATCGGTCAATGCCGCCGCTCAGAAAAAAGCGGCATGATCCTGTCTGCATTCCACGCAAGCAAAAACCGGAATGGGCGACCATTCCGGTTTTTTTATTTGCCTGAAGCCTGCGAAATCTATGGCAGGGTATAGGCGATGACATAGTCGCCCGGCTTGGTTCCGACGGAACCATGACCGCCCGCGACCATGACGACATATTGCTTGCCGCCATCCAGCGCATAGGTCATGGGCGTCGCCTGGCCGCCGGCCGGCAGACGTGCTTCCCATAGCTGCTTGCCGGTGGTGAGGTCGTAGGCGCGCAGATAGTTGTCGACGGCGGCACCGAGGAAGGCAACGCCACCCTTGGTGATCATCGGACCGCCAATGCCCGGCACACCCACCTTGAAGGGCAACGGCAGCGGCGTCATGTCATGAACGGTGCCGTTCTTGTGCTTGTAGGCGATATCGCCGGTGCGCAGGTCGGCGCCTGCCACATAACCCCACGGCGGCGCCTGGCAAGGGATTTGCAGCGGACCGAGGAACGGACCCATGAATACGCCATAGGGCGCGCCGTCATTGCGGTTCAAACCCTGCTCACTACCCTTCTCGTCCTGACCCTTGGGCGGAATGTCGGCACGCGGCACAAGCTGCGAGGTGAAGGCAAGATATGTCGGCATGCCGAACATCACCTGGCGTTCTGGATCGACCGCGACGCTGCCCCAGTTGAATGTGCCGAAATTGCCCGGATAGATGATCGAGCCGGTCAGAGACGGTGGGGTGTAACGACCCTCGTAGTTCAGTTGGTGGAAGCGGATACGGCAGGCGAGCTGATCGAACATGGAGACGCCCCACATGTCCTTTTCCTGCAGCGGCTCCGGCTTGAACGACAGCGCCGTCGTCGGCTGCGTTGGCGAGGTGAAGTCTTCAGGGATCGCCCCGCCCGGCGCCGGTTCCTCCGTGATCGGCAGAAGCGGCTCGCCGGTGCGCCGGTCGAGAACGTAAATGTCGCCCTGCTTGGTGGGACCGACAAGTGCGGGAACGGTCTGGCCGTCCTTGGTGATGTCGAGCAGCACCGGCTGGGCTGGCACATCCATATCCCACAGATCGTGGTGAACCGTCTGGCGCACCCAGCGATCTCTGCCGGTATTGATATCAAGCGCCACGATGGAGGAGGAATATTTCTCCACATTCTCGCTGCGACCCATACCGAGCTGGTCCGGTACCTGATTGCCGAGCGGGACGTAGACGAGACCCAACCCTTCGTCATAACTCAACACGGACCAGCTGTTCGGAGAGTTGGTGGTGTAGGTTTCACCTGCCGCAATCGGCTCGGTCTTTGCCGGATTACCGGAGTCCCAGTTCCAGACGAGAGCACCGGTGTTGACATCGAAAGCGCGGATAACGCCGGACTGTTCCTGCGTGGAATAATTGTCGTTCACCGCGCCGCCGATGATGATCTTGCCCCCCGCAATCACGGGTGGCGAGGTCGAATAATAATAACCGGCGGGATTGTATTTCATGCCCTGTTCGAGATGCAGTACACCCTGATCGGCAAAGGAGGTGCAGACCTGACCGGTCGCCGCATCCAGCGCAATCAGTCGCGCATCCGAAGTCGGCAGATAAACGCGCTCGGCGCACACCGTGCCCTGTGCGACGTTTGGTTCGGCATAATAGGATACGCCGCGGCACGTCTGGTGCTGACGGTCCGGATTGAGACCGACATTCGGGTCGTATTTCCACTTTTCCTTGCCGGTTGCGGCATCGATGGCGATCGCCCAATTGTGCGGCGTGCAGATATAAAGCGTATTGCCGATCTTGAGCGGCGTTACCTGATAGGTGGTTTCCCCCACGTCATCCGGCAGCTTCACGTCGCCGGTCTGGTAACGCCAGGCTTCCTTCAACTGCGAGACGTTGTCGACATTGACCTGGGTGAGCGGCGAATAACGCTGGCCATAGGGCGTGCGGCCATATTGATGCCAGTCGCCATCCGGCACGTTGCCGCCATAAACAGGGGCGGCGGATACCGTCTCCTGAGGCAGTGAGCCCGGCTTGTCATGCGGATCCTGCGTCATGGAATATCCCGCCACCACGATGGAGGCGAGAACCGACAGCGCAAGCGGCCAGGCATTCGGGCCGTAATTCAAGCCTGTCGGGCTGGAAAAACCGAGCGGTTTTCTGACCCACGGGACCAAAAGCCACAAACCGATGAGAATGATGATGCCACCGCGCGGGCCTAGCTGCCACCAGTCGAAGCCGACTTCCCAGACGGCCCAGGCAAGCGTCGCGACGATGAAAAGAGCATAGACGTGAAGTGCTGCGCGGTTGCGCTTGAACAGCAGAATGGCCGTCAACAGGAAGGCCAGTCCGGAAAGGACGTAATACAGGCTCCCGCCCAGCATGACGAGCTGAGAGCCGAAACCGAACAGCGCAAGGCCGATCAGCGAGAGAATAACCGCAGTGACGGTGACTGCCATGAATGAAACCCCCGTTTCCTGTCACTTTGCGTGAAATGAAATTGGGTGCGATATGGTTCCATACAAACTATTCATTTAGCACAAAAAATTTCACGGCATGGTGGTCACGGGTTTTGCGGCGCGCCCGTCGAATCCTGCGGAGACGGATTTCTATCGGTCGACGCGGGCGGCACGGGGCGTCCATTCGCCGGGTTGTTGTCGAAGCTTTCGGCCCCTGACGGCTGCTGTGGTATCGGCGCCGTCTGGGTCTGCGGGTTCTGCGGAAGATTTTCGTCGGGCTCGAAAACCGAATATTCGACGACCGCCCAAACCACCAACGCCAGAAACACGCTGACAATCAGAATGACGAGAACGGGGCGACCTCTGGATCCTTGCCGCGCGCGTGTCGCCGTTTCGCGCTTCGGAGCATCCCGACCGTGGAGATAGCTGGAATTTTCTCTGGCCATGTCTTTTACTCCCTGTAACCCTGTTGATTTAATTCACAGGGTCCCAGTTTTGTTCCGAACATAGGGACGACACCTAACTGCACTGGATGAAGGCGTTGAATTCGTCGAGACGGCTCCCTTGAGACGAGCGCAAAATTACTTCGCGGTCCAGCCGCCGTCGATGGAAATGGTGGTGCCGGTGATAGAGCGAGCCATATCGCCGGTGAGGTAAAACGCCATCTCCGCCACTTCCTCCGGTTGCACGAAACGCCGCGTCGGCTGCGGCGCAAGCATCACTTTCTTCACCACATCCTCCTCGCTCATGCCATGCACCCGCGCCTGATCGGCGACCTGGGCCGCCACAAGCGGCGTCCAGACGTAACCGGGGCAGATGGCGTTGCAGGTAATGCCAAGCTCTGCCACTTCCAGCGCCACACTTTTGGTCAGGCCCACTACGGCATGTTTGGTCGCCACATACGGTCCCTTGAACGGTGAAGCACGCAATCCGTGTGCGGAAGCAATATTGACGATGCGCCCCCAGCCGCGCTCCTTCATACCCGGCAGGGCTGCACGGATCGTATGAAAAGCGCTGTCGAGCGAAATCGCGACGATACGGGAAAAATCGGCGAAATCAAACTCGTCGATCGGCGCGACCTTCTGGATGCCGGCATTGTTGACGAGCACGTCGATTTGACCGAACTCGGCAATGACGGTTTCCGGCAGATGCGCACTCTCGTCATAATTGGCAAGGTTGGCGGGAAAATAGACCGGCCTGTGTCGCGCCACCTTCGCGACCATCTCCAGAGCCTGCGTCGCTTCCTCCGACGTCTCTATGCCATGAACGGCGACCAGAAACCCCGCCTCGGCGAAACGTTTGGCAATCGCCAGCCCAATGCCGCTGGTGGAACCTGTGACCAGAACGGTTTTCGGTTGATCCTCCATCGGCCTAATCCTTCAGTTGCGGCAGGTTGCGGAAAAGATCGAGCGCATCCGGATTGGCGAGCGCGTCGGCGTTTTTTACCGGCCGGCCATGGATGGTATCGCGAACCGCGATTTCCGAAATCTTGCCCGAGCGGGTGCGGGGAATGGCGCTGACGGCGATGATCCTTGCCGGGACGTGCCGTGGCGTCGCGCCTACACGGATGCGGCTACGAATGGTTTTTTCCAGCTCCTCCGTTAGGTCCGCCCCAACTTTCAGGCGCACGAAGAGAATGACCCGCTGGTCGCCATCGATATCCTGCCCGACGGCAATCGCTTCCTCAACCTCCGGCACGGTTTCCACCTGACGGTATATTTCCGCCGTACCGATGCGGACCCCACCGGGGTTGAGTGTCGTATCGGAGCGCCCATGAATGACATATCCGCCGGACGGACGCATTTCGGCAAAATCACCGTGCGCCCAGATGCCCGGAAAGCGGTCGAAATAGGCGGCCTGATACCGCGAGCCGTCGTCATCGCCCCAGAATTTGACCGGCATGGACAGATGAGCGTTGCGGCAGACGAGTTCGCCGGCAACGCCACGAACGGAACGTCCTTCATCATCCAGCGTATCGATATCCATACCCAGCATCGCGCCCTGCAATTCGCCGCGATGAACCGGTTGCAGCGGATTGCCGCCGAGGAAGCAGGCGCAGATATCCGTGCCGCCGGAAATGGAGGCAAGATGCACGTCGGTCTTCCAGTCGCGATAGATATAGTCGAAGGATTGCGGGATGAGCGGTGAGCCGGTGGAAAGAATTGTTCGCAGCGACGAAAGTCCGTGGCTTTCGCGCGGCTTCAACCCCGCTTTGAGGCAGGCGTCGATGAACTTGGCCGAGGTTCCGAAGGTCGCAATCTGTTCGGCGTCGATGAGGTCGATCAGCCGCGCAGGCGTTGGATAACCGGGATTGCCGTCATAGGTCACGAGCGTTGCGCCGAGCGCCAGACCGGATACCTGCCAGTTCCACATCATCCAGCCGCAGGTGGTGAAGTAGAAGAAACGCTCGCCTTGCCTGATATCGCATTGCAGCTTCTGTTCCTTCATGTGCTGAAGCAGTAGCCCGCCGCCGGAATGGGTAATGCATTTCGGTTTGCCGGTCGTGCCGGAGGAATAAAGGATCGCCAGCGGCGCGATGACCGGCAACCGGTTGAACGCGATTTCTCCCGGCTCATAAGGTGCTACGAAATCATCCAAGGTCACGCAGCCGAGATCGGAAAGGCTGACGGGAACAACATCACCGATCAACACGATCTTTTGAGGGGCCGCGCTTTCCGCAACGGCGCGGATGGTCGGACCAACATCGATGCGCTTGCCGGCATAACCATATTCCGGCACGGCGATGAGAATTTTCGGATCGATCTGCGACAGGCGGTCAGAGGCTCCAGCAGGGCCGAAATCCGGCGAGCACGACGACCAGATGGCTCCGATGGCGCTCGTCGCCAGATAGCTGACGATCGCCTCGATATCATGGGTGACGATGGCGCCGACGCGGTCGCCTTCTTTCACGCCCACTTGGACGAGCGCCTGCACCAGACGGGAGACATCCGAATAGAGCTGCCTGCGGCTTATCTCGCGCCGTGTACCGTCGTCCCGATGGGCGATGATGGCCAGTCGCTCATCGGCATCGCGCAGCAGGTTTTCGGCGTAATTGAGCCTTGCGCCCGGATAAAATTCGGCCTCGCGGATCGTCGCGCCAGGTTTGAACGCCGTTTCGCCGCGCGTGCCGATGATCCCAAGTTCATCCCACAAGGCATCGTAAAATTCGCCCGGCTCGTTGATGGACCAGCGCAGCAGGCCGGGATAATCATCGGCGGCAAGTCCGTGCAGCGGCGCGGTCCTTGTGGCAAAAACGAATAGCGATGAGCGCTCCAGCCGTTCCTCTGGTGGCACCCACAGAATATCCGACGGCGTGGCTTCCATCATGCTTCGCCTCCGCGCAGCATCTCGACGATGGCGGAAAAATCGCGCACGCCCCCGCCCTCATTGACGAAGTTCTCATAAAGCGCCGACGCCGCTGCGCCGAGCGGGGTGGAGATGCCGTTACCATTCGCGGCGGCTTGCGAAAGCTTCAGATCCTTCAACATCAGGGCGGCGGCAAAACCCGGTTGGTAATCATTGTTCGCAGGCGATGTCGGCACCGGCCCCGGCACCGGGCAATAGGTGGTGAGCGACCAGCATTGGCCGGAGGAGGTGGAGGCGACATCGAACAGCGCCTGATGCGAAAGGCCGAGCTTTTCGCCAAGCACGAAGGCTTCGGAAACCGCAATCATGGAAACGCCCAGGATCATGTTGTTGCAGATCTTGGCCGCCTGCCCGTTGCCGCCCCTGCCGCAATGCACGATCTTCTTGCCCATCGCTTCCAGCACCGGCCTTGCCACCGAGAAAGCCTCATCCTCGCCGCCGCACATGAAGGTCAATGTGCCGGCGCTAGCACCACTCGTGCCGCCGGAAACCGGGGCATCGACAGACGGGCAACCGGCGGAAGCGGCAAGTTCATGCGCTTTCAGGGCGCTTTCCATATCCACCGTCGAGCAATCGACAAGAAGCGTGCCGGCAGAGACCTTCCGGACCAGATCGCCATAGACCGAAACAACGTGCTCACCCTTCGGCAACATGGTGATGATCACCTCCGCCGCTTCCATGGCCTCGGTCGCATCCGCCGCGACGGGGATTCCGACCTCACGCGCCGCCACACGGCAGGCTTCGGAAAGGTCGAAACCCCTGACGGTAAAACCCGCCTTGACGAGATTGGCGGCCATTGGCAAGCCCATATGTCCAAGTCCGATAAAAGCGACGGTCTTCATGGGAGCGCTCCTCTCAACGATTGTCCGAAAGGATCATGTCGGCGGCCTTTTCGGCAATCATGATCGTCGGCGAATTGGTGTTCCCGGACGTGATCCTTGGCATGATGGATGCGTCCGCAACGCGCAGCCCGGCAAGCTTGCGGAATTTCAGCCGCGTATCGACGACACTTTCCGGATCCGATCCCATGCGAAGCGTGCCGACGGGATGGAATATGGTCGTGCCGATATCGCCCGCGGCACGGGCCAGATCGCCATCATTTTCAAAAGACGGACCGGGCCGGTATTCCTGCGGCTTGAACCGGGCAAAGGCGGGCTGAGCGACGATGCGACGCGTCAGCCGCATGGAATCTATGGCAACCTGACGATCGCCTTCAGTAGACAGATAGTTCGGGCGGATTTCCGGCTGCATGGCGAAATCCGGTCCTTTCACATGCACGGAACCCCGGCTTTCCGGCCGCAGATTGCACACACTTGCCGTAATGGCGGGAAAAGTGTGAACCGGATCACCGAACTTGTCGAGTGAAACCGGCTGGACATGATATTCCAGATCGGCGGTTTCTTTTTCCGGCGAGGAACGGGTGAAGACACCAAGCTGGCTGGGCGCCATCGACATCGGCCCGGAGCGGGTCAGCGCATATTCAAGGCCGATCCTTGCCTTGCCGAACAGGGTTGAGGCCCTTTCATTCAGCGTCAGAACGCCGGAGACCTTATAGACCATGCGCAATTGCAGATGGTCCTGCAGGTTCTCGCCAACGCCCTGAACTTCCGTCACGGTGTCGA
This sequence comes from Rhizobium nepotum 39/7, assembly GCF_000949865.1. Classification (GTDB taxonomy): domain Bacteria; phylum Pseudomonadota; class Alphaproteobacteria; order Rhizobiales; family Rhizobiaceae; genus Agrobacterium; species Agrobacterium nepotum. Next base: position 301,265 of record NZ_JWJH01000001.1, on the reverse strand, counting down.
TACCGGCAGCCTGCAATACGTCGCCTCGGCCGATACCGGAAAGCTCCAGAACATGCGGCGAACCGACCGCACCGGCAGAAAGCACCGTCTCGCGCCGCGCAAGCACCTTTTTCAAAACGCCGTCGTGGTGGAACTCGACGCCCGTGACACGGCCTTCGTTGATGATGAGGCGCTTGACATGGGCCTTGGTCAAAACCGTCAGGTTCTTTCGGTCACGCGCCGGTCTCAGAAAGGCCTTGGCCGTGTTCCAGCGCCAGCCTGACCGCTGGTTTACATCGAAATAACCGGCACCCTCGTTGTCGCCCTGGTTGAAATCTTCGGTTGCGGGAATGCCGGCTTCGCCCGCCGCCTTCTGGAAGGCATCCAGCACATCCCAGCGCACGCGTGCCTTCTCCACCCGCCATTCGCCGCCGGTGGAATGCATGTCACTCCTGCCGCGATAAAAATCCTCCGACTTCATGAAATAGGGCAGGATATCGTTCCATCCCCAGCCCTCGCAGCCAAGCTGACGCCAGACATCGTAGTCTCGCGCCTGACCGCGCATATAGATCATGCCATTGATGGAAGAGCAGCCGCCCAGAACCTTGCCGCGCGGATAAATCAGCGCGCGACCGTTAAGCCCCGGCTCTTCCGCCGTCTTGAAACACCAGTCGGTGCGCGGATTGTTGATGCAATAGAGATAACCGACCGGAATATGGATCCAGTGGTAATTATCGTTGCCGCCCGCCTCCAGCAGCAGCACGCGGTGGTTCGGATCTTTCGAAAGGCGGTTGGCGAGAACGCATCCCGCACTTCCCGCTCCGATGACGATATAGTCGTATTCGCCCATTCTATTCTCCATACGGCGCCCTTGCCGCGTCACCGGGACGCGGAGGAAGTCATTTGCCTGTTTTAAAAAAAATTAGCTGCGGTGCTGAAACCCTAGTTTTCGCCCCAGCCGCGAAGCGTAAAATTCACCGATCAAACCGCGCCGGAACACCAGAACACAGGCCATGAAAACGAGGCCAGTGATGATAGTGACGGGGAAATCGGATGTCGCGAGATAGTTCTGCAGCGCGACGACAAGACCCGCACCGAAGATCGGGCCGATCATGGTGCCGATGCCGCCGAGCAGGGTCATCAGGATAACCTCACCCGACATCTGCCAGGCCACATCGGTAAGGGTCGCGAACTGGAACACCAGCGCCTTCAGGCCGCCCGCAAGACCGGCAAGCGCCGCCGACATGACGAAGGCGCCGAGCTTGTAACGTTGCACGCTGTAGCCCAGAGAAATCGCACGCTGCTCATTTTCACGGATGGATTTCAAAATCATGCCGAAGGGCGAGTTGACGAAACGCCAGATGACGAGAAGCGCGAGCACGAAAAAGGCCAGCACCGTGTAATAGATGTTCAGCGGCCCATTGAGATCGAGAAGGCCGAAGAGGTGGCCGCGCGGCACGCCCTGCAAGCCGTCCTCGCCATGGGTGAAAGGCGCCTGAAGGCAGAAGAAATAAAACATCTGCGAGAGCGCCAGCGTGATCATGGCGAAATAGATGCCCTGACGACGAATGGCGAAAAAGCCGATGACGAGGCCAAGAAGGGCCGCACCCGCCATGCCGATGATAAGGCCGATCTCGGGCGTGACGCCCCATTCCTTCACAGAATAGGCGGTGAAATAGGCCGCACCGCCGAAAAACGCCGCATGGCCGAAGGAAAGCAGCCCCGTATAACCGATCAGCAGATTGAAGGCGCAGGCAAACAGCGCAAAGCACAGGAGCTTCATCAGAAAGATCGGATAAACGAACATCGGCGCAGCGATCAACACGGCGAGACCAGCCAATATGAGCACGGTCTTGATGGTTGCGGCGGTTGTTGAAACCTCGGTATGCGGCATCGCACCGGCCGTCGGATTGTGAGTGGCTTTGGACATATCAGGCGTCCTTTCCGAAAAGTCCGGCGGGGCGGATGAGCAGCACAAAGGCCATGATGACGAAGATGACGATGTTGGACGCCTCCGGGTAGAAGACCTTGGTCAGGCCTTCGGCTATGCCCAGCATGTAACCGGTGACGATGGCGCCCATGATCGATCCCATGCCGCCAACCACGACAACTGCGAAGACGACGATGATGAGGTTGGTGCCCATCAGCGGTGAAACCTGATAGATCGGCGCTGCAAGCACGCCGGTGAAGCCGGCAAGGCCAGCGCCCAGCGCGTAGGTCAGCGTCAGAAGCACCGGCACGTTGATGCCGAAAGCCTGCACCAGCGTCGGGTTTTCCGTCGCCGCGCGCAGATAGGAGCCGAGCCTCGTCTTTTCGATCAACGCCCAGGTGGCGATGCAGGCGATGAGCGAAATGACGACGACGAAGGCGCGGTAATTCGGCAGGAACATGAAGCCGAGATTGGTGCCGCCGGCAAGCGCGCGCGGAACCGAATAGGGCTGGCCGGCAGCGCCATAGAGCCAACGGAACGTGCCCTCCACCACCAGTGCCAGGCCGAAGGTGAAGAGCAGCCCGTAAAGCGGATCAAGATCGTAAAGCCGCGACAGCATGAGACGCTCGACGATCGCGCCCAAGAGCGCCACGACGAGCGGCGTCACCACCAGCGCCAACCAGAAGCTGATGCCGAAATATTGCAGGCCAAGAAAAGCGATGAACGCGCCGAGCATATATTGCGCGCCATGGGCAAAATTGATGACGCGCAGCAGGCCGAAAATGACGGCAAGGCCGAGCGACAGCAACGCATAAAACGACCCGTTGATAAGGCCGATCAGCAATTGTCCGAGCAGAGCCTGAACCGGAACGCCGAAGAGCATCGTCATCGTTAAACTCCCAGCACTTTATTGAGTTCGCCCATGCGGTCGGAAAGCTCGCGCACCGGAAAATTGCTGACCATCTGGCCATGATCCATTAGGTAGAAACGGTCCGCGATGCGGCTGGCGAAACGGAAATTCTGCTCGACCAGAACCACGGTCATGCCACGGCTCTTCAAGGTCTTCAGCACCTCGCCGATGCGCTGCACGATAACCGGCGCAAGCCCCTCTGTCGGTTCGTCGAGCAGAAGAACCTTGACCCCGGTGCGCAGGATGCGCGCCATGGCAAGCATCTGCTGTTCGCCGCCGGAAAGTTTCGTGCCGGGGCTTGCCCGGCGTTCGTAAAGGTTGGGAAACAGCTCGTAGATTTCATCGAGCGTCATGCCACCGGACGCGACCACGGGCGGCAGCTTCAGGTTCTCCTCGACGCTCAGCGTCGCGAAGATGCCGCGCTCCTCCGGCACGAAACCGAGGCCATGTTTTGCCGTGCGATGCAGCGGCACCGGCATCATATCCTTGCCACCCAGCTTGATCACACCCTTGCGGTTACGAATGATGCCCATGATGGTGCGCAACGTCGTGGTTTTGCCCACGCCATTGCGCCCGAGAATGGTGATGGTTTCGCCCTCGCCGACCGTCAGATCGACACCGTGCAGCGCCTGGCTTTCGCCGTACCAGGATTTCAGGTTGGAGACTTCAAGCATTGCCGCCATATCAAGCCTCCTCCGTGCCCATATAGGCCGTGCGCACACGCGGATCGGCGGAAACGGCGGCATAATCGCCTTCCGCCAGAATTTCGCCCCGTTGCAATACCGTGACCTGATGACAGATATCGGCGACGACCTTCAGATTGTGTTCGACCATCAGCACTGCACGTGTCTTGGCCACCTCGCGGATGAGATCGGCGACATGCGCCACATCCTCGCCGCCCATGCCGGCCATCGGCTCGTCAAGCAGCAGAACCTTCGGATCGAGCGCAAGCGTGGTGGCGATTTCCAGTACACGCTTGCGGCCATAGGAAAGATCGGCCGCAAGTGCATATTTTTCCCGCGTCAGGCCAACCGTTGCGATCAGCTCCTCGGCGCGTGCATTGAGCCTGTCGAGCGACGACAGGGGCAACCAGAATTGCGTTGAAAGGTTGTTGGGCCTTTGCAACGCCACCCGCACGTTCTCCAGCACCGTCAGATGCGGAAACACCGCCGATATCTGGAATGACCGCACGAGGCCAAGCCGCGCCACCTTGTCCGGCGGCGTCTTTGTTATATCCGTTCCCATGAAGGTGATCGCCCCGCCCGTCGGCTGGAGAAACTTGGTCAACAGGTTGAAGACCGTAGTTTTGCCGGCGCCGTTCGGACCAATAAGCGCATGCACACGAGCGTGGTGAACGTCGAGATCGACGTTCTTCACAGCCGCGAATGCGCCGAAGGTCTTGGAGAGACCGCGCGCCGAAAGCACGATGCGTGGTTCCGCCTGACCGGCAGGGGCGGGAGCGATCATCATGAAGCTTTCCCCTTTTTACTGTGTCACGAGCGGGCAACCGCTTTTTGCGGGGTCCATGAAGGCTTCCTTGCCGGGGATGGTGGCAAGCACCTTGTAGTAGTCCCACGGCTGCTTGCTCTCATCCGGCTTCTTCACTTCCATGAGATACATGTCGTGGATCATGCGGCCGTTGGCTGCCACATGTCCGTCCTTTGCAAAGACGTCATTGACGGGCATTTCCTTCATGGCCTTGGCAACAGCATCGGCATCGTCGGTGCCGGCCTTTTCAATGGCCTTCAGATAATGCAGAACGGCGGAGTAGGTGCCTGTATGCACCATGTTCGGCATGGCGCCGGTGCGTTCCTTGAAACGTTCGCCGAACTTGCGCGATTCATCGTCGCGATCCCAATAGAACCCTTCCGTCAGCGTCAGCCCCTGCGCCGCCTCAAGTCCGAGACCATGCACTTCGGCAAGCGTGAAGAGGAGGGCTGCAAGCCGCTGGCCGCCCGCCACGATACCGAATTCGGCCGCCTGCTTGATGGCGTTGGACGTGTCGAGACCGGCATTGGCAAGGCCGATGACCTTCGCGCCCGATGACTGCGCCTGCAACAGGAAGGAGGAATAATCCGTCGTCGCCAGCGGATGGCGCACGGAGCCCAGCACCTTGCCGCCATTGGCCTTGACGAAATTGGCGGTGTTTTCTTCGAGCGAATAACCGAAGGCGTAATCGGCGGTCAGGAAGAACCAGCTGTCGCCACCCTGCTTCACCAGCGCGCCGCCAGTGCCGACCGCCAGCGAATAGGTGTCGTAGGCCCAGTGGAAACCATAGGGGCTGCATTGTTTGCCAGTCAGCTCGGTTGTTGCCGCACCCGTATTGATGGTGATCTTCTTCTTGTCCTTGGAGAGTGCCTGCACGGCAAGTCCGACAGAAGACGAGGTCAATTCCATGATCGAATCGACCTGCTCTGTATCGTACCATTGCCGGGCAATGTTGGAGGCGACATCCGCCTTGTTCTGGTGGTCGGCGGTCACCACCTCAACCGGTGCATCCAGCACCTTGCCGCCAAAATCCTCGACCGCCATCTTCGCGGCCTCATAAGAGTATTTACCGCCAAAATTGGCGTAGACGCCCGACTGGTCGTTCAGAATGCCGATCTTGACCTTGCCGTCCGAAATATCGGCAGCATAGGCGGCGGTGCCCGCGGCCAGTGCCATGGCCGTGGATAAAACGATACTCTTGCGCATGACTTCTCCTCCCAGAGATGATTGCGAGCCTCAGATGGGTCTGTGCAACGGTGAACGAAGCCGCGTGGCGGACTTTTTCAGCATTGCACCCGAACGGTCACACCGCCCTCCTCAAAGCGGCGCATCCTCAGCCTAGAGTTCTCGAATTCGTCCGTTGACACAAGAGCGGAGCATCATCAAATTGCGAACAGGAACTGTTCATTTTTGAACAGAACTCGCAATGGAGACAAAATTGGCCACCCCTTTTACCTGGGACGACCTGCAATATTTTCTGGCGGTGGCCCGCACCGGGCAACTCTCGTCGGCGGCCAGAAGCCTGCGCACCAGCCACGCCACCGTCTCCCGCCACATCGACCGGCTGGAATTCTCGCTTAAAACCAAGCTGTTCGAGCGAAACCCGCGCGGTTACGAACTGACAACGGTCGGGCGGCGGCTGGTCGATACCGTCGAGCGCATCGAGGCGGAAGCGGAAAGACTGCAATCGGATATTTCCGAAAGCGGCAGCCTGCTGCGCGGCGTGGTAAGGCTCAGCGCCCCGGAAGGTTTTTCCAACTTTTTCTTCGTGGAAAGGCTGAAAGACTTCGCCATCACCCATCCGCACATCATGGTGGAGATGGTGACGATCCAGCAGATCATGGCATTGTCCAGGAAAGAGGCGGATGTGGCGGTCACGCTCGATCCACCGAAAGCCGGTCCCTACATCAACGAACAGATCATCGATTACACGTTGCATATCTATGCCTCGCGCTCCTATCTCGCCAGCCACCCGAAAATCACCCGGCGCGAGGATTTGCCCGATCATTTTTTCATCGGTTACGTGCAGGACCTGATCTTCTCGCCGGGCCTCGATTATATGCGCGACGTGATGCCCGGCCTCAGGCCCAACTTCCAGTCATCGAGCATCTTTGCGCAGCTGACCGCAACCCTCAGCGGCCGTGGCCTTTGCATATTGCCGAATTTCATCGCCGCGCGCTTTCCGGATTTGCAGATGGTGCTTGCCGGGGAAGTGGAACTGCGGCGGGGATACTGGCTGACAAGCCATCAGGACCTTGCCAACGTGCCGCGCGTGCGCTCGCTGATGGATTTCATTCTGACGACAGCGCGCGCCCACGAAAATCTCTTCATCCTCGACCGCAAGACGATCGGCTGAAACGACCGTCGTTCACATTTCGGCGACACCGTGTCTACGGGTGGCGGATTGGAGAATCCGCGCCGTTGCCTATATGACTGACAACAACGATGCGGGCTGAAACAGCCGGTATTCTCCAACATTTGGAAGGTCATCATGAAAAAGATCGGATTTTTATCCTTCGGCCACTGGACGCCCTCGCCCCAGTCGCAGACCCGCTCGGCTGCGGACACGCTGCTGCAATCGATCGACCTTGCCGTCGCTGCGGAAGAACTCGGAGCCGACGGCGCCTATTTCCGTGTGCACCATTTCGCCCGCCAGCTGGCATCGCCCTTTCCGCTGCTGGCAGCCGTCGGCGCCAGAACGAAGAGCATCGAGATCGGCACCGGCGTCATCGACATGCGTTATGAAAACCCGTTCTACATGGTGGAGGATGCGAGTTCAGCCGATCTCATCGCCGGTGGGCGTCTGCAACTCGGCATCAGCCGTGGCTCTCCGGAACAGGTGATCGACGGCTGGCGTTATTTCGGCTTCCGCCCTGCCGAGGGTCAGACCGAAGAGGACATGGCGCGGCAACATACCGAGGTCTTCCTTGAACTTCTGAAGGGCGAAGGTTTCGCCGAACCGAACCCGCGACCGATGTTCCCCAACCCGCCCGGCCTGCTGCGCCTTGAGCCGCACTCCGAAGGGCTGCGCGAGCGCATCTGGTGGGGTTCCAGTTCCAATGCGACGGCGGTGTGGGCGGCAAAGCTTGGCATGAACCTGCAAAGCTCCACCCTGAAGACGGATGAAACGGGTGAACCGTTCCACGTCCAGCAGGCCGAACAGATCCGCACCTTCCGCGCCGCCTGGAAAGAGGCCGGACACGCACGCGAACCACGCGTTTCGGTCAGCCGCAGCATCTTCGCCCTCGTCAACGACCGCGACCGGTCCTATTTCGGTTACGGCAACGAGGGGGACGACAAGATCGGCTATATCGACGACAAGACGCGCGCGATCTTCGGGCGCAGCTATGCCGCCGAACCTGAAGCGCTGATCGAACAGCTGAAAGCCGACGAAGCCATCGCCGAGGCCGACACGCTGCTTTTGACCGTGCCGAACCAGCTGGGCGTCGACTACAACGCCCATGTGATCGAGACGATCCTCAAGCAGGTGGCGCCCGCGCTCGGCTGGCGCTAGGTCGATAAAATAAAAAGGCGGCGCATTCTCATGCGCCGCCTCTGTTCACTTCACCGATTTGCCATAACGGACAATGCTTTCGGCCAGAGGCGTAGTGCTGGCGCCCGGCTGCTCCGGGCGTTTGTAAACGCCGTCGCGAACGTGGATCGGCTCTTCGAAATGATCCTTGATCCACGGAATATATTCGAGAATGGTCGAGGCCGGGTGCCAGTAGCTCAGATGCACATGCACCTGGCTCATTTCGCCCGCATGCGGCACGACCGGCAGGCGATGGGCAAGCGCGAGATCGGCGACCTGGATATATTCGGTTATGCCGCCGAGCCGGGTGACATCCGGCTGGACATAGGCGACCGCTCCCGCATCGATGAATGACCGGAAGGCATCCACCGTATAAAGCTGCTCGCCGAGCGCAATGGGAATGGATGTGTTACGCGCCAGCCGCGCATGGCTCGTCACATCGTCATACCAGAGTGGTTCCTCGAACCAGTAGATATCCAGATCCTTCGCTGATGCGCAGAAGCGCTGGCATGTCGGCAGGTCCCATTTACCGTTGCCGTCAATGGCGATGCGGACGGAAGAACCGACGCGTTTGCGGACGGCGGCAAGGCGCCCGATGTCGATATTCGGATCATCGTGTCCGACCTTGATCTTCAGGCGGGTAAAGCCATCCTCTTCCACTGCCTTGGCGCTACCCGCCAGCAGATTTTCGAGATTGATGGAAAGCCAGCCTATATCGGTATTGTAGGCTTCCACCCCTGCCGTGTGTGCGCCGCCGAGGTAATGCCAGAGCGGCACGCCGGCCTTTTTCGCCTTCAGATCCCAGAGCGCCACGTCGATCGCCGCCAGCGCCAGATGCGTAATGCCGGCCCGGCCGACCCATTGCAGTGAAGGGTAACGGGCAAGCTTCGTCCAGAGCCTAGAATGTTCGGACGCATCCTCACCCACCAGCAAGGGCGCATAACAATCGCTGATGCAGGATGTGATAAGCCTGTCGGACGGCAAATGCGCGTGGGTGCCAGTAAAACCATAGCCTTCAAGGCCGTCATCCGTCGTGATTTTTGCACCGACGACGCCCCAATGGGTGATGCTGTGGGTGGAATCGGAGATGGACGCCGATGTCAGCGGCAGATGCAGGATGAAAGGTTCGATAGCGGTTATCTTCATGATCGGTCAATTCCTCGACGCTTGAGCGGCTTTTCGGGAGGAACAAACGGAAGGCCCTGCCTGATCGATGCTCCGCCGATGAACGGACAGTATCTCGCCACCACCCCTCGACCATTGGCGGCAAGAGATGAAAACTCAGAGGGCTTGCCCGACCGCCCTCCTCCAGCAGCCCGGCTTCCGATGACAGATACAGCTAACGGAAAAACGGCCTTTGTAAAATAAAAAATTTTTTATTTTTAATATTCAAACATTGCCAGCCTTTCGGAGTTGCGCGATGATGGCTCATGAACACGCTGGTCAAAATCACACTCGCCGAACAGGCGCATCGGGAACTGCGGGCGCGCATCGTCAGCGGCAGATTACGCGGCGGCGAACGCCTGCTGCCCAACGAGCTTGCCGCCGATCTCGGCATCAGCCCGACGCCGGTCAAGGAAGCCTGTGTGAAACTCGAGGCGGATGGGTTGGTGGTCAATTCCTCCCGGCGCGGCATGGTGGTGCGCGATTTTACCGTGGAGGACGTGGAAGAACTTTACGCCGCCAGAATGCTGCTGGAAAAAGGTGCTGTGGAAGTGGCTTTCGACGCCGGGCAACTGGACGAGGCGCTGCATACGCAGCTTCTGGAGAGCCTTGCGAAACACCGCGAATTTGCCAAAGGACCCACACTGGACGAGCTGTCGAAGGCGCTTTTTCACGATCGCAGCTTTCACACCACCCTTGTGTCGGCCGCACGCATTCCGGTCATCTCCGGCACGCATGAGCGCATTCTCGACCAGACCCACACGGTTTTCGTATCGATCCTCGGTGACTACGCCCGTTCTGTTGAGGAACACCAGAATATTGCCGATGCTATCGCCGCCCGCAGCAAGGGTCAGATTGTCGATGCCCTGGGGCGGCATCTGGAGCGCAGCCGGCAGAATACACTGCGGCAGGTTCGCCTGCTCAGAGACGCAGGAGCCTGATCCGTTCAAACGCTCGGCGTCAGTGATTTTTGAAGTCTTGAAAAAGAACAGGCCGGAAATCCGGCCTGTTTCACTTATTTGTGGGTCAATCCACTCTCAAGCCGTCGCAGCCTGTCGTGCCGCCTTGCGGCGCTCCACGCGGGCGCGGATGGCATCCACGTCCGTTATCGGCGTGGCGGCAAAAAGCTGGCGCGTATAGGCGTGTTTCGGATCGGCAAACAGTTCCTCGCGCGTCCCCTGCTCCACGGCCACGCCCTTCGAGATGACCATCACGTCATCGGCGATATAACGGACCACGGAAAGATCGTGGCTGACGAACACATAGGTCAGCTGGAACTCTTCCTGCAAATCCGCCAGCAGGTTCAGCACCTGCGCCTGCACCGAAAGATCGAGCGCAGAGACCGGCTCGTCCAGCACCAGCAGTGCCGGGTTGAGCATCAGCGCCCGCGCAATCGCGATGCGCTGCCGTTGGCCGCCTGAAAACATATGCGGATAACGGTTGAAGTGTTCCGGACCCAGCCCGACCTTCACCAGCATGGCTTCGGCCCGCTCGCGACGCTCGGAAGCCGGCATCCTGGTGTTGATGACGAGCGGCTCCATCAGCACATCGCCAACCTTCTGGCGCGGATTGAGGCTGCCATAGGGGTTCTGGAACACCATCTGCACCTTGGAGCGCATGTCAGGGCCGGGACGGCGCTTGGCGATATCGACGGGCTGACCGTCGATCTTCAACTCACCGCCGGATGCCGGGTCGATCAGCGCGATGATGCGCGCAAGTGTCGACTTGCCCGAACCGGATTCGCCGACGATGGCCAGCGTCTTGCCACGTTCGACCGCAAAATCGATGCCCTGCAGCGCCTGAACCGTCCTTGCGCCGCCAAACAGGCCGCCCGGAACGTGATAATGGCGGGTGATACCCTTGCCTTCGACAACGATGCTCATTGAACGCCCTCCTTGCCGAGGAAATCGGAAACCGTGGGCAGACGGTCGCCGATCGCATTTTCCGGCAGGGCCGAAAGCAATGCCTTGGTGTAGGGATGCTGCGGCGCCTCGAACAGGCTCAGCACATCCGCCTCCTCGATCTTGCGGCCCTTATATTGCACCACGACACGGTCTGCGGTTTCAGCCACCACACCCATGTCATGCGTGATGAGGATCAGCGCCATGCCGTATTCTTCCTGCAGTTTCATCAGCAGATCGAGAATCTGCTTCTGGATCGTCACGTCGAGTGCGGTGGTCGGCTCGTCGGCGATCAGCAGGCGCGGCTTGGAGGCGATCGCGATGGCGATCATAACGCGCTGGCACTGGCCGCCGGACATCTGGTGCGGATAGGCGTTGAGCTTGGTTTCCGGGTCGGGAATACCGACGGAACGGAACAGTTCCAGCGCACGCGCACGCGCAGCGGACCGTCCCATGCCGAGATTGAGGCGCAGCACCTCCTCGATCTGGAAACCGACCGTAAACGACGGGTTGAGCGAGGCGACCGGTTCCTGGAAGATCATGGTGATCTCACGGCCGATCAGCTTGCGGCGCTCCTGCGGCGACATGGCCAGCAGGTTTATGCCGTCGAAGATCATCTCGTCGGCGGTAATCGTCGCCGTATCGGGCAAAAGCCCCATCACGGCGAGCATGGATACCGACTTGCCGGAACCGGACTCGCCGACGATGGCCAGCACTTCATGCTTGTCCACGGAAACGTCGACGCCGTTGACAGCCGTGAAAGCGCCGGTAGCGGTGGCGAACTTGACGGTGAGGTTCTTGATTTTCAGCAGGCTCATCGCTCAGCTCCGCTTCAGTTTGGGATCGAGCGCATCGCGCAGCCCGTCACCCATCAGGTTGATGGCAAGCACCGAAACGAGGATCGTGAGGCCCGGAAGGGTAACGACCCACCAGGCGCGCAGAATGAACTCGCGGGCTTCGGCCAGCATCGTGCCCCATTCGGAGGCGGGCGGCTGCGCGCCCATGCCGAGGAAGCCGAGAGCCGCCGCATCGAGAACCGCAGACGAGAAGGAGAGCGTCGCCTGCACAATCAGCGGCGCAAGGCAGTTCGGCAGGATGGTCTTGAACATCAGCCGGAAATTGCCGGCACCCGCCACACGGGCGGCGGTGACATATTCGCGCCGGAGCTCGCTCATGACAGCCGCGCGCGTCAGACGGGCGAAATGCGGCTGATAGACGATGGCGATGGCGATCATGGCATTGGTGAGCCCCGGCCCGAGGATCGCAACCAGCACCAGTGCCAGAAGCAACGACGGAAACGCCAGGATCACGTCCATCACGCGCATGATGACGGTATCGACCCAGCCGCCGAAGAAACCGGCGACGAGACCGATGACAATGCCGCCGACAAGGGCGATGGAGACGACGACGACACCGATGAACAGCGAATATTGCGCGCCGTAGATAAGCCGGGACAGCATGTCGCGGCCGACAGCATCAGTGCCGAGCAGGAATGCGGCGCGGCCTCCATCCTGCCAGACCGGCGGGACGAGCAACGCATCTCTATATTGCTGGGTCGGATCATGCGGCGCAATCACGGCTGCGAAAACCGCGATCAGAACCAGAAGAAGGAAGACGGCAAGGCCGATGACGGCGCCGCGATTCTGGCGGAAATAGAACCAGAAATCGGCGATCATCCGGCGGCGGATGGCGGCGTCAGAAAGCCTGACGACGGGAGCTGTGGTCACATCGCTCATTTGTGACGGATCCTCGGATTGATGAGGCCATAGGTCAGATCGACAAGCAGGTTGACGACCATCACCAGACCCGCAATCAGAAGCAGGCCGCTCTGCACGACCGGATAGTCGCGGCGCGAGATGGAATCGATCATCCACTTGCCGATGCCCGGCCAGGAAAAGATGGTTTCGGTCAGGATTGCGCCCGCCATCAGCACGCCGATCTGCAGGCCGATGGTGGTGATGACCGGGATCATGGCGTTGCGCAATGCGTGAACGCCGACGACGCGGGACCGCGACATGCCTTTCGCACGCGCTGTCCGCACGTAGTCCTCACCCAGGACTTCCAGCATGGCCGAACGCGTCTGGCGCGCAATGACCGCAAGCGGAATGGTGGCAAGCACCACCGAGGGCAGGATGAGATGGGACAAAGCCGAGACGAAAGCGCCCTTCTGCCCCGAAATCAGGCTGTCGATCAGCATGAAACCGGTGACGGAGGGGAAGAAATACATCAGCGAGATGCGGCCCGAAACCGGCGTCCATTGCAGGATGCCGGAGAACATGATGATAAGCAGCAGGCCCCACCAGAAGATCGGCATCGAAAAACCGATCAGCGCCGTCGTCATGGAAATCTGGTCGAACCACGAGCCACGGCGGATAGCGGCGATGACGCCGACCGGCACGCCGATCAGCGTTGCGATGATGATGGCGACAAGGCCAAGCTCGACTGTCGCTGGGAAGAGCGCGAGGAACTCGGTGAAGACCGGCTTCTTGGTGACGAGGGAATTGCCGAGATCGCCCTGAAGGAGCCGTCCGAGAAAATGGAGATATTGCTGCCAGATTGGCTGGCTGAAGCCGAGCTGTTCGGCAAGTTGTGCATGCCGTTCGGGCGAAATGCCACGCTCGCCGGCCATCAACAGCACGGGATCGCCCGGCAGGACGCGCACGAAGGCGAAGGCGACGATGGTAATCCCGAGGAATGTCGGAACGAGATAGAGAAGTTTGCCGAGAATGAACCGAATCATGGTTTTTTCCTGAAAAGACGCGCGGAAGAACAGGGTTCTTCCGCGCGTCCTGTTGTTTGGGATTACTCCGCGATATCGACGGATTCGAAGGTGAAGTCGCCAAGCGGGCTCATGGTGAAGCCGGAAACCTTGGTGGACATCGGAACGAACTGCGTGGAATGCGCAAGCGTCGCCCACGGAGCCTGTTCCTTGAAGATCACCTGCGCCTGCTCATAAAGCTTGGTGCGCTCGGCGACGTCCGTGGCCTGCTTCGCCTTGGAAATCAGGTCGGAGAACTCCTTGTTGCACCATTGCGCACGGTTCGTGCCGCCTTCGCCTGCGGAAGCGCAGGAAAGCAGAACGCCCATGAAGTTATCAGGGTCACCGTTGTCGCCGGTCCAGCCGAGGATGACGGCGCCGTCGCGGTTCACTTCGGTCGACTTCTTGAGGTATTCACCCCACTCGAAGGAGACGATCTCGGCCTTGACGCCAACTTTCGCGAAATCCGACTGGATCAGCTCGGCGGTGCGGCGGGCATTCGGCATGTAAGGACGCTGAACCGGCATCGCCCAGATCTTCATCGACAGATCCTTGACGCCAGCGGCTTCGAGAGCCTTCTTGGCAGCTTCCGGATCATAAGCATCGTCCTTGATGCTGTCGTTGTAGGACCACATCGTCGGCGGGATCGGGTTCTTGGCAACAGTGCCGGCACCCTGGAACACGGCGTCGATGATTGCCTGCTTGTTCATCGCCATGTTCAGCGCCTTGCGGACTTCCGGCTTGTCGAAAGGCGCAACAGTGGTGTTGTAGGCGAAGTAGGCAACGTTCAAGCCCGGCTGTTCATCGAGCTTGAGGTTGGAATCGGCGCGGATGGTGGCAAGGTCTGCCGGTGCCGGGTAAGGCATCAGGTGGCATTCGCCCGCCTTCAGCTTCTGCAGGCGAACGGCAGCGTCCGGCGTGATCGCGAAGATCAGATCGTCGATCTTCGGCGCGTCGCCCCAGTAGTCGGCGTTCTTCTGGTAGCGGATGACCGCGTCCTTCTGATAGGCGACGAACTTGAACGGACCGGTGCCGATCGGCAGGTTGTTGAAGTCTTCCTTGGTGCCTGCCTTGTCCAGCGTATCGGCATATTCCTTCGACACGATCGAAGCGAAAGGCATGGCGATATTGGCGAGGAACGGCGCTTCAGGGCGCGTCAGCACGAACTTGACGGTATAATCGTCGACCTTGACGATTTCCTTGATCAGCGACGGCATTTCCATGGAGTTGTAATATTCGTAGGTGATGCCTGCGATATACTGGTTCCACGGGTTCTTCGCGTCACCCTGGCGGTTGTAGCTGAAGATCACGTCATCGGCGTTGAAATCGCGGCTCGGGGTGAACTTCTCGTTGGAATGCCACTTCACGCCCTTGCGCAGGTGGAACGTGTATTCGAGGCCATCGCTCGAAACTTCCCATTTTTCGGCAAGGCCCGGCTCAACTTCGGTCGTGCCCTTCTTGAACTCGGTCAGACGGTTGTAGACCGGATGCGCGGAGGCATCGAAGGTGCCGCCAGCGGTGTAAGGCGAAGGATCGAAGCCTTCCGGAGATGCCTCGGAGCAATAAACGAAGGTCTTCGCCATGGCAGGCACGGCGGAAGCCATCGCAAGCGCAGAGGCTATAAGCAAACTGCGGGTCAGCATTTTCATCTGGTGGTCCTTTCCCTCTTTTTCTGAGTTTATGCGGCCCTAAGGGGCCTACCTGTTCTGGTCAGCAGCGACACAGAGACTGTGCCGCCGTTCGGTCCTTTGCCTCCCGACCAATTACCTGGCGACCGGCTGGAACAGCCGGTCGAGGTTCTTTTCCGGCGGGCAGAACCAGCGCGGTCCCGCCTCCGTCATATAAGCAATATCCTCCAGACGAACGCCGCATTCTCCATAGACGCACAGCATCGGCTCTATGGAAAAGCACATTCCCGGCTCAAGCCTCGTCGCATTTCCTGCAACGATATAGGGTTCTTCGTGAATATCCAGCCCGAGGCCATGACCGGTGCGATGCGGCAGGCCCGGAACCTGATAATCCGGCCCGAAACCGGCCGCCTTCAGGCTGTCGCGCGCGGCCTTGTCCACATCCGAGCAGGCAGCGCCGATCCGGGCTGCGGCAAAGGCCGCTGCCTGTGCGTCGCGTTCGGCGGTCCAGAGAAAACGCTGCCGTTCCGTAGGCTGGCCGAAGACATAGGTGCGGGTGATATCCGAACGGTAGCCATAGAGAATGCCGCCGAGATCGACCAGCACCATATCGCCGTCATCAAGCGTCTGCGCATAGGGCACGCCATGCGGATAGGCCGTCGCCTCACCGAACTGCACCGCCACGAAAAGCGGTTTCAGACCGAGCGCGATATGTGCGGCGTTAACGAAGTCGGCAACTTCCGTGGTGGAAATGCCGGGGCGCAACCCCTCGAACACGGCCTTCTGCACGCCGTAGCTCGCATCCATCGCCGCCTGGATGATGGCGATTTCGGCCGCGGATTTGACCTGTCTTTGCGCGACGATCAAAGGTTGGGCGGAAATGATGCGGCCTTCCAGACGTTGCATCAGGGCCGACGCGAAAACGAAAGGAGTGGCGGGATCGATCGCGACAAGGTGGCCGGGGCAGCCGAGCGCTTCGATGCGTTTTGCCATCAGGTCGAAAGGACTTTCATCCTCTTCCCAGACGGCAACGTCGCCCTCGATACGGATCATCGTCCGTAGCTTCGGTTCTTCAAATGCCGGGCTGACATAGACCGGTTTGCCTTCTGCCGGCACCAGAGCGCCATGAATACGCTCCGAAACACCAAGCGAAAGGCCGGTATAATAGGTCAGCGACGATGATGCATCGAGCCAGACCGCCTTGATATTTTGCTGTATTAGTTGCGCTTGCAGGCCGCGCAACCGCAACCCGAACTCGTCTTCAGCGATCGATGAAACCGCGATCGGCTGAAACCGCTTCAGCGCCTCTTGAAAGTCTGCCATTCTCTCCCCGCCGCTTTCAGGCGCACAGACACAAACGTGTCGGCAACTCCCAAGCGTTCTTTTGCCAATGCTTAAACACAGGCCGGGGCCTAAGCAATGGGCCAACACCATGCACCGCCACAAAACTGTGCATATTCATCTAGACATAACGAAATCGTGATCGGCACATGTCCGATTTCGATAATCGTCGCCTTGACGGGGGAATCCAAAATCCCCCGGAAACTTAAGGGGAAAGCGGATATCGATCATCCGGGCGCAGATGGCGCGCAGGAGCCTGATCGCGAGGTGTATCCGAAAAAAGAAAGCCCAGAAAAGGAAAAAGCCTGCCGCGGGAGGAGGTGCGGCAGGCTTCAAACTTGATCGGCGATTGGGAGGAGGAGTACCACCGATCGACATCGAGCGACACTGGGAGGAGGAGTGCGTCGCTTCGATGATTTGAATATACCGGCATCCGCGATTTTTAACAGAGCCAGTCTCGCAATGCAGCATTGCATTTCTGCATAGCTCCAAAATTCCTGCTCTGTTTTTTAGCACTCCAGCAAAAACCGTTAAGAAATCAGCTTTCCCGATGTACCTGAAAACCGGCAAAGGACTGGTTGACCGGCATGAGCTCGAGGCTGTTGATGTTGATGTGTTTCGGCTGTGACGCGACCCAGTAGATCGTATTGGCGATATCGTCGGCCGTGATCGGATTGACGCCCTTATAGAGATTGTTGGAGGCATCCTGATTGCCGCCTGTGCGCACGAGCGTAAATTCCGTTTCGCACATGCCGGGTTCGATCGAGGTGACGCGCACGCCCTTGCCATGCAGGTCGGAACGCAGACCGAGGGAGAATTGCCGCAGGAAGGCTTTCGTTCCAGCATAGACGTTGCCGCCGGCATAGGGCCAGTGCGCAGCGACCGACGAGAGATTGATGACAATACCCTTCCGGTCGATCAGCGTCGGCAAAAGATGGTGGGTGATATTCAAAAGGCCGGTGATATTGGTGTTCACCATGGTCTGCCAGTCTTTCAGCGGCACCTGCGGCGCCGGTGCCGTGCCGAGCGCGAGCCCGGCATTGTTGACGAGAATATCGATCTCCCGAAAACCTTCCGGCAAAGCTGCCAGCGCCTTTTGGGCGGCATCCTCGTCGGTAATATCGAAGGCGACGCCATGGAAGGAGGAGCCGAGTTCCTGCGCCAGCGCCTCCAGCCGTTCCGCCCGCCGACCGGTGCCGATGACCTTCCAGCCTTCCTTGATGAAGCGCCGCGCCGTGGCCTGTCCGAAACCGGACGTGGCGCCGGTGATGAGGATGGTACCGCTCATGATGGTGTCTCCAGTAAATTCGTTCGGTCAGGATCAGTCTTTGTCAATAATCTTTCAGCAGCCGCCGCCAGACAGCGCTTGTAGGCCTCGAGATCCGTATAAAGGGCGTCTTCCGTGGCGTTGCCAACGATGACGACACCACCGCGCCGCAAAATCCCGCCATGCAGCATCAGATTGTCGACCATGTCGAAATTCTCGATCGACAACCCGTCCGATCCGCGATACCGGCCTGTTTCATCGATTGCGGCAACCCCGCCATATTGCGCCTTGATGCGGGTGAAGTGATTGGCCGCGACGTTGGTGTAGGCGAAAACCGGTTTGCCCAGCGCGCACATGAACCCCAACTCGTAGCTCGTTCCCGTATCCGCAGCGATGCCGCGAAATGGCGTGAGGTTGGCGATGACCGCATCCGCCTCCAGCATCATCCGCTCATCTATGGCATTGATATTGCAACCGTGGCCGATCCTGGTGTCCGCCGGCGGAATCTCCAGATCCCCCGGAGAAAGCGGCGTAAAGCCGGCCGCCCGCGCAAGCGAGGCCTTCAGATCGAGCATTTCACGGGCGTTCGGGAGGAAAACTTCCGGCCCGGCGAGATAGATTTTCTTTGTCATCGGGAATTTCATACGATTTGGAGGAGCAGGATTTTCCTGAACCTAACCCGGGGACTTTCACAAAGGCAAGTGCCAAGGGCAAGCGCGAAGCAGCGTTGGAGAGACTATAAAACGGTATCGTCCAGTCTCTCTTTCCGTTATAGGCGGAGCAACGAACTGGAAATTCCTGGAGCAAGACATGGCAGCACCTATCCGTTACCACGAAGGCGATATTTCCGCCGAAGATGCCGCACGCTATACCGGCGCCATCGCAATCGATACGGAAACGCTGGGGCTGGTACCGCGCCGCGACCGCCTCTGCGTTGTCCAGCTTTCCCCCGGCGACGGCACGGCGGATGTCATCCGCATCGCCGCTGGCCAGAAAGAGGCTCCAAACCTTGTACGCATGCTTGCCGACCCCGCCCGGCAGAAGATTTTTCACTATGGCCGTTTCGATATCGCCGTTCTGTTCCACACCTTCGGCGTGACAACCACTCCGGTTTTCTGCACCAAGATCGCCTCGCGCCTCACCCGCACCTATACCGACCGGCACGGATTGAAGGACAATCTGAAGGAAATGCTGGAAGTCGATATTTCCAAGGCGCAGCAATCCTCGGACTGGGCCGCAGAAACCCTGTCCCCCGCGCAGCTCGAATATGCCGCCTCCGACGTGCTCCATTTACATGCGCTGCGTGACAAGCTGAACCACCGCCTCGTGCGCGATGGTCGCCTCGACCACGCCGATGCCTGTTTTGCGTTTCTGCCGACCCGTGCGAAGCTCGATCTTCTCGGCTGGGAAGAAACGGATATTTTCGCCCATAGCTGAGTGTTTTTACGCTTTGTTTAAGCACTGATTTACCAGAACTGCCTATTCTCGGCCGCAACGCAGGGTGGCCGGGAATTTCCATATGATTACTCCGTTGCAGCAGACAGCAGGCATTGCAGTCAGCGACCTCATGCGCTCGATGGTCGAGAGCATGGAGGAACGCCAGCGCGAAGAGCAGGAAAAGGCGAACGGCACCAAGAAGGACGAAGCGGTCAAGACACAACCGCAGCCTGACCAAAGCCATCGCGCCGCCAATGAAAAGATAAGCGCCTATCTATTCGGCGCCATGAAGCCGGACGCCGACGCCTTTGCCTCGCTTGTTTCCCGTTTTTCCTCAGCGCTTGGCATTACGCAGGAAAAGGACGAATCGAACATCTCTTTCGCGCAGAGGCTTCAGGATGCGCTGACCCTGACCGGCGGTTTTGAAAAAACCGATGCAGCCGGAAAAGCCACGACGATTTCCCTGAAATCCTTCGGCGTTTCGGAAGCGCAGGTCTTAGAAGTCCTGAATGGCGGCGTCACCACTAAGACCGATCCCATGGCGGCACTCGCCGCACGCATTGCCAAAAGCGCCGACCTGACGGGATCGGAGGAGGATTTCGGCGAGAAATTGTCGGATGCTATCATGGCAGTGCGCGCCACTTTGCCGAAGAGCGTCAGCGATCTCGAAGAATCCACGGGTTTGAAGGAACTCGGTATTTCGGCGCAGCAGATGATCGCCGCAATCGCCAATCCATACGGCGACGCAGCGCGCGCCGTGAAGGATGCGCTGAACGAACAGACGCAGGGCACCCGGTTCATGACGCGGGAGACGATGAAGGTCATCCAGCGTCTGGAAGATGTCGCCGACCCGAAAACCAAGGAAGAATTGCAGGCCGAGCGCGGTGAAAACCGCATGGGCGAAATCAACGATGCCGAAGTAGAGGCCGAGCGGGAAGAGGATATCCAGACCCGTGAAGCGCAGGGCAAGCTGGAGGATGTGCAAAAACTTCAGGATGTCGTGAAGGAGCACATAGACGCTTCCGCCGATGAAAAAGCGCAAGGCGCCGAAGGACAGGGCCCGGTCGACATTTCGTCGGAAATCGCCCTGATCTCCGTGCTTGCGGCAGCGCCCGCGCCCGAAGCGGCCCCGGCTGAAAACGACAATGAACCCGTCAAGACAGACGCCGCCACCACGACGGAAGCCGATGCGAAAGGCGACGCCGAAAAACTGCTCGACGCGCTGGCGGTTGTCGACACCGCCCGCGATGCCATTCTGCCGATCTCGATCGACGATAATGGCCTTTATGCACTGCTGAAGAAAAAGGCGGCATGATCTCGCCGCTGCCGATAGTCACTTGAGCGAAACATGATGTGAGTTCAAACATGTCCGATATATCAGGCATATCCGGCAGCGCCGGTCACGATGCCGAACCGAATGCGGCGCAAGCGCTGCTCTCCATGGCCGTCCCACCGCTGGTGCCGGATGACGCCGCCTTCATCGCGGCGAGCGAGGAAGATAACCTCATCGATCCCGTGGAAAACCGCCCCGAGAGAGGTTTTCCCAAGGCAAGCTGGCTCGACGCGATGCCGCCGGAAGCCTTTGAGATGGCGGGCAGCGAGCCGGACCACATTTCATCGGTCAATTCCGACGATAACGGGCTTTACCGCATGTTCATCAGCGTTTCCCCCTGACTGCCCCGCCCCACGCGGTTTTTATGGTTAGCGAATTCTTAATATCTACGTCCCAAACTTAGGGTTGATGATTCTGTGTGCATCGCGAAGAACTGGCATCGCTGCCAGCGGCGCACACGGCGCTCCCGCATGAGCGGGCGAGATGACACCTGTACATCACCGGCGCGGCAATCTTTCAACATGCGGGCCATATGCGGATCAGAGAGCCAGGGATTGGCCCTTTCGCAGCCAGCGGCGGTAATCGATAGGAACGGAGCGCACCATGTTACCGCCTGTACCGAAAATTACGGCAACCGATGCCGCCTATGGAGCCGCAGCCGCGCAGACGCAGCGCGGGCAGCCCAAAGAGGCCATGCAGCCGCAGGTGAGCAATATTGGTGCCGTCAACGGCAGCAATCTTTTCACCAGAGCGGCGATCGCTTCCCTGACCAGCGAATTTCAGCTTTCCCGCAGCACTGCCGTTCTGGCCGAGGCGCTCGGCAAGCTGATGAACCTGCCCCGACGCGATGGCGAAGCCATCCAAACCTATGTCGTGCGCCTGACGGATGCGCTGCGCGCCCTGCCCGCGCCGCAGCGCCTGGCGCTGGAACAGCAGGTCAGCAAAGTCCTGCAAGGGTTGAGCCTTTCGATGCTGGCCGAAATCCTGAAACAGCCCACCGGACCCGATGCCGCCCGTCTGGCGCTGTTGATCGAGCTTTCCCGCTACAAGGGAACGGATCTTGCGGCAAAGGCGGTGGTGTCTTCCTACCAGCAGAATAATTCCGCCAACCCGCCCCCGATACAGCCACCACGACAGGGACAGCAGAACGCCCCGAGCCAGAGCGCTGAGAGCCGCCAGAACTCCGCAACGAGCGCAACGGCACAACCGGCAAACATCGCCGCGCCCGGCCGGCTCTTGCCTCTGCTCATCGGCCCGATTGCCCAGAGCGCCGCCGCGATAAAAGTCATGATGGCGGTGCAGGTAGCGGTGCAAGACCCGAGGGTCAATCTTCCCGCCCCGCCTGCCGACACGCCTGATTCTCCGCCCGATGCGGCAAGACCGGATGGGAAAGCCGAAAGCACGGCACGGCCGCTTCCGTCGCAAACGGGCGGCACGGTAAATGAAGCGCCAGCGGAGGCCCGCCCGGCAAATGCGCCACGGGTCGAGAACGGCGAAATGCGCCCTGCCCGCGCGGTTCGGGAGATGGTAAAGTCCGAGCAGAAGGAAGCCCGTATGCTTCTGGCCCCGCTATCCGGCCAGCCCGCAGGCGACATGAAGGAGATGGAAAACCTGCTGCTTGCCGCCGTGGCGGGCAAACTTCCCGCCAAAGTCATGACCGCTGCGCAGACTGCCGCCACATCAACGGGTGCCGCACCGCAACAGCTGGAAGAACAGCCTGCCGAACAAACCGCTTCGACAATGCCCACCACCCGACCGTCCGGCGAGGAAACCGAAACCATTGCCAACCGACCCGAACCCCAGCCCATCCCCCGTGCCACTCTCGACCCGGAGGCCCGATTGGCAATGTTGGAACAAGCGGCTTCGCAATCGCTGATCGCAGCAGCCCTGGCAAAAGACGGCACGCCGCTGCCGCTTGTCGCCTATCCGCCGGCGGAAGAGGACCACGAATCGGAAAGCCCGCATCGCGGAAGCGGCCCGTTTTCCGAAGAGGAGGCAGAAGGCCAGCCGGAGGGTGAAAATCCCGGCGATCAGGATGAAGCCGAAGAACGGGTGGCTGCCAATGACGAGACCCGCGAGCAGGAAAGCCCACGGGAAGCGGCTTCCGACGACAGCGCTGAAAACTATTATCTCAGAATGAGCGGCATGCCCTGAATTTGCACTGCGCATTCCCCGCGATACGACACCGCGCCCAATAAAAAACCCGCCGGAAATTCCGGCGGGTTCTTCATTTCAAACGATCGTTAGCGATTATTCAGTGCGATTCTTCAGAGCAGCACCGAGGATGTCGCCGAGCGAAGCGCCAGAGTCGGACGAACCGAACTGTGCGACGGCTTCCTTCTCTTCAGCGATTTCCAGAGCCTTGATCGAAAGCATGACCTTGCGGTCCTTCTTCGAGAAGTTGACGACGCGGGCGTCGAAAACCTGGCCAACTGCGAAACGCTCCGGACGCTGATCGTCACGATCGCGTGCGAGGTCGTTGCGACGGATGAAGGAGGTGATGTCCTCGTGGTTGACGAGCTTCACTTCCACGCCACCATCGTTAACGGCGATGACTTCGCACGAAACGACAGCATTCTTGCGCAGGTCGCCGGACGTTGCGGCTTCACCGACAGCATCCTTGCCGAGCTGCTTGATGCCGAGCGAGATGCGTTCCTTCTCGACGTCAACATCGAGAACGACGGCCTTGACCACGTCACCCTTGTTGAACTCTTCGATGACCTGTTCGCCCGGACGGTTCCAGTCGAGATCCGACAGGTGAACCATGCCGTCGACATCGCCTTCGAGGCCGATGAACAGGCCGAATTCGGTCTTGTTCTTGACTTCGCCTTCGACTTCAGTGCCGGCCGGATGGCTGTAGGCAAATGCCTGCCACGGGTTTTCCAGCGTCTGCTTGAGGCCGAGCGAGATGCGGCGCTTGGACGGATCGACTTCGAGAACGACAACGTCGACTTCCTGGCTCGTGGACAGGATCTTGCCGGGATGTACGTTCTTCTTGGTCCAGGACATTTCGGAAATGTGGATCAGGCCTTCGATGCCCGGCTCCAGCTCAACGAATGCACCGTAGTCGGTGATGTTCGTGACGGTACCGGAGATCTTCTTGCCAACCGGGTACTTGGCGGAGATGCCATCCCACGGATCGGACTCGAGCTGCTTCATGCCGAGCGAGATACGATGGGTTTCCTGGTTGATGCGGATGATCTGAACCTTGACCTGCTGGCCAATGTTGAGGATTTCCGAAGGATGGTTGACGCGGCGCCATGCCATGTCGGTAACGTGCAGCAGGCCGTCGATACCGCCGAGATCAACGAACGCACCGTAATCGGTGATGTTCTTGACGACGCCGTCAACAACCTGGCCTTCTTCGAGGTTCTGAACGATTTCAGAACGCTGCTCGGCGCGGGACTCTTCGAGAACCGTGCGGCGCGAAACAACGATGTTGCCGCGACGCTTGTCCATCTTGAGGATTTCGAAGGGCTGCGGGTTGTGCATCAGCGGGGTAACGTCGCGGATCGGACGGATGTCGACCTGCGAACGCGGAAGGAAGGCAACAGCGCCGTCCAGATCGACGGTGAAACCACCCTTGACCTGGTTGAAGATAACGCCTTCGACGCGCTCGCCGGCTTCGAACTTGGCTTCGAGCTTGACCCAGCTTTCTTCGCGGCGAGCCTTCTCGCGCGACAGAACGGCTTCGCCGAGGGCGTTTTCGATGCGCTCGACGTAAACTTCGACTTCGTCGCCGACCTTCAGCGTGCCGTCCTTGGACTTCGCGCCGAATTCCTTCAACGGTACGCGGCCTTCAACCTTGAGGCCGACGTCGACGATGGCAACGTCCTTCTCGATTGCCGTCACGATACCCTTGGCAACATAGCCTTCGGCAAGATCGTTCGAGGCAAAGGATTCTTCGAGAAGCGCTGCGAAATCTTCGCGCGTGGGTGTAGATACTGACATGAAATCTCCTGATTGTATCCGCAAGAGAGCGAATACAAGAGCGCCGGTGGGCTAGCGTTGTTGATACCCGAACCCATGCCCGCCTTTTTAAAAAGGCTTTCCGGCGCAAGGACATGTCTTCAGGCAATTCCTGACTAAACGCGGACCAAATTCAAGCGGTTCCGCGAAAAACCTATTTCTTCAGAGCGGCGTCGATGATCGTCCGCGCGGCCTGAAACGCCGCCTCTATACTCATTTCCGACGTATCTAGCAAGTGCGCGTCTTCAGCTGGTTTCAACGGGCTGTCGGCGCGGCCCATATCGCGCTCGTCGCGTTTCCTCACTTCAGTGAAAATGGCGTCGTAATCGGCATTGCCGCCATTGGCGAGGATTTCATCATAACGACGTCGCGCCCGCACCTCCGGCGAAGCGGTGACGTAAAGTTTCACCGGCGCATCCGGGCAAACCACCGTTCCGATGTCACGGCCGTCCAGAACCGTGCCAGGCTCCTTTGTGGCAAAACGCTGCTGCGCTGTGACCAGCGCGCGTCTCACCGGTGTCATCACCGCTATCCTCGACGCGGCCTCGCCGATATCGTGCCTTGAAAGGACCGCGCGGTCGAGACCGGCAAGGTCGAGTTCCAGCGCCACCTTTTCCGCGATCGTTTCGTCATCGAGCCGCAGGCCCGCGTCTAGAAGGGCCTTGGCTGTGGCTCTATAGGTCAGCCCGGTATCGAGATGATGGAAACCATAGGTCTCCGCAATCCTGCGTGACAGGGTCCCTTTGCCCGCTGCGGCCGGCCCATCTATGGCAATCGTGAAGGTCATGAAGCTTTCTGCCTGTGCGTCCGTCATTAATACAGTAGAGTGCCGTGACCTCCAATCTTTATGAGCGACTTGGTATACAAGGCGCATCACAGAGGGCGACATCCGAAGTTTGTCTTTGACACGAAAGACCGCAACGATTAAGGGGACCGGCTAGAAATTTTACCGTCTATGCCGGTTTTACGGCGTACACACCGAAACTCATCCGACAATTTGAGGCTTAGACAGTGGCAAAAGCGGACCTTGGTACCAAGCGCACAGACCCCGATACCGGCAAGAAGTTCTACGATCTGAACCGCGATCCGGTCGTTTCTCCCTATAGCGGCAAATCCTGGCCGCTGTCCTTCTTCGAGGAAAGCACGGCTCAGGCAAAGCTCGAGCAGGCTGAAGAAGAGGAAGTGGCGGAAGTCGACGCCGAAAACACGGAAGTCGAACTCGTATCGCTGGAAGATGCCGACGGCGACACCAGCGGCGACGAGATCCCCGATCTTGGCGACGACGAAGATGACGTGGAAATCGGTGACGATGACGACACCTTCCTCGAAACCGACGACGAAGATGACGACGACGACATGTCCGGCATCATCGGCGTACCGGGCGACGACGAAGAAGCTTGATCTTATTGGATAAACCGGCCCGGCGACAAAAAAATGAAGCCGGGCTGTTTTTTGTGCTTGCACTCTTCGGTTAGCCGAAGTAGTAAGCCGCCACCGAACGGAACAACAGCCGCTTCGGTTCCCGGAACCGGACGAAATGCCGGAACCCTTATGGGGCTATAGCTCAGCTGGGAGAGCGCTTGCATGGCATGCAAGAGGTCAGCGGTTCGATCCCGCTTAGCTCCACCAAATCTCTACGAACTGAAAACACCTATTATTCAAATGGCCCGTTTCGTGCGCCTTATCGGCTGCTCGTCGCGTTGCCTATTGCAATAGCGCCCGCAGGTCCTGTCCGTTGATCCAGCACTCCACGGAAAGGACGCCGCCGCCCTCTTCCACCACATGGCATTCGAGATATTTGCCGCGCAACCGGTTTTCCAGCGCCTTGTAGGCATTCAGGCCGCAGGCATAACGGCGGCCGTCAGGGCCGGCACAGACCCGGTTGCGATCGATATCCTCCACGCCGGTAAGGCGGAATTCCTGCCCTTTGAAGGTGAAGCGGTTATTGGAGACAACGCGCAGACGCTGATCCGCGTATATTTTCAGGGGGTATGGATCGGGCGGGGTCGGAATACGCTCGAAATTCTGGTGGCGAGGGTCGACCCGAACCGGCGAGGTCGTCCACAGCATCTCCGTGTTTGCGGCAAGTCCAGCCGTCGCACCTGTCGCATCGCCGTTGACGAGCGAAGCGATACGGATGGCGGCTATGCCGAGCCCAATGACCAGCACGATCTGCAACAGCAAAATTAAAACCTGCCGAACCATGTCACAGCAACATCAAAAAATAATCGACAAAAATAGATCGGCGTTTTTAAAAAGAGGCCGAACGGAAAAAATATTACATCAATAAGACCTTGCGGGCAGTGATATCACGCACCGTGCCCATTGCCATGATCGGAATCCGGTCAGAGTCCAGAATCACTCTACCCGTTGTCCGCAGCCAGCGGAAATCGCCGGATTTGAGCCGAATGCGGTATTCCTGATCATAAAACACGCCATTCGTCAGCGAGTTGTAAACCGCCTTGGCCACGCCCGCCCGGGAACCGCTTTCGATCTGCGCTATGAAATTCTCCACTGGAATGCCGCAAGCGGCCTCCTCGATGGAAACGTCACGCAATTGAGAAGCCACGGCATCCAGATAAATCAGGTTTTGCCCGATGTTCCAGGTGTAGTAACCCACAAGCGACTCTTCGAGAGATATGTCCTCTAGCATTGGCCTTCTGCGTTATGAAATGCTTATGGCGGGTCTGTAACATAACGGATGACGGACGCCTAACTACAAGAATTCATCCTTTTGTCTGATGAAACCCTGTTTTCCGGCGCGCGCGCATCAGCGACCCTTTCCAACCCGTCCTTGTTGGCGAACCGGCCTTCCTGTGCCAAAGAAGGTTGGTCTTGCAGCCAAAAACCAGAGGAGTCGCCGTGACCATCGGGCTTGCCCATGCCGAACTCATCGCCGTCGTCACCGCCATCACCAGGGACGAACCACGCGTCATGACCGTTCGAGCCGGCGCCGCGCTTCCTTCGGGGCCGTTCGAATTCGGCCACAGAACGCTTCAGAGCGGGTTGCGGGAGTGGATCCACGAGCAGACGCATCACCCCGTCGGTTACCTCGAACAGCTTTACACCTTCGCCGATCGCGACCGCAACAATGACATTCTTGGCGGCAGAACCATCTCCATCGGCTATCTCGGGCTGGTTCGCGAGCAGGAGCCGCCCGGCAACGGCCGCCCCCTCTGGCATGGCTGGTACGAATATTTCCCCTGGGAGGACCATCGGCAGGGCCGCCCGGCGGTTCTGGACACCATTATCGACAATCTGCGTGCATGGGCAGATTCCGATCCCGCCTGCAAAAGCCAGCGCCATTTGCGAGCCGATTTCACCTTCGGCCTCGATGGCGGCGGCTGGAACGAGGAACTGACCCTGCAACGCTATGAATTGCTGTATGAGGCGGGGCTAGTGGAGGAGGCCCAGAGCGAGCCCCGGATCAATTTCGGCAGGCCGATGTTTGCCGATCACCGCCGCATTCTCGCTACCGGCATCGCCCGCCTGAGGGCCAAGATCAAGTACCGTCCGGTGGTTTTCGAACTGATGGCCGATGCCTTCACCCTGCTGCAATTGCAGCGCGCGGTCGAGGCGCTTGCCGGGCTGACGCTGCACAAACAGAATTTCCGCCGGCTGATCGAACAGCAGCAACTGGTGGAAGAGACCGGCGACATGGCGACCGAAACCGGCGGACGCCCGGCAAAGCTTTTCCGCTTCCGCCAGACCGTTGTCGATGAACGCGCCCTTTCCGGAACAAAACTGCCGCTCTCCCGCAATTGACATATACTCACAATGAGAATATCTCTTTGACCTAGATATGCTCAAGTGGAGCATAAACGGGAGAGTGCCGTGAACGAACAGATTTCTGCCGCAAGCCTTTACGACCGCGTCAGCCGCGTCATTCCCAAGGCCGAATGGATGGGCTTTCAGGACGATGTGGATGCGATCCTCGATCTGAAGCGCAAGCGCAACGCCGTCATCCTCGCCCATAATTACCAGACACCGGAAATCTTCCACGGCGTCGCCGATATCGTCGGAGACAGCCTCGCCCTTGCGCGCAAGGCGATGGAAGTGGAGGCGGACATCATCGTTCTCGCCGGCGTGCATTTCATGGCCGAGACGGCAAAGCTGCTCAATCCGGGAAAAACCGTGCTCATTCCGGATATGGCCGCAGGCTGTTCGCTCGCCGATTCCATCACGCCCGAAGACATCGCGCTTTTGCGCAAGGCCTATCCCGGCGTTCCGGTTGTCACCTACGTGAACACGTCTGCCGCAGTGAAGGCCGCTTCCGACATATGCTGCACCTCCGGCAATGCCCGCCAGGTGGTGGAATCGCTCGGCGTGCCGCGTGTGCTGATGCTGCCCGACGAATATCTGGCGAAAAACGTGGCGCGGGAAACCAATGTCGAGCTGATCGCATGGCGTGGCCATTGCGAAGTGCACGAGCTTTTCACCGCAGAAGACATCCGTGAATTGAGAGAGAGCCATCCCGGCATCACCGTTCTCGCGCATCCCGAATGTCCGCCCGATGTCGTCGAGGCTGCGGATTTTTCCGGCTCCACCGCCGTCATGTCGGATTATGTGAGCCGGGAACGCCCTGCCCGCGTGGTGCTTTTGACGGAATGCTCGATGAGCGACAATGTCGCCGTGCACCACCCCGATGTCGAGTTCATCCGCCCCTGCAATCTTTGCCCGCATATGAAGCGCATCACGCTTGGCAATATCCGCACGGCGCTTGAGGAAAATCGCCATGAGGTGACGATCGATCCGACTATCGCGGTCGCCGCCCGCCGCGCCGTGGAAAGGATGCTGGCGGTATGAGCGAAGGCCTGTCGCAATATGCCGGCAGAACGGTCATCGTCGGCAGCGGCATTGCCGGCCTGATGGCGGCGCTGACGCTTGCGCCGCAACCCGTGCTGCTTTTGACGCGCAGCACGCTTGGCGGCGAGACGTCCAGCGCCTGGGCGCAGGGCGGCATTGCGGCGAGCCTCGGGGCTGACGACAGCGCAGCGCTTCATCTTGCCGATACGCTTGCCGCAGGCGATGGCCTCTGCGACGCGGATATCGCTGCGGATATCATCTCCGCCGCCCCCGCCCTTATCGAAGCGCTGGAGCGGGCCGGAGTACGTTTCGACCGCGACGCGCAAGGCAAGCTCCTGTTCGGGCTGGAAGCCGCCCATAGCCGCCGGCGCATCCTGCATGCCGAAGGCGACGGCTCGGGTGCGGCCATCGTCAAGGCTCTCGCTGCCGCCGTCCTCAACACACCGTCCATCGCGGTTCTGGAGGGCACGGAAGTGCGCCGGCTGTTGACTGATGACGGCGTGGTGACAGGCCTCATCTGCGCCGGACAAGGAGGCAGCTTCGCTCTGCCGGCCACCAACGTCATTCTTGCCACTGGCGGTCTAGGCGGGCTTTACGAGGCCACCACCAATCCCTCCGGCAATTACGGGCAGGGCATCATGCTCGCCGCGCGCGCCGGTGCCATCCTCACTGACATGGAATTCGTCCAGTTCCACCCGACGGCGCTTTCCTCTCCCCGGCGACCGCTGGCGCTGGTCAGCGAGGCAGTACGGGGCGAAGGTGCACTTCTTCTCAATGAAAACGGCGAACGTTTCATGGCGGCCGTTCCGGGTGCGGAACTAGCCTCCCGCGATATTGTCGCCCGCGCCATCGACCGGGAAATCCTGCGTGGCGGCAAGGTCTTTCTCGATGCCCGCCAGGCGCTGGGCACCGGTTTTTCAGCGCGTTTCCCATCAATCGACCTGCTCTGCCGCGAGGCCGGGATAGACCCCGCCCGCGAACTCGTTCCCGTCCGCCCCGCCGTGCATTACCACATGGGCGGCGTCGCCACTGATGGCAATGGCCGCAGTTCTGTACCCGGCCTCTGGGTTGCGGGCGAAACCGCCTGCACGGGCCTTCACGGGGCCAACCGACTCGCCAGCAACTCCCTGCTGGAGGCGGCGGCCATGGGCATGCGCGCAGCGGTAGATATTGCCGCCCAACCGACATCAAAACCGGTGACAGCTGTCACGTCATTCGCAACACCTGCTCTTCCGGCCGCAGATCCCGCCATCGTCCGGCCCATCGTCTCCCGCCATCTCGGCATCGTCAGACATGAAGCCGGGCTGGCCGACGCGATCCACAAACTTCTGCCGTTGGCCGAACAGAATGCTCCAGCATCCGATCCCGCCATCGTCGGGCTCGCAATCGCCGTCTTCGCAGTCTTGCGCACGGAATCACGCGGAGCGCACTTCCGCGATGATTTCCAGGAAAAAGAGACGGTCGCCGCAAGGCGCAGGCTGCGCCTGTCCGATGTCATCGCCATTGCCCATGATCTTTCCTCTCCCAGTCTTTCCTCTTCCAGCCTTGCGCGGAGCGCCTGACATGATCCTCTCCCCCCTGCCACGCCTCATCGTGGAACCGCTCGTCCGCAACGCCCTTCTGGAAGATCTGGGGCTGGCGGGTGACATAACATCCGCCGCCGTCATTCCTGCCGATCATCGCTCGGTCGTCGTCATGGCCGCACGCGAACCGGGCGTCATTGCCGGTCTCGATGCCGCGGAACTTGCTTTTCAACTGGTGGACCCGACAATCGCGATGAAGCGGCATATTGAGGATGGCGCGACTGTGGCTCCCGACGACATCATCGCGACGATCGAAGGTCCCTCACGCGGCCTTTTGACCGGGGAACGCACCGCGCTTAATTTTCTCGGTCACCTGTCGGGTATCGCTTCCGTCACCGCAAGCATCGTTGCCGCCATCTCCGGCACCAAAGCCTCGATCGCCTGCACCCGCAAAACGACGCCGGGCCTCAGGGCACTGGAAAAATATGCGGTGCGCGCCGGCGGCGGCATGAACCACCGTTTCGCCCTCTATGATGCCGTTCTCATCAAGGACAATCACATCGCCGTAGCCGGCAGCGTGCGCCAGGCCATTCGCAGCGCCAAGGCGGGTGTCGGACATCTGGTCAAGATCGAGGTGGAAGTCGACACGCTTACGCAATTGCGCGAGGCAATGGACGAAGGCGTCGATGCGGTTCTCCTCGACAATATGACGCCGGAACGCCTGCGCGAGGCGGTGGAAATCGTTGCCGGGCGCGCCATTACCGAAGCCTCCGGCCGCATCAACCCTGAAACCGCCGCCACTATTGCCGCAACCGGCATCGATCTCATTTCCGTCGGCTGGCTGACCCACAGCGCACCGGTTCTCGACATCGGTCTGGACTTCCAGAGCAAAGGCTGAAGAAAGCACCGGTGCGCGGAACAAAATCGTCGCTCGGCCGTTAATGATCGCCTGGGGTCAAAAAGGCGGGGGGATCAGTGCGCGCAAAAGCCTGTCCATATGCCTGCGGACCTCTTTCAAAAAGGAAAGGGCTGTTATGGAAGACGCACAAATCGGTTGGATTGCAGCAATCATCATAGGCGGTGTGGCCGGTTGGCTCGCCGAACAGTTCATGAAAAGCAACATGGGTGTTTTCATGAACATAATCCTTGGCATCATCGGCGCCATCGTCGCCAATTTCCTGCTTGGACTTGTGGGCATCTCGCTCGGAGGCTGGATTGGATATCTCATCGCCGGTTTCATCGGCGCTTGCATTCTCATCGCCATTGGGCGCGCATTTCGCCGATAAAGGGAGGACAAAATGAGCTTTTTCGACAAGATCAAGGGTGCGATTTTCGGCAGGGCCGAGGCAGCAACACCGACTTCGACGCCGGCTCCAACCGGGGCACCGACAACCACCGCAAGCCCGGCCGCACCTGCCCCGACAGCTTCGTCTCCGGCATCCACAGCTCCGGCATCGACGGGCAGCGTCGACGTCGCCTCCATTCTGGATGCGGCGGTCAAAAAGAACGGCCAGAAGCTCGACTGGAAACATTCGATCGTCGACCTTCTGAAGGCGCTCGATCTGGACAGCAGCCTCAGCGCCAGAAAGGAACTGGCGGGCGAACTCGGCTATACCGGCGACACCTCGGATTCGGCGACGATGAACATCTGGCTGCACAAGGCCGTCATCAAGAAGCTGTCCGAAAACGGCGGCAAGGTTCCGGCCGATCTTCTGGACTGACCCTGTGACCGGGAGAGACGCGATGGACGACTATTCAAGCTTGCGAGAGCAGATCGGCCTGGACCTCGACACCCTTCACGGGACAGACAACCCGAAGTCGATTTTTGAGATTGCCGACGACTATCTTCTGGGAAATCCAAATCTCAAGAGAGCGCTGGTCGAAGACATCATCAAGGAAGAAGCGGACAAGCGCGGCATCGCGATCCACTGAAGCCGCGCGTCACAAGCACGGCATTGACCAAAAGGGCGGCGTCCGGACCGGATGCCGCCCTTTTTTGCCCTGTGCCCCGAGGCGTCATTTTTCCGGCTTTACCTCGGCCTTTTTGGCGTTTTCTTCCATCAATTCATACCACATGGCGTTCATGACGGCGAAGATGGCGGCGAGAGGCAGGCCGAGCAGCCAGGCGAAATACCACATGTTCGATCTCCTTCTGTTTGTTCGATATTAATAGGCATGGCCGTTGTCGTCGCGGATCGCCTTTTCATCCACCTTGCCCCACAGCACATGATAGACCCATGACGTATAGGCGACGATGATCGGGATGAAGATGAGGGCGACGACCAGCATGATGAACAGCGTCAAGTGGCTAGACGATGCATCCCAGACCGTCAGGCTCGACTTCGGATCGACCGAAGACGGCAAGATGAAAGGGAACATCGTAAGCCCGACGGTGGAGATGATGCCGAAAATGGCGAGCGAGCTGGAAAGCAGCGCCAGCACCTCCCGGCCAAGCCTTAACAACAGGAAGGCGACAAGCGGAAAGGCAAGACCGAGCGCCGGCGCCAGCATCATCCACGGATGGGCCGCATAATTGGAAAACCAGGCGCCGCTTGCGACCTCGACCGTCTTTGACAGCGGGTTGGACGGGCCGTCGGTTACCACTTCCGAGGTGAAGCGATACCCATCGATACCGAGCCACAGCAGGACGCCGCCAAGTGCGAAAAGAACGGTGGTGGCGAGTGCGGCAACGCTGCCGAAACTGCGGGCGCGGGCAGCAACCGGGCCTTCGGTCTTCAGCACCAGCCAGGCCGCGCCGTGCATCACCAGCATGGCCACAGAAACAAGACCGCAGAGAAGGCCATAGGGGTTCAGAAGCTCGAACAGCGTCGTACCGTCGTAGAAAATCCTGAGGTCGTCATTAAAGTAGAAGGGAACGCCCTGCAGGACATTGCCGATCGCCACACCGAAGATCAGTGCAGGAACGAACCCGCCGATGAACAACGCCCAATCCCAGGCGCTGCGCCATGCCGTGCTTTCGCGCTTCGAGCGATATTTGAAACCGACTGGCCGAAGAATGAGCGCAAACAGGGTGGCGAACATCGCCAGATAAAAACCTGAAAACGACACCGCATAAAGCGGCGGCCAGGCGGCGAAGATCGCACCGCCGCCAAGGATGAGCCAGACCTGATTGCCTTCCCAGACCGGGCCGATGGAGTTGATGACGACACGCCGCTCGATATCGGTCTTCGCAACGAAAGGCAGCAGCGCGCCTGTGCCAAGATCGAAACCGCCGGTGATGGCAAACCCGATCAGCACCACGCCGAGCAGCAGCCACCAGATGACACGGAGGATTTCGTAGTCGATGAGTTGATGCAATATCATGATCGTTTACTCCGCAGCGACGAGTTTTTCAGGAACGAGCGGCGCTTCCGGCTCTTGGTCCGGATCTGGCCCCTTGCGGATCGCCTTCAGCATCAGCCCCATCTCGACGATGAACAGCACCGTGTAAATGGCGATGAAACACAGAAGCGTAATCAGAACCGTCGAAGCACTGAGGCTGGAAACGGCCGCCGCCGTCGGCAGCACGCCCTCGATGATCCACGGCTGGCGACCGAATTCCGCAACCACCCAGCCCATCTCCGCAGCAATCCACGGCAGCGGAATGGCGAAGACGGCCACCTTCAGCAACAGCGGATAGTGATCCAGCCGGCGGCGGGCCGAGAGATAAAAGAAGGTCGCCGTCAGCACGATAAAGAACAGGCCGAGACCGACCATGATGCGGAACGCCCAGAACAGCGTCGGCACATGGGGAATGGTGTCGGCAGCCGCCTTGGCGATCTGCTCTTCAGTTGCCTGGCGCGGATCGTCGACATAACGTTTCAGCAGCAGGGCATAACCAAGCTCGTGGCCGAGTTCGGCAAAGGTGCCGCTCACCTCTTCGGGCAATTGTGCGCCCTTGCCGTTGGCCCGTATCTGCATCAGCGCATCATAGGCCTTGATGCCGTCGCGGATTCGGGTTTTTGCCAGTTCCACGAGATCGTTGATGCCGGGGATTTCCGTGTCGAGCGAGCGCGTACCAATAAGGCCCATCACCCACGGGATCTTTACCGCAAAATGCGTCTCGCGCGATTCCTGGTCCGGAAAACCAATGGCCGTAAAAGGTGCCGGCGCCGGTTCCGTTTCCCACATGGCCTCGATCGAGGCGAGCTTCATCTTCTGGTGTTCGGTCGAAAGATACCCGCTTTCATCGCCGAGCACGACGACCGACAGCGCCGACGCCAGACCGAACGAGGCGGCGACCGTCATCGACCGCTTGGCGAGATCGACATGGCGGCCTTTCAGCACATACCAGGCGGAAACGCCAAGCACGAAGATGGAAGCGGTGACATAACCCGCAGAAACCGTGTGAACGAACTTCGCCTGCGCCACCGGGTTCATCAGAACCGCGAAGAAATCCGTCACTTCCATACGCATGGTCTGGGGGTTGAAGGCCGATCCCGTCGGGTTCTGCATCCAGCCATTGGCGATCAATATCCACAGCGCCGAGAAATTCGAGCCGAGCGCCACACACCATGTCGCGACCAGGTGGCCGAGCTTAGACAGCTTGTCCCAGCCGAAAAAAAACAGACCGACAAAGGTAGCTTCCAGGAAGAAGGCCATCATTCCTTCGATCGCCAGCGGCGCGCCGAAAATATCGCCGACATAATGGCTGTAGTAACTCCAGTTCATGCCGAACTGGAATTCCATGACGATGCCGGTGGAAACGCCCAGCACGAAGTTGATGCCGAATAGCGTGCCCCAGAATTTCGTCATCTGCCGCCAGATCGCGCGGCCGGTCATGACGTAGACCGTTTCCATGATGGCGATCACCACCGACAGTCCGATCGTCAGGGGAACGAATAGAAAGTGATATAAAGCGGTAACCGCGAATTGCAGGCGCGACAGCGCCACGATGTCGAGTTCCATGTTTTTACCCCACCTTTCAGGAAAGGCCGGCCTTCTGTTACGAAACGGCGCCGGCCCTGAAAAAATCACTCAGTCCGGACGCAATGTTTGCAGCATTACGTCGTATTCCGGGGTGCCGCTTTGACACTGATCAAGTTGGCGCCCGTCTTTCAGCACGATGATCCGATCAGCAAATTCAGCCTCACGGCGATTATGGGTGATCATCACGACAGTCTTGCCTTCCGCCCTGGAAAACAGCCGGCCCAGCACGTCACGGGCGGTGTTGCCATCCAGCCCTTCCGTCACCTCGTCGAGAAGCCAGAGCGGTTTGTCACGCAGCAGGAAACGGGCAAGGGCGAGCCGCCGCGACTGACCGCCGGAGAGACCCTGCCCGGCCTCGCCAAGCTTAGTGTTTAGTCCGGCGGCCAGGGTTTTGACGTGTTCGCCAAGGCCTGCGGCATGTAAGGCATCCCACAATTCGCGCTCGATCGCTGCCGGTTTCGCCAGCCGCAGATTGTCGGCGATGCTATCTCGGAAAAGCTGGCTTCGCTGCGTCATGAGGCATGAGGGCAAAGCGC
This sequence comes from Rhizobium nepotum 39/7, assembly GCF_000949865.1. Classification (GTDB taxonomy): domain Bacteria; phylum Pseudomonadota; class Alphaproteobacteria; order Rhizobiales; family Rhizobiaceae; genus Agrobacterium; species Agrobacterium nepotum. The sequence continues at coordinate 264,834 of NZ_JWJH01000001.1, read as the reverse complement.
TGACCGTGCCCGCCACCGGCTGCAATTCGCCCGCCAGAAGCTGGATGAGGCTGGTCTTGCCCGCGCCGCTCGGCCCGACGATCGCGACCGTTTCTCCGGCGGCAATTGCAAGGTCGATATTTGTCAGGACCGGATTTTCGTTGCCGTCCCGCTCCAGCCGCACGCCATGAAGCTCAGCCGCCATGCCCGAAGCAGGCAAGAGCGGATGGCGGTCCGCAGCCTCGGCAGAAAGACGCGGCGCGATGCGCCTTGCCGAAAAAAGCGTGCGTCCGAGTTCCATTGCACCACGGCGGAGCGCCGTGAAAGGTTCCAGCGCGGCGAAACAGACGAACAGACCGAGGGCTGCGGCTGGCGCGTCGATCGCTCCCTGTTCCGCGAGCCATGCCATGCCGAGAAGGGTCACACTCAAAAGGACTGCCGCAGAGATACCGAAGGAAAAGCCGGCATTCGTTTCGATGCGGTTCAAGCGATCGTCACAGGCAAGCAGATAATCGTCGGCACGCTCCACCTCCGCAACCTGCGCGGAGAGACGGGAGGTCGTCAGCAATTCCACCTGCCCGTTGACGAGATCCGCCGTGCGGGCGCGAAGCGCTTCAAGCCCGATTGCCCGGCGGCGCGAAAATTTTTCCGCCCGCAACGCCGATCGTACCAGAATGCCGAGCCCCGCCGCTATAAGAAAGGTCGCAGCCAGAACGCCTGCAAGTGGATCGAGGAAGGCAAGCCCGATGCCTGTCGCAATCGCGGCGAGGACCGCGACGGCTACGGGAACCAGCACGCGAAGATAGAGCGAGTCCAGCGCGTCGATATCCGCAGTCAGCCGGTTCAGCAGGCGGGCGGGCCTCGCTTCCAGATGTTTCGCCGCCTGGGTGACCGCGAAACCCCGAAACAGCTTTTCCCGAAGCGCCGCCAACACAGAAAGCGTCGCCTCGTGGGTGCTCATGCGTTCGCCATAACGGGCGGCGGTGCGCGACAGCGCCAAAAGACGGATCGCTGCAGATGGCGCAAAAACATCAAACGCAAACGCCGTTACGGGCAGAAGACCGGCAATCGCCGTCGCAGTAATGAACCAGCTGGAAACCCCGAGAAGACCGATGCCCGCCAGCACCGTCGTTGCCGCCAGCGCCGCTCCGGCAAGCAGCATGCCGCGACGCGCCGTCCAGAACAGGGCAATGACAGGTTTCAATGCGGCCAAACGCGCGATCATGACTGCCCCCTCGAATGGATCGTCGTCATATCCACGACCCTGTCCATGCGTGCCGCGAGCACAGGATCATGGGTTGCGACGATCAATGTCCTGCCCTTTGCGAGTTTCAGCAGGTTTTCCGTGACGAGCGCAGCCGTCTCGCGGTCGAGATGCGCCGTTGGTTCATCGACCAGAACAAGCTGCGTTGCGGGATCGGCGAAAGCACGCGCAATGGCGAGGCGCACCGCCTCCCCGCCCGAAATGCCATAACCGCCGTCTCCGATCGGCAGATGCCGGCGTGCTTCCGATAATGTGTCCAGCCCGGTGTGGCTCAGCGTCTCCTCGACCATGCCCTCGCTGACGCTGACACGGCCAAAGCGAATATTCGCCTTCAGCGAACCGGCAAAAAAGAACGGCTTCTGGCTGACCCAGCCGATTGTCTTGCGCAGTCCATCGGCACTCGCATGATCGAGCTTTACGCCGCCGATCCTTATTTCGCCGCTGCCAGCCTCGACCAACCCAGCGATCAAGGAGAGTACAGTGGACTTACCACAACCGGAAGACCCAAGAATAGCAACTGTCTCGCCCGGCTGGACCGTAAGATTTAGATTTCGAATGACGGGCGGAGCATTCGGATAGGCGAAGGAGAGATTATCCAGCTCCACCAGACCCGGCACCGGGAATGGGGCGGAGACGACATCCTTACCCTCGCCCACGATGGCCGTGCCACACCGCGTCAATGTGCCAAGCGCGCCAAGTGCTGCCTCGCCGGATGCACGGTCGTGCCAGACTGCCGAGAGTTCCCGCAGAGGCTCGAAAAAGGCGGGCGCCAGAAGCAGGACGAACAGTCCTTCGGCCAGCGTCAATTTCTCGCCCCAAGCACCGAAATTGAGAAAACCGAGCAGATGGAAACCAATATAAACCGCTGTCATGGCAACCCCGAGTGCTGCGAAAAGCTCCAGCACCGCCGAGGACAGGAAGGCGATCCGCAGCACCGCCATGGTCCGCTTCTTCAGGTTTTCAACATCGGTGCGCAGGCGTCCGGCTGTCAGATCGACGGCCTCCAGTGCGCGGATCGTTTCCAGCCCGCGCAGGCGATCGAGCAGGAAAGCATTCATGTTGCCGGTCTCGGCCAGCTGCTTTTCGCTCGCGGCCTTCGCCTGCCAGCCGATCAGCGCCATGAAAAGCGGAATGGTCGGCATGGAGAGCAGCAGCACCAGCGCCGCGACCCAGGTGAACGGCAGGATCGCCAGTACGAAAACCAAGGGAACGATGGTGGCCTTCATCCGCGCCGGCTGGAACCTTGAAAGATAGGGTACCAGCGCTTCCGCTGCCTCGGCGATAACGCTTGCCGCTTCGCCGGATGCCGTACGCGACAGATCGAGCGGCGACACCTTCGCCACGGCATGAAGCGCTTCCAGCCGCCGCCGCGAAAGGGCGACGCGTGCAGCACGAAACGACAGTCTCGCCGCGATCCTTTCCAGCCATGCCTTGACGAGGCCGAGAATGAGGACAGCGACAGCCGCCGGCAGGATCGCTATCACCGGTTCCCCGTCAGCGATTTTTCCGACCGAAAAGGCCAGCAAACCCGCCTGCGGCAGCCAGAGCAGAGCCGGCAGCACATGCAGTAGCGCAACCGATCTTCCCACCGCCGGTGCCTTTGTCATTTCCGCTTTTCCAACCCCCTTTTCACCGGAGGCGTTCCCGAAGAAATGCTGCCGCGCCGCGCTGGGCGGAACCGTTTCAGGCGCGGGACAGTCTGCGCCATCGGCCGAGTGACGAATGTGTGGGGACATGCTCACGGCCAATCTCCTCACTTGCCCTTCGTGCCACGGGGTCTGCCGAGAGAGACGATCCTGTCCTTGGCCTCCAGCAGCTTCGTGACTTTCGAGCCGAGCGCCAGCAGTGACGCCAGCCTCTCCGTTTCCAGCCTCTTCACATCGTCATACCAGCCGGTGAGCTGCTCGATCAGCGTTTTCATCTCATCGATGCGCTTTTGCGCATGCCGCTCCTCTTCGTTCTCCGGCGTCTCCATAAGGATTTCGCGAAGCACGCTGAGTGTCGGGTCGATCTCGCGCTTCTTGCGCTCCTCGGCAAGGGTGCGGAGAATTTGCCAGACATCCTCCGGTGTCGTGAAAAAATCGCGTCGGTCGCCGGGGAAATGCTTGAGAATTGCAAGGTTCCACGCCTGAAGTTCCTTCAGGCTCATCGACACATTCGAACGGGAAATGCCGAGCGCCTCGACGATGTCGTCCGCGCAGAGCGGCTGCGGCGATATGTAAAGCAATGCATAGACCTGACCGACCGTGCGGTTGATGCCCCAGCGGCTGCCCATCTCGCCGAAATGTAGCACGAAGGACTGAACGAGCGGGGAAAGATTAGCCGGCATTTCTGTGCTTCCTGTATTTTCAGTAATTTCTGAAATTTCGATAAAGCAAAAAACGTCTGACGACAAATCACCTTTTTGACCTGCGTCAAAATGTGCAATCGGTTGAGATGCCGTCTAGTGACCTGAGGTCGGATCCGTCCAGCACTCTCTGAAACGGATCATGATATCGATAACATCGCCGACGAATTGTCATGAGCGGAAAAGTCGCGCATAAAAAATCGGCGACGGAATAATCCGCCACCGATCAAAACATCCGCACTCTCGCATTCGGAAATAACGCTTACGAAAAAGCGATCTGCACTTTCATGGCGCGGCTGCGGTCGGAGGCGAATTCGAAGGCCGAGATGGCGTCGTCGAGATCGACAGTCTGGGTGATGAACGGCTTAACGTCGATCAGCCCCTTGCGCATCAATTCGACGCCGGTCGCGAATTCCTCATGAAAACGGAAAGAGCCGCGCAGATCCAGCTCCTTGGCGGTGATCGCCATCATCGGCAGGCTCATGTCGCCGCCAAGCCCGAGTTGAACGATGATACCGCGTGGCCTGAGCGCCGCAATTCCACCCACAAGTGCAACGGCGGCACCCGAGCATTCGTAGAGAACGTCGAAGGTCCCCTTGTTCGCGCCATAAGCGGCAAGCGCATCGGGTTCATTCTTGCTGTTGATGACGCGATCCGCGCCCGCCTCTCGCGCCTTGGCGAGTGTGAAATCGGAAAGGTCGGTCGCGACAATTTCAGCGGCACCGGCACGGCGCGCAGCAAGAATGGAGAGAATGCCGATGGGGCCGCAACCGGTGACGAGAACGCATTTTCCCAGCAAATCCCCGGCGCGGCGGGTGGCATGCAACGTTACCGCCAACGGTTCCGCCATTGCCGCCTCGCCGGCGGTCAGGCCGTCGGCCGGAACGCATTGCAAGGCATCCGCCACGAGAACCTCGCGGAAAGCGCCTTGAATATGCGGGAACGGCATGGCGCTGCCATAAAAGCGCATGTTGAGGCACTGATTGTGCAGGCCTTCCTGGCAAAAGCGGCAGGTTCTGCACGGGCAGGACGGCGAAACCGCGACCAGACCGCCGACCTTCAGACCCTCGACGCCTTCGCCGAGTTCCTCGACAATGGCGGAGACCTCATGCCCCAGCACCATGGGTTCGCGAAGCCGCACCGCGCCGAAGCCGCCGTGATTGTAATAGTGAAGATCGCTGCCGCAAATTCCACCCCGGACCAGACGAAGGCGCACCTCTCCCGCCCCCGGCGCTTCCTCGGGCCGCTCCTCGATGCGCACATCCTTTGCCCCATGGGCGACAATCGCTCTCATAAATATCTCCGTTCGACATCACGCCTGTCCGGCGCGACAAGACAATCCGCATCCCAATCAGTACCGCCGGCCGCGCATTTGCGCGCCTTGCAGCCTCCTCACGCGCCCGGTCCGTACCGAAACCGGGTGTTTAAGCCTTGACATTCACGTCTGAAAGGGATGAATGTTATCGATAACATATACTGACATAAAAGCATTGTCGAGAGACTGGAGGAAACAGTGGGCCTTAATTTGTTCGATCTTTCCGGCCGCCGCGCCCTGATCACGGGTTCTTCCCAGGGCATCGGCTTCGCGCTGGCGCAAGGGCTGGTGGGGGCCGGGGCCGAAGTGGTGCTGAATGGCCGCGACGAAGCGAAGCTGAAGGCAGCCGCCGCCGGCATCAAGGGCGCCAAAACGCTCGCCTTCGACGCCACCGATCATGAAGCGGTGCGCAAGGCCATCGACGGTTTCGAGGCGGAAGTCGGCCCTATCGATATTCTGGTCAACAATGCCGGCATGCAACACCGCACGCCGCTGGAGGATTTTCCGGCTGACGCCTTCGAGCGCCTGTTGCAGACCAACATTGCCTCGGTGTTTCACGCAGGCCAAGCCGTCGCGCGCCACATGATCGGCCGTGGACGCGGCAAGATCATCAACATTGCCAGCGTGCAGACAGCGCTCGCCCGTCCCGGCATCGCGCCCTACACCGCCACTAAGGGCGCTGTCGGCAATCTGACGAAAGGCATGGCGACGGACTGGGCCAAATACGGCCTGCAGTGCAACGCCATTGCGCCGGGTTATTTCGACACGCCGCTCAACGCAGCTCTGGTGGCTGACGAGACCTTCTCGGCATGGCTTGAGAAACGCACACCGGCCGGCCGCTGGGGCAAGGTCGAAGAGCTCGTCGGCGCCTGCATTTTCCTGTCGTCCGATGCCTCGTCTTTCGTGAACGGACATATTCTCTACGTCGACGGCGGCATCACCGCCTCGCTTTGAAGACGCCGCAACCACGACGCTTTGGGAGGAGACCGTGAGCACCATGACCGAGAAGAACAAAATCGCGTTGATCGGCGCAGGCGCCATGGGCGGAGCGATCGGCACGCGGCTGATCGAGACCGCCAATGAATTGACGGTTTTCGACCTGGACCCGGAAAAGGTGGCGGTTCTCACCAGCCTCGGCGCTCAGAGCGCAAGCACCGCAGCGGCAGCGGCTTCGGTCGCCGATGTGGTGATCCTCAGCCTCAATTCACCGAAAATCGTCCGGCTGGCCGTCTTTGGCAAGGATGGCGTGGCGGCGGGCGCAAGGCCCGGCACGCTGATCATCGACATGTCCTCCATCGATCCGGAGGCGACGAAGGAACTGGCGGCCGACGCTGCCGAAAAGGGGCTGCGCTGGGTGGACAGCCCGCTTTCCGGCGGTGCGCCCAAGGCGCTTGTCGGGCAATTGACACTGATGGCCGGCGGCACGGAAACGGATGTGGCCGATGCCTATCGCGTGCTGCGGCATGTCGCCAGCAACTATACCCATATGGGGCCTAGCGGTGCTGGCCAGACGACGAAGCTCATCAACCAGGTTCTCTGCGGGCTGAACTTCCTTGCCGTGGCGGAAGCGACGCAGCTTGCGCTGGATGCGGGCGTCGATGCCGCCAAAATCCCGCAGGCGCTGAAGGGTGGCAGGGCCGACAGCGCCATCCTTCAGGAATATATGCCAAGGTATGTGGCGAAGGATTACCGCCGCACCGGCCGCATCGATAACATGGTCAAAGACCTGAACGGCGCGCAGGATCTGGCCCGACGCACCAATACCGCCATGCCGTTGACAGCGGTTTGCGCCGAGGTGCACCGCATGCTGACGGCGGCGGGACTGGGCGGTGAGGATCAGGCCGCGCTGATGGAATTTTTCAGCGGCGCGAAGCGGACCTTTCCGGACTGATTTCCGCCACGCTGGCCATTGCGAAATGTTCCCGCAGCGAGGATGATCTGGCGAATCGGCGGAGCGGCCGACCAGATCACCGCAGACATACGCATGCAAAGGACCATTTCCCGATGACCACCTCCACGACAGGCGCGGGAATTGCCGGTCTCACCATTCATGGCAAGGATTTCAGCGCCGAGATCGCTTACGAGGGGGCGACCCTTCTCAACTGGCGACCACTGCTTGCAGATGGCAATGAAGGCGAAAATCTTGTCGACGGATATTCGACGCCCGCGGAATTGCAGTCACAAAACGGTGTAAGAAACGGCATTCTCGCGCCCTTCACCAATCGCATCCCGGATGGCCAGTTCCGCTTCGGCGTGGAAATGCATCGCATCGAGCCGGTGCTTGCCCATGAAGACCTCGTCTTCCACGGATTTGCCCGCGCCCTGCCCTTTATCCTGGACCGGTCTTTCGAGGAAAACGAAGCGCATGTCCTCGTCTTCCGGACGGAGATATCGCCCAGCGACTTCAAGGGTTATCCCTACCATCTTGCGATCGAGGTGGAATACCAGTTCTCCGGCCACGCGGTCACCATCGACATACGCGGCATCAATGGCGATGATCGGCCGCTGCCCTTTGCTGCCGGCTGGCACCCTTATTTCCGGCTGCCTGGCCTGGTGTCCATCGACGATCTCCATCTGACGCTCCCGTCGCGAACGGCAATCGAGACGGACGCAGATTTGATACCGCTGCCCAACGGGCAGGCAGGCATTCTCAAACGCGATGACGCGACGTTTCTTTCCGCCGCACCGCTCGCCAGCCATGTGCTCGATGTTTGCTTCACCGATTTGATCGCATCTGAAAACGGGCTTTACGAGACGCGGATGGAGAACCGGCAGGACGGATCGAGCCTGACGGTTTGGCAGGAGCGTGGCCACATGCATGTCTTTACCGGCGATACGCTTGCCCGCGACAGACGAAAATCCATCGCGCTCGAACCCGTTGAAACGCCCACCAACGCCTTCAATCAGCCCGGGCTTGCCGCTGCGCTCACCCTCCAGCCGAGTGAGACGCGGAGTTTCCGCTTCGGTTTCCGTTTCGAAGCGGCGCGCTGAAAAGCCAAACGGACCCTGTCAGATATGTGTCGTCGGCAAGGAAGACGACAGCTTCACCGTCTCCATCGAGATATAGGCGGACATGTCGTAAAGCTCGACCCGCCTCAGGATCTGTTTGTAGATCGTGTCGTAATATTCGACATTCGGCAGCACCAGTTTCAGAATATAATCGAAATTCCCGGTCAGCCGGTGAACCTCGACGATCTCCGGTATGGTGCTGACGGCGGCATGGAACCGGTCCAGCCAATCCTCGGCATGCAGGCCGGTTCTCACAAGCAGGAAAACCGTGGTCGGCAGGTTGATTTTCCGCCGGTCGAGCAGCGCCATCGTGCCCGTTACATATCCTTCCGAACGTAGCCGCGTGATGCGGCGCGAACAGGCGGAAAGCGATAGCGACACTTCATCCGCGATATCGGCGAGCGGCGTTTCTGCATTTTCCTGGAGAATCGCAAGGATTCGGCGGTCTCGGTCATCAATCATCCGTCAAGAATGCACCTGTTACGACAATGACGCAAGAAATTTGCGTATTTTTCATAGATAACGCGGATAGTTTGCAAAACTATCTCCAAACGCCCCGAAAAACGCGCGCCGTTTTCATCGCGGCAATGGCATTCTTGTTTTCAATCAAATTTGAAAAAGGGAACTGTGATGAAACGGATCGGCCTTATCGGCGGCATGAGCTGGGAATCCACTGCAACCTATTACCGGATGATCAACGAGGCCGTGCGCGATAGCCGCGGCGGGCTGGTTTCGGCAGACATCGTCATGCATTCGCTCGATTTTTCTGAAGTTGTCGCCCTTCAGAAGGCCGACCGCTGGGATGAGGCTGGCGCGCTTCTGGGTGCTGCCGGCGCACGCCTTGCCACGGCCGGTGCGGATTGCGTGCTGATCTGCACCAACACCATGCATCTCGTTGCAGAAACCGTTGAAAAAATGTCGGGCGTCGCCCTGATCGACATCATCGATGAAACCGCCGCCACATTGAAGGCGGACGGACGCCGCAAGCCGCTTCTGCTCGCCACCCGTTACACGATGGAACACGGCTTCTACACCGATCGCATGCGCCGCCATGGCGTCGATGTGGTTGTGCCGGATGCGGACGACAGGGCCGCCATCCACGATATCATCTTCGGGGAGCTGTGCCAGGGCGAGATCAAGTCGTGCTCGCGCGAGCGCTATCTGTCGGTCATCGAGAAAGCCCGTGCGCTCGGCGTCGATTCCGTCATTCTCGGCTGCACCGAAATTTCCCTGCTGATCGATCCCGACGCCCTGCCTTTGCCGGGCTACGATTCGACCGCCATTCATGCGAAGGCCGCTGTCGGCTTCGCGCTCGGAAGCAAGGCCCTGAACAGAGCCGCATGAATGTGCCGCCTCTTTGCCTATTCCGGTAAACCTGTCTGGCTCGACAGTCTTCTGATCGAGCCGGAAGCATCGCTGGTCAGCCAGTCCATGGCCGCGAGGGAAGCGAAAACCGTCGTCAATGGCGACGGTTGCGGCCTTGGATGGTATGGCGAGCGGGGAACGCCCGGCGTTTTTCGCGATACCAGACCCGCCTGGTCCGACGCCAATCTGGCCGCGCTTTGCCATCAGCTTCGCTCGGGCATGTTCATGGCCCATGTCCGCTCCGCCACATCAGGCGAAGTATCCCGCGCCAATTGCCATCCGTTCGCACGCGGGCAATATCTGTTCATGCATAACGGCCAGATCGGCGGTTACGAGCAGATCAGGCGCGATATTGATTCCCTCATTCCCGACGATATCTATGCATCCCGGCGCGGCACCGGCGACAGCGAAGCCATCTTCCTGATCGCCGCCGGCCACGGCCTCGATGCAGACCCGGTCCGTGCCATTTCCACCGCGTTGCGCCTCTGCCAGGAAAAGATGATCTCGGCGGGCGTATCTTTGGCCCTGAGATTCAGCGCCGTGTTGATGGATGGCGATTGCCTGCACGCCTTCCGCTGGTCAAGCGATGACAAGCCACCGACGCTTTACTGGCGCGGACTCGATGAGGGCATCGCGCTCAGTTCGGAACCCTTTTCCTTCGATTGCGCGCCCTGGTGCGCCGTTCTGCCGAATACCCGTGTGACGATACGCGCCGGCGAAATGACGACGGAACCTTTTTTTCCGGCATAACGGGTATTTCATTATGATCGAGGGCCGGTTCCACACCGTAGCCGCCACTGGCTCGTGCAGCGTTTGGCGCCACCTCGTTTATTTTCATTGAATTTTCTTCGCCGCGAAGGCTAGTGTGTGAGCCGATAGACCGAAACAGATTTCAGGACCGGTGAACCATTCAGAAGTGTTGCAGCCCCTCTCCCTTTCATGAACGATGTCCAGCATCGCAAGTATCACGCAACCCCGTTCAAGAACGGCGCACGCAGGGCGCGCAATGCCTTCGGCAACCCTTGGGGTGCTGAGGAAAAAGTCTTATTTTTCATTACGCTAAGCTATTCAATTTTCCACCAAAAATGCTGTTGCCACGCCTCCGTATCGATGCATAAACTGGCATCAGCAAAGGCAAACCGGATCGACCTCATCAGACCCTCTCCTCCCACCAAGGTGCTGACCGACCAATGATCAATAATCTAAACGCCGCCGATCTTCCCCGCCCCGCCCCGCGCAGTTCCAACCCGGAAATCATGGCGGCGGAAATCATCGAGCGCCTCACCTACCGCATCGGCAAGGACGTCAAGGTCGCCAAGCCGCACGACTGGCTGACCGCCACCATTCTCGTCGTCCGCGACCGTATCATCGACAAGTGGATGGCCTCGACCCGCAAGGCGTATGCCAACAACTCCAAGCGCGTTTATTACCTGTCGCTGGAATTCCTGATTGGCCGCCTGATGCGCGACGCGATCTCCAATATCGGCTTGATGCAGGAGATCAAGGATGCGCTTTCCTCCCTCGGCGTCGATCTTGATGTCATCGCCGGGCTGGAGCCGGATGCGGCACTCGGCAATGGCGGCCTCGGCCGTCTCGCCGCCTGTTTCATGGAATCCATGGCGACGGTCGACATTCCCGCCTATGGCTATGGCATTCGTTATGTACACGGCCTCTTCCGCCAGCAGATGGCGGACGGATGGCAGGTGGAACTGCCGGAAACCTGGCTTGCACACGGCAATCCGTGGGAGTTCGAACGCCGCGAAAGCTCCTATGAAATCGGCTTCGGTGGATCGGTCGAAACCATCGGCGGATATGAAGAGCCGCAGCGTTTCGTCTGGAAACCGGCCGAACGCGTGATCGCCATGGCCTACGACACGCCGGTCGTCGGCTGGCGCGGCACCCGGGTCAACACATTGCGCCTGTGGTCGGCCCAGCCGATCGACCCTATTCTGCTGGCAGCCTTCAATGCCGGCGACCACATCGGTGCGCTGAAAGAAAGCAACAAGGCGGAAAGCCTCACGCGTGTACTCTACCCCGCCGATGCGACGTCGGCCGGCCAGGAACTGCGCCTGCGGCAGGAATTCTTCTTCTCCTCCGCCTCCCTGCAGGACATTCTGCGCCGCCACCTGCAGCAATATCCGGATTTCACCTCGCTGCCCGACAAGGTTTCGATCCAGCTCAACGACACGCACCCGGCCATTTCAATCTGCGAAATGATGCGCCTGCTGTGTGATGTCCATGGCCTGGAATTCGACGAAGCCTGGACGATTACGCAAGGCACCTTCTCCTACACCAACCACACGCTTCTGCCCGAAGCGCTGGAAAGCTGGCCGGTGCCGCTGCTCGAGCGTCTTTTGCCGAGGCACATGCAGATCGTCTACGCGATCAACGCCAATACGCTTGTCTACGCCCGCAAGGAAAAGAAGATGCCGGATCAGCAGATCCGCTCCATCTCGCTGATCGACGAAAACGGCGAGCGCCGCGTGCGCATGGGCAACCTTGCCTTCATCGGCTCGCATTCCATCAACGGTGTGTCGGCGCTTCACACCGAACTGATGAAGGAAACGGTCTTCGCCGACCTGCACAGCCTCTATCCCGAACGCATCAACAACAAGACCAACGGCATCACGCCCCGCCGCTGGCTGATGCAGTGCAATCCCGGCCTGACGGGATTGATCCGGGAAGCGATCGGTGACGATTTCCTCGATGACGCGGAAAAACTCACCCCGCTCGACCGCTTCGCCGAAGATGCCGGTTTCCGCGAGAAATTCGCCGAAGTGAAGCGTCTGAACAAGGTGCGCCTCGCCAATACGGTGGCGCAACGCATGGGCATCCGCATCGACCCATCTGCCATGTTCGACATCCAGATCAAGCGCATCCACGAATACAAGCGCCAGCTTCTGAACCTTATCGAAACGGTGGCGCTGTACGACCAGATCCGCTCCCACCCGGAACTGGAATGGGTACCGCGCGTTAAGTTCTTCGCAGGCAAGGCGGCGCCGAGTTATCACAACGCGAAGCTGATCATAAAGCTTGCCAATGATATTGCCCGGGTCATCAACAACGATCCGGCCGTGCGCGGGCTTCTGAAAGTGGTGTTTATTCCGAACTACAACGTTTCGCTTGCGGAAATCATGGTTCCCGCCGCCGATCTTTCCGAACAGATCTCCACGGCGGGCATGGAAGCCTCGGGCACCGGCAACATGAAGTTCGCCCTGAACGGCGCGCTCACCATCGGCACGCTGGATGGTGCGAATGTTGAAATGCTCGAACATGTCGGTGAGGACAATATCGTCATCTTCGGCATGACGGCGGAAGAGGTGTCAAGGGCGCGGGCCGATGGTCACAATCCCCGTGCGATCATCGAACAGTCCGCAGAACTGTCGCAGGCGCTGTCGTCCATCGCTTCCGGCGTGTTTTCGCCGGACGATCGCTCGCGCTTTTCCGGCCTGATCGACGGTATTTACAACAGCGACTGGTTCATGGTCGCCGCAGACTTCGACGCCTATGCCAATGCACAGCGCAAGGTGGACGCGATCTGGAGCGATCCGGAAAGCTGGTATGCGAAAACAGTCCGTAACACGGCGCGCATGGGCTGGTTCTCGTCCGACAGGACGATCCGGCAATATGCCACCGATATCTGGAGAGCCTGATGAAAAAACCGCTCAATTCGGCCGAAGAGAAAAAGACTGGTGCTGTCACGAAGGCTGAAATCGAGGCGATCAAGAGCGGTTTGCATTCCAACCCCTTTGCCCTTCTCGGCGTTCACGAAACGCCGGAAGGGTTTTCCGCGCGCTGTTTCATCCCCGGGGCCGAAGAAGTGTCCGTCCTCACACTCGACGGAAATTTCATCGGCGAGTTGAAACGGCTCGATCCGGAGGGCTTTTTCGAAGGCCCTGTCGGTTTGGCCTCGCGCCAGCCGGTGCGTTACCGGGCATGCCGTGACGATGCCGAATGGGCGGTGACCGATCCTTACAGTTTCGGTCCGGTTCTCGGTCCCATGGACGATTATTTCGTCCGTGAGGGATCGCATCTGAGGCTGTTCGACAAGATGGGCGCTCACCCGCTCAAGCTTGAGGGCGTCGAAGGTTTCCACTTCGCCGTCTGGGCACCCAATGCGAAGCGCGTCTCCGTCGTCGGCGATTTCAACAATTGGGACGGCCGCCGGCATGTGATGCGCTTCCGCAAGGATACGGGTATCTGGGAAATCTTCGCACCTGATGTCTATGCCGGCTGCGCCTATAAGTTCGAAATCCTCGGCGCCAACGGCGAGCTTCTGCCGCTGAAGGCCGACCCCTATGCGCGGCGTGGCGAATTGCGGCCGAAGAACGCTTCGGTTACCACGCCGGAACTGGCGCAGAAATGGGAAGATCAGGCCCACCGGGAACATTGGGCGCAGGTGGACCAGCGCCGCCAGCCGATCAGCATTTACGAGGTCCATGCCGGCTCCTGGCAACGCCGCGCGGACGGCACGTTCTTAAGCTGGGATGAACTGGCCGCCCAGCTCATTCCCTACTGCACAGATATGGGCTTCACCCATATCGAGTTTCTGCCGATTACCGAACATCCCTATGATCCTTCCTGGGGCTACCAGACGACCGGCCTTTACGCTCCGACCGCTCGTTTCGGCGATCCGGAAGGCTTTGCGCGTTTCGTCAATGGCGCACACAAGGTCGGCATCGGGGTGATCCTCGACTGGGTTCCCGCGCATTTTCCGACCGACGAACATGGCCTGCGCTGGTTCGACGGGACAGCGCTTTACGAACATGAAGATCCGCGTCAGGGCTTTCATCCCGACTGGAATACGGCGATCTACAATTTCGGTCGCCTCGAGGTATTGTCCTACCTCGTCAACAACGCGCTTTATTGGGCCGAGAAATTCCATCTCGACGGATTGCGCGTCGATGCGGTCGCCTCGATGCTCTATCTCGATTATTCCCGCAAGGAAGGCGAGTGGATCCCCAACGAATATGGCGGGCGCGAGAACCTTGAATCCGTCCGCTTCCTGCAGAAGATGAATTCGCTCGTTTACGGCACCCATCCGGGCGTCATGACCATCGCAGAAGAATCCACCTCCTGGCCGAAAGTGTCCCATCCGGTCCATGAGGGCGGTCTCGGTTTCGGCTTCAAATGGAACATGGGCTTCATGCACGACACGCTGAGTTACTTCTCGCGTGAGCCGGTGCATCGCAAGTTCCACCATCAGGAACTGACCTTCGGGCTTCTTTATGCCTTCACCGAAAATTTCGTGCTGCCGCTTTCCCATGACGAGGTGGTGCACGGCAAGGGATCGCTGATCGCCAAAATGTCCGGCGACGACTGGCAGAAATTCGCCAATCTCCGGTCCTATTACGGCTTCATGTGGGGTTATCCCGGCAAGAAGCTGCTGTTCATGGGGCAGGAGTTCGCCCAGTGGAGCGAATGGAGCGAAAAGGGATCGCTCGACTGGAACCTTCGCCAATATCCGATGCATGAGGGCATGCGCCGCCTCGTGCGCGATCTCAACCTCACCTACCGTTCGAAAGCCGCATTGCACGCCCGTGACTGTGAACCCGAAGGCTTTCAATGGCTGGTGGTCGACGATCACGAGAATTCCGTCTTCGCCTGGCTGCGCTCGGCGCCCGGCGAAAAGCCGGTGGCGGTCATCTGCAATCTGACCCCGGTCTACCGGGAAAACTATTATGTGCCGCTTCCCGTTGCGGGGCGGTGGCGGGAGATTCTCAACACCGACGCCGAAATTTACGGCGGCAGCGGCAAGGGAAATGGCGGACGTGTTCAGGCGGTCAATGCCGGCGGGAAAATCGGGGCGATGCTCGTCCTGCCGCCCTTGGCAACGATCATGCTCGAACCGGAAAACTGACAGACAGAACGGGAGGACACCATGTCGGAAAAAAGAGTTCAGCCCCTGGCGCGTGATGCAATGGCCTATGTCCTCGCAGGTGGAAGAGGAAGCCGCCTGAAGGAATTGACGGACCGCCGGGCAAAACCCGCCGTTTATTTTGGCGGCAAGGCGCGCATCATCGATTTTGCACTTTCGAATGCGCTGAATTCCGGCATTCGCCGCATCGGCGTCGCCACGCAATACAAGGCGCACTCCCTCATCCGCCACTTGCAACGCGGCTGGGACTTTTTCCGTCCCGAGCGTAACGAAAGCTTCGACATTCTGCCGGCCTCGCAGCGCGTGTCCGAAACGCAATGGTACGAAGGCACCGCCGACGCCGTTTACCAGAACATCGACATCATCGAGCCCTATGCGCCCGAATATATGGTCATTCTGGCCGGTGACCACATTTACAAGATGGACTACGAATACATGCTGCAACAGCATGTGGATTCCGGTGCGGATGTAACGATCGGCTGCCTTGAAGTGCCGCGCATGGAAGCCTCCGGCTTCGGCGTGATGCATGTGAATGAAAAAGACGAGATCATCGACTTCATCGAAAAGCCGGCCGATCCGCCCGGCATTCCCGGTAACGAGGGTTTCGCGCTCGCCTCGATGGGCATCTACGTCTTCCACACGAAATTCCTGATGGAAGCACTGCGCCGAGATGCCGCCGACCCGACCTCCAGCCGCGATTTCGGCAAGGACATCATTCCCTATATCGTCCAGCACGGCAAAGCCGTCGCCCACCGCTTTGCGGATTCCTGCGTACGCTCGGATTTCGAACACGGACCCTACTGGCGCGACGTCGGTACCATCGACGCCTATTGGCAGGCCAATATCGACCTGACGGATGTGGTGCCGGACCTCGACATCTACGACAAGTCCTGGCCGATCTGGACCTATGCGGAAATCACCCCGCCGGCAAAATTCGTGCATGACGATGAGGACCGTCGCGGTTCGGCCGTGTCGTCGGTCGTGTCAGGCGATTGCATCATTTCCGGCGCCGCCCTCAACCGCAGCCTTCTGTTCACCGGCGTCAGGGCCAATTCATACTCGCGCCTTGAGAATGCCGTAGTGCTGCCGAGTGTGAAGATCGGGCGTCACGCCCAGCTCAGCAACGTCGTCATCGACCATGGAGTGGTCATTCCGGAAGGACTGATTGTAGGAGAAGACCCCGAACTGGATGCCAAACGTTTCCGCCGCACGGAAAACGGCATTTGCCTTATCACCCAATCGATGATCGACAAGCTGGACCTGTAGAGCCCATGAATGTCCTTTCGGTTTCATCCGAAGTCTATCCCCTGATCAAGACCGGAGGGCTCGCCGACGTTGCCGGCGCGCTCCCCATAGCGCTCGAAGCCTATGGCGTCAGGACGCGCACATTGATACCCGGATATCCGGCGGTGAAAGCCGCCGTGACGGACCCCGTCAAATGTTTCGAGTTCGCCGACCTGCTTGGCGAAAAAGCCGAGCTGCTGGAAGTCCGGCACGAGGGACTAGACCTTCTGATCCTCGACGCACCGGCCTATTATGAACGTTCCGGCGGTCCCTATCTCGGCCAGACCGGCAAGGATTATCCTGATAACTGGAAGCGCTTTGCGGCGCTGTCGCTGGCCGCAGCGCGCATCGGTGCCGGTGCTCTCCCCGGCTGGCGGCCGGATATGGTGCATGCGCATGACTGGCAGGCCGCGATGACGCCCGTCTACATGCGTTATGCCGAAACGCCGGAAATCCCGAGCCTTCTGACCATCCACAACATCGCCTTTCAGGGGCAGTTCGGCGCCAACATCTTCAGCAGGCTCGAATTGCCTGCCCACGCCTTCGGCATGGACGGCATCGAATATTATAACGATGTGAGCTTCCTCAAGGGCGGCTTGCAGACGGCAACCGCGCTCAGCACCGTCAGCCCCTCCTATGCGGAGGAAATCCTCACCCCGGAATTCGGCATGGGACTGGAAGGGGTGATCGGCAGCCGTACCGAAGTGCTGCACGGTATCGTCAACGGCATCGACGCCGATGTCTGGAACCCGGCCACCGACCATCTGATCCACGACAATTATTCCGCCGCCAACCTGAAGAACCGCGCGCTGAACAAGAAGGCGGTCGCCGAACATTTCCGCATCGACCAGGATGACAGCCCGCTTTTCTGCGTCATTTCCCGCCTGACCTGGCAAAAGGGCATCGACCTCATGGCCGAAGCCGTGGACGAGATCGTTTCCCTCGGCGGCCGCCTCGTGGTGCTCGGAGCAGGCGATGTGGCGCTGGAAGGCGCGCTCCTGGCGGCGGCATCCCGCCATCACGGCCGCGTCGGCGTCGCTGTCGGTTACAACGAGCCGCTGTCGCATCTCATGCAGGCGGGTTGCGACGCGATCATCATTCCCTCCCGCTTCGAGCCATGCGGCCTGACCCAGCTTTACGCGCTGCGTTACGGCTGCATTCCGGTCGTTGCCCGCACGGGTGGCCTCAACGACACCGTGATCGACGCCAACCATGCCGCCATCGCCAGCAAATCGGCGACCGGCGTGCAATTTTCACCCGACACGCTGGACGGTCTGAAACAGGCGATCCGCCGGACCGTCCGTTATTACAACGACCCGAAACTGTGGACACAAATGCAGAAACTCGGGATGAAATCCGATGTTTCCTGGGAAAAAAGCGCTGGTCTCTATTCCGCGCTCTACAGCCAGCTTATTTCGAAAGGCCATTGAAACAATGATCAAGACCATCAAGACGACGCCCTTCCAGGACCAGAAGCCGGGCACATCCGGCCTGCGCAAGAAGGTGCCAGTCTTCGCCCAGGAAAATTATGCCGAGAACTTCATCCAGTCGATCTTCGACGCACTTGAAGGTTTCGAGGGCCAGACGCTGGTGATCGGCGGCGACGGCCGTTATTACAACCGCGAAGTCATCCAGAAGGCGATCAAGATGGCCGCCGCTGCCGGTTTCGGCAAGGTGCTCGTCGGCCAGGGCGGCATTCTCTCCACCCCCGCCGCCTCCAACGTCATCCGCAAATACAAAGCCTTCGGCGGCATCGTGCTTTCCGCCAGCCACAATCCCGGCGGCCCGACCGAAGATTTCGGCATCAAATACAATATCGGCAATGGTGGTCCAGCACCCGAAAAGATCACCGACGCGATCTATGCCCGCTCGAAGGTCATCGACAGCTACAAAATTTCGGACGCCGCCGATATCGATCTCGACCAGGTGGGCAGCTTCAAAGTGGATGGGCTGACGGTCGATGTGATCGACCCGGTCGCCGACTACGCCGCCCTGATGGAAGAGCTGTTCGATTTTGCCGCCATCCGTGCCTTGATCGCCGGCGGCTTCAAGGTCGTGGTCGATTCCATGAGCGCCGTCACCGGCCCCTATGCCGTGGAAATCATCGAAAAGCGCCTCGGCGCACCGAAAGGCTCGGTCCGCAACGCAACGCCGCTGCCCGATTTCGGCGGCCACCATCCCGACCCGAACCTTGTGCACGCCAAGGAGCTTTATGACGACGTCATGAGCCCGGAAGGTCCCGATTTCGGTGCGGCGTCGGATGGCGACGGCGACCGCAACATGGTCGTCGGCAAGGGCATGTTCGTCACCCCGTCCGACAGCCTGGCGATCATCGCCGCCAATGCCAAACTGGCACCCGGTTATGCCGCCGGCATTTCCGGCATCGCTCGCTCCATGCCGACAAGTGCGGCCGCCGACCGCGTTGCCGAAAAGCTCGGGCTTGGCATGTACGAGACGCCAACCGGCTGGAAATTCTTCGGCAACCTCATGGATGCCGGCAAGGTCACCATCTGCGGTGAGGAAAGCTTCGGCACCGGCTCCAACCATGTGCGTGAAAAGGATGGCCTTTGGGCCGTGCTTTTCTGGCTGAACATTGTCGCGGCCCGCAAGGAAAGCGTGAAGGACATCGTCACCAGGCACTGGGCCGAATATGGCCGCAACTATTATTCCCGCCACGATTATGAGGAAGTGGATTCGGACGCCGCCAACACGCTGGTGGCCACCCTGCGCGAAAAACTCGCGACACTTCCCGGCACCAGCTACGGCAATCTCAAGGTCGCGAGCGCTGACGATTTCGCCTATCTCGACCCGGTCGACCAGTCCGTCAGCAAGAATCAGGGTATCCGCATCCTGTTCGAAGGTGGCTCGCGCATCGTGCTGCGCCTTTCCGGCACCGGCACGGCGGGGGCGACGCTCAGGCTCTATGTGGAGCGCTACGAGCCGGATGCCGCCCGTCACGGCATCGAAACGCAGGAAGCGCTCGCCGACCTGATTTCCGTTGCCGATACGATTGCCGGCATCAAGGCCCATACCGGCCGCAACGAACCGAGCGTCATTACCTAAGTTTGCCGCCACGCTCAACGTCATCCTCGGGCTTGCCACGGGGATGACGGAAGAGAGGTTTCAGCACCTCTGAGAATTCCGGGGTGACCGAAAGGCCACCTCATCCGAGAAACGACACCCGGAGACACAGATCATGCAGAAACCATCCGTTTTCCCCAAAGGCGCGACCCGGACGGAAAACGGAACGGACTTCACGGTCTATTCCCGGCATGCCTCCCGGATCGACCTTTGCCTTTTCGACGCAACGGGCGAAAAAGAGACGGCCCGTTTGCCGATGACGCGCGGTGAGGACGATATTCACCGTGTAACGGTGGCCGAAGCCGGCCCCGGCACGCGATACGGCTATCGCGCCGACGGCATCTATGCCCCCGAACACGGCCTGTGGTTCGACCCTTCGAAACTCCTGCTCGACCCTTACGCCACCGAGATAGACCGGCCGTTCCGGCATGATCCGGCACTGTATGCCTTTGGCAAGGAGACGGGTGCGATCATGCCAAAAGCGGTCCTGTCGCAATACGAGCCGGTCGGGCACCAGCCGCCACGTTTTGCCGAAGGTGGGCTGATTTACGAACTTTCGGTCAAATCCTTCACCAAACTG
The DNA here is from genome assembly GCF_000949865.1 of Rhizobium nepotum 39/7. Classification (GTDB taxonomy): domain Bacteria; phylum Pseudomonadota; class Alphaproteobacteria; order Rhizobiales; family Rhizobiaceae; genus Agrobacterium; species Agrobacterium nepotum. Next base: position 244,732 of record NZ_JWJH01000001.1, on the reverse strand, counting down.
CATCCTGCGGTACCGGAGAAGCTGAGAGGCACCGTGGCGGCGCTGGCCCATCCCACCATTGTCGCGCATTTGAAAAAAATCGGCGTCGATGCGGTGGAACTGATGCCGATCACCGCCTGGATCGACGAACGCCACCTGCCGCCGCTCGGCCTCTCCAATGCATGGGGTTACAACCCCGTCGGCTTCATGGCGCTCGATCCGCGCCTCTGCCCCGGCGGCGTGCGGGAGTTGCGCGATACGGTTGCGGCGCTGCATGCGGAAGGCATCGGCGTCATTCTCGATCTGGTCTTCAATCATACGGGCGAAAGCGACAGCGCCGGCTCCATCCTGTCGTTGCGCGGGCTGGATAATCTCACCGCCTTCCGCCACCCGCAGGGACAACCGGGTGTGCTTATCAATGACACCGGCACCGGTAACACTGTTGCCTGCGATCACCCCTATGTGCGCCAGCTCATCGTCGATTCGCTCAAGCATTTTGTTTTGAACGCCGGTATCGATGGCTTCCGTTTCGATCTCGCGCCAGTGCTTGGAAGAACCGCCAACGGTTTCGACATGGCGAGCGAAACGCTTGCCGCCATGCATTCCGATCCCGTACTTTACGATCGCGTGCTGATTGCCGAGCCATGGGATATTGGCCCCGGCGGCTATCAGCTCGGCAATTTTCCCGAGAGCTTTCTCGAATGGAACGACCGAACCCGTGATGACATGCGCCGGTTCTGGCGCGGCGACGCGGGAACGACCGGCGCGCTGGCCAATGCGCTTTCCGGGTCGTCGCCGATCTTTTCCCGCCATGGACGTTCGAAAAGCCGAAGCGTCAATTTCCTTGCTGCCCATGATGGTTTCACACTGTTCGATCTCGTCAGCCACGAACACAAGCACAATGAAAAAAACGGCGAGAACAATCGCGACGGCCATAATGAAAACCATTCCTGGAACAATGGATTCGAGGGTCTGAGCGACGATCCGGCCATTCTTACTGCCCGCCTTGCGGATGTGAAAGCGCTGCTTTCCACGCTTTTCGTCAGCCGCGGCGCATTGATGTTGACCGCCGGCGATGAGGGTGGCCGCAGCCAGCACGGCAACAACAATGCCTATTGCCAGGACAACGATATCACCTGGGTCGACTGGTCATCGCTTGTCCCCGAACTCATCGATCACACGGCGTTTCTCGCAGCGCTTCGCAAACGGTTCGGCGTCTTTTCGCAAACCGGCTTTTTCTCCGGCAATGGCGACGTGACATGGCTTGCCCCTGGCGGCAAACCAATGACGGTGGAAGAATGGGAAAGACCGGACGGACCAGCATTCGCCATGGTGCTCTCCACTCCGGACCATGAGACCGGGAACGATGCCGAACTTGCCGTCCTCATCAACCGCAGCCGGGAAATCGTGCCCTTTACTTTGCCCGGCGATGACTGGCACGCAATCGGCACGGATTTCGGCAACCCCGCCTTCCTACCGGCCCGCTCGGTGGTGTTTTATCTGCGCGGTTGATCGCCTGGCCCCGGCAGCTTTATAAGTTCCGCGAGACAACCCAAACGAGGTAACATGGCAAAGGACATTGGACTGGCGGAGATGAAAAATCTCGTCGGCACGGAAATGGGCGTTTCCGACTGGATCACCGTCGACCAGGCGATGATAAACGCCTTCGGAAAAGCAACGCTGGACGAACAGTTTATCCATAGCGACCCGGAGCGGGCCAAGGCGGAAAGCCCCTTCGGTGGCACCATAGCGCACGGGTTCCTGACGCTCTCGCTGCTGTCGGCGCTGAATTACGATGCCCTGCCCCGCATTCGCGAAACGACCATGGGCATCAATTACGGCTTTGACGCCGTCCGCTTCGTGACCCCGGTCAAAAGCGGAGCACGGGTGCGTGGCCGTTTCACTTTGGCCGAGGCGCGTTTTCGCGGCGCCGCCATGCTGGTGACGACCTATGATGTGACGGTGGAGATCGAAAACGAGAAAAAACCGGCGCTCACCGCCCGCTGGACCACCATCACGCAGTTCAATCCGGAAGATAGACCGGAAGAGGCCTAAGACCTGGCAAGGAAAAGACCGCATGCATGACGAAGCCGTAAGGAATGCGTTTCTCGCTCAGGCAAGAGCCTGCGACAGCCTCGGTTCGCCCTTTACCGCACGGCTTTGCCGCTCGGTGGCGGCGCGGCTGGACCGCGAGACGGAAGTGGGCAGGATGATTTTGTCCTGGCCCGGCGATGTTGGTCCCTCAGGCGATTCCGTGCCCCTGCGGCTGGCCGGCGCCCTGCACGCGCTTGTCATTGAGGATAAGATCGCGCCGCTTGTCGATATTGCTCCTGAAAACGAGGATGCGCTTTGGCAGGCTTGCGCAAGTGCTTTGCGTTTCCATTCGAGCTTCATCCTCGAAAGGCTGAAATCGCCGCCACAGACCAACGAGGTCCGCCGTTCCGCCGTGCTGCTGCCGGGCTTTCTTTCCATTGCGGAGCTTTTCGACAAACCGCTGGTCCTTTCAGAGGTCGGCGCCAGCGCCGGGTTGAATCTACAATTTGACCGTTACCAGTATCGTCTCGGCGATCTCGCATGGGGCGAACAATCCGAGGTGTCCATGTCGCCGGAATGGCGCGGAAACGCCCCGCCCGACACGCGGGTCGAGGTCGTCGAGCGCGCCGGCTGCGATCTCAACCCGCTCGATCCGTTGTCAGCCGAGGACCGGTTGCGGCTGATGTCCTATGTCTGGGCCGATCAGACCGACAGGCTGCAACGCACGGCCGCCGCCCTCAGGATTGCGGTGGAAAACGGCTTGCATGTCGAAAAGGCCGACGCAATCGACTGGCTGAAACGCCGCCTTGCCACGCAACATCCGGGCGCTGCCCATGTCGTCTACCACTCCATCGCCTGGCAATATCTGCCCGATGCGCTGAAACAGGCGGGCGAGGCATTGATTGCCGAGGCCGGAGCCCACGCCACGCCCGATGCCCCGCTTGCCCGCCTGCAAATGGAGGCGGACACAACGCCGGGCAACGCCGCGATCACCCTGCAAATCTGGCCGACCGGCGAGAAGCAGGAAATCGGCCGCGCCGATTTCCATGGCCGATGGGTGGAATGGCGGGGATGGAAAAACTAGAGTATCCGCTTAATCAAAACGGATACTCTAAACCGCCACGTCCTGCGCCGCTTCCTGCAACAGGCCGCCGACATATTCGGCAAAGGAGCGCCAGCACTCCACCCGGAACGTATCGTCAGCCACGCGCAGTAGCACGACTTCCGCCTTGCCGAAAACCGTGCGCGAGCATGCACCGACCGGGAATTTTTCGAGCGATAGCTCCTGCGGACAACCGGCATTAAGTGCTGCTTCCGCGCCGGGACCGGAGACGATGACGGCCGTGTTGCGGTGGGAGATGTCGGTTGCCGAAAACAGACCGGAAACGCCGGCGAGTGCCGCCATCAGGTCGCTTTCGCCCTGATCGATGACCAGCCATTCGTCCGGGCCGATCCAGAGGGCAGAACGCAGACCCGATGTGACGGAGCTTTTCGGGCTGGTCGGCAGGGTGAAACCAAGCGCCTCCGACAAGGCAGGCAGGGCACTTTCCCTTGCCCGCAGCGACAGTCGCGACGCCGAAGCGGCGGACTTCAGCGAGACGAAGCGCGAGCCGCCGTGGAAATCCTCAAGCACGGATTTGCGTTTTGCGTGAAGCTTGTCAGCCATTGAGACGGGCTCCTTCCTTGTCGAGGAAGACCATATCGGTCACTTCGACGGCAATAGTTTTATCGGCAAGAGGGATATAGAGCGTTTCGCCCATGCGCGCCCTGCCATCCGCCACCAGCGCAAACGCGATGGAATGGCCGAGATTTTCCGACCAGTAGGCGGAGGTGACATGACCGAGCATGATCATGGGTTTCGGCTGGTTCGGATCGACGACGATCTGGCCGCCTTCTTCCGGAACGGTCAGGCGATCCTTCGTCTTCAGGCCGACAAGCTGCTTGCGGCCGGAGCGCATCAGATCCGGACGCTTGAGGCCGCGAATACCGACGAAATCCGTCTTCTTTTTGGAAACGGCCCAGGCAAGCCCGGCATCATCAGGCGTCACTGTACCGTCCGTGTCCTGCCCGACGATGATGTAACCCTTTTCCGCACGCAATATGTGCATGGTCTCGGTGCCATAGAGGCAACCGCCCACGGCTTCGGCCCTTTCGCGGATCGCGGTCCAGACGGCAGCGCCGTAATCGGCCGGAACGTTGATTTCGAAGCCAAGCTCACCGGTGAAGGACACGCGGAAAAGCCGCGTGGGCACACCGCAGAAGGTGCCTTCGGCCACCGCCATATGCGGGAAGGCCTCCGGCGAAATATCGATACCCTCGACGAAAGGCGCGATCACCTCACGCGCCTTCGGCCCCTGCACGGCAATCACCGCCCATTGCTCGGTTACCGATGTCAGCCAGACATTCAGCTCGGGGAATTCGGTCTGGAGATAGTCCTCCATATGCTGGAGAACGCGCGGTGCGCCGCCCGTTGTCGTCGTCACATGAAAACGGTCCTCGGAAAGACGCCCGACAACGCCGTCGTCGTAAACGAAGCCGTCCTCGCGGGTCATGATGCCGTAGCGGCAGCGGCCGGGTTTCAGTGTGTCCCAGGCATTGGTGTAGATGAGGTTCAGGAACTTCGCCGCATCCGGGCCAACGACCTCGATCTTGCCGAGTGTCGAGGCATCGAAAACGCCAACACTTTCGCGCACCGTCTTGCATTCGCGGTTGAGCGCCTCGTGCATATCCTCGCCGCCACGCGGAAAGAACCATGCGCGTTTCCAGTTGCCTACATCCTCGAAGAGGGCGCCTGCTGCCGCCTCTTCATCGTGCATCGGCGTCTTGCGGGTGGGGTCGAACAGCGCGCCGCGCGAATGGTTGATGAGCGTGCCGAAAGTTACCGGCGTATAGGGTTGGCGGAAGGTGGTGAGGCCGACCTTCGGCAGGTCCCGCCCAAGCGCTTCCGAGGCAATGGCGAGCCCGTGCATATTGGACATCTTGCCCTGATCGGACGCCATGCCATTGGTGGTGAAGCGCTTGATATGCTCCACCGAATGCATGCCTTCGCGCACGGCAAGGCGAATATCCTTGGCGCAGACATCATGCTGGAAATCGATGAAGGCCTTGACCCCGGTGCCCTCGCCCGCCCCTTCGGCAGCACCGATCATGCCGCCGGTCCAGGCGCGCGCATTCTCGCCGGAGAATTCCACGGCACCACCGCCTGCGGAAGCCGCCTCGGCAATCAGCGCGGCCAGATCGTCCGTGCCGTTGCAGGCCCCGACTGACACGCAGTTCTGCACGTGGATATCCGGCAGGAAACGCTGGTTATCCGCATCATACTTCAGCTTACCGCGCGATTGCGAAAAGAGATGTACCGAAGGCGTCCAGCCCGCCGAAACGACGAGCGCGTCGATAGCGATCTTGCGCTTGTTCGAACCGCCATTGCGGCCAACGCTCATGGAAGAAACGCGAAGCCGCCCTGACGTATCGTAAACGCTGTGGCCCGCCAGCACCTCGATGCCCAGCGCCCGCGCCTCGTCCAGCAACCGTCGATCGGGGTTCTCGCGGCAATCGACGATGGCGGCAATCTTGACGCCGGCCTTTTTCAGATCGAATGCCGTCTCATAGGCGGAATCATGAGCGGTATAGACACCGACATTATTGCCGACGGCCACGCCGTAATGATTGAGATAGATGCGGGCGGCGGAGGCCAGCATGATGCCGGGGCGGTCGTTATTGGCAAAGACCATATGACGCTCGATCGCGCCTGCCGCCAGAACGACCTTCCTGGCGCGAACCTGCCACAGTCTTTCACGCGGCTGGTGTTTGGCGGGCGTGGCGAGGTGATCGGTTACGCGTTCGGCCAGCGCCACGAAATTATGGTTGTAATAACCGAAAGCCGTCGTGCGGATCAAAACACGCACATTGGGCAGCGATTTCAGTTCAGTGAGAACCTTCTGCGCCCAGTCATATCCGGGAAGGCCGTCGATGACCGTTCCAGTATCGAAACGCAGCGCGCCGCCGATTTCGGCATTCTCATCAACCAGAATGACACTGGCGCCAGTTTTTGCAGCGGCAAGCGCCGCTGTAAGTCCCGCTACACCGCCGCCGGCCACCAGCACGTCGCAATGGGCGTAACGGCCGGAGTAATGATCCGCATCCGGCTCGGTCGGCGCCTTGCCGAGACCGGCGGCGCGACGGATGATCGGTTCATAAATCTTGTGCCATGCGGCCTTCGGCCACATGAAGGTCTTGTAGTAAAAACCAGCCGCAAACATTGGCGAAAGGAAGTCGTTGATCGCGCTGATATCAAAAGACAACGACGGAAAGCGGTTCTGCGAAGCGATGATGGCGCCATCGAACACATCCTGCACCGTGGCGCGTACGTTGGGCTGCTTGCGCATGCTGTCGCGCGAGACGTCGATCAGCGCATTCGGCTCCTCCGGGCCGGCGGACAGAAAACCGCGCGGCCGGTGATATTTGAACGAACGGCCGATCAGATGCACGCCATTTGCCAGAAGCGCCGATGCAACGGTGTCGCCTTCCAGCGCCTGATAGATCTTGCCGTCGAAGGTGAAGCGCGCCGTTCTGGCGGGTGTCAGGCGGCCAGCGCCCTTGATACGATAATCACCGCTCATTGCGCAGCTCCCTTTTGCGCGGAAAGGACCGCCTCGGCATCCGGTTTCGGTTCGCCTGCCTTGTAGGTCATCAGGAATTTGTCGCTGACCGAATCGCGGGCGGCGTTGAAGAACCGGCCACAACCGTGAATGTGACGCCAGCGCTCGAAGACGAGCCCCTTGTCATTGTCGCGAATAAAGAAATATTCGGCGAAGGCCTCATCGGAAATATCGGCGATGTTTTGCGGCCGGGCGATATGGGCTTCGCCCGCCCAGCGAAATTCGAGTTCGGAACGGTCTTCCCGGCAATAAGGGCAATGGATCAGAAGCATCGTCGCTCCACTTTCAAAGAGAACTTTCCGGAAGGACGCTTCCGGCGGGTTGGTCACATAGCCGCTTTCCCATCGCAACGAAGGGGGAAAGCCGCTTTAAGAGCTGCTCGAAATTATCGAATGGTTTCAGCGCCGAGGCTCGACCCATATTGATGATGGCAACCGCCATCATGTCGGTGTCGATCGCGAAGGGTTCGTCTTGTCCGCCATTTTCCTTCTCGCCGACGAAATAGACCAGCTTGTCCGCCAGGCTTGGCGCGCAGAGAAGCAGGCCTTTTTCTGCCACGAACGGCCAGTCGCGTTCACCCTGCATTCTCTGGATTTTCTGGCTGCGAAAATCCCCCACCTCGGGAATGAGATTGCCCGCCGGCACGACCGCCGCCGCAACACCTATCTTTGCCGAAAGCAGAACCGCCGCCAGCATCAGTGCGCCACGGCAGCGGCGGCGGCCTCGTCGATGAGGCGTCCGGTGCGGAAACGGTCGAGCGTCAGCCCGGCCGCCAGGCGGTGCGGTTCGCCGCGCGCGATGAGATGCGCAAACAGGTTGGCAGAGCCCGGCGTCGCCTTGAAGCCGCCCGTGCCCCAACCGCAATTGACAAAGAGGTTCGGCACCGGCGTCACGCTCTGAATGGCGGAACGATCGGGAGTGTTGTCGGTGATCCCACCCCATTGGCGCATCATCTTGACGCGGCGGAAGATCGGGAACAGTTCGCAGATGGCGTCGAGCGTGTGGGTGATGATCTGCAGACCGCCGGTCTGGGAATAGGAATTATACTGGTCGGTGCCCGCGCCGATCACGAGCTCACCCTTGTCGGACTGCGATATATAGGCATGCACCGTGTTGGACATGACGACGCAAGGGAAGATCGGCTTCAGCGGTTCCGAAACCAGCGCCTGCAACGGGTTGGAATGCAGGGGCACACGCACATCCGCCATCTTCATGAGAACGGAGGAGTGACCGGCGGCGGAAACGCCGATCTTCTTTGCGCCGATGAAACCGCGATTGGTCTCGACGCCTGTCACCGCCCCGTCCGATCCGCGGCGAATGGCCGTAACCTCGCAATTCTGGATGATGTGCACGCCGCGATCGGAGGCCGCCCGCGCATATCCCCAGGCAACCGCATCGTGGCGCGCCGTGCCGCCGCGCCGCTGAAGGGCAGCACCGTTGATCGGATAGCGCGCATTACCGGAAATTTCTAGCGGCGGGCAATAGGCCTTGGCCTGTTCCGGCGTCAGCCACTCATTGTCGATGCCGTAAAGACGGTTGGCGTTGATATGTCGCTTGAAGGACTGCTGGTCGTGAATATTGTGCGACAGCATCATCACGCCGCGCGCCGAATACATGACGTTGTAATTGAGATCCTGGCTGAGGCCCTCCCATAATTTCAGGGAATGCTCATAGATGTCCATGCTCTCTTCATAGAGATAATTGGAGCGGATGATGGTGGTGTTGCGGCCGGTATTGCCGCCGCCGAGCCAGCCCTTTTCCAGCACCGCGATATTGGTGATGCCGTGTTCCTTGGCCAGATAATAGGCGGCACCGAGACCGTGGCCGCCGCCGCCGATGATGATGACGTCATATTCCTTACGCGGCTCGGGCGACGCCCATTGCGCATCCCACCCTTTATGACCCCGCAACGCCTCGCGCGCCACGGCAAAAACGGAATATTTGCGCATTCGCAATCTGCTCCTCAAGAACCGGCCAGAAGCCGAAAGCATAGCTCCGGCACATGTTATACACATGGCAAATCGGCATCGGAGGCAATATCCATTTTGCGACGCGGCGATGGTTTTGTTTCGACATGACGGGAAGATTGGCGGACCCTCCGCATTTTAGCGGTTGTTTGCGGGGTTACCGGCTGGACTTGCCGTGAATGATCTGATAATGCACGTCACCAATCGCACGGCCAAAGCGGTCCAGCGAACGATTTTGTGTTTGCCCGCGAATGCCTTTATTCGCGCAGCAAGATAACCGGTTAAAAGGAACGGGATTCACGTGCAGGTACTAGTCCGCGACAATAACGTTGATCAGGCGCTTCGCGCTCTCAAGAAAAAGATGCAGCGCGAAGGCATTTTCCGCGAAATGAAAATGCGCGATTATTACGAGAAGCCCTCCCAGAAGCGCGCCCGCGAAAAGGCTGAAGCTGTTCGCCGCGTTCGCAAGCTGGCACGCAAGCGTGCACAGCGCGAAGGTCTGGTTGCAGCTCCGCGTGCAGGCCGTTAATAGGCCGTCTTTTAGACGTTTTTGAATGGTTGTTGGGCGGGGGCGATCAATTCGCCGCCGCTCTTTGTGTTTGTGGCCGGAGAATGTTCTTGGGAACGATTGTGAGACCGGCCTGCGAGGGAACCCACGCCGAATGACCGCTGTTGATGCCTGTGTTGTGAAAAACTCCGATGCCTCCACGCGCCGGGTCGCCCTGAAGAACAACAAAAGATTTCGTGTTTCTCTCGTCGTCTGCACCGTCCTTGCCGGCCTTTCCGGCTGCGCGACGTCCAACCAGACCGACGATGTCTTCCGGATTGACCGCGCACAGGGCTCGCAGGAAAATATCGCCTCGCTCACCTCGGTTATCAACGCCAATCCGCAGGATCCGGAGGGCTATAATGTCCGTGGTTCTGCCTATGGCCGTGCCGGCGATTCGCGCCGCGCCATCGAGGATTTCAACAAGGCGCTGCAACTGAACCCGCGCTTCTATCAGGCCTATGCCAACCGCGCGCTCGTCTACCGCAATTCCGGCCAGCAGCAGCAGGCCTTGCAGGATTACAACGCCGCCCTGCAGATCAATGCGAGCTATGATGTGGCGCTGATCGGCCGCGGCAATCTTTACCGCCAGTCCGGACGCGTAAACGAGGCTTTCAACGATTTCTCCCGCGCCATCGAACTCGAAACCACCGATGGACGCGCATGGCACAATCGCGGCCTGATCTACCAGCTGCGCAACCAGCATGCCCAGGCCATCGAGGACTTCTCCAAGGCCATCTCGCTGTCCTCGACATCGCCCGAACCCTATAACGGTCGTGGCCTTTCCTATGTCGCGCTGAACGACGACGAAAACGCCTTCGCCGATTTCAACCACGCTATTTCGCTTGATGGCAATATCGCGGAATCCTGGGCCAACCAGGCGCTGGTCTATGAGCGGCGCGGCGAGATGGCCAAGGCCGCCAAATCCTATTCACATGCGGCGCGGCTCGACCCGAAATACAAGCCGGCACTTGACGGTGTTGCCCGTACACGCGGCGCCAGCGCCTCCTGATCAAACAGGCACGAACAAAAAAAGCCGGCGGTGTGACACCTGCCGGCTTTTTTATGGGAAACGCTGATACCTCAATGGCTGTCGCGGCGCGCCTCGGGAGCGGCATCACCCGTCCACAATTCCGCCTGCACCGCATTTTGAAACTCCATGACCTCGCGCCGCATAGCGGCGTCCTCATAGCCGAGGCCCGTCAGATAGGCAGCCAGTTCACGGCACTCCCTGCGCCAGAAATCATTCGCCTCCACACCATGCAGCCGGTCGAGCATGGTTGCGCACCGTTTTACATTGGCAATACGGTTCTTTGCCGGAAAGGCGATTACTTCCGAATTCGTCGTCACGCGGGCACCTTGCTCTTCGAGGAATCAATACCCACTTTTTAAAGGCTGGATGGTTAACGAAGTCTGCAGAGCGACAGAGAAGGCTGGCAAGGCCTTGGACCAACGGGCTTTTTGGCCCTGTCAGACGCCAAAATCTGCGGTGAAGACTGGCCGGGTCCCGGCAAAACGACAATTACCAAGGAATTTACCATTCAAGATTACCGAAATTTCACGTCACGGGAGATAGAAGAAGTATATGTGTGTTGAAACAACACCAGTCTCATCGTATATTTCTTGCAAAGAAAAAAAATGCCGCAGCGCAGCCAAAAACGGAGAAGTCGTTCTCGGGAGGAGAGCACCATGTATGCACCTCGTGTCTTTTTCAGCATGATCGGTGCGTTGCTTATCTTTGCGGTTGCTACATATTTCATTCAAGGGTCGTTCTATACGGCGTTCATCCAGACGCTCATCTGCGCCGTCATTCTGCAAACCGGTTATTTTATTGCGATTCTGGTTCTGGTCGCCCGGGAAAAACGCCGGATGCGAGAAACCTTCCTGCGTGATCGTACCGCCGAAACCTTGGCGGCGGAAACCGCAAACAGCGCCCCGCCGCATGGCGCGAAACTGACCGATATGTGACTGCCCGCGCACATTCTTTTATTGCGGCGCAAAAAATCGCTTGCATCCACACCCCTGACACTTTCTGCTGGCCAAATCCTGACAGTTCGTCAAAGCAGAAGGACAACACATGGTCAGCGGTTCACAACCCATTTGCGTCATCATCGCTGCGAAAAACGCATCTGAAACAATAGATATCGCCATCCGCTCCGCCCTTGTGGAACCGGAGGTCGCCGAAGTCGTGGTGATCGACGATGGCTCCACCGATGCGACCAGTGATGTGGCACATGCGGCCGACGATGGCACGGGCCGCTTGAGGGTCGTGCGATTCGAGGTCAATCGCGGCCCCTCGGCTGCCCGCAACCATGCGATCTCGATTTCATCCGCACCGCTCATCAGTATTCTCGATGCGGACGACTTCTTCTTCAGGGGTCGTTTCGCCGCCATGCTCGCCGATGATGACTGGGATCTGGTGGCCGACAATATCGCCTTCATCCAGCAATCGGTTCCGGGCGCATCGTCCATGCAGCCGGCCCGCTTCGAACCGCAGGCGCGGTTTCTATCGCTGACGGAATTCGTGGAAGGCAATATTTCCAGGCCAGGCGTGGAGCGCGGGGAAACCGGCTTTCTGAAACCGGTGATCCGCCGCGCCTTTCTGGACAAACATGCGCTGCGTTACGACGAGCGCCTGCGTCTCGGCGAAGACTACGAGCTTTATGCGCGCGCTCTTGCCGCTGGTGCCCGCTATAAGGTTATCCGCCATTGCGGTTACGGGGCGATCGTTCGTGGCAATTCGCTGAGCGGGCGTCACAGCACTGAGGATCTTCGCCGTTTATACGAGGCGGACAAGGCCATTCTTGCCGGCTGCAAGCTTTCCGCTGGCGAGACGGCGATCCTGCGCGAGCACGAAAAACATGTCCGCGCCAAGTTCGAGCTTCGCCATTTTCTCGATGTGAAAAAGCAGAATGGCATGGGCGGCGCGCTGACCCACGCTCTTGCGCGCCTGCCTGCCCTGCCCGCCATCACACGCGGCATCTGGACCGACAAGACCGCGCGTTTTCGCAAACCGGTGCAGCCGGTGCGAGACGTCCGTTATCTGCTGGACGGCACACCGGTTTCGTGAGGGAAGAGGCGCGGGGTTTGAGGGAGACAACCTCGCCCAGCACTCCGCCGTCATCCTCGGGGCAGGCCCGAGCATGCCGGCAGAGAAGTCAGAGGATATTATCCTTAAGCAAGGGCGGCAGAAAATTTCCCACCGCACTCTACATTTCACCCCTAGAGATAATCGCGTTTGATCGTTTCCAGAACGGCGGAAAAACGCTCCTTGCGTTCCTCCAGCCTGCCGTCCGGGCTAAGACGCGGCTCGGCACGGCTCGCCTGCCAGAGCGCCAGCGTGGAAGGTGCGGCCAGCACCTGTTTGGCCAGTTTGCGCAGCGATAGGGATTGCGTTTCCTGCGGCCGCACCAGCACATCCCCCTCATGTGCCGGGACGGAAACGGTCTCTTCAATGACGGGGGCTGGCGGCGGCGGGAAATTCATGCCCCAGAAACGCGACCCTTTTTTCGCCGCCTCGGCGCGGGTCGAAACAGGCACGTAACGCGGCTGATATTCCACGCCGACCGTGCCTGCCCAATCGCTCCATTTGAAGCTGTTGATCGAGGGGGATGTGCTCACCGCCACCCATGGCACGCGAAACGCATCGGCGAGAATGGCGCCATGCATGGATTCGGCCACGATGAATTCCGATTGGGCGATGGCGCGGATGACGGATTTTGCCTCGCCGCGCGGGTCGAGATAGGTCAGCCCGGCCGGTTCGCAGACCGTTTCCCACATGCCGAATTCCGCCGATTCCCAGTGGGGGACGAAGGTCTTCTTATGAAGTTTCGGCAGCCCTTTGAACTCGGGCATCTCGGTTACCATGACGGCGGGATCGACAATGCCTTTTTCCGGCGCAAGCCCCAACTTGGCTGCGGTTTTTTCGCCGCGTACGCAGCGTATGTCCCAAAACTCGGTGCTGGTGTCCGGCACCGCGCCGTAGCCATAGCCGCTGCCGATCACCAGCTTTTGCTGCTTTGTGGGCAACAGGGTATCGTTGAGAACCGTGCCGACACCCACAAGCATTACGTCGTCATGCACGTCCCGCAGACCGGGGAGCAGAAAATCCCACAGCCACAGATTGAGATCGTCACCGAAATTGCCGTGATGCGATTCCCAGTGGTAAGGTTTCATGAGGTCACTCCTGGGTAAAAAACATATAAATTCTTGCGGGCGAGAATTCGCTCATCTTGTCCGCACGATTTTGCCTGCGCCGAGCTCAAAAGCGGCACGCAGGAGTGCCGGATCGCGCATCGCCCACTTCAGCAGCAGTCCGAATTCGGGCACCTTGCGTCGTTTCAGATTGCCCGCCTGGCTCCAGAGCGCCTGTTTCCGCGCCGTGTTTTTATAGGAAGCGATCGATGCCACATCGGCCGGCCGCCGCGAAAAACGCCCCTCCAGCGTATCGAGCGCCACCCAGGTATTGAACTGCTGGCGCAGGAATTCAGGCGAGGTATTGTCGATGCTGTGGAAGATATTGACGCCCATGCCGCGCATGGCGCCCGCATCGTCACACAGAAGCGTGCGCTTCGATGCGAGGATGGAATCGCAAAAAAACAGCACATCTTCCGCCGCAAGCCGGAGCGCCGGATCGAAGCGTATCTTTTCAAACAGGGGACGGCCGATCACCATGCAGGAGAGATGCAGGAAGCTCCAGTTGCGCAGCATCACACTTGCCAGATCCGGCAGTTCAATCACCAGAGGCCGCTCCGAAAGCCGTGCGGCACCCTCGTTCTTTTCCAGTTCGGAAATGGCGAAATGGTAATAAAATTCGTCACTTGCCTGCATGGATGCCCAGTAGCACTCACCACCAAATGTCGTGAGCGCAAAGGTCGCGTTCTGGAGATGATCGGGCGTCCAGATATCGTCCGAATCGAGAAACGCCACATAGTCGCTGCCGTCAGGAACATGGTCGAGGCCGGTATTGCGTGCGCCGCCCGGCCCGCCATTGGCCTGCTTAATGACGATAATCCGGTCTTTCTGCGCTTGCGAAAGTTCTGCAAGCTCATTGTCTATCGGATATGGCGATTCGTCATCGACGATGACAAGATCGAAATCCTGGTAAGTCTGCGCAAAAACCGATGCGAGCGCACGTCCAAGAATTCCGTGCTGCTTTTGATAATAGGGAATGACGACAGTAAATCTTGCCATTGTTTCGCCCCTTGCGTTGATCAAGAAGTGTCGGGCCCGATCCTAAAAGCGGCCCCGATGGTATCGGCAACTCCCCACCGGCGTTCCTCCCCGCCGGACTCCAGAAACAGGATGCTTGTATGCCCCCAGCTCCAAATGTAAAGACCATCACAACGAATGTCGGCTGGAGCGTCCTGTCTAAGACAGGGACATTCGGGCTTAAATTTGTCACGGTCCCAATTCTCGCGCGACTGCTTTCACCGGAAGAATTCGGTGTGGTTGCAGTCGGCCTTACGGTTGTACAGTTCCTGACCATGATCGCCGGTGCAGGGCTGACCTCGGCGCTGATCGTCGAAAAAGAAGAGGATATGGACACGATCCATACCGTTTTCTGGGCAAATCTGGCCATTTCCTGCACCATGGCCGCCGTTCTCTACACCTTCGCGGAGTTTTTCGGCGGACTTCTGGGTGCGGTGGAAAGCGCTTATCTGCTGCGCATCATGGCGTTTCTCATTCCGCTACAACTTGCGGGCGATGTCGCCTATTCGCTGCTTGCCCGGCGCATGAACTTCAGCCAGGACGCATTGTGGAGCATGGCGTCCGAAAGCATCGCGGCGGTTGTCGCTGTGGCTATGGCCCTTCTCGGCTTCGGCGTATGGGCCCTCATCATCCAGCTTTTCGCCGCAGCACTCATCAGACTTGTCGGGCTTTACGCCGTTTCCCGCTATTGCCCGCGTTTCGTCATGAAACCGCGCCGTCTGGTGCCGCTTCTCGGTTTCAGTTCCGGCCTGATGGGATCGGAAATCGCCAATTTCGTCACCTTCCAGTCGCCGATGGTGGTAATCGCCCGGCATCTCGGCCTTGCCGATGCGGGCGCCTATTCCGCCTCCAACCGTTTTGCCAGCATTCCCAATCAGGTCGTGCTTTCCGCCGTCATGGGCGTGCTGTTTCCCGCCTTCAGCCGCATGATGGACGATCCGCAGCGCCGGCGGGACGCCCTGATGTTCAGCACGCAGGTGTTGACCGTGCTGCTTGCGCCGATGATGTTCGGCCTCTGGGCCGTGGCCGAACCGGCCATGCTGGTGATCTTCGGACAGAACTGGGCCTATGCCTGGCCGGTCCTCGGTCTCCTGGCCCTGTCAAAGGCCATTCTCACGCCATGCAGCACATTCATTCCCTATCTCAAGGGTGCGGGTTACGGACGCGTGCTGTTCTGGTCGGCGACGATCCGCGCCATCGTCACCACGGTCGCGGTCTGGGGTGCCGCCGTTTATGGCAGCCTGATCGACGCGATGATATGGCTCTGCATTGTCAATGCAGTGACGCTGGTGGCCTATTCCTGGGCCGTATTCAAGGCGAGCGACACACCCTTTTTCCGCGGCCTCTATATCAGCAGCAGGCCGATGATAGCGGCGCTGGCCATGGCCGTTTCGGTACGTTATCTGCTTCATATCCTTGCGGAACGTATTCCCAGTGCAACCCTACAGGTTCTCATCGGGGCAGCAGTCGGGGGCACCATCTATGCGGTGCTGATCCTACTGACCGAGCGCGCACTGCTCGGAAAAATCCTTGGAATGGTGAAATCGCGGCGAATGCGCGAAACTACAACCTGAGATTATCATATCTTGACCCGAGATGCCTCATTTCGGCCGCTAACCGGCCTTGTCCGCCACGGGCAAGGCCGGTGTGGCAAAGCGCATAAATCATTTTTTTGCGGTGCAGCATCCCGGCCAACGATAATAACGCAGGCTTCCGCCATTTTTAATGGTTGCGGAAATATATAGTAATATCAATAATTTCAGCTACTTGACTAAAATAATCCGCAGGGAAATCAAGAAAGCCAGACAATCACCCGCAAATTCTAAGCTTGTGTTTTTCCCGCGTCGCCACATTTTACCCTAAAGTCGAAACCAGAATTATGAGTGCGGGCTTAAGTTCGCTCTGGTTGCAACGCGGCGTGGGTGGACGCCGCCCAATTAGGGGTGACTGATGTGACTGTCGATCAGAACCTATCCTCCCGTATCAATTTGATGCGTATATTGCTGATATCTGGAATCGTGTTCGTCCATGTGCCGCACGATGCCGAAACCAGCCCTTTTCTCGGTCTTTACGGCTTCTTCGACTGGCTGCGTATTTTTCTGGGAGATGCGCTGTTCCGTATCGGCGTACCCTGTCTCAGTGCCATTTCCGGATATTTGCTGTTTCGTCGCGGAATGAGCGAATTTGACTATTCGGCGACGATACGGTCGAAGTCGAAGACGGTGCTGCTGCCCTTCCTTATCTGGAATGGCGCCCTGTTTGCCATGGTTTTGCTGATCCAGCTGTTCGATGTCGGCGTGGGTTATTTCCCGGATCTGTGGAACGCCACCCCACGCGAAATCATCAGCCATGGCACCGCGCTTGAAGAGCTGCCCTTGAATGTGCCGCTTTATTTCCTGCGCGACCTGTTCGTCTGTATTCTACTGTCGCCGGTGCTCGCCTTTCTCATGCGCCGCTTTGCGCTGCCGACGCTCGCCCTGCTGCTTTTCGTTACCGCCCTGCCGGATCTGACGATCTTCATCGTTCAGAAAAAATCCATCCTTTTCAGCTTTTCGCTCGGCATTGCGCTTGCGTTGCACCGCGTCGACGTCAAGGCGCTCGACCCTTACGCCTTCCCGATCATGACGCTGACCTTTGTCGCTGCGGCCATGCTGGCAACGGGCCTCTATTTCACCGGCCCGGAATTCACCTTCTGGCTGAACATGTCGCGCAATTTGCTCGCTGTTTTCGGGGCGCTCGGCTTCTGGGCATCGTCGGCGCTTTTGATCCGGAGCAGGCTCGGCAAGCGGCTTTCCGAAACTGGAAGCCTCAGCTTCTGGATATTCTGCGCCCACTATCCGCTGCTCGTCATCATGTGGATGGTGTGGAACAAGGGTGGACCCGATTTTTACCCCGCCTTCTATGTCATCGCCACACTGTCCGCCTTTGTCATTCTGGTGGTGAGTAATGCACAGACCCGCAAATACCTGCCGACTCTCTATGCCGTGCTGACCGGAAGCCGGAACGGCAAACACAAGGCGAGGGTTGACCTTGCGGAAAAACGGACCTCCACGGTTGGAACGCCCAAATCCGAAACACTTTATTCGCAACGACAGAGGTGAACCAATGACAACATTTGTCACCCGCGTTCAGACACGCACTCTTCTAACCGCCGCTCTGCTGGCAATATCTTTCACGACGCCAAGTCAGGCGCAGGAAGGCAACGGCACATCGTTCATCGAGAATTTCGACACAATGGACAGGTCGTTCTGGTACGTCTCCGACGGTTGGAACAACGGTGCGCACCAGAACTGCACCTGGTCAAAAAAACTGGCGACGGTCGAAAACGGCCAGCTGACGCTCGGTTTTGAAGAAGGAAAAACCGGCGATCGCAACTTCGCCTGCGGTGAAATC
This sequence comes from Rhizobium nepotum 39/7, assembly GCF_000949865.1. GTDB lineage: Bacteria > Pseudomonadota > Alphaproteobacteria > Rhizobiales > Rhizobiaceae > Agrobacterium > Agrobacterium nepotum. The sequence continues at coordinate 226,943 of NZ_JWJH01000001.1, read as the reverse complement.
CAGACCAAGGGGCGATATCGCTACGGCACCTATGAAGTCCGCATGAAAGCCGCCACCGGCTCCGGGCTGAACTCCGCCTTCTTCACCTATATCGGCCCGACCGACAAAAAGCCCCACGATGAAATCGACTTCGAGGTGCTGGGCAAGAATACGGGCAAGGTACAGCTCAACCAGTATGTTTCCGCCAAGGGCGGCAATGAGAAGCTGGTGCCGGTGGAAGGCGGAGCCGATGCCGGCTTCAACGATTATGCCTTCGTGTGGGAACCGCAGCGCCTGCGTTATTATGTCAACGGCAAGCTCGTCCACGAAGTCACGGATGAGACGAAAATCCCGCAGAATGCCCAGAAGATTTTCTTCAGCCTGTGGGGAACCGACACGCTGAAGGACTGGATGGGCGCCTTTTCCTATTCCGGTGCAACCCAGATGACCATCGACCGGTTCGCCTTCACAGCACTCGGCGACAAATGCCAGTTTTCCGAATCCATTGCCTGCGCCCTCAACTGACGGCCTGCCTGAACCAAAACATGAGCTGCGGCGTCTTCGACGTATGAAATCAACCGGAACCCATGCATGACCCACGTTCTTTATCTCGCGCATGACCTGTCAGACCCCGCCATTCGCCGGCGGGTGCTGACCCTGCTTGCGGGTGGGGCGCGGGTCACGTTGGCGGGCTTCCGGCGCGGGCAGAACCGGCTTGCGGAAATCGACGACGTCGTGCCCATCATTCTCGGAGAAACCGCCGATGGGCAGTTTCTCCAGCGCATGGCGGCCGTCGCCAAAGCCAGCCTCTCGCTTGGCAAAGCGTTAAGCGGCATCCCGGTCCCAGATGTCATTCTTGCCAGAAACCTGGAAATGCTTGCCCTGGCGAAACGTGCGATGTCGCTCTACAATCGGCAACCGGCACTGGTTTACGAATGTCTCGATATCCACCGCCTGCTTCTCAACAGGGGCAAGGCCGGGCAACTCCTGAATGCGGCACAACGTTATTTCGCCCGCGACGCCAAACTGCTGGTAACGAGTTCTCCGGCTTTCGTGGAGCATTATTTCAAACCGGTCTCCGGCCTTAACCTTCCCGTGCTGTTGCAGGAAAACAAGGTGCTGGCGCTCGATGCCACCGTCACAACCACGCCGCAACCGCGTCCACCTACCCCGGGCGAACCCTGGAAAATCGGCTGGTTCGGGGCGCTTCGCTGCCGCAAGTCGCTCGAGATCCTCGCCGAATTTGCACGGCGTATGGAAGGCAAGGTCGAGATCATCCTGCGCGGACGGCCGGCCTATTCCGAGTTCGCGGATTTCGATGGTTTCGTGGCCGCCGCGCCGCATCTGCATTTCCACGGTGCCTACAGGAACCCCGAGGATCTGGCCGCCATCTATAATGAAGTGCAATTCACCTGGGCAATCGACTTTTTCGAGGAAGGCCAGAATTCGAGCTGGCTACTGCCCAACCGGCTCTACGAAGGCGGCCTTTATGGTACCCTGCCGATTGCACTTGCGGGCACGGAAACCGCCCGCTTCATCGAAAAGCGCAATATCGGTTTTGCCCTGCAAAACGCGGGAGCCGACGATCTGGCTGCTCTTTTCGACAGCATGACGCCGCAAACCTACACGGAAGCCTTCGGCACCCTGTCGGTGCTCGATAAAAAACAATGGCTGACCGACCGCGACGATTGCCGTCAGCTGGTCCAGCAATTGTCCTCTCTCGCTAAATCCGCTTCCGGCCATGCCCGTGAAGCTGCGTTTTCACCCGTGTAATGCGTAGGGGGCACATCATGGAAGGTCTTGGTCAATCCGGCATCAGAACTCTGATCGTCATTCCCTGCCTCAACGAGGCAAAAACGATTGAGGCGCTGCTGCGCAAATTCACGGCTGCAATGGAGGGACGTCTTTTCCGCATCGTCGTTGCCGATGGCGGCAGTTCGGATGGAACCCGCGACATCGTTTCCGCCTTCGTCGCGACGGATGATCGCGTTACGCTTCTTGCAAATCCCAAACGCATCCAGAGCGCCGGCATCAACCTTGCCGTTTCCACCTTCGGCGAAGAGTTCGACTACCTGATCCGCATCGATGCCCATGGTGATTATCCTGATGATTATTGCCAAAAGCTGATCGAGGATGCCGAACGCACCGGCGCGGATTCCATCGTGGTCGCCATGGATACGGTCGGCCACGGCCTGTTCCAGAAGGCAACAGCCATCGCCCAGAATTCCAAGCTCGGCAATGGCGGCTCCAAGCACCGCGAAGGCGCCAAAGGACACTGGATCGACCATGGCCACCATGCGTTGATGCGGATCGCCGCATTCGACGCGGTGGGCGGTTATGACGAAAGCTTCAGCCACAACGAGGATGCCGAACTGGATTTCCGGCTACGCAAATCCGGTTTTCGCATCTGGATGACCGACAAGACCCGCATGACCTATTATCCGCGCGACAGCGTCATGCCGCTGTTCAAGCAATATCTCGCTTATGGCCGTGGCCGCGCGAAGAACCTTCTGAAACATCGCTCGATCCCGAAGATCCGCCAGATGATTCCGCTCGCCGTTCTGCCGGTCTTTATCTTCGCCCTGCTGTCGCTTGTGCATTGGGCAGCGCTTATTCCGCTCGGCCTCTGGATCGCCGCATGTGTGGGTTATGGCTTGTGGATGGCAATAGGACAGAAAAACCCATACGGCCCGCTCGCCGCCTTTTCAGCAATGGTGATGCACCTGGCGTGGTCCACCGGCTTCTGGCTGGAACTCCTGAAATTCCGGGGAAGAAAGGCTGTCTCATGACCGACCTCACCGTCACCGACCCACACAATTTGAAGACCGTCGACATCGGCATCTGCACCTACAGACGCCCGGCGCTGGTCGCCACACTTCTGTCACTCTTCGAGCTGGAGGTGCCTGAAGGTGTGACGGTTCGCCTGATCGTCGCCGATAATGATGAGCAGCCGAGCGCTAAAGCGAGTGTGGATCGACTGCGCGAGACTTCGCCCTTCGAAATCGCCTATGTCCATTGCCCCAAATCGAATATTTCGATTGCCCGCAATGCCTGCCTGTCGGAATGCAATGCGGACTATCTGGCCTTCATCGACGATGACGAGACCGCCCCGCCGCACTGGCTGGCCGCTCTTCTGGAAAAAGCCCAGGAAACCGGCGCGGAAGCCGTCCTCGGGCCGGTGACCGCGGTTTACCGGGAAAACGCACCGGGCTGGATGAAACGCGGCGATTTTCACTCGACGGTCCCCGTCTGGGTGAACCGCGAGATCATCACAGGGTATACCTGCAACACGCTTCTCAAAATGGATGCGCCATCGGTGAAGGATAGGCGTTTCGCGCTGGCGCTCGGCCAGAGCGGCGGCGAGGACACCCATTTCTTCTCGCATCTTCATGCCGCCGGCGGACGCATCGTCTTTGCGGAAAAAGCCGTGCTGTCCGAGCCGGTGCCGGAAAGCCGCGCCCGTTTCATGTGGCTTGCCAAACGTCGTTTCCGCTCTGGCCAGACCCATGGCCGTGTGCTGGCTGAAAAGAAACCCGGCGTGAGACGCGTGATACAGGTGGTGAAAGCCGGATCGAAAGCGCTCTACTGCGCTGTCTTCGCCGCGCTGAACGGTTTCAACGCCGTGCGCCGCAACCGCTATGCGCTGCGGGGCGCCTTGCATATGGGCTCGGTCAGCGGCGCCTTTGGCGTGCGCGAAATCCGCCAATACGGCACGGTGGAGGCAACTTGATGGAGAACCTCACGCCTCAGCCCGGCAGCATTTCCGATCCCGGTCCGGATATCAGCTTCGTCATCGCCGCCTATAATGCCGCCGATACGATCGAAGCAGCCATTCGAAGCGCGCTTGAGCAGCGGGGGGTTACGCTGGAAGTGATCGTCGTCGACGACCGCTCCGCCGACCAGACGATCCCCCTTGTCGAGACCATTACCGCCACCGATCCGCGTGTCAGGCTCCTCGCACTCGAACAGAACCTCGGGCCGGGCGGCGCGCGCAATGCCGGTATCGAAGCCGCGACCGGGCGTTTTATCGCGGTACTCGATTCGGACGATGTCATCCGCCCCGAACGTTCCGCCTGCATGTTGTGCCGGGCAGACGCCGCCAATGCGGTGATCGCAGTCGACAATCTCGATGTCGCCTATGCCGACGGCCGGCCGATGGAGACGATGTTTCCGGAAGAGTTTCTGGAGGAAAGGCCCGTCCTCACCCTTGAGGACTTCATTTCCTCCAACATCCTTTTCCGTTCCACCTTCAACTTCGGCTACATGAAACCGATGTTCCGGCGCGATTTCCTCAATTCGGAAGGCCTGCGCTTCCAGGAGGATATTCGCATCGGCGAGGATTATATCCTGCTGGCCTCCGCGCTTGCCGCCGGGGGTCTATGCGTCATCGAGCCGAAACCCGGCTACGTCTATAATATTCGCGAGGGCTCGATCTCGCGTGTGCTCGAAATTCATCATGTCGAAGCGATGATGCGGGCGGATCAGACGTTTCTGAGCCATTACACGCTGCTGCCAGCCGCCATGGATGCGCAGCAGGCAAGAAGCCGCAGCCTGCGGCTGGCACATAATTTCCTGACATTGGTGGAAGACATCAAGCGACGCTCGATTATCGGCGCGCTGAAGACCACGATCAGAGATCCTGCCGTGCTGGGGCACTTAAGAATGCCCATCGCCGCACGGCTGAGGAGGTTGCGGAACGCGATGTTTGCGCCCGCAACGGATACCGGGGTGAAAAGACAGATTTCGTAAAATCTGTGAGCGGACAAATCTGTAAGCGGACTGGGGAAAGATCAAACCTTGATGAAGGAGAACGCGATGGACCTGAACAAAACTGTCAGAAAAGCCGTCATTCCCGTAGCCGGCAACGGCACGCGGTTTTTGCCCGCCACCAAGGCGATGCCAAAGGAAATGCTGACGATCGTCGACCGCCCGGTCGTGCAATATGCCGTCGATGAAGCCATGCAGGCCGGCATCGAGCATATTATTTTCGTGACCAGCCGCAACAAGACCGCGATCGAAGACTATTTCGACAGCGCGCCCGAGCTTATCAACACGCTGACGCGCTCCGGTAAGACGGTTCAGGTGTTGCAGCTTGAAAAGATGCTGCCTGTCGCGGGCACCGTCAGCTACACGCGCCAGCAGGTGCCGCTCGGTCTTGGCCACGCCGTCTGGTGCGCGCGCGAACTGGTGGGCAAGGAGCCCTTCGCGCTGCTTTTGCCAGACATGGTTTCCTATGGCGCGCGCGGCTGCATTGCCGGGCTGATGGAGCTTTACGATGAAGTCGGCGGCAATATTCTCGGTGTTGAGGAATGCCTGCCGGAAGAAGTGTCGTCCTACGGTGTCGTCGGCGTGGGTGAGAAGGTTCATCATGGCTTTGCGGTCACCGAAATGGTCGAGAAGCCGGAACCATCCAAGGCGCCTTCGAATTATTACCTGAACGGTCGTTATATTCTGCAGCCGGAAATCTTCGATATCCTCGCCAAGCAGGAGCGCGGCGCGGGCAATGAAATCCAGCTGACCGACGGTATGAAGCGGCTCGCCGAAAAGCAGGCCTTCCATGCGCAGAAATACAGCGGACGCACATTCGATTGCGGCAGCAAGCAGGGCTTTATCGCCGCCAATGTCGCCTTCTCATTGATGCGTGCCGACATGGAGGCGCAGGTTCTTGCCTCCGTGAAGGAACTGGTTGCAAACCATGAAAGCCGCGTTCAAGCGGCCTGATTTTAATCGCGCCGCCGGGGAGGCGGTCGGCGCACCAATAACGGGGGGCGGGAAGTCGAGCGTGGCTCGGCTTCCCGCGTACCATTTTTTTCACAAGGTAGGTCCATGCACCACAAGACCTTTAAATCCAATATCGGCTTTCCGGATCCCGGCAAGGATGCCGACACGTTCATCGACCTCGACCGCCTCTGGGCCGCCGTGGTTCGCCGTGCCAATGTCATTGCCGCCTCAGTCATTGCCGCAGTGGTTCTGGCCGGCCTTTATCTGGTGCTTGCGACCCCCGTTTACACCGCGATGACGCAGGTGTTGCTGGATGAAAGCCTTTCCCGCTACGCGGAAGAGGAATCGCCGGTGCCCGCCGCCCAAATCGTCGATAACCGCATCGCCAGCGCCGTGGAAATCCTTAAATCCAAGGAAATGGCGCTGACCGTGGTCGACAAGGCCAAGCTCGACGAGAACGACACCATCGTCAATCCGTCGATGTCGCCGGTCGATCTCGTGAAATCCTCCGTGCGCGGTATCGTCGACCTCATCCTGCCGGGTGATCCGCCGGTTTCCGAAGCGGCAATCCGCGCCGGGCGGCGCGAAAAGGCAGCCGCCGTACTTCAGCAATCGCTGATCGTGGAGCGTGTCGGCCGCAGTTCGGTTATCGCCATTTCCACCCGTTCGACAGACCGGCAGCTTGCCGCGCTGATCGCCAAGACCTATGCGCACGCCTATCTCACCGAACAGCTGAACGCCAATTTCGACGCCAGCGAGCGCGCTTCCGTGTGGTTGCAAGAACGCATGACCGACCTGAACCAGCGTGCCCAGGCAGCCGAGCTGGCGGTGCAGAAATTCCGGTCGGACAACAATATCGTCTCCTCGCGCGGCGAGCTGATGTCGGAAAGCCAGCTGGCCGATCTCAACGGCCAGTTGATTGCAGCGCAGGCGGACGTCGCGACGGCTGCGGCCCGCTATGGCCAGTACAAATCCATCATTGACCGTGGACCGGATGCGGCTGTCGACAATGCGGTCGTTTCCGCACGGGATGCCGATAATTCGGTTATTCAGGACCTTCGCAAACGCTACATTACAATCTCGGATCGATTGCAGGGCGTCGTGCAGCAATTCGGCGCCGATCATCCGCAGGCCGCCGCGCTGGAGGGTGAGAAGAAAGAGATCGCAAGGCAGATCTTCCAGGAATTGCAGCAGGTGACCGGCAGCCTGAGGAACGAATACGACGTCTCCAATTCCCGCGTGCAATCGCTCCGCGATAATATCGACCGCGTCGCGGGCCGTAATTCGCAGGCCAATATCACCATGGTGCAATTGCGTGAGCTGGAGCAACGGGCAACCGCGCTGCGCACGCTCTACCAGTCCTATCTCGGCCGCTTCGAAGAAGCATCCCAGAAGCAGTCGCTGCCGATCGCCAAGGCCCGCATCATCTCCGAAGCGGGTCTGCCTACAGCGCCGTCCAGCCCGAAAAAGACCATGACCATGGCGCTTTCGGTCATTCTCGGCCTGATGCTGGGCGGCGGCATCGCAGCGCTTCTCGAATTCCGGGATCGCTTTTTCCACACCGGCAACGATGTGCGCGACAATCTGCGCATGCGCTTTCTGGGTTACCTGCCCTTTATCGGAGAAAGGGGCGTGGAACCGGCAAAACCGGGCACCAGCGCCGCCACCCCCGTCAGCGAGAACACCACACTCGATGAAAGCGGCCAGGTCTCGTTCCAGAAAATGCTGCGACTTGCCGTCGACAGCCCGCGCTCCAGCTTTGCGGAAACGCTTCGCAACGTGAAGCTAACGGCTGATGTCGTTATCCAGGAACGCCAGTGCCGGGTCATCGGTGTCATTTCCTGCCTGCCGAACGAGGGCAAATCGGTCGTGGCACTCAACCTCGCCGGGCTGATCGCCTCCACCGGCAAGCGCACGCTCGTGGTGGATGCCGACATCCGCAATCCCGGCCTCAGCCGCATGCTGACGACGCGGCAATCCGCAGGTCTCGTGGAGGTCGTCCTCGACGAGACACCGTGGACGCAGGCGGTGAAGGTCGATACGCGCACGAAGATGGGCATCCTGCCGGTTTCCACCAGCAACCAGTTCGCGCATTCGAGCGAGCTGCTGGCTTCCTCCGGCATGCGCAAATTCATCGAATCGGCGCGTGAGGCCTGCGACTACATCATCGTCGACCTTGCACCCGTCGTTCCCGTCATCGACGCGAAAGCCTTCGCGCCACAGGTGGACGGTTTCGTCTTCGTGACGGAATGGGGCAAGACGCCGATCCAGATGGTGCAGAACCTGATGGCCAATGAGCCGCAGATCGCCAACAAGACGCTGGGCATCGTGCTGAACAAGACCGATATGACGGAATTGCAGCGTTATGCCGGCCCCGGCGGTTCGGAACACTACCACGAGACGTTCGCGGCCTACTACGGCGACGCCAAGCCGGCAGTAAAAGAAAACGCCTGAATGGTGTAACGGCCCGGTGAAAACCGGGCCGTTCTTTTTGCGGCACAAATTCCGACGTCCCGCCTATGGCATTGCCTGCAAAATTGCGCATTGATGGTGAAAAGCCCAATTGCCAGCAAGCAGGACCAATTTCATGCCATCACCCATCGCCTTTGTGTCACGGATGAATGCGCAGACGGAGGCCGTCTGGAAAGACGCACTTTGCGCTGCCATGCCGGAAGAGAAAATCCTCTCCTTTTCCGAACTGAGCGGCGAACAGAAACGGACGGTGGAATTCGCCATCGTCGCCAATCCCGATCCGGCCGACATTGCCGCATTGCCGGGTCTCACCTGGATTCACAGCCTGTGGGCGGGTGTCGAACGGCTCGTGCTGGAACTGGGGAGCAAGGCCCCGCCGATCGTCAGGCTGAAAGACCCGGAGCTTTCGCGTGTCATGGCGGAAGCCGTGCTGGCATGGACCTACTATCTGCAACGCGACATGCCGGCCTATCGCGAGAACCAGCAAAAAGCCCTCTGGCACGAGTTCGATTACCGCCATCCGCGCGAGATGACCATCGGCCTCCTCGGCCTTGGCGCACTCGGAACGGCCGCTGCGGAACGCCTGCTCCACGCGGGCTTCAACGTTGCGGGCTGGAGCCGCTCCGCCAAAGCCATCGAGGGGGTGGAAACGCTGACGGGCGATGACGGGCTGCAAGGATTACTCGAGAAAAGCGACATCCTCGTCTGCCTGGTGCCACTCACCGATGCGACGCACGGCCTTCTGAACGCCGGCCGTCTCGCCGCCATGAAAGAGGGCGCCGCCCTCATCAATTTCGCCCGTGGAGCCGTCATCGTCGCCGACGATCTGATCGCGGCGCTTCACTCCGGCCAGCTTTCGCATGCGGTTCTCGATGTCTTCGAACAGGAGCCGCTGCCTGCGGCTTCCGTATTCTGGCAACACCCGAAAGTCACCGTCCTGCCGCATATTTCCGCGCCGACAAGCCGGGAAAGTTCAGCGAAGATCGTGGCCGGCAATATCAGGACATGGCGCGAGACGGGCGTGCTGCCGGAAACGATCGATATGACGCGCGGCTACTGAACCGGCGGCCGCGTGTCGCAAATTTTACAAATTCAACGGCAGCGCCGGGCGATTGATTGATAATTGCCATCCTCAATACGCCAGAAACTGCCGCAAACGGAACGGCAACAAAGGAATTATTAACGCTCAATACGGGGGCTGACGGGGGCGGTGCCGTCTGCATCCGGGTCTCCGCCACACCGCGACCAGAGGGAACAAAAATGAAAATACTTTTGGGTGCCACAATTCTTTCCGCCGGCTTCGCCTTTTCAGGCGGCGCGGCCTATGCCGCCGAATGCGGAAACGTCACCATCGCCAGCATGAACTGGCAGTCCGCCGAAGTCGCGGCCAATCTCGACAAGCTCATTCTTGAAAAAGGCTATGGCTGCTCCGCCGAAATCGTCACCGGCGATACCGTACCGACATTGACCTCCATGGCCGAAAAGGGCCAGCCGGATATCGCGCCGGAAGCCTGGGTCAGCCTGCAACCGGAAATCGTCAAGCAGGGGCTGGAAGGCGGCAAGGTCGTCGCCGCAGCCAAAATCCTGTCGGACGGTGCCGTTCAGGGCTGGTGGATTCCAAAATATTTTGCCGACGCAAATCCCGGCATCAAGAGCATTCCGGACCTCTTCAAACATCCGGAACTTTTCCCCTCGCCTGAAGACAAGGCAAAGGGCGCCGTATTCAATGGCCCGCAGGGCTGGGGCGGCACGGTCGTCACCGCCCAACTTTTCAAGGCATTTGGCGGTGAAAAGGCCGGCTTCACCCTCGTCGACACCGGCTCCGCCGCCGGCCTGGACGGCTCTATCGCCAAGGCATACGAGGCCAAGCAGCCATGGGTTGGCTATTACTGGGCGCCCACCTCGTTGCTCGGCAAATATGAAATGGTGAAGCTCGGCTTCGGCACCGAATATGATGCGGCCGAATGGAAGCGCTGCACCTCGGTTGCCGATTGTCCGGACCCCAAACCCAATGCATGGCAGGTTGACGACGTGCAGACGCTGGTCAGCAAAAGCTTCGCCGACCGTGCCGGCCCGGCCATGGATTACCTGAACAAGCGCGCCTGGACCAACGCAACCGTCAACAAGCTGATTGCCTGGATGACCGACAATCAGGCGACCGGCGAAGATGGCGCCAAGCACTTCCTGAAGGAAAACGAAGCCCTCTGGTCGGGCTGGGTTTCTCCTGACGTCGCGCAAAAGGTCAAGGCCGCCCTCTAAGGAGGGGCGACATATCTGCCCGGCAGAAGGCGTCCGCCAATGGCGGCGCCAGGCCGGATCGACGCTGAACCTCCCTTGCGATTTTTGCAGGTGATGAAGCGCCGGTTCAACAAGATAGGGCGTCCCGTCTGGCGTATAAGCAGATGTGCGGCGCTCTGGCGATTTTACTCCCGGAGTGCGGAGGATATCGATCCCCGCCTCCGGTTCGTCATGGAGAACAGGATATGGATTGGCTTTTTAAATTTCCGGCCATGAATGATGATGCCCTTCGCGCGCTCAAAAAAGTGATCGACGAAGGCTTCCGGGCATTTACCCGGACCTATGGCAGCGCGATAGAGGGGTTGTTCACCCCCCTTCAGAGCTTCCTCATCTGGGCGGAAAGACTTTTGATCGGCGCACCCTGGCCGGTCGTTATTGTTATTGTCGGTGTGCTCGCCTGGTTTGCCAGCCGTAGCGCGACTATTGTTGCACTCTGTTGCGGTATTCTGTTTGCCATAGGCTGGTTCGGCATGTGGGAAGACACGATGAAGACGGTGTCGATGATCTTCGTCTGCGCCGTGTTATCCATCGTCGTCGGCCTGCCGATCGGCATCGCCATGGCGCGGTCCAACCGCTTGCAGAGTATCGTCAATCCCATTCTTGACGTCATGCAGACGATGCCGAGTTTCGTCTACCTCATTCCCGTTGTCATGCTGCTTGGCATCGGCCGTGTGCCGGGCGTCATCGCCGTCGTGATCTACGCCATTCCGCCGATGATCCGGCTTACCAACCTCGGCATCCGCATGGTCGATCGGGACGTTCTGGAGGCGGCCGACGCTTTTGGCTCCTCCAAGCGCCAGAAGCTGTTCAAGGTACAGCTGCCGCTTGCGCTTCCCACCATCATGGCGGGCATCAACCAGACAATCATGATGGCGCTCGCCATGGTCGTCATCGCCTCCATGATCGGCGTGCAGGGCCTCGGCCAGCCGGTTCTGAAGGCTATCGCCAACCAGTATTTCACGCTCGGCGTGTTCAACGGCCTCGCAATCGTCGGCATCGCCATCATCTTCGACCGCATCAGCCAGGCCTATGGCCTTCGTCTGCAAAAACACCGGGAAGTGGCGCATGGCTAGTCAATCGATCGAAATCCGCAGCCTTTACAAGATTTTCGGCTCCAAGGCGGAAAACTACATCGACGCTGTAAAGGGCGGCATGTCCAAGACGGAACTGAACGCCAAGCACGGCCATGTGCTCGGCCTCAGCGACATCAACATCACCATGCCGGGCGGGCAGATCACCGTTATCATGGGGCTTTCCGGTTCGGGAAAATCGACGCTGATCCGCCACGTCAACCGCCTGATCGACCCGACGGCCGGCGAAATCCTTTATGGCGGCACCGATGTCTGCCGCCTGAACGAAGCTGAACTTCTGGAATTCCGCCGCCACAAGACAGCGATGGTGTTCCAGAAATTCGGCCTGCTGCCGCACCGCAACGTGCTGCAAAATGTCGTCTACGGCCTTGAGGTTCAGGGCATAGACAAGGGCGAGCGGGAAGAAAAGGCCGATGTCTGGATCAAGCGTGTGGGGCTGGAAGGTTTTTCGAGCCATTATCCGAACCAGCTTTCCGGCGGCATGCAGCAGCGCGTGGGTCTTGCCCGGGCGCTGACCAACAATGCCGAAATCCTGCTGATGGACGAGGCCTATTCGGCGCTCGATCCGCTCATCCGCGTCGACATGCAGACGGTGCTGCTCGAATTGCAGAAAGAGCTAAAGAAGACCGTCGTCTTCATCACGCATGATCTGGACGAGGCCCTGCGGCTGGGAGACAAGATCGCCATCCTGCGCGACGGCGAGATCATCCAGCAGGGTACGGCCGCCGAAATCGTCATGAGCCCGGCGGACAGCTATATCGAAGCCTTCGTGGAGGAGGTCAATCGCGGCCGGGTCATTCGCCTCGGCGCCATCGTCCAGCCGGAGTTTTCCGGCCAGTCGCGTCTTCAGCTCGGTGCGGACATGACCGTCGAGGAAGGCTTGCGCGCACTCGTCAGGGAGGATGTCGGCAGCGCCGTCATCATCGGCGAAAACGGCAAGGCACTCGGTTCCGTCACCACGGATGCCATCATGCGCTGCCTCGTCAGGACCACGCCAGGTGCGGAAAAGAAATTGGCTGAGGCCGGTTAGGCCAGGCCTTCGAGCCATTTGGCCATGCCCTTGGCGGCGGCCTTGCCGGTGGCGAAACAGGCGGTCAGCAGATAACCGCCGGTCGGCGCTTCCCAGTCCAGCATTTCCCCGGCAGCAAATATGCCGGGGAGTTTTTCCAGCATGTAGTTGCCATCAAGACCGTGCCAGTCAACGCCGCCAGCCGATGAAATCGCTTCGGCAATAGGTCTTGGCCGCAAAAGCGGTATCTCCGCATGTTTTATTCTTGCGGCGACAAAGTCATCGGGCATAGTCGATATATCGGGAAAGATTTCCCGCAGAAGTCCGACCTTTACGGCGGACAGGCCGGCGGCCTTGCGCATGCGGTTTGCCAAACTCTCCTTGCGGCCAAGCTTTGCCAGATCTCGGCTCAAGCGCTCCACGGCGCGTCCCGGCGCCAGATCGATGGCAAGCGAGGCCTTGCCCGTCTCATCCAGCCGGTCGCGCAGTGCGGCGGAATGGGCGTAAACGATGCTGCCCTCTATGCCGTGTTTCGTTATTACGAACTCGCCCTGAAAGGCTCCGTCCGGGGAAATGGCGATGACGGATTTCAGGGCCTTACCCGCAAAACGCTGCCGGAAGACATCGCTCCAGTCGACGTCGAAACCGCAATTGGCAGGTTTGAAGGGATTAAGCACCACACCTTCAGCCGCAAGTGCGGGCACCCATGCGGCATCGGAACCCAGACGCGGCCAGCTTGCGCCGCCGAGCGCGAGGAGAACGGCATCGGCCTCGACGGCAACCTCGCCCTCCGGCGCTACGAAAACCAGTCGGCCGCCGGAAAAACCCATCCAGCGATGCCGCGTCCTGATGGTAACGCCCTGCGCCTCCAGCCGGGCAAGCCATGCCCGCAACAGCGGCGAGGCTTTCATGACGGTCGGAAACACCCGGCCCGATGTGCCGACGAAGGTCTCCTGCCCCAGCCCATGCGCCCAGTCGCGCAGCATGCCGGGCGTAAAACCATCAAGGGCTGCACGCAGCTTTGGCTCCGCATCGCCAAAACGGTGGAGGAAATTTCCGTAATCTTCGGCATGGGTGATGTTGAGACCGGATTTGCCAGCCATCAGCAATTTGCGCGCGACAGTCGGCATCGCCTCGAACACCGTCACGGCATGGCCTGCCGCCGATAGCATTTCCGCCGCCATCAGGCCCGCCGGCCCGCCGCCGACAATCGCGACCTGCCTTGCCTTGTCCAACACCCTCTCCATCGCCATCTTCGCCATCGTGGCCTTATACCGATTTCCGCGCGCGAATATATGCGATATTGAAACGCGCATGTTCACGCTCGACCGCCCCGTCACCTTTTCGCAGGATATCAAGAAAAGCCGCTTCATCGCCTTTGCAGCACCTGTGACAGGCGAGGAGGATGCGAAAAGCTTCCTTGCGGCGCATTCTGACCTTGATGCGAACCACAATTGCTGGGCATGGCGCACAGGTCAGGTCTATCGTTTCAGCGATGACGGCGAACCTTCCGGCACGGCGGGAAAACCGATCCTTCAGGCCATCGACGGTCAGGCGCTGGACAATGTCGCGGTTCTCGTCATCCGCTGGTTCGGCGGCATTCTGCTCGGCAGCGGCGGCCTCATCCGTGCCTATGGCGGCACAGCGGCAGCCTGCCTTCGGCTCGGCGAAACCTCCCCCGTCATCGCCTATGTCAGCGCGACGCTGAGCTGCCCGTTTTCCGATCTGGCACTGGTGAAATCGCGCCTGTCCGCCACACAAAACCTGCGGGTGGATAGGGAGGACTTCACCGGCACCGGCGCGGATATGCTGCTTTCCGTTCCGGCTGAAGAGGCGGAGCGCCTGTCGCGGCTCATCAGCGACCTGACCAGCGGGCGCGTCAATCTTCATATTCCCGACTAAATAATATTGCGGGGGCACGCATCTGGCCCCATGCCTGATTTGTGCTAAGGAAGCACAATGTCATCTATGCTTTCGGACCCCGTCTATAATCCGCCGCTCGACCCCTGGCTAACCATCGTGCACCGGGATGACGATCTGCTGGTGCTGGACAAGCCCAGCGGGCTTCTGTCGGTGCCGGGGCGCGATCCCGCACTCTCCGACAGCCTTTTGACGCGGGTGCAGAAACGCTTTCCAAAAGCGTTGATGATCAACCGGCTGGACAAGGATACGTCTGGTATCGTGCTGATGTCGATGAACCGCAAGGCGCATGCGGCGGTCGCCGCCCAGTTCGAAAACCGTCAGACGCGCAAATCCTATGTCGCCGTCGTCTGGGGAGAGGTCGAGGGTGAAGAGGGCGAGGTCGATCTGCCGCTGGCGATCGATCCCGAAAACAAGCCCCGCCACCGGGTGGACCACGAATACGGCAAGCCGGCGCAAAGCCTGTGGCGGGTACTGGAAAGATTGCCGCTTCCCGCAACGCGGCTGGCACTTACCCCCCTTACCGGCCGCACCCATCAATTGCGGGTGCACATGAAGGCTCTTGGCCATCCGATCCTCGGTGATGAATTTTATGCCGAAGGCGAGGCGCTTGCCGCCGCGCCGCGCCTGATGTTGCATGCAGAAGAGGTTGGTTTTCGCCACCCGGATGGCCGCGACGTCACCTATACCGTGCCCTGCCCGTTCTGAGGCCTGCGATGAAAGAACAAGACGAAAGCTTCGTAGTGGATTTTGTGGGCGGTGCGGTCGGTCACCGTTTCCGCTCCGGCGAAGGTCGCGGACAGGCTCTGCCGAAAGCCGCTGGCTTCACAAAAGGCCGCACGCCAAAAATCGTGGATGCTACGGCAGGGCTTGGGCGGGATGCCTTCCTGCTCGCCTCCTTAGGGGCCGATGTGACGCTGATCGAACGTTCGCCGGGCATGCACGCTCATCTCGCGGACGGTATTCGCCGCGCATTGGAGGCGGGCGGAGCGTATGCCGAGGCCGCCTCACGCATGACGCTGCTGCAGGGCGATTCACGGCATCTGCTGAAAGAGCTTTCTCCCGAAGTGGTGATCGTCGACCCCATGCATCCGCCGCGCCACAATACGGCGTTGGTGAAGAAGGAGATGCGGGTGCTGCGCGAGCTTGTCGGCTCCGATCCGGACCAGATCGAACTGATGGAGGCTGCGCTTGAAAATGCGACGAAACGGGTGGTTCTGAAATGGCCGCTGCGCGCCGACCCGATGCCCGGCATCCGCAAACCATCCCACCAGATAACGGGCAAGAACACCCGTTACGACGTCTTCATGATCTTCGGAAAATCTTCCGATCCCGAGGAATAATCAGCGGAAGCTCGGCTTGCGCTGCGCGTTCATCAGAAGTTCGTGCTTCGATGCGAATTCGCCGAACAGTTTTCTGAGCCGGGCCTCCTCGGCCTTGTCCAATCGGTAACGGTGGCAGAATTCCGCAACGCTCAGGATCGGCTTGGTTCTGTTCCCGTCTATGCTCTTGTTGTCGATGATCTGCATGGTACCCTCCGTGTAACCACGTAACATTTGGGGGAAACGTGATGGTGGGCCGGCGGTTCCTTGTGAATTCGCGTGGATGAAAAAGAGCATCCCGCCGTACACGGCCTCATCAAGTTTTCTTGAAACTATCGAACGAAACGAAATCCTCCCCAAATTGTTTCTGCTGATGCAGACGAAGGAAGGGAGACTCATGTTCCGCAACAACCTATTTCTGAGCTCGACGATGTTACTCGCCCTGATTGCAATACCGCTTGCCGGTGCGGCTCAGGCACAGACCGCCGCAACTGCGGAGACGAAACGAGCCAATGCACCGGATCAGAAACCGGCCTCCGAGGGGCAGACCCGCGCGCCGCAGGCCGCCACACAGCCAAACATTGAAAAGACAGTCATCGCCGAGGGCCTGCCGCATCTATGGTCTATGGAATTCCTGCCAGACGACCGCATGATCGTTGCGGCCAAGGAAGGCGCCATGCACATCGTCGCCGATGGCAAGGCCGGCCCCGCGATCGCAGGTGTGCCGGAAGTCGCATCCGCCGGCCAGGGCGGTCTTCTCGACATAGCGCTTGCGCCCGATTTCGAAACATCACGCACTATCTTCTTCTCCTTTTCCGAACCGCGCGATGGCGGCAACGGCACCTCGGTGGCCTCGGCCAAACTGACCGAGGAAGGCGGGACGGCCAAACTTGAAAATGTTTCGGTGATTTTCCGCCAGACGCCGACCTATGACGGCGATAAACATTTCGGTTCCCGTCTGGTCTTCGGGCCGAACAACGAGCTTTACGTCACCGTTGGCGAACGTTCGGATGCGACGCCGCGCGTGCAGGCGCAGGATTTGTCCAGCGGTCTCGGCAAGGTCTTCCGCATTGATGCGCAAGGAAAAGCCTTCGAAGGCAATCCTTTCGCCAGCCAGCAGAACGCCCTTCCCGAAATCTGGAGCTACGGCCACCGCAACTTGCAGGCGGCGGCGCTCGATGGTCAGGGAAGGCTCTGGACCGTGGAACACGGGCCGAAGGGCGGCGATGAGCTGAACTTGCCGAAAGCCGGCCTGAACTACGGCTGGCCAGTCATTACCTACGGCATTGAATATAGCGGCCGTGCCGTCGGTGAAGGTGTCACCGCGAAGGAAGGCATGGAACAGCCGGTCTACTACTGGGACCCCGTCATCGGCCCCTCCGGTATGGCCTATTATGACGGCGACCAGATTCCCGAATGGAAGGGCGCCTTTATCGTTGGCGGCCTGGTGAGCCAGGGCCTCGTCATCCTGCATCTCGATGGCGACAAGGTCGCGACCGAAAGCCGGCTGCCGCTTGAGGCGCGTATCCGCGACGTGAAGGTCGGGCCGGATGGCGCACTTTATGCCGTGACCGAAGAGCGCGGCGGTGGGGAATCGCAAATTCTGCGGATCGCCAAGGCTGGCTAGGAACAAGGACGACTGGAGAGACGGGCCGCCGGAACGAAGGCGGCCTGTTTTTCGTTTGCCGCAGCATGAAACCTGCCGGAAAAAACGATGCCACAACCGCCTGCCCGCCTTCTCGCAAAAATCGGACTTACCTATGTTAGCGATCAGGAACCCGGAATAGCCCGCGAAAAGCGCGGACGTGGTTTCTGCTATCGGCTGCCGAATGGCGAGCTTCTGTCCGATAGTCTCGAACTGAAGCGCGTCAAATCGCTCGGCATACCACCAGCCTATAAGGACGTATGGATCTGCATCGACCCATCGGGGCATTTGCAGGCCACCGGCTTCGATGCGCGCGGGCGAAAGCAATATCGTTATCATCCGGACTGGCACGCGCTGCGGGGCGAAACCAAGTTCTTCCAGCTCAAAAGCTTCGGCAAGGCGCTGCCAGCCATCCGCCGCCGCGCCATCGCCGATATCGAAAAGCAGGATCATGGGCAGGAGGTGACGCTTGCCGCCCTGACGCTGCTGCTCGACGCCGCCTATCTGCGCGTCGGCAACCGTTCCTATCTCGAAACCAATGGCACCTATGGCGCGACGACCTTGCTCAAACGGCATGTCTCTTTCGGCGAAACCATCGAGTTGCGGTTTGCCGCAAAGGGCGGGCAGAAGGTGAAGCGCAAGCTGCGTCACCCTCGCCTTCAGAAAATCCTGGAAGAAATCGCCGATCTGCCCGGCAAGGAGCTGTTCGTCTGGCAGGATAGCGAAAACCGGGTGCATTCCGTCGATTCAAGCGATCTCAACGCCTATCTTTCCCGCATCGGCGGTGACGGCATTTCCGCCAAGACCTTCCGCACCTGGGGCGGAACGCTGGCGGCCTTCTGCCACGCGATGGAGCGCTTGGCGTCCGGCGAAAAACCCAGCATAAAAGGCATGTGCCAATCAGCAGCGACGGAGCTTTCCAACACGCCCGCCATCTGCCGCAAGAGCTATGTCCATCCTGCCGTTCTCGACATAGCGACGGAGGAGAAGGCGCGGAAAAAGCTCGACCGTATCTTGAAGGTCGGCGCAAAGCCCGTCTCCGGCCTCAGG
Source organism: Rhizobium nepotum 39/7 (assembly GCF_000949865.1). GTDB lineage: Bacteria > Pseudomonadota > Alphaproteobacteria > Rhizobiales > Rhizobiaceae > Agrobacterium > Agrobacterium nepotum. The sequence goes on along the minus strand of NZ_JWJH01000001.1, from coordinate 208,436 downwards.
GCGGATGAAAGACGGCTGCTTGCCTTCCTGCCCTGACGATCAGCGGCTTGCCGCCCACTCGCCAAGCTCCCGCTCTGCCTTTTCCAATGCGCTGTAGTTCAAAAGTTTACGCAGGAAAGCCACCGTGACGGCGCGGGTTCTCAGATTATACCGCCCTTCGGCCTCGTCATCGCCGGCCGTCTGGTGCACGTTCAGCTTCTCATAGAGGCTTTGCAGGCGGTTCTGCACGCTGCGCAGCGACAGGTTGCGACGGCGCGCAATCGCCTTGTCAGTCAGGCCGAGCGCCACATCGATCAGGATTTCATATTCGGAATCGGTAAAGCCATGCGCCTTGCCGAGGCTCTTTTCCTGCAATCCGCGCACTTCCCGATCGATCACGCATTGCGCCTCGATGAAGATGCTGCGTAGCGCCAGCCGCAACCGATCATCGGATGCCGATTTCAGCACGTAACCATAGGCGGCCCCTTCAGGAACGATGCGGGAGACGCCACGCACATAGGCCTCGTCGGAATAGTTGGACCAGAACAGGATGCGGGTGTCCGGCCGCTCCTTCCAGATGGTGCGCGCCGCCTCGATGCCGTTGCGCTCATTCATCTGTAAATCCATGACGATATGCGCGGCCCGGTTTTCCCGCGCGAGTTTCTCGCCGGTCCTGCCGTTTGCCGCCTCCAGCACGTTGTCGCATTCCGGCAGGGCGGCTCTCACCGCCTCGTTCAGATAGGCGCGATGCAGCGCATCGTCCTCGACGATCAGCACATCCATGTCATGACTCCTCCCGCCGGTCGAAGGCGCTTTCCGGCAACGTCACGGTGATGCGGGTACCAGCACCTTTGCCATTGCCGCCAATATCAAATCTGGCCGAAATCAGCCGCGCCCGCGTCTTCATATTACCAATGCCGAGGCCGCCGGAAGCGCCGCTTTCCCCGCCGCCGCTGCCGTCGTCGCTGACCGTCACCCGCAAGCCGCCATCGATCGCGGCAAGCGTCACGGCGATGGTTTCAGGCTGGGCATGGCGAATGGCGTTGTTAACGGCCTCCTGTACGATGCGGAACAGCGATATCGCCACCGTCTTGTCGAGCGTTTCGACCAATCCGTCCGTCTCGTCTGTTACCGACCAGTCGATCGCAGAGCCGCTATCGCGCACGGAACGGTCCACATAGGTTTCGATCGCCTGCACGACACCGAACAATTGCAGGATGGAGGGTTTTGCCTCCTCGATGATCTCGCGCAGATCCTGCATGCAATGCTGCAGGCTGCGCACTACCGGCTCCAGCATCTCACCCGACATATCGGAGGCATGGCTCATGCGCTCGATACGCCGCGCAAGCCGCGTCAGATCCGCCAGCGTCTGGTCGTGCAGATCCATGCCGATCCGCTGCCGCTCGGCCTCCAGTGCCTCGGTCAATTGCAGGGCGCCCAGCCGCAAGCCCTCTTCACGGGCATTGGCGCGCGCCTCTTCAATGGCCGACCTCTTGGCCTGTTCGGCAGCGCGAATGGCGTAGAAATAAGGTGCCAGCAAATCCGCAACCGCGCGGGCATTGCCGACATCCTCCATCGTGTAAGCATTCGACTGGTGCGAGGAGCAACTCAGGGCACCGATAATGTCGCCATGCACCTTCATTGGCACATGCAGGCGGCTATGCAGGTCCAGTTCGATGATGGGGCTGGAAAATGCCCCTTCGAAATGAAAGCGCGGATCGGCACAGGCATCGCCGCTTAGGAGATACTCAACCTCGCCGGAGAGCACGGAACGGATCGGGCTGCCGGTCAGAAGCGCCGGCGGCTGTCTGCTCCAGGCGCTTGCCAGACCGCTTTCATAGGCGATGTGAAATTTGTCATCCAGCTGCTTGATGCAGACATCGAGGTGGACGTGCGGAATGATATGGGTGATCTCGGTCGCCACCGCCTGAATGATGGCGTTGAATTCGAGCTGCCCCGCAAGCAGCCGCGAAATGCCCATATAGTGGTGGAAAAGAGCGCTTTTCGGCGTATCCAGCATGTGCGGACACCCTCCCAAGCGTCTGCCTTGTCGACTTGTGCGGAGCAAACCAGAAGTATCAGTCCGCCGTGTCAGCCATTCTGCGCCCGGCGGTGCCGTTTCGTCCTGCGGGTTCCCGCATCCTTTCTGCGGAAACCCGCAGTAAGATTGCCGTGATCCGCCTGTACAAGCCAAATCTTCTTGGTCATTCTCGCTTCTACTGGGGAAAGGAGCTCCAGTGCAAAGGAATTCCGCCTGCCGCCGAGGAGATTTGCGGGAAAGCGGGTTCCGAGCTCAAAAAGGGCAAGCCACCAGGGAGGAAAATCAATGGCTTTTAGAAAGATGCTTCTGGCATCGGTCGCTGCCGCATGCGCAGCTTTGCCGATCACAGCTCACGCCGACACGTCGGCTAAAAAAATCGCGCTTTCGAACAATTACGCGGGCAATTCCTGGCGTCAGGCAATGCTGACGAGCTGGGACAAGATCACCAAGCAGGCGGTCGCCGACAAGCAGGTTGCCAGCGCCGACGCCTTCACCACCGCCGAAAACCAGGCGACCGAACAGGCGGCGCAAATCCAGAACCTTATTCTCCAGGGTTACGATGCCATCGTCATCAACGCCGCTTCGCCCACCGCCCTCAACGGCGCGGTGAAGGAAGCCTGTGACGCCGGTATCATTGTCGTGTCCTTCGATGGTATCGTGACGGAACCCTGTGCATGGCGCATTGCGGTTGACTTCAAGGCCATGGGTGCAAGCCAGATCGACTATCTGGCGAAGGCCATGCCGAAGGGCGGCAATCTGCTCGAAATCCGTGGCCTTGCAGGCGTTTCGGTCGATGACGAAATCCATGCCGGCATCGCCGCCGGTGTCGCCAAAAACCCGCAGTTCAAGATCGTCGGTTCGGTCAACGGCGACTGGGCGCAGGACGTTGCGCAGCGTGCCGTCGCCGGCATTCTGCCAAGCCTTCCCGAAGTCGCTGCCGTGGTGACACAGGGCGGCGACGGCTATGGCGCCGCACAGGCTTTCGCTGCCGCCAAGCGTCCGACACCCACCATCGTCATGGGCAACCGCGAAGACGAACTGCAATGGTGGAAACAGCAAAAGGATGCGAGCGGCTACGAGACCATGTCGGTTTCCATCGCCCCCGGCGTCTCCACGCTCGCTTTCTGGGTGGCGCAGCAAATCCTCGACGGCAAGGATGTGAAGAAGGATCTGACCGTTCCCTTCCTGCGCATCGACCAGGGCAATCTTGAGGAAAATCTCAAGAACACCCAGAAGGGCGGCGTCGCGAATGTGGAATATTCGCAGGAAGACGCTCAGAAGGCCATCGCATCGGCCAAATAGGCCGGAGCGACTTAGAGCCTGAATATTGCGGCGCTCCCGGAATGGGCGCCGCGATAGCCATCGATATTATCCTATTTTCAGATCACTGGCGTATTGTTCATGAATGACATCATCGAGGCGGAAGAAGTCGTCACCGCGCGCGGCGTGAAGGTCGTTTTCGGCGCGGTGAAAGCGCTTGATGGGGCCGATCTCGTCATCCGCGCGGGGGAGTGTCTCGGGCTCGTGGGCCACAATGGCGCGGGAAAATCCACAATCGTCAACGTCATCAATGGCGGACTGACACCGCATGAGGGGTCCATTTCCTATCGCGGCAACCAGAACCGCCACGGCATCGCTGCGGCGCGTGCCGGCGGCGTACGCTGCGTGTTTCAGGAACTGTCGCTCTGCCCGAACCTGACGATCAGCGAAAACGTCCGCATCATGCATGCCGCAATCAGCGGGCGGAACTGGCGCGGCCGCGCGCTCACCATGATCCGGCAGACGCTGGACGAGATTTTCCCCGGCCACGGCATCGATTGCGAACTGACGATCGCCGAACTTTCCATCGCCGAGCGGCAGATGGTGGAAATCGCCATCAATTTCTGTCGGACACCGGACGCGCCGAGATTGGTCATCCTCGATGAGCCGACCTCCTCGCTCGATGCCGGTCTTGCCGAGCAATTGATGGATTATGTCAGCCGTTTCGTGCGTACAGGCGGCTCCGTTCTGCTGATCTCCCATATTCTCGGCGAAATTCTTTCGACATCCACCCGCATCGTCGTCATGAAGGACGGCCGTGTGGTCGCCGACCGGACGGCGGGAGAGTTCACGACGCGCACGCTAGTGGAAGCCATGGGCAGCGTCGTCAAGGAACAGGACAGGCAGAAAGGCGAAAACCGCAAGGCGGGAGAGAAGGTGCTTTCCATGCCTGCGCGCAGAGGCAAAGGCCTTCCCTTCGAAGCGTTTCGCGGCGAGATCATCGGCCTTGCCGGTCTCGGCGGCCACGGCCAGACCGAAGCCCTCCTCGATCTCTATCTTGCCCGCAACAGCAGCTGGCTACCCGCACGCAAGACGGATATCGCCTTCGTGGCGGGCGACCGCAGTCTGAACGGCACCTTTCAGCTGTGGAGCATCCTCAAGAACCTTTCCATCGCCTCGCTGCGGGATATTTCATCCGCAGGCATGGTGGACAGGGGCAAGGAAGCCGAGCTTGGCGCACAGTGGAAAAAGCGCATCGAAATCCGCACGCCCGATATGGGCAACAAGATTCTTTCGCTCTCGGGCGGCAACCAGCAGAAGGTGCTTTTCGCCCGCGCGCTCGCCACCACGGCCAGCACGGTGCTGATGGATGACCCGATGCGCGGCGTCGATATCGGCACCAAACAGGAGGTCTACGACATCTTGAGAACCGAAGCCTCCCACGGCCGCACCTTCATCTGGTACTCCACCGAGATGGACGAAATCCGCCTGTGCGACCGGGTTTATGTGTTCCGCGAAGGCGCCATTCAGGCGGAACTGGTGGGTGAGGAAATCACCGAGCAGAACGTGCTGGCCGCCTCCTTTTCCGGAGAAGACCACGCATGAAACTCTCCGCCAGCGCCCTTCGCCTCATCATTCCTGCCGCCTCGCTCGCCTTCCTGCTCGCCGCTGTTTTCTACATGCAGCCGCGCGCCATGAGCTATAATGGCCTCAACCTGCTGTTCAATCTGGCGGTGCCGATTGCGCTTGCCACCATTGCGCAGATGCTGATCATGTCCGTTAATGATCTCGATCTGTCGATGGGCACCTTCGTCAGTTTCTGCGCCTGCGTCTCCGCCACCTTCCTGCAAACGACGCCATTGCTTGGTATCGCGATCTTCGCCGGTGCGATTGGGGTTTATGCGGTGCTTGGCGCGATCATCCACATCCGCGCCCTGCCTTCCATCGTCGTCACACTTGGCATGAGTTTCGTCTGGGGCGGCCTTGCCGTCCTCATCCTGCCCTCACCCGGAGGCCAGGCACCGGCCTTCATCCGGGCGCTGATGACGGCAAAGCCTCCGCTCGTGCCGATCGCCATCATCGCCAGCATCCTGATTGCAGCCGTCGCCCACTATATCGTCATGCGCTCGTCCTTGGGTGTGCTGATGCGCGGCGTCGGCGGCAACTTCCGCTCGGTCGAACGCTCCGGCTGGTCAGTTGTCGGCATACGCGCCGCCACCTTCGCGCTGGCCGGTTTCTTCGCCGTGCTGTCTGGCATCGCACTTGTCGGGCTGACGACATCGGCTGATGCCAATATCGCGCTTCGCTACACGTTGCTGTCGATTGCAGGTGTCATTTTAGGCGGCGGTGAATTCGTCGGCGGCCGGGTTTCGCCCATCGGTGCCGTCATCGGCGCACTGACGCTGACCCTTGCCGGCTCGTTCCTGTCATTCATGCGCATTTCGCCGGACTGGCAGATCGGCGCACAGGGCGCGATCCTCATCATCGTGCTCGCCCTGCGCCTCCTGCTCAACCGTCTCGAAAAGCGGGAGAAAAACCAATGAACGGGCTTTCGTCCTTCTCTAAAAAACCATGGATCTGGTCTTTTGCCGCAACGGCTGCCGTCTGGATCGTCACCGTCATGTTCACCGGCGGCGCAAGCTCCTTCGGCCTGTCGCACGCGGCGCTGACCTTCGCGGCCTTCTCCGTAATCGTCGGCATCGGCCAGATGTTCGTCATCACACTCGGACCGGGTAATATCGACCTCTGCGTTCCCGCAACGATGACGCTTTCCGGCACGCTGGCCTTGAAATTCATGGATGTGTCCGACGGCCTCATCCTGCCCGGACTGCTGATCGCCATCCTGATCGGCATCGCCATCGGTATCGGCAACTACACGCTGATCAAGCTCCTGCGCATCCCTCCGATCATCGCGACGCTGTCCATGAGCTTCATCGTGCAATCCATCGCCATCTGGTCCAACCGCGGCCTGCGCATCAAGCCGCCGGAAACATTGGCCACTTTCGCCACCTCCAGCTCTCTAGGCATACCGAACGTGGCGCTCGTCGCACTGCTGCTCTCGGTCATCGCCTGGTTGCTGCTTGACCGCACCTTTTACGGACGCTGGATTTCCGCCATCGGCCAGAGCACCTTCGCTGCCCGCATGACCGGTATTCCGGTGGATGGAACACGTTTCATCACCTATGTGCTTTGCGCGGTGCTGGCGGCCATCGCCGGTTATCTGCTCGCCAGCTTCTCCGGCGGCGCGGCGCTCAACATGGGGTCGGAATATCTGCTGATGTCCATCGCCGTTGTTGTGATCGGCGGTACGGCGGTGGCGGGCGGTGATTCCAACGTGCCCGGCATCTGGGGCGCCTCGCTCTTCATGTTCCTGGTGGTCTCGATGCTGAATACCTATGGTTTCGGCGCGGGCATCCGCCTCATCCTCACCGGCCTCATCATCATTTCCGTCATTCTTCTGGCAAGCGGCCCCAAGGCCACGCGCTGAACCCCGAACGACAAGCCCTCAAGCGGACCACGCTCATGACCACAGACAAGACATCCCCTTTCGAAATTCACGATGATCGCTTCCGTCTTCTGATCGTCGGTAATGCGGAACTGGAAGAGCTTTATTCCGGCTGCCGCTGGGCCGAAGGCCCGGTATGGTTTTCCGATCTGAACTGCCTTCTGTTCAGCGATATTCCCAATGAGCGCATGCTGCGCTGGGTGCCGGATGGCGGGATTTCGGTGTTCCGCCAGCCCTCCAACTTCACCAACGGCAATACCCGCGACCGGCAGGGACGGCTGGTTTCCTGCGAACATGGCGGCCGCCGCGTCACCCGCACCGAGGTCGACGGCTCGATCACGGTTCTTGCCGACAGTTACGACGGCAAGCGGCTGAACTCGCCCAATGACGTGGTGGTGAAATCCGACGGCAGCGTCTGGTTCACCGACCCCACCTACGGCATTCTTTCCGACTACGAAGGGTACAAGGCGGAACCCGAGCAGAAGACGCGCAACGTCTACCGGCTCGATCCTGTAACCGGTGAGATCAAGATCGCCATCGATGACTTCCTGCAGCCAAACGGCCTTGCTTTTTCGCCTGATGAAACCAGGCTCTATGTTGCCGACAGCTCCTACAGCCATGATGTATCCCGCCCGCGCCATATCCGCGTCTTCGACGTCGTGGACGGCGTGAAGCTCACGAACGGCCGGGAATTCTGCAATCTCGACAATGGTTTGCCGGACGGCTTCCGTCTGGATACGGCGGGCAATCTCTGGACCAGCGCCGGCGACGGCGTTCACTGCTTTTCGCCTGACGGTACGCTGCTCGGCAAGATCAAGGTGCCGCAGACGGTCGCAAACCTCACCTTCGGCGGCCCGAAAAAGAACCGCCTGTTCATCACCGCGACGAGATCACTCTATTCGGTCTACGTCGCCGCAACCGGTGCGCAGACACCGTGAGGCGCTGAAAAACCGGAGGACATGAGGCGGACAGGAACTGGCAAGACGGCTTCGCTGCGCTATAAAAGCGGGATGAACGATGATTCCAGCCCCTTCCTGACCGACGACATGGCCCTGGATGGTGAAACGCAGGCCGGCGAACCCACCAGCCGGATGCTGTCCTGGGCGCGCAATTCCGCTCTCTACCGGCTGGAACAGCGCATGATGACGGAAAAGCAGCTGCGTGACGCAGTCACGCGCAAGGCGCGGGAAAAATTCGAGGCAATCAGCCCGGCACAGGCAAAGGCGCTCGGCGAGTTCGCCGTGACCTTCGCTTATGGCATCAAGGCCCTTGATGACACGGCCTACGCGGAAATCGCCGTGCGAAGCGGCCAACGCAGCGGCAAGTCGAAACGCGGGCTGGCGCAAAAACTTCAGATCAAGGGCATCGATCGGGAAACGGCCGCAGTCGCGCTTGAGGAAACCAACGATCTGGTGGCGGCCGTCATCTTCGCACGCAAGCGCGCCTTCGGCCCCTTTCGCCGTGTCGAGCTTGATGAAAAACGCAAGTCGAAGGAATTTTCCGCCTTCGCCCGCAACGGTTTCGGTTTCGAGATCGGCGCGAAGGTTATGGCAATGACGGTGGAAGAGGCGGAAGAGATCGTTTCGGAAGCGCCGCTTTAAGAGTTACTGCGGCAGAGGATGCGTTTTCAGATAGGCGATCAGATCCGTAATATCCGTTTCGCTCCACAGCCCGAAAAAGCGCATCGAGGTTCCGGGGATCGCTTTCTTCGGACTGGCGATGAACTTTTGCAGTTCCTCCTCGGTCCACACCCGGCCAGCCGCACCGGCATCCCTAAGCGCCTGCGAATAATGGCCGTAATCGGCCACTCCAGCCATCGGCCTGCCGACCACGCCCATCAGATGTGGCCCCATGCGGGTGCGCGGCGCATCGATGCTGTGGCAGGTTGAACACCGGCTGAAAACCTTCTCGCCGTGAGCCGAATCACCTTCGGCAAAGGCCGTGACGGCGAGACAGAGGAAAAAAGCCAGTAAAGCCGGGAGGATTCTGAATGTGGCGGTCGTCATGATCCGCATACTACAACGCCCTCTTCGTCTGACAACGAAGAGGGCGTTTTTTGACATGCGACAGAATGCCCTGAGCTATGCTCCGGGCGCTTCACCGATCAGTTCATGGCCGTGAGCGTCACGGAGGTGCCGGTGGCGGCAAGGTTGAGGCCGACCTGACCCGTCACGCTGACCGTCTGAAGCTGGATGGAACCGGAGGTGCCACCAACGAGGACGTTGGTGCCGACGCCGAGACCGACAGTCACTTCAGCCGTTGCGCCCTGATAAAGGCCGCCGAGCGAACCGCGATGGTAACCCGCTGTCGGGGCAAAAACGGCCCAGACCAGACGGCCCTGCGTGGTGAAACCAAGATCAACGCCCATCTTGCGGATCGCGCCGGTGTAATGGTCGGTGCGGCGCGCGCCGAGGGTGGACTGGAACGTGCAGTCCAGTTCCTTGGCCGAGCCGATAACGTAACCGACACCGCCGCCGATATCGCAGCTCAGATAGCCGATCTTGACGCCGTTGCGGTCGTCCTGCTCCTGGGGAGCCGGTTCATATCTCGCAAGGTCGGCAGCGAGTGCGGACACGGTACCGCCGAGGCCCATCGTCAATGCGGCAAAAGTTACGGCAACAGCCTTTTTCATCTTATTTTCTCCTGTTTCATTCCTACCCGCAGCAGCCCTTCTTGCCCTCTCCGGATATTGAATTCCGCACTGTTAACGTTTGTTCCCCAAAATCGATCCAAAACAACTGAATTGGATGCAAGGAAAGCAAAACAGTTAACAATGTCTACTGGCGGTAGGATGCCATTAAGACATTGTTAGGGCGGGAAACGCTTGAGAAATTGCCGTCGAAGACGAGCACTTCCAAGCGTTGTTTTACGGCAACATCAAAGCGGCAGGGCGACGGGAAAGCCGGTGGCGGCATGGGTGATGACATCCATGCGAACGCCATAAATCCGCTCCAGCGTTTCCGGCGTCATGATCTCCTGCGGTGTTCCCCTTGCGATCAGGTGGCCGGAATGAAGTGCGACGATCTCATCGCAGAAGCGTGCCGCCATGTTGACATCGTGCAGTACGACGATGACGCCGAGACCCTTTTCGCGCGACAGTCTCTGCACCAGCGAAAGCACCTCGAGCTGGTGCGCCATGTCGAGCGCCGATATGGGTTCGTCCAGCAGCAGGCTTTCGGCGTTCTGGGCAACCAGCATGGCCAACCACACGCGTTGGCGCTCGCCGCCGGAAAGCGTGTCCACCAGCCGGTCCCGGAAGGCCACGGTATCGGTCAGCTCGATCGCCTCATCCACCTTCTCCTGATCCGCCTTGGTGAACTGGCCAAGCGCGCCGTGCCAGGGGTAACGGCCAAGCGCCACCAGTTCCTTGGCCAACATGCCGGAGGCCGCCGGCGTATATTGCGGCAGATACGCGAGCTTCCGCGCGAATTCACGATTGCTCCAGCTCCCGAGTGCCTTTCCCTCGAACGAGACCCTGCCCGTCGTCGGCTCCTGGATGCGCGCGAGAATCTTGAGCAGCGTCGATTTTCCCGAACCGTTATGTCCGATCAGGCCGATGGTCTTGCCGGTTGCAAAACTTGCCGTCAGCGGATGCAGCAACGTCCTGCCCGGCACTTCCATCGTTACGCCGTCCAGAGAAAAAAGCGGAATATCGTCGTAATCGACGGCAAGTGCGGCCTCACCCATGGTTCTCATCTCCGTAAATCGTTCAAATAAATCATTATCGCCTGCCTGCAAGCCAGATCAGATAAGGCGCACCGGCAAGAGCCGCGAAAAGTCCGAGCGGCAGTTCATAGGGAAATGTCACGGTTCGCGCCCCGAGATCGGAAAGCGCCATCAGCACCGCACCGAACAGAAACGAAGCGTACAGATGGTCACGCGGCGTGGTGAAACCGGCGCGAAGCGCAATATGCGGCGCCATCAGCCCGACGAAACTCAACGGACCGACCAGCAGCGAGGCGGCACCAGTGGCAATGCCGGCCACCGCAATGACAGCGATGCGCGCCGCGCCGAGCGGCAGGCCGAGGGAGAGCGGCACATCCCGGCCGAGCGGCAGGATCGTCAGCCAGCGCGTCACCGACAAAGCGGCAGCCAAGAGCACAACGGAGAGCACCGCAAGAAAGATCGCCGAAGCGGGCCTTGCGGTTGAACCCGAACCGCTGAGCCAAGAAAGAATTTGCCAGGCCCGCTGGTCACCGATGGCAAGCAGCGCCGAAAGCACCGCCGAGCAGAGCGAACTGATGGCGATGCCCGCGAGCAATATTTTTTCCGGCGCCAGATGCCGGCGCACCGAAAAGAACAGAACGAGGATCATCACGGCCGCCGAGCCGATGCCGGCGCCGCAAAACAGCTCGAACAGGCCTGCGGCCGGAAAAAGCGTGATGGCGGCGGCAAAACCGAGGCCCGCGCCGCCGCTGACGCCGATTACTTCCGGGCTTGCCATGGGATTGCCGGTGAGCCGCTGTAGTAGCGCACCGGCCGTCGCCAAAAGACCGCCGGCAGCGCAAGCTGCCATCAGCCGCGGCCAACGGAAGGGCAAAAGGCTCTGCAGGTCGCCAGCTTTCAGCACCGTCCAGCCCTCCGGTCCCTTGCCGATGGCGAGTGCGGCAAAAACTAGTCCGGCCATGATGACAAGCACAGGCAGCAGGGCCGCAAGCCGGCGTCTTGTCGCAAGGTCCACACCTTCGGTGCGATGCACATCGGTCGGTCGGATTTTCGGAAGCAGCCACAGAAGCAGCGGTCCGCCGATCAGGGCCGTTACCGCACCCGTTGGAAAAACTTCGGCTGTCGTCGCCGCCAGAAGCTGCACGAGACCGTCGCAGAACCAGAGCAGCAGACCTCCCATAAGCGGCGAAACGAACAGCACGGAGGATGCCCGCCGCACGCCGAGTGCCCGGGTAAGTGCCGGTGCGGCAAGGCCGATAAAGCTGACGAGACCGACCGCTGCGGCAACGAAGGCGGCGAGCATGACCGCGACGGCAGCAACCGCCAGCCTGATAGAAAACAGCGATACGCCAAGCGAACGCGCACCGGAATCACCAAGGCCGAGAACCGTGAGTGGTCTTATCAGCAACCCGGTCAGAACGAGACCCGCGAGAAGTTGGGTGGCAAGCAGAAAAGCGTTCGACCAGTCCTGCTGGCTGAGCGAGCCGCCATTCCAGACGATGAGCGACATCAGATATTCGCCCTGCGCAAGCGTCAGCGCGGCGGAAACGGAGGCGGCAGTGATACCGACCAAAAGCCCTGATACCACCATGGTCACCGGTTCGAAGGACCGCCGCCAGCCGAGAAGGAACACGACGCCAGCCGCTGCGGCGCCGCCTGCCAGAGCGACCAATGCGCGATTGCCATCCAGTACCGAGGGAAAGAACAGTGTCGCGATGACGATTGCCAGCTGGGCACCGGCGGAGATGCCGAGCGTGGAGGGATCGGCAATCGGATTGCGCAGCAATTGCTGGAAAAGCGCACCCGACAATCCCAGCATCGCGCCCGCCAGAATGGCGACAGCCACACGCGGCATCAGGCTGAATGCGAAAATGACCTGATCGATCGACATGGTCGCGGCATCGAACGGCAGGCCCGGCCACGCGCCGAGAGGCAGTCGCATCAGCCCAGCATGCAGGGAAAGCCCGCAGGCCAGAAGAAAGACGAGCCCGAAAACAAACTGGAGAGGCCGCGCCGTCACAATGCTTCCCCCCGCGTTGTCAGAGCCTCGGTCAGAAGCCGCGCGAAACGCATGGCTGCGGTGATGCCGCCATAGGGGCTGATATTACCGACCGTGACCACGCGATTTTCTCGTACGGCCGGAAGCGTGCGCCAGATGGCGCTGTTGCGCAGGCTTTCACGAGCCTCCACCGGAATATCGGAGACGATGACGATGCGCGCATCGGGCGAACGGCCGAGGTTTTCGAGCGGAACCGGGGCTGCGAAGGTGAATTGCGAATGGTCGATCCAGGCGTTGCTCAGGCCCAGCCGGCCGAGAACATCACCGAACATGCTGTCTTCACCGAAAGCGCGGAAATGCCGGGCGTCGCCAATGTTGATGATATAGGTCGGCCTTTCTGCAAAGGCTTCAAGGCGCGTCCGCATGGCTTGCAGCGCATGGTTCGCCGCATCCAGAACCTTTCGCGCCTCCTCGGTCCTGCCAAGCTTTTCGCCAAGAGCGGCGACAGCGGCAAGAGCCTTTTCAAACGGCGGCTCCCCCGGCACGTAGAAAGGCAGCGAAAACACCGGCGCTATTGTTTCGAGCCGGCCGGTGTAACGCGTGTAGAAAGGCGAAATGAGAATGAGGTCGGGCCGTGTCAATTGCAGAAGCTCGAAATTCGGCGCGCCCCTCAGACCAAGATCGGCGACGGTTTCAGGGATATCAGGCTCGACGGCACCTTTCCTGAACTGGATAAGCTCGGTTGCGGCAACAGGCATGACGCCGAGCGCCGCGGATGTTTCCAGCATGGCCCAGTCGATCGCGGCAATACGCGGCGTCACCGCCGCTCGCGCCGGTGCAGCAACAATCGAAGTGGCGAGCAGCCCCAGAAATTCCCGCCGCCGCCAAACGGGGCACATCAATCGATCCCTGCGCTTCATGCCCCTGCTGCTTTACTTGATGCGGCATATCACCGGTGGTCCATAACCGTAATAGCATCCGAAAGTGGAGCAACTAGAAATATATTCTTTGTCAGTCAAGTTTTAGACGAGAAGGGATGCAACGGGAGCGAAAAAACCGCCGCCATCCGTTTGGATGATAGGTGGCGATACAGCCAGTCCCGGACTGACGTTCATCTTCCCGCCATGCGGTACGGCATAGTGTGACACTTTCATGACAAGCTTTCAGGTTGATGTCAGGTAAACGACGCATTTGCCATTGATCGGCCTCGCGGCAGCCTGAATACACACGTTTCGGAACGTTTCCTGCTACCGCCGGCACATACGGATCTGGTGGAACCGACAGTGGCACTTTTTACTGCGAAAGCGACAGGAAACGAAACATATCGGCCGGAAATCGGCAGCGTGCCTCTCAGCCTGCTGACGGCGATCTATCTGCTGTTTTTCACCAACCAGACATTCTGGTCGAAGGTCCATACCTATTTTTCCGCCTATCCGGTCGCCATCGTCGCGCTTTATGTTGCCATGGTGGCGCTCTTCGGTGCCTTTATCACGATTTTTTCCGCCAAATACCTCATCAAGCCGTTTCTGATCTTCCTGATATTCGCTGCGGCAGCGGCCTCCTGGTTCATCGACCGCTACGGCATCGTCATCGACAGCGACATGATCCGCAACGCCGTAGAGACGACGCCGGCGGAAGCGGGCAATCTGATGACCCCCGGCCTCTTGTGGCATCTGGTTATCTACGGGCTGGTGCCCTCGCTCGTCATCATCACCGTTCGCGTCAGGCATCGGCCGATCCTCGAAAAGCTGCTGTGGAACACGATCAGCATCCTGATCTGCCTCACCATCGTCGGCATCATCAGCTTTACGAATTCCAAGACATTCACCACCGCTATCCGGCAGCACAAGGACATCGTCAAAAGCGTCAATCCATTGTCGCCGATCTTATCCGCCGTTCACTATTTGACGCAGGCCGAAAAGGAAGTCGCCATACAGGTTAGCCCGATCGGTAAGGATGCAAAGGTTCTTGCTGCGCTGGGCGACGTCCACAAGCCGCGCATCACCGTCATCGTGGCCGGAGAAACCGCCCGCGCTGCGAACTTTTCCCTCAACGGCTATGGGCGCGACACCAATCCTGAACTGGCCAAGCGCGACGTGATCTATTTCCCGAGCACGACCAGCTGCGGCACCGCGACGGCGATTTCCATTCCCTGCATGTTCTCGAAATTCCCGCGTTCGCAGTACAGCCACAACAAGGCGCTCGCCAACGAGAACGTCATGGATGTTCTCGTCCATGCGGGTATCGGCGCGACATGGCTGGACAACAATACCGGCAGCAAGAACGTTGCCGACCGCATTCCCTATTTCGACCTGCCTTCCACCAATGACGCCCGCTTCTGCACCGGTGGAGAATGCCGCGACGACATCTTCTTCGACAAGCTCGACGCCTGGCTCGACAATGTCAAGAAAGACAGTGTCATCGTGCTGCACCAGATGGGCAGCCACGGACCGACCTATTATCTTCGCTACACCGACGAGTTCCGGAAATTCACCCCTGACTGCCGGACCGCCGAACTTGGCAATTGCACAGATGCCGAGATCGTCAACTCCTACGACAACACGCTTCTCTACACCGATCATTTCCTGTCTACGGTGATCGACAAGCTGAAGGCGCGCTCGGACAAGCTGGCAACGGGCATGATCTACGCCTCGGACCATGGCGAATCGCTTGGTGAAAACGGCGTCTACCTGCATGGTGCGCCCTACCTGCTCGCGCCCGACCAGCAGACCCATGTACCGTTCCTCGTCTGGTTCGACGACGATTTCGCCAAATCCATGGGGTTGGACCGCGCCTGCCTCACGAAAAGCGCCGCGCAGGGCGGACGCTCCCACGATAATTATTTCCACAGCATCCTTGGAATGATGAACGTCTCCACTTCCGTCTACGACGCCTCGCTGGACGTGTTCGGTGGCTGCACCCAGCGCCAGAATAGCTGAACAGACAGTGCTTGACGCTTATCCCGCGAAAGCGATACGCAGGACGATGCGATAGAGGAGCTGTCTTGCGGGTTCTGCTTGTTGAAGACGATCAGGTGCTGGGAGAGGCGCTGCGGGACCATGTCGCCGCGGTCGGCCACGCTGTGGACTGGTTCAAGACGCTGGACGACGCCACGGCAGCGACACTGACCATGGCTTACGGCCTGATCCTGCTCGACATGCGGTTGCCGGATGGCGAGGGTATCACCCTTTTACAAGCCCTGCGCAACCGGGATGACTCGACACCCGTCATCATTCTGACTGCGCACGATCAGGTCTCCGACCGGATTGCCGGGCTGAATGCGGGCGCCGACGACTATCTGGTCAAACCATTCGATCTCAACGAACTTTCGGCGCGCATGCTGGCCGTCTCGCGGCGTTACGAGGGTCGCTCCGCTCCCGTCATCCGCCTGCCGGGCCTGGAAATCAACCAGGTGGCGCGCAATATCATCGTTGACGGAACGGCGCAGACGCTCAGCGCCAGAGAATGGGCCGTGCTTGAAAAACTGGTCGAGCATCCCGGTGCCGTCGTCTCGAAATCGCAATTGCACGATACGCTTTACGAATTCGGCGCTGAAATAGAAAGCAATACGGTCGAGGTCTATATCAGCCGGCTGCGCAAGAAAATCGGCCATGACCGCGTCGAGACCGTGCGCGGCGTCGGCTACACCATCAGATAGGCAGAATGGCAGGTAGGCAGACATGGCCAGACCGACAAGCATGACCCGCAAGCTGGTCACGGCGCTGACCAGCGTTGTCGCCATATCCTGGCTCATCGCCTGCGGGCTTGGCGTCATGGTGATGCAGGACGAGTTCGCCGAGATTTTCGACGCCGGCGTTGAGGAAACCGCTGAAAGGCTGCTGCCGCTGCTGGTAGACGATCTCAGGGAAAACAACACAGGTCCCGCCTCGCAGAAACTCAACCAGTCGGCACATGCGGCGGAATATCTGACCTATCAGGTTCGCGACCGGGAAGGACAGGTCGTGTTGCATTCGCACGACAGTTCGACCGAGCCTTTCGAGGTCTCGCTCGATCCCGGCTTTTCCGAAACGGCGACACAGCGCATCTTTACGGTCGCCACACCGGACGGAAATTATTTCCTTCAGGTCGCAGACGCCTTCGCCAACCGGCGTGAGGCGATCGAAGAAGCGGGCACGGCACTTTTGCTCCCCGTTCTCATTCTCATCCCCGCCAGCATCTTCGCCGTCATCGTCGTGGTGCGAAAAACCCTCCAACCGATCCAGACCTTGCGCGACGAAATCGGAAAGAAGGATGGCGGCAATCTCGCCCCGCTGGAAACCCTGCCGTTTCCGGCCGAACTCCATCCCATCGCCCGCTCGGTCAATCTGCTGCTCAGACGGCTGAGATCGACAATCGAGGCGGAGCGGGAGTTTACCGCCAACAGCGCCCATGAATTGCGCACGCCGATTGCCGGCGCGCTGGCGCAGGCCCAGCGGCTGCATGCCGATATTCCGCCCGAATTCGCACCGCGTGTGGAAAATATCGAAAAATCCCTGCTGCATCTCGGCCATCTTGCCGAAAAACTGCTTCAGATGTCGCGTGCCGAAGCACGGATCGGGGTAACCGATACGGTAAACGACCTGATCCCCGTTCTCGAACTCGTCATCGACGACATGAGCAGAACGGCAATCGGCACGTCCCGTCTCCGCTTCACCAATCGCTGCGAAGGCGGGCTGCACTGCAAGATGGGCACGGATGCCTTCGGCATCATCGTCCGCAATCTTCTTGAAAACGCGCTGATCCACAGCCCGGCGGAAAGCCCGGTGCAGATACTGGCCGAAGAGAACGGCACGATCCGTGTCGTCAATTCCGGCGTGGCAATCGACAAGGCGCTACTTCCCAAACTGACGACACGTTTTGTCAGAGGCCCGTCCAAGGCGGATGGCACCGGGCTTGGCCTCGCCATCGTCAAAAGCCTGATGGAACAGATTGGCGGCGAGCTTGTGCTTTCCTCTCCCGCCCCCGGCAGACAAGATGGTCTCGAGGCCCGCATCGTCCTTCCGATCGACGCCGCCTGAAAGCGTTGAAAACGAAAAGCCCCGCCAGAGGACGGGGCTTTCATCGGTATAGATCGCGGCCGCTTAATCCTCGTGGATATGGCTGTGATCGCGCGTATCGCGCATCTTCACATAGACCACCAGCGACAGCGCGATCATGATAGTCACATACCAGAAGAACCAGTTTTCGTGGCCGATCTGCTTGAACTTCAAGGCAACGAATTCAGCCGTTCCACCGAAAATGGTGTTCGCCAACGCATAGGGCAGAGCGACGCCGAGCGCCCGGATATGGGCGGGGAACATTTCCGCCTTCACCACCGCATTGATGGAGGTGTAACCCGTGACGATCAACAGGCCGACCAGAACGAGAGCGAATGCCTTGATCGGGTCGGTCGTCGTCGCCAGCGTGGTGAAGATGAGATAGGTGAACAGCGTTCCGAGAATGCCGAAGCCAACCATCAGCGGCTTACGACCCACCTTGTCCGATAGCGCACCGGCGATCGGCTGGCACAGCATGAAGACGAAGAGTGCTGCCGTGGTGATTTCGGTCGCACTTTCCTTGCTGAAGCCGGAGGTATTGACGAGGAACTTCTGCAGATAGGTCGTATAGGCGTAAAAGGCGAGCGTGCCGCCTGAAGTCAGCGCCATGACCATCAGCGCTTCCCTCGGATAGTGCTTGAACAGCGCCCATCCGCTGGATTTCGGCTTGTCCGCCCCGCCTGCCTTGGCGTTTTCGAAGGACTGCGTCTCGGCAAGGCCACGGCGAATGTAAAACACCGCAATCGCAAGAATGCCGCCGATGAAGAAGGGGATACGCCAGCCCCAGGAACCGAGCTGTTCCGGCGACAGGACGCGCTGCAGAACGAGCAACACCGCCAGCGCCAGAAGCTGGCCGGAAATCAGCGTCACATACTGGAAGCTGGAGAAAAAGCCACGGCGGCTCTTTCCAGCCATTTCGCTGAGATAGGTCGCGCTGGCGCCATATTCGCCGCCGACACTGATGCCCTGCAAAAGGCGGGCGAAAACCAGAATGGCCGGCGCGGCGATGCCGATCGTCTCGTGGCCGGGCGTGACGGCGATCATCAGCGAGCCGAGGCACATCAGCGTGACGGACAATGTCAGGCCGGCCTTGCGGCCCTTGCGGTCGGCATAGGTTCCCATGAACCACGCCCCGATGGGCCGCATCAGAAATCCGACGGCGAACACGGCCGCCGCGCTCAGCAACTCGGCTGTCTGGTTTCCGGAGGGGAAAAACACCGGTGCGAAATAAAGGGTAAACGCCGAATAGACGTACCAGTCGTACCATTCGACGAGGTTGCCCGCCGATCCGCCGATAATGGATTTCAAACGGGTTTTCTGATCCGGTGCCGTGGCAGGACCATTTGCCATAATATTCACGGGTAAACTCCAATTCATCTTCGTCTGGAGATGGAAGGGCGAACGGAAGGTGTGATAATTTGTCGCTCTCAGAGGGGGTATATACCCGTCATATTGCAATGCGCAAGTTTACACCGCATCGCAGCATGATGATGAACACCCTGGTTCCCGATCTTCCGCGCCGGACCGTTACAATCCGTCTTGTAACCCACCCATGCTCGAACTAAAAAATATCAATGATTTACGATATATCCGACGTCCAGATCGAAAAGCTGCTCATTCCCGCCGCCCGTGCGGGGGAAGCGCTGGCGCGGCTGGACGAGCGGATAGACCGGTCGCCGATGAAGCACGGTTTCATCGGGAGGCAGGATTTTACCGATGCGATTTCATCCATGTGGGTCGATGGCGAACTCGTCCATATGGAAGATCTCGTCCTGCATGACGCCCACATGGATGTGCGGGCGCCCACCCATGAAATGACGGCGGCGCACCGGATTCTCCGTTCGAGACGGCTGATTTTTTCCAATGCACCGGGCTGGGCCTTCACGGCGCCCGGGCTTATGCGCCTGCGGGGCAGGACGGCAATAGCGGCCGACGAGACGGCATTCAGCAAGGAAACTGTGGAGCATTCCCACGACGGGGAAGCGGACACAGAAAGGGAGACCCCGCTGGATGGAGCCTTTTCCGAACTGGACGCGCTTCTGGCGCGAAGCTCCGCCACCCTGGAGGCGATCACCGCCGGCACCACGCTGCGGCCGATAACATATCGGGACGAAGGCCATCCGATGGTCAACGATCCCGACTGGGATGAGGAGGAAAGGCTGAAAGAATGGCGGCAGGTCCATGGCCGCACGGAAGAACTGCCGACGATCCTGCGAACCGCAATCCTGCTGGATGCCTGGAACATGATTGAGGTTCTGCAACGCAGCCCCTGGCTCGGCAGGCTTCTGGCCGCCGCCTTTCTGCGCGACGGGGCTGTCGCTCCCGATCACCTGCCGGCGCTTAGCGCCGGTCTTCGCGCGGTTCCACGCGAGCGCCGACACGCCAGAAACAAGACGCAGCGCCTCCTGGCGCTTCTGGACAGTTTTTACGAAGCGGCACTCGCCAGCATGAAGGAACATGACAGGCTGACCCACGCCAGAGAGCGCATGCTGCGCAAACTGGCCGGACGGCGCTCTTCCTCGCGTCTGCCCGAACTGGTGGAACTGGTGGTTACCCGGCCGGTGGTCTCGGCAGCGATGATCGTCAAGGAACTCGGCACCACGCCGCAAGGCGCGATCGGGCTTGCCAATCAGCTGGAATTGCGGGAGGTCACCGGCCGTGGCCGTTTCCGCGCCTGGGGCATGCTTTAGCGCAAATCGCTCTACCATATTCCACTAAAACCTCGAAAAATCGTACTTTTTTGACCCCTTTCACGACTGAAAAATGCCGCGATCACGAAACTTAACAAAATTTAACTATTGCGTAGGTGGGTGAAGCAGCTATGTTCCCGCTGCGTTGCAGCAACGATTTTTTCTCCGGCAACGCGGCCGCATTCGGCTCTGGCAACTTTTTTTGCCACCCGCATTAAAGTGTCCACCATGAGGGAGATGCAAAAATGACAATTTCAGTCTCACAACCCGATTCTGATCACGAAACAGATGCTCCTTTCGCCCGAAAGGTTTTGACGGCACGCAATCTCGCCGGATATTCGGTCGAACAGCTCGCCATTACCTGCGGCCTGACGGCCAGCGAAATACGCGCCCTGGAAGACGGCACGGACAGCGATCCGTCGCGCATCAGGCGCGTTGCCGCCGCCCTGCATATTCCTGTCGAAACCGTTATCTGATCGTTCGGAACGATCCGAGCCAAATCTCAGCGCCGCCGGGACGATGTTCACGGCAACATCCGGGCGGCGCGCGTACTGGCTGAACGCCGCCACACCCTCCGGAACATTTTCCGCACCGCTCTCTTAACATTTCCATTCTCCGGCACCACATGATGTCCGCACGGGTCATGTTCGGCATGTGGCCCGTTTTCGCGAGAGCAGCAACAACCTCCGGAATCCTGCCATGACACTCACTCTCGACACCGAAGAACCGGTTTCTTCAGCATTGGATGAATTGTGGCCGGCAGAGAAAACGGAAATTCTCGACTGGCTCGTCACCGGCACGAAGGACGAGCGTTTTATCGATGAGATATTCGTGGAGCTTTGCGCCAGGCTGCGGGAGAGCGGAATTTCCGTCGCGCGGGGCGTGCTCGCCTTCCGCATTCGCCATCCGCAATGGCTTGGCGCGCGGATATTGTGGAAAGCCGGCATGTCGTCCGCCGAGATCGCCACCTATGGCTATGGATCGGAGAACACACCCGAATATCTGAACAGCCCCATCAGCGACATCCACCAGGGCGCCACCGAGATCCGCCACCGGCTGAACGGCGACGACATCGACCAGCCAGGTTATACGATCTATGAGGAACTGCGCGCCGAAGGGCTGACGGATTATTTCGCATGGCCGATCGAACACACGTTCGGCAAACGCCATGTCGCCACTTTTTCCAGCGACCGGCCAGGTGGCTTTTCAGAAGCGGAAGTCCTCACCCTGAAAAATCTGCTGCCGGCCCTGGCGCTGGTCAGCGAGATACGCCTGAAAAACCGTATGACGCGCACCCTGCTTGAAACCTATGTGGGTCCGCATGCGGGCGAAAAAATCCTCAATGGTGCAACGACGCGCGGCAGCGGCATAACGGTGGGTGCGGCGATCCTGATCTGCGACCTGCGCAATTTCACCCATATTTCCGACCTCTGGCCACGCGATGACGTCATCGAGCTTCTGAACGGTTATTTCGACGCCATGTGCGACCCGATCGAGGAGTTCGGCGGCGAAATCCTGAAATTCATGGGCGACGGGCTGCTGGCGATTTTCCCGCTCAGCGATCCGCAGGCCTGTGAAAACCTGCTGAAAGCCATTGCCAGCGCGCAAAAAAGCCTCGTTGCCCTCAATGAAATCAATCGCCAGAAAGGCCATGACCCTCTGGGTTATGGTATTGGCGTCCATGTCGGCGATGTCATGTACGGCAATATCGGCTCAAAAACCCGCCTCGATTTCACCGTCATCGGCCCTGCCGTGAACATTGCGTCACGGCTTGAAACGCTGACCAAGGAGACCGGCCGCAGCGTGCTGTTTTCCGAAGAATTCGTCCGTATGGCCGGATACGAGGACAGACTGGAAAATCTGGGTCCATGGCTGCTGCGCGGCCTCGAAACCCCGGTCGAGGTTTATGCACTTCCCCAACATTCGGCCGAGACGCCTTCCATCGACTGATCACCCGCAAAGACTTGGCACCCTGCCCCGACGCTTTTTCTACGCAGCGGCCAACCGTGCTGCATGGTCTTCCCGAGGGAATGATTTCGGCCGTCCCGACCATCGTCAAAACGCTTGACACACCTCCGATGTCGATCTAGCAAAATAGAACATATATTCCATATCGAAACATTGTTTGCGTTCATATTCTGTCTTTCCGGGAGTGAAAGACGGGTGTGAGAAACCGGAGGAAAGATGGTTACGAAATTGGCACTGCTCGGCGCTGGACGGATCGGCAAGGTCCACGCCAAGGCGATCACCACCGACAGCCGTGCGAAGCTGGTGGCCGTTGTGGACGCCGCGGCCGGTGCTGCGGAAGCAATCGCCCGCGAAGCACAGTGCAAGGTCAGCACGATCGACGAGGTTCTGGCCGACAAGACGATCGACGCCGTCATCATCTGCACGCCGACCAACACCCATGCCGACCTGATCGAACGTTTCGCCCGTGCCGGCAAGGCCATCTTCTGCGAAAAGCCCGTCGATCTGGATGTGACCCGGGCGGAAGCCTGCGCCAAGGTGGTCGAGGAAACCGGCGCAAAGGTGATGCTCGGTTTCAACCGACGTTTCGATCCGCATTTCCAGGCCGTGCACAAGGCAATCGAGGACGGCCGCATCGGCAAGGTGGAAATGGTAACCATCACCAGCCGCGATCCCGGCCCGCCGCCGGCCGAATATATCAAGGTTTCCGGCGGTATTTTCCGCGACATGACTATTCATGATTTCGATATGGCGCGTTTCCTGCTCGGCGAGGAAGTGGACAGCGTGTTCGCCACCGGTTCCGTTCTCGTCAATCCGGAGATCGGCACTCTCGGCGATTTCGACAGTGCCAGCATCATTCTCACGACGAAAAG
Source organism: Rhizobium nepotum 39/7 (assembly GCF_000949865.1). Classification (GTDB taxonomy): domain Bacteria; phylum Pseudomonadota; class Alphaproteobacteria; order Rhizobiales; family Rhizobiaceae; genus Agrobacterium; species Agrobacterium nepotum. Next base: position 185,420 of record NZ_JWJH01000001.1, on the reverse strand, counting down.
CGGCAGGCAGGCGATCATTTCGAATTCGCGGCGCGCGACCTATGGTTACGACCAGCGTATCGAAGTGCACGGTTCGCTCGGTTCGGCAGCGGCCGAAAACCAGCGGCCGGTCTCCATCGAAATCGCCAATGCGGAAGGCTACACCCGCCCGCCGCTGCATGATTTCTTCATGACGCGTTACACGGCGGCCTATGCGGCAGAAATTGCGGCTTTCATCGATTGCATCGAAAACAATGTCGCACCGGCGCCCTCTATCAAGGATGGGCTGATCGCATTGAAACTGGCCGACGCCGCGCTCAAATCCGTGGCCTCGAAGTCAGCGGTGACGATCGGCTGACGTTACAGAAATCAGTCCGTAACCGGACATCCTGTCCGCCCCGCGCTAACGCATGGCGGACAGGAAAACAGGTATTTCCGAAACCTTTCGCCCGCATCAACGTCACTCTCAAGCCTCACCGGGGAGAGGTGACCTTCGCACTTGCATGGCAGCTATTCGGAAAATAAGGTTGTCTGACAAGATGCGGCTGTAACATATGGTTGCTATCCACCTTATTCGCGCCGAATCCTCTTTTGTCGCCAACAGCCGGACAGCGGTTTATTTATGCCATCACCCAAGACCGGTTATCTTTATGCCTTTGTCGCCTTCACGATCTTTGCGGCGCAGGATGGCATATCGAAACATCTGGGCAGCGCCTATCCGCCCGTCTTCGTCGCCATGCTTCGGTACTGGGCCTTCGCCGTCTTCGTTTTGCTGATGGCCGCAAAATCTTCGGGCGGCATCCGGGGCGCCGTCATGGCCAACCGTCCCTGGCTGCAAATCGGCCGTGGCGTCCTTCTTGCCGTACAGATCGTTTTTTCGATCTTCTCCTTCGCCGTTGTCGGGCTGGCGCACAGCCATTCCATCCTCGCCTCCGCACCGCTGATCGTTGCAGCACTTTCCGTACCCTTGCTTGGCGAACATGTGGGCTGGCGACGCTGGTGCGCCATTTTCGTCGGTTTCATCGGCGTTCTCGTCATTCTGAAGCCGGACGGTGAGGGTTTCGACAACACCCTGATGATCACTTTCGTCGCCGCTTTCATGCTGGCACTTTACAGCGTCCTGACCCGCCTCGGCAGCAAAAGCGATTCAGCGATGACGAGCTTCTTTTATACCGGCGTCGCCGGTGCGGCCGCGCTGACGCTGGTTGGTCCATTTTATTGGGTGAGCCTCGCTCCCCAGGATTGGGGCTGGATGCTGGCGCTGTGCATTACCGGCATGAGCGGCCATTATTGCCTGATCAAGGCGTTCGAACTGGCGGATGCGGCCTCCGTACAGCCGTTTTCCTATTACCAACTCGTGCTCGTCTCCATCATCGGCGTCACCGTCTATGGCGAGATCGTAACATCCAATATGGTTCTGGGCGCAGCAATCGTGATTGCCGCCGGCCTCTTCACCATCTGGCGCGAACATGTGGTCGCGCGGAAGGAACGCCGAAAGGCTGACTAGGCCCATCCTTCAAGCCCGTTGAACGCTCTCTCAGAGGAGAGCCGCCTCGCAGCGCAGCAGCATCCCGAACAGGTCGCGCGGCTCATCCGGATCGGCCAGCAGATCCAGCTCCGTGTAAAGCCCGGTGGCGGCCAGTTTCGAGCGCACATAACGCAACGCCGAAAAATCCTCGGTCGCGAAACCAACACTGTCGAACAGCGTGATCTGCCTGTCGTTTACCCGCCCCTGCTTTTCACCAACAATAACCTGCCAAAGCTCTACAACGGGGTAGTCCCCGGGTAGTTGCTGGATTTCGCCTTCGATGCGCGTCTGCGGCGGATATTCGACGAAGATATCCGACCGCAACAGAATGTCCCGGTGCAATTCCGTCTTGCCGGGGCAATCGCCACCGACGGCGTTGATGTGAATGCCGGGACCGACCATGTTGTCGGTCAGTATCGTCGCATATTGCTTGTCGGCCGTGACGGTGGTGACGATATCCACACCTTCCACCGCCCCTTGCGCGCTGTCGCAAATCTCGATGGTAAAACCCTGCCCGGCAAGATTGCGGGCGCATTTTTCGCTGGCGGATCGGTCTATGTCGAAAAGCCGCACCGTGTCGATGCCGAGAATAGCCTTGAAGGCCCGTGCCTGAAATTCGCTCTGTGCGCCATTGCCGATGATGGCCATCGAGCGGGAATTTTTCCGGGCGAGATGTTTTGCCGCAACGGCCGAGGTGGCCGCCGTGCGTAGCGCCGTCAGGATCGTCATCTCGGTCAGAAGCAGCGGATAACCGTTGCCGACATCGGAAAGCACACCGAATGCCGTTACCGTCTGGCGGCCCTCCTTCATGTTTTTCGGATGCCCGTTGACATATTTGAAGCCATAAAGCGTCCCATCGCTGGTCGGCATCAGCTCGATGACACCCTCCTTCGAATGCGACGCAATGCGCGGGGTCTTGTCGAAGCTTTCCCAGCGGCGGAAATCCTCCTCCACCACGTCGGCAAGCTCGCGCAGAAACGTATCGATCCCCACCCGGAGCACAAGTTTCATCATGTGATCGACGCTGACGAAAGGTACGATATTGAGGTTCGGTATTACCGTCATCGGATCATTCCTTTCAGCCGGCCCGCGTTGGGCGGTCCATAACCCGCTTACCCATCAGGCTGGCGGCGAGATCGACCATCAGGGTCGCCGTCCTGCCGCGCTCGTCGAGAAACGGGTTCAGTTCCACCAGATCGAGGCTGCACACCAGCTCGCTATCATGCAGCATTTCCATCACCAGATGCGCCTCACGGAACGTCGCACCGCCCGGAACCGTAGTGCCGACCGCAGGCGCAATCGACGGTTCAAGGAAATCGACATCGAGACTGACATGCAACAGGCCGTTTACCGCCTGAACCCGCGCCAGGAATGCGCGCAGCAGAACCGCGACGCCGTGTTCGTCTATCGAGCGCATATCGTGAACGGTGATGCCGCTGTCTTCCAGTGCGGCCCTCTCGGCCGGATCGACGCTGCGGATACCGATCATGCCGATATTTTCTTCAGGAACCGCATGGGACAAAGGCGGGAAATAACCCGCAAATCCGTCGCGGCCGCTGAAATAGGCGACCGGCGTGCCATGCAGATTGCCGCTGCGCGTCGTCTCCAGCGTATGATAATCGGTATGGGCATCGAGCCAGAGCACGAAAAACGGCCGGCCGCTCTCCGCCACCCGGCGCGCCATGCCGGCGACGGTTCCGGCCGAAATCGCGTGGTCGCCGCCGAGAAAGATCGGCACGGCGGCGGCACTTTCGCGATAGGCGGCCTCCGTCAGCGCCTCGGTCCAGGCCACAGTCTCGGCCAAGTGGTGCACCGCCGGATTGGGATGGCAGAATTCCCTGAGCGGCGCCGGCGTCACATTGCCGATATCGACCACCCTATGGCCCAGATCTTCCAGAGCGCGCGCGAGACCGGCAATGCGATACGCACTCGGCCCCATTTCACACCCCAATTGCCCGGCGCCGATTTGCAGCGGCGCGCCGATCAACCTGATATCCATTCCATCCCTCGCTTTTCCCAACCGAATAGCCTCACTAGATCACAGAGACATGGCGGAATGAACATAAAATATTGGCAATATTATCGAAATAGGCTATCGACTTGATCAAATCTATTTATCAGAATGGCTATCAATGGATATTCTCGACGAACGGCTCGTGACCCTTTTGCGGCATAACGGCAGACGCAGCATTTCCGATCTGGCGATCGAGACGGAAACCTCGCGTGCGACGGTGCGGTCGCATATCGAAAAAATGGAAAACGATGGCACCATCATCGGTTACACCGTCATCCTGCGTGCCGATGCGGTGGAAGCGGCGATCCGCGGCATCATGATGATCGAGATTGAAGGCCATGTGACGGACCGGGTCATCCGCACGCTCGGCGGTTTCCCGGAAATATCCGAAATCCACACCACCAACGGCCGCTGGGACCTGATCGTGGAACTCAACGCCGCGACACTCAGCGATTTCGACGCCGTTCTGCGCCGCATCCGCCTTGTGCCCGGCATCACCGGCAGCGAGACCAGCCTGCTCCTATCCACACCCCGATCGACCCGCGCCAGACTTTAGCCAAAGCGACCAGAGACAAAAGAACGGCGAAAACGCATTTTTCTGTTTTTTCGACTTGCGCCCAAAGATAAATCATCTATATGACGACCCACCAAAGCGAACGCAGCCATGCGCTCAAGGCCTTTGGGGAATAGTTCAATGGTAGAACGACGGACTCTGACTCCGTTAATCTTGGTTCGAGTCCAGGTTCCCCAGCCAATCTCTTCTCACATTAAATCAAGTGGTTATGCGGAACCGAATGCCGAGATATCCGGCATTTCACATTCCGTCGCTCACCAGTCCGCCGCGCAATGCTTTCTCTCGGGTGCTTCGTTTGCGCATCACGGCGGCTGGTCCGGGATGATCCACCAGAATAGTTGTACGAGGTCGTTCCAGAGCCTGACGGTGTCATCGATCATCGATGTCACTTCTGAATAGGCGTAAATGGCCAGGAGCGTGAGAGCCGCCAGCAGCAGCCATGGCCAAATCGGTCGTTTTGGCTGTGTGGCATGCTGGTCTTTTTCATCGAGGTTCAATCGCAGTCTCCCGGTTCGTTTCGAGACTATGACAAAAAGCGGTACGACCACAATGACACGCGCTTTTTCCACGAGCGCTACTCCTGGTACGAATATAACGGCTGGGAAATTGTCGGCTACCCCGCAAGCGGTCAGTGGTAAACTGAATTGTTGATGAGTGCAGGCCTGCTCACGAAGTGAGGCCTGCCGTTCTTGCAAGCCGGCCTATTCCCGATAAACAACAGCGCCGCCGGTCAGGCCGGCCCCCGCGGCGGTCAGTAGCAGCGTCTCCCCCTCAGCGAAGCGCCGTTCGGCATTGGCAACGGAAAGCGAAAGCGGAATGGTCGCGGCAGACGAGTTGCCGAAGGTCTCCACCGTGCGCAGCGTCTTTTGCCGGTCGATGCCGAGATTGCCGCAGACGGCGTCGAACATGCGGGCATTGGCCTGATGCGGCACGAAACGGTCGATATTGGCCGCTTTAATTCCGGCCTGTTGCAGTACCCGCTCCGAAGTCTGCGTCATCATGGCCACGGCGCGGGAGAAAACTTCGCGTCCGTCCCGCATCGTCATCAGGGTATCTTCGGCAGGCGTATCAGCGGAAAAAGGCTGACTACTGCCGCCCGCCGCAATCTGGATCAGGTCATAACCGCTGCCATCGGAAACGAGATCGGCCGACAGCAGGCCACGCTGCGCATTCTGACATGGCGCGAGCACAACGGCACCGGCAGCATCGGCGAACAAAACCGCACTTGCCCTTTCCGCAGGATTGATACGGCGGCTCAGAATATTTGCGGCGACAACCAACACGGCACGGCCCTGGGTGCGGACAAAGCCGTCTGCAAGGGTAAGCGCATAAAGAAAACCGGAGCAGGCCCCGGCGAGATCGATCGCGCCCGATCGCGTCAGGCCCAGCCTGTGAGCCAATAACGGGCCGGAAGGCGGCAGAAGATGGTCCGGTGTCGAGGTTGCCAGCAATGTCAGCGCAATATCGTCGGAGTTGATTTTCGCATCTTCCAGCGCCATGCGGCCGGCTCTTTCCGCCAGACCGCTCAAGGTCTCGCCTTCTTCAGCCCAATAACGTGTGCGGATACCGGTCCGTCGTTCGATCCAGCCAGCCTCCAACCCAAGACGCATCTCTATCTCGGCATTGCCGACGCATCGCGCAGGAACTGCATGCCCGAAACCGGCCATGCGGGAAGAACGTGTCTGCATTGTATTGTCAGGCCTTTCGAGGATGGTTTGGGATCCCGCCCGCGCGCGATTTTGCCGGAGCGGCTTCGGTCACGATCGAGGCCACTTCATCGATAGCGTCGAAGGCGCGCGCCAAATCTTGCGCCGTCGCACAATAGGGCGGCATCAGATAAAGCACGTTGCCGAGCGGGCGGATGACGAACCCGCGCTCACGGAACAGTTGCCGCATGCGCGGCCCCGCCTCGGCGAGATAACCACCGGAGGGCACCACGAGATCAAGCGCCGCGATGGTTCCCAATTGGCGGATGTTGGCGAAACGTCTGTCACCGTCAAACCGCCCCAGGTTCGTATTCAGCGCGTCTTGCAAATGCCCGATGCGCTGCATCACAGGTTCGTCCCGCCAGACCTGCAGATTGGCGACGGCGGCCGCACAGGCGATCGGATTGGCGGTGTAGGAACTCGAATGGAAAAAGGTCTTGCGGCGATCGGTTGAAAAATGCGCTTCGAAGATGCCGCCGCTGCACAGCGTTGCCGCCAGCGGCAGCGAACCACCGGTCAGTCCCTTGGAGGTGCATAGAATATCCGGCGAAATCCCCGCCTGTTCACAAGCGAACATGGTTCCCGTCCGGCCCCAGCCCGTCATCACCTCATCGGCGATCAGCAGGCAATCGTGGCGCTCGGCGATCTGTTTCAGCCCGGCCAGAACATCTGCGCCGTAAACCTTCATGCCGCCGGCGCCGAGTATCAACGGCTCGATCAGCAGGGCAGCGACCCGGCCAGAACGGCAGAAACTCTCGAACATGTCCAGCGTCTGCTGCTCGCGGCTATGTTCTGGAAAAGCAAGCCGGTCGACGCCGAAAAGCAGGGGTTCGTAAGCGGCATTAAACACACCACGTTCACCGGTAGACATGGTGCCGATCGTATCGCCATGGTAGCCATGCTCCATGACCACGATGCGGTCGCGCTTTTCACCGCGATTGTGAAAATAGCCAAGCGCCATTTTCAGCGCCACTTCCACCGAGGTCGAGCCGCTGTCGGAATAAAATACGTGGCTCAGCCCGGCGGGCGCGAGTTCGATCAGCCCTTTGGCCAGCGTCTCGGCCGGTTCGTGGGAAAATTCGGCGAAGATGATCTGGTCGAAGGTCTCGGTCGCGGCGCGAATGGCCGCCATGATTGCCGGGTGACGGTGACCGTGGGTGATGACCCACCAGGATGAAATGGCATCGAACAGCCGCTCGCCATCCTCGTCCACCAAAAAGGCGCCCTCCGCAGAGACGATGCGTTTCATCGGCGGCTCCAGCCCGTGCTGGGTGAAGGGATGCCAGATGGGCGAACGGTTCATGCCGACACCTCCAGAAAATCAGCGAGATCGAATTGGTGAGCGAATGCATGGTGGAGCGCCTTGGCGGTCATCTCCGGCAGGTTGGGCAACCGGCCAAGCGAACGAACCCCACCAATACCAGTAATGACGCGCTGATTTTCCTGGTTCTCATCTCCTATGAAAACCACGCCCTGCACCGGAATGGTTCGCTGCCGCAGCGCCTCCAGCGACAGCAGCGTGTGGTTGATGGTGCCGAGCGAAGTTCTGGCGCACAGGATCAACGGAATCTGCCAGCGGGCGAAGATATCGGCAAACAGCAATGTGTCGGTCAGCGGCACCAGCAGCCCGCCTGCCCCTTCGATCACCAGCGGCCCGTCCGTTTCCGGCGGAAGCAGAAACTCAGGCTCGATCGTCACATTTTCAAGGCGGGCCGAAAGGTGCGGTGATGCCGGCATTTTCAGGCGATAGGCTTCCGGCAGGATGCGCGCGCGCGGCACGCGGCCCAGCCGCTCCACCGCCTCGCTGTCGGTCTCTTCCTCCAGCCCGGATTGCACGGGCTTCCAGTAATAAGCCTGCAAAGCGTGGGTGAGTGCTGCGGAAAAAACCGTCTTGCCAATGCCCGTATCGGTGCCGGAGACGACGAAACGCGGATTCATTTCTCCTCCTCCATAGCGAGGGCGAGCAGCCCGATCATGTCGGAGATCTGGCTTTCATCCACATTGAGCGTGAGGGATATGCGCAGGCGCGCCGTGCCTTCCGGCACCGTCGGCGGGCGGATCGCGCGCACGTCGAAACCGCCGTCCCGCATACGCGCGGCAATCCTTAGCGCACGGGCATTGTCGCCGATCATGACAGGCAATATCTGTGAGCCGCTGGGCATCACTCCAAGGCGAGAACGCAATTGTTCGCCGGCGAAGTTTATCAGTTCTTCCAGCCGCGTGCGTCGCCAGGGTTCATCGGCGATCATCTGCAAGGCCTCCCGCACAGCTGCCGCCATCAACGGGGACGGCGCGGTCGAATAGATGAAGCCGCGAGCGCGGTTGGTGAGATAGTCGGCAAGAACCGCAGGCAGGCTTAGAAGCGCGCCGCAGAGGCCGAGCGCCTTGCCACAGGTGTGCAGTGCCACCAAATTGCCCCGGCCTTCCAGTTCCGCAGCAAAGCCACGCCCACCCTCTCCAAACACGCCAGTGGCATGCGCCTCGTCAACGACGAGGAAGCCGCCGTGTCGTCCGGCGAGATCGGCAAGGGCTGCAACCGGCGCCCGGTCTCCATCCATGGAATAGAGGCTCTCCACCGCGATCCACGGGCGACCTTTGCCGCCCGCCTGCCGCCAGCGGTTTATTTCCCGTTCGAATGCCTCGACCTGATTATGTGGCACGGCCACCGCCTTCGCCTTGCCGGCGGCAATGCCGTCATGGACGCTGGCATGGATCAGCGCATCGTGAAGGACGAGGTCGTCTCGCAACGGCAGTGCAGAAAAAAGCGCGACATTGGCTGCAAATCCGCTGCCGAAATAGATCGTCTTTTCCGCCCCGAAAAATGCCGCCGCCTCCGCTTCAAGCGCCTCATGTTCGGGATGATTGCCACGCAGCAGCCGCGAACCGCCGGCACCGACAGGCACACCTCTTTCGATCGCATCGGCAATCGCCGCCTTCAGTCGGGGCGCATCGGCAAGCCCGAGATAGTCGTTGGAGGTGAAGTCGACACCCTGCCGGGCCACGAGCGCCCGCAGCCGCGATTTTCGGTTCAGACCGGCAAGCTTCGCCTCATAGGGGGAGAGCGCCGACGAATTCACCGGGTCTCTCCCGCTTCCACCGTTTGCAGCTCCATCGGCTTCAGGCCAAGCCGCCGGAACAGCGCCGTATCATGATCCTCGCCCGGATTATCCGCCGTCAGCAGCGTCTCGCCGACGAAGATGGAATTCGCCCCGGCCAGAAAACAGAGTGCCTGCGTCTCGTCGCTCATTTCCGTGCGTCCGGCGGAAAGGCGCACATGCGAGCGCGGCATCAGGATACGCGCGAGGGCAATGGTGCGGACGAAATCGATTGGGTCGACCGGATCGGCCTTGGCGAGCTTCGAGCCGGGGATCGGGATCAGCATGTTGATCGGCACACTTTCCGGCGGAACCGGCAGATTGGCGAGCGTTACCAGCATCGAAATCCTGTCATCGACCGTTTCTCCCATGCCGAGAATGCCGCCGGCACAGACTTTCATGCCGGCATCACGAACATTGGCGAGCGTTTCCAGCCGATCCTCGAAGGTGCGGGTGGTGATGATCTGCGAATAAAACCGCTCCGACGTATCGACGTTATGATTATAATAATCGAGCCCGGCATCGGCCAGCCGTTCGGACTGTTCCGGCGTCAGCATGCCGAGCGTCATGCAGGTCTCCATGCCGAGCGCCTTAACGCCTTCGACCATGGCCACCACCGCCTCCATGTCGCGCTCCTTGGGATTGCGCCATGCCGCTCCCATGCAATAACGCGTCGCGCCGCCTTTCTTCGCCTTGCGCGCTTCGGCCAGCACCCGCTCAACCTCCATCAGCTTGGACGCCTTCAGACCGGTCGGATTACGGGCGGATTGGCTGCAATAACCGCAATCCTCCGGGCAGCCGCCGGTCTTGATGGATAGGAGGCGGCTCATCTGGATGGCGTTGGCATCGAAATGGCGACGATGCACCTGCTGGGCGCGAAACAACAGATCGTTAAACGGCAAATTATAGATAATTTTCGCTTCCTCCAGCGATGAATCCGTTTCGACTATAGGAGATTTCGCCGGATTTGACTCTATTTTCGTGACAATCTGATCCATTTGGCAGCCTCCGGTTAGAATAAATAGATAGAACTTCTTTTTATCTATTTTTTTTAACGCACCTTTTGCAAGAGCTTTTTTCGGAAAATTGCCGGGTGTCGGATCGAAGAGAATAGGCGGGACCAGATCGCAGGATTTTGAAGGGCGATTAAGCGGAGGAGAAAAACACCCCGCAGAAAAGATCGGAATCGCCCCCATGGCGCAAAAAGCCGGCAATTGCTAAGGGTGAAACATGATTAAGCTTCGCCCCTCCACCAGCCGCGACACGACCCGCATCCTTGAAATCTGGAGCAAGGCTGTCGACGCCACCCATGATTTTCTGCTTCCGGCGGATCGAACCGCTATCGGGGATGAAGTTGCAGCATTTCTTCCGCAGGCACCTATGACGCTCGCTGTGGAGGGGTCGGATCGGCCCCTTGGTTTCATGTTGCTACATGAAGGGCATATGGAAGCGCTTTTCATCGATCCGGACCAGCATGGCAAAGGGATCGGGACGGCCCTCGTGCAGGCGGCGCTCGCCTTACATCCAGCGTTGACCACCGACGTCAACGAACAGAACGCGCAGGCCCTCGGCTTTTATCGCCGGCTCGGCTTCGAGCCGACGGGACGCTCCGACCTTGACGGGCAGGGACGGCCCTATCCGCTCATTCATCTTCGATTTTGCGCAATGAAAAAATGAGCCGCCGGACCGGGTTATCGGGCTCGGTTGATGGTTATGAGCGATATCCATTGACAAATGTCGGGACTGCGGCTCTTCTACAGCGCATGAGTGGGATGTTGCGAACATCGAAATTGATGGCACTGTTGTTTAGACTGGTGATGATATTGTCACTGGCAGGCTACAGCGTTTCCACTGTCAATGCCGCAATGCATGGTCCCAACGCTGCGGAAATGCAGCACACCCAGTCCGCCATGACGATGGATCACGGTTCGATGACGGACCATGGCGGCTCGGCCATGACATCCGGTGATCACCACAACATGGATGCGGCAGAACACGAGAGCGGCGTTAAAAAGCCTGTCAAACAGGAATGCTGCAACGATTTTTGTCTCGGCATGGCGGTGCTGATTTCGCATGACGCCCTTGGCGGACCAGTCGTCACTTCCATCCGTTCTTTCTTCGACGACAGCAAGACCGTGGGCCAGACCCCGTTGCTTCACCGTCCACCGAATATCTGAACAGGCAAGGCCCGCCTCTCGGGCAATGATCGTGCGTGAGCGGCTTTAGCGCCGTCGCGCCGTTGCATCTCCTGTTCGGAAATTACCATGAACCCTATCTACATCGTGGTTGCAGCGCCCCTTTTGCTGGGCGGCTGCACAGCCACATCCTCGATGAACGAGGCCGCCTCGTATGAAGACGCGGCAAACCCGTCGCTCGGCGTCGCCCCTCTGCGCTATCAGACACCGGTCGCAGGTTATACGCACCGCGCCCCGGTGGACCCGAAGCCCTGGCGTAACCAGAACGATGCGCAGGCTCCGAAAGGAGACGCATCATGACGATAAGCGCATTCAAACTCGCGGCCGTCCTTTCCTTCCCGGTCATTCTCGGCGGCTGCGTCACCGCTGCCGACTACACGTCGAAGAACGCTGGCTTCACCACCATCTCGGCCAGAACATCCGAAGCGACCGGAAAGCAGACGGTCTGGATACAGAACCGGGCCGAGGCGCAGGCAACCGCAACCCGCGTCAAATCGCTGATGTCAGCGAAAACCATCGATGTCGAGACGGCGGTTCAGGTCGCGCTGCTCAACAACAAGGGCCTTCAGGCGGCCTATGCCGATCTGGGAGAATCGGCTGCAACCGCCTGGCAATCGACCATGCTGGTCAATCCGAGAGTCGGTATCGGGCTGACGGGGATCGGCACGCCGGGTCTCAGGGCCTACAAGGCGATCGAGGGCGTGATCGTCACCAATATTCTGGCGCTGGCCACCCTCAGACAGAATGTCGAGATTGCCGATACCGGCTTCCGCAAGGCGCAGCTCGCAGCCGCGCTGAAGACGTTGCAACTGGCGGCGGATACCCGTCGCGCCTGGATCACGGCTGTCGCCGCATGGGAAAATGTCGGCCAGCTGGCTCAGGCGCAGACTGCGGCGGATGCCGCCTCGGAACTTGCCGCAAAACTTGGAGAGGCGGGTTCGCTGAACAAGGAAGGCCAGGCCCGCGAACAGGTCTTTTATGCCGAGCTGACGGGCCAGATCGCCAAGGCGCGGCTTGAGGCCCGCCTTGCGAAGGAGGAACTGACAAGGCTGATGGGACTGTGGGGAGGGGACATCGAATACAGCATCCCCAATCGCCTGCCGCAGCTTCCGAAGGATCTCGCCAAACGCGACATGATCGAGGCCGAGACGCTGCAAAACCGCGTGGACTTGCAGATGGCGAAGCTCGATCTGGAATCCACCGCCCGGTCGTTCAAGCTCACCGAAGCCACCCGATACGTGACCGATCTCGAGCTTCGTTCCGGCTTCGAGACCGAACGCGAACTTGAAGACGGCGAAAAACACAAACAGACAACGGGCAATGCCGAACTGGAATTCGTCATTCCGATCTTCGATTCCGGTCGGGCAAGAATGCGGGAATCCGAACTCGCCTATATGCGTGCGGCAAACCTGCTGGCGGAAAAGGCGGTCAATGTCCGCTCGGAGGCCCGCTCGGCCTATCAGGCCTATCGCTCGAACTACGACATCGCCCGGCACTATCGCAACAGCGTGGTGCCGCTGCGCACGAAGATCGAGGAGGAGTCGCTGCTCACCTATAACGGCATGCTCACCAACACCTTCGAACTGCTCGCCGACAGCCGGGAAAAGGTCAATTCGAACCTGCTGGCCATCAATGCCAAACGCGACTTCTGGCTCGCGGAAGCCGGCCTTGCCCCTGCCATTTACGGCGGCGGCGCAGGTGCGGCAGGCACAGAGACCGAAGTTGCCGCCGCTAGCGGCAGCGGTGGCGGACATTGAGAAAGGAAACGACCATGTTCAATAGAAGAAACTTTCTGGGCGTCGGCGCCGCGATGGTCTCTACGGCGGCCTGGGCAAAGACATCGAATAGCAGCCTGCCGGAAGCGGCCATGATGGAAACGGCGGCGACTCAAGCCCCGATCAAGCCCACCACCGGGCCCGATTACAATCCGGTCGTCACCCTCAACGGCTGGACCCTGCCCTTCCGGATGAACAACGGCGTCAAGGAATTCCACCTTGTCGCCGAGCCGGTGGAGCGCGAGATGGCGGAGGGCATGACCGCCCGCCTCTGGGGTTATAACGGCCAGTCACCCGGCCCGACCATCGAGGCCGTCGAAGGCGACCGGGTACGCATTTTCGTCACCAACAAGCTGCCGGAACATACGACGATCCACTGGCACGGCATGATCCTGCCGTCGGGCATGGACGGCGTCGGCGGCCTGTCGCAGCCACATATCCCGGTTGGCAAGACCTTCGTCTACGAGTTCGATCTCGTGAAATCGGGCACCTTCATGTACCACCCGCATTCGGACGAAATGGTGCAGATGGCGATGGGCATGATGGGTTTCTTCGTGATCCATCCGAAGGACCCGACATTCATGCCTGTTGATCGGGACTTCGTATTCCTGATCAACGCCTTCGACATCAGCCCCGGCTCCTACGTGCCGAAAATCATGACGATGACGGATTTCAATCTGTGGTCATGGAACAGCCGGGTGTTTCCGGGCATCGATCCGCTGGTGGTCTCCAAGGACGACCGGGTCCGCGTGCGCGTCGGCAACCTGACCATGACCAACCATCCGATCCACATGCACGGTTATGATTTCGAAGTGACCTGCACCGATGGCGGCTGGGTGCGCCCGGAGGCGCGCTGGCCGGAGGTCAGCATCGACATACCTGTCGGCGCGATGCGGGCCTATGAATTCGACGCCAAATATGTCGGTGACTGGGCGATCCATTGCCACAAGTCGCACCATACGATGAATGCGATGGGGCACGACGTCCCGACCTTCATCGGCGTCGACAAGAAGACCGTCACTGAAAAAATCCGCAAGGTCCAGCCGGAATATATGCCGATGGGCACCGCCGGCATGGCCGATATGGGCGCGATGGAAATGGAAATCCCGGAGAACACCGTTCCCATGATGACCGGCTGGGGTCCGCACGGTCCCATCGAAATGGGCGGCATGTTCTCCGTGGTGAAGGTCCGCGAAGGCATCTCCGCAGGAGATTACACCGATCCCGGCTGGTACGAAAATCCTCAGGGAACCCAGGCCTGGGAATGGACCGGCGACGTGCCGGATACCGAAAAAACCAATGACCCAAAAACACAGATCACACCGAAACCGATGAAACACGGCTGATCGTGCAGACCACAACCCCACAGACCAAGGAAACCACGCAATGACCAGACTGAAACTTGCACTGCTTCTCACCGCTCTTGCCACGCCCGCCTTCGCATCGGGCACCCATGGCGGCGGCCATGCGATGGCCATCGGCGAACCCGGCGACAAATCCAAGGTTACCCAGACAATTCAGGTGACCATGAAGGAAACGCCTGATGGCAAGATGCTGTTCACGCCCGCCAAGTTCGAATTCAAGAAGGGCAAGACCGTACGCTTTGCCGTGAAGAATGTCGGCGAACTGGACCATGAATTCATTCTCGACGAACAGAGCGCCAATCTGGAGCACAAGGCCGCGATGGAAAAGGCCCCGGAGATGGAACATGACAATCCGAATGCGATCAGCCTTGCTCCCGGCGAAAGCGGGGAAATCATCTGGAAATTCACCAATGACGGCATGTTCGAATTCGCCTGCCTGAAACCCGGACATTACGAGGCCGGCATGCGTGGCGATCTCAAAGTCTCGGCAAAATAACCCATCAAAAAGGAATCTGACCATGAAGACGATCGTTAAAATCTCCTTTGCAGCAGCGCTCCTGCTTGCCGCTCCCTTCGGCGCATTCGCACAGGAATTCACCAAGGGCACGGTGAAGAAGGTCGACGCCACGGCCAAGAAAGTCACCATCATCCATGAGGAACTGAAGAACCTCGATATGCCGGCCATGACGATGGTGTTCCGCGTTAAGGACGACGCGCTGCTCGCCAAGCTTAGGGAAGGCGCGAACATCGAGTTCGTCGCCGAACGTGCGGACGGCAAGCTGGTCGTCGCCCAGGTGAAGTAAGGCATATCAACCCGCGCACGCCCGTGACTGACCGGACAGGCACAGGCGTGCGCGATTAAACGTGTGGCGATCGAACCCACACAATTTGTTACCCTCGGACAATTCTGGACCGGGGTCGGGAATAAGGTGATCGCAAAGCGCTCCCATGCCAAATTATTTTCTACAAAATAGATAGAAAAAGAACGACCTGTCTTTCTTGAAACACTTCTCATGCCTAGTTTAGCTGTCACCATCGGTCGCTCTCAAGGAGGACCGATGGTGAGTGAAATCCTGTATCGACCCGGCAATCTGCGCGGCTGCGTTGGATACCGGAGCAATATCGGTCCGGTTGAATTGGAGAAAAGGTGACACGATACGTTATCATTGGCGCAGGCGCGGTCGGCGCGAGCCTTGCCGCACAGTTCGAGCTTTCCGGCATCGAATACGCCTTGATCGGACGCGGTGCACAAATCGCTTCCATCATCAAACACGGCTTGAGCTATCAGCGCCCCTCGGGCACGCGGCAGATAAGGCTGAATGCCTTCGATGTATCCGATCCGCCGGAACTGACGCTCGATGACATCCTGCTGCTAACCGTCAAGACCCAGGATGCGGCAGCCACGCTGGCAGACTGGTCATGGCGTCAGGTATCGGGAGCAGAGGGCACGACGGCAGCCCGATTACCGCTGGTTACCTTTCAGAACGGTCTGGCGACGGAAGCGCTGGCGCTCAGGACCTTCGCCAATGTTTATGCTGCCAGCATTCTGACCCCTGCACGGTTTACGCAAACGGGCGCAGTTGCGGCGGCCGGCAATCCGCAAGTCGGCGTGGTCACCATAGGACGTTTCCCGGCCGGTTCCGACACTACGGCAATTGAGATCGCCGCAGACCTTATTCGCGCCGATTATCTTGCGGAAACCAGCAACGATATCCGCCGCTGGAAATCGGCAAAACTGCTTCACAACGTCCGCAATGCGCTGGATCTGTTCGACGGAGAGGACGACCAGAGGGCATCGATCGGCGAAGCGCTGGTCCATGAAGCCCGTCAGGCCCTTGAGGCAGCCGGATACAATCTCGCCTCCCCTTCCGAGCGTACCATCGACATTTCAGGCTGGAATATTGCTCAAAACAGCGGCATCGAGCCCGGCCAGCAATCGACCTGGCAGAGCTTCGCCCGGGGTGCTTCCAGCGAGGTCGATTTTCTCAACGGGGAAATCGTGCTGCTCGGGCGTCTGCACAACATCGCGACACCATATAACGAGGCCATCCAGTCTCTCGCCGGCAGGCTTGCACAGCAGGGCGGTTTCGCGAAGGCGGCGCCACTCGACGCGATCCGGTCTCTCGCCGGACAATTCCAGGATCGCGACAAGATCGGTCTTGCCGCCGTGCAATGATGCGTGCGGCCTGTTCCTCACATGAAACCCACAAGACTGAAGCGATAAAATGAGAGAAGCCATTCCAGATCAGATTATCACCGCCGCCGGTGCGCTATTTTACAACGAAGGTATCCGGGCAGTCGGGATCGACCGCATCATCGAAGAAGCAAAGGTCGCAAAAGCTACTCTCTATCGACATTTTCCGTCCAAGGATCATCTCGTTGCAGCCTATCTCCAGGATCGCCACGACCGCGTCATTCGCTCGCTGCGGGATGTTCTGGCCGCGACGATTGATCCGCGGGACCAGATCCAGGTGATTTTCGAGCGGCTTTACGAGAAAGCGGACAGCCCCGAATTCAGAGGCTGCGCCTTTGCACTCGCGGTCGCCGAACATGGTGATTCCGAACGGGTCGTCACCGTGGCGAGAACCCATAAACGGATGGTGCGGGACATCTTCGAGGCTGTCATGTTGAAGGCCGGGGTCCGGCTGGATCAGGCCGCCTCCCATCTTTCGCTTCTTTATGAGGGCGCGCTTGCCACGGTTGCGGTCGGGCGCGATCCACATGCCGTTCTCATCGCCCAGGATTGCGCGCTCTCGGTGTTCGATCTCGCAACCGGCCAGACATCCTCAGGAGACAAGGCATGACAAAGACCATCGACTATTTCTTCGGCATCGGCTCCCCCTGGTCCTTCCTCGGGCTGGAGCCTTTCTCCGCCCTTGCCGGTGAACAGAACGCCACGATCCGGCCCTATGTCATCCCGCTGATCGAGGATAATGGCGCGATCTATTCGCGCAACCGCCCGGAGGCGCGCCGCGCCTACTGGACGAAGGATTTGAAGCGCTGGGCTGCCCTGCGCGGCAAATCGCTGAACTTCGACAACCGCTCTGCCCTTTCCGATCCCACCCCGGCCGGCTTCATGGTCATTGCCGCCATCGATGCGGGCAAGGACTGGCTGAAGCTGACCAAGGCGCTCCAGGAGGCCTTCTGGGAAGGCGGTAAAGACATCGGCAACGCCAAAATCCGCCGCGCAATCGCTGACGGGGCCGGTTTCGATGGCACGGCGCTGGACGAACGTGGTGGAAGCGACGACGTCGCCACAATCTGGAAAGCCAATTACGAGGCCGCGAAGACGGCGGGCGTGTTCGGGCTTCCGACATTCCGTTACGAGGGCGAGCTTTATTGGGGGCAGGACAGCCTGCCCTTCCTCGAACGTCATCTCAAGGGCGAAAAACTGGTCGCCTGATCCCTGCCGGAAACGGGCGCTCCTTGCCATCAGGCTGCGCCCGGTTTTCGACTGTCTCCAGACTGTTTTTGCGGAGTTTCTCATGTTTCTTCCTCTCAACCGGCGTCGCACAGATAGATCCGGAGCCGAGCGATGAGCGCGCTGTCTTCCTTTCTCTCAGAAGCGTTGCGCAACCGTTTCGGTGAACGCTTTTCCACCGCGCAGGCATTGCGGGAACAGCATGGCCGTGGCGAATCCCACCATACGCCGGCTATTCCCGACGCCGTCGTTTTTGCGGAAAGCACGGACGAGGTGGCGGAAATCGTGCGGCTTTGCGCCACTGAAGGTGTTCCCGTCATCGCCTTCGGCACCGGCACCTCGCTCGAGGGACATCTGACGGCGGTGCGCGGCGGCGTCTCGGTCGATCTGTCACGCATGTCGAAAATCGTTCGTATCAGCGCCGAGGATCTCGATTGCACGGTGGAGGCCGGCGTCACACGCGAGCAACTGAATACGCACCTGCGCGACATGGGTCTGTTCTTTCCGATCGATCCGGGTGCCAACGCCTCGATCGGCGGCATGGCCGCAACGCGTGCGTCCGGCACCAATGCCGTGCGCTACGGTACCATGCGTGAAAACGTCCTGTCGCTGACGGTCGTTTTGCCGACTGGTCAGGTGATCCGCACCGGTGGACGAGCACGCAAGTCATCGGCAGGTTACGATCTGACGCGACTGTTCGTCGGCTCGGAAGGAACGCTCGGCATCATCACGGAAGTGACGTTGCGACTTTACGGGATTCCGGAAACCATCTCGGCAGCACTCTGCTCCTTCGAAAGCGTCGAACAGGCGGTTGCCGCAGCCATCGCAGTGGTACAGCTCGGCATTCCCGTCGCCAGAATGGAATTGATGGACCGTGGCCTGATCGAAGCCGTCAACGCTTATTCCAATCTTTCCCTCAAAGTCGAAGACACGCTCGCCTTCGAATTCCACGGTTCGCCGGCCGGCGTGCAGGAGCAGGTCGAAATGGTCGCCGCCATAGTGGAAGACAATGGCGGCCGGGATTTCGAATGGGCGAATGCGCCGGAAGACCGTAACCGCCTGTGGAAGGCGCGTCACAATGCGTTTTACGCCGTAGTTTCCCAGCGCCCGAACGCCAAGGGCTGGTCCTCCGATGTATGTGTGCCGGTCTCCGAATTGAGCGGCTGCATCGTCAGGACCCGTGAACTGCTGCGCGACTGCAGCGTGCCCGCCGCCATTCTCGGCCATGTGGGCGATGGCAACTATCATGTGGTCTTCGCTGTCGATCCTTCGAACCAGACGGAACTCGATGAGGTGGCCGCGATCAACAAGAAGATGGTGCAGCACGCCATCTCGGTCGGCGGCACCTCCACCGGCGAGCATGGGGTCGGCACCGGCAAGATCGCTTATCTGCGACAGGAACACGGCGATGCCGTGGACCTCATGGCCGTCATCAAAAACGCCATCGATCCGGCCGGTATCATGAATCCGGGCAAAATCCTGCCGAGCCAGGACTTGCCCGGCCGCCGAGAAACACTCTGACCACGCGGGATTTCGCAGATGGATAATTATAGGACCCACAGCTCTCACTGGGGTGCGTTTTCCGGCCGTTACAACAACGGTAAGCTCGATATCCGTCCGCATCCCAGCGATCCGCGCCCTTCGCCCTTGCTCGGCAATCTGCCGGCGATCGCCGATAGCTCGGCACGAATCCGCCGTCCGGCGATCCGGCGCGGCTGGCTGGAGGGAAGGCCCGGCAACGCGCAGATGCGGGGGGCGGATGAGTATGTGGAAGTCAGCTGGCCGCAGGCGGCGGATATCGTCGCGAAGGAGCTTCAGCGCGTTTATGCAAATCACGGCCCCCGGGCCGTATTCGGCGGATCCTATGGCTGGTCGAGCGCCGGCCGTTTCCATCACGCCCAGAGCCAGGTTCACCGTTTTCTGAACGTGCTTGGCGGCTATGTGCGCTCCGTCAATACCTATAGTTCCGGCGCGGCAATGGTCATCATTCCGCATGTGCTCGGACCCTATGATCACTTCGACCGCAAGAGCGTCACCTGGGATGCGATCGAGCGCAGCAGCGAATTGATCGTCGCCTTCGGCGGCATGGCGATCAAGAACACGGACGTGCATGGCGGCGGCAATAGCGTGCATGTCGTACCGCAGAAGTTGAAGGGCGCGCGTGCACGCGGCGCACGTTTCGTGCTGATCAGCCCGCTGAAAGACGATTTTCCAAAAGACCTGAACGCAGAATGGCTGCCGATCATTCCCGGTACCGATGTTGCCCTGATGCTCGGCCTTGCCCATGTTCTCGTCACCGAGGGCCTGCATGATCGCGGATTTCTCGACCGCTACACCGTCGGCTACCAGCGTTTCGAGGACTACCTGCTGGGTCGGACCGATGGCGTCGCGAAAAGCCCGGAATGGGCGTCCGGCATTTGCGGCATCGACACGGACACGATCAAAAGACTCTCCCGCGCCATGGCGAGCACGAGAACATTGATCACCGTCAGCCATTCGCTTCAGCGCGCCGATTATGGCGAGCAACCGGTCTGGCTGGGCATCGTGCTGGCCGCCATGCTTGGGCAGATGGGCCTGGACGGCGGCGGATATTCCTATTCTCTCGGCGCTTTGGGCAATGTCGGCAAGCACCTGCTGGCCGTTCCCCTGCCAACCCTCAGCCAGTTCAAAAATCCGGTCGCGGATTTCATTCCGGTCGCGCGTATTGCCGACATGCTGCTCAATCCGGGCGAGGAATATCACTATAACGGCCAGAGGATGCGCTATCCCGATATCCGGCTGGTTTACTGGGCGGGCGGCAACCCGTTTCACCACCATCAGGATATCAACAGGCTGCGGGCTGCCTTCAGAAGGCCGGAAACCATTATCGTCCACGAGACCGCTTGGACATCTTCGGCGCGGCATGCCGATATCGTGCTGCCGGCGACAACGACACTCGAGCGCGACGATATTGGCGCGGCTGACCGCGATCCTCTGATGATCGCGATGAAAAAGCTGATCGAGCCGGTTGGCGAGGCGCGCGATGACTATGAAATCTTCTCCGAGATCGCACGCAGCCTCGGCAAAGTCGAAGCCTTCACCGAAAACCGCAGCAGCCGGGAATGGCTTGCCTTCCTTTATGAAACAACGCGTGGGGCGCTGGCGGCGGGCGGGCATGAGGCTCCCGATTTCGAGACATTCTGGGAGCGTGGAGAAATAAGCCTGCCGCTCAAGCCGGATGATGGCGGGCCTGCGCGGGCCTTCCGGGACGACCCCTCGGCCTTCCCGCTGAAGACCCCATCCGGAAAAATCGAAATCTTCTCGCAGACGATCGAGGGTTTCGGCTATGACGATTGCGGTGGCCATCCGCAATGGTATCCCGGCAGGTCGAAATCGGAAGACGAAGCCCTCCATCCGCTGCATCTGGTGTGCAACCAGCCGCATCAGCGGCTGCACAGCCAGCTCGATTACGGCGCTTTCAGCCGCTCCACCAAAATCAGGAGCCGGGAACCGGTGCGCATCAACCCCGAAGACGCCGCCCGGCGCGGCATTGCCGATGGCGATATCGTCCGACTGTTCAACAGCCGCGGCAGCTGCCTTGCCGCAGCCGTTCTGAGCACGGATGTGCGCCACGGCGTGATGCAACTGGCAACCGGCGCGTGGTTCGAACCGCATGACCCGCAAGCGGAACATGCCATGTGCATTCACGGCAATCCCAACATTTTGACGCGCGATATCGGCACCTCGAAACTGGCGCAGGGTTCGACCGGGCAGATCACCAGAGTCGAGGTCGAACGTTTTGCCGGGGAAGCACCGCCGGTGCGGATTTTCGAAAAGATGACATTTGCAAAAGAGACAACGGGGCGGTGATCGTCTCGCTGGCCTACCTACGGCCACCGCGTTCCGACACCGGCCGAAAAGGCCCATCGCCGGGCGAAACGAGCGTCGGAAAAGCTGATCCTACCACCTTCGGAAACTGCGGCAAAATAATCCATTAATTCGATAGAAAAAGAACAACTGGTCTTTCTCCTTCAGGCTACCGTGCTACGCTATGCATCAAGATCCGAATTTCAAAAACAAAGGGACCGCGTCATGACCGCACGATGTATCAGCAAGCACGGCCTGCGATCGAATGAGCCGTCAAGGGCTGAACAGTAACGGCAACGCCGTAACATCGGTCGGACCCTCCCAGAGGTCACGCAGGCACATTTATCCCGATTTCAGGACATTGGAACCACCGGCAGGACTGTCGTGTGAACGCCTTCCCGTATGCGCAATTTGCAGACGTGAAGCGCAACGGTGGCCCTGAAATCACAAAGACATAACTCGCCAATCAGGATTTTTTTAATGACTGTACGTTCTTCCCTTTTTCCCTTTTCTCGCCGGGGTCTGCTAACAACCACTCTTGCAGGCGCATTCGCGCTTCTGACGGCGGTGGGACCTGCTCCGGTTGAGGCCGCCGATAGTCCGCACAACGGCGGTGACATCACCTTCCTTATCGATTCACTTGGCGATACCTGGATCCCGAACAATAGCGCAATTTCCAGCTTTCAGGGCCACATCTGGGGCCATGTGGCCGACAAGCTTCTTTATGTCGATGCCGACGGCAAGGTCAGCCCATGGCTTGCCGAGCGCTGGGAGCAGAATGACACGGCCACCGAGTTCACACTTCACCTCAAAAGCGGCGTGACCTTCTCCGATGGCACGCCTCTCGATGCATCGGCGGTCGTTGCCAATCTCGACATCTGGTATGCTGGCCGCAAGAACGAAGGCATCAACCCGATCGGTCTTTTCCCCAAGACCTATGACCGCGCCGAGGCGGTGGACGCGACCACGGTGAAGGTCTTCTTCAAGAAGCCGACGCTCGGCTTTATTCCGACGCTCGGCTATCATGGCTCGATCCTGATTTCCCCGAAGACCATCGCGCAGCCCGCAACCCAGCAGGCGGACCTCAGCAAGACCTCCGGCAGCGGCCCCTATGTGGTCGAATCCTGGAAGGAAGGCGATTACGTCAAGCTGGTCAAACGCAAGGATTACAATTGGGGTCCGGCAGCCGTCGGCCATACCGGACCGGCCTTCCTGGATTCCATTACCTACAAGCTCGTGTTGGAACCCTCCCTGCGTGTCGCCTCCGTCCAGTCCGGCCAGGCCGATGTCGCATACAATGCTTCGCCTCAGGAGCTGAAGTCGCTGCACGAGGAGGGCTTTACCGTCGCGACACCGCGTTATCTCGGCTTCGTGAATGGCTGGGCGGTCAACACCAAGCTTCCTCCCTATGATGACGTGAAGGTTCGTCAGGCGCTTCAGACCGGCATTAACCGGCAGGAAATCATCGACACCGTCTATACCCCGGACTGGAAACTCGCCACATCCTTCATCCAGAGCAACGTGCCGGGTGCGACCGATCACAGCGGTCTTCTCGCTTATGATCCCGCAAAGGCCGAAAAGCTGCTCGACGAGGCCGGCTGGGTGAAGGGCGCCGACGGCATCCGGACGAAGGACGGCAAACCGCTGTCGCTGACGATCCACTCCAATCCCTATCTCGCAACCTCGAAGTCGGTCGATGAACTCATCGCCCAGCAACTCGGCAAGATCGGCTGGAAAGTCGCTATCCGCGCTTACGATGTCGTCACCTTCGGTGAGAAGGTCAAATTCGGCGGTGCGGCCGTGCCAACCTATGAGGTGACACGCAGCTTCATCGATGCAGGCACCGTCGCCAGCATTCTCACCAACGCCAATAATGGCGAGAACTGGTTCGCCCTCGACGACCGCGACACGACGCTCAATGGGCTGCGCGACAAGATCGCCGGGGCCGGTTCCGTTGATGAGCGTAGCCCGCTTCTCGACGAGTTGCAGAAATACGTCCTCGAGCAGGGCTATTTCATTCCCAGAACACAGATCGTGCAGCGGATCTACGTGCAGTCACCAAAGCTGAAGGGCGAAGTGTATAATGGCGTGGCTTATGCCAGCTACTACACCGCCTCCATCAGCGACTGACGGACACAAACGTGAAGGAGGTCACCGGCATGAGCAATGCCTACCTAACCTACGCCGCCAAGCGGCTTGGCCAGGCGGTCGTCGTCATACTGCTGGCTTATGTCTTCACCTTCGTGGTCGTCAGCATCCTGCCTGGCGACCCGATCACCAGCGTGCTGCGCAACCCTCAGAACGGGTTCACGGAGCAGGAGATCGCGGAAATCATCGCCGCGCAGGGGCTGGACAGACCGGTCATCGTGCAGCTGTGGTCGGCCCTGTCTGGTTTTCTGACAGGCGATCTGGGTCTCTCGATGCGATCCAATCGGCCCGTGGCGACCTTGATCACCGAGGTGTTGCCCTCGACGCTTATTCTCGCATCGGCAGGTCTTGCGGTCGCCCTGGTGCTGGCAATGGCGGTTGCCTATGGAACCCAGGTCGTACCCAAACGGTTCGGGCAGGGCTTGCTGAGAGGGTTTCCTTCCCTGTTCCTGTCCGTGCCCAATTTCGTGATCGGGCTGGTGCTCATCCACGTCTTCGGCTTCCAGATCGGCCTATTCCGGGTGATCGATCCCAACAGTTTCTGGGCGACGCTCTTTGCGGCAGTCGCGCTGGGAATTCCAGTTTCAGCGCAGATTGCCGAAGTGCTCATCGCAAATCTCGATAAAGAAGCCGAGCAGGAATACGCCGCCGTCGCGCGCGGTCGCGGCATCGGGCAGCTGCGCCTCTTCACGAAGCATCTGCTCAAGCCCGCCTCATTGCCCGTCGTAACGGTGGTGGCGCTGACCATAGGCGAGCTTCTCGGCGGCTCGCTGATCACCGAGACTGTGTTCGGGAGAACCGGTATCGGCAGTCTCGTGCAACGCTCGGTCAGCACGCAAGATCTGCCCGTGTTGCAGGCGATCGTCTCGCTGCGAGCGGTGGTTTTCGTGCTCATCAACCTGATTGCCGATCTGCTTTACCCCTTACTTGACCCGCGCGTGCAAATTCTCGGCGGGCAAAAGCGTCGTCCGACCACCGCCGACGAGGCTTCCACTACCAAGGCGGTGACACCATGACGTTCTTCTCAAACGCCTCCCTGCCGAGCGCCAGCCCCGCAAGCCGGCTGACGACGCTGCGGATACCGCTAACCGTCGCGTTGTCCTTCGCCATCATCGCGCTCGTCATCGCCTGGTCGCTCGCGCCCGGCCTGTTTACCAGCCACAGCCCGGTCGTCGGCGTGCCGGCGGACAAGTTGCTCGGTCCAAGCCTCGCACACTGGTTCGGCACCGACCACCTCGGTCGCGATGTCTATACACGCGTCGTTTATGGAACGTCCTCCTCCGTATCGAGCGCGCTGGTCGCCGTGGTCATCGGCGTCTTCGCCGGCGGTCTCATCGGGCTTCTCGCGGGCTTTCTCGGCGGCTGGGTCGATATCGTCCTTGCCCGGTTGGTCGACGTACTCCTGGCGATTCCAAAATTCCTGCTGGCGGTGATTGTCGTCACCGCCATCGGCTTCGAGACCATCAATGCCGCAATCGCCACCGGCGTCTCGGCCGTGGCGGTCTTTGCCCGCGTCACGCGTGCGGAGGTCATCAAGACCAGACAGGCGACATTCGTGGAGGCTTCGTTCCTGCTCGGCGGCTCGCGCTGGTTCATCCTTCTGCGCCACGTTCTGCCGAACGCGTCACGCTCGGTGCTGCCGCTTGCCGTGTTGCAGTTCGGCGAGTCGATCCTGGTGATCGCAAGCCTTGCCTTTCTCGGATACGGCGACCCGCCGCCCGCCTCCGACTGGGGCCTGCTGATCTCGATCGGCAAGGACTACCTCAAATGGCCGTGGCTGGTATACGCCCCCGCCTTCGTCACAATCGCGACCGTCCTCTCTGTGAACAGGATCAGCCGATGGCTACGCAAGACAGACTGACCACCACTATCGCCCGCCCCCTGGCCATCGTGCCCAAGCCGTTGCAAGCGGCCCCGCTTCTTCGGGTCGACGACCTTTCGGTTGCCTACGGGCGACAAGAGGTTGTCAGCAACGTCTCCTTCGAACTCGGGCGCGGCAAGAGCCTTGCCCTCATCGGCGAGTCCGGCTCCGGCAAGTCGACGATCGCCCGCGCGATCCTCCGACTTTTGCCGAGCGGAGGACATGCGACCGGCCGCGTCACCTTCGGTGATCAGGAGATACTGGGGTTACCGGAGCGCAATTTCCGGCCATTGCGCGGACGCGCCATCGGCTTTGTCCCGCAGGACCCCGGCAATTCGCTCAACCCGGTCAGGACAATCGGCGCGCAGGCAATGGAAGCCGCAGCACTGCTCGATGAGCCTGACAAGGTGATCCGCAAGGCGCTCATTCTCGAGACTTTCGCGCAGGTGGGGCTCGACAATCCGAATGTCGTCTACGATTCCTACCCACACCAATTGTCCGGCGGCATGTTGCAGCGCGTGCTCATCGGCCTTGCGGTTCTGCCCCGTCCCTCGCTATTGGTCGCGGACGAGCCGACCTCGGCGCTCGATGTGACGATCCAGAAACGTATCCTCGATCTGCTTTCGCGGTTGCAGCAGGAACTGGGTATCAGCCTGCTCCTCATCACCCACGATCTGGCGATCGCCGCCGAACGGGCGGATTCGCTGGTGGTCCTGAAGGGTGGCACCGTTCAGGAAGCCGGAAGCACCGCATCGGTCTTTTCCGCACCCGCCTCCGCCTATGCAAGGAAACTGCATGCCGACGTCCCGGCCCTCAATCCGGACCGCTACGCCCGGCTGCGCGACCCAGGCTTCCGTTTGCTGAAGGCCGATGCCGCCACGAAGCCCAAGATCGCGATCAACGCCGTCACCAAGAATTTCAGGGTTGGCGACAGGGTACTGACGGCGGTCAACAACGTATCCTTCAACGTGCCTGCCGGCACCACCCATGCCCTGGTCGGCGAATCCGGTTCTGGCAAGACGACGACCATCCGGCTGCTGCTCGGCCTCGAGGAACCCGACACCGGCACGATATCGGTAGCCGGCGAAGAATTGACCGGCCGCTCCCACACATCGCTGCGTGCAACATGGCGTCACCTCCAGTTCGTCTACCAGAACCCGTTTACCTCGCTCGATCCGACCTGGAATATCGAGCAGCTGGTGCGCGAGCCGCTTGATCGCTTCAAGATCGGAACCCGCGCTGAACGGCTCGAAACTGTCCGCGAGGCTCTGGCCAATGTAGGCTTGAGCGAACATCTGCTCACCCGCAAACCAGCGGCCCTTTCGGGCGGCCAGCGTCAGCGCGTGGCCATTGCCCGGGCGCTGGTTCTCAGGCCTGATGTGATCGTGCTCGATGAGCCGACCTCCGCACTTGATGTCAGCGTCCAGGCCGACATCGTCGAAGTGCTGCTTTCGCTGCAGGCGAAGCTCGGCCTGACCTATGTTTTCGTCTCCCATGATCTCGCGCTGGTACGCCAGCTCGCCCACACCGTCTCGGTGATGCAGCGAGGGCGTATCGTCGAACATGGAACGGTCGTCGATATCTTCGATAATCCGCAGCATCCCTATACCGCGTCGCTGCTGGAATCGATCCCGTCAGGCGCAGCTACCATCGCCCGTGTGCCACAGGCTTCGCCCCGGCGGGTTCTCGACAAGGAAAAGATCGCATGACCATCGCCGCGCCCGCCGATACCCAGCCTGCACCCTTCCGTCCCAAACAGCGACTCGGCTTCAACACCCGGGTCTCCTTCAACGACGATGCGGGACCGGCGCAGGGGCTGCGCGAGGGTATCGAGCTGTTCAAGGCCGCCGAACAACTGGGCTATCAGTCCGGCTGGGCCTATCAGCGGCATTTCGACCATTATCTGTCCTCACCACTTCCATTCTTCGCCGCCGCCGGCCAGCACACCCGCCATATCACGCTGGGTTCTGCGGTCATCCCGATGCGTTATCAGGATCCGATCCTGCTCGCCGAGGCGGCCGGCACGACCGACCTGCTGATCGACGGGCGGCTGGAACTTGCTATCTCGACCGGCGCAAACGCCACCTTCGATGCCGTATTCGGCACGGTTGACACCGATAGCCGAACGGAAGCCAGACGCCGTCAGGCCCGCTTCCTCTCGGCGATCGCAGGCGATGTCCTGCACCGTATCGAAGGAGGAGAGGCCAATCCGGAGGGCACCGAACTGCGCGTGACGCCGCACAGCCCGACCCTGCGCTCACGTATTCGCCAAGGTGCTGCCAGCATTGGTTCGGCCGTGCAGGCGGCGGAACTCGGCATCGGCCTTATCTCGGGAACCGTCCAGCACGATCAGGCCGAAGGCGAGACTTTCGGACACTATCAGGCCCGCATCATCGAGGCTTTCCGCTCCACATGGCGCAAGACGTGGGAAACGGAACCGCCGCCGGTTGCCGTCGCCGCCTCCATTCTGGTTGGCACCACCACCGAGCTTCGGGAAAAATATGCGGCCTATGATCTGGAACGGCGCACCAAGGGTATTGCCGCGTCTCGCCCCAAAGGCGCTCTCGAACAGGCAGCCCAGCCCGCAGGTTATCAGATTTCGCCCGTCTTTCAGGGCACCCCCGATCAGGTACTGGAAGCGGTGTTCAACGATCCGGGCCTTGCAGCGGCCGATGAGGTCGTACTGTTTTTGCCGCCTGCCTTCGGCCTGGCCGAAAACATACGGCTGCTGACCGACCTTGCGGAAACGGTGGGCCCAAGCCTTGGCTGGTCGCCCGCCCGCTGACTACGCCGCAGCAGTTGCTGGTCCTATATCAGACGCCGTCGCAGGGAATATTTTCTACATATTCCATAGAAAAAGAAAGACCTGTCTTCCTCGTCAATCCGCCACGTCCTAACATGCCCGCATTGAACCTGAAGGAGCTCCCATGGCCGCGGAATTTATCAGCGTAAGCTTTCCCAATGCATCGAACGACCTCACCCCCCTGCCCGATGCGCCCGTGGATCCCGTCTTCCTGGAGCGTTATGCCCGTGTCCTCGATGATTACGGCTACAACTACACGCTGATCCCCTATTCCTCATCGTCCTTCGATCCTTTCACGCTGGGCGCCACGGTGCTGGCGCACACGAAACACATCAAGATCATCGTCGCCCTGCGGCCGAACACGGTTTATCCGACGGTTGCCGCCAAATCGCTTGCAACGCTCGACCAGTTGAGCGGAGGACGTGTCGTGGTGCACTTCATTGCCGGTGGCAGCGACGAAGAGCAGGCGCGTGAAGGTGATTTCCTCAACAAGGAGGAACGTTACGAGCGGCAGGAGGAATATATCCGTATCTTGCGTCTGGCGTGGACCTCCAAAGAGCCCTTCGACTTCGATGGAAAATATTACCAGTTCAAGCAATTCCGCAGCGCGGTGCGGCCCACCAACGGGCTTATTCCAATTTCGCTCGGTGGATCGTCTGATGCCGCCTATCGCATCGGCGGTTCGCTCTGCGATATCTTCGGGCTCTGGGGGGAACCACTTGCCGAAACCAAGCAGCAGATCGAGCGGGTCTATGCGGAGGCCGCAAAAGCGGGCCGGACCGATCGCCCCCGCATCTGGGTCACCTTCCGGCCGATCGTCGCGGAGACGGACGAACTGGCCTGGGAAAAAGCCCACAGAACTCTGGATCGCCTGAACGAGAACCGCCAGAAAGGCGTGACGCGCGCACCGCTCAATGCGGCACGCCCGGCCAATGTCGGTTCGCAGCGGCTTCTGGAGATTGCGGCACGCGGCGACGTGCATGACCGCGCCCTTTGGTACCCCACGGTCACCGCCACCAATGCCAGCGGCGCCACCACAGCACTGGTCGGCTCGCCACGCACGATTGCGGATTCCATTCTCGACTATATCGATCTTGGCGCCGATCTGATCTCGATCCGGGGCTACGACAATTACAACGATGCGGTCGATTATGGCCGGTATATCCTGCCGCTTGTTCGTGAGGGTATTCGCGAACGGGAAAATGCAAAGAAAAAGACCGCAGCCTGATGCCGCGATCGGGCCCGGTCGTCTGACCGGGCACTTTTTTGAAGTGCAGACGGAGCCGGCCACCCCTCGCCCGGGAGATGGCGTTCCACCACAGCCAGAGAGCCTCGACCCGCATGTCCCATGATACAATCGTCCTCGACGCAACCGTGCGCGTCCTTGCACAGGCCGCACCGGATGCGGATCAGACCGGCCAGTTTCCCTGGAAGGGTATCCGAGCCGTTCACGAGAGCGGCCTTCTCGAAAGCACGGTTGCGACGCGTTATGGCGGCCAGGGCGCCACGCTTGCCGAGACCGCCCATATTCTCGCGGCACTTGGCCGGGGCGATCCCTCCGTGGCCCTCATCAGCGCCATGACGATCTTCACCCATCTCGCCCAGGCCGCAAAAAGCCACTGGCCCGAAGATCTCTACAGGCGGCTTCTGACGGATGCGAAACAACGGCCGCTGCTGCTCAACGCCGCGCGCGTCGAGCCGGAACTGGGTTCACCGGCGCGCGGCGGCCTGCCTGCAACGCTCGCCCGCCGGACAAAAAACGGCTGGTCGATCACCGGCCGCAAACGCTTCGTGACGGGCGCCTACGGTCTCACGCATTTCCTCGTCTGGGCGCATACCGACGAAACGCCGGCGCGTATCGGAACATTCGTGGTGCCGAACGGATTGCCGGGCATCAAGGTCATCGAGAACTGGCAGAGCCTCGGCATGCGCGCCACCGGATCGCATGACGTCGAATATGCCCATGTCGAAATCCCGGCGGAAAACGTCATTGATCTCGTCGACCCATCGGTGGCCCAGCAGGACAACCGGGCGCACGCCGCAATCACGCTGGCTTTGACCGCGCTTTATCTCGGCGTGGCCGAGGCCGCCCAGGCCAAATTCATCCGCTTCGCGCATGAGCGTGTGCCAGCCAATCTTGGCCATCCCATCGCCCGTACGGAACGTTTCATAACGCTTTCAGGCGAAATCGACCTTCTGGTTTCCGGTGCCCGTCAGATCATTTTTGGCACCCTCGAAAACAGTAACGGCAACGCCGAAGACTTCATCAGGGCAAGACTGCTGGCCGGCCGACAGCTGCACGAAGCCGTGCAGATCGCCGTGCGCGGCATCGGCAATCCAGGTCTTGGCACCGAGTTGGGGCTTGAACGGCATTTTCGCGACATCCAGACCGTGCTCGTCCATGCTCCGCAGGAAGATACGTCGATTTCCATTTTGGGCCGCGCCGCCTTTGGCCGCTGGAGCCGCGACGAGACTGCGACGGCCCAGCCTCCGGCCGGCCTGCAAATCCTGAAAACCGCCTGAATTAACAGTACCCGTGCAAAAGCCGCCCCTAACCATGGGCAAGCTTCCGCGCCGGGCCGAAGACCGTGAAGCTGAGAGCGGCGAGCAGCCAGACGCTGATGCCGGCATAGAGCATGACCAGACCGAAACCGTCTGCGAGTGCCTGATGGACGAGCGCATCCGAAATACCCCGTGTCGATCCGGCGGTTCCGGCGGCGATCTTCTCCGCCAGCGAACGCAGATCGAAGCTATCCGTGCTGGACGGCAGGTTCGCCCGAAGCGACGACCAGACGCCCTCAACCAGAATGAAGCCCATGATGGGGATGTTGATGGCAAGCGAGATCATTCGTGCGCTCATGTCGATGCCGGAGGCCATTCCGGAACGCGCGGCCGGAACCGCACCCGTCGTTGTGTTGGTGACCGGCGTGTTGGTCAGCCCAAGCCCGACACCGGACAGTATGCAGCCGGGCAGCATGGTCAGCCAGCTCGCATTTGCGGCAACGCTGCCAAATTTCATCAGCATGAAGCCGAGACCGATGGTGAACAGCCCGGCCGGGATGACGAGACGGGGTTGATAACGCAACGACAGGCGCTCGGCCAGCGGCGGCACGACCAGCGCAGGCAGCGTGTAGGCGAGTAGGCCGAGACCGGCGGTGACGCTGTCATAACCGAGGCCCGCCTGAAACCAGATCGGCAGATAGATCATGAACGGCCAGAAGCTGATGTTCATCGCCGCCGAGCCGACGATCGCCCCGGAAAAAGGCCGGATCTGGAACACGGAGAAGTCGAACATCGGTCTCGGAGTGAGCTTTTCCACGATGACGAAGGTGATGAAACTCGCAACCGAGATGCCGAGGATCAAAAGCGCTTTTGCACTGGCAAAGCCGAGTTCCGGCCCCTGTGTGATGAAAAAGGCGAGACAGAACACGGCAACCGAGAGCGTGGTGATACCGGCTAGATCAAGACGGGTCGCCTCCGGATCGCGTGATTCTCTGACGCCACCCACGGCAAGCAGCAATGTCACGATGCTGAGTGCCACGTGAACGAGAAACACCCATTCCCAGCTCCACAGCGCAACGATGGCGCCGCCAATGATCGGCCCGAAACCCAGCCCCACACCGGAGACTATACCCCACCAGCCGAACGCCATGCCGCGCTCACGGGCCGTGCGGAACTGGTGTGACAGGATGGCGATCTGGCACACCAGCATCGCCCCGCCGCTCAAGCCCTGAAGAAAGCGGGCGCCGATCAGTACGGCCACGCTTTCAGTCATTCCGCAGGCGAGAGAGGAAAGGGCAAAAGCGACGATGCTGGCGACGAAGACGCGTTTGCGGCCGAAACGATCAGCCAGGGCACCGGTTGCCATCAGCACCATGGTCACGCCGATCGTATAGGCGTTCATGATCCACTGAAGCTGCCGGAAATCCGCATGCAACACCTGTTCGAGCGTTGGCAGGATCGCGGGCACGCTGGAGATTTCCAGTCCGAACATCAGGGCGGAAAGACAGACGGCGGCGAGCGCGAAGGCGCTTCTGCTGCCGGGCGAGGCAGTAACGGCAAGGGTCATTCTTCAGCCTTTTTTGGTTCGAACCGTCGTGGCGACATTCGGTCATCCGAAAGACACGCTCGCTCCGGTCCGTGTGTTGGGAACTGAAGGCAAACTAGTGAAAGCTTGACCATAACTGAATTGGATGCTTGGATATTTCAGAGATAACAAATCAGGATTATCGATATGACCACGCTGGATGTGGATGCCGTCCAAGCCTTCGTTACCATCGCCGATCTGCAGAGCTTCACCCGCGCCGCCGAAACGCTTGGAACCACACAGGGCGCCATCAGCGTCAAGCTCAAGCGGCTGGAAGACCGGCTCGGCCAACGGCTCCTCGAACGGACCCCCCGTTCGGTGCGGCTGTCTGCCCAGGGTGCCGTGTTTCTCGCCCCCGCGCGCGAATTCCTCGCCGCGCATGATCGCGCCATGACCGGCCTTTCTTCTACTCGCCGGCGCTTCGGCCTTGGCATTGCCGCCCATGTTGCAGGACCTGAAGTTCCGACCCTGCTGGCGCGGCTCAACGCACATGATCCGGGACTGACGATAGAAGTGCGGATGGACAATTCCCGTGTCTTGCTGGACGCCTTCGACCGCGGCGAAATAGACGCCGCGATCATCCGGCGCGAAGATGACAGGCGCGATGGCGAAGTGCTCGGACCGGAGCATTTCGGCTGGTTCGCAACCCCGCAATTCGAGCATCGTCAGGGCGAGCCCTTGCGGCTGGCAGCACTTTCGCCCGCCTGCGGCGTGCGCGATATCGCCACCCGCGCTCTGGATTCCGCCGCCATCGCGTGGACGGAAGTCTTTCTTGGTGGCACATCATCGATGGTAACCGCAGCCGTTTCGGCAGGACTCGCCATTTCGGCCTTCTCCTGCCGGCTGGCACCGCCCGGCACGGTCGAGGTGAGCCAGCGTTTCGGCCTGCCGCCATTACCCCCCACGGAGATCATCATGTTCTCCACCCTTACCGACGGCAGATCCCGCGAGGCGTTGCGCACGCTCGCCGCCGCGTTCCGGGAGCATCGCCCGGGATCGTGAAGGACAACCGAAAGACCTGATCAGGCCGTTCCCGGCAGCTTCAGGATTATTTTTATTGCCTTCCTGCGCAAGCACGACCCATGTATCCTTCGCTCCTCACCGCCACGGAGTCTTCATGTCCCTTCCCCAAAAAATTGGTTTTATCGGAACTGGAGCGATCACCGACGCTATGGTGCGGGGGCTGCTCAGCAAGCCTGTCGCCGTGCCGCATGTGATGGTATCCCAACGCAGTGCGGATATCTCGGCAAAGCTTGCCGCCGATTTTCCGCAGGTGATCGTTTCCGGTGACAATCAGGCGATCGTCGATGGCTGCGACACCGTGGTTCTGGCGATCCGCCCTCAGATCGCCGAGGAAGTCATCCGGCCCCTGCGGTTCCGCGACGGACAAAAGGTCATAAGCGTCGTTGCCGCAACCGACCGGCAGGCCCTTCTCGACTGGATCGGCACGGATGTGCGTCTCACCCAGGCAATCCCGCTGCCTTTCGTCGCCCGGCGCAAGGGCGTCACCGCGGTCTACCCGTCCGATACGGATACGGCGGCGATTTTCAACGTGCTCGGCAACGCGGTGGAATGCGAGACGAAGGTGGAATATGACCTTCTCGCCGCCGCCAGCGCCCTGATGGCCACCTATTTCGGCATCATGCAGCAGACGACGGAGTGGCTTTCCGAAAACGGCCTTCCGGAAGAAAAGGGCCGCGCCTATCTCGCTCCCCTCTTCGCAGGGCTCTCGGAGGTAGCGCTCCTTGCCGACAAGAATACCGACTTCACCGATCTCAGCCGCGAATTCGCCACCAAGGGCGGCCTGAACGAGCAGGTCCTGCAGGACTTCGATGGCAACGGCGGTTCGGGCGCACTTAAGCAGGCATTAAGCCGCGTATTGCAACGGATCACGCAATAGTCGGCCATTTGAGGTGGCGTTTCGAGACCTATAAAGGTGTCTGCGTTTACAGCACCTTTGCCCATTCGTGGCCTGGGTGTAAGCGATCAAGACAATCCCGCAGCCATCGACGTTCAGGCGCTGGCAATTTCGGTGCGGCATTTGCGAAGTCTTCCTCGTCCTTGAGCCGACGGTGCTTTGCCTTGAACAAAAGTACGGCGGCGGGATTGAGGTAAGGGATGCCGCCGGCGGTCAATGCGACCATTTCGGCGCGGGGCCGTGTAACTTGTGGATCCCTCTTATAGACCCAGCTGTCATTCGTTCCCGGCTCGATCATCATATCGACCCGCCAACGGCCAGCGGCGCGGTCGAAACACCAGATCTGGAAGATCTCCGTCGCCGGTTCCCGATCGGCGCTCAACAGATCGAGCACGCCGTCATTGACCGTGTAGAATTCCATACCGTTCAATTCGCGCCGGAAAATGCCCAGATCTTCACGCAGGACCGTGAATTCGAGATCGTCATGCTCGCGTGTCTTGCCTCCATGCCAGAGATCGAGAGCCCAGCCGCCAACGACGCACCACGGTCTTGCTACGCCGTCCAGTCGCCGGGATAGCTCGGCAGGGCTCCAAGGTTCCCATGCATCCTCGTCGGGTACGATCGGGCGATTACTCATGGTTATAATGTCTCTTTTCCTCTGGGTGCCGTGGTAGCGATTTTAGCCCCGGTAGTGTCAGGCCGCTCGCCTCAGCAGCCCTGCCAGAAGTGTCAGCGCACCGGTCAAGTCGTCGAATGACGGACCGCCGAGGCAAAGACGAATACCGCTTATCTGATCTTCCGGCTCCACCATCATGGACCCTGGAGGGGTCAGCCTTATACCGCTCGCCGCAGCGATAGATACGAAGCGATTGGCGGCTTCGCGTTCCATCGGTAACCAAACGTTGTATGCATCGGGATGCGAGACAATCTCCCCGGTGCCGAGAAGGGAAACTGCAAGACCTGAGCGCCGCCGTGCCTCATGACGCAGATCCCGCTGGATTGACGAGATGACGCCGGTGGTCAGCCAGTCCTCGACCACTGCGCAGGAGAGCGCCGAAGGGGGCATCGGCACATCCTGCAAAAGCTGTTCCGCTGCGTCCTTCAGTCCAGCCGGCAGCGCAAGCACGCCGATTTGCAGACCAGGACCGAGCGACTTGGACAACCCGTTCACATGCAGCGAGATATCAGGAGCCAATGCCGCCAACGGGCGCGAACCGGCGTCGGATGCCGCATAAACACCATCCTCGATGATCCAGACACCTGCCCGGCGACAAATATCCACAATGGCCTGCCGCCGCACAGCACCCATGGTAGCGGTTGTCGGATTATGCAGTGTCGGTGTCAGATAAACCGCCTTGCCGCCGTGCGATTTGGTGCCACGGAGCGCTTCCGCAAGCGCCTCCGGCACCATCCCCTCGGCATCGATCTCCACACCCTGCATCCGGCACCCTTTGCGCCGGAGAAGTGCGAGCGCGCCGGGATAGGTGATCCGTTCGGTCAGCAGCAGACCGTGCGGGCCGCAAGCGAGATCGAATGCCAATGACAGCGCCTGACGGGCGCCGCTCGTCAACACCAGATGCGAGGGATCGGCGGGCAGCCCCAGCGTCTCGAGCCAGCGGGCCACAACGCGGCGGTGTTCCACATGTCCGGCGGGCGGCGCGTAGAGATTGAAATGATCCGCATCGATCTTGCGCGCGATGCCGGTCAGCGTCTTCGCCAGAATGCGGGGGTTGAGCGTGGCCGGCGGCGCGTTGGACGAAAGATCGATCTGCCGGTCTTTGTGCGCTTCCCGCAGTGCCACGAATGTTCCCCGGCCCTTGACGCTGCGCGTCAGGCCACGCCGTTCAAGAACGGCATAGGCTCTCGTCACCGTGCCGAGCCCCACGCCCAGTTTCCACGCGAGATCGCGATGGGCGGGCAGGCGGGCACCGGCCGTCAGCCGCCCCTCGATAATGTCGTCGGCAAGCGCAAGCACCAGCCGTTCGGCGGCATTCGCCTCGATGTTTGCAAGGCGAGGCATCCAGGGGGATTGCAGCAGCACGATAGCAACCTCAATAAAAGTGTCACAATACACTATTTCAATAAACAGAAAGTGCAACATAGGTTATGACGACGCTCTTGGCGCTCCCGCAACAGCGCAGAGAAGCCTTTCGATTTCCGGAGAAAACCCGAATGATCGCCAGCCAGCTCGCCCTCGTCTACGGCACCTATCTCATCGCCACCGCCAGTCCGGGGCCCAGCAACATGGCAATCATGGCAACGGCGATGCGTGACGGCCGCCTGCCAGCCCTTGTTTTAGCGGCTGGCGTCATGACCGGCTCGCTCTTCTGGGCCATCCTGACGGCGACCGGTCTGTCCGCCGTTCTCACCACCTATGCCGAGGCGCTTTTCGTCATCAAGATCGTCGGCGGCGTCTACCTGCTTTATCTCGCCTTTCGCGCCGGCAGGTCGGCCCTGAAACCGGTCTCCGATTTTGCGGGAACCAATGCCCGGCGCACGACGCCGCGCTATCGGACGCTCTATCGGCAGGGCGTTGTCATGCATATCGGAAACCCGAAGGCCATCATGTCGTGGATAGCGATCATGTCGCTGGGGTTTCGCGCGGACGCGTCCGCCGTCATACTGCCGGCAATCATCGGCGGCTGCGCCCTCCTCGGCGTCATTGTTTTCGGCAGTTATGCCCTGCTCTTTTCCACCGCCTCGATGATAGTGCTCTATGCGAGATTGCGACGCTGGATCGAATCCATGCTTTCTGCGGTATTTGCCGTTGCAGGACTTAAACTGCTTGTCTGGCAGAACTGACGGCCCGGCCTTCCGCACTACCAACTGATCCGAACTGAAAGAGCGATGTCATGACCTTTGCTATCCATATGATCGACGTATTCGGTTCCGGGCCGCTTTCCGGCAATCCGCTGGCGGTCATCACCGGTGCCGACAATCTGACGACGGATGAAATGCAACGATTGACGCGGTGGTTCAACCTTTCCGAAACCACATTTTTGCTGCCCCCCACGCGTCCGCAGGCCGACTATCGGGTCAGGATATTCTCGCTGGACAGGGAGATGCCCTTTGCCGGACATCCCACACTGGGCAGTTGCCATGCCTGGCTCTCCGCCGACGGCACACCCAAGAACGAAATGGGTATCGTGCAGGAATGCGGCGCCGGTCTGGTCACGATCCGGCACGCGCATGGGCGGCTTTCCTTTGCCGCACCGCCGCTTATCCGTTCCGGTGCACCGACGCCGGAAGAGCTGGACGAGGCTCGGCGGCTATTGGGGATCGAGGTCCGCGACATCGTCGATGCCGCCTGGATCGACAATGGTCCGGGTTGGCTGGGGATCAGGCTTGCATCGGCGGAGAAAGTGCTTGCCCTCGAACCGGTCCGCAGCTGGCCCGGCCGTATCGATGTCGGTGTGGTTGGGCCCCATGCGAAAGGCGGCGCGGCCGCCTTCGAGGTGCGCGCCTTCTTCAGCGATCATCTGGGCGCCATCGCCGAAGACCCCGTCACCGGAAGCCTGAACGCCTCGCTGGCGCAGTGGTTGTTTGCCACCGGTGTGGTCGCCGAAGACTATGTGGCCGCTCAAGGGACGCGCCTTGGCCGTGACGGCCGCATTTACCTGACCCGCGACGATAGCGGCCAGATATGGGTTGGCGGCGAAACGCACACGCATGTTGAAGGCCGGTTACACGGCCTTTAAAAGACGAAAAGAAAACGAGGTGACTTGATGGATAACAGTGTTTACCGGCCCATTTCCGAACGCGTATTGGCAGATGATTGGGGACGGCTGACCAAATATGAATATGAACTCCAGCTGAGGGACGGAAGCTGGCAACGGCAGACCCGGGAGGCATATGACCGCGGCAACGGAGCGACATGCCTGTTGTATAATCCGGCAAACGACCATGTTTTGCTGACCCGCCAGTTCCGGTTGCCGGTCCTTTTGAACGGCGGTCTGGAATCACTGATCGAGACACCCGCAGGACTGCTGGAGGGCGCTGACCCGGCGACGCGCATGCGTGCGGAACTGATGGAGGAAACCGGTTATGAGGTTTCCGAACTCACGCATCTGTTCGATATCTATATGAGCCCCGGATCGGTCACGGAATATCTGGCATTCTTCTATGGCGAATTTGCCGAGAACCATAAAGTGGGCGCAGGTGGTGGCTCCGCTGCCGAGGGGGAAGACATAGCTGTGCTCGAAATCGCCCTGCCTGAAGCAATGCAGATGATCGGCCGCGGCGATATTCGCGACGCCAAGACGATTATTCTGCTTCAGCACCTCACCATCCGGCTTTTGCAGGAAAAGCACGGGACACGCTGATCCCGACCTGCGGATATTACGGATGCCGGTTGCAGCCGGGCTTGGGGGATGAACGGGACGATCTGGGTTTCAAGCGCCATCATCAAAGCGGAATGCGGGAAAACCCTTGATATCCGACGGGATGACCCATACGCCGCCCGAAAGAGGCACCTGGCCCAGCCGCTCTTCCGTCATATTGTGACGATGCGACGTTACGAAAAGCGAGCCGAAATCAGGTCCGCCAAAACAGGGCATCGTTGGATGCGGAACCGGCATCTTTATTGTCCCGATCTGTCGGCTGCCGTCTTGCGAGAAAATGTTCAAGACGCCGGCAGAGACGCCGGCGCTCCAATATCGGCCGCTTGAATCCAGACAACCGCCATCGGGCCTTCCGGTCTCTTCCTCCATTTGTGCAACCAGCACGCCTTCGTCGAAGACGCCGTTGGTTTTGTCGAATTTCCGCTTGCGTATCCATTTCTGCACGGAGTCGCTTTGCCACATGACGGAACCGTCCTGCGAAAAGGCGAGACCGTTCGGACATGTCAGTCCTGTCTGGACGCGTTCGGCCGCGTTCTTCGTCACGCGCCAAAGCTCTCCATGGGGCTGCATCTGCGGGAGGGGCACATTGTGCATGGTACCAACCCAGAAAGCTCCATCCGGGCCGACACGTCCGTCATTCAGTCGACAGGCAATGCCATCTGGCGCGGGAATGGAATGAAGGGTGCGTACCTCGCCGCTTTCCGGGGTGAGGATGAGTATGCTCATTCCGCATGCGACGATCAGGTCATCGCTCTGACAGAGCCCGAGGCTGGATACGGTTTCCGGGAACGCCCATTCACGATACTGAACACCGCCCAGACCGGCGGAACGTACCTTCCTGCCGAGAATGTCGCACCAGAACAGGATCTGGCGTCTTTCGTCCCATACCGGGCTTTCCGCGAGAATGCTGATTTCGTCGCACAATAATCTCGCCTGATCGATCGCAGGCACGTTGTCGAAATTTGCTGTTTTCATGTCTCTCGTCTGAACCATTGAATTGCGCAGCGTGGCGTTATTCGAAATATTCCTGATGTGCCTCGAAGATTTGCGACAGAATGCCGAGGACACGCCGGAGATGCTGGCGCAAATACTCCACCGCACTCTCCTCCTCACGCGCCTTGATTGCACTATAGACGGCCTCATGTTCCATCAGCAGTCTGGCCATGTGCGCTTCGTCGGTAATGGCAAGCGCCCGCAGACGGTCAAGTCCCGCCTTTTCCCGGATCAACAGGGTCTCCAGCCTTTCGAGGCCGGTCGCGGCGGCAAGGGCGCTGTGAAACTGGTCGTCATGCACGCGGAAAGCCTTTTTGTCGCGAAGCTCTATCGCCGCGCGCTGGCCGTCCAGGGCATGCAGGATTTCCTGGTCCGCCTCGGCCGAAATGCCGGACTGGCAGAGCCTGCGGGCCGCTGCGACCTCAAGCGCCTCACGAATGAACTGGGCGCTGCGGATATGTTTTTCCGAGAGTTTGGAAACATAAGTCCCACGGCTAGGCAGGGTAACGATCAGCCCGTCGTCACGCAGCCGGCTCAAGGCCTCGCGCACCGGGGTGCGGCTGGAATTGAACGACTGGCCGATCTCGTTTTCCGACACGGCCTGGCCCGGAAAAAGCTCCCGCGAAAGGATGGCAGATTTCAGCGCGGAATAAATCTGGTCCACAACCGGGCGGTTGAAGTCCAGTCTTTCCATCGTCGGCACCGTACCGCCTGTCGTCGGGATTTTTGGCATGCGCTCTCCAAACGTCTTTCGTTACAACCGGTATACCGGAACACTGGTGTGTTGACAACCGGCATACCGGTATGCAATTGAATGGCCATGGGAAGGAGGCTCCCGAATGCAAAATATCAAGACCTGCGTCATCGTTGGTGCCGGAATGGTGGCGAAGACGCATGTGCTCGCCTGTGCGGCAAGCCCTGAAAAAATTCGTTTGAAAGGTATCGTCGACGGTGGTTCCGGCCGCGCGAAAGCGCTGGCTGCCGAAGCTTCCAGACATACCGGTCATGATGTCGTCGTTTATTCGACGGTGGAAGAAGCTGCGGCTGACACCGATGTCGATTTCGCCATCATCGCGACGCCGCCCAATGCGCGTGCGGATATCGTCGGGCCGCTTGCAAGAGCCGGCAAACATATTCTTCTGGAGAAGCCGGTCGCCCGCAACACGCGGGAAGCGGGTGATCTGGTTGCGCTTTGTCGAAGCGCGGGCATCACGCTCGGCATCATTTTCCAGCACCGCATGCGGGCTGCATCGCAAAAAGCGCGCGAACTCGTCGATACCGGCGCGCTCGGTGCGCTCGGCGTCTGCGAGATTTCCGTGCCGTGGTGGCGCGCCCAGGCCTATTACGACGAGCCGGGACGCGGAACGCTGGCGCGCGATGGCGGCGGCGTTCTGATATCGCAGGCCATCCATACGATAGACCTCGCACTCAGCCTTGCAGGCGGCGTTGCCCGCGTGCAGGCAATGGCAGCAACCACGCGGTTCCACAGGATGGAAACGGAAGACTACGTTTCCGCCGGCCTGCGTTTCAGGAACGGCGCGGTCGGTTCGCTGGTCGCCAGCACCGCAAGTTTTCCCGGTGCGCCCGAATCCATTCTTCTGCATTTCGATAATGCCAGCCTGCGGCTCGCATCCGGCCTGCTGCATGTCGACTGGCGCGACGGCCGCCAGGAAACGTTTGGCGGCGCGGCATCCGGCACCGGCGGCGGTGCGGATCCCATGGCATTCACGCATGAGTGGCATCAGGGCGTCTTCGAGGATTTCGTGGACGCCATCTCCTCAGGTCGCCCGCCGGTCGTCACCGGTGAGGCAGCCCTTTTGTCTCACAGACTGATCGACGCGATCATAAACTCGGCCGAAACCGGCAAAGAAGTGGAACTGCAGGATGAGTAAACCAATCAAGTTCGTGGCTCTCGGCATAGAGCACAGGCATATTTTCGGCATGGCGCAGAACTTGCTCGATGCCGGCGCGCAATTTGCGGGCTGGTGGACGGAAGGCGAGCCGGACGTGGTCGAAGGCTTCGTAAAGCGCTTCCCTGATGTGCCGCGCGCCGCTTCCAAGGAAGATTTGCTGGCTGACCAGAGCATAGATCTCGTCGTCATTGCCGACATTCCCTCCAAGCGCGCCGATCTTGCCATCGCCGCCATGGAAGCCGGCAAGGACGTGATGTCCGATAAGCCTGGCTGCACCACTTTCGACCAACTGGATCGCCTTCGCCAGACCGTCGCCAAGACCGGAAGAATCTGGACTGTCGATTTCTCGGAGCGCTTCGAAGTGCCGAGCGTCACCAAGGCAGCCGAGCTGGTTGCGCAGGGCGCTATCGGCCGCGTCATTCAGACGGTCGGCGTGGGGCCGCACCGCCTTAACAGGCAGATCCGCCCGAAATGGTTCTTCGAACGCGAGGCTTACGGCGGCATTCTGACCGATATCGCCAGCCACCAGATCGACCAGTTCATGTTCTTCACGGGTTCGACCGAA
The DNA here is from genome assembly GCF_000949865.1 of Rhizobium nepotum 39/7. Classification (GTDB taxonomy): domain Bacteria; phylum Pseudomonadota; class Alphaproteobacteria; order Rhizobiales; family Rhizobiaceae; genus Agrobacterium; species Agrobacterium nepotum. Next base: position 143,295 of record NZ_JWJH01000001.1, on the reverse strand, counting down.
GTTGAAATCGTTTCGGCCACCGTTGCAAATTACGCCAATCCCAAGGATCCGGGTCTTCAGGACTTCGGCGAAGTGCTGTTGCGTGGCGACCGCGGCCATGGCTACATTCGCGTTGACTGGTACACGCCGGATGCGCTGCCGACATGGGGCGATGGCCGTCTGACGATTCTCGGAACCGAAGGTTATATCGAACTGCGCAAATACGTCGATGTCGGCAATACCGAAGGCACCGACCGGCTGATTCTCGTGAACGGCGACCGTTGCGAATATATCGACGCCTCCGACGCCGGCCTGCCTTACTTTGCCCGCGTGTGCGACGATATCCGCAACCGCACTGAAACGGCCATGACGCAGGAACACGTCTTCAAGGTGTGCGACCTCTCGCTTCAGGCGCAGGCCAAAGCCGAAGGAACGGCAAGATGATCGGCGTTGCCATTATCGGCGCCGGCATCGGCGCGCAACATCTGAGCGGTTATCTGGCGCTGCCGGAACGTTTCACCGTCAAGGCCATCTGCGATCTGGATCTGGAACGCGCCCGCTCGGTTGCGGGCGAAGGGTCGTCCATTCATCTGACGACGGACCTCGACGAAGTTCTGGCCGATGACAGCATTTCGCTCATCGACATCTGCCTGCCGCCGCATCTGCATTTCCCGGTGACGCTGAAAGCGCACGCGGCCGGCAAGGACGTCGTCTGCGAAAAGCCGCTGGTGCGCTCGCTGGAAGAGGCAAGCGCACTGCTGGAATCCGTCCAGAAGACCGGAAGACGGGTTTTCCCGGTTTTCCAGTACCGTTTTGGCCACGCCTTGCGGCAGCTGCGTGCCCTCATCGACGCCGGACTTGCCGGCAAGGCCTATGTGGCAAGCTCGGAAGTGCACTGGAACCGTGGCGCAAGCTACTACGATATTCCATGGCGCGGCACCTGGAAGGGTGAGTGCGGCGGCGCGATCCTCGGTCACGCCATTCATGCCCACGACCTTCTCTGCCATGTCCTCGGCCCGGTGGAACAGGTCTTCGCCATGGCTGATACACGGGTGAACAAGATCGAAACTGAAGACTGCGCCGCCATCAGCTTCCGCATGAAGAGCGGCGCGCTCGCCACCTCCTCGGTCACGCTTGGTGCTGCCGACGACACGTCCCGTCTGCGGTTCTGCTTCGAAGGCTTCACGGCCGAAAGCGGAACGCTGCCTTATCGTCCGGCGGAAGACAAATGGCACTTCACCGCGCGTGCACCGACCACGCAGGACCAGATCGACGCCGTTCTCGCAACGGTGGAAGATGGCGAAAACGGCTTTACCGGTTTCGTCGAGGCGATTGCCGATGCGATGGAGGGTCGCGAGGGCAAGGAAGTGACGATTACGGACGGCTTGCAGTCCATCGAACTCGTAACCGCCATCTACACATCGGTACAGGAGGGCACGGTCGTTCGCCTGCCGCTTACCGCTGAAAATGAACGGTTCAAGGGTTGGGCTCCGCGCGCGTCCGCAACGGCATAATCATCTAATGGGAGGAAACCAGATGAGCAGAAAATACAGCCTGGCGTTTGCCTTGGCCCTGGGGACGGCATCTTTTGCCGGCGCCGCTGAGGCACAGGAAGTTCGTTTCACCTGTGCCTATGACGGCAACGGCTGCGAGGTCCTGAAGGACATTCTTGCGCGTTACGAAAAACAGCATCCTGACGTCAAGATCGTCACGGATGTGGTGCCTTACAAGGCGCTTCTCGAAGGCCTGCCGGTGCAGCTGGCCGGCGGCAGCGGCCCGGATTTCGCAACAGTCACCGATCTTGGCGGCCTCAACCGCTATTATCTCGATCTGACGCCCTATATGGACGCGAAATACTGGCAGGATAATTTCGGCGATGTGCTGAAATGGTATCGCAGCGGCCCCGACGACAAGGGCATCTATGGTATGCAGACGCAGCTTACCATCACCGGCGCCTTCATCAACCGCACCCTGTTCGATCAGGCGAAAGTCGCCGTTCCCGGCAAGGATGCGACCTTTGACGACTGGGCGAAGGCCGCAAACGAAGTGGCGAAAGCCACCGGTTCGCCGTATCCCATGGCGATCGATCGCTCCGGCCACCGTATCGCCGGTCCGGCTATTTCCTACGGTGCTAAACTTTTCGACGCCGACGGCAAGCCGATCCTCGTCGATGAGGGCTTCACCACCTTCGTGAAGAAATTCGTCGAGTGGAACAAGGACGGCACCATGGCGCGTGACGTCTGGGCCGGCCAGGGCGGTAACACCTACCGCGACGCGGCGCAGGAATTCATCAACGGTCAGCTCGTCTATTATTATTCCGGCAGCTGGCAGACGGCGCGTTTCGACAGCCAGGTCGGCGATGCTTTCGATTGGGAAGTCGTGTCGCAGCCATGCGGACCGGCCGCCTGCACAGGCATGCCGGGCGGAACGGGCATCGTGGGCTTCAAACAGACCAAGAACCCGAAGATCGTCGCGGATATTCTGAACTTCCTCGCACAGGACGAAAATTACCTCGATTTCACCGTCCGTACCCGCAACGTCCCGGCTCAGAAGGCCGTCGGTGCCAAGGCTATCGCCTACACCGGCGCGACACCAGCGACACAGAAGGCCATGAATGCATGGCTGGATCAGGTCCCCGGCATCAGCCCCATCGCCTACGCCTATCAGGGCTACAAGAACAACCGTGCGATGTTCAATATCTCCGTCCAGCGCGTCACGCAGGCGATTGTTGGCGAAAGCTCGGTTGACGACGCGATGACGCGTGCGAAGACCGATCTTGAGGAAGCGTTGAAACAGGCGAAGTGATCCATCGCCTTCCGGCGCGGCCCTTGCCGCGCCGCGCCGGATCGAAGGAGGACCCATCAATGTACAGACTTCTCGCGCCCGTCATGGGCATCATCGAGCTGCCTTTCGCCTTCTTGCAGAAAATGCTTGGGCATCGGCGCATCGCCTGGGTGTTCCTGACACCCAATCTCCTGTTGTTTGCGGTCTTCGCTTTTTTGCCGATCATTCTCAACATGGCTTATTCAGTGACCGGCAGCGAACATATCCTGCTGTCGGAGCGTCCATCCGTGGGCGGCGAAAACTTCTCGGTCCTTCTCTTGTGCCAGAACTATTTCGATCCCAATTCCTGTCAGCGCGATCTTTTCTGGCGCGCCGTCTGGAACACGCTTTTCTTCGTCGTGTTGCAGGTCGGGTTCATGGTGGGCTTCTCGCTGATTACGGCGGTCGTGCTCAACCGTGACATCAGGGCACGCGGTTTCTTCCGCGCCGTCTTCTTCTTCCCTGTGCTGCTTTCACCGGTGGTCGTGGCGCTGATATGGAAGTGGATACTTCAGCGTTTCGGCGTCCTGAACGCTGCGCTCGATTCCCTCGGCATCGGTTCGGTGGACTGGCTGCTGGAGGCCAACCTTGCCTTCGGCTGGTCGGTATTCCTGTCCGTCTGGGCGCATATGGGCTTTTATACGCTCATTCTTCTCGCCGGCCTTCAGGCCATTCCGCGCGATGTCTATGAGGCGGCGCAGCTGGACAAGGCAAGCCCGTGGCGGATTTTCCGCCGGATCACGATGCCGCTTCTCGCCCCAACCATGCTCGTGGTTCTTGTCCTGTCCCTCATCAAGGGCGTGCAGACCTTCGACGAGGTCTTTGCATTTACCGGCGGCGGTCCGGGTTCGGCGACCACCTTCATCATTCAATTCATCTATCAGACTGGTTTTGCCGGAACGCCGCGCAATTTCGGACTGGCCGCGGCCGCTTCGCTGCTGCTCGCCGTCGTTCTCGTGGTGTTGACCGCCCTGCAATTCCGGGCCAACAGGAGCAAAGTCGATGGCTAGGATTGGCGCATTTCTAACCCGCACGCGCGGCAGAAACGGCAAACTGCACTGGACCGACTGGCTGTCTTACGCCTATCTCGGCGTTGCCGTTCTGATGATGTTCGGCCCCGTCGTCTGGCTCGTCCTGTCGTCCTTCAAGACGGAAGCCGATCTTCAGCGGTTTCCGCCACGTCTGCTTCCCTACGCACAGGAAACGGTCGTCATCGACGGTCAAGCAGCACCTTTGCCGGCCTTCGTCGATAAGGAAGGCCGCAAGCTCGGCATGATCAGGCGCGTCGGGCTCATCGCCCAGGTGGTGGATCCGGCAAAGCCCGGCGAAGTCATGAAGATGGCGTTCAACGAGTTGCGTCCTGCCGAGAAGGTGGCGCTGGCGACGGAGAACTACACCGAACTCTTCCAGCGCTTCAACTTTCCGCTCTATTTCTGGAACTCGACCTTCATCACCGTGACGTCGACCGTCATCATGCTGATCGTCAACTCCATGGCAGCCTTCGCGCTGTCGAAATACAGTTTCAAGGGCAGAGGCGTGGTCCTGGCGCTTGTCGTTGGAACGTTGATGATCCCGCAGACCGTCGTGCTCGTGCCGCTTTTTCTCATCACCAGCCAGCTCGGCATGATCAACAGCCTGTGGGGCGTTATCATTCCAGGAGCGGCCACACCAACAGGGGTATTCCTGCTGCGCCAGTACATGCTGACCATTCCGGATGAAATCCTCGATGCGGCGCGCATGGACAAGGCCAGCGAATGGAAAATCTACTGGCGCATCATCCTGCCGCTTTCGGCGCCGGCGCTGGCGGTGCTGGCCATTCTCGCCGTCATGTGGCGCTGGAACGACTTCCTGTGGCCGCTGATCGTGCTGACGCGCAACGACAATTTCACGCTGCAACTGGCGCTCAACTCCTTCCAGGGAGAAATGGCGACGGAATGGAGCAACCTGCTGGCCATGACGGTGCTGACGCTTTTGCCCATCGCACTGGTCTTCATGTTCCTGCAAAAATACATCGCCACCGGCATCGCATCCACCGGCGGTAAATAATCCTCAAGGGAGGGAATAAGACAATGGCAAGTATAGAGCTTCGTCAGGTCAAAAAAACATATGGCGCCCTCGACGTCATCAAGGGTATCGACCTCGACATCAAGCACGGCGAGTTCTGTGTTTTCGTCGGCCCTTCCGGTTGCGGAAAATCGACACTGCTGCGCATGATCTCCGGTCTTGAGGAGCTGACCGGCGGCGATATCGTCATCGGCGGCGACGTGGTGAATGCGGTTCCAGCCGCCGATCGTGGGCTTGCGATGGTGTTCCAGTCCTATGCGCTCTACCCTCATATGACGGTTCGGGAAAACCTGTCCTTCGGCCTCGAAAACATCGGAACGCCGAAAAAAGACATCGTCGAGAAGGTTTCGCAGGTGGCCAAGATGCTGCAGATCGACCAGCTGCTCGAACGGCGGCCGAAGGATCTGTCGGGCGGCCAGCGCCAGCGCGTCGCGATCGGTCGCGCCGTCGTGCGCGAACCGCGAGTTTTCCTGTTTGACGAACCACTGTCGAACCTCGATGCGGAACTGCGCGTGGATATGCGTGGCGAAATTTCGAGCCTGCATCGCCGCCTCGGCAACACCATGATCTACGTGACCCACGATCAGGTCGAGGCCATGACCATGGCCGACAAGATCGCTGTGCTGCGCGCGGGAAAGCTCGAGCAGTTCGGCGTTCCTCTCGATCTCTATAATCGCCCGGCAAACCTCTTCGTTGCGGGCTTCATCGGTTCGCCGAAGATGAACTTCTTCGCCGGCGAAGTAGTAACGGACGGTGAGCCGTCCCTTAAAATCGCGACCGGCGAATTGATCCCGCTGCCGCAGAGCGGTTTTTCCTACGCGACCGGCCAGAAGGTCACACTCGGCGTCCGCCCCAACCATGTGCAACCCACACCTGATGGCGCGTTGACCATGTCCGTGCGCACGGCAGAGCAGCTTGGCGGGGAATCCTATCTCTATGGAAGCCTTGGTGACGGCAGCCATGTGACGCTGCATCTTTCGGGGCAGACCTCGACATCGGCCGGCGAAGTCATCCGTATGTCGGCGCCGCTGCAACACATCCATCTCTTCGATACGAAAAGCGGGCTGACGCTGAAGCAGGACTAAGCCTCCGTCGCCACGCGCCCCGAAAGCAGGACCATTGACATGACCGACAAAAAACTCCGTTCCGCCCGCTGGTTCGCGCCCGACGATCTGCGCAGTTTCGGCCACCGCTCGCGCATGATGCAGCTGGGCTATTCGGAGGAGGATTTTGGCGGCAAGCCCGTCATCGGCATTCTCAACACCTGGTCGGAGCTGAATACCTGTCACTCGCATTTTCCCGAACGCGTGAAGGATGTGAAACGTGGCGTCCTTCAGGCGGGCGGCTTCCCGGTCGAGATGCCGTCGCTTTCAGTCGATGAGAGTTTCACCAAGCCGACCTCGATGCTTTACCGCAACATGCTGGCGATGGAGGCGGAGGAAATGATCCGTTCTCATCCGCTTGACGGCGTGGTGCTGATGGGTGGTTGCGACAAGACGACGCCCGGCCTCGTCATGGGAGCGATCTCGGCCGGCGTGCCGATGATCTATCTGCCGGCCGGCCCGATGCTGCGCGGCAACTATGCCGGCAAGGTGCTGGGCTCCGGCTCGGACGCCTGGAAATACTGGGACGAGCGCCGCGCTGGCAATGTCAGCGATGAGGAATGGCGCGGCGTGCAGGGCGGCATTGCCCGCTCCGCCGGTGTTTGCATGACCATGGGCACCGCATCGACCATGACGGCGATCACGGATGCGCTCGGCCTCACCTTGCCGGGCGCTTCCTCCATTCCGGCGGTGGATGCCGAACACCAGCGCATGTCGGCCGCCTGCGGCCGGCGCATCGTGGAAATGGTGGCGGAAGACCTGACGCCGGATCGCATTCTCACCGCCCCCGCCGTGCGCAATGCCGCCATCGTCGCCATGGCGACCGGCTGCTCCACCAATGCCGTCGTGCATCTGATCGCCATGGCCCGCCGTGCCGGCGTGCCGCTGACGCTCGACGAACTGGACGAACTCGGCCGCGTCACGCCGCTCATCGCCAATGTTCGCCCCTCCGGCAAAGATTATCTGATGGAGGATTTTTATTATGCGGGCGGCCTGCGGGCACTGATGAAGCAGATCGAAAGCCGGCTGGACTGTTCCGTGCTCACCGTCACCGGCCGCAGCATGGGAGAAAATCTCGAAGGCGCGCGGGTCTATAATGACGACGTCATCCGTTCGCTGGACAATCCCGTTTACGCGGAGGGATCGCTTGCCGTCCTGCGCGGCAATCTCTGCCCGGATGGCGCGGTCATCAAACCCGCCGCCTGCGACCCGAAACTCCATGTCCATGAAGGCCCGGCGCTGGTCTTCGACAGCTATCCCGAGATGAAGGCGGCAATCGACGATGAAAATCTGGATGTGACGCCCGATCATGTTCTGGTTCTGCGCAATGCCGGTCCGCTGGGTGGCCCAGGCTTCCCCGAATGGGGCATGCTGCCCATCCCCAAGGCGCTGATCAAGAAGGGCCATCGCGACATGGTCCGCATCTCCGATGCCCGCATGTCCGGCACCTCTTACGGCGCCTGCGTTCTTCATGTTGCGCCGGAAAGCTTTGTCGGCGGGCCGCTCGCGCTCCTGAAGACCGGCGATATCGTGCGGCTCGATCTGCCGCAACGTCGTCTCGACATGCTGGTCAGCGAAGAGGAAATCGCACACCGCCGGGCCGCATGGCAGGCGCCGCCGCCACGTTACGAACGCGGTTACGGCTACATCTTCTCGAAACACGTTACCCAGGCGGATGCCGGATGCGATTTCGATTTTCTGCAGACCGATTTCGGCCGCACCGCCGGCGAACCGGACATATTCTGATACGAGAGCGCACAAAATGATGAAACGTTTGCTGATAACGGGCGCCGGCGGCAAGCTGGGCAACATGTTGCGCGGCAGGCTCGGCCACCTTGCCGAAGTCATCCGTCTTTCGGATGTCGTTGATATGGGCGCAGCGGCCGCGAATGAAGAGATCATCCGCTGCCCGCTGGAAGACGAGGCCGCTGTCCATGCGCTGGTGAAGGATTGCGACGGCATCGTCCATCTCGGCGGCATCTCCGTCGAAAAAGCTTACGATCCCATCGAGGCCGCCAATCTGCGCGGTGTCTATAATCTTTACGAGGCAGCAAGGCTCAACGGCTTGCCGCGCATCCTGTTCGCCTCCAGCAACCACACGATCGGATATTATCCGCAGGGTGAGCAGCTATCGCCGCAAACGCCGTTTCTGCCGGATGGCCTCTACGGCGTTTCAAAGATTTTCGGCGAGGCGATGGCGAGCCTCTACCATTCCAAGTTCGGACAGGAGACGGCCATCGTGCGCATCGGCTCCTGCGAGGAGAAGCCCAGCAACTGGCGCATGTTGTCCACCTGGCTCAGCCACGACGATCTGGTGTCCCTGGTGGAAGCCCTGTTTCGCGCGCCAAAACTCGGTTGCCCGGTCATCTGGGGCGTTTCCGCCAATGACGATAGCTGGTGGGATAATTCCCATGTCGATTTTCTCGGCTGGCGGCCGCGCGACAACGCCGCAAGCTTCCGGGGCGATATCGAACGTGACGTTCCACGCCCCGGCCCCGATGCCGCAATCGCGAAATACCAGGGCGGCGTTTTCATAGACGAGCCGATCCACAAAAACTGATGTGCAGACACTTACGTCATTCGAGGAGATTAAGATGAATACAGAAACCCGGGTAAAACTGATGACGGTTTCCGTCGCTACGCTCGCGACCGCACTATACAAGCGCGGCCTGCGAAACCAGGTCATTCAGGGTGTCCATCCGCTTGGCCACAAGGGCGAAAACATGGTCGGACCGGCCTTCACCCTGCGTTACATGCCCGCCCGCGAGGACCGCAACCAACTGGTGGAATTCCGCAACCCCGCGCATCCCCAGCGCGTCGCCATTGAAACCTGCCCGCCCGGCCATGTGCTGGTCATGGATAGCCGCAAAGACCCGAGCGCTGCATCTGCTGGCGATATTCTCATCACGCGCCTGATGGTGCGTGGTGCCGCCGGCGTGGTCACGGATGGCGGTTTCCGCGATGCGGCAACGATTGCGGAACTGGATATACCCGCCTACCACACCCGCCCGTCCAGCCCCACCAATCTCACGAAACACGAAGCAATTGAAATCAACGGCCCGATAGGCTGCGGCGACGCCCCGATCTTCCCCGGCGATATCATCGTCGGCGATGCGGATTGCGTCATTGTCATTCCCGCCGGAATTGCCGATGAAGTAGCAACGGAAGCGGTGGAAATGACCGCTTACGAAGATTTCGTCGTCGAACAGGTCAAGGGCGGCGCAACCATCATCGGCCTTTACCCCTGCACAAAGGACGAGCACCAGAAGGCATTCGCCATATGGCGCGAACAGAGAGACGGTTCGGGAAAATCGAACGGTTGAGATAAGCATCCTCTGCCATCGATGATCTGATGGAGAACTCCGCATGGGTGGTATCCGCCCATGCGGGCGAGTTCGTGGGCGTCCTCCGAACTGCGCCACCCACTGCGTATTCCACGCATGCGTCGCGGCTCTTCGGATGGCCCGCCATGCAACCAGCTACATCTCTCAGATTTGATGTCCATTTGACCCGTTCAGCAACTGATGCGCTGCAACGGGCGCGCAACGTCATTTTGTTCTGTGCCATGACGATATCCAACATCAAATGTTGCGATATCCGTCGTCTTCTTAAAGCATCTTGCCAGCGGTCGGTCGACGAGGTCCGGTTTGCGGCGAAATTTCGGATGCAGCGCTTTCTGCGCCACACCCCGCTTTGTGAGTGACGACGATGTCCAGTTTGAAAGCCCCCTTCTTCACCGACGATGCCGTCGCCAGTCCTTTTTGGTGGGATGAGGCCCGTCCGGATAAATCCAGCGCCGACGACATTTCCTCCTTCACTGAAGTCGCAATCATCGGTGGTGGTTTCACGGGTCTTAATGCGGCCCTTGTTCTGGCCAGGGCGGGCAAGCAGGTCGCTGTTTACGACGCTGATGCGCCGGGCTGGGGCGCTTCGTCGCGAAACGGTGGCTTCCTCGGGCCGGGATGGGCATTCTTCGACCCGGCATTGACCTACGGCACAGACATGGCCCGGCGGGTCGTTGAGGAGAGTTTTGAATCGCTGCAATATGTTAAGGACGTCGTCGCAAAGGAACAGATCGCGTGCGACCTCAAAGTAGTTGGATATTTCAAGGGAGCAATGACCCCACGTATCTACGACAGCCTGGGCAGCAACATAGAGCGTATTCGCAAAGTGCTGCCGTGCGACGCCTACATGGTTCCACGTTCAGAACAGCATAGGGAAGTCGGTTCCGATCTCTATCATGGCGGGGTGGCCATGCCTGGTTATGCCGGGCTTCATCCAGCAAAATATGTCAAAGGCCTGGCGGAAGCCGCCCAACGCCTCGGCGTACGCGTCTTCAGCAATGCCCGCGTAACCGATCTTCAGCAGCAAGGCGGTGCCTTTGCATTCAAGATCCTCGGTCGGGATGTCACGGCACGCCAAGTTCTGATAGCGACCAATGGTTATAGCGGCGGGCTGCTGCCGTATCTCAAGCGGCGCATCATCCCGGTAGGTAGCGGCTTGGTCGCGACGGAACGGCTGCCACCGGAGCTCATGAGCAAGCTGATGCCAAAACGGCAAATGCTTGCCGGCAGCCAGCGCGTCGTGACTTATTATCGCCCTTCACCAGATGGGACGCGCATCATACTGGGTGGACGCGTTCTCGACATGAGCGGGACGGTAAAAAGCAACACGGCAAACGCAACCTATCTTCGCAGCCTCCTTGTCAGAATCTTTCCGGAATTGGAGGCGCACAAAATCAGCCACTACTGGCACGGCCAATTGGGGTTCACCTTCGATCACTTTCCGCACGTCGACACCATTGACGGAATGTTTTTCGCCGGTGGTTACAATGGCACAGGCGTGGCGCGCTCCAGCTGGCTCGGTGGAAAAATCGCCAACAAAATGCTCGGTAATGACCAGGGCAAGACGGTGTACAGCGAACTCAGCTTCGAGACCCGCCCTTACTTCAACGGTAAGCCCTGGTTTCTTCCATTAGCCGTTTGGTATTATGGAATGCGGGACCGGTGGGACCAGAGGTGATCGCCCGGGCATCCCGTCTACGAAGACACAGCTGTTGAATTGGCACGGCGGAGGATTGGGCGCAGCCAGCCTGCCGCCGCTGCCGCCGATCAATCGAAGTAACCGAGCATCGATTTTACCTCCAGATATTCCGTCATCCCTTCAACGCCGTATTCGCGGCCATTGCCGGACTGCTTGAAACCACCGAAGGGTGCATGCGGATCCCATGCAGGATAATTGAGATGAACCTGCCCCGAGCGGATGCGGGAAGCGACATGCTTGACGGCCGTGATGTCGTTGCCCTGCACGTGGGCACCGAGACCGTAGACAGTGTTGTTGGCGATCGCGATGGCCTCATCGACACTGTCATACGGGAGGATGCAAAGGACCGGTCCGAATATTTCTTCCTCGGCGATCTTCATATCCGATCGAACGTCGGAAAAAATCGTCGGCTTCACGAAAAATCCTGATTCAAAGCCGTGGGGCCGGCCCACTCCCCCGGCGATCAGCTTTGCACCTTCTTCGATACCTGTACTTATCATCGTCTGAACCCGGTCGAACTGCGTCCGGTTGGCCATGGCGCCGTGGGTCGTGTCTGAAGCCAACGGATCTCCGACGACGATTTCCGCCGCAGCTCTTGCAGCGATCGCCTCGACTTTCGGCAACAGGGCGCGCGGCACGATCATGCGGGTCGGCGCACTACAGGATTGCCCCAGATTGCGAAAGGCGGCAGCGACGCCGAGTGGGACGGCTCGGTCGAGGTCAGCGTCGGGTAATATGACGTTAGGAGACTTGCCACCGAGCTCTTGCGCCACACGCTTGACGGTTGGGGCCGCAGCCTGCGCGACCAAAATACCGGCCCGGGTCGAGCCGGTGATCGAAACCATATCGACGTCCGGATGGGCCGACATGCGCTGGCCAACAACGGCACCATCGCCGTTCACCAGATTAAAAACACCAGCGGGAAAACCGGCTTCCTCGACAGCTTCGGCAAAAAGCAGCGCATCCAGCGGAGCGAGTTCGCTGGGCTTCAGAACGACGGTGCAGCCCGCAGCCAGTGCCGGAGCTACCTTTGCGGTGATCTGGTAAAGCGGCCAGTTCCATGGGGTGATCAGGGCGCAGACACCGATCGCCTCATGGGCGATGGCCGTATGTCCACGCTGCTTTACGAAGGGAAAGGAAAGGAGGACCTCACGGGCCGTCGCCACATGCGCGATTGCAAGCGGCACCTGCGCGCTGCGCGCATAACCGATCGCCGCCCCCATTTCCAGCGTCAGGCATTGCGCGAACATCTCGCTTCGTTTCTCGATGACCCTGCAGAGTTTCTCAAGCAAGTCAGCGCGATGTTGCGGAGTGGTAAGCGACCAGGAGGAAAATGCGCCACGGGCAGCGGCCACGGCAGCGTCGACATCCTGCGCATTCCCGAGGGCAATCTCAGCAATAACCTCCTCAGTCGCCGGGTTTGTGACGCGGCCTTTGCCGGTTCCCAAGGCAGGTTTCCATTTGCCGTCGATGAAGAAGTGGTCAAGTCTGTTGTTTCGGATCAGGTGTTGGAGAGGTGCGGTCATCGCAATAGATCCTTTATGTGGCAAATGCCGTCGAGAAGCGGCCGAAATCATGGGCGGATAGCCCCGATGGTGTTTTCGAAAACGCGCTACCAGCCGCGCAGCCGGCTCCAGCGCGCCTGGATCCACGGGCTCTCGCCTTTGACGACATTGTAGAAATCATGCTGCGCAGCCGTCGCGCATGCATGGTTGGGCAGGATACGAACCTTCGTGCCGATCGGTAATTCCGGCATGGCCTGCGCCGAACCCTGCCGCATCGCCAGAATGCCGTGTTCCTGGCTCGCCTGAACAACGATTAGATCCTCATAGACCTGACCACGCACATCGCACACGACGCCATATCCCTGATCAACCTTCTGACCGGACGTACCGCGGTCACGCGAAAGCGCCATCCAGCCAGCATCGATCAGAACCCAACCCTTTTCGGGCTTGGCGCCTATGACAGTAGCCAGCACCGAAATCGCCAGGTCATCAAGCGCACACACGCCAACGCCGTGCTGGACGAGATCGAAAAACATATAGACCCCGGCCCGCACCTCTGTGATGCCATCGAGGTTCTGCGCAAAATGCGCCGTCGGCGTTGAACCGACACTGACGATCGGACAGGCATGGCCCCGAGCACGCAATATTCCGGCCGCACGCACAGTCGCAGCCGTTTCGTTTTCGGCTGCGGCGATCAAGGCGTGTCGTGAATCAAGTGCGTAGGATTCGCCTGCATGGGACAGAACGCCAACCAGATCGGCGCCTGCGGCCGCAAGACGATCCGCGACCTCGATCAGCATCGGATCATCCGGCTTCAAGCCGCCGCGATGGTCATCGACATCAAGCTCGATGAAAGCGGAAGGGACGATACCGGCTGCTTTTCCAGCTGCTCCGAGCGCGTCCGCCTGTTCTACCGTATCGAGCAGGAACTTGAGGTTTGCGCCGGTACGGCGGCATAATTCAAGCCCCCTTTTGGCAGCGGCTGGGGAAACGCCAACGGCGTACGTAATGTCGAGAAACCCGTGATCGGCAAAATACTCCGCCTCGGCAAGGGTCGAGACCGTAATTGCCCCAGGTTGAGCGGGATAAATCCGACGAGCGACATCGATGCTCTTGGCGGTTTTCATATGAGGGCGCAAGGAAGCGCCGAGCCCCTTCACATGTTCGGCGAGCCGCTGAATGTTTCGCGCGAGCTTGGCTTCGTCGAGCAACAGCGACGGAGTAGGCACCGCATCGATTGGCATCGTGCCATCGACCAGCGCAGCATCAGTCCAAGTTCTATCCATCATCTTTCTCTCCTAGCTGAGCGACTGGTTTGCGACCGCGTACATATGAGCGGGGGAAACAGGTGCGGGTAAGCTTCCCCGAACCATGGACACGGCCTCGCCAACAGGCTGTAGACCGAAGCTGCACAGCCAGTCGCTCAAGCCGTCCTCGGCATAAACGTCGATTCGAACGAACTGGCCGCCGAGCTTGGCAAGATGTGCGCGGATCAGGCGCTTTGCGTCATCTGCATTGTTGGCGGCGACAGGTCCGATGACATAACCGCGACCGAATTTTCGCGCGATGGCATAACCGAGCAAATCGTCACCCTGAACGATTACGAGTGTGTCTCCGATATCGGCAAGCGCTGTTACCAGCTGTTGCCTGGGCATTCCGATTGCGCGCTCGTCGAAAGCTTGAATGGCTTTCAAGTCGTCGCCGGTGGCAGGACGAATGTCTTCGTGAAACTCAGTATCCGGTGCAACCGTCAAAACAGCTTGATGCTGTAGGATCTTGTCCCAAGGCGAAAACCCACGTCGTTGATAAAGCGGCAACCCCTCTTCCGTCGCATTGAGCAGGATGTCTCGATCCTGCGTCGCTTCCAGCAATGCATTAAAAAGGCGAGAGCCTTGACCGCCGCCCTGGACCCTGGCGGTCACGATGATCATTCCAGCGGTGGCATGATGTGCGCCGTAGCACCACCATAGTGCCGTACCGACAACTTCGCCGGCCTGTTCAAGTACGAAACCATCCCCCAAACTGGCGGCAAACTCCCAGTCTTCGAAACGGTACGGCCAAGAAAATTCTTGGGAGAGTTTCAATGCGCCTGCGAGGTGACGAGGCTCAAGCCTGGAGAGGCTGATATCGCCGTTACGGATGATTTTGTCATTGTCGCTGATGGGCATTTTTCAGGCGTCTCTGTTTTTCGAGAGGACTTCCAAGTCTTCGCCAGTATCTTCGAAAAAATCGAGTTTTCCTGCCGTATTGCGTGCCTAATTCAGCGATTTCATGCGTTCTGAGCCGCCAATCGGCACCTCCTGTGACAAAATCAGTGCGATGAATGACACTTGTGCTTCGATCTTCGTCGAGGAGGAGCGGCAACGCCCTGCCGCTTGTCGAAAGTGTTTGCGAACGCACAAGAGCCACAGTCCGAAAGCAGGAGACAATTGCATGATTTATATCAGCGAGGAGGAGTCTGCGGCCCTTGTTACACACGAACTCGCCTATGCGGCGGTCCGGTCCGCGCTCGTGGCGGTCATCGGCGAAGAGGCCCGGATTTTTCCCGCCGTGCTTGGACGCGCCGCCACAGCGACCAATACGTTTTCGATAAAATCCGGCTCCGCGCCACATTTGACGGGTGTGAAAGTGGGATCCTTCTGGGCGAAAAATCCCGAGCGTGGCCTTCCACGTCATAATTCGACGATCTTGTTGCTGGACCAGGATATCGGCCGCCTGAGGGCCGTCGTCGAAGCCGGAACGGTCAACGCCTATAGAACGGCTGCCGCCGACGCGGTGGCGGCTGATCTTCTTGCCCGCACCGATGCTGGCACGCTTGCTATATTCGGCGCAGGAAATCAGGCTTTCTTTGAGGTAGCCGCGCTGTCACGCGTCCGCCCGATCGAAAAAGTCTATATTGCTGCACGCCCCTCGGCGCGCCAGAAAGCATTCGCAGAGAAGATCGAAGCCACAGGTCTTCGCGTTGCGATTGTTTCGGCCGAGGAAGCGGTTTCGTCAGCGGATATTATCGTCACCGCGACCCCTGCACGCGAGCCACTGTTCAATGCGGACTGGGTACGCCCCGGAACCCATATTGCAAGCATGGGTTCAGACGCTCCCGGCAAGCGGGAACTTCCGACAGAGCTGTTTTTCAAAGCCGATCTCTTCTGTGATTTACCAGCGCAATCGGTGACGATAGGCGACTTCCAGCATATCCGCGAGCAGGTGTCAGCCGGTGATCTTGTCATTACGCCAATTGGCGCGGTTATCGAAAATCAGGTGGCCGGCCGCAGATCCGCCGACGCCATCACGGTGTTCGACAGTTCCGGCATAGCTCTTCAGGATCTTTTTATTGCCGATGCGCTTATCAAAGCTCGGGGACTTTGACGTCCGGCTGGTGCGAGAAACGCAGACGGTTAAAAGCGCCTCGGGGATAATGCGGATTGGCATAGTCTGTCGGCGAGGTAAAGACCACGCATTCCGAGGTCCTCTGTGGCGGACATCCGCCGGTTCAACCTCCAAACAGGTCGTTGAGAGGAAGATGATGTTTGACGAACGACGATTTCATCACGACGAAGCTAAAGTACTTGTCGATGCCGATATCTGCATCGAGCAGCCCTTCCATCAACTCCTGGTAATCACCGATGGTGGCGGTAACGAATTTGATCAGGTAATCATAGCCGCCTGACATCAGATGGCACTCAATTGCTTGCTCGATTTTCTCGATCGCCTGCTGGAACCGGGAGAAGTCGTTTTGACGGTGGTTACTGAGCGTGACTTCTGTGAAGATCGTCACGGTCGGGCCTAGTTTTGCCAGATCTATTTGCGCCGAATAACCGGAAATATAGCCTAACTGCTGTAGCCTTTTGACGCGTACGAGGCACGGACTGGGCGACAGATGTACGAGATCCGATAGCTCTACATTCGTGAGCCTGCCATTGTGTTGCAACTCATGCAGAATCCGGATGTCGATACGATCAAGCTTCACGTCCATCTCCCTTTCGACGCCTGCATTCGGCCGGTTTCGTCAAGGCCATGCCGCTCGCACAACCTCAGCATTCCCCGTACCTTTTCGGTCAGTCAAGAGCGAAAGAACAGACCGCAGCAGTCGCTGTCTTGAACAGTTCACAGAAGCCAGCACCGGGAAACTGCCAGGCAAAAGTTTCGCGAGATCAGCGTGCAGAAACCTATCATTACTTCTCAGCTCGTGTTTCCAGACTTGCGGATCGATTGCCCGCCTGATCGCAGAGTATGCCGTCGCGGGAAAGAGTTCTCTGCCGCACAGCTTTCACTTTTGGCAAAAGATATCGAACAAGGGGTCAAATGCGGTTGATCCTGCTTGAAAATACGCCCTACCTTTTGAAACGGCGCTATCGCATTGCATTTGTGTAGCCGGCCGGAGTTGCCCTCACAGGTTCGCCGGTCCATGTGATTGTAAAGGGGGGATGGCCAGTGGCAAAATCGGTTCGCGTGAAATCCTTTGACTTGGTGGCGCAGGACATCAGCGAGGTTGATCTGCAGTCGCTGCACGCGCTCTCCATTGGCGTCGGTTGGCCTCATCGGCCTGATGATTGGGAATTCCTGCGACGTGTAGGGCAAGGTATCGCCGCCGTTGACGGGATCGGCCGGGTCTTCGGCAGCGCCATGTGGTTTCCACATGGAGAGAATTTTGCCACTGTCGGACTGGTCATTACAACTCCCCGCGCCCAAGCTCATGGTGCCGGCCGCTGGCTGATGGAGCAGGTAATGGCGCGTTGCCATGGCCGAGATCTGAGCCTGAACTCCACCAGGGCCGCCTACCCACTGTATATCTCGCTCGGTTTCGAAAAGGAGGCGACGGTATTCCTGCACCAAGGCATCGCATCTGTGCTTCCGACGCTGCCTGCGGGGAACAGGACGTTGAGTGAACTCGCCGCCGACAGCATCGACGAGCTGACCGACTTCGACACTCTGGCGTTCGGGACCAAGCGCGCGCAGTTGCTCGCGGCGCTGTCCGAAGTGGCCGTGACTTGTGTTCTAAGGCGAAACGGCGTTATCGCCGGCTATGCAATGCGCCGCAAATTCGGGCCGGGTCAGGTGATCGGCCCGGTTGTCGCCCTGAACGATGAGGATGCGATCCATATCACAGCCTGGCATCTGAAGTCGCTTGAAGGACAGCATGTGCGTATCGACACGCGGGAGGAAGGGCTTTTCGCGGAATTCGTGACGCGGTGCGGCCTCATTATGTCCGAAACCACGACCACCATGTCCAAGGGGCGAAGGTTCCTGAACCGGACCAAGAACGCACCATGGGTCTATGGGTTGGCTGGTCACGCTTTGAGTTGATGGAAACGAAGGCAACCCCCTCGCGTCGTTGTTGGAGAACACTTGAGTGCTGGCCACTCGGCTTGACAGCGAAATTGATCACAGCCGCAATGGCTCAATTAAGTATATCCCATAAACTTTATTGACAACAACATCGATACACCCGATTAGTGTTCGCGTTTAAGGGGATCGAGCAACGTATTTCTAGCTCAAACTATAGTCCTGAGTATTTGCAATCAGTATTCTATTTATTTCATCAAGCATGCCGCTTCCAGTCAGCTGGAGCGGCTTTTGATAACGTGAAGAAACGTTTTCACGGATAGATCTCTAAACTCCTACACGAAAGTATCAATGGCAGTTTAGATTATTGATGCACGCAGCCCCATCGATCCGTGTGCCTGCCATTCTTGCAAAGGCGTGAACCCCGCCGCGAGATTAATCGCCGCAGGGCAGAGGAAAGCCTGTTGGCGTTTGATTATGCGATGCGGAACTGTTTGCGCAAAACCTTGTCGAACAACCCGGCTGTTGCGAACCGGCGCAGCAGGCTCACCATGCGCGCCGCGCTGCCCGCAGTGTAGCGTCGGCGCGGAACAGGATCGTTGGCTGCCTTTATCACAACCTTCACGATGACATCCGGCAGGTCAGCCTTGGGCATGACGTCCCGCAGTAGGGCCGCGACCGCTGCGCGCGCGCCATCATATTCGGCTTTCTGCTGGTCGGGTTCCATGCCGTTCTGATCGAAAACAGTGCGCACATATGCCGGCTCGATGACGGAAACACGGACATTGAAGGCCCGGACCTCGTGATCGAGAGATTCAGAATAACCCTCGATCGCATGCTTGGCGGCGGAGTAGTGCGCCGAATACGGCGCCGGGATGACACCGAGGATAGAGCCTATGTTGAGGATGCGGCCGCCGCCCTGGCTCTTCATCACGGGCAGGACGGCGTTCGTCATCCGCATGGTGCCGAAAACATTGACGTCGAATAGGGCCTGAGACTGCGCGACCGAGGATTCCTCTGCGCCACCGAACATGCCGATGCCGGCATTGTTGACGAGAAGATCGATCTTCCCCGCCCGCGAGACCACCTCTGCGACCAGCGCCGACACGGACGCCTCATCGGTCACATCGCATACCAGCATCGTTACCCCCTTGGGTCCGTCACTGGCGAGTTTCCGGCTTGTTCCGAAAACCCTGAACCCCGCGCCGGCGAGACCTTCAGCGGTGGCGTAGCCTATGCCGGAGGATGCCCCGGTTACAATTGCAGTTCTGACGGCGTCCATGTTTTTTCCTTGGGTGAACGTCTCGGATTTAAGCTCCAGAGACCAGTTGCATTATGCTCATTTAATGATATTATGATCGTAATGCAATAGAAAAACGGAAGCATCGTCATGCGATACGAAAAAGGCCGGAAAGACACCTCACGCCGCAAGATCATGGACGTCGCTGTCGAACGGTTCCGGAAGGATGGAATTGCGGGCTCTGGTCTCGCGACGATCATGAAGGATGCCGGGCTGACGAACGGCGCCTTTTATCCCCACTTTCCCTCGAAGGCCGATCTCGTTCGGGAAACTATTTCGGACGCCCTGAGCACGCAGGCTGTATGGTTGCGCCAGGTGCTGGACGAAGGCGGGCTTACTCACCTGACCGACCTCTATCTTTCGCCCGGGCACCGGGACGACCCGGGACAGGGCTGCGCCTCCGCAGCACTGCTGCCTGAGCTCGCCCGACAGCCGGTAGAGACACGCGGCATGTATGCCGAACAGTCCCGCGCGCTCGTGCTCCTGCTCGCCGATGCGCTTCCGGCAGATATGGAGGCAAAGGAAGATGTGGCATGCGCGATTTTTGCGACCCTGATCGGGACGCTTCAACTGGCGCGCGCGGTCGATAAGGACATGTCGGAACGCATTCTTCAGGCTGGGAAAGACGCGATCAGCGTCCTCGCGGCTCTTCCGCGTACAGGAGCTTCTCAAGCCTGATCGAACACCTGGGCGCGTCGTCCCCGCTTTTGGACGGCGCTAACATAGAGCCATTGCCCTCAACCATATCTGATCCTGCGCAAACCACATGGCGAAAACAAAGCCTAGCCAGGCAAGAAACAACACAGACCGGAGATTTCCAAATGAAAGCCTATGTCGTTGATAAGTATAAGAAGAATGGCGAGCTACGCCTCGCCGAACTGCCGGATCCGCAGGTTCAGAACGACGACATCCTCGTTCGCGTTCATGCCACGGCGATAAACCTGCTCGACTCGAAAATCAGGGACGGCGAGTTCAAACTCTTCCTGCCCTACCGTCCGCCCTTCGCGCTTGGCCACGACGTTGCCGGGACTGTCGTCAAGGTCGGCCCCGGCGTCAGCCGCTTCAAGGTTGGCGACGAGATCTATGCCCGGCCGAGGGATCACCGCATCGGTACGTTTGCGGAATTCATCGCCATCCATGAAGACGACGCCGCGCTGAAGCCCCATACGCTGACGATGGAGGACTCATCGTCCATCCCGCTGGTCGCGCTGACGGCGTGGCAGGCCCTCGTCGATGTGGCAAAGGTGAAGCCCGGTCAGAAAGTCTTCATTCAGGCCGGTTCGGGCGGTGTTGGAACAATCGCGATCCAGCTTGCCAAGCATCTGGGCGCAACGGTCGCAACGACCACCAGTGCGAAGAATGTGGCTCTCGTCAAAAGTCTCGGCGCGGATGTGGTGATCGACTATACAAGCCAGGATTTCGAAAAGCTTCTCTCCGGCTACGACGTCGTGCTGAATAGTCAGGATCCGAAGACACTTGCGAAATCTCTGAACATCCTCAAGCCGGGCGGCCACCTCGTCTCCATTTCAGGCCCGCCGGACCCGTCATTCGCCAGGGATATCGGGCTGAATGCGCTCCTGAAGCTCGTCGTGCGGTTGTTGAGCCGTAGCGTGCGCAGGAAGGCAAAAAGCCGTGGCGTTCACTATTCTTTCCTGTTCATGCGCGGCGACGGCCGGCAGCTGGAGCAGATCGCCGGGCTGATCGATAGCGGCGCGCTGCGCCCGGTCGTGGACAAGATATTCCCCTTCAACCAAACACCCGATGCGTTGGCCTACGTCGAAACGGGGCGAGCGAAGGGCAAGGTCGTGGTCAAGGTGCAGTAGCGGCCTTTCCTTTACAATGGACAGGCGGAAATACTGCGCAGCGCATTTTCTGCGTGTAAGTCAGAGGCAAATCTTCGCTGGACGCGTTCAGGCGTCGCTAGCGATCACCGCGCGCGGGCGCGTTTGGCAAGGAGAGCGGAGGTAGCTGAGGTACGATCCGAGAGCTCTTTTGCAAGGCGTGCTTCCCGAAGCCGCAAGGTCTTGGCTTCGCGGGATTGCTCAATAGAAGAGAGCTCTTCGAGCGCGTTTTCCTTACCAAAAAATGGCGTCTGGATGTGGCTGAAGGCGATCTCCGCCTTTTGGCGAGAAATACTGTATTTTTCTGTCATGGGTATTCCGGTGATAAGGCTCGGCAAGCGAGCGAAAAACAAAAGGCCAGGCAAATTGCCTGGCCTTGATTGGGTTGGCGTGCTTCCGGCAATGCCAGTACATCCGTGGTCAAAGGGAAGCGCAGACCCATTCAGGCAGCTTGCAGATTGCAGGCCGACATTTTACCAGACTTGTTGTCGCGCTCCAGATCAAAGCCGATTTTCTGGCCTTCCACGAGTTCGCGCATGCCTGCACGCTCGACGGCAGAAATATGAACGAACGCATCAGCGCCGCCATTGTCAGGCTGAATGAAGCCGAAGCCCTTGGTGGAATTGAACCATTTAACTGTGCCAGTGGTCATGATGAACCCTTTCATAGCGATAGAGGAACCACAGCACTTGTGGCGCTGCGGACGATAAGAGCGATTTTGAAAGGAAAGGTTCGTTCAGAACGCGTTGCCAGTCGCGCGATAAGCAAAGCTAAGCAAGCAAATTCGACTGCTCCTTATATCCTGCCTATGCGATGGCGTCAACTATTAGTTATGAGCCGCGGCAGCTCTCGTCAAAAGGTTGTGCTGTGCAGGCAGTTACACGTCAAGGCTCGCCAGGAAGGCCCTTACACGCGGGACGACCTCTTTGAGGTTCGTCTCCAATAGCCAATGCCCGCCGTCCAGTAGATGAAGTTCGGCATCAGGCAGATCTCGGAGATAGGCCCGGGCCGACTCTTCCGGCATGTAATGATCCTGAGGGCCCCAAAGAATGAGGGTCGGTGGCTGATATGTTTGCAGGTAGCGCCGGTGGATGGGAAACCAGGCCCGGTTCCTCTTCAAATCGGAAAGAAGCTCCGCAGCGATATCCTTCCTCCGTTCTGTCATCAGGCGCCAATGCAGCTGCCAAAGGTCCGGTGGAATAAGCGCGATTAGTTCCGGGCGAACATTGTTAAGAAACTCGTCCCGGAAGTTTTCCTCGGTCACGGCGTTGCGAAGTTCCGCGCGCATACGGTCCTCAGGCAAGGACCATGTTTTTTCAATGTCGGCGTATTTCGGCCCCAACGCGTCCTCGTAAGGAATGTCGCCGTTCTGGATGATTTGCCCAACAATCCGCTCAGGCTTCATGATGGCCAGCCTCGCTCCGATGGGAGAGCCGAAATCATGCAGGTAGAGAACAAATCGATCGAGATCCAGTTTCTCGACAAACGCATTGAGCCACCCGGCGTAGCCGTCGAACGTGTAGGAAAAGCTCTCGGGAGTGTCGCTATAACCGAAGCCGGGATAATCTGGCGCGATCAACCGCCATCTGTCCGCCAGTTCCGGCATCAGGTTTCGAAATTCGAAGGATGAGCAGGGATAGCCATGCGGCAATAAGATGACCGGCGCATCCGGCGGACCGGCCTCTCGATAGAAGGTTTCAATCCCGGCTACGGGGGTTAAGCGATGCCTGATGCGCCTGTCCATTGCATTGCTCCTTTAGAGACAGGAGCGTAACGCGTGGCAAATAGCTCGGGTTGCACAGCATATGCGAACGCCATCCGCTGCTGCCCGCGAACTGGTTTCTGCCAAAACGGCCTGCACCGGGCGGCATTGGAGCCGCCCGGTGGTAGCGGACACAATCAACTATGCGTCGAGGTCGGCTCCGGTCCGATCCTCGGTATATGCCATGGCAACCAGCGATACGATCGCGCAACCGATAATAAAGAGCGCAACGGGAATGTAGCTGCCGCTATAGGCCGTGAGCAGAGCAGTGGCGATAAGAGGCATCGGGCCTCCCACTAGAGCAGCCCCTACCTGATAACCGAGCGACATGCCGGTGTAGCGGATATCGGCGGGGAAAGCCTCGGCCAGCACGGTTCCGATCATCGCGCCATAGGTGGGCCAAATGATGCCGAGCCCGACGAAGATTGCAACACCGACAAGCACTAGCGAACCCTGATTGAGCATCCAGAAGTAGGGGAACGCCCAGAGGATCAGGGCGATAGTACCTCCGACAAAAACCTTCTTTCTTCCAATCCTGTCGGAAAGGCGGCCAAATACCAGCATCATCGGAAATGCGAACAGCGACGCCAGCAGGACAAGGTTCAGGATCGTGACCTTATTGTAGCCAAGACCGACCAGATAGGAGATCGTGAACGTCGCGTAGAGGAAGAAAGTGGAGGTCTCCACGAACTTTGCTCCGATGGCGACGAACACTTCGCGCTTGTGCGTCCGGAAGGTTTCGAACAGGGGAACCTTTTGAGCTTTCTGAGTGTGCAGGACCTTGCGGAACGACGGCGTTTCGTCGACGCGGTTCCGGATATACATGCCGACGAATACGAGGACGATCGACAGAACGAACGGGATGCGCCAGCCCCATGAGAGGAACGCCTCATCGCCCAGTTGGTAGCCAAGGAGCGACGTTACCGCGTTGCCGAGCGCAAGGCCCAGAACCGCGCCAGTCTGGGGAACGGCTCCGAAGAACCCCCGCTTCTTGCGCGGAGAATATTCGACGGCCAGCAGGACCGCGCCTCCCCATTCACCGCCAAGCGCCACGCCCTGCAGCAAGCGAAGGATCGTCAGGAGGATCGGAGCGGCGATTCCGATTGTCTCGTATGTCGGAAGCAGTCCCATCGCCACGGTCGAAAAGCCCATCAGACTCAACGTGACGGCAAGCGTTTTCTTGCGCCCGATCCTGTCGCCGATATGCGAGAAGATGATGCCGCCGAGCGGCCGCACCAGAAAGGCCAGCGCGAAGGTCGTGAGGGCCAGCAACTGGCTGACCACGGGATCGGCCGACGGGAAAAACAGTTTGCCAAACACGAATGCCGACATCGTTCCGTAGAGAAAGTAGTCGTACCACTCAATCGTCGATCCGACCGCTGATCCCATCAAGGCGCGTTGACGGTCGGCATCCGTCACCTGATCTTCTTTCCTTGTACCTGCATATGCCGTTTCATCTGCCACGGTTATCGTCATCCATTCCTCCCTTTAGTCGTGTTTAAGTCGTCGAGCCTCAGAACGAGGCTTCCAGCATTGTTGTGTAGTCATCGGATGTAGCGTCGCGCGGATTGGTTTTATGGCTGTGATCCGCCAGCGCTCCGATAATGATCCGCTCGAACAGGTCTCTGGTCACTCCGATCTCGGAGAGGCTCGTCGGCAAGCCGATGGTCTTCGTCATGGCCTTGATTGCGCTTCCGATTTCGTCGCCCGAATTCAATCCCATTGCCCGAGCGATGTGACGGTACTTGTCTTCGCTGACCGATGTCGGTGCCGAGCGGTTGAAGTCGATCACGGCCGGCATGAAGATCGCGTTCAGCGTTCCGTGATGCAGCGTGGGGTTGATACCCCCCAGCGAGTGGCTCAGACTGTGGACGCACCCAAGCCCCTTTTGGAAAGCCATCGCGCCCATGGTTGCCGCTATCGCCATGTTCGACCTGGCGTCCCGGTCATCCGGCTGCTGGGTGGCGCGACGTATGTTTGCCCATCCGCGCCGAAGTCCTTCGAGTGCGATCCCATCCGCGGGCGGATTGGACGAGGGGGCGAGGTAGGTTTCAATGCAATGGGAAATCGCGTCCATGCCCGTCGCCGCCGTCAGTTTCGCTGGCAGGGTCAACGTCAGTTCGGGGTCCACGATTGCGGCCTTCGGAACGAGGTAAGCCGACAGAAGGCCCACCTTGCGGCCGTCATCGAGAATGATGATCGCACCACGGCCGACTTCGCTGCCCGTCCCCGCTGTCGTCGGGATAGCTATCGTCGGGAAGGTTTTCGCGGTGATCCGCTCGACGCCGCCTTCGATCGCCGCGTAGGTTTTCAACGAACCACCATGCGCGGCAAGGATCGCCACCGCCTTCGCCAGATCGAGCGCAGAACCGCCACCGATAGCAATAATGCCATCTGCCCCTGCCGCCTGGAACAGCTCAGTCGCCGCCCTGACCGCCGCTTCGTTTGGATTGCCAGGGGTGTCGTCAAACACTCCAGCCGGGTTTTCCCCTAGGATTGCCTCAATCTTCGCCAGGACGCCAAGCTGGCGGACGCCCTTGTCGGTTACCACGAACGGGCGCGAGATGCCGGCGATGGAGAGTTCGGATTTGAGAGATGACAGCTCGCCATAGCCGAACTGTACGCGAGTGACGTAGTTGATTAGGCCCATATGCCTCTCCCTTCGGTATTTTAAATTGGCAACTCGAATTTCCGCGCCGCAATGCGCAGAGATCAAATTCCGGTCAATAGAGCTAAATATTAGGCTGTGCGACACTGTAAATGTACTATATTCGGATACTGATATAACCAAAGGAGAATTTGGTAGTGCGGACATCACGTAGCTCGCCGCTTTCGCGGCTCGCCCTCCGACAGATTTCACTGATCGCCGCGATCGATGACAACGGGTCGCTGAAGCGGGCAGCCGAGATGATCGGAATGAGTCAGCCTCGAGCGACGAAATCCCTTCAGGAGGCCGAGGAGCTTGTGGAACGAAAGCTCTTTCATCGCACCAACAGGGGGCTGCTGCCGACTGCAGCGGGCGAGTGCGTGATCCGGAACGCGAAAACCATGCTTGCCCAGCTTGGCAAGATGGAGCAGGAACTGGATGGAATGGCGGGAGGCAACTGGAGCCGGCTTCGCGTCGGAACGATCATGGGCGCCGTCCCATTCGTGACCGAAGTCATCCAGCGGCACCTTCAGCGTTTTCCCCAAACGTCCTTCGAGATCATCGAGGATACGAGTGCGGAACTTCTCAGGCAGTTGGATCGCGGGCTGCTGGACCTCGCGATCGGTCGAAGTTCGGTAAGCTCAACGCCGCAGCTCTACAACGTCACGACCTTCCATGACGAACTCCTGGCGGTTGTCGCAAACCCGGCCCACCCCCTTGTCGGGCGCAAGCGAGTTCAGCTCGAAGAGCTCGCGGATTCACGCTGGATCGTCTACACGGCGTCGATGCCGATGCGCATCTCCCTTGAGCATGAATACCGCAATGCCGGGCTACCCTTCCCGTCAGCGCTGCTGGAAACCCGCTCCGCGCTGGCAACGATGTCTCTCATCCAGGGCAATCCGAACACGGTTGCCCTGCTGTCGAGCGATGTGGCGACATTCTTCGTAAATTTCGGAATGGCCTGCACGCTGCCCATGCATCTCCGATCGAAAAGCGATCCATACGAAGTGATCACCCGCCGCTCATACGATCTCCCTGAGGATGCAGCACTTTTCATCGAAGAGCTGGTGGCTGGAGTGGCGCGCTCGAGCCTAAGCCAGTCGGCGGCGAAGTTAGTGTAGGAGACAACCCCGAAGGAGCCCTTGCAGACAAGGTCAATCTCTTTCGGGGTCAATAACCAATCGCTGGCAAGAACCGTCCCTGCGGGCTTCAGGCTTCGACAGACTCGCGAACATCATCAACGAGAAAGTGCACGATCACATAGCGCGTCGTGTATTTCTGACCGCTATCGGACACGCTCTCGACGCTGCCACCGTCGGAGGGATGCCATTTCTGGTAATGAGGGTTGTTGGCGATCAGCGTAATCGCCTTGCCCGAAAACCTCCCTTTCAGCCGATAACGAGACTCTGCCAGAGGCCAGATCTTCTCAAAATCCTGCTGACTGATGCGGGCTTTCAAGGCCTTCTTGGATATCGCTTCTCCGGGCGAACTATCGTCGTGCGCCACCGCTGGAATATGCAGGTCAACCTCTTCCGCACCATCAAGCAGAAAGGCAAATTCGTCTGGCCACATCCGTCTCACGTATCGCTCCTCCCAAAGCTCCTACAACACAATTATGATAGCGCCTCTGCCGCGAGAGGCAATGGGGGATATGAACCTGCACTTCCCGACATCCCAATTTTCGGGATCGTCGCCATCCTGATCTCCGATGAATATCGGTTCCGCTACAAGCTCAGAGCTGGGCGAAGGGTGCAGCAAAAGCAGTTGCGGGCGTCGGCGCGCTTTGCGTAACGTGGGTCGCGAAAGTCGTAGTGACGTAAATCAAGCTGCAAATCGCTCTTCTTCATACGTCCATCTCAGTTTGGTAGCGCATGGAATAATTTATCGGTAAGGAAGCCCAATTTTTGGGTCCAGCACTGTGGCTGAGCCGCGAGATGAATACGGTTGAACACCGTCAGAATTGCTTGGCAACCAAGGCAAATTATGGCGGAGAGGGTGGGATTCGAACCCACGATACCCTTGCAGGTATGCCGCATTTCGAGTGCGGTGCATTCGACCACTCTGCCACCTCTCCGCATGCGCGAACGCTTGCGTTGCGCGCTCCTCATAAACATCAATAGCGGGGCTGACAAGGGGAATTTCGTGTTTGTGTCACAAATTGTTCGTCGTAACCGGGGCTGGAGAGGGGCTTCGCCTTTTAGCCATTTTTTCGGATATTTTTCAGGTGGCGCGACAGGCGCGGTCACCCGCGCGCGCCACATCGGCCATGGTGTCACAGCCGTTAATAACGCCGTAAGATTTCCAGGATCTGTTTATCCTGTTCCTGATCCGGCAGCAGGGCGGGTTGCCGGCTGGCGCCGACGGATGGGTCCTGGAGGTAGAGCGAGCGCTTGACCATGGCAGGCGCAAAACCGAGTGCGTAGAGATCGGTGCGAAAGGCGGTATAAATCGACTGCTGGCGTTCCGCCTCGGCGATATCGCCCGTGTTGAAGGCGCTGAGAATGCCAGCGAGAACATCCGGTAGCGCGTTGCCGAGGCCAGAGATGCAGCCTGCGGCACCGTTCTGCAACGACCAGAGAACGAGATGATCCGGACCGGAATAGACCTCGAAACCGGGCATTTCCTTTGCCACCTGAAGATAAGCCTCCAGCGTCTGCTGTGCGCCGCCGGAATCCTTGATGCCGGCGATATTGCCATGGGCCGCGAGTTTGCGCGCGGTTTCCGGCTCTATGTGGTTCTGGGTTCTTGCCGGAATATCGTAGAGATAGACCGGTGTTTCGACGGCGTCGGCCACCGTTGAGAAATGGCGGATCAGCCCGTCCTGCGTGCAGGCGATGAAGAAGGGCGTGATGACGGCAATACCATCGACGCCGATACGGTCGAAGGCCTTGGCAAGTTGCAGGGTTTCGAAAGTGGCGGGCATGCCGGCATTGACGATGACCCTGGCGCGGCCCGCCACCTCATCCACCACCTCTTCGGTCAGCCGGACCTTCTCCTCATGCGTCAGCGCGGTGAAATCGCCATTGGTGCCGGCGCACATGATATTGTTTCCGGCCGCCACCTGGCGGCGCACCTGCGCGCGGGTTGCTTCGTAATTGATTGTTTCGTCCTCGTTGAAACAGGTGACGAGCGCGACGAAGGCATGTTTGGTCATGAAAGAACTCCGCTTGGATTTCCAATAGTGTGGCCGACGTCGGCCAAACGATGCGTGGACTGCATATCGGGGTCCGGATCGAGGCTGGCCGAAAGAAGCGCACGGGTATAGGCCTCGCGTGGCGCCTCGAAAACCTGCCGGACCGTGTCGAATTCCACCACTTCGCCCCGCTGCATCACCATGACGCGATCGGCAAAATCCCGAACCACCGGCAGGTCATGCGCGATGAAGATGAAGGAAAGACCCATTTCGCGACGCAGCTTGTCCAGAAGCGCTATGACCTGCGCCTGAACCGACACGTCAAGCGCCGAGACCGCCTCGTCGCAGATGATGAGCTTCGGCTCCAGCGCCAAAGCGCGGGCGATGGCGATCCGCTGCCGCTGACCGCCGGAGAACTGGTGCGGATAACGGCGCATATGTTCAGGCGAAAGGCCGACCTGATGCAGCAATTCCGTAACCCGCTCGCGCCATCTTGCCTTGGGCAATATGTCCGGATGGATGACCCAGGCTTCGGAGATCAGCTGAAACACGGTCATGCGGGGATTGAGCGACTGGGTGGGGTCCTGAAACACCATCTGCAGATCACGCCTGAGCGCGAAAAGTTCCGCAGGCGAAAGCTTGAAGAGGTCACGCCCCTTCCATTCGGCGCTGCCCGCATCTGGCTCGTCAAGCCGCAGCAGAATGCGCGCGAGCGTCGATTTGCCTGAACCGCTTTCGCCGACGACGGCGATGGTTTCGCCGGCCATCAGATCGAAAGAAACACCCTTTAGCGCCTCGAACGCGCCGTAGCGCTTACGCACGTCACGCACGCGAAGAAGCGGTTCGCCGGCAGCTTGCGGCTCATGCATTTCGCCCCTGCCGGGTGCAGCACTGATGAGCTTGCGGGTGTAGGGATGCTGCGGATTGCGGTAGACCTCGCGAACCGTGCCGGTCTCCACCAGCACACCCTTTTCCATCACCACCACCCGGTCGGCGATTTCGGCGACGACGCCGAGATCGTGGGTGATGATGAGCACGGCCATGCCGGTTTCGCGCTGCAATTCCTTGAGCAGCGACAGCACCTCGGCCTGCACCGTCACGTCAAGCGCTGTGGTGGGCTCGTCGGCGATCAACAGATCGGGTCTGAGCGCCAGAGCCATGGCAATCATCACACGCTGGCGCTGGCCACCGGAAAATTCGTGCGGATATTTCTTCAAGGCCCCGTCCGGATCGGGAATACCAACGCGCGCGACGAGCCGTTTCGCCTCCGTTTCAGCCTTTGCCTTGTCCATTCCATGGGCGGTCATCGCCTCGCGGATTTGCCAACCAACAGTATAGACGGGGTTGAGGTGGCTGAGCGGATCCTGAAAAATCATGGCGACGCGCCGGCCGTTGATCTCGCGACGCGCCTCGGCCGGCATTGTCAGAAGGTCTTTGCCCTCAAGCAATATCTGGCCGCCGCTGATACGCCCGGGCGGCATGTCGATGAGGTTCATGATGGCCGAGGCCGACACCGATTTGCCCGAGCCGCTTTCGCCAAGGATCGCCAGCGTTTCGCCACGGTCGATGTGGTAGGAAACGTCCTTCACCGCGTGAACGACACCGCTTGCGGTGTGAAACTCCACGGAAAGGTTGCGCACGTCGAGAAGATGGTCAGCCATGCTTGCGGCCTTTCATTTCCAGCCGCCAGCGCTGCACGGGGTCGAGCGCGATGCGCAGCCAGTTGGAAAGCAGGTTGAGCGACAGGGTGGTGAGGATGATGGCAAGACCCGGCCAGAAGGACAGCCACCAGGCATTGGTGAGGTATTGCCGCCCCTGCGAGATCATCAGGCCCCAGGTAATTTCCGGCGGCTGAATGCCGATGCCGAGGAAAGACAGCGCGCTTTCCGCCAGCATCACATAGGCGAAATCAAGCGTTGCAAGTGTCGTCAACGTCGGCAGCACGACGGGCAGGATGTGCCGGAACAGGATACGTTTTCCCGATGCGCCCATCACGCGTGCCGCCTGCACGAACATGCGTTCCCGCACCTCCAGCACCTCCGCCCTTGTGGTGCGTATGTAAACCGGGATGCGGGTGATCGCCAGCACCAGCATCAGGTTGAGGATGGAGGAACCAAGCAGATAGAGCACGATGACCGCGATCAGTAACGACGGAAACGACATGATCACATCCGCGAGCCGCATGATGATCTGCCCGGTGCGGGCGGAGGAAAAACCCGCGATCAGGCCGAGCACGGTGCCGGTTACGGCGGAGAGAAGAACGGCGCCGGCGGCGATCATCATCGTGTTTTGCGTGGCGGCGACGATACGCGCGAAGAGCGAGCGCCCGAGCGCATCCGCCCCCAGCCAGAAATACCACTCGCGCTGCCAGTCGAACGGAGCAAGGTTACGTCCGCGCAGGTTCTGTTTCGTCGCCAGATCGCCGAGCCATGCCGGTCCGACAAAGGCAAGGATGACGATGACGATAAGGAAGATCGCGGCGCAGAGCGCAAATTTATCGGCCCACAACATGCGCAGCATGCGTGTTGCAAAGGGCGGTTCGTCCACGATTTCGGTTTCGGCATTCAAAAGGCTCATGGCTGAACGGTCTCCTCAGTGCCGGATACGCGGATCGAGGAGCGCATAGGCGATATCGATCAGAAGGTTCATCAGGAAGATCGCAAGCGCCGTGATAAGAATGGCGGCCAGCACGACGTTGAAATCACGCTGAAGAATGGAATCGATCATCAACTTGCCGACACCGGGAAATCCGAAAATGGTTTCGACGATAACTGCACCGTTAAGGAGGCTTGCCGCCTGATCGCCGATGACGGTGATGACCGGCAACATGGCGTTGCGCAAGGCATGCACGAAGATGACCGGGCCCGATTTCACCCCCTTGGCGCGCGCCGTTTTGACATAGGCCGACGACAGCGCGCCGATCATCGAGCCGCGCACCACCTGCACGATGATGCCGAAGGGGCGCACGAACAGAACCGAGATCGGCAAGATCCAGTGCAGCACCGAGCCCGTGCCTGACGTGGGCAGCCAGGCGAGATTGACGGAAAATACCACGATCGCCACGATCGCCAGCCAGAAATCCGGCACAGAGGCGCCGATGAGCGAGATGGTCGAGGCCATGCGGTCGAAAAAGCCACCGGACCGGAAAGCCGCAAGCGAACCGACGACGATGGCCGCGCTGGTGACCAGCGACATGGTGATCACCGCAAGCCACAATGTCCAGACGAAAGCCTCAAGCACCACATCCAGCGCCGGGCGGGCCTTTCGCAGCGATTCGCCCAGATCCCCGGTCATCACGTCGCCCGCATAGCGCAGAAACTGCACCATCAGCGGATCGTTCAGCCCATGCAGCGCGCGAAACTGCTGCTTCAACTCCTCCGAAGCCTCCACCGGCAAAAACAGTGCGGCCGGGTCTCCCGTCAGGCGGGACAGGAAAAAAACCATCACGATAAGGCCGATCAGGGAGATCAGGCTCGCAACGGAACGTTTTCGGATGAAGCTCAGCATGGGTTGCCTCCGGTTTTTCAACGAGGGCGGCGAAGCTCAAGCTCCGCCGCCGCTCTTTGGCTGATAGGACAAAGGCTTTACTTGATGCCGATTTCCGAAAGCTGCAGCATCGAGTTGGTGGCGATGGTGGGCTTGAAGTCCAGCCGCTCGGAGACACGCGAGAAGCCGACCATGTGGAACAGCAGCACATCCGCCACCACGTCGTCGTGCAGGTAGGCGATGAGTTCGGACCAGAGCTTGGCGCGCTCGTCACCGACGGCTGCGGATGCACGTTCGATCAGGTCGTCCACCTTGGGGTCCGAAAAGCCGGACTGCGTGCCCTTGGTGGCATATTTGAAGAACATGGTGAAGGACGGGTCACCCTTGGAATTATCGTGCATGGCGGCGACGATCTGCGGTCCCCGGCCTTCCTTGAATGGCTTGGAATAGTAGCTTTCGTGTTCGGCCACTTCCACGAATTTCAGATCGATCTTGAAGCCGACTTCCTGCAATTGTTGCTGGATCGCTTCCATGATCTCGGTGACGTTCGGAAAGTTCGCCGTGCGTGCGATGACGGTGATCGGCGTATCCACCTTCACGCCGGCAGCCTTGGCTTCCTCAAGCAGCTTCTTTGCGCTCTCGGGATCATAGGGGAACACCTTGACGTCGGGGTTCCAGCCAAGCGTAGTCGGCGGAACGAGCGCGGTGGCCAGCACAGCACCTTCGGGAACCAGCGTACCGAGGAAGGCTTGCCGATCGATGGCGAGATTGAGCGCGCGGCGCACCCGAACATCGTTCAGCGGCGCGATGTTGTGATCGAGGCGCATATAGACCGTCTCGCTGTCGAGATAGGAGAAGTCGGTCTTTGCATTTGTGGCGTCAAGCTGGGAAATGGAAGGCGAAAGATCGGCCTCGCCGGTCTGCACCATGGCGGCGCGCACCGAAGGATCGGCGCGGAAAAGATAGGTCGCCTCCGTCACCTGCGGCTTGGTGCCCCAATAATCGTCGCGCGCGGTCAGAACGATCTGCTGGCCCGGCGTCCAGTTGGTCAGCTTGTAAGGTCCGGTGCCGACAGGCTCGCGGATGAATTCCATCTTGGTTTCTTCAGGAACGATGGTGACGAGCGACATCAACAGCGGAAGAATCGGCTGGGCCGGTTCGGTTTTGAAGTCGATCGTGTGGTCGTCGACGATTGTCGGGGTAACGCTCATACCGCCGAAATAACGGCGGGATTCGCAGGCGTTCTTGTCGCTCATGATGCGCTCGAAGCTATGCTTGACATCCTTGGCGTCGAAGGCTGTGCCGTCGGAAAACTTCACACCCTCACGCAGATGGAAACGCCAGCTTCCGTCCGCATTCTGTTCCCATTTTTCAGCGAGGCGCGGCTGCACGCCGTTCTTGCCGCGCACATCAAGCTCCGTCAGCGTCTCGCTGACGTTCTCCATGATGATACGGCCGATGTTGGAGCGGGTCGCCATGCAAGGTTCGAGCAGGTCCGCCTCTTCCGCCAGCACGATCTTGATCGGCCCCGACGCCGAAAACGCCGGCGATACGGCGGCGCTGAGGCAACCCATGGCCAGGGCGCCCGCAATCAATGACTTCTTCATTCCGTTCTCCTCCCAGATCAGAAATTCAGCAACATGGCGGCGCGCCGCAAGGGTTATCTAAAAAATAACCCGTCCCCTTCATTCAGGAGCATGGCGTGCGGATGATTGTTTCCTCCATCCGTAAGCAGAGCATTGACGCTCAAACGTTTTTTGTCAATTTATTTTTCATTAGCATTTTTTATTCGAAAAGATATTCCTTATTTTACCAAAGAAAAACAATTAGATAGATGCTATAATCGAAAAATTTCCACGCAAAATTTTTATCAAATAAACTTGACAACTTTTCGAATATGTCATTTCCATCAGGCAAGAGGAGACCACGATGACCCCTGATGACATCGATCACGCCATGACCGGAGCCATCCATGCCGTTTCAGAAAACCGGCACGAAGCGTTCCTGCCGTCACCGATGATCCAGAACCATGCGAGCTTCCTGCACTTGGCTGATGACGGCACCCTGTTTTGCGCATGGTTCGGCGGCACGCTGGAGGGAAAATCAGATATCTCGATCTTCGCGTCGGTGTTGACATCAGGTGCAACCCGCTGGGGCACACCGCAACGCCTGAGCCAAGACCCTGCCCATTCCGAGCAAAACCCGGTTCTTTTCAACGCTCCGGACGGCGTTCTCTGGCTGTTTCATACCTCCCAGCCCTCCGGCAATCAGGACGAATGCCGCATCCGCATGGCGCGGGTCGTCCGCGACCCGGCTGCACCGGAAAAACTGTCCTCCGATGAAGGCCGTTTTCTCGATCTTCCGAAAGGCTGTTTCGTGCGCGCACCGCTCCGCATCCGCGATGACGGCGCCTGGTTGCTGCCGATCTTCCGCTGCGTCCAGCGCCCCGGCCAGAAATGGAACGGCAGCCACGACACGGCAGCGCTCGGCATATCCCAGGACAATGGCGCGACATGGCAATTGCAGGAACTGCCGGGCTCGACCGGCTGCGTGCATATGAGCCCGGTTGCGGGCGCGGATACGCAATACTCCGCTTTTTTCCGCCGCCGTCAGGCCGATTTCGTCTACCGCACGGAAAGCGCCGATGGCGGCCGCTCATGGGCAGAGCCGCAACCGACCGACGTGCCGAA
This sequence comes from Rhizobium nepotum 39/7, assembly GCF_000949865.1. Lineage (GTDB taxonomy): Bacteria > Pseudomonadota > Alphaproteobacteria > Rhizobiales > Rhizobiaceae > Agrobacterium > Agrobacterium nepotum. The sequence goes on along the minus strand of NZ_JWJH01000001.1, from coordinate 108,636 downwards.
CAACAATTCCTCCATCGCCGCGATCAGGCTCGGTGACGGCAGGCTGGCAATGATCTGCAACCCCGTTAACGCCGCGCAATCGAGCGACAGGCGCGCCTCGCTTTATGACGAGCTGGGCGAGGATGACGACAGGCCGGATGCCGATCCGAGCGGCGGATGCGTGCCCGTCTGGGGCGTGCCGCGCGCGCCAGTCTCCATCTGCCTGTCCGATGACGACGGGCGCAGCTTTCCTGCCCGAATTCTGATCGAGGGCGGGCCGGGCACCTGCCTGTCGAACGATTCGACGGACGGCCGCAATCTGGAAATGTCCTATCCATGGCTTCTGGAGGCACCGGACGGTACGCTGCACGCGAGCTACACCTATCATCGCCGCGCAATCAAATATGTCCGGCTGGCGCCCGGCTGGGCAGACGCCGAGGACAGGAGAGAAAGATGAGCAACATCATTGGCATCACCATGGGTGACCCCTGCGGCGTCGGCCCGGAAATCACCGTCCGCGCACTCGCCGAAATGTCCGCCACGGATCGCGCAGCGACGCGGATTTACGGCAACCTCGCCACACTGGAAGCGGCGCGGCAGGCACTTGGCGTCGACATCGATCTCACCGGCCATGTCGTCAACCTGCCTGTGGAAGGCGCGCCGCTGCCCTGGGGCACGCTGTCGCCCGTGGCCGGAGACGCCGCCTTCCGTTTCATTGAGAAGGCCGTTCGCGATGCCGAAGCAGGTGCAATCGGCTGCATCGTCACCGCGCCGATCAACAAGGAAGCCTTAAACCTCGCAGGCCACCATTATGACGGGCACACCGGCATGCTGCGCAGCCTGACCGGTTCTTCGGCGGCCTATATGCTGCTTGCCTCCGAACGGCTGAAGGTCATTCACGTCTCGACCCATGTTTCCCTGCAGGAAGCCATTCGCCGCGCCACGACGGAACGGGTGCTGGCGACGATCCGCGCCGGCGATGCCCATTTGAAGCGCATCGGTTACGAGCGTCCGCGCATCGCAGTTGCCGGCATCAATCCGCATTGCGGCGAAAACGGCCTATTCGGCACCGAGGACGACGACCAGATTGCGCCGGCTGTTGCAGCCGCGCGCGCCGAAGGCATCGAGGTGCAAGGGCCGATTTCCGCCGATACCGTGTTCCACCGGGCCTATTCGGGCGCTTTCGATCTCGTCGTTGCGCAATATCACGATCAGGGCCACATCCCCATCAAGCTCGTGGCCTTCGATACCGCCGTCAATGTCTCGGTCGATCTGCCTATAGACCGTACCTCCGTCGATCACGGCACGGCCTTCGACATTGCCGGCAAAGGCATCGCCAATCACGGCAACATGAAAGAGGCCATCGCCTATGCGCGCAAGCTCGTGGCGGGCAAGAGCGCGAAAGGATGAGCACCATGTCCACAGCTTCCATTCTCATCCACCAGCCGCGCAGGCTCGCAATTGGCGCTGGCACCATTTCACAGGTCGGTGCCTGGGCCGGCGAAACCGCATCAACCCTGGTGATCGCCACGCCGCTGACTGCGAAATTCGCTGAGCGGCTGCAATTGCAGGGCGCTTTCACCGTTTTCGACGCCATTCCCGGCGAGCCCGACACGGCAACGCTTGATGCCGCACTGGCGGCGGCGCGCGCTGCCAAACCCGATCTCATCATCGGCCTCGGCGGCGGCTCGGTGATGGATGTGGCAAAGCTGGTCGCCGCACTCTGGAATTCCACTCAGACGCTTGAGGATGTGGCTGGGCCCAACCGAGTTGCCGGACGCGACACAAGGCTCGTGCAGATCGCCACCACCGCCGGAACCGGATCGGAAGCCGGCATCCGATCGCTCATCACCGATCCCGTCAAGGGCAACAAGATCGCGGTCGAAAGCCCTTATCTGATCGCGGATTTCGCCATTCTCGATCCGGAACTCACCTATTCCGTGCCACCAGCCGTTACGGCGGCAACGGGGGTGGACGCCATGGCCCATTGTGTGGAGGCTTTTACCAACCGCAAGGCCCATCCGATGATCGACGGTTTCGCTCGCATGGGTTTTGCGCTGGTGGGCAAATATCTGGCGCGCGCCGTTCGTGATGGCGGCGATACCGAAGCGCGGGAAGGAATGATGCTGGCCTCCTATTATGGCGGCATCTGCCTTGGCCCGGTCAATACGGCGGCCGGTCACGCCATCGCTTATCCGCTGGGCACGCTTCTCAACCTGCCGCACGGATTGGCGAACGCCATCGTCTTCCCGCATGTTCTGGCCTTCAATCAGCCTGCGGTTTCGGCAAAGACAGCGGAAGTGGCCGGAGCGCTCGGGCTTCGCGCGCATCTTTCACCTGATGACCTTAGCAAGGCGGCGACGGATTTCTGCGCCGGCCTCGGCATTGAAATGTCACTCGCTAGGCACGGAGCAAGCGAAAGCGATCTTTCCCGTTATGCCGAAGACGCGCACGCAATCCGCCGACTGATGGACAACAATCCCATCGATATGAGCCTCGAGGACGTGCTCGGCATTTACCGCCGCGCCTTCTGAGGGAAAATCCGATGCGCAGTCGCGCGCATCGGTTTGCCGTCACTTCATCAATCCGTATGCGAGGATTCGAACAGGCGGTCGCGCGATCCCGTTAGATGCTCCAGCATCAACCGCCGCGCGGCCTCCGCATCGCCATCCGCTATCGCATTCGCTATCGCCTCATGCTCGGCAAACACGCGCGTGAGGCCGGATGCCTCGCGCTTCACCGACATGCCGTGAAACTTCATTCCAACCGCGATATGGTCTTTCAGAGCCTCCATGGCGGTCGAGAAATAACTGTTCCTTGCCGCCCGCGCGATGGCGAGGTGGAACTGGTAGTCGGCATCCTCCCGGTGAGACTGGCGATTGGTGGCGTCCCGCATCAACTCCAGCGCCTTTTTGATCGCCGACAGCCTTTCACCATCATGCCGCAGGGCCGCGGCCGCCGCCGCTGCCGGCTCCAGCGTCAGCCGGAATTCATAACAGTTCAGAAGATCGGCGACATTTTCCAGCTGGCCGAAACCCAGCGGTTCGCGCAGGCCGAATGCCCGCACATAGCTGCCCGAGCCTCTTCGGGAATAGATGAACCCCTGCTCGCGCAACCGCCGCAGGGCCTCGCGGACAACCGGCCTCGACACTTCGAACTCCATGGCCAGTTCATGTTCGGTCGGCAGCCGCTCATCTGGCTTATAGGCGCCGGATTTGATCGCCCGGTGCATTCGCTCGAAAATAATGTCCGGAAGTGCCTTGCGCGCCGTTTCTTTCATCAGCCCCATCTGGTCAGCTCTCTCCGGCGTCATTTTCGCCAAGCATCATTTTCGCAATTCGTTTCAACGTGTCAGCTTGCCCAAAACCGCCGGACTTCGCAATAAAACATTGGCCGCCGGACCAGCCGACACCGAGACCGGGCAGGCATTCGCCGGCAAGACGAAGACGCGAGATATCCATGCCGCGCAGTACGGCTTCGGCCGTGGCCCCACCGGACAACAACAGCGTGGTTGCCCCGTCCGTGAAGTGAGGCACGACCCCTTGCGCCAGCCGGTCGGCGACCTTGAGCGGCGAAACATCTTCAGTCCCTTGTGTCGCCTGAACGAGTGTCAGGCCAGAGCCATCACCTGCCTTAGAAGGCACGACACCATTGGATGCATCGATGACAGACGCAAAGCCGGTACCCTTGAGGACTTCAATTTGTTCCATGGTGATCGGGTCGCGCGAACCGATGACGAAAAGCCCCTTGCCCACGGGAATGGTCGCCGGTTCAGGCACAGTCCGTGCCGCCATCATTTCGGCCAGCGCCTCGGCAAGGCCCCGCGCACCCACCAGGAGATCGACCCCATTTGCCCGTCCGGCGACGAGAGCCTCGCTGATGTCCGCCTGGGATCGGGTATCGGGTATCGTGCAGCGGCTGGTGTGCCCGCCCAGCCTTTCATCAACCGGAATGGCGTCATCGACGCCAAAACCGGACACGGCCCCGCCAACGACGATACGCCCGAAATCAGGAATGGCGGGGGCGACAAGCGCATGGCGGTAGGAAATCGCGTCCATTTCCGCAGCGATATGCCCTTTCAGGCGGGAATCGATCTTCTTGAACAGAACTGTGCCGGCCGGAACCAGCGTCAGAAGTTCCTCCGTCCGACGGCGGGCTTCATCCGCCTCGCCATCCCGGCACCCCAGATTGACGCTGAGAACGGCCGGCGCATCCGCCAGTGCCGCACCGACGCCGTCAATACCGATCGCAACCTCGGTCGAAAGCCCCCGCCCCGCAAAGGGGGCGGCCGCATCAAGCGCGCCGGTCAGGTCGTCGGCAAAAATCAACAGCACGGGCGAAAACCTTAGAAAAAAGTTGTCATGTTTTCCTTCGATAAATTGATTTATAATCAATAGATAAATGGAAGTGAATAACAAAAATAATGCGGCGCTTCGATTAACCAAGCCGGCCGCCATCCATCAGACGGCAAGATCAGGAACGGAAGACGACGAACGGCTTTTCGTCGCTAGATGAAGCGGAAAGGCAAGCCTGAGATAAGCGCTTTGACAAAGCGCTTTTTTTGAAAACGCCCGTTCAGCGACACGCGCGGCAGAAGCATCGGCGTTTCGAGGCTGCGGGGTCCGAGAACACCCGCCTGCGTGGTGACCGCCACGGGAAATCCCGCTGAGAATATCGCATTCGCTTCGCGTTCTCCCACCGCCTTTGTCGAGCCATAGGGATAGGAAAAGGATTGTGGCCGATGCGCGACATAGGCCTCTATCCGGCGCGTCGATTCCTCGATCTCGTAGGCCAGACGCGCCGCATCGATCTTGCGCATGTTCACATGCGTCATGGTATGCGCGCCGAGATGAACCAGGGGATCACCCGACAACGCCTTGAGTTCGGCCGCATCCATGACGAGTTCGTCTACGATGGCGATCGGATCGATACCATATTGCCTCGCCGTACGGTCGATCCTCTCCACCGCCTCATCCTCCGCGAAGCCCTGGACGAAGTTTTCCAGACGCGCGAATGCGTCAGCTTTTTGCCAAGGGCTGGAGGATTTCACCTGTTCCGGCCCTGCCCCGAAATCAAAGTCGAAGGACGCCGCCTTTTGCGTCAGCGCGGCAGCGGTCTCCCACCACATGCTGCGCGTCCGCTCGACAAAGCCCGGCGTGATGAAAATCGTGTAGGGAACGGCGTATTTGCGGAAGACCGGAGCGGCATATTCGACATTGTTGCGATAACCATCGTCAAGCGTGAAGGCGCAAAACGCCCGCTCCTCGGAATTATCGGTGAGCAAGCGCGGCAGATCATGCAGATGAACGGGCACAAGACCGCATTCGAGCGCGGCCACTATCGCCTCTTCCAGAAACTGCGGCGTGATCGACAGGTGCACATTCGGTGCAAAAGCCGAAACATCCGCATCCGGGCGAACATGGTGGAGCGTGAAGATCGCGCCGCGTCCGGCAAAGAATGGGATAGCCGCACGAACCGCCGGCAGGGAAGCAACCTCTAGCCCCGTTCTTATGGCCCCATATTTCAGCGAGCGTTTTACCGACTGCAAGAACACCATCGCCAACTACCGTGACTTCAGACCGGGCAGAACCCGTTTTTTGATAACTCTCCAGACCGTAAGCGGCAGGTCGATCAGGCCCGGCAAGGGATCGTTAGGCGCGAAAGCGGCCCAGCTGCGGATTTTGCGCAGAGAGGCGAAATAATTGCCCCCCTGCCCCCGCCGGTTCAATGTGAACGCAGCAATGGCATCGCGGACAAGATAGGACCAGGAAACGCCTTGCCGCGCATCGAAGGACTGGCCGGTCGGCATGTCATTGGCAACTTGCCACAGCAGCGCGCCAAGATCGATGCCGGCGGCCGAACACAGGCCGAACCATGACCATGGGCGTGGATTGACATCGAGAAGTTTCAGCGATCCATCCCTGCCATCGCGCTTGAATTCCACCTCGACAAGCCCGCTGTGACCAACGGATTTCAATATTTTCCGGGCCGCATCGATCGCTTGCCGGTTGTCGACCACCTCGACACAGGTGCTGGTATAACCGAAATCGACAGGATATTGGCGTGCACGCCGGGCGGTGAATTCGGCAACCGGTTCGCCATTCCGCCAGAGCGCCGCATAGGAAAACTGGCTTTCTCCTCCGCCGGGAATGAGTTCCTGTACCACGACATTGCCCGCACCGATCTCGCCGCTCGCCTCGGCAAAGGCCGCTTTCAGCGTCTGCCTGTCATCGGCGCGGATAACCTTCGCCCGGGAGATCACGGTGTCGCCGCCACCCATATTCGGCTTGAGGATAACGGGAAACCTCACCTCCAGCGCATCGATGTCAGCGGTCGATGTCAGCGCATATGTCCGGGGAAAACTGACGCCAAGCTCCGCGGCGCGTTTGTAGAGCAGCGGCTTCTCGCAGATCCATTGCAGAGAGGTCCAATCCGGCAGGACGATCTCATAAAGGGCGGAAAGCTCATCGCGATGTTGCGAAACAAGTTGAACCTCACCATCCCCCGATGGCACCAGAAGGCAACCTTTCAGATGATGTTTCCCCGCCATCTCGCGCAAAAACGCCAAAGCCCCGGCATCATGCGGCCCCGGCCAGCGGATCGTTTCCCGAACGAAACGCGACCAGCCCGGCAGGGGTGAATCATGGGTGAGATAGTGCACAGGCACATCAAGGGCGCCAAGGCTGCGGGCAAGGGCAAGCGTGCCGTGAGCGCCACCAACAATAACAACACCTGGAATGGTCACAGCCTGATCCCCGCCCTATTCCATACCTTGATCGCAAAAATTGATAAATAAATTGGATATTTCTCAATTATTGGGCGTCTGGCGATCAATGAACAGGACGGCGGAGTGTCGCTTCACACTTCTTTGCGAACGGGACGCGGCTCACCCTTGTCGTCCACAGCGACCATGATGAAGACGGCCTCGGTGACCTTTTCCCGGGAATCCTGATAATGCCTGCGGGTCCAAGCCTCAATCTTGAGTGTGACGGAGGTGCGCCCGACCTTTTCGATCCTGGTGTAGACGCACAAGGTATCGCCGATCTTGACCGGTTTCTTGAAGACGATTTCATGAACCGCCACGGTAACGGTACGCCCGCCCGCCACATCATTGGCGCGGACGAAGGCCGCAAGGTCCATCTGCGACATGACCCAGCCGCCGAAAATATCGCCGGCCGGATTGGCGTCCGCCGGCATGGCAAGCGTTCTGAGCGTGAGTTCCATATCGGTGGGCGGTTGCTGGTCCATGTCTCAAATTCCTTTCAAGAACCTCCCGCCGCCGGATTTAAACAACAGCCTCCCATCAGCCAATAGCTGATTTTTCGCGGCAGCCTTTCCAAAACAGCAAGGAATCACGACGTCATCGTAAGCTTCGGTTAACCATGATGGGGCACGATTCCAAAAAACGCGGGGGCGTGCAAATGGCTTATGACTGGAGTGGAAACAACACGATACAGCAGCGCTATGACCGTATCGTTCTCGCGGTCGCCAGCGTCGTCGCCATCAGTCTGGCAACAGGCACCCTTGCCCTGCGTTCGCAGGAAGGACCGGGCGGCACCGTAAGCCTTGCCAAACAGCAGCGGCTCAACTCGGAACAATGGCATTTGCGGCTTTGATCCGCCCGATTGGGCCAACGGGCCGCACAGCCCGGCGGCCGCTTATTGCGGAGCGATATCCGGTTTCGCTGTATTTTCCTTCATAAAGGCGTGATCCAGATGGGCCACAGCCGGGGAAAGAACAGACAGAAATGTCTCTGACCTGCCGATATAGATAATAGCCACGTCTTCGATCCCACGCAGAACCTCGGCCAGCGTATCCTGCGTCTGTTTTTCCAGCCCTTCCAGCAAATCGTCGATGACGATGAATTTCGGCTTCAGCAACAGCGCATTGGCGATCCTGAGGCTGGCCTGCTCATCCGAATCCAGCTTCTTGTCCCAGCGGATGTTTTCGTCAAGCCGGGATGCCATCTCACCGAGCCCGCATGCGGTAAGCGCAGCAACATAGTCCTCCTCCGCAAACCGCTGGGGTGCGCGCGGATAGGCCAGAACTTCGCGTAGCGTCCCCGTCGGCAGATAGCCGTGCTGGGCGATGAAAAGCGTATCGGACTGTTCGGGCATTTCTATTCGGCCCTGCCCCCAGGGCCACAGGCCCGCCATTGCGGCAAAGAGCAGCCGCCGGTTCACGCCCTGCTCGCCATTGACCATGAGACGATCGCCGGGTCCGATTTCAACATCGGTCTCGCGCAAGCGAAAACCCCGCTCCAGGTCCTGCCCACCGGCATCGCGGCAGATCGTCACCGACTGGAGGCGGATTTTATCATTCTCCGTGCTTCTTTGAAGATCGATCGCCAGACCATGCTGTTCGACACTGTCCATCTGGATCAGGGCGTTGCGGAACACCGAAACACGCTGCAACGTCGCCTTCCAGCTGGCGATCGGCCCGAAATTGTCGATATACCAGCGCAGCGCCGTATTGACCTGGTTGAAAGCCCCGACAGCCATCATCAGCCCGCCGAAGGTGAGGTTGCCGGAAAAATAAACCGGCGCGGCAATCAGAATGGGCGCGACGACCGCCAGCCACCCGTAGCCCGACGAAACCCACGTCAGATGCGTCATCGCCATGGCAAGGCCCCGGATCACACCGAGCACCGCATCGATATCGACGCCGATCCGCCGCCTCTCGTTTTTTTCACCACGCGCGAGCGCAATCGCCGCCAGATTTTCGCTGGCGCGCATCAGAGAAAAGCGCAGTTCGGCCTCTTTCGAATAACGTTCTGCATTCAGCCCGACCAGACGGTAGCCGACAAGGTTGCTGAGCAGCGATGCCGAGCCTGCATAAAAGATCGCCGCCCAGACCATGTATCCCGGAATGGGCACGGGATCGCCGTTGATCGTAATGGAAAAGCCCGCCGACAGGCTCCAGAGAACGCCGATGAAGCTGATGAGCAGGATCGTCGCATTTACAAGGCCAATGGAAAGCGCCGTGCTGCTTTCCGCAAGATTGCGAACGTCATCGTGCAAACGCTGGTCCGGGTTGATCGCGATGGTGCCGAAACCGGCAAGACGCGCGGCGCGGCCCGGTTTCAGCCACTGGTCCACCATATCCTTGGCAAGACCCTCGCGCATGTTCAGCGCCGTCATCTGGTTCAGCCATGTCTGGATGACGTTGAGAAGAAGCAACAGCCCGGCAATGATCGCGAAGACCTCAAGCTGATGGAGGAAGGCGCCAAGGTCGCGCCGTTCCAGCGCGTTGTAAAACGGTGCGTTCCATTCGTTGAGCCTGATCTGGCCATAGGCGGTGAGCAATATCACGACGAGCAGGGCAATCGACAGCAATATCAGCCGGTTGCGCACCGGTGACGTCCAGAAGGCATTGCCCATCATGCGCAGCTGCGCACGAAAATCGAGATCGAAGCCCGAAAGGTTAGCCCCGCTCTTGCGCTGATCGTCGGTCACCGTTGTTGCCATTCAGTCCATTCCGAAACGTCAGTCGGCAAAGAAAGCGGTTCGCGATCCTGCGCTTTGCAATGCCAAGCAATAACACGCCGTTCGACCTTGTCCACAACCCCGGCGAAATCCTGACGGCGGCGATTTAAAAGCCCCGGCGATTCTTCCTGCGGGCAAACATCGCGGCCTCTACCAACAATGCGATTGCCCCGGGAAATGATCCTTGCTTTCTTTTCCTGCATTGCACAAAATCCGAATAATTTCAGAGGGGCGGACAAACCGCATAAACCGGAAAACCGGGCAAGGCAGATTAATGGCAATCAAAGCGAGCATCTATCATCTGACGCATTATAAATACGACAATCCGGTTCGCCTTGGACCGCAAATCATAAGATTGAAGCCCGCCTCCCACTCCAGAACCCACGTCATCAGCCATTCGCTCAAGGTTTCCCCGTCCAATCATTTCGTGAACCTTCAACAGGATCCTTACGGCAATTACCTCGCCCGTTTCGTTTTTCCCGAGCCGGCGACGGAATTTAAGATCGAGGTCGATCTTGTCGCCGATATGACGGTTTACAATCCGTTCGATTTCTTCGTGGAGGAAGAAGCGACCAAATGGCCGTTCGACTATCCGCAGGAGTTGCAGGAAGATCTGTCCATCTACATGAAACCGGAACCGACCGGCCCCCTGCTTTCCGCCTTCATGGCCACGGTCGACCACACGCCCGGACAACCGACCGTCGATATGGTCGTGGGCCTCAACGCCCGTCTGCAACAGGAAATCGGTTACGTCATCCGCATGGAGCCGGGGGTTCAGACCCCGGAAGAAACGCTGGCTTCCGGCAGGGGGTCGTGCCGCGACAGCAGCTGGCTGTTCGTCCAGATCCTCAGACATCTCGGCCTTGCCGCGCGTTTCGTATCGGGATACCTGATCCAGCTGACGCCGGATCTCAAGGCGCTGGACGGCCCGTCCGGAACGGAGGTGGATTTCACTGATCTGCATGCCTGGGCCGAGGTCTACATGCCGGGCGCGGGCTGGATCGGTCTCGATCCCACTTCGGGGCTTTTGACCGGCGAGAGCCATATTCCGCTGGCGGCAACGCCGCATTTCCGCAATGCAGCGCCGATTTCCGGCGGTTATTTCGGCGAGGCCAATACGGAATTCGCTTTCGATATGCAGGTCCGGCGCGTTGCCGAAACCCCGCGCATCACCAAACCCTTCTCCGATGAGAGCTGGGAGAGCCTCAACACGCTCGGCAAAGAGGTCGATCAGGTTCTGAATGCCCATGACGTGCGGCTGACCATGGGCGGCGAGCCGACATTCGTTTCCATTGACGATTTCGAATCCGAAGAATGGAACACCGACGCGGTTGGACCGACGAAACGCGAAAAGGCGGATGCCTTGATCCGCCGCCTGCGCGAACGTTTCGCCCCCGGCGGCTTTTTGCATTACGGGCAGGGAAAATGGTATCCGGGCGAGAGCCTGCCCCGCTGGACCTTTTCGCTTTACTGGCGCAAAGACGGACTGCCGATCTGGCAAAACCCGGCGCTGATCGCCGAAGAAGACGCAAATACCGGCGTCGAGGCACAGGACGCGCAGAAACTGCTGAGCGGCATCGCCACTCATCTTGGCGTGGAACCGGATCTGGTACTTCCGGCCTATGAGGATCCGGCCGAATGGATCATCAAGGAAGGCAGTCTTCCCGACAATGTCGATCCGTCCAATTCGAAACTGAAGGACCCCGAAGAGCGAAACCGTATTGCCCGCGTGTTCGAACGCGGATTGACGACCCCGACGGGCTATATTCTTCCGGTGCAGGCGTGGAACGCCAAGGCCGATGGCAAAGGCTGGGTCAGCGAGAAATGGAATACGCGGCGCGGCAAGATCTTCCTCGTCCCGGGCGACAGCCCGGTCGGTTACCGCCTGCCGCTCGGCACCCTGCCCCACGTGCCGCCATCCGCCTATCCCTATATTCACGAGGCCGACCCTTCGATCCCGAGGGGGCCGCTTCCCGACAAATTCAAGCCCTCCGGGCGCACCATGCCGGAAGCTTCTTTCCACGTCGATGAAGCCTCCGGGCAGGAACGCATCGAACAGACGCTGGGAGAAATTGGCGGCGCGGTGCGCACCGCAATGTCCGTGGAACCGCGCGACGGACGGCTTTGCGTCTTTATGCCACCGGTCGAACGCATCGAGGACTATCTCGAACTGATCGCCGCGGCGGAAGCGGCAGCGACCGATCTCGGACTGCCGGTCCATATCGAAGGCTATGGCCCGCCGCATGACGAGCGCATCAATGTCATCCGCGTCGCGCCCGATCCCGGCGTCATCGAGGTCAACATCCACCCGGCCGCCAGCTGGAAGGATTGCGTCGACATCACCACGGCGGTCTACGACGAGGCACGCCAGACGCGTCTGGGCGCCGACAAGTTCATGATCGACGGCCGCCACACCGGCACCGGCGGGGGCAACCATGTGGTCGTGGGCGGCGCCAACCCCAATGACAGCCCTTTCCTGCGTCGGCCCGATCTTCTGAAAAGCCTCGTCTTGCACTGGCAGCGGCACCCGTCGCTCTCCTACCTGTTCTCCGGCCTGTTCATCGGCCCGACAAGTCAGGCGCCACGCATCGACGAAGCCCGCCACGACAGTCTCTATGAGCTGGAAATCGCGCTCGCGCAGGTGCCAGCCCCCAGTGAAGGCGCGCCACCATTGCCATGGCTGGTCGACCGTCTGTTTCGCAACCTGCTTACGGATGTGACGGGCAATACCCACCGCGCCGAAATCTGCATCGACAAGCTGTTTTCGCCGGATGGGCCGACAGGCCGCCTCGGCCTCGTGGAGTTCCGCGGTTTTGAGATGCCGCCGAACGCCCGTATGTCGCTCGCCCAGCAATTGCTGGTACGCGCCCTCATCGCCCGTTTCTGGAAAAACCCGGCCGCCGGAAAATTCGTGCGCTGGGGCACGACGCTCGCCGACCGTTTCATGCTACCGCACTATATCTGGGCAGACTTCATGGACGTGCTCGGGGATCTCAGGGAAAACGGTTTTGACCTGAAGCCGGAATGGTTCACCGCCCAGCAGGAATTCCGTTTCCCGTTCTTCGGCGAGGTGGAATATGAGGGCGCGAAGCTGGAATTGCGGCAGGCGCTGGAACCCTGGCATGTGATGGGTGAACAGGGCGCCATCGGCGGAACCGTGCGTTATGTCGACAGCTCCGTCGAGCGCCTCCAGGTGCGCCTCGAAACCTCTAACCCGTCCCGTTATGCCGTTACATGCAATGGACGTGCGGTTCCGCTGACCGCGACGGAAAATCGCAGCGTCGCGGTGGCGGGGGTTCGCTTCAAGGCATGGCAGCCTTCCGCCGGCCTGCATCCTGTGCTGCCCGTCAATTCACCCTTGACCTTTGACATTTATGATACATGGTCGGGCCGATCGATCGGCGGATGCATCTACCATGTTGCTCATCCGGGCGGGCGCAATTACGAGACATTTCCCGTCAACGGCAACGAAGCCGAGGCACGCCGCCTCGCCCGTTTCGAACCATGGGGACATACGGCCGGGCAATATCCGCTGATGGCGGAAACCGTGTCGCCAGAATTTCCGCTGACGCTCGATCTGCGCCGGCCATACGGAGTGTAAATTGTCCAAAGCCCCGGCAACGGAACGCAAGAGGGAAACGGGCGCGCAACCGCGCGGGCTTGATTATTCCCCCTTGCCTGGCGTCGCCGACGAAATGCTCGACACCAACGGCAAGGTAAGACCAGTCTGGAAACACCTGCTCGGCGCCTTGTCGCGCATGTCTGAACGCGAATTGCACGAACGCTTTGCCCGCACCGACCGCTATCTGCGCGATGCGGGCGTGTTCTACCGCGATTACGCCAAGGGGAGCAGCGAAAGAAACTGGCCGATCTCCCATATTCCGGTGCTGATCGACGACAAGGAATGGGCGGTTCTTTCCGAGGGGCTGAAACAGCGCGCCAATCTTCTGGAAGCCATGGTCGCCGATTTTTACGGTGAAAACCGGCTGGTAAAGGAAGGCTATGTTCCACCAGCGCTGATCGCCTCCAATCCCGAATATCTGCGGCCGATGGTCGGGGTAAAACCGGCAAGCGGTCATTACCTGCATTTCTGCTCTTTCGAGATCGGGCGTGGACCGGATGGTAACTGGTGGGTGCTGGCCGACAGGACGCAGGCGCCTTCCGGCGCGGGTTTTGCGCTCGAAAACCGGGTGGCGACCACGCGCGCGCTTTCCGACATCTATGCGGAAACCCATGTTCACCGTCTCGCTTCGTTTTTTGGCGCTTTCCGCGACACGTTACAGGCGCACAGAAAGCACCCGGATGACCGCATCGCGGTGCTGACGCCCGGACCCGCAAACGAAACCTATTTCGAACACGCCTATATCGCCCGTTATCTCGGCTTCATGCTGCTCGAGGGCGAGGATCTGACCGTCCTCAACGGCCGCGTGATGGTGAGAACCGTGGCCGGGCTGAAGCCGATCGGCGTGCTCTGGCGGCGTCTCGACGCCTCCTATTCCGACCCGCTGGAACTGAATCAGCAATCCCACATCGGCACGCCGGGCATGGTGCAGGCGCTGCGCAACGAAGCACTGACAATCGTCAACGCGCTCGGCACCGGCATTCTCGAGACGCGGGCCTTGCTTTCCTTCATGCCGCGCGTCTGCCGTCACCTGCTTGGCGAAGACCTGAAACTGCCGTCGATCGCGACCTGGTGGTGCGGGCAGGAATCGGAACGCCGCCATGTCGCCGGCAATATCGAAGGCATGGTTATCGGCCCGGCCTATTCCCGGCTTCCTTTCTTCGAAGACAACGGCCAGTCTGTGCTCGGATCGTCCCTGCGCGAAACAGCGAAGGAATCGATCAGCGACTGGCTTGCCTCCGATGGCCACAGGCTGGTGGGCCAGGAGGTGGTAACACTCTCCACAACCCCGGCCTATATCGACAACAAGCTCGTGCCGCGCCCGATGAGCCTTCGCGTTTTTGCCGCACGCACGCAGGATGGCTGGCAGATCATGCCCGGCGGCTTTGCGCGGATCGGCAGCAGCAACGATGTCTCCGCCATCGCCATGCAATCGGGCGGCAGTGCTGCGGATGTCTGGATCGTCAGCGACAAGCCGGTGGAACGCACCACGCTTTTGCCGGCGGAAGAAAGCTTCACCCGCAACATGCCGGGCAGCCTGCCCAGCCGGGCTGCGGATAACCTCTTCTGGCTCGGCCGCTATATCGAACGTTCGGAAGGGGCACTACGCATTCTACGCGCCTGGCACGGGCGTTATGCCGAATCCGCCGACCCACGCCAGCCCCTGCTTGCGCATGTGACGCGTTATCTCGAAGCGCTGGATGTGGAGATGAACGATGCCGTGCCGGAAAGCCTGCTGAACAATATCAACAGCGCGCTTTATTCCGCCAGCAACATTCGCGACCGCTTTTCGCCGGATGGATGGCTGGCGCTGAACGATCTTGCCAAGACCGCCCGCCGGTTCCACGCAAAGGTCTCGCCCGGCGACGACGCAACCCATGCCATGACGATCCTCCTGCGCAAGCTTGCCGGCTTTGCCGGTCTCGTGCATGAAAACATGTATCGGTTCACCGGCTGGCGTTTCCTGTCGATCGGTCGCTATCTCGAACGCGGCCTGCATATGACGCGGCTTCTCGGCCATATGACGGGACCGGATGCACCGGATGGCTCCTATGATATGCTGCTGGAAATCGGCGACAGCGTCATGACTCATCGCCGCCGTTACAACGTCAGCACGGCGGGTCTGACCGTCACCGATCTTCTGGCGCTCGATCCGCTCAATCCACGGTCGATCCTGTTCCAGTTGAATGAAATCCGCACCGAGGTGGAGCAGCTTCCGAACGCCTTTGTAAACGGCCAGATGTCGCCCTTTTACCGCGAGGCGATGCGGCTGCATTCCGGTCTTGCCGTGATGACGCCGGAAAACATGAACGGCGCGATCTATCGCCAGCTCGAAACGGACATGGAGCATCTTTCCGATGTTCTGGCCCGTACTTATCTCGGATAACCCGATGCTTTATGATCTTTCCCTGCATATGGGTTACACCTACGACACGCTGGCCCACGGCGCGCGCCATATTATCCGGGTTCTGCCCCTGTCGATCCCTGGCCGGCAGCGGCTTGTCGCCGGTTCTATCGATGTTTCGCCGGTGCCGGAAGAACGCGCCATCTTTACGGATTTCTTTCATCAATCGGCCACATCAGTGCATCTGCGCGCGCCGCACGAGAAACTGGATATCCGCATGCAGGCGCGTGTGATGGTGGACGCGCCAGCGTTGACGGCTGATTTTTCACCGGAGCTTTCACGCCTGCCGCAGGGCCTTGCCGACGTCTGGTCGATCGACTCCCAGTCGCCGCACCACTTCATCGGCACCAGTCCGAGACTAGGGACGGATGCGGCAATCTCGGCCTATGCACGAGAAGTGCTGAAACCCGGAATGACCATTCGCGAGATCGCCCTCTCGATATGCAAACGCATCCACAGGGACTTCACCTATGACGGTGAGGCAACGACCGTGGATACGACGCCATCGGAAGCCTTCAAGCTGAAACGCGGCGTGTGTCAGGATTTTTCGCATATCATGATCATGGCGCTACGCAGCCTCGGCATTCCCGCCGGTTACGTCAGCGGCTTCCTGCGCACCATTCCTCCACCGGGCAAGGAGCGTCTGGAAGGTGCCGATGCGATGCATGCCTGGGTTCGCATCTGGTGCGGCGAGGCGGCCGGTTATCTGGAGCTCGACCCCACCAATGATATTGCGGCTGGAAGCGACCATATCGTCGTTGGTTATGGCCGGGATTATTCCGATGTCGCGCCGGTGATCGGCGTTTTGAAGAGCTACGGCAATCAGCAGATAAAACAGGCCGTCGACGTCATTCCCGTCCAATAATGACACGCGATTTATTATTCCGACCCCATCCGAAATAATTCTTGAAAATACTTGGAAAACTGCGCCAATTTGAACGCCATATAAAATTTAACCGTTTGTATTAGCGGATTTTACATCGTTTGTAGGTTTCCTGCGCTCAACCGAATATTCTAATTGTTGAGCACTCTTATGAACGCCTCCGCACCCCAAAAACTGAAGCGCCGTTTCCTTGCCGACACGAGCGGCAATTTTGGCATGATGACTGCAATCCTGTTGCCGGTATTATTGGGTGTCGCAGGCGCCGGCATAGAACTGGCCAATGTGATGCAGGTGAAAGCGGACCTGCAGAATACGGCAGATTCTGCAGCCCTTGCGGCGGCGACCGAAGCCCGTTTGAAAAAAGGCGAGCTGACCGACGAACAGATCAAGGAGACCGCCAAAGCCTTCATCGTCAGCCAGATGGAAAAGAACCTGACGGAGGAAGAGAAGAAGGAACTCGAGAAAAACTCCCCAATCAATATTGGCACGACGGAAAATGCACGCGGCAAGACTTACACCATCGAGACCACGATCAACTATCAGATGAAGCTCAATCCGCTGCTGGGGTTCATCGGACCAAAAACACTCGACATCGCGGCGACGGGCACCGCAGTGAGCACCGTCAACAAGGGCGCGCCGATCTCCATGTATCTGGTGCTCGACCGCTCCGGTTCAATGTCCTTCAAGACGGATACCGTCAATACCGAAAAAACGTCGTGCCAGAACTACACGGCCGGCAATTGGAGCAGCTACCCCAGCCTTAAAAACACATCACCCTGCTACGTCAACAAGGCCACATCGTTGAAAACAGCGATCAGCTTTCTCGTTGCCACACTGAAGACGGCAGATCCAACTCATACCGCCGATGGCGGTTCCCAACTGGTTCGAACGGGTGCTTCTGTTTACACGCACGAGGCCTATACATCTCAGGCCATCAGCTGGGGAACCAGCGGTATTGTCAGCTATGTCGACAAGGAGATCCCAGAATTTCCAACTGGCGGTACAGACGCGACCAGCGGCCTGGACGCAGCTTACAACGCCCTCAAAAAGGTGAACCCAACTGAAGCTGACGAGCACAAGAAGGAGAAAAACGAATCCTTCGAGCGTTACATCGTTCTTATGACGGACGGCGAAATGACGGGGTATAGCGCCACGTGGAACGCCGGTATCGATGCGGCCGTCCTCAAGACCTGCGAGAAAGCCAAGAAGGACGGCATCAAAGTTTTCAGCGTCGCCTTCATGGCGCCTGCGAAAGGCCAAAAGCTGCTACAGGAATGCGCTTACACTAAAGACAATTATTACGAGCCCAAAAACTTGGAGCAGATCGTCACTGCCTTCGGCGAAATCGCGCGCAAGGCTGCCGGCAGCATAGCCACGCTGACCAACTGACGAAATATGGCGGGCACAGGCCCGGAAGCGTGATCACTCCGGAGCTACCTTGCCCCGTTGCATGGCTGACAAGGCGTGCGCGGCAGGTGACAGCGGCGGCGGCCCGTGGCATAGGAGGGCCGCTCCCATTCACAGGCCCCGTCATGATCCGCATTGAAAATATCAGCAAGTCGAACAGTCACCGCATTCTCTACATCGAGGCCTCCGCCGCGCTCAATCGCGGCGAGAAGATCGGTCTTGTCGGCCCGAACGGCTCCGGAAAGACCACGCTGTTCCGGATGATCACCGGCGAGGAGCAACCCGATGAGGGACAGGTCGTCGTCGAAAAGGGCATGACGGTCGGTTACTTCAATCAGGATGTCGGCGAGATGTCCGGCCGCTCCGCCGTGGCCGAAGTCATGGAAGGTGCTGGCCCGGTCAGCGAAGTGGCGGCCGAACTGCGGCAACTGGAAGCCGCCATGTCCGATCCCGACCGGATGGACGAAATGGATGCCATCATCGAGCGTTATGGCGAAGTACAGGCGCGTTATGAAGAGCTGGACGGATACGCGCTTGAGGGCCGCGCGCGCGAAGTTCTGGCCGGACTGAGCTTCAGCCAGGAAATGATGGACGGCGATGTCGCCAAACTTTCCGGCGGCTGGAAAATGCGCGTGGCGCTCGCCCGCATCCTTTTGATGCGCCCGGACGTGATGCTGCTCGACGAACCATCGAACCATCTCGATCTCGAAAGCCTGATCTGGCTCGAGGATTTTCTGAAGACCTATGACGGCGCGCTTTTGATGACCGCGCATGACCGCGAATTCATGAACCGCATCGTGACGAAGATCATCGAAATCGATGGCGGCAGTCTCAACACCTATTCCGGCGACTACGGCTTTTACGAACAGCAGCGGGCGCAGAACGAAAAGCAGCAGCAGGCGCAATTCGAGCGCCAGCAGGCGATGCTCGCCAAGGAAATCAAATTTATCGAACGCTTCAAGGCGCGCGCATCGCACGCTTCGCAGGTGCAGAGCCGTGTCAAGAAACTCGAGAAGATCGACCGCGTCGAGCCGCCCAAGCGGCGCCAGACGGTCGCTTTCGAATTCGCACCGGCGCCCAGATCGGGCGAAGATGTCGTTGCGCTGAAGAAAGTGAACAAGGCCTATGGCAGCCGCACGATCTACGGTGAGCTGGATTTCATGGTGCGGCGCAAGGAGCGCTGGTGCATCATGGGCGTCAACGGTGCCGGAAAATCAACTTTGCTGAAACTGGTGACCGGCACGACCGCGCCGGACTCCGGCAACGTCACGCTCGGCGCCAGCGTCAAGCTCGGTTATTTCGCCCAGCACGCCATGGATGTTCTGGATGGCGACAGCACCATTCTCGAATGGCTGGAGGAGCGTTTTCCGAAAGCCGGCCAGGCACCGCTGCGCGCCCTTTCCGGCTGTTTCGGTTTTTCCGGCGACGATGTGGAAAAACGCTGCCGTGTTTTGTCCGGCGGTGAAAAAGCCCGTCTCGTCATGGCCGCCATGCTGTTTGACCCGCCGAATTTCCTGGTTCTGGACGAGCCGACGAACCATCTCGACCTCGACACCAAGGAAATGCTGATCAAGGCCCTGTCGGAATATGAAGGCACGATGCTGTTCGTTTCTCACGATCGTCATTTTCTGGCCGCCCTTTCAAACAGGGTGCTGGAACTGACACCGGATGGCATCCACCAATTTGGCGGCGGATACACGGAATATGTGGAAAGCACCGGACAGGAAGCACCCGGTCTGCGCAGCTAACACGACGCACGCACCGAAAGCCTGCGCATCAGGGAACTTGCTGACGAGCCGTTGATCGTTTCGGAACGCGGATCGTGACCGCATAGCTACGACCTGACGATCAAGTTTTTCAGCGAAGCCGGGCTTCTGACGTTTCGCATGGGTGAAGAATGCGCGCGATCCGGCAAGAGATGCGATCACCAAGGGTAGAATTGGTATGATCATTGAGTTTTATTGAAATTCATCATACATATTTCATGGGCATCGCGCCCTGCCTCGATTTTAATGCATGGTGACCCAGGTGCCTGAACAGCAAAAGCAGCGCAATAAATCTTCCGGTTCTCTGGTCAGCCAGGTCAGTCTGAGTCTGAGAAACGCGATTGCCTCAGGGCAATACGGACCCGGCGACCGGCTGCCCAGCGAAATCGAGATGACGGAAACGCATGGCGTCAGCCGCACAGTCGTGCGCGAGGCGGTCACGGGTCTGCGCTGCGACGGGCTGGTGGAGGTTCGCCAGGGGGCGGGCATCTTCGTGCTGAAGCGCGAGAAGGAAATCTCGTCCGCTCCCGGTATCGATCGCGCCCGGCTATCTTCCGATCTGGAAGTTCTGGAAATCAGAACGCCGCTTGAAATCGAGGCGGCTGGCCTTGCCGCTCTTCGCCGCTCACCATCGCAGGAAGAGGCTATTTTCGACTGTCATGCCCGGCTTCTCGAATGTATTGAGCAAAACCGCTCTATTCGCGAGGCTGATCTGGCTCTTCACCTCGCCGTAGCGGCCGCGACCAACAATCCGCTTTTTACGCAATTCCTCGAGTTGCACGGCCAGGCCGTCATCCCGCAATCCCGCGTGGTTTCCGAAACTGCGGAAAACGACCAGACGGCCTACAGACGGCTGATCCACAAGGAACATGAAGCGATCGTCATCGCCATATCGGACAGAAATGAACAGGACGCCAAACTGGCGATGCAGGCGCATTTGCGCGGCAGCCAGCACCGCTACCGCGACATGATGCGCGACCTGCGGGGCATCGCACACAGCTAGAGCATGCCCAGTGGAATTGCGGAGCGGTTTTACGTCCGGAAAATGCGAAAACCAGGATATGGAGTGCGTCCGGCGATTCCGTTTAACCGGACGCGCTCTGAAGCGTTTCGCGCAAATCCGCGCCCCATACCTCGATTTGTGTCAGCGCGGGGAAGGGCGAGGGATCGTCCGCTTTTTTAAGATCATGCAAGCGGATCCATTCCACCTGGCGCGGCGCGACCGGGAAAGTCTGGGCAGCTCCGGTTTTTCGCAAGGCGAAGCTGGCGCTTTCACCGTCGGAAAAGGTGACGCTCGCCTGCTCCCACCATGCATCATGGGGGAAATCCGCTCGCAGATAAAATGTCAGCTGGTCGATCAGCACCGCACGGCCGAAAACAAGCGTCAATGAAGCCTCGGGATCGCGATTGATACCCCAGCTGGTATAGGGCCAGAAACCGTGACCGGCGCTGGCCTTTTCGCCATCGATGACATTGCGGGCCGCAAAGGCGGCCTCTCCGCGCGTTTCGGTGCTCGCATAGACGTGCGGAAACAGCGAGGTGTTTTCATGGTCGTCAAACGGGTTTAAGGCCAGGTTTCTGCGGACCCCAACCTCCCCGGCGAGCGCGCGCCGCGCCGTGATCCGGTGAATGACGCCGCTGAACGCTTGCGGCGGATAGGATTTTCGCCTTGAGGCGGAAGGAACCGGCAGGACAAATTCTGTTTTCCGCAAGAAAACCAGAGTCGGCGGCATTCCGGCGTCGAGGGCAAGCCAGATATGACCGGGTTCCGAAATCTCGACGACAAGCAGATCGCCCTCGCAATATTCGGCCCGATAAACGAGAAAAACCTCGTCCTCCGCTCCGGCCTGCGCCAAAATCGCACCAGCCGCATTGACGACCTTGAGTGTAAGCTTCATCGGCACTTCCTTAACTGATCGTCAGGCACAGACGTTTGGCTTCAAAGGGAATGAGAACGCGGTAGATCGTCTCCGGCCAGGATTGGCGAAGGCGGGCGTCTTCGATCGGTATTGCTTCGACAGCAGGCAGCCCCGCGCCTTCGCAGATGATGTCTCCCAAATCCGCAAAGTTCAGACGATCCGGCGTCACGACGGGCTTTTCGGCGACCATGAGCGACAGAATTGCTGCCCCACTGCCTTCATATTCGTCGACGACTTCGACATGGCTGCCACGCAACAGCCGAACGCAGCGGCGATAAGACCTCACACCCGCAACGGCGGGATACGCGCCGGCTATATCGAAGGAAATTTCCGCCTGTTTTTCCGAAAACCCGGCCGCAAAATCCCGCGCGGCAAATTCAGACCCGGCGGTCTGCGTGACACCGCCGAAGGTCGGCAAATTGTGAAAGGCCGACTGCATCGTCCAGATTTCGTAGCGTTGCGGCGAAAAGGTTTTTGCGGTGTAGGTTTCCACCCCTACATCGATGATGAACGGTCGACCATTTTTATAGAGCGTGAAACTACCGACATCGTTGTGGTTGTGGCTTTCGCCATTATTGCCCACCTTCACGGCAAGATCGAAAACCCCGTCGCGGGCAATCGCCAGTCCGATGCCGGGATAGGCGATGTCAATCTTTGCAAGCTCTGCGGGAACAAGCGCAGACAATTCCGGTGTGACGAGAACGGCCTGAACACGATACCAAAGGTTCCACTCTTTCCGCATCAGCCGGTCCGACGTGCGGTTCCAGCAAGCGGCGGCGAAGGCCTGAAGCGGCAACGACGAGACGGCCTTGCCGAAGAGATATTCCCGTACCCCCGATGTTTCGACCTTCGCCGGCGCATCGGCGAAGTTGAAAAATCTGTCTTCCTGCACATGCATGTTGAGGATGAACTCGGCCATGTTGCGCAGTTTCAGCGCATTAAAAAGCGGTGCCATGGAGCCGGGGGCGGAAGCTTCGAGAATGCTCATCGCCCCGAACATGCAAAGCGCGGCATGGCCGTAATAAAGAACGCCCTCCTCGCAGGCCCCGTCTTCCGCATAATCCTTCTGAAACGCATCGAGGCTTTTGAGCGCCTTTTCCACCACCAAACGTCTCGTCGGCTGGTCGGTAGGCAACAGCAGGGTCGAGAGCAGGACGTTCTGGCTTATCCAGGCCGTCCAGTTGTTCATCCGCTCGTCACCATTGCCCATCCACCAGAAATGCCGGGCAAGATAAGGCCGCGTGATGCGCCGCTCGATCTCGGCGCGAACGCGCAAAACGAGATTTATATTTACCCCTTCCAGTTCCGTTGCAAGCAGACGCAGGCACAGCGCCAGATTGGCGCCGGTTTCGGCCGCGAAAAGGTCGATCACCGGATTTTCCGGATCGGGCAGAGGATCTCGCGGGCTACCGCGAATATGGGAATTATGGGCGGGCAATTGCCAGCCGCTTTCCTCGCATATCAGCCACAAACCGTCGATGATGGCATCCAGAAAACGGCCCTGCCCCTCGACGCATTCGCCGAGAACGAGCGCATTCAGTTTCAGGCGCCGGGAAAAATAAAGCCCCTCGAAATGATCGCGATTGCCGCTCCGGCTATATTCCCGGTAGTCGCCCGCCAGAATGAGCGGCCAAGGTTCGCCAAGGGCCTGCTCCGCCGCCTCGATGAGGCTGCGGGAAACCGCGTCCGGCGCTGAAGACCGTATTTTCTGTGCCGTCAGCTCCGCACCGAAATCGGCGAGCCGATCGGGCAGGAACCGCATCATTTCGACAAACACGCCCTCAAACCTCCCGCGCGTTCCGCAATCGATATGCGGCTCCTATCATACGTATTTTCAAAAAACCAGAAAATTTGTCTGACTTTATGCAAAGTTGTTTGACCAATATCGATATTGTGTTATCCAGAGCGCGGGAGGCGGCAAGGTGAAGACCCTAGCCGCGATGGAAAACGCAGCTGGCACCGATGATGCGGTGGAACGACAGCAATGGGAGGTAGGCTGTGGCAATCGCAACCGCGACCATGTCCGACAAGCAGGCAGCACCGTATCGGAAGAAAAAAGTCCGCATCGTCTCCAAACGGCGGCGCAGAATCGAAAATGCGCTCGTTGCCTATTCCTTCATTGCGCCCAATTTCCTCGGCTTCGCGATTTTTACGCTCGGCCCCATTATCTTCGCCTTCGCTTTGGCCTTCATGCATTGGGACGGCTCCAATGCGATGCGTTTTGCCGGGCTCGATAATTTCTGGCGGCTTTTCGAGGACAGGGCCTTTATCGCAGCCTTCTGGAACACAGTCATCTATACGGTCGCATCCGTGCCGGCCACGCTCGCCTGCGCGCTGGGACTTGCGATCCTGCTCAACCAGAAAATCCTCGGCCGTAATTTCTTCCGCACGGCGATGTTCTTTCCCTATGTCGCGTCGCTGGTCGCAGTCGCCGTCGTCTGGAACATGATTTTCAATCCGGAGATGGGTCCGGTCAACATGCTGCTCTATACGCTCGGCCTTGATCCCGCCGATATGCCGGGATGGGCGGCGGACCGGCATTGGGCCATGGTGACGGTCATTCTCTTCGGTGTGTGGAAGAGCATGGGTTATTACATGGTCATCTATCTCGCCGGGCTTCAGGGCATCAATTCGGAGCTTTACGAAGCGGCGGGGCTGGACGGCGCCAATGCGTGGCAGAAATTCATCCATGTGACCCTGCCGCAGCTTGCGCCGACCACCTTTTTCGTCACCGTCATGCTGACCATCCAGTCCTTCAAAGTCTTCGATCAGGTCTACATGATCACGCAGGGCGGGCCGGGCACCTCGACGCTGGTTCTCGTCTACCACATCTACAACGAAGCCTTCATTTCCTGGGATCTCGGCTATTCCAGCATGATCGCCCTCGTCCTGTTCTTCCTCGTCCTCGTCGTCACCATCATTCAGTTCAAACGGCAGCGGGAGGATTGATCGATGCGCATCATGGACCGCAAAATCCCCACCGCCACGATCGGCATCTATCTGACCGTGATCATTGTCACCATCATCATGCTGTTGCCCTTCGCGTGGATGCTGTCGGCATCGCTGAAGCTTAGCCGTGATGTTTTCGCCTTTCCGATCGAGTGGATTCCTTCTCAGCCACGCTGGGAAAACTACGTTGAAATCTGGACGAAAATTCCGCTGGCGCTCTTCATCTACAATACGTCGAAGCTGACGATCATCGTCACGTTGCTGCAATTGCTGACATCAAGCTTTGCGGCCTATGCCTTCGCCAAGCTGCATTTTCCCTACAAGAACACGCTGTTTCTCGGCTATATCGCCACCATCGCCATGCCCTGGCAGGTTTATATGGTGCCGCAATTCCTGCTGATGCGCGAGTTCGGGCTCAACAACACCCATCTCGCCCTGATTTTCCTGCAGGCCTTCACCGCCTTCGGCGTCTTCCTGATGCGGCAGTTCTACATGTCGATCCCGAACGAGCTTTGCGAGGCGGCCCGCATCGACGGCATGAACGAGTACCAGATATGGGCGAAGATCATGCTGCCGCTCTCCAAGCCGGCGCTTTCCACATTGACGATCTTTACCTTCGTCACGACCTGGAACGATTTCCTCGGGCCGATGATCTATCTCACCAAGACCGAACTCAAGACCATCCAGATCGGCCTGCGTATGTTCATTTCGCAATATTCGGCGGAATACGGGTTGATCATGGCCGCCTCGGTCGTCGCCCTCATTCCCGTTCTCGTCGTTTTCCTCGCATTGCAGCGCTTCTTTGTCGAAGGCGTTGCTTCCACTGGCATCAAGGGTTGATTTCATGCTCGACTTGACCACAACCGTTCCGAACCCGATCACCGCCGCGGAAATCGACGCCGCACTCACGGCCGCCGTCGCACAGGTCAGGCGCAACCTGCCGCAATTCACCTATGCGGCGCAGAACCATTCGAGCGTGAAGAATTTCTACCCCGCAGTGGCCAACGACCAATGGACCGCCGGTTTCTGGCCGGGCCAGATATGGCTCGCCTTCGAACACACCGGCGACAGGACTTTTCAGCATGCGGCGCAAATCCAGGTACAGAGTTTCCTGCGCCGCATCGAAAACCGCATCGAGACCGATCACCACGATATGGGGTTTCTCTATTCGCCCTCCTGCATCGCCGCATGGAAGCTTGTAGGCGACGAGGATGGCAGGCGCGCGGCGCTGATGGCCGCCGATCAGCTGATGGAACGGTTCCAGCCGGTCGGGCAATTCATTCAGGCCTGGGGCCGCCGGGACAATCCCAATGAATATCGCTACATCATCGACTGCCTTTTGAACCTGCCGCTGCTTTATTGGGCAAGCAGGGAAACGGGCCGGGAAGACTACCGCACCGTCGCACTTGCCCATGCCCGCACCACGCTTGCCCATTCCGTCCGGCCGGACGATTCCACCTATCATACATTCTACATGGACCCGGAGACGGGCGCGCCGGTGCGCGGCGTGACGAAGCAGGGATACAGCGACGAGAGCTACTGGGCACGCGGGCAGGCCTGGGGCATCGCCGGCATGGCCATTTCCTATCGTTACGAGCGTTTGCCCGCCTATCGCGATACGTTCGAGCGGCTTCTCTCCTTTTACCTGAAACGCCTGCCCGATGATCTCGTGCCCTATTGGGACCTGATCTTTACGGATGGTGACGGCGAACCGCGCGACAGTTCGGCAGCCGCCATCGTTGCCTGCGGCCTGCTGGAAATGGCTGAACTGGAGACGCCGGAAAAGGCGGACAAGTACCGAAATCTGGCAAGACGCATGGTGAAAAGTCTGGCGGATATCTACTCGGTGCGGGATCCGGCGATTTCCAACGGACAGCTTCTGCACGGCACCTATTCCAAGAAAACCGCCCATAACACCTGCCGGGGCGAGGGCGTCGATGAGTGCGTCTCATGGGGTGATTATTATTATCTGGAAGCGCTGATCCGACTTTCGCGCAACTGGTCTTCCTATTGGTGAGCGCGAGGAACAGATGGCAAGCATTTCCCTGAAAAAACTCAACAAGACCTTCGGCGCCCTCAAGGTCGTTCACGATATCGATCTGGATATCGCCGACAAGGAATTCATCATTCTGGTTGGCCCTTCCGGATGCGGCAAATCCACGACCCTGCGGATGATCGCCGGGCTGGAGGAAATTTCCGGCGGCGAACTCCGCATCGGCGAGGACGTGATGAATGACGTGCCCTCCAAGGATCGCGACATCGCCATGGTGTTCCAGAATTATGCGCTTTATCCGCATATGACCGTCTACAAGAACATGGCCTTCGGTCTCGAACTCAGAAGGGCGCCGCGCGAGATCATCGATACGAAGGTGAAGGAAGCGGCGAAAATTCTCGACATTACCCATCTGCTGAACCGCAAACCCAAGGCGCTGTCCGGCGGGCAGCGTCAGCGTGTCGCGCTCGGCCGGGCGATGGTGCGTAACCCGGAAGTCTTCCTTCTCGATGAGCCGCTTTCCAATCTGGACGCCAAGCTGCGCGGCACGATGCGGTCGGAAATTTCCAAACTGCACAAGCGGCTGGACGCCACCTTCATCTACGTAACCCACGATCAGGTGGAAGCCATGACGATGGCGGACCGCATCGTGGTGATGAAGGACGGCCATATCCAGCAGGTGGATACGCCGCAAAATCTCTACGACCGGCCGATC
Organism: Rhizobium nepotum 39/7; assembly: GCF_000949865.1. Classification (GTDB taxonomy): domain Bacteria; phylum Pseudomonadota; class Alphaproteobacteria; order Rhizobiales; family Rhizobiaceae; genus Agrobacterium; species Agrobacterium nepotum. Next base: position 81,514 of record NZ_JWJH01000001.1, on the reverse strand, counting down.
AACATGTTCGTTGCGGGTTTCATCGGCGCGCCGCAGATGAACATGCTTCCTGTGACCCTCCATCGCAACGGCGAGCGTCTCGTCGCCATCTTCGACGGCAACTCCCTGCCTTTGCCGGCCGGTATCGATGCCGGGCGTCTGCTGCCCTACGAAGGCAAGGACCTCATTCTGGGCATTCGCCCGGAAAATTTCCACGAATTCGCCCCGGCGGATATCGATGCCGCCAATGTCTCCCCCTTCAAGGCGACGGTGGAACTGGCTGAGCCAATGGGATCGGAAGTGCATCTCAATCTTTTATCCGGCGGCAAGCACCTCGTTGCGCGGGTATCGCCGCGCTTCAAGGCGAAGATCGGCGATCCGGTCGAGCTGGTGGCGGATCTGACGAATGCGCAGTTTTTCGATCCTGCCACCGAACGATCGATCCTCTACTGAGGCTGCGGGGAGAAACGCAATGCAATGGCTGGAACGGTTATGGACCAGGGAAGGAGCCGGGATCGACAAGAACGCCCCGCCTCTCACCGGCCTTGCGCTGTTCCTTAATATCCTCAAACGCGAGTGGTGGGAGATGGTGAAGCTCAATATCCTGTTCCTCATCGCCAGCCTGCCGCTGGTGACGATGCCGGCGGCGATGTTTGCCATGACCCGCGTCTGCGTCTCCTTTTCAAATGACGAGAACACCTATCTGTTGCGCGATTTTCTTGAGGCCTTGCGGAAATTTGCCTTTCGCGGCACCGCTCTTGCGGTTCTCGGCGCACTGCTGGTGAGCGCCGGCGCCTATACGACCGTCAGCTATGCCGGAGCCGCCCGGCTGCAGCTCGCCTACAGCCTGCCTTTTGCGATCAGCCTGGCGGTAACGCTGTTCCTCGTTCTTCTGTGCGCCTACGCCACCGTTCTCATGGTCAGGCAGGATTTGCAGCTTTTGGCAACGGTGCGGCAGGCGGCGCTTCTTGCGCTGGTAAGGCCATTGCCGATGCTTTCAGCACTCGGTTTCGTCGCGGCACTCTGGTTCGCGCATATCCTGCTTTATCCGGTGTCCGTGTTCATGCCGGCAACCATCAATTTTTCCCTCGGCATGTTCGCCCTGTGTTTCGCGGCCAGAAATATTGCCGCGAAAAAACACGGGCGAATGCCGGAGCCAGTGGGGAGAGGCCTTTAGAAAATACCGAGAAGACAACGACATCAGTCAGGGAAGGAGAAACGGGCTATGGAGTTTAGAACAACCAGACGTGCATTTGCTCTCGCAACCGCCGGTCTCGGCATTGCCATGGGCATGGGAGGAACGGCTTTTGCCGCAGGCGATACGCCAGTCACGCTGAAATGGGCGCTGTGGGATCTGGACAAGGGCGCTTACTTCAAGCCCTTGATGGAGGCCTATAAACAGAAGCATCCGAATGTGACGTTCGAGGTGGTGGACCTCGGCTCGCAAGATTACACGCAGATGATATCCACGCAGTTGACCGGCGGCTCCAAGGATATTGACGTCGTCACCATCAAGGACGTTCCCGGCTACGCCAATCTGGTGCGCGCCGGCAACATCACCGATCTCAGCGGCTTCATCAAGGATCAGAAGATCGAGACGTCACCCTATGGCGGCCTGATCGAAGAACTGACCATCGACGGCAAGATTTACGCCCTGCCGTTCCGCTCGGATTTCTGGGTGGTCTATTACAACAAGGATATTTTCGACAAGGCGGGCGTGCCCTACCCCACCAACGATATGAGCTGGGCGCAGTTCGATGAAATCGCCGGCAAGCTGAAAGGCGGCATGGGCGCAAACCGCGTCTACGGCGCGCTTTTGCATACCTGGCGCTCGACAGTGCAACTGCCCGGCATCCAGGATGGCAAACACACGCTGGTGGACGGCAATTATGAATTCCTGAAACCCTGGTATGAGCGTGCGCTCGCCCTGCAAAAGAGCGGCGCGATACCGTCCTATGCCTCGCTCAAGACATCCAACACCCATTATTCCGCGTTGTTCTTCAACGGAACGATCGGCATGTTGCCGATGGGAACATGGTTTGTTGGAACCCAGATCGCCAAGGTGAAGTCGGGCGAGTCGAAAAGCGCCAACTGGGGCATCGTGAAATTCCCCCACCCCGACGGCGTGGCGGCAGGCGCGACGGCGGCGCAGATTGCCGGACTGTCGGTCAATAAGAATTCCGGCCACAAGGAAACAGCACTGGACTTCATCCAGTTCGTAACCGGGCCTGAAGGCGCAGCCATCATCGCCTCCACCGGCACGTTCCCGGCACTCAGAACCGACGACGTGGCGCAAAAAATCGCGTCTCTGCCGGGCTTCCCGCAGGATCAGGGCAGCAAGGACGCGCTTCAGGCGGGCAAGGCCTATCTGGAAATGGCGGTCAATCCGAATGCGGCCAAGATCGAGGTCGTTCTGAACCGCGTCCATGACGCGCTGATGACCGACAATATTTCGATCGATGACGGCATCAAGGACATGAACGAGGGCGTCAAGGCCATCAAATAATAGCCAGAGGGCCGCAGGCTGTCCCGCCTGCGGCCCTCTCCTTGAACAGGAATCCGGAAATTCATCACCGTGACTTACGATAGCGCTCGAGCCAATCCGCTCTTTGACAATTCTCTCCTGACCAGAGACGACCTCGCAAAGGCCGTGATCGATCTCTTCAATCCGCTGCTTGCGTGTTTTTCCTCAGGTGGCGCCCGCGTCCGGCTGGGCGCGACGGGCGCAATTTTCGATTATCCCGCAGCGGAGCTGGAAGGATTTGCCCGGCCATTGTGGGGCATCGTTCCGCTTGCTGCGGGCGGGTATACCTTTCCGCACTGGGACCTCTACAGGCGCGGACTGGCCAACGGCACCGATCCGGCTCACCCCGAATATTGGGGCGATACGTCCGACCGGAACCAGCGGCTTGTTGAACTGGCGGCCATAGGGTTTGCGCTTGCCATGGTTCCCGAACACATCTGGGAACCGCTTGCCGAAGCGGAGAAGCAAAATGTCGCCACCTATCTTCTGGCGGCGCGCGAACGGGAATTCGTCGACAATAACTGGAAATTCTTCCGTGTCCTGATCGATCTCGGACTGGAACGGGCTGGTGTGAATTTCGACAGCGCCAAGACCCGGACCTATCTTGACGAGCTGGAAGCTTTCGATATCGGAAACGGCTGGTATCGGGACGGGCCGGTCCGCCGGGTCGATCATTACATTCCTTTCGCCATGCATTTTTACGGCCTGATCTACACCGTTCTTGCAAAAGGCGACGATGCGCGAAAAACGCGGTTCCTCGAACGGTCCCGCGTTTTCGCCAGCGATATGCGCCACTGGTTCGGTCCGGACGGGTCCTCGCTCGCTTTCGGGCGCAGTCAGACCTATCGTTTTGCGGCGGGTGGTTTCTGGGGCGCTCTGGCGTTTTCCGGTCTGGAAGCGCTGCCCTGGCCGCAGATCAAGGGTTATTACATGCGCCACATCCGCTGGTGGTCGAAGCGACCGATCGCGGATCGCGATGGCGTCCTCTCAGTTGGATACGGCTATCCGAACCTGCTGATGAGCGAGAGCTACAACTCCCCCTGCTCGCCCTACTGGGCGCTCAAATTTTTCCTGCCGCTCGCGCTGCCGGCCGATCATCCGTTCTGGACGGCCGAGGAGGCGGAACCGCAAGAGTTCGCCGAGCCGGTTCCATTGCCGGAACCCGGCATGGTGGCGTTCCACACGCCGGGCAATGTCGTCGTTTTATCCTCCGGGCAGCAGCACGACAAAATGCGCGGCGCGCAGGAAAAATATGCGAAATTCGTCTATTCCACCCGTTATGCCTTTAACGTCGAGGCGGACGACCGGCATTTTGCCGCCGCGAGTTTCGATGGCATGCTTGGCCTTTCCGACGACGGCGGTCATTTCCGCACGCGTGAAACGATGGAGGAGGCATTGATCGCGCAAGACTGCCTCTATTCGCGCTGGCGACCTTGGGCGGACGTCGAAATCGAAACCTGGCTCGTTCCGCGCAACCCCTGGCATCTCAGGTTTCACCGGCTCCGGACCCCTCGCGCGCTACACACATCCGAAGGCGGATTTGCCATCGTTCGCGCAGATTTCAACCGCGATCTCACCGAAGCCGGGCAGGGTCTCGCGGTTTGTTACGGACAAGGCGACACCAGCGCCATAGTTGATCTCTCAGTCGGCATCCGGCGCGACGGCGTGTGCCATCAGGCGATCGCCAACACCAACCTCCTTCACGCAAGAACCCTTGTCCCGCAATTGCGCGGCACAGTTCTATCAGGCGAGACGCTCCTCGTGACGGCGTCCATGGCGCTGCCCGCCGACAAGGCGGCGGAAGCGGCGTTGGCGGCATTGCCCGATGTTCCCGATCTCGCCAGTCTGGAAGACATGTTCAAGCGTGAGGGGCGCCGGGTACCGGCCCATGCTCTCGAGGAAAACCATGTGGGCCGGCTGCGATGAAAGGCGGCACGCCGATTGTCTCCGAAAACTCTGGTCGACTGAACATCCTGACCTGGGAGAGGAAGCAGGAGGATATCGACAGTCCCGATCATCAGGCGCGACTGCGTGGCCTTGAGAGCTCCGCTAACGCCACTTTCGCGCAGGGTATCTATATTGCCGCTAAAGCCGAGGTGCATACCGACAGGCTGCTCATGGGTGCGCAGTCATGGATTGCAGGTTACGCAATTGTGCGGGGCGACATCGAGCTTGGCGACAACGTCTCGATCAACCCCTATGCCTGCGTTTCCGGCAAGGTGAAGATCGGCAATGGCGCGCGCATCGCCTCGCATGTCAGCATTGTCGGCTTCAACCATGGTTTCGATGATACCGAGACCCCCATCCATCGCCAGCCATTGACATCGCTCGGCATAGAAATCGGCGACGATGTGTGGATCGGCGCCAATGCCGCCGTGCTGGACGGCGTTAAAATAGGGCGCGGAGCCATCATCGCGGCAGGCGCCGTGGTGACGAGGAACATTCCTCCCATGGCCGTTGCCGGCGGCGTTCCTGCGCGGGTCCTGCGATACCGCACAGATAAGACAACGGCGCATTCCCCGCAAGAGATCGACGGCCTGCTGCTGGAACTCGGCAAGGAAATCACCGAAGGCTGGCTTCCCGCAATCGACTCCTGCCGCGTGGACGGTCTCTATCGTTCGCCCGACGCCTCCGGGCAGATTGTTGAAAGCACCCGGCATCTATGCGACGCCGTCGAGATCGCAGCGGCTTTCGGCCAGGAACGAACGGTTTTCGACGTTCAAAAAACCGTCTCTGGCCTTAAGCACATGCAAGACGAACGGACAGGACTTTTTTTCGCCGCCGGCCATCCCCGCTCCTTGCCTCCCGAACAGGATCCCGAAATCCTCTACAATATTCTGGCCGTTGGATACGCCCTCGAATGTTTCGATGACGCGCCGCAACAACCGATCGCTTTCGTGGAGGATATGAACGCGGATGCGCTCACCCTTCTGCTGGAGAGCCTGCCCTGGCAAAACCGCGCATGGCATTGCGGCGCGACCGTCGATGCCATCGCCACGGCGCTTTACTTCAACGGTCGCTATTTCACATCGGGCAACAACCGCCACGCGCTTTTCGGCTGGCTGGCAATGCATGCGGATAAAACCACCGGTCTCTGGGGCCTGCCGACATCAGGACAGGGCCTGCTTCAACCCGTCAACGGTTTTTACCGGCTTACGCGCGGTTCATATGCCCAGTTCGACCTGCCTCTTCCCTATCCGGAAGCGGCGATAGACTCCGTCATCGCCAATTATCGCGCCCATGCCGGTTTTCATGGCGAGGATTTTAATGCCTGCAACCTTCTCGATACGATCCACCCCCTTCTTTTATGCCTGAAACAGACGGATCACCGACGGGACGAGGCGAAAAAGATCGCCCGCGAAACTCTCACGAGAAACCGCGGGCGGTGGAAAAAAGACAGGGGATTTGCCTTCGCTGAAGGACATCCGCCCGGACTTCAGGGCACTGAAATGTGGATGTCGGTCATCTGGCTGGCGGCGAAGCTCCTCGATGCCGAACAGCTCCTGCCGTTCAGGCCACGGGGCGTCCATCGTTTTTCGCAATGAATGCCGTCAGGTGCACATCCGCACTCCGCTTTACCCTCGGACCGCCTCTCAGACAGTGCGGAAATCGTCGAAGGCACGATTGCCCGCCCGAAATCCCCGGTATAGGTTTCGGACCATCTTTCGAGAGCTTTCAAACCGGACCGGTCGAGTAACAGATGCAACTTAAAGACTGCTACAATTTCCACGATTTTCGCCGCATGGCAAAACAGCGTCTTCCCGGACCGATCTTCAACTACATAGATGGCGCTGCCGACGACGAGGTGACGTACCGGCGAAACACGGCCGCCTTTGACAATTGCGATCTCGTTCCCGATGTCCTGCGGGGCGTAGCCGATGTGGACATGTCTGTCACCGTCATGGGGCAGAAGCTGTCGATGCCGGTCTATTGTTCCCCGACGGCCCTTCAACGTCTCTTCCATCATCAGGGGGAACGGGCGGTGGCTGCGGCAGCCGGAAAATGCGGCACGATGTTCGGCGTCTCCTCCCTCGGCACCACCAGCCTTGAGGAAGCGCGCCGGATCAGCGGCGGCCCACAGGTCTATCAGTTCTATTTTCACAAGGATCGCGGCCTCAACCGCGATATGATGGCGCGCGCCAAGAGCGCCGGTGTGCAGACGATGATGCTGACGGTGGACAGCATCACGGGCGGAAATCGGGAGCGCGACAAACGCACCGGCTTTGCCATTCCGTTCAAACTCAATCTTTCCGGCCTCGCCCAATTCGCCATCAAGCCGGCCTGGGGGATCAATTATCTACGGCATGAGCGCTTCAGTCTGCCACAGCTCGACGGCCACATTAAAATGGACGGCGGTGCGCTTTCCATCAGCCGCTATTTTACCGAAATGCTCGACCCTTCCATGAACTGGGACGATGTGGCGCAGATGGTGCGCGAATGGGGCGGGCCGTTCTGCCTGAAGGGGATCATGTCCGTGGACGACGCCAGGCGCGCCGCCGAGATCGGCTGCAGCGGCATCGTGCTCTCCAATCATGGCGGTCGCCAGCTAGACGGTTCGCGCAGCGCCTTCGATCAGCTGGCCGAGATCGTCGATGCGGTCGGCGACCGGATCGACGTGATGATGGATGGTGGCGTGCAGCGTGGAACGCACGTCCTCAAAGCCCTGTCTCTGGGAGCGAAGGCCGTTGGTCTCGGTCGCTATTACCTTTTCCCGCTCGCGGCTGCCGGACAGGCCGGTGTCGAGCGGGCGCTCGAGCAGATGCGCGTCGAAATCGAGCGAGGCATGAAACTGATGGGCTGCACCACCGTAGACCAGCTGACACGCCGGAACCTGCGGTTCCGCGACTAATTCGTCCGAAATCCCGCTCCAGACCTGTGATTCAAGGCATCGTCACAACCGGGAATCACAGGCCATTTCAGCCATATTTCTCCGCTGTTCCTGGAGCGCCGCGCCAATGCTCCAGACAAGTGCCAGACAAACCAGCCCACAAACGCCACCTGAAATCAGGAAACGGCGGCGCTTGCCCCCGGAAAGAAACGTCCAGCCAACAAGCCAATAGACCACAAGTGCCGGTACGGCGGCGATCAGAACGGACATTGGCCCGTCACAATCAACGGCCGCGATGCCGATGGCGCGATATTCGTTCGGTGTTCCCACGATACCGAGGGCTGCGACCGGGAACATCGCGGCTAAAATGGTATAGCGGAAAAATCGGGGCGTATCGGGCATATCCATCCTATAGCCGACTAATCATCTGCGGCAAATGATCCCGCAACCACCGCAAGAGCGAGCTTAAAGGACTGTCACGTCATCGGCGGTATCGATTAGCCATCATATTCCGTTGTTCCATGATAGATGCCGCAACTTTCGCGGAGAAAACTGACTTTTTTCGCGACAGCAATCTTGGCAAGCTCCATTGACGTGATTATGGTTGCACTATGCAACTATAATGGATTTGGCATGTCTGAACAAACTTGTCCCATAAATGATATCCGCTCCACCTCCCGCCGGCTCGTACGCGAACTCGGTTTTATGGGTGGAGATTTCGCCGGCACCGATTTGCCACCCTCCGCCGTGCATGCCCTGATCGAGATCGAGACGCTTCCGGGCATTACGGCGCGTGACCTTGGGAAGCTGCTTCGGCTTGAAAAATCGAGCATCAGCCGCATGCTTCGCAAACTCGTTCTGTCGGGCGACGTTCTGGAAGAGACGGACGAAGAGGATAGCCGCATCAAGCGGCTGCGTCTGGCCCGGCGAGGGCAAGAGCGGGTTGGCGCCATTCACGCCTTTGCAAACCGGCAGGTATCGAAGGCGCTGACGCGGCTCGCGCCTGCGGACGGCCGAACGATCCTCGAAGGACTTCGCCTTTACACTGACGCGCTGGGAGACAGACCCAATGCTGCGGCTCCCGCAATCGAGATCACCGAAGGTTACAGGCCGGGCCTCATTGCCCGCATCACACAGATGCATGCGCTGTATTACGCCCGGACATCAGGTTTCGGCCAGCGTTTCGAATCCGTTGTTGCCGAAGGTCTCGCCTCCTTTTGCAATCGGCTCGAAAACCCGCAAAATGCGATCTGGGTCGCGATGCGGGGTGAGGACATCATCGGCTCGGTGGCAATCGACGGTGAGGACCTTGGACCGGGAGCCGCGCATCTACGCTGGTTCATCGTCGATGATGGCGTGCGCGGAGGAGGCGTTGGTCGCAGGCTGTTGACGACCGCCCTCGCCTTCGCGGATGAGAAGGCCTTTACCGAAACCCATCTGTGGACGTTCAACGGCCTTGCAGCGGCACGGCATCTTTACGAGACCCATGGTTTCGCATGCGTCGAGCAACGTCCGGGCAGTCAGTGGGGAAGCGAGGTTCTGGAACAGCGCTTCGTCAGGCGCCTCCCGATGGGCTGAACCCATCAGAAGGCGAACTGGACTTCGGGGCGGCCGATCAGGCCGCCTCGAGAACCCCGCGATGAGCGCCGGTGCCCGAGCCCAGCTCAAACTGGCCGAGCAGCCGGTTCAGCGCATCGACCTCCCCTGCCAGATTGTGGCTTGCGGCGGTCATTTGCTCGACCATCGCGGCGTTTTTCTGCGTGTCCTGATCCATCTGGTTGACGGCCATGTTGATCTGCTGGAGGCCGGATGACTGCTCCTGGGCGGATTCCACGATCGCGGCGACGTGCTGGTTGATCTCCTGCACTTCGGCAACGATCACATCGAGCGCCTTGCCGGTATCGCCAACCAGATGCACGCCCTCTTCGACCTGCTGGTTGGATTTGGTGATCAGCGACTTGATTTCCTTCGCCGCACCGGCGGAGCGTTGCGCAAGTTCGCGCACCTCCTGCGCCACCACGGCGAAACCCTTGCCAGCCTCACCGGCACGCGCCGCTTCCACGCCGGCATTGAGCGCCAGTAAATTCGTCTGGAAAGCGATCTCGTCGATCACGCCGATGATGTTGAAAATCTCGCTCGACGATTTTTCGATCCGCTCCATCGCGATCACCGCCTGACGCACGACCTCGCCCGATCGTTCCGCGCCGATGCGTGTGCGCGAGACAAGCCGACCCGCCTCATGCGCCCGGTTCGCGGCGTCTTTCACCGTTATCGTGATCTCTTCAAGGGCTGCGGCGGTTTCCTCCACGGCAGCGGCCTGCTGCTCCGTTCGCCTTGCCAGATCATCCGACGCCGACTTGATTTCATTGGCACCGGCATCGATGCCGGAGGCGTTGTCCGATACCCGCAAAAGCGCGCGCTGCAATTTCCCGGCCGATCCGTTGAAATCGTTGCGTACGGCATCGAACCGATCGACAAAAGGATCCTCGATACGGCAGGACACATCGCCATCCGCAAGCCTGGCCAGCGCATAGGCCAGACTGTCGACGGCGAACCGGATGCCGCTCGCCTCATCGGCAGCCTTGCGTTCGCGGGCCACACGCTCCTCTTCGCCAAGAGTGCGGTTGGCCTCCGCTTCCCGCTCCAGCGAGGCCTTTTCACGATTGCTTTCGCGCAGAACGTCAAGCGAGCGGGCAAGATCACCGATCTCATCCCTGGTCTCTATATCCTTCAGCGTCAGTTCCAGATTTCCCTGAGCGATCTGGGCGGTTTCATCGATGACGTTGGCGATGCGGTTGATGAACCGTCGCGCAATAAACCAGCCGGCCAGCGCCAGCAGCACGGCCGCCGTCACGATTGTCAAGGCGGCGTCGCGCATCATCGCATGCAGCTGCGCAAAGACGGTGTCTTCCGGCACCGAAACGATTGCATACCACTTCATGTCGCCGGTGAGCATGACCGGCAAGGCGATGACAAGGGAAACCGTTCCGTCCTGCGCCGTCATTTCCCGTTCTGTACCGGGATTGGCGATCAGTTGATCCCAGCCCACGGTCTGCGTGCCGCCATCTGCGAGATTTTTCCCCATTATCGCCGCATCGGGATGGCTGATGATCTTGCCGCCTCCACTGATGAGGCTCACGAAGCCCGTTCCCATCGGCCGGACGGTCGACAGCGCCCTGTTCGTTTCCGCCAGCGACAGATCGAGGCCGGCAACCCCCAGCACTTTGCCATCAACGACAACCGGCTTGGCGACAGAGGTTATGAGAACCTCCTTGCCATCGATCGCATAGGAATAGGGTTCGATGACAACTGTTTTCTTCAGTGTGAAGGGCAATTGATAATAGTCGCCCGGACCTGCGGTAGTATAATCCACCAACGCGGTGTTGCTTATTTTGTCACCGCTGCGCACCCAATAGGGCACGTAACGACCGGTCGCATCATTTCCCTCCCTGTTGGCGAAGTCCGCATCCTTGCCGTCGAACGCGTTTGGCTCCCATCCAGTCCAAAGGCCAAGCACATCGGGATTGTTTACCAGCATGTGCCGGATAAGCTGATCGGCCTTGCCCCGATCGGCGTCGCCTGTCTGCTTCATCGATTCCAGAACCGAAGCGAGACTATTTACGATATGGATCGTGCCGCCGATATTCTTCTCGGTCGTCAAGGCTTCGGCGTGGGCGATCTGCCGCATACGCTCAATGCTGTTGACCCTCGTATCCTCAAAGGACCGATAAAACAGCACGGCCGAAGCCGCGATCGTTGCAATGACGCCGCACGCAGCAACTGCGAAGATATTCCGGCCCGTAGTCGATTTAAATAGCATGTCCACCCCCCAAAAAATCCTGCCGCGACGGCTGAGGCCGTTGCGGATGCCCCGAAACTGTCAGCGACCGGCCAGGTAGACAATATTATGAAGCTATACTTAAAAATTACTTTAGATCATATATTTAACTAGACAAATTAAACAGCAATTCATTATAGAACCTTAATATTTCAGCATATACAGTATATTATGCGATATTCGGATAAAACCATTCATATTATAGGCAACCCACCGTCGATGCGATGCGCATGATTGCGCACCGCTGAACCGCAAAATGGGAAACCTTTATTACTGTAGACGCAGAGCCTTCCAGAAGCCGCGCAACTGGTCCGTCAATTGTGTGTAGAGGCCGTAACGCCGCCGATAATGCGGGATTTGCCCTGCATCCGGTGTGTAGGCGCTTGCCACACGCGTCATCGCCGCGACCGCCTCTTCATAGCCGGGATAGAGACCGATCGCCACGGCCGCACCGATGGCCGCACCGAGCGCGCCGGTCTCCCGGGCCTCCGCGACACGCAGGGGAATTTCCAGAACATCTGCCATGATCTGCGGCCAGTGCTGGCTGCGGGAACCGCCGCCGGACATCACGGCGCCGTCAACCGGCAGGCCCGCTTCACGCAGGACGCCGATATGGCGGCGGTGTTCGAAACACACACCCTCGAACAGGGCTCTCAGCATATGGCCTTCGCCATGCCATCCGGCCAGACCGTAAAAACCACCACGAAATTCCGCACCCAGCCGTGAGCCGAAAATAAACGGGTGGAAGAACGGATCGTCGGCGCGTTGCGTGACGGAGCCGACCAGTTCGTTGCAACGCTCGAAGGCATGGTCGCCATGGTCGCCGCGAACACGATGCACGTACCATTCGAGATTGGCGGCGGAGGTGGCGCTGGATTCGATATTGACATAGCGGTTATGGCCGAAGGTGGTGACCATGAAGACATCGGGGCTGACGACCGGCTTGTCCGCAAAAACCTGATTGATGCTCCAGGTGCCCGCGATGATGGATGCCTCCCCGGCATTGATGACGCCCGATCCCATGGCGCTGGAGACGACATCGAAGAAACCGCCGATGACGGGCGTACCTTCGGAAAGCCCCGTCAGAGCCGAAGCCTCCACTGTGATATGGCCGACGATATCCGCCGATTCCACCAGGCGCGGGAAAAAGGCAATTGCATCTTCAAGTCCATAGAGCGACAGGAGTTCCCGGTCGAGCAGCGCTTCCGGGAAAGCAAGCAGCCCTGCGCCGCTGAGGTCGGAGATGTCATTCGCAAGACTGCCCGACAGGCGGAAATTGACGAAATCCTTGCAGAAGAGGACGGTGCCGATCTGGGTGTACATATCGGGTGCATGTCGTTTCACCCAGGCCAGCAAGCTCGGCGTCTGTGCAGGCCATGGCCTTTGCAGGCAACGGTTCTGCAATTGCGCTCCGCTTTTCTGGTCAAGCTCCGCCGCCACATCGGCCGCGCGGCTGTCGAGCGACTGGATGCCGATCAGGGGCTGCTGCTCCTTGTCGAGAAGGTAAAGGCCGTTGCCATGACCCGCGCAGCCCACCGCCAAAATGCTCCGGGGATCGACCGACGATTTTGCCAGAAGCTGGCGGATCGCCTCGCATCCGTTCCGCCACAATTCCTCGAGATCGCGCTCGACGTAACCCGGCTGGGGAAATGTCGAATGACCATCAATGGCATGTTGCGCGACCTGCCGGCCCGCCGTGTCGAACAGCACGGCCTTGATCACCGTGTTGCCGACATCCAGACCCAATATGTGATTTTTATCAGCCACGATTATAGATATCCCATGCTTCCTCACCACCCGCACCCTGATGGATGATGGCCATCAAGGCCGCGACAACGGCCTTGGGGTTGTCATGCTGGTAGATGTTGCGCCCATAAACCATCCCGTTCGCGCCCTCGGCCACCAGAGCCGCCGATTTCGCCAGCACATTGCGCAAGTCCTCACGCCCCCCGCCCCTCACCAGCACCGGGCACCGCGCGGCCTCGACCACCTTGTGAAAATCATGCGGATCGCTGGTGGGATCGGCCTTGATGATATCGGCTCCCATTTCCGAGGCAAGACGTACCAGCGTGACGATCTTTTCGGCGTCGCCATCGACCTGATAACCACCGCGAACATCATTGGGCAGCATAACCAGCGGCTCGATCATCAGCGGCATGCCGTAACGATGGCAATCGGCGCGCACGCGGCTGATGTTCTCGACGCATTGGCGAAACAGGTCCGGCTCGTCCGGCAGCATGAACAGATTGACGACAACGCAGGCTGCGTCCATCTCCAGCGCGCCGATGATCGGATCGTGATAGTTTTGAAGCTGCGACCACATGGTCCGGTGGCGTGTCGAATTATAGGGATTGCCCATGTCGATGCGCATGACGAGCGCCGGCTTGTCGCGCTCCGGCCTTTGCTGCAACAGGTCGGCCTGCCCATAGGCCATCTGGATCGCGTCGGGACCCGCTTCCACCAGCCTGTCGACGGTTTGCGCCATATCCTCCAGCCCGACGAGGAAGCTCGGCTCGTTGCAAACCCCGTGATCGATGGCCACATCCAGGCATCCGCCGTTGCGGAACAGCCGGTTCATGCGCGCCTTTTTCGAAATTCGAATCATCATGCATTCTCCTTGCATCTGTGTTGAAGCATTGCCGCCGTGACCCCATAAAAGGTCTCGAGTTCATCAATGAGCCGCTGCCGCTCCTCTGCCGCCCTCTGTGGCGCCCAGCCCAGCTCGCGCGCCGTGACATCGAGGATCGCGTGGATCGACTCGGCGTCGATCACGCCGGTGATGGCGAGTGTCGTGCGTCGCAGGATGAGATCAGTCAGGTGCCGGACATGTTCGGAGCGGATCAGCCAGACCACCTCTGCAGCCGTGATCGGCAGCTTTTCGCAAAGCGGCGTGTCATCCGGGCGACCCCGGCAAAAGCCCATCAATTCGAGCGCGCGTGAACCGTAGGCCGATGCCAGATGTTCCGCCCGGTCTTTGCTGATTGAAAACTCCTCCGACAGCAGGGCCGGCAGGCGTCCGGCACCGGTGGGGAAATTCCTGCCACCGCCGATCGGGCGGTTCATGGTGCCGGTCAGCCGTTTGCGTTCGAGAAAGGCCAGAACCTCGTCAGTCACCTGTTCGCCAAAAGCTCTGAACGTCGTCCACTTGCCGCCGATCATGCAGAGCTGCGGCGGGTCACCCTCGACACGGTGGATGAAATGGCTGCGGGATATTCTTCCGGTAAAGGCGGCATCGCTGCGCGGCAGGGGACGTATGCCGCTGAAACTGAAGACAATGTCAGACTGGTCGATCGCAATCTGCGGAAAGACCTGGCGGATGGCCTCAAGGATATAGTCACGCTCCTCCGGCTCGCACCGCACCCGTTCGGGACGATCCACCTTGATATCGGTCGAACCCGCAAGAACGCGGCCGAGATAGGGAAAGAGGATGCAGACGCGGTTGTCGGCATTCTCGAAAAAAATCATATGGCCGTCCAGAGCCTTGAGGAGCGCCGCGTTAGCGAGGATCAGATGCGATCCCTTGGTGCCGGAAACGGTCGGTTTTGCTTTGTCCGCAGCCGGGGCAGCAGTCAGCGTGCCGATCGTCTCATCGATCCAGGCGCCCGTCGCATTGACGATGATGCTTGGCTGGATGGGGAAGGTTTCGTCCGTGCCCTCGACCTTAAGATGATAGTGGTCATCAAGGCGGATAAGTTCGGCATAGTTCAGCGCGACGCTTCGCGGCGCGTCGAAACGGGTGTCGATCAGAAGCTCCAGCGCAAGCCTTTCCGGATGGCTTATCCACGCATCGTAATAGGTGGCCGAATATCTGATGTCAGGCGTCAGGCCCGGCCAGCGCTGCAAGGTCTTGCGCGCACTGCGGAATTCGTGGCGGGGCAGGATGCGGTTTCTGCGGGTGACGAAGTCATAGAGCATCAGACCCGCCTTGATGGCAAGCGCACCCCGGCTGGCGGGTTTGCCGCCGGACCCGACAAAGGTGGCCGCCGCATTGAACAGGCCGCTGAACGTCGAAAAAATAGGGATCGTCGTCGGCAGCGGATGAACCATATGCGGCGCGAGTGTCAGAAGCGCATCGCGCTCCCGCAATGATTCCGCCACGAGGCCGAATTCACCGTTTTCGAGATAACGCAGGCCGCCATGGATCATGCGCGAGGGCGCGGCGCTGCAGCCGGAGGAGAAATCGTTGCGCTCTACCAGAAGCACCCGCAGCCCCTGTAGGGCAAGATCGCGATAGGCGGCGATGCCATTGATGCCGCCGCCGATGACGACGGCGTCGAAATCACCATCTTGCCGGATGCGGCGGAGAGCGTCCTCGCGAAAACTGGGCATAGAAATACCGTTCGCTGGCTAAATACCAACGTCCCAATGTTGTTGACCATTTAAAGCGACGTAAGAGAGGGGTGACGAAAATTATGGACTATTCGCCGGAGGCCCCGTCTCAGCTACATGTTTTACGCATCGAGCCCCACGAGATGCCCAGCAACGCCGGCGCTAATGAGAGCCAATTCGCTTTCCGTGAGGCGCAGGCGGGCGGCGGCAGCATTTTCAACCGCCTGAGCCGGATCGCGCGCACCACACAATGAGAACGTTATGCCGGGCTGGGCTATCGTCCAGGCAATCACCACCTGCGCGACAGAGGCGCCGTGAGCCGCTGCCACGGGTTCCAGTGCCTGCATCAGCCGCGCGATCTTCTCGCGGTTCACCTGGCTGAAACGCGGATTGCCCTTGCGCTGATCATCCCCTGCAAAAACCCGTTCAGGCCCGACCTTACCGGACAGAAGACCGAGCGCCAGCGAAGAGTAGCTGAGGACCGAAACGGCGTTCTGTCGGCAAAGTGGCAGGAGTGTCGTCTCGATATCACGCTTCACCATGGAATATTCTTCCTGAATGGCATCCAGCGCACCTGTAGCGATATAGGCCGCAAGATCGTCCTGTGAGACGTTGCTTGCGCCGATAGAGCGGATCTTGCCTTCGTCCTTCAGGCGCACAAGCGTTTCCACCGTCTCGGCAATCGGGGTCGTCGCATCCTGCCAGTGGGTGACATAGTGGTCGATGTAGTCGGTTCCGAGCCGCTTCAGGCTCTCTTCGACCTCATGCCGGATCGAAGCGGCGCCGAGATAACGGTGAACGGGCTTGCCGTCCTGGTGGAAGAAATAGGCGCCCTCATTCAGATGCCAGACAAGCCCGCATTTGCTGACCAGCACCACCTTGTCGCGCCTGCCGGCAATCGCCTTGCCGACGATGGTTTCCGCAAGTCCCATGCCATAGGCTGGCGCGGTGTCGATCAGGGAAATGCCGGCATCGAGAGAGGCCTGAATGGCGGCGATAGATTGCCGCTCGTCGGTGCCGCCCCACATCCACCCGCCGATGGCCCAGGTCCCTAACCCAACGGCGGATGCGCTGATACCGCTGCCGCCGATCGTCCGGGTCAATATAGCCTTGTCCGTCACGAAGTTTCCCCTTCTTCTTGATCCAGTAAATAACCGGCGATCACCTCGTCCACGACGAGCGAGGTCAGATAGCGGCCTGCGAGCGTAGCCGCTACCGGTCCGGCCTTGATGGCCCCGGCCGCCACGCCGATGATGTTCGGGCACCGGGCAAGCTGCCCGGGGTCCAGCGCCACCACACGCGAGTTGAGATCGATCCGTGCCAGCTGCCCGTCCGCCGTGGTGAGATGAGCGAGAAACTCGCCGGCAATGCCCGCATCCACCAGCGCCTGCCCGCCCCGCGCCGCATCCGGCAGGAGATCGTAATAACCGGATCCGGGCGCCTCCACCGAACCGATGCCGACCAGCGCCACCTGTGCCTGCCGGGCCAGATCGAACACCTCGCGGATCGACGCGACGTTCATCAGGAGATCGCGTTGTTCTTCATCCTCGGCAAACAGCGGCGCATGAATAAGCGACGCACTGCCGCCGAGCTTTTCCGCCAGCTGGGTGGCGAGATGGTTCACATCCGTATAGTGCTTGCCCTGCACGCCGCCGGTCAGCGGCACCACCCGCACATCGAAGCGGCGCTCCGCCTCCAGATTGTCGACAACCGCACTGACCGCCTTGCCGCCCGTGATCGCAATCACGTCGCCGTCGCGGATGGTCTCCAGCAAGTGGTTGGCGGCCACCCGCCCGACCATTTGCAACGCGGTTTCCGGATTATCGGAAACCGTTGGCGTCACCACCGACTGCCTGAGGCCAAAGCGGCGAGTGATCTCGTTTTCGAGATCCACCAGCCTTTGATAGGGACTGGCGATGGTGATCTTCACCATGCCCGCCTTGCGGCCCGCCGCAATCATGCGGTTCACCTTGGTGTGGGAAAGATTGAGCCGCTCGGCGATCTCCGACTGCTTCACACCCTCGATGAAATGCAGCACCAGGACGGAATACATCTGTCTCTGTTGATCGAAGTCGTCCTTGGTATCCAGCATGATCGTATCTCTCCACTTGCCCATGGGCGCTTGCCGGGCGCTCAGCGACGACGCCTGACCAGATAGTGGTCGAACAGAACCGCAGTCAGCAATATGCTTCCCCTGATGATGTCCTGCCAGTAGACAGACACGTTGAGCAAGGCAAGCGAACTGGAGACGACTGACAAAAGGATCGCCCCAAGGATCGCGCCAAGAATGGTGCCCGAACCGCCCGAAAGGCTGGCGCCGCCAATGACCGCCGCCGCGATGACATTGAGTTCCATGCCAACCCCGAAGCTCGGCTGGGCCGACCCGAAACGAGCCATGTAGATCACGCCCGCAACACCGCACAGCATCGAACAAAGCGTGGTGGTGGCAAACATCACCCGGCCGACGCGGATACCGGAATAGGCCGCCGCCTTCGGATTGCTGCCGGTATAGAATACCTTACGGAATGCGGTCGTGCGCCGCAGCAGCAGATCGAAGCAAACGACCACCACCGCGAATATGATCAGCACCAGCGGAATGCCGCCAAGCGCGCCCTGCCCGATGAATTTGAACTCCGGCGGCAGGGAGTACAGACCGAGCGGTCGCCCGCCCGTTGCCAGAAGGCAAACACCGCGCGCAATCACCATGACGCCCAGCGACACGATGAAATGGTGCAGGCCGATGACTGTAGTCAGGAATCCCATGGCCATGCCGACCAATGTCGTAAGGCAGATCGCCAATCCGGCAGCGACCCAGGGATCGACGCCATTGAGGAACAGCCAGCCGGCCGCCACCATCGCAAGCGCCGTGACGGAACCGACAGAAAGATCGATGCCGCCGGAGATCAGGAGGATCGTCATGCCGACCACGACGATGCTTTCGATGGCGAAGACCATGGCCATCGCCCGCAGATTGTCTACGGTCAGAAAATACGGGGATATGAAGGACATCACCGCAAAAAGCGCGAGGATGATGACGATAAGCCCGGTTTCCCGTGCCTTGAGCGCCGGTTCCCACCAGCCGGTGCGGCGAACCGCCACTTCTGCGACGCTTGAAGGTGTTTCCGATGTTGCCATTTTTCCGCTCCCTCAGGCCCCCGCCGGGCTCTCTACAATATTGATCGATGCAAGCTGCATGATCTTTTCTTCCGTCATGTCCTCACCCTCGACCTCGCCGGTGATGCGCCCTTCGCGCACGACCAGCACGCGGTCGCTGACGCCGATGAGTTCCGGCAGCTCCGAGGATATGACGACCACGCCGACACCCTCGCGCGCCAGTTCCCGGATCTGACGGTGGATTTCGGCCTTCGCGCCCACATCCACCCCGCGTGTCGGCTCGTCGAGAAAGACGACTTCGGGTTCCACTGACAGCATCTTCGCCAGCGCCACCTTCTGCTGGTTGCCGCCGCTTAAGGTCGAGACAGTGTCGCCTACGCTGTTCGCCCGCAATTTCAACCGGCGTCCCAACTCGTCGGCGCGCTTCATTTCCTTGCGCCGCTCGATGAAGCCCATGCCGTTCGATATTCTGCCGACATCGAGCGCGGATACGTTCGCGGCGATGGACATGTTGAGAAACAGCCCGTCTCCCTTCCGGTCCTCCGACAGATAGACCAGCCCCTCGCGGATGCTGTCGCGATAATCTCTGAGCCGCAGCGGCCTGCCACGCAGCGCGATCTCGCCCCTTGGTTTTCCCTCCAGCCGGCAGATAGCCCGCGCGATCTCGCTTCGCCCCGCGCCGATCAGACCGGCAAGCCCAAGGATTTCACCCCGGCGCAAATCGAAATCGACGTCGAAAACACGCTTTCCTTCATTCAGTCCGCGAACCGAGAGAATGACCTCATCCGATTTTTCGTCTTCCGCAAGTTTCGGCGGGTAGAGCTTGTCGAGCACCCGGCCCACCATGCTGTTGACGACCTCCTCCGGAGAAATCTCCGCAATATTCGCTGTCCTGATGTGGCAGCCGTCGCGCATCACCGTGATGCGGTCGCAATGTTCGAAAATCTCCGCCATGCGGTGCGAGATATAGATGATCGCAATCCCGCGTTCCGCCAGCCGGTGCATGATCCGGAAAAGGATCTGGGCCTCGGTCTCGGTTAAAGCCGCTGTCGGCTCATCCAGGATCAGAATACGGCAATCGAGCGTCAGCGCCTTGGCTATCTCAACGATCTGCTGCTGCGAAATCGACAGATCACCGGCACGGCTGGCAGGATCGATATCGCCGATTTCCCGCAGGATGGTTGCTGCCCGCTTGCCAAGATCGCGATAATTCATGAACCAGGATCGGCTCCGGCCGGTCTCCGACATGAACATGTTTTCGGCAACCGAAATTTCCGGGCAAAGCGCGATCTCCTGATGAACGAAACCGATACCGAGCCGATTTGCCGCATTGGGCGAGGAAATCCGCACCGGCTTGCCGTCCAGCAGGATTTCCCCGCCATCAGGCTGCAGAATACCGTCGATAATATGCATCAGCGTTGACTTGCCGGCACCGTTTTCACCCGCCAGCGCGTGGATTTCGCCACGCCGCAACTCAAAAGCAGCACTGCGCAACGCCCGCACGGGGCCGAACGCCTTGTGAATATTCGTCATGCTGAGGATGACCTCGTCCATAACGCCTCCTCCCGGACTTGCTTTCCCTTTATCCGGCGAGGCTTAAACCTCGCCGGTTTCAGGGCGGCGCGTTAGCGCCCCTTCATATATTCGTTGAGATCAAAGGAAGCGGCGTTCGCCTTGGTGATCACCGCGAAACCATTGTCCATCGAAGGGACCTGCATCGGGTTGAAGCCCGACACCTTGTAGTCGTTGAACGGGTCGATCAGATCCGAATGGGCACCCAGAAAGGTATTCATGAAACCCATGAAGCCCTGAACACCCTGATTGGGATTGACGGACATGTAGATATTGCCCTGCTTGATATGTTCCAGCGTGGCCGGGGTGATATCCGCATGCAGGATCAGGACCTTCTTTTTCGCCTCGAGAACAGCTGTCGTCGCGCCTTCGGCCGAGCCGGCCTCGGGAATCCACAATGCGCCGAGATTGGGGTTGGCCTGCAGCATCGCACCGACCGCCTGATAGGCGACGTTCGCATCCTGGTTGGTCGCCTGGCGGCCGACCAGTTTCATCTCCGGATAGGTGCGCCCCATATAATCGATCAGCGCGGTGACACGCAGATCATGGTTGCTCTGGCCCGGATTTTCGAGAACGGCATATTCACCCTTCTCGCCCAGCTTCTTGACGATCTCGTCAGCCGCAAATTTCGCCTCGGCCACATTGTCCGAGGTGATGTAGGCCGTGCGTTTCGACTTCGGCGAATCCGCTGCAAAAGTCGTTACCGAAACGCCGGAGCCGATCGCCTTGTTGATCGGCTCGATGAAGGGATCGGCCTGCATCGGATGGAGAAGTATGCCTTTCGGCTTCTTCACCAATTCCTGCTCGAAGGAAGCGATCTGCTTGGTGATGTCATATTCAGGCGTGCCTGTGAAAACGGCCTCGCAGCCGAGCGCCTTTGCGGCCTGCTTGAAACCTTCAAAGACCGGCACCCAATAGGGGTGGCTGGAAACCATCACGTTCATCACATAGGTCTCGCCCGGTTCGCAGGCGAATTTGCCCGCAGCAGCGGCCTGAGAGCCGACGCCAGCGGAAACAGCCACGGCTAAAACACCCGCAGCGACGGTCGATTTCAGAAAAGCCAGCATATTCCCCTCCCAAGGATAATGACTTAGTCGCAATAAATTTTATTCGATGTAATTTATTGCATGACGTTTGAGATATCGGCAAACAGAACGCGCGTCAATGCGTTTTGCATTTTATTTTTCATGGTGAAATTTATTGCGGATATTTGCGTGACAGTCCGATAAGCTGTGGCATCAGCGGTCATTGCGGTTACTTAAGACAGATGAACGCGATGACACCATGCCTCACAGGTGGCGGGCGGCGCGTAACGAACGACTCGTTATCAGGTTTCGACGAACAGCTTTTCGGCCGCAAAATCGACAAAAGCGCGCAGCCGTGGCGTCATGAAGCGCGCTGACGGCCAAAGTATCGAGAACTGCCCCGGTGCGGCAAGATGTTCGTTCAGCACTGTCTTCAGCAAACCGTCACGGACAGCGTCCGTCGCCAGAAAATCGGGCATATAAGCAAGGCCCAACCCGTCGATCGCCGCCGCCCGTACCGCCTCCATATTGCCACAGGTCAGAGCGACGCGCATGTTCGACAAGGGATTGTCGCCGTTTTCCAGTAGCCAGCCCTGAAACCTGCCGGAGGTGGGGAAGCGGAAGCGCAATGCTTCATGCTTTGGCAACTGGTCGGGGTGCAGGGGCGTGCCCATTCGTTGAAAATAGTCTGGCGACGCGCATAAAACGAACCGAAACGGCCCGAGACGTCGCGCCATCAGGCTGGAATCGTCGAGTTCGCCGCTGCGGATCGCCGCATCAAAACCACCTTCGATCAGATCGACGCGTCTGTCGTTGAAGTCGAGTTCCAGATCGATGTCAGGATAACGTCGTCGAAATTCGGGCAGGATCGGCAGCAGAAAGCGGTATCCGATTGTTGGAAGCGTCACGCGCAGACTGCCGCGCGGCAAAGCCAGATTATCCGTGACCGCCTCATGGGCATCGCGCAGATCGGTCAGTATGGCCCGATAGCGCTCAAACAATATTGCCCCTTCATTGGTCAATGAGACCTGCCGTGTAGTGCGGTTGAACAGCCGCACACCCAGAGACATCTCCAGCCGGGCGACACTTTTCCCGACTGCGGAAGGTGAAAGTCCCAGGCTCTGCCCGGCCTTGGCAAAATTCAGCCTTTCGGCAACCCGGACAAAGGCATCGATCTCGCTCAGCTTATCCATGACCAATGATTAGAGAATTCTGATCCGCAATGAAAGGCCCATGAGGCCGATTATCGAATTCAGATCGGTTGATGAGAATGCAGCCAGATGCGCGACCTGAGTGTCGCGCACGTCTTCACTATTGGAGCTTTCATGATCGACACCCCTCAAAGGCCAGTCGCCAGCCGAAATTCGGTATTGGCGGCGGTATGTCTTGCCGCCTTGACCCTTCCTTTAAACTTCTCCGCCGGCGCGGTTGCCACACCGGCGATTGGCCAGGACCTTGGCGGATCGCCGGAATCTCTCACCTGGATCACCAATGCCTTCATGCTGGCTTTCGGAAGCCTTCTGATGGCGGCCGGCGCATTGGCCGATCGATATGGCAGAAGACGTGTGTTTTTGATTGGCCTTGCACTGTTTTCCGGATTTTCCTTCGCCCTTGGGTTGGCGCCTTCGGTCTGGATCATCGACCTGTTGCGTGCCGGCCAGGGCGTGGGCGCCGCCGCCGCCCTGGCCGGAGGAACGGCTGCGCTTGCGCAGGAATTTGATGGCCATGCAAGGACGCGAGCGTTCGGATTGCTCGGAACCACCTTCGGCATCGGCCTTGCATCCGGCCCGTTGCTGACGGGCTTGATGCTCGAAACAGTCGGATGGCGGGCGATATTCCTCGCTGGCGGTCTGATTGGTCTCCTCGCCTTGATCCTCGGCCCGCCACGGATGCGCGAAACGAAGGATCCCGATGCGGCGGAACTCGACTGGCTGGGCGCCGCAAGCTTTACCCTCACACTTACCCTCTTCACCGTCGCGATGATCGAGCTGCCGGTTCTCGGCCCCGCTGGCATCATCGCCTTCAGCGCAGGGTTCGTGATTTCACTCGCAGCCTTCATCGTGATCGAAATGCGGGCCGTGCGGCCGATGCTGGATCTCTCGCTGTTTCGCTATCCGCGCTTCGTGGGCGTGCAATTATTACCGATCGCCACCTGCGCCTGCTTCGTCGTTCTTCTGGTCGTCATTCCGTTGCGCCTGATCGGCATCGAGCAACATGGGCCGATTGGAGCAGGGTTCATTATGTTGGGGCTGTCGGCTCCCATGCTTGTGGTGCCTATAGTGACGACAATGCTGGCGCGTCATGTTTCACCGGGCATGCTCTCCGGTATTGGCCTGTTGATCGCCGCCGCCGGCCTCGTCTGGCTTGCCGGCTTCACCGAGGAAGATGGCAGCATGATCGTTCTGCCCATGCTCGTCATCGGCATAGGAGCAGGCTTGCCCTGGGGCCTGATGGATGGCCTGTCTGTCAGCGTCGTGCCGGTGGAACGTGCGGGAATGGCAACCGGCATATTCAGCACCGTCCGGGTCGCCGGTGAAGGCATCGCGCTCGCAATCGTCAGCGCTGCTCTGTCAACATTGATCTCGGCATCGCTCGGCCGGCTCGCGCCTCTTTCTACATCTCTTTTGAACCAGACCGGGCAGCGTCTGGCAGTCGGAGACCTGGCAGGAGCAGCGGCAATATCGTCCCACATCGGGAATAATGTCTTACAGGATGCCTACCAGACCGCCTTTTCAACGCTTTGCTGGTGGCTCGCAGCGGTAACGACACTATGCGCGATCGCGATCCTCATCCTCCTGCCGGATGAAGCCGGGGTCGCCGGTGAGGCTGGGCAACAGACAGAGGTTCCGAGATAGACCGAGCCGTTGGATGGCGTCAAACCCGGATCGCCCTTGCCGGCGTTCGCGGGTTTGAACCTGACAAATCCCAGCCTCGACATAGGCGGAAACAATGTTGCTCCCGACTACAATAATTTTAGAAAAGATTTTCTCGATAAAAAAGAAGTACGCCAGCGAAAGTGACAAGTCCGATAGCCGTTAATCCAAGTGCTCGTATCGAGGATATCCGGTCTCGGTAGACTATTGCGGCCGCGAGAGCACAAAGCGACCAGAGAACTGTGACAATGATCAACAGCCAGGAATATAAGAACGGCCCGAGGTCATAACCTCCGCCACCGATCGAGGGTGCAGAATTTGTATCCACCTGGGCCGCGATCAGGATGAAAACCGGTATTGCGAGCATCGACAGCCATATCCAAAACGACCTGTTACTCATCGGTAGTCACCTCCTCGTCTCGGGCCAGATGTTCTTTCAATTCAGGAGTTTGTCTAATGACGCGGTGCCGAATGCCAAAAATGATTTCTTGCATCAGGCGTTAAATAAAGGAGGGAGAAAGGCGGGTTGTGTCGTCAACCTCGCAAACGCCTGACAAGTCAGGAAAACCGGATGGTGGGCGTGACAGGGATTGAACCTGTGACCCCTACGATGTCAACGTAGTGCTCTCCCGCTGAGCTACACGCCCTCCGTGGCGGCGGATAGACCACAAAACCTGTTCATGCGTCAACTGCTTTTTTTCGGTTTTGTGAAGGTTTTTCGAGACCCCTTACGCCACAAGGAGTTTGTTGACCTCATCCACCAGATCGCGCAGATGGAACGGCTTGGAAAGCACCTTGGCGTCCTTCGGAGCCTTCGAATCGGCGTTCAGCGCGACGGCTGCAAAGCCGGTGATGAACATCACTTTCAGGTCGGGATCGAGTTCGGTCGCACGCCGTGCCAGCTCGATGCCATCCATTTCCGGCATGACGATATCGGTCAGCAACAGCGAAAAGGGCTCCTCTCGAAGCCGATCATAGGCGCTGGCGCCATTGTCGAAGGAAGAAACCTTGTAACCGGCTTTTTCCAGCGCCTTGACGAGAAAGCGGCGCATATCGTTGTCGTCTTCCGCGAGAAGAATTTTCTGATTCATCATAAGTGACCGTAACTGCTCAATGTTTGAGATACCCTAGCCCGATTATAGGATTTTCACGGTAAATATCATGTGAAGATAAGAATCGGTATAGCGCTGCATGGGCGATAGTATGGACTTGCCGCACTGTAACTGGCAACATGAACATCCTGATTGTTTGCGACATGGTAAATGGGCCTGAATGGACTGGATAACGGGTGAATACGAGCTGTTCGAAGTAACGGAACCGGCCGTTCAAACCCTGCCATTCGTCTATAATTCCCCCCATAGCGGCCGCTGTTATCCCATTTCCTTTCTGGAATCGGCGCGACTCGATTCGCACGAGATCCGGCGCTCGGAAGATCACTTCGTTGATGAGCTGTTCGCCGCAGCACCCGAGATCGGCGCACCGCTGCTGAAAGCTAATTTTCCCCGCGCCTATCTCGACGTCAATCGCGAGCCTTACGAGCTTGATCCGCGCATGTTTGAAGGCACTCTGCCGCCCTATGCCAATATCGGCTCGATGCGGGTTGCCGGCGGCCTGGGCACCGTGCCGCGCATCGTCGCCGAGAATATGGATATCTATGCCCACCGCCTGCCCGTCGACGAGGCGCTGGCGCGGATCGAGACGATTTACAAACCTTACCACGCCTGCCTGCGCAGGCTGCTTTCCCGCACCCATGCCAATTTCGGCATGGCAGTACTGATCGATTGCCATTCGATGCCAGGCAATATTCGTGTCGCCGGCTCGAATCTGCGGCCGGATGTGATTATCGGTGATCGTTACGGCACCAGCGCTTCCCAGGAAGTCTCCCGCGCCGCCCTGCATTTCCTCGAGGAGCTGGGTTTCGTCGCGGTCTGCAACAAGCCCTATGCCGGCGGCTTCATCACCGAACATTACGGGCGGCCGATCCGCTCCCTCCACGCGCTGCAGATCGAGGTCAACCGGGCGCTTTACGTCGATGAAAAGACGCTTTCGAAGAAAGCCGACTTTCCAGCCATTCAGGCGTCGCTTGAAATCTTCATGCGCCAGCTTGGCGCCTTCGTTTCGGAATACGCGATAGAAACCTCACTCGCCGCCGAATAACGCCTCAAATTCTTGGATATTTCAGATCTCCTTTCAGACCGCCTGGCCGCATGCCGGGCAAAAAAAACCGCGCCTTAGCGCGGTCAAGTCTAGGGAGGAAACACCCAAGGAGGGTATTTACAGTCAAAGACTGCAGGGTCACGCTATGCATTATATGCACAATTGTCAATCATTTTATTTTATGCATATTTTTTAGGCTTTTGCTGAAAATATGGAAACGGCCACAATGGCATCGGTACGAGTGGACGACGGATGCGATTCCGGTCTATGCATTCGTCACACAATTCAGGCAATGAGGTTTCGCATGCTGCCCGACCGGGATTTCTTCTTCAAACTTGCCGATGCAGCCAGCGCTGAAACGCTTCCCCGCTTCCGCACGGGCATTGCCGTCACCAACAAGCAGGACGGCGGCTACGATCCGGTAACGGAGGGTGATCAGGCAGCGGAAAGCGCCATTCGCGCCCTCATCGAGGCGCATTTCCCGCAGCACGGCATTCTTGGCGAAGAACACGGCAACATTGGTCTCGACCGCGAACATATCTGGGTTATCGACCCGATCGACGGCACACGCGCCTTCATTTCCGGCGTGCCGGTCTGGGGCACGCTGATCGGCTTCCAGTCGGCCGGCCGCGCCGCGATGGGCATCATGGATCAGCCCTTCACCAGAGAGCGTTATTTTGCCGACGGCAAAGCCGCCTGGTATTTCGGACCCGACGGCGAGCGCAAGATTCATACGCGCGAATGCGCTTCGCTATCGGATGCGGTGCTGTTCACCACGACCCCTCATATCTTCACCGAAGAAGAAAAGCCCTTTTACGAAAAGGTAGAGGATCAGGTCCGCCTTTTCCGTTATGGCGTGGATTGTTACGCTTATTGCCTGCTCGCCGCCGGCCATGTCGATCTGGTGATCGAGTCCGGCCTGAAGCCCTATGATGTCGGCGCACTCATTCCGGTGATCGAACAGGCCGGTGGCATCATCACCACCTGGAATGGGGGCCGGCCGGAAAATGGCGGCCGCATTCTGGCTGCGGGCTCCAAAGCAGTACACGAACAGGCGCTCGCCATTCTCTCTAAACTATAGACGGTATCGCTGAAGGTGTATGGCGCAACCGCGCCATCCCCGGCATCATTCCGGCGCGAAAAAAGCATCGATGGCCGCCAGCGCCTGTTTGCGGAAAACATCGCGCTCATGCAGCAATTCGTGGCGCGCGCCGGTCACGGAAAGAAGCTGGGCCGCCCGGAAATTGCGCGACAGTTCTTCCTGCGCCTTGTAGGGCGTGATCGTATCCAGCATCGGCGCCAGAATGAGGGTTGGAATGGTTATATTCGTCAGATGGTCCTGACGCGTTACCCGCCCCATGGCCTTCAGCGCCTCATAGACCCATCGGGCCGTGGGTGCACCGATGAACAGTTCCGGATATTGCCGGTGCAGCGAGAGGTTCCTGGCAAAACGCCTGGCGTCCGAGGTCAGCGGGTTGCCGTCAAAATCCCGTTCGCGCTGATCCTTGCCAAGCTGAGTTTTTCCAAGACCCACGAGGCTTAAGAGGGTCGCGACCAGCCGAATGACGGGCGAAGGAACGGATTGCTGGCTGTCCAGCTCGATAAAGGGCGAACAAAGCGCCAGCCGGTCAATCCTGTTCGACAGGCTGGGTGCTGCGGCAAGCGCTGCCAGCGCGCCGGTGGAATGCGCGATCATGAAGAACGGCAGCCGCGTATCCGGCAGCACCACCTGCTCGAGAAAGAGACTTATATCGTGCTGGTAGTCGGAAAAGCGCCGCACATGCCCGGCGCCTGGCTTCTTCTGCAACCTTTCGGAGCCGCCCTGCCCGCGCGTGTCGAAGGTCGCGACCCAGAAACCCATGGCCGTCAGATCGTTGATGGTTTCGAAATATTTCTCGATACATTCGTTTCGACCGTGCAGCAGAACCACGGTTCCGCGTGCAATATGTCGGCTGGCGCGGAAGATTGCATATCGAAGCTGTTTGCCGCCATGACCGGCGAAATAACCAACGGTATGGTTGCCGGGAACCGGGTTGTCTTCGCTCTCGCGCAATGTGGCTTCGATCATCGGTCTTTCCGGCTTTCATGCCTTCTCGGGATAGGTCGGCGGCGAGCGAAGGTCAAAGAAAAAATTGCCGGAACCGTCGGTTAAAGCAGTCGCGGTTCCGGCGAATAAGACAGAAGAAGAAGGGACGTTATTGCTTCTGCCCACGGAGAATGTCTCCGATGACCGAAGTTTTATGGCTCTCAAACTGAACGATGCCGGAACCCGACGTTCAGCCATGGTTCATCTTGCCCTTCACCTTTTCGCCCTCGACGCTCCCCCTTGACGCGGCGGCAAGCCATTCCCATCTCATTCATGCGGCCGCCAGAACGGGACCGCGCCATATGTCCGGCCGTCGCCAGAACGGGACGCCGGATTAACCGCAAACAGTCGCTTCATAAGGAGGACACCATGCGTCACGTCGATTTTTCCCCTCTCTATCGTTCCACCGTCGGTTTCGACCGTCTTTTTTCGATGCTTGACGGCCTCGGACAGCCCGAACAGGCGCAATCCTATCCGCCCTACAATATTGAGCGGACGGGTGAAAACGCCTATCGCATCACCATGGCCGTTGCCGGTTTCGATGAAACCGAACTCAGCATCGAATCTCGTGCCAATACGCTGACGGTGAAGGCCGAGAAGGCCGCAGATGAGAAGTCGTCCGAAGGCGAGTTCCTGTATCGCGGCATCGCCACGCGCGCTTTCGAACGCCGCTTCCAGCTTGCCGACCATGTCGAAGTCCAAGCCGCTTCCCTGAAGAATGGCCTGCTTCACATCGATCTCGTCCGCAACATTCCGGAAGCCATGAAACCGCGCCGCATTGCGATCTCGTCCGACAGCGCCGATGCGCCGAAGACGATCGAAGCCCAGATCACGCCGGCCCAGGTCAACTAAGCCGATCCGGATGTCAAACGAACGGCCCCTATTAGGGGCCGTTTTTGTTTGATGAAAATTCGCTCTTCAGCGGGTGGATGCCACCGCGCCTTCCGCACCGGCCGCTTCCAATATCGCCGCCTTTTCATGGGCCTTGCGGGCGTAGCGCTGGGCCAGCACCGCGCAGACCATCAACTGAATCTGATGGAAAAGCATGATCGGCAACACGATTGCGCCGATGCTCTGCCCGGCGAAGATGGCACCCGCCATGGGCACGCCACTGGCAAGGCTCTTCTTCGATCCGCAGAAGGTGATGGTGATTTCATCCGCCTTTTTGAAACCGAGCGCGCGGCTGCCGAACATCGTCACGCACAGGACAAGCGCCAGAAGCACAATATTGATGACGATGACGACGCCGATGTCTCGCAGGGAAAATGTCTGCCATATGCCTTCGATCACGGCGTCGGAGAAGGCGAGATAAACGACCATCAGGATCGAGCCGCGATCAACGGGAGACAGCAATTTCTTGCGCGCCATGATCCAGTCGCCGATCCACGGCTGCAGCACCTGGCCCGCGATGAAGGGCAGGAGCAGTTGCAGGAATATCTGCAGGAACGCATCCATCGAAAATCCGCCGCCATGGCCACCCACGGTAAACAGCAGGCCGACCAGCAAGGGGGTCAGCACCATGCCGAAAATATTCGATGCGGAGGCAGAACAGATCGCGGCAGGCACGTTTCCGCCCGCCATGGATGTGAAGGCGATGGAAGACTGAACCGTTGACGGCAGGACGCAGAGAAATAGCACGCCCATATAAAGCGGTGCCGGCAAAATGCTGTCCGGAATGAAACCGATTGCTATGCCGAGCAATGGGAAAAGGCCAAAGGTGACGAGAAGGATCGCCATATGCAGGCGCCAGTGCAAAATGCCGGCAATCACCACATCACGCGAAAGCCGCGCGCCATGCAAAAAAAACAGCATTGCGATCGCCAGTTTCGTCGCAAGCCCGAAATATTCCGCAGGCTGGCCGCTGATCGGCAGAAAGGAAGCCAAAATCACGGTGGCCACCAGCATCATGGTGAAACGGTCGGGCAGGAAGCGGGTCATGGGAGGTCTTTCCGGCATCGGTTTTGCTTGAAACGCGTGCCACTATCGCTCATCATGAATTCGGATGCAAAGATTAACAGTTATCATGATTGCAGATAAATGCTGAACCTTCAACATCTTGCCAGCTTTGTGATGCTTCAGCAAACCGGCAGCTTCACGCTGGCTGCCGAGCGGCTGGGTATCGGCCAATCCACCGTCAGCCAGCATATTCAAAGGTTGGAGGCAGCACTTGGCCGCCGGCTGATCGCGCGCAGCACCCATCAGGTGAAGCTGACCGGCGAAGGCGAGGCGCTGCTCGGTTATGCCCGCAATATGCTGGAGATCGACAGCAAAGTCTCCTCGCTGTTCAGCGAAACCCGTTTGCGCGGGCGCTTAAGGCTTGGCGTTTCGGAGGATTTCGTCGCCAGCCGGCTGACCGCCATTCTGGAGGAATTCATCCGCCTCTATCCCCTGGTGGATCTGGAACTGACGGTTTCCCTCAGCGGCGTTCTTTACCAGATGCAGGACAATGGCGAACTGGATGTCGTGCTCGCCAAACGCCGGCTCGGCGACAAGCTCGGCCACTTTCTTTACCGCGAACCTCTCGTGTGGCTCGCGCGTGACCCGGAGCGGATGCTGAGCCAGCCGGACGCCCTGCCGCTGATCGCCTTTCCGCCGCCGAGCATTACCAGAAAGGCGGCGCAGGAGGCGCTGGATCGGGCCGGTCTTTCATGGCGGATCGTCTGCACCTGCGGCAGCCTCAGCGGACTGACCGCCGCCGCAAGGGCGGGCATGGGCATCCTCGTGCAACCACGCAGCATGGCGCCCGCCGGCCTCAAGGAGATTGCGGCGGACGTATTGCCAGCGCTTGAAGATGTGGAATTCGTGCTTCAACCTAGCAAGGGTACCGATGCGAAACTGGTGCGCGCCCTCTCCGATCTGGTTTCCAGCAAGAGCATCGCACCCGGCAGCTTCGTATAAGCGTCGTCAGTTTTCCCGTCGCGACAGGCAGCGGCCGACGCTATCGCGCCAGCCGGCGATGGCGTTTTTCCGCTCGGTCTCATCCATGTCGGGATTGAAACGACGGTCGCGTTTCCAATGGGCAGCGAAGGCCTCGCGGTCCGGCCAGATGCCGGCGCGCGACGCCGCGAGCCAAGCGGCACCGAGAATGGTGGTTTCCAGAAATACCGGCCGGTCGACCGGTGCAGCAAGAATGTTCGCCAGCCGCTGCATGGTCCAGTCGGAGGCAACCATGCCGCCATCGACCCGCAGAACTGTCTTGCCGTTGTCACCCGCCCAGTCATTGCGCATGGCGTCCAACAGGTCGAAGGTCTGATAGGCAACGCTTTCCAGCGCCGCACGCGCGAATTCCGCAGGTCCGGTGCCGCGTGTCAGGCCGAAAATCGCCCCACGCGCCTCGGCATCCCAATAGGGTGCGCCAAGACCGGTAAAGGCCGGGACCAGATAGACGCGCTGATTGGGATCGGCTTTTTCGGCAAGCGCGCTGACTTCGGAGGCGACCGAAATGAAGCCCAGCTCATCACGCAGCCATTGCACCGCAGCGCCTGCAATGAAGATCGAGCCTTCCAGCGCATAGGTCGTCACGCCATCGAGGCGATAAGCAATCGTCGTCAACAGCCGGTTGGTGGAGGCGACGCGATCCGTGCCGGTATTGAGAAGCGCAAAGCAGCCGGTGCCGTAGGTGGATTTCATCATGCCGGGTTCGAAGCAGGCATTGCCGATCACCGCCGCCTGCTGGTCGCCGGCCACGCCGAGGATCGGAATTTCCGCACCCAGAAGCGACTTGTCCGTGACGCCGAAATCGGCGGCGCAATCCAGCACTTCTGGCAGCATGGCGCGGGGAATGTCGAGGATAGACAACAGCTCCTCGTCCCAGGCATTGTCTTCAATATTGTAAATCAGCGTTCGCGAGGCATTGGTGGCGTCAGTCACATGGCGACGGCCACCTGTCAGGCGATAGATAAGGAAACTGTCGACCGTGCCGAAACAGATTTCCCCTTTTTCCGCCCTTTCGCGAAGGCCGCTGACACGATCGAGAAGCCATGCGAGCTTGGTGCCGGAAAAATAGGGATCGAGCAGCAATCCGGTCTTTTTTGAAAAGAGCGGCTCCAGCCCCCTTCGCTTCAGATCCTCGCAAATCGGCGCGGCGCGGCGATCCTGCCAGACTACCGCCCGGTGCACGGCCTCACCCGTGTTCCGGTCCCACAGCACGGTCGTTTCGCGCTGGTTGGTGATGCCGATCGCCTCGATATCGAAAGCGGCGATGCCGGCATCGGCGAGCGCCAGCCGGATGGTTTCGAGCACGCTTTTCCAGATATCCTCGGCATCGTGTTCGACCCAGCCGGAGGCCGGGAAATGCTGCGGAAATTCTCGCTGTCCGACACCAATGACCCGCATGTCGCGATCAAAGACCATCGACCGCGTCGATGTCGTCCCCTGATCGATCGCCAGAATATAACCGCCCATTATGCTACTCCCATTCAAACGCAATGACGGGGCGGCAAAGCCGCCCCGGTTTAAGATTTCACGCAGAAATCACTTCTGCCAGCTTTTGACCAGTTCGTCGTAATTGACGGTGACCGGTTTTTCCTTTTCGTTGGCAATCTTTAGCTGCGGCGCCAGATTGCCCTTCGAAACGGCGTCCTTGTTCCAGTAGTCGATATCATGTTCTTCCGCCAGCTTCGGGCCGATATCGCCCTGCACACCGGCGCGTTCCAGACGGCTCATGACCTTTTCCTGCTCGGCGCAGAGTGAGTCCATCGCGGCTTGAGCGGTTTTCGCACCCGAGGATGCATCACCGATCGCCTGCCACCAAAGCTGCGCCAGTTTCGGATAATCCGGAACGTTGGTGCCGGTTGGCGACCATTGCACACGGGCCGGCGAGCGGTAGAACTCGATGAGGCCGCCGAGCTTGGCGGCCCGGTCCGTGAAGCTCTGGTGGTGGATGGTGGTGTCACGAATGAAGGTGAGACCCACATGGCTCTTCTTCACATCCACGGTTTTGGAGGTCACGAACTGCGCATAAAGCCATGCGGCCTTGGCGCGGTCGTCGGGCGTGGACTTCATCAACGTCCACGAACCCACATCCTGATAACCGAGCTTCATGCCGTCCTTCCAGTAGACGCCATGTGGGGAAGGTGCGACGCGCCATTTCGGCGAACCATCCTCGCTCACGACCGGCAGGCCGGGCTTGGCCATATCGGCGGTGAAGGCTGTGTACCAGAAGATCTGCTGGGCGATATTGCCCTGGGCCGGCACCGGGCCGGATTCGGAGAAGGTCATGCCCTGCGCTTCCGGCGGCGCATATTTCTTCAGCCATTCGAGATATTTCTCGATGGAGTAGACCGAAGCCGGACCATTGGTATCGCCGCCACGCGCGACGCAGGAACCAACCGGCTGCGACTTTTCGTTGACCTTGATGCCCCATTCATCGACCGGCAGGCCGTTCGGCAGGCCCTTGTCGCCGTTGCCGGCCATGGAAAGCCAGGCATCGGTGAAGCGCCAGCCGAGCGACGGGTCCTTCTTGCCGTAATCCATATGGCCAAAGACTTTCTTGCCGCCGACATCACGGCCGGTGAAGAATTCAGCGATATCCTCATAGGCCGACCAGTTGACCGGGACACCGAGGTCATAGCCGTATTTGGCCTTGAAATCGGCCTTGTTCTTGTCGTCATTGAACCAGTCGTAACGGAACCAGTAAAGGTTCGCGAATTGCTGGTCGGGAAGCTGATAGAGCTTCTTGTCCGGTGCCGTCGTAAACGCGCTGCCGATGAAGTCCTTGAGATCAAGGCCGGGATTGGTGACGTCCTTGCCCTCATTGGCCATGAAGTCTGTCAGGTTGCGTACCTGCTGGTAACGCCAGTGTGTACCGATGAGGTCGCTGTCGTTGACCCAGCCGTCGTAAAGGTTCTGACCGGTCTGCATCTGGGTCTGGATTTTTTCGACGACGTCACCTTCCTGAATGATGTCGTGCGTGACCTTGATGCCGGTGATGGCGGTAAACGCCGGGGCCAGCACCTTGGATTCGTACTCATGCGTCGTCAGGGATTCGGAAACGACCTTGATGTCCATGCCAGCGAAAGGTTTCGCGGCATCGACAAACCATTGCAGTTCCTTTTCCTGATCGCCGCGTGAAAGCGACGAAAGATCACCGATTTCCTTGTCGAGAAATTGCTTTGCCTCCTCCATTCCGGCGAAAGCGGAACCCGTCATTGCCAGCAGCATGGCTGCCGTCGTCGTCATCAGATGCCGTCGCATATCAGTCCTCCCAAGGGTTGCGATTGCATGAAGTCTGCCGGGTGCGGTTTTCCTCCGCCGCACCTTTCTTTCCTGCTCTAGACGAAACGGAAAACGCCGATTGCGTAGACCGCTGACAGAGCGAGAGCCCACCACAGGTTCGGGCCGACCAGCCCGAGCCATGCAAGATGTATGAAAGCGCTGCCGAGCAGCGAAATGAACAGCCGGTCGCCGCGCGTGGTCTCAAAGCGCAGCAAGCCAAAACGGGGATTGCCGCCGGGCGAGAAATATTCCCAGAACCACATGCCGATAAGCAGCACGGCGATCGCGCCGAAAAACGCGGCTGTCTGCCAGGTCCACGCCATCCAGGTAAAATCGGGCATCTTCGTCATGGTCAAACCCTCCCCAGCGCAAAGCCCTTGGCGATGTAATTGCGGACGAACCAGATCACCAGCGCACCCGGAATGAGCGTCAGCACACCGGCTGCGGCCAGCAGGCCCCAGTCCATGCCGGCAGCGGAAACGGTTCGCGTCATCGTCGCCGCAATCGGCTTGGCGTCGGTCGTCGTCAGCGTGCGGGCGATCAGAAGCTCGACCCATGAAAACATGAAGCTGAAGAAGCAGGCGACGCCAATGCCGGAAGCGATGAGCGGCATGAAAATCTTCACGAAGAATTTCGGGAAGGAGTAGCCGTCAATATAAGCGGTCTCGTCGATCTCCTTTGGCACACCCGACATGAAGCCTTCGAGAATCCACACCGCCAGCGGAACGTTGAACAGGCAATGCGCCAGGGCCACAGCGATGTGCGTGTCGATCAGGCCGAAAGCCGAATAGAGCTGGAAAAAGGGAAGCGCGAAGACGGCGGGCGGGGCCATGCGGTTGGTCAGCAACCAGAAGAACAGGTGCTTGTCGCCCAGAAAACGGTAACGCGAGAAAGCATAAGCCGCCGGAAGCGCTGCCGAGACCGAGATCACCATGTTCATGACGACGTAGATGATCGAGTTGATATACCCCGAATACCAGGATGAATCGGTGAAGATCGTGCGGTAGTTCTGTAGCGTCGGCTGGTGCGGATAAAGCGTCATCGACGAGACGATTTCCGTGTTCGTCTTAAAGCTCATATTGATGAGCCAGTAAATCGGCACGAGCAGCAGGATGATATAGATCGTCGGTACCAGCCAGGAAAAGCGCGATGGCCCGTGGCGGCGGCGTGACCGTGAATTCGCAGCAAGGCCCGCCATTCCCGCCGAAGTGGCTCTCACCGGCGGATTGCCGATGCCGTTGAGTTCCACGCTTGTGGTGACATCAGAGGCGCTCATGTCTCAAGTCTCCGCGTCGTGGCTGGTCATCACGGTGTAGAACACCCAGGACAACAACAGGATGATGAGGAAGTAGATCAACGACATGGCGGCGGCAGGCCCCAAATCGAACTGGCCGAGCGCCACCTTGACGAGATCGATGGACAGGAAGGTGGTGGAGTTGCCGGGACCGCCGCCGGTGACGACGAAAGGCTCGGTATAGATCATGAAGCTGTCCATGAAGCGCAGCAGAAATGCGATCAGCAGCACCCGCTTCATCTTCGGCAACTGAATGAACCGGAACACCGCAAAACGTGATGCGCCGTCAATCCTTGCTGCCTGATAATAGGCATCGGGAATGGAGACGAGGCTGGCGTAGCACAGGAGCACGACAAGGCTAGTCCAGTGCCACACGTCCATGATGACGACCGTGATCCACGCATCGACCGGATCATTGACGTAGTTGTAATCAAGCCCAAGCTGATTGGCGTAATAGCCGAGCAGCCCGATATCGCTGCGGCCGAACACCTGCCAGATCGTGCCGACGACATTCCATGGCACCAGCAGCGGCAGTGCCATCGTGACGAGGCAGACCGGAACGCCGATGCCGGATTTCGGCATCTTGAGCGCGATGAATATGCCAAGCGGAATTTCGATCGCCAATATGATACCGGAAAAGACCAGATTGCGTCCGAGTGCGTTCCAGAAGCGGTCGGAGCTAAGGATTTCCTGGAACCACTGCGTTCCCGCCCAGAAGAATTGGTTGTTGCCGAACGTGTCCTGCACCGAATAGTTCACGACCGTCATCAGCGGAATGACAGCGGAAAAGGCGACCAGCACCAGAACCGGCAGCACCATGAACCACGCCTTGTTGTTCCAGCTCTTTTCCATGGTCAGGCCCCCATCTTCACACGCCAGGAATCGGCAAAGACACCGATGGCAGCCGGATCGAAGCGAACACCCGCTTCCGCCGGAATTTCCTCTTCTTCCGGAACGACAATCGCAAGCTTCTGGCCGGCAAACCGGGCGCGAACGATCTTCCGGCGTCCGATATCCTCGACCTCATCGACGGTGATCGGCATGCCGCCCCGCTCCAGCCTCACGAATTCCGGGCGGATGCCGATCTCGATCCGTTGCTTTGCGTCAACCTTCGGCATGCCGGCAAGCGGCACGCCGAGGCCGCCGACAATTGCGGTTGCGCCATCGATGCTGGCGGGCAGCACGTTCATGCCGGGCGAACCGATGAAATAACCGACGAAAGTGTGTCCCGGCCGTTCGAAGAGTTCGGCGGGCGTACCGATCTGGACGATCTGACCGTCATACATGACCACCACCTTGTCGGCGAAAGTCAGCGCTTCTGTCTGGTCGTGGGTCACATAGACCATGGTGAAACCCGACTGGCGGTGCAGGCGCTTCAGCTGCGAACGCAGCACCCATTTCATATGCGGATCGATCACCGTCAGCGGCTCGTCGAAGAGGATGGCATTGACGTCGGAACGCACCAGCCCGCGCGCCAGCGAAATCTTCTGCTTCTGGTCCGCTGTCAGACCGCGCGCGTGGCGTTTGGCCATGCCGGAAAGATCGGTCATTTCCAGAATTTCCTGTACGCGGCGGTCGACTTCGGCTTCCGGCACATGCCGGTTGCGCAGCGGAAAGGCCAGATTGTCGTAAACCGTCATCGTGTCGTAGACGACCGGGAACTGGAACACCTGGGCGATGTTGCGGTCTTCGGTGGCAAGGTCGGTGACATCGGTTCCGTCGAAGGCGATGCGGCCTTCGGAAGGGCGAAGCAGTCCGGAAATGATGTTGAGCAGCGTTGTCTTGCCGCAGCCGGAAGGGCCGAGCAGCGCATAGGCCCCGCCATCCTCCCATTCATGGTGCACTTCCTTCAGTGCATAGTCGCCGGCCGCCTGCGCCTTGGCGTTATAAGCGTGGCGAATGTGATCGAGCGTGATGCGTGCCATGATCGATCTCCCCTTACGCCGCTTCGATGGCGCGGCCGTGTGCATCGAAAGCCATCAGATGTCGCGTATCGAGAAAAAGCTCGATCTCCGTATCCGGCTCGATGTCGTGAATGCCCTGCGCCAGCATGACCCACCGCTGGCCCGAAAATTCGACGTGGACGAAGCTTTCCGATCCGGCAATCTCTGAAATCAGCGTCCGCGCCCGGATGGATTGCACCGCCTGCCCCTTTTGACGTGGGAAAAGATGGTGCGGCTGGAAAGCGATGGTCAAGGGGCCGTCCGGCATGGCGGCAAGGTGCGCCGGAACCGGGACGACCGCATGGTCGGCGCGGGTGAAGGCGCCGCCCGTCTTGATGACCTCGATGGTGTTGAGCGGCGGATCGGCAAAGATTTTCGCGGTCACGATATCCACCGGACGCCGGTAAACCTCGATCGTGCGGTTGAACTGCGTCACCTTTCCCTCGTTCAGGGTCGCGGTATTGCCACCGAGGAGCAGGGCTTCGGAGGGTTCGGTCGTGGCATAAACGAAGATGGCACCGGATTCCGCAAAGATGCGCGGCAATTCCTCACGCATTTCCTCGCGCAGCTTGTAATCGAGATTTGCCAGTGGCTCGTCGAGCAGCACCAGAGTGGCGTTCTTGACGATGGCGCGGGCAAGCGCCGTGCGCTGTTGCTGGCCACCGGAAAGGCTTAGCGGCGTGCGGTCGAGATAGGGCGTCAGCCTCAGAAGTTCGGCGGCCTTCCTGACCTCCCTGTCGATCGTTGCCTTATCTTTGCCGGCCACACGCATCGGCGAGGCGATGTTTTCGTAAACGCTGAGCGCCGGATAATTGATGAACTGTTGATAGACCATGGCGACGTTGCGCTTCTGCACCGGCCAGCCCGTCACGTCCTCCCCATTAAAAAGGATCGCGCCGCCGCTTGGCTTGTCCAGCCCCGCCATCAGCCGCATGAGCGTCGTCTTGCCCGAAAGTGTCGGTCCAAGCAGGACGTTCAGGCTTCCGCGCTGCAACGTCAGATCGGTCGGGTGAATGTGATATTCACCGCCGACCATCTTCGAGACGTTTCGCAATTCAAGCATGGTGATCCAAAGCCTCCTCCGCTTTTCAATCGGATCGTCAGATTGCCTTCAAGCGTCCACCTGCAATGTCCTCGATATAGTCGTCCAGCCCGCGCACCTCTTCGGGGACAAGGAAAAGCCCCTGCTTGGTGCGGCGCCACAGAATATCCTCCGCTGTCAGCGCCCATTCCCGCGCCATCAGCCAGCGAACCTCGGCCTCATAAAGCGTGCCGCCGAAATATCGCCCCAGCGCAGCCTTCTCCCCCGCATTGCCGATTATAGACACCGCATCCGTTCCATAGCAGCGGACGAGCCGCCTGGCATGACGCTCATCGAGAAAGGGATAACGCGACCGCAGGGACGTAACCTCCCCGGTATAGGCTTGGGCGCCGAAATTTCCGCCCGGCAAATGCGAGCCTGCCGTCCATGACGAGCCCTTTTCACCCAGTGCATCGCCGATTTTTTCAAGAGCATGTTCGGCAAGCCGCCGATAGGTGGTGAGCTTGCCGCCGAAAATATTGAGAAGCGGCGCTTCGCCTTCAGCCCCTTCGGTTTTCAGCACGTAATCGCGCGTTGCTTCCTGCGCCTTCGACGCGCCGTCATCGAAAAGCGGCCGCACACCGGAATAGGTCCAGACGATATCGGCCGGCGTAACCGGTTCGGCGAAATATTCGCTCGCAGCGCTGCAAAGATAGCTGATCTCCTCGTCGCTGATCTTAACAGCACGGGGATCGGCGGTATAGTCGCGATCCGTCGTGCCGATCAGTGTAAAGTCCTGTTCGTAGGGGATGGCGAAAATGATGCGCCCGTCCGGATTCTGGAAAAAATACGCGCGCGGATCGGAGAATTTTTTGCGCACGATGATGTGGCTGCCCTGCACGAGGCGGACATTGTGGACATTGTTCTTGCCGAATGTAGAAGCCAGAACCTTGTCCACCCAGGGGCCTGCGGCATTGACCAGCATGCGCGCCCTGTAGGTCGCGGTTTCTCCGGCGGCACTTTTCGTTTCGACCCGCCAGAACGCGCCTTCGCGCCGTGCCGAAACCACCTGCGTGCGATTGAGGATCAAGGCGCCACGATCGGCAGCATCGCGGGCGTTCAGCACCACGAGGCGGGCATCGTCCACCCAGCCGTCGGAATATTCAAAAGCTTTGGCAAAAACCGGTTTCAGCGGTTTTCCGGCCGGATCGCGGCGCAGATCGAGCGAGCGGGTGGCGGGCAGAAGCTTGCGGCCGCCGAGATGATCGTAAAGAAAAAGCCCGAGCCGCACGAGCCATGCCGGACGCACGCCACCCTTCTGAAACGGCAAAACGAAGCGCATCGGCCAGATGATGTGCGGCGCCATGGCCCACAGCACCTCGCGCTCCATCAGGGCTTCGCGAACCAGACGAAACTCGTAATGCTCGAGATAACGCAAGCCGCCATGGA
The DNA here is from genome assembly GCF_000949865.1 of Rhizobium nepotum 39/7. GTDB lineage: Bacteria > Pseudomonadota > Alphaproteobacteria > Rhizobiales > Rhizobiaceae > Agrobacterium > Agrobacterium nepotum. The sequence goes on along the minus strand of NZ_JWJH01000001.1, from coordinate 41,266 downwards.
TGAGTTTCGTGGCAGCGGACGAGGTGCCGGAAGCAAAATCGTTCATTTCCGCAAGCACAACGGAATACCCCCTGCCGACGGCGTCACGCGCAATGCCGCAGCCGTTGATGCCGCCGCCGATCACGAAAATATCGTGGATTGCCTCATCAGACATGGACCCTCCCACGCTTTCATCGACGCTCTCCCCATCGACATATTGAAAGCACGGACATCTAATTTGAAGACAAAACGAATGTCAAACGAAATTCCGGTGCCGTCCGGATCAGGGCTCGCGCGTCTCGGTTTCGATCAGTCGGACGTCATGCTCGGCACAGATGGAACGGATCGAATCAACAGGACAATGATCGGTGATAAAGGTGTGTACCTGTGAAAGATGGCCGATGCGCACAGGTGCGGTGCGTTCGAATTTAGAAGAGTCCGACACCAGAATGACATGGCGCGCATTGGAGATGATCGCCTGCGCAACCTTGACCTCGCGAAAATCGAAGTCCAGCAGAGCGCCGTCCTCATCGATCGCTGAAACGCCGATGACAGCGAAATCGACCTTGAACTGACGGATGAAATCCACCGCCGCCTCGCCGACGATGCCGCCATCCGACCCGCGCACGACGCCGCCCGCAATCACCACCTCGATGCCGGGGAAAACCCGCAACCTGTTGGCAACATTGATATTGTTGGTGATGACCATCAACTCATGATGGTCCGAAAGCGCTTCCCCCACCGCCTCTGTCGTCGTGCCGATATTGATAAAAAGCGACGAGTTGTTGGGGATCAACGCAGCGGCAGCGGCACCAATGGCCTGTTTTTCGGAGGAAGCGATCGCACGACGCGCCTCGTATTTGACGTTCTCGTTGCCGCTCGGAAAAAGCGCGCCACCGTGGATACGTGTCAGCACCCGCGTATCGCAGAGATCGTTCAGGTCCTTGCGGATCGTTTGGGGGGTCACCGAAAAGCGCGCGGCCAACTCATCGACCAGCACCCGCCCGTTCGCTTTTGCCAGCGTGACGATTTCATCCTGACGCGGTGTGAGCAGCATTTCACCCTCCCTCCTCTTTCAATTTTTTCGTTTTATTGAAGAGCGAACGAAAAACCAATGTCAAGGGACGGTTTATAGCGCCGACAGCGAGCGGCTTGCGGGCCAGCGCAAAAACGCCGCGCTGCCCTAGACTTATTAGCCGGCTTTCTGAATAGCCTTAGTGATCTGCTCCTGCGCGCTGGCACCCGCGAATGCCGAGGATGCGGCACCGAACGCATCACCGATGCCGATCAGCACAGGCTCGTTCACGCCCAGCCTCGCAACGGCCGCAGCCAGTTGCGCAAGCGAACCGCACCAGCGCTGTTCGTTCGCGCGGCTGACGGAAATCATGACGGCGACAGGCGTCGCGGCGGGCATGCCGTGAGCAAGCAGGGAAGACTCGATCTCGGCTGCGGTTCGTCCACCCATATAAAAAACGGTGGTCACGGCGGGATCGGAAAGCGTTTTCCAGTCGATATTCTCCGGCAGCTTACCCTGCCGGGAATGGCCGGTGACGAAGCGGACCGATTGCGCGTGGTCGCGATGCGTCAGGGAGACACCGAGACGGGAGGCCATGGCGCTTGCGGCGGTGATGCCGGGCACGACTTCGACCGGGATATTTTCAGCCTCCAGCGCTGCTATCTCCTCCCCGGCGCGACCGAAAATCATCGGATCGCCGGATTTCAGCCGCACCACGCGTTTACCTGCCTTGGCGAGGCGGATCATCATCTCGTTGATGTCTTCCTGCTTGCAGCTTTCCCGGCCGCCACGCTTGCCGACCAGCATGCGCTTCGCCTCCCGTCGCGCCAGTTCCAGCACTTCCGCTGACACGAGATCGTCGAACAGGATGACATCCGCCGCCTGCAGGGCACGCACCGCTTTCAGCGTCAGCAGCTCGGCATCGCCCGGTCCGGCACCTACAAGCGTCACAAGTCCGCGTGTCGAGCCTGTCCGTCCGGCCTGCATTCCGATATCGGCGAATATACGTTCCTCGCCGCCCTCATCCAGCCTTTCGGTAAACGCCCGGTCGACGAATTTTTCCCAGAAAAACCGTCGCGCCGAACCGGGGGCCAGCCGCAGATTGACCCGCTCGCGGATCGTCTGGGCAAGCGCGCCCCAATCCTTGAGCGCCAGCGGCAGCGTTGTCTCGATGCGCCGGCGAATGGCCTGCGCCAGAATGGGTGCTGCACCGTCGGTCGAGATCGACACCACCACCGGCGAACGATTGACGATGGAGCCGAACTGGAACTGGCAGAATTCCGGCTTGTCGATGACATTGACGGGGACGCCAGCCGTGCGTGCGGCGGAATAAAAGGCGTGCGCCTCCACGTTCGTTTCGCAGTCCGCCAGCGCCAGTTCGGCATTTTCGAATATGCCCGCATGCCAGGCCTGGTCGTGAAAACTTAAGGTCGGGCTTTTTTCAATGAGGGCAGCGAACGTCTCCGACAGGTCGTCCTTTGCGCAATAGACATGTACCTCGGCACCGCAGGCCAGCAGCAGTTCCGCCTTCCAGGCCGCCCCGTCCGATCCGCCCACTAGCACCACGCGCTTGCCCTCCAGCCCCCAGAAGACCGGCAACTTGGCGAGCTTTTCCATACGGGCCGGCTCATTCCGCTGCGGTTTTAAGGCATCCATCGATGATCCCCCTGATCTCGGCGCGGCAAGAGCCGCAATTGGTTCCGGCATTCAACGTCTTGCCGACGGCTTCAACGCTGTGGCAGCCATCGCGGATGGCGGCCGTGATCTGGTTCACACCGACATTGAAGCAGGAACAGACAGTTGCGCCCGGATCGGCCCGCCCGGCGCCCGGACGACCGGCGACCAGCGCAAAACGCATGCGCAAGTCCTCGTGACGTTGGCCAAGCTGCGATATCGCCCAGTTGCGGGCGACCGCCACCGGTTGTTTGGCGATAAACAACGCGGCCAGCAGGGTTTCGCCATCGAAGAAGGCAAGGCGCAGATCACCCGTCTGCCGGTCGCTGTAACCCAGCGGCTCGATCCTTACATCGAGACCGAAAAACTGCCGCGCCCAGAGCGCCCAGTCCTGCGGTTCCTCCTTGAAGGCAAGCTCCATGCGATAGCCGCCATCGGCCTTGGCGATGGCCCAGTAAGCGCAATCCGGCGCATTTGGCCGTGTACGAGAAATAGCGAAACCATAGGCTTTCGCCTCGAAACGCGTTGCCTTCACCGCTACATTTTTTGAGGCCGGCTGACCGGAATGCGGATCCGTAACCGGGGCGACAACGACATCGATCCGAGCCCGGGAGGCGAACTGGTCGTTCCAGTGCATCGGCGCGAAGACCGATCCGCGCGCCTGTCTTTCGCTGACCAGCGCTCGCAGCAAAACCTTGCCGTGCGGGCTTTCCAGCTCCACCAGATCGGCGCTTTCGATTCCCAGCGCTTGCGCATCGCGCGGATGAAGCTCGGCAAAAGGCTCGGCGATATGGGCGGTAAGCCGCGCGCTTTTGCCGGTGCGGGTCATGGTGTGCCATTGGTCACGGATGCGGCCGGTATTCAGCGTCAGCGGATAATCAGGCGATGTCCTGCGCGTCTCCGGCAAGGCCGTGGTGATGAACCGAGCCTTTCCATCCGCGTGATAAAAACGACCATCCGCAAAAAAGCGGGGAATGCCGGTTTCACCCGGCCCGACTTTCGGCCATTGAAAGGGTGTCATCGCATCGTAGGAATCCCGCTCGGCCCCACTGATATCGAAATCGCGGCTTCCCGCATTTTCGAAGCCGGAAAGTTCCGCATGTTCGGCGAAAATCTCGGATGGCTGCCGGTAAGCGAAGGCGGCGTCAAAGCCCATGCGCCGGCCCACTTCCGCCATCTGCCACCAGTCGGCCTTCGCTTCGCCCGGCGCATCGAGAAAGCCGCGCTGACGGGAAATCCGCCGTTCGGAATTGGTGACCGTGCCGTCCTTTTCCCCCCAGCCGAGCGACGGCAACAGCACATGGCCATGGCGGGCCGTGTCGGTACCGGCCACGACATCCGAAACGACAACGAAAGGACAGGCCTTGATCGCCGCCTCGACGGCATCGGCATCGGGCATCGAGACGACGGGATTGGTGGCCATGATCCACAGCGCCTTGATGCGGCCATCAGCCACCGCCCTGAACATATCCACCGCTTTCAGGCCGGGCTTTTGCGCAATTGCTGGCGAGGCCCAGAAGCGCTTGACGCGGTCGCGGTCTTCAGCACTTTCGATGGCCATATGGGCGGCCAGCATGTTGGCCAGCCCGCCAACTTCGCGTCCGCCCATCGCATTCGGCTGGCCCGTGAGCGAAAACGGACCCGTGCCGGGCGTGCCGATGCGGCCGGTGGCAAGGTGGCAATTGATGATGGCATTGACCTTGTCGGTGCCGCTTTGCGACTGGTTGACGCCCTGGCTGTAACAGGTGACGGTCTTTTCGGTGTGCTCGAACAGTTCGTAAAAGGAAATCAGTTCGGCAATCGTCAGGCCCGTGGCCTCGGCGATCTCCGGCAGACTGTATCCGCTTGCGGCCTGCATCGCGGCATCAAATCCCGCCGTATGATTTTCCACATAACCGCGATCTAAGGCGCGACTGTGGGAAAGATGCGCCAGCAGGCCGGTAAACAGCGCCACATCGCCATCCGGGCGGATGGCAAGATGCATATCGGCAATATCGGCGCTCATCGTCCGGCGCGGATCGATGACGACAATTTTCATTTCCGGCCGCGCTGCCTTCGCGGCGGCAATCCGTTGATAAAGGACCGGATGACACCAGGCGAGATTGGAACCGGTGAGGATCACCAGATCGGCAAGCTCCAAATCCTCATAGGTGCCGGGCACCGTGTCGGCCCCGAAAGCGCGGCGGTGGCCGGCAACCGAAGACGACATGCAAAGCCTTGAATTCGTATCGATATTGGCCGAGCCGATGAAACCCTTCATCAGCTTGTTGGCGAGATAATAATCCTCCGTCAGCAACTGTCCGGAGACGTAGAAGGCAACCGAATCCGGGCCGTGCTCGGCTATGGCCTCGGAGAACCGGGAAGCGACGAGATCAAGCGCTTCGTCCCATGCCACCCGCTTGCCGCCGATCTCAGGGTACAGCAGGCGCCCGTCGAGATCGATGGTTTCGGCGAGAGCCGAACCCTTGGAACACAGCCTGCCGAAATTGGCGGGGTGATCCTGATCGCCTTTGACGGAAACGGCACCATTGTCGTTGACGGTGGCGATGACACCGCAGCCGACGCCGCAATAGGGACAGGTGGTTTTTGTTTCAACGGGCATGGGTTTGCCCCTTGAGCAAGTGGCGTTCACCCCCCTCTGTCCTGCCGGACATCTCCCCCTCATGGGGGGAGATCAATTGCGGCACGAACTTCCATTCACAGCTTGCGGCACTGGCCATAGAGATGAAGCGGGAAGCCTTCGGTTTGTCGATCTCCCCCCTTGAGGGGGAGATGTCCGACAGGACAGAGGGGGGTATCTTCGCTATCGCCACCATCAAAATTCACTCCGCTGCAATCATCAGGGTTTCAAGCGCAATCGAGAGCCGTCCATCCAGATTGCGGACAGGGATAGTCCTCACCTCGCCCTCATCCGCCCCCAGCGCCTTGCCGGTTTCCAGCGAAATGACCCAGTTGTGCAGCGGGCATGTTACGGACGCGCCGTGCACGATGCCTTGGCTCAGCGGCCCACCCTTGTGCGGGCAATGGTCCTCGATGGCAAAAACCTGATTTTCCGCCGTGCGGAAAACCGCGATCTTACCGACAGGCGTTTTTACGCACCGTGCGCCCCGCAGAGGAATCTCAGAAACGTTGCCGATATCGATCCAGTTGCTGTCCATCCTCTTCACTCCGCTGCCTGGTTGAAACCGATTGCCGCCATGGGCTTGAATTCGTGCTTGTCGTGACCCGACACACGCTCCGACCAGGGATCGACCTGGGCGAATTTCTGACTGAAGACGAAGCGGTCGAAATAGGCTTTGCGCTTGTCAGTATCGTCCATGATCTGGCGGCGAACCTCGTCGTAACCGATGCGCTTTGCCCATTTGTAGATGCGCTCGAGGTAGCGCGCCTGTTCACGGTACATCTGGGTCAGCGCCACGATATGCTCGAGTGCCTCATCCTCGGTTTTGACGAGACCGAGCACTTCCGTGCCCTTGATATCGAGACCGGCGGCACCGGCAAAATGGATTTCAAAACCGGAATCGACGCAGATGACGCCGATATCCTTGCAGGTGGCCTCCGCGCAGTTGCGCGGACAGCCGGAAACGGCAAGCTTCAGCTTGGCGGGTGTCCAGGAGCCCCACATGAATTTTTCGATGCGGATGCCAAACCCGGTGGAATCCTGCGTGCCGAAACGGCACCATTGTTCGCCAACGCAGGTCTTCACGGTGCGCAGCCCCTTGGCATAGGCCTGACCGGAAATGAAACCGGCCTTGCCGAGATCGGCCCAGACCGCCGGCAAATCCTCCTTCTCGATGCCGAGAAGATCGATGCGCTGGCCGCCGGTCACCTTCACCATCGGGATTTCGAACTTGTCGACCACATCCGCAATCGCCCTGAGTTCGGAGGAGGACGTAACGCCGCCCCACATGCGCGGGACGACGGAATAGGTGCCGTCCTTCTGGATATTGGCGTGGACGCGCTCATTGATATAGCGCGATTGATAATCGTCGGCATATTCGTCCGGAAAGTCGCAGACGAGATAATAATTGAGCGCGGGGCGGCATTTGGCGCATCCGCAGGAGGTTTTCCACTCCAGTTCCTGCATCACGGCGGGAATGGTCTTCAGGCCCTTGGCCTTGATGAGACGGCGCACATCGTCATGACCAAGATCGGTACATTTGCACATGGGCTGCACGGCAGCGGGATTGTAGCTGTCGCCCAGCGTCAGCGTCATCAATTGCTCGACGAGGCCGGTGCAATTGCCGCAGGAGGCGGAAGCTTTCGTGTGGGCCCGCACGTCGTCCAGTGAGGTCAGGCCTTTGGAGCTGATCACCGACGTGATCTTGCCCTTGCAGACGCCGTTGCAGCCGCAGATTTCCGCATCATCCGGCAAGGCTGCAACGGCCGCCATAGGGTCCAGCGGAGACCCTCCCTGATAGGCCTGGCCGAAAATCAGGGTTTCGCGCATGGCGGAAATATCGGCCGATTTCTTCATGAGGTCGAAGAACCATGACCCATCCGCCGTCTCGCCGTAGAGAACCGCACCGATGATGCGGTTTTCTTTGAGGATCAGGCGCTTGTAGACACCGGCGGTGGCATCGCGCAGCACGATTTCCTCACGGTCGTCGCCTTCGGCGAAATCGCCGGCGGAGAACAGATTGATGCCCGTCACCTTCAGCTTGGTGTTGGTGACGGAACCGTGATATTCGGCCGAGCCGCCGCAAAGCCGGTCAGCCAGCACCCGTGCCGATTCATAAAGCGGCGCGACCAGCCCGTAGCACATGCCGCGATGTTCGGCGCATTCGCCGAGTGCATAGATCGAAGCGTCCGACGTCATCATGCCATCATCCACTACGATGCCGCGATTGACGGCAATACCGGCTTCCTTGGCGAGACCGGAAGCGGGGCGGATGCCGACCGCCATGACCACCATGTCGCCCTCAATGATCCGGCCGTCTTCCAGCTCGATGCCTTCGACCTTCTCTTCGCCGAGAATGCGTTTGGTATTGGCCTTGGTGATGATGTCGATGCCGCGCTCACTGAGCGCCTTTTCCAGAAGATAGGCCGCTGCCGGGTCGAGCTGGCGCTCCATGATTGTCGGCATCAGGTGGATGACGGTGACGTCCATGCCCTGACGCTTCAGGCCATAAGCCGCTTCCAGCCCGAGAAGACCGGCACCGATGACGATGGCGCGGCCCTTGCCCCTAGCGATTTCCAGCATCTTCGTCACGTCGTCGAGATCGCGATAGGCGAGCACGCCCGGCAATTGATGGCCGGGAACGGGGATGATGAAGGGCAGGGAGCCAGTAGCGATCACCAGCCTGTCGTAAGAGACCGTAATGCCGTTTTCGCTTGTCACGGTCTTGTTGTCACGGTCGATGCCGGTGACCTTCGCGCCCTTGTGCAGGGTCACGTTGTTAGCCGCATACCATTCGTCATTGTGGATGACGATGTCTTCATAGCTCTTTTCGCCTGAGAGCACGGGCGAGAGCATGATGCGGTCGTAATTGACGCGTGGCTCGGCGTTGAAGATCGTGACGTCGTAAAGACCGGGGGCAGTTTCGAACAGGTTTTCCAGCATGCGCCCCGGCGCCATGCCATTGCCGATGATGACGAGTTTTTGCGTCATGGTCGTTACTCCGCAGCTTCGACGAAGCGGTGACGTTCGTAAAGGAACTTCAGCACGGCTTCGCGGCATTTGAGATAGGTCTTGTCCGAGGCAAGCTCGATGCGATTGCGCGGGCGTGCCAACGGCACGTCAAGCACTTCGCCGATATGGGCGGCGGGACCGTTGGTCATCATCACGATGCGATCGGACAGCAGCACCGCCTCGTCCACATCGTGGGTGATCATAACCATGGTGTTGCCGAGCCGGGCGTGGATTTCCATCACCGCGTCCTGAAGGTGAGCACGCGTCAGCGCGTCCAGCGCGCCGAAAGGCTCGTCCAGCAGCAGGATTTTCGGTTCCATGGCGAGCGCACGGGCAATGCCGACGCGCTGTTTCATGCCACCGGAAATTTCAGACGGTTTCTTGTCCTTGGCATGGGCCATCTGCACGAGATCGAGATTGCGCATGACCCAGTCGTGCCGCTCAGTCCGCGTCTTGGTGCTGCGAAACACCTTTTCCACAGCGAGGTTGACGTTTTCATAGACCGAAAGCCAGGGCAGCAGGCTGTGGTTCTGGAACACGACAGCGCGTTCAGGCCCCGGCTCGTTGACCTCACGATTTTCGAGAAGCACTGCACCGGCTGACACTTTCGTCAACCCGGCGATGAGGTTGAGCATGGTGGACTTGCCGCAGCCGGAATGGCCGATGACAGAGACGAATTCGCCTTTTTCGATGGTGAGGTTGATGCCTTTCAGCACCTCGGCGCGTGAGCCGCCCTTGTCGAAATATTTGTCGATATGATCGAGCTTCAAATAAGCGTTCATAATTTTGGCCCTCTCAATTTGCCGCAGCGCCGCGAGTGATAACCTTGCCAAGCGCCGCCACCAGCTTGTCGAGCATGAAACCGACGACGCCGATGTAGGCCAGCGCCACGATGATGTCGGGCAGTCGCGAGGAGTTCCACGCATCCCAGATGAAGAAGCCGATGCCGACACCGCCCGTCAGCATTTCAGCGGCCACGATGGCGAGCCACGAGAGGCCGACACCAATGCGAAGGCCGGTGAAGATGTAGGGCGCGGCGGAAGGCAGCATGATCTTGAAGAAAAATTCGAGCTGGTTCAGCCGCAGCACCTTTGCAACGTTGCGGTAATCCTGCGGAATGTTGCGCACGCCGACTGCCGTATTGATGATGACCGGCCAGATGGATGTGATGAAGATCACGAAAATGGCCGACGGGTTGCTGTCCTGAAAAGCGGCGAGCGAAAGCGGCAGCCAGGCAAGCGGCGGCACGGTACGCAGAACCTGAAAGATAGGGTCGAGGCCACGCATCGCCCAGATCGACTGGCCGATCACTGCGCCGAGGATGATACCGGCGATAGCCGCAAGGCCGAAACCGTAAGCCACCCGTTCCAGCGAAACCAGCACGCGCCAGCCAAGACCGATATCCTGCGAGCCGTTATGGAAAAACGGCGAAACGATGAGGTCGTAGCTTTCCTCGAAGACCTGGCTCGGCGGCGGCAGCGATGAGCCGGGGGCGGAACAGAGAACCTGCCAGACACCGAGCAACACGGCAAGGACGATAAACGGCGGTATGATGTTGCGGGCCGCAGCCGCCGCCCATTTACGCAGATCGATCTGTGGCGAATGTTTGGGCGACAGAGCCACGACGTTTGCCTTCTGGGCCGCCGGTTGCTGTGGCTCTTCCTTGAATTTTCGGGCCAATGCGGACATGGGCATTTCCTCTTGATTTCAGTTGCGGTCAGGGTCTCGCCCCTCATCCGGTCTTCAGTCGCAGCCGCTCAAAGGCCGGAGCTTCAGGATGAGGGGCGACACCCGTGTCTCCTCCTCAGGAGGCCGCTTTGATGGAAAGACTTTCGAGATAGGCGGATGGATTTTCGGGGTCGAAAACCTTTCCGTCGAAGAAGGTTTCCTTGCCGCGCGATGTGGAGGCGGGAATGTCGGAAACGCCGAGATCCCTGGCGGCCTCGCGCCAGATATCCTCACGATTGACCTTCGCAACTAACGCCTTCACGTCGGTATCGGGTGCGAATTTGCCCCAGCGGATGTTTTCCGTGATGAACCAGCTGTCATGGCTGTGGAAGGGATATGAGGCGTGGTCCTGCCAGAACTTCATCTGCAGGCCGGTATTTTCCAAAACGCGGCCATTGCCGTAGTTGATATTGCCCTTGAGGCGGCCGAGAACATCCTTGGGCGGCACGTTGAACCATTGGCGCTTGCCGAGGATGGTGGACATCTCCTCCTTGTTCGCCATCTCGTCGCACCATTGTTGAGCCTCCATCACGGCCATCAGCAAAGCCTTGGTGGCATTTGGGTTCTTTTCCACCCAGTCGGCTCGCATGCCGAGCGCCTTTTCGGGATGACCCTTCCAGAGTTCTCCGGTGGTACAGGCGGTAAAGCCTATGCCCTGATTGACGAGCTGTTCGTTCCACGGTTCGCCCACACAGAAAACGTCCATGTTGCCGACCTTCATGTTGGCAACCATCTGCGGCGGCGGAACGACGATGGTAGAGACGTCCTTGTCCGGATCGATGCCGCCGGCAGCCAGCCAGTAGCGGATCCACAGATCGTGCGTGCCGCCGGGGAATGTCATGGCGGCCTTGATTTCCTTGCCTTCGGCCTTCTTTTTCTCGAAAGCCGCCTTCAGCCTGGACGCGTCCAGCTGAACGCCGGTGTCGGCATATTCCTTGGCGACGGAAATGCCCTGACTGTCGAGATTGAGGCGGGCGATGAGCGCCATCGGTACCGGCACGTTGTTCTGGGTCACTTTGCCGGTATGCATGAGATAGGGCATCGGGGTCAGAATATGCGCGCCGTCAATGCCGTTGGATGCGCCGCCAAGCACGAGATTGTCGCGCGTCGCGCCCCAGGAAGCCTGCTTGAGCACTTCGACATCCGGCATGCCATGTTTGGCGAACAGCCCCTTTTCAGCCGCGATGATGAGTGGCGCGGCGTCAGTCAGCGCGATAAAGCCGATTTTAGCACCTTTTACCTCCGGTTCGGCAGTGGCGGCGAAAGCGCCTGACGGAAAGGCGGTGCGCACGGCGGTAACAAGGGCTGCGGTGGCTGTCGTCTTCAGTATCGTGCGGCGGCTGACATCGCCCGAGAATATCTTTTTCATTCGCATGTTCCCCTTATTGGGCCACCTTTGCGGTGACGCTTTCGCTTGCGAAAAAACCGGAAAATAAAAAAACGCCGCTCGGTGTTTGCGCGTGCGGAACGGGAGATGTTCCGGGCAGCAAAACCTTGCGACGTCTATGTCTTTGAAAGCGCCTATACCGCGCCCTGCTCGCCCCGATCGTCGTTGACCGGTGCAATAAGGGAGAAGCAAGAGGCGTGCCAGTTTATGATTTTTATTTTATACCATTGAAAATAAAAGATTATTGTCGACATTCCGAGGAGTGATTAAATTTTAATCGCTCGCCTTTTTGTCTTCCATTTGTGCAAATGGAGAGATTTCCCGATTGAAATTTACGCAGTCAGCAAAGTTGGCGGCGCTCACGTCTCTCCGGAGGCCGGGGGAAACGGTGCGGATGTGCGCACGGTAAAGCCGTCCACATAGCCCGCAATATCAGCGGGATCGAAAACGAAACCATCAACGAAACGATCGCCGACATCCTGCCCTTCGATACGAATATCGGCATCATCAGGCGCATTGGTGTCGCCCAGCGCCGCCCGATAAATATCCGGCCGGTAAGCGGACAAGGCGGCTTCCACACCCGCCTGCGAAAATTCCGTTTGCCCCCAGCGGATCATCTGGCTGTAAATCCACAATGCCTGGCTCTGGCGCGGATAATTGGCATGGCCACCGTGGAAGAGGAAATATTTGTCGATGACACGCCGGTTGCCCTGGCTGTCAATGCTGAATTCACCGGCAAGCACGTGGCGGATGATGCTTTCCGGCGCGCCGATATAACGGGCATCGGCAAGCGCCCTGCTGAGGTCATCGTGATTTTCCGCAAGGTCACACCAGCGCGCGGCGGCATCGAGCGCCGTCAGAAGCCGGCCGACCGTCTCCTGCTGGTTTTCGGCCCATTCCGGCCGCATGCCGATGACTTTTTCGGGTGCGGAAGGCCACAAATCCTGCTTGGCGGCAACGATCCTGCCGACACCGCGCTCGGCGGCAACGATGTTCCATGGCGCGCCGACGCAGAAACCGTCGATAGCGCCCGCCGCCAGCGCATCCGATGTCAATGGCGGCGGCACGACCACCAGCTTGACGTCATGGTCGGGATGAATGCCGCCGGCCGCGAGCCAATAACGAAATTCGTAATTATGCGACGAAAACGGATAGGTCATACCGAGCGTCGGCGCGGCTTCGCCCCGCGCCCGCATGTCATCCAGCACCCGCTTCAGAGCTTTGGCATTTTCGAGCGCTCCCGCCGTTTCGGAAAGTCCCGTCAGCGCCTTCATCCGGGCAAAAAGCCGGGTCGAAAGCGTGATCGCATTGCCGCCGCGCCCGAGAGAAAATGGTGTAATCGTCGGCGAGGGATTGGAGCCGAGCCCAAGCATGGAGGCGACGGGCATTGGCGACAGCATGTGGGCAATGTCGAATTGCCGAAACGCCAGCCGGTCGCGCGCATTCGCCCAGGACACATCCTTAACGAGATCGAGCGACAGGCCTTCGCGTTCGGCGAAACCGAATTCGGCCGCCGCGATCAACACGGACGCATCGACAAGCGGAATAAAACCCGCACGCAGGATTTTCTGCCGGTCGCTGCCCACGATTGCCGGCGCGCCCGCAGCTTGCTTCATCCCCTCTTTTGGCCCGGCCGTTTTTTCCTGTGCCGCCATATCATACACTCCTCGACTGTCCCGCCGGCGGGTTCGTCACATCAACAGACCGGCCGCGGTGACCACGCTTTGCGCGATCTCGGATATTTTCTTTTTCTCGTTCATTGCCGTTTGCCGCAAAAGCGCAAAGGCCTCCTCTTCGGAAAGGCCGCGCATCTTCATCAGAATGCCCTTGGCGCGCTCGATGACCTTGCGCTCCCCGAGCGCCGATTTCGCTTCGGCAAGTTCCTGGCGCAGGCGGCTGAAAGCGTTGAAGCGGCTGACTGCCATATCGAGAATGGGCTTGACCCGCTCTTTCTTCAGCCCGTCGACCACATAGGCGGAAACCCCCGCCTCGACTGCCGCCTCGATGGAGGCCGTGTCGGAGCGATCGACGAACATGGCGATCGGCCGGCCGACCGTGCGTGTCAGCTGGAACAGATGCTCCATCATGTCGCGGTTGGGATTTTCAAGATCGATGAAAATGACATCCGGCTGCAGCGTCTCGATGGTGCGCGCCACACCGTGCACCTCATGGATAACCGTGACGCGATGATATCCGGCCTCGCGCAGCCCCTCCTCGATGATCGAGGCGCGGATCGCGTTTTCGTCTATAACGAGGATGGTGAGGTCGCGAAGCGTCATGCAGGCATTGATGACGCACCGCAACAAACTTGGCAATCAGGTGCCGATACAAAAATGAGGCAGGCGCCGAAGAAGCGTTTTCACCCCGGCTGCATCGGACATCTCAGGATGCGCGTTCAAGCGCTTTCAAAACCGTTCGCTCGGAGAGATTGAGATAGATTTCCATCTCGTCGCCGGCCTCGGCCCCCTTGCCCTCTTCCATCAGCGACAGGATCTTGCTGTTCATGTCGACGAAGGGGGAATGGAGCTGTTCCGGGTCTTTCAAGAGGCCAAAGCAAAGCCTGAGCTCGGCGGCGATGCGTTCGTAAAAATCGCTGAGACGGGCGCTGTCGAGAAGATCGACCACGGCTGCGTGGAACTTCATGTTGGCGCTGCCGACACCCAGCCAGTCCGCGTCTTCGCGCTTTATCTTGGCGTCATCGACCGCCGCGCGCATTATCCGGATGGACGAATGTTTGTGCCAGGCCTGACGCAGCGCGCCGCATTCCACCATGCGCCGCACCCGATAAATATCGATCACCGAAGCCATGGTGGGAACGGCGACAAAAACGCCGCGATTGGCCTCGTGGCGCAGCAAACCGTCCTTGGTCAGAAGGCGAAAAGCTTCGCGCAGCGAATTACGGGAGACGTCGAAACGTTCGCTGAAGGCCGCTTCCGAAAGGCGCTGCCCCGGCATCAGTTCGCCGGAAATCAACAGGGTGCGAATACCCTTCGCCAATCGATCCGCAAGCGGCAGACCCTCTATCGTTTCCGTCATAGCGCTTTCCTTAAGAGCAATGCAGCATCGGGAATTCCGTGACAGGCATGTTCGGACACGGCATGATTGCCCATAGCACAAAGCTTTAGCAAAGCACGAAAAAAACGTGATTAAATCATGGCCATAACGTCCAACAAATAGACAATATAAAAGAACGATTATCATTTATTGTTCAACAATATTGACAATTTCACGGAACAGGACAAGATCGACGCCTAGAGCATCCGCGAGGGGCGGATTGCGACAGGAGCGGAGAAAATCCATGGAGCAGAAAAAGCTCATCCCGGCTGCCGACACCAATACGTCAAAACGCGCGTCCCTGATGGGGGCGATATTCCTGATGGCGACATCAGCCATCGGTCCCGGCTTCATCACGCAAACGGCGACATTTACCACACAGCTTGGCGCAGCCTTCGCTTTCGGCATTCTCGCCTCCATCCTCATCGACTTCGTCGTCCAGCTCAACATCTGGCGCATCGTCACACTGACGCGCATGCGGGCGTCGGATATTGCGAACGCAGCCATTCCCGGCGCCGGTTATCTGCTCGCCGTTCTCGTCATTATTGGCGGTCTGTTCTTCAATATCGGCAATATCGGCGGCACCGGCCTTGGCCTGAACGCTATTTTTGGGCTGGACCCGAAAATCGGCGGTGCGATCAGCGCGATATTTGCCATTGCCATCTTCGTTTCAAAACGCGCGGGCCTTGCTGTTGACCGGTTCATCATTTTCGCCGGCATCCTGATGATCGTGCTGACGCTTTATGTGGCGTTCGTTTCCGCACCGCCCGTGGGCGACGCTTTCCGTCAGACATTCCTGCCGGATACGATCAATTTCGCAACCATCACCACAATCGTCGGCGGCACCGTTGGCGGTTATATCACCTATTCCGGCGCACACCGTCTGCTGGATCGGGGAATGGTCGGCATCGAGAACCTGCCCGCCGTCAATCGCGCCGCTCTGACAGGCATCGCCGTCACCGGCATCATGCGCTACGTGCTTTTCCTCGCCATTCTCGGCGTCGTCGCCAGCGGCGTCATAATCGATACCTCAGGCCAGACTGCCAATCCCGCTGCACAGGCCTTCCGTGCAGCCGCAGGCGATCTCGGCTTCCGGCTCTTCGGCATCATCTTCTGGGCGGCGGCCATCACCAGCGTCATCGGAGCGGCCTATACCTCCGTTTCGTTCATGCCCGTCTTCAAGCAGGACATGAGCGAACGCGCCCGCAACATGGCAACGGTGATTTTCATCGCCATCTCGCTCGTCTGCTACCTGCTGATCACGACGCCGCCGGCCGCCATGCTCATCTTCGTCGGCGGCCTGAACGGACTTATTCTCCCGATCGGCCTCAGCATCTTCCTGTTCGCCGCCTGGAAACGCGAAGACCTGATGGGTGGTTATCGTTATCCGCGCATACTGCTGGTGCTCGGCGTTCTGACCTGCGCATTGACATGGTACATGGGCTACAAGTCCGCCGGTACCATCTTCGGCCTGCTTGGCCTGTAAAAAACCAAAGGGAGGCAAACATGGCCGCTATCGATCTCAACAGCGATCTTGGCGAAAGTTACGGTGCCTGGAGCATGGGCGATGATGAGGCGATGCTCGCCATCGTTTCCAGCGCCAACATCGCCTGCGGATTTCACGCGGGTGACCCGGCCGGCATCTACCGCACCGTCAAGGCCGCCGCCGAAAAAGGCGTGGTCGTCGGCGCCCATGTCTCCTATCCAGACCGCGTCGGCTTCGGCCGCCGCGATCTGGACGTCACCTCGGAAGAACTGATCGCCGATGTCATCTACCAGATCGGCGCGCTGAAAGGCGTTGCCGCAGCTGCCGGAACCACGGTGCGCTACGTGAAGCCGCATGGCGCACTTTACAACCGCATCGCCAACGACGCGAAACAGGGACAGGCAGTGATCGACGGCATCAAGGCTGTCGATTCCTCACTGGTGCTTATGGGTCTTGCCAATGCGCCCATTCTCGATCTCGCCCGCAAGGCGGGCCTTGCCGTCGTCGCCGAAGCTTTCGCCGATCGGGCCTATACACCTGAAGGACAGCTTGTTTCGCGCCGCGAAGCCGGTGCCGTTCTGCATGACGCCACAAAGATCGCCGGTCGGATGGTGCGGCTCGCCCGCGAAGGCACGCTGGAAGCCATCGACGGCAGCGTTATAAAAATCGAGGCGCAGTCCATCTGCGTACATGGCGACAGCCCCGGCGCGGTCGCCATCGCCCAGGAAATCCGCCGCCGTTTCGAGGCCGAAGGCATCGATATCCGCTCTTTTGCATCCATTCTCTAAAAGGAGCGACCAATGACCCTACCGACGTCCTTTCTCAGCCACACCGACGCGGAAGCCGCGCGAAAAGCCCGCGCCACCTATCGCGATGGTCTTATTGCGCCCACCTCCGGTATCGCTCCCGGCTTCACGCAGGCCAATATGATCGTGCTTCCGCGCGACTGGGCCTTCGATTTCCTGCTTTATGCGCAGCGCAATCCAAAACCCTGCCCGGTGCTCGATGTCTCCGATCCCGGCTCGCCTACCACACTTCTAGCACCCGGCGCCGATCTCAGGACCGATCTGCCGCTCTATCGTATCTGGCGAGACGGCAAGCTTGCAGAAGAAACCGCTGATGCGACCGCCGCCTGGGCAGAGCGTGACGATCTCGTTGCATTCCTGATCGGTTGCAGTTTTACCTTCGAAACGCCGATGGTCGAGGCGGGCATCGAAATCCGCCACATGACCGACAAGAGCAACGTTCCGATGTACCTTACCAACCGGCCCTGCCGGCCGGCCGGACGCTTTAAGGGCAACATGGTCGTTTCCATGCGGCCGATCCCGGCTTCGCGCGTGGCAGACGCCGCGACTATTTCCGGGCGTTTCCCGGCTGTTCACGGCGCGCCCGTGCACGTCGGAGCGCCGGAAGAGATCGGCATATCGGATCTCGCTAAACCGGATTTCGGTGATGCGGTTCGGATCGAACCGGGCGAGGTTCCGGTTTTCTGGGCCTGCGGCGTGACGCCTCAGGCCGCCGTGATGGCGTCCGGTGTGCCGTTTGCGATCACCCATGCGCCCGGGCACATGTTCATCACCGACATTCCCGATTCCGCCTATCACGCGTGAGGACATGATGCGTTTTCTCCCTGTCAGCCTCACCACCATTCTTGTCGAACTTGCCGATCTTGACGAAACGCTGGCGCTCTTCGCCTCGCTTCAGAACGATCCGGTCGAAGGCGTCGAAGAGACGGTTCCGGCTGCACGTACCCTGATGATCCGTTTCCGCCCCGAAAAAATCAGCGCGGAGACGTTGGTCGCCCGGCTTTCCAGCCGCGACCTCTCGGCAAAAATCGCACCTTCGGACAATCTGGTGGAAATCCCCGTCCACTATAATGGCGAGGATCTGGCCGACGTTGCCGAACTGACCGGCATGAGCGTCGATGAGGTCATCCGCCGCCACACCGAAAGCGAATTCACCGTGGCCTTTTGCGGTTTCGCCCCCGGTTTCGGTTATCTGGTCGGCGGCGATCCGGCCCTTCATGTGCCACGCAGGCAAAGCCCGCGCACCCGCATTCCGGCCGGTTCGGTGGCGCTGGCCGGCGCTTTCAGTGGCGTCTATCCGCAAAACAGCCCCGGCGGCTGGCAGATCATCGGCACCACACCGGAAAAGATGTGGGATATCGACCGCGACCCTGGCGCGCTTTTCCAGCCGGGTTATCGCGTGCGTTTCTTCGATATGGACAAGGCCGGAAGAACGGTTGATGTCCCTGCCTCGGCACCGCGCACCTCCCGGCCAGAGACAACGAAAGAAGGCCCGCATTTCGAGGTGCTCGCCGCACCCATGCCCGCCATTTTTCAGGATCTCGGCCGCTTCGGCCAGACCGGACAGGGCGTATCCGCCTCCGGCGCGCTGGATCGTGGCGCATTTAACGCCGCCAACCGCATCGTCGGCAATCCCGTCAACACGCCCTGTCTCGAACTGACGCTCGGCGGTTTTTCCTTCAAAAGCACAAGCCGCGCGGTCATTGGCATTGCCGGTGCACCCTGCCCCGTCACCATCAGAACGGCGGATCGCAGTTTCACGGTACAGACGCATATTCCCGTCTCTCTCGAGCCCGGCGATGTGGTCACCTTCGGCCAGCCGCCAAAGGGCATGCGCTGTTATCTTGCCGTGCGCGGTGGGTTCGACGTCGCGCCCGTGCTGGGCAGCTTTGCGACGGATACGCTCGCCGTGGTCGGCCCCGAAAGCGTGACCGCAGGCACGATCCTGCTGCTGAAGGGGGAAAAGAACAACCTCTCCAGCGTGTCAATCAACGAGGTTCCGGCCTTCGATCCGCCGGCGACCGGCGATGTCGTAACACTCGACGTCGTTCTCGGGCCGCGCACCGACTGGTTCACGCAGAAAGGTCTCGACACATTGACCGGCCAGCTCTGGCAGGTCACGCCGCAATCGAACCGCGTTGGCATCCGCCTTTCCGGCGAGGTACCGATGGAGCGCAGGGACAGTGCCGAATTGCCGAGCGAAGGCACGGCGACGGGAGCGATCCAGATTCCCCATAGCGGCCAGCCCGTGCTCTTCCTTGCCGACCATCCGCTGACCGGCGGCTATCCCGTCGTCGGCGCGGTTGCGGAATATCATCTCGATCTTGCCGGGCAAATCCCCGTCAACGCCAAAATCAAGTTCCGCCCGATCGGCCCCTTCGCCGAAATCGCGGCCAAGAGCAAATAATTCCGAGGAGAAAAGCGATGAAAAAAGTGCTGATTGCCAATCGCGGCGAGATCGCGGTGCGGATCATCCGCGCGTGCCGCGATTACGGCCTGCAATCGGTCGCCGTTTATGCCGACCCCGATCAGGATGCTCTTTTCGTCCGACTGGCGGATGAGGCCTATGCGCTGGAGGGCCTGCGCCCGGCCGAGACCTATCTCGATATCGCCAAGCTGATTGCGATCGCCAAACGTGCCGGTGCAGACGCCGTTCACCCCGGTTATGGCTTCCTGTCCGAACGCGCTGAATTTGCTCAGGCGGTTATCGACGCCGGCCTTAGCTGGATCGGCCCCGACCCACACGTCATCGAAGCGTTGGGCGACAAGGTCGAGGCGCGGCGCATCGCCACTGGTGTCGGCGCGCCGCTGGTCGCGGGCAGCGACGGCCCCGTCGCTTCCGCCGCCGAAGTCACCGCTTTTGCCGAAGAATATGGCCTGCCCGTCGCCATCAAGGCGGCGCATGGCGGTGGCGGGCGCGGCCTGAAGGTCGCGTGGAAGATGGAAGAAATCGCCGATCTCTACGAATCCGCCGTGCGCGAGGCGACAGCCGCCTTCGGTCGCGGCGAATGTTTCCTCGAGCGCTTCCTCGACCGGCCGCGTCATATCGAGGCCCAGGTTCTGGCCGACAAGCACGGCAACGTTTTGGTGCTCGGCACCCGCGACTGCTCGCTGCAACGCCGTAACCAGAAGCTGATCGAGGAGGCTCCCGCACCCTTCCTTTCCACCGAACAGCGGCAGAAGATCCACGATGCTGCAAAGGCGATCTGTGCCGCCGCAGGTTATTCCGGCGCCGGCACCGTCGAATTCCTGCTCGGCGTCGACGGCACCATTTCCTTCCTGGAGGTCAATACGCGCCTACAGGTGGAACATCCCGTCACCGAGGAAACCACCGGCATCGATCTCGTCATCGAGCAATTCCGTATCGCCGAAGGCCATAAGCTGCGGGTGCTTGAAACACCGGAACCGCGCGGCCACTCGATGGAATTCCGCATCAATGCCGAAGATCCCGGCCGGGGCTTCCTGCCCACACCGGGTTCGATCTCGGTTTTCGACGCGCCTTCCGGTCCCGGAATTCGCGTGGATAGCGGCGTCGTCAGCGGCTCCAGCGTGCCTGGCGTGTTCGACTCGCTCATGGCGAAGCTCATCGTCACGGGTGCCGACCGCGACGAGGTTCTGCGCCGCGCCCGCCGCGCGCTGAAGGAATTCCGCATCGAAGGCATTGCCACGGTCCTGCCGTTCCATCGCGCCGCCGTCGAAACGGACGACTTCATCGGCACGGATGGATTCAAGGTTCATACCCGCTGGATCGAGACAGATTTCGCCGCCATGCCCGATGCCATGGAACGACCGGCACCGGCCGAGGATCCATCAATCACCCGCACCTTTCTGGAAATCGACGGCAAGCGGGTCTCGGTCGGTCTGCCGAACCTGCTGCTATCCGGTCTCGGCGCCGTCAGCGGCGGTAATGCCGCTACCCCCGGTGCAACGGTCAAGGAGAATGAGGGGGAAATCACCGCTCCCGTTTCGGGAACATTGCAATCCTTCAAGGTGAAGGACGGCGAAACCGTTTCCGCAGGCGATCTTCTGGCCGTCATGGAAGCCATGAAGATGGAAACGCAAATCGTCGCCACGAAGGCCGGCAAGGTCCGCCTGATCGTCAAGGAAGGCGATTATCTGCAGGCCGGTGCCGCACTTCTGGAAATTGCGGAATAGCATATAGACGACGCCACAGACCCGTCCGGGAAGGTGGCCCCCCTCACAATCGAAGCTCGGTCAGCAACGGCGGCGGAACCCTTTCGCCGCCGTTCCGTTTATGGCGCGACCTGCTAACCAATATGAGGGAAATATGGCCGGACGCACCTTGCTTCAATTCTTCCATTGGTATTATCCGGACGGAGGGAAATTATGGAGCGAGGTGGCCGAAAAGGCGACAAGCCTTGCCCAGATGGGCATCACTGATGTTTGGCTGCCGCCGGCCTACAAGGGTGCCGGCGGCGGTTACTCGGCGGGTTACGACACCTACGATCTTTTTGACCTTGGCGAATTCGACCAGAAGGGAACCGTCGCCACCAAATATGGCGATCGCACCGCTCTCGAACAGGCTGGCCGCACACTCAAGGAAAACGGCATCCGCGTCATCCACGACGTGGTCTTCAATCACAAGATGGGTGCAGATGAAAAGGAGACGGTGCGGGTTCGCCGCGTCAATCCCGAAGACCGCACCGAAATAGACGATGAGGATTTTCAGGCGCTCGCCTATACGCGGTTCACCTTTCCGGGCCGAAACGGCAAACATTCCAAATTCATCTGGGACGTGAAGTGCTTCAGCGGTGTCGACCACATCGAAGAGCCTGATGAGGACGGCATTTTTCGCCTCGTCAACGAATATGGCGACGGCGAGTGGAATGAAGAGGTCGATGAGGAAAACGGCAACTTCGACTATCTGATGGGCGCCGATGTCGAATTCAGAAACAGGGCGGTCTACGAGGAACTCAAATATTGGGGCCGGTGGCTTGCCGAGCAGGTGCAGGTCGATGGTTTCCGCATTGATGCCGCCAAGCATATTCCGGCCTGGTTTTTCCGCGATTGGGTCGGCCATATGCGCGACACGGTCGATCCCGATCTTTTCGTCGTGGCGGAATATTGGCACCCGGATATCGAGGCGCTGAAAAGTTATCTCGATCTGGTCGACAAACAATTGATGCTTTTCGATGTCGCCCTTCACCACCGTTTTCACGATGCCTCCAAACACGGCGGCGATTTCGACATGCGCACCATCTTCGACGGGTCGCTGATTTCGGCTGTTCCCGACCATGCCGTCACACTTGTCGACAACCATGACACACAGCCGCTGCAATCCCTGGAAGCACCAGTGGAGCCGTGGTTCAAGCCTCTGGCCTATGCCATCATTCTGCTGCGCGAAGAGGGCGTTCCCTGCGTCTTTTATCCCGATCTGTTCGGCACCCGCTACACCGACACCGGTGATGACGGCAACGAGCATGAGATCGACATGCCGGCGATCGAATGCCTGCCGAAGCTCATCGAGGCGCGCAGCCGCTTCGCCAACGGTGCCCAGACGGATGTTCTCGATGATCCAAGCTGCATTGCCTTTATTCGCCATGGCACCGCCGACGAGCCGGGCTGCGTGGTGGTGATGTCAAACGGCGAGCCGGCGGAAAAACAGATCGATCTTGGCCCGGAACAGGCAGGAGCGGTATGGCGTGACTTTCTCGGTCACCGTCACGAACAGATTACCCTTGGCGAGAACGGCAAGGGCGTCTTCCCCAGCAATGGCGGCAGCGTCAGTGTCTGGGTTCCGGCCGATTCCGAGTAAGGATTATCGATTTTAGAGCGACCAGACGAAAACCTTGCTCATTCAGCAGATACGAGACGGCGCGGGCCTGCGCCGGCATCGGCCAGAACATCGTTCGGATTACGTAATGGACAGTCATCCAGCGAAAGGCAGCCGCAGCCGATGCAGCCGGTAAGCTGGTCGCGCAGCATAATGAGGCTGTTGATGCGAAGTTGGAGCATTTCCCGCCATGACTGCGAGAACACGCGCCAGTCCGCCGTCGTCGCCACCCGATCCTGCGGCAAATCCGCCAAAGCGTCCCTGATGATGCTGAGCTGAATGCCGGCCCGCTGCGCGATGCGGATGATGGCGATACGCCGCAGGACGGCGCGATGATAGCGACGCTGGTTCCCGCTGGTGCGCCAGCCTTCGATCAGTCCCTTCGCCTCATAAAAATGGATGGTGGAAACGGCGATGCCACTACGACGCGCAACTTCCCCCACCGTCAGGCTGTGTCTAGATACGGTATTTTCCATGCCCGGCTCCGGTTTTCTGAACGATCTCCGCTCTTAAAAACGCGGAAACACATTGAAGAGCAGCCGGTATAATTCCTCAACTATGGTTGAGGTCAATAGGCTGGATAGCCGAATTAAAAAGAGGCACCCGACAGGCGCCTCTGAAATCCTGAATGTGGTCGGATCAGGATTTCACGGTCATGCGGATCCAGAACCGGCAGCCTTCCATCGCGGTTTTGAAATCGTCGGTGCCGACGTTATAGACGGTAGCCGCGCGCAAGTTCCCGCAGTTCCCGGTTTCCGGGCGTTTCAGTTGTCTCCGTCGAGATAAGTGCCGTATTGTACATAGTCTGCACTTGGCTGCCCGTCGACGATTTCTGCTGGTCGGCCCGCGCCACCGGTCAAGTAGCCTGTGTCCTGAAGCCCAACCTGCAAAAGCTTTTTAATAGCCACCTGACGGGGCAAGGCATTATCCGCATATAAAGAGCGACGGCCAGTTCCATGTCATCCGAAAAAATCATTGGCTTCGCGATCCGTTGTGGCAGTGAAGCGGAAACGCGAAACTTCAGTGAAAGTTCAATTCCCGCGCGTTGCGATACCCGTGCGCAGGCGTAGCGTTTGCCAATTACAATGATCGTTTCTCGATGAAGGCGGAAATGTTTTCGGCCGGTGCAGTAATGCCGTTTCTGCTTCCTCCAAATCCTGTTCCCCAGACTTTGGGCCGGTAAAAATCACACTTTCCTGCCGTAAACCCTGCTTTTCCGCTAAAAACGCTCCGGACTCAAGCGATTGAAACCAATCAGGGAAAAGCGCAAATGAAAGCTAATTGTAAGTTAGCTTTCTCTACCTTGCATTAACCATAGGGAGGCCCATCGGCTGCAACCTGTGTGGAAACGTAAGCAGCCTTACAACGAATCTTCGGATATTGTGGAAGCAGCTTCAATGTAGCTTCAGACGGGAAATTTCGCAAGCCGTCGCCGTCTTCCCTCACCTCAACGAACTCATCCTGTCATGCCTTTCTCCATAGCGACCGTTCGCCCACGTAACTGCGCCAGAAGCAGGGCCTGAAGATCGAAACTGTCCTCATGGGCCTTACGGGTCAGATTGCGCAGATATCCGCCAAGCGAACTGATCTGGTCCGCCTTTTGCAGCAGGCAGGCGAGAATGGCTGCGGTTCCCTGGCGGCCGAAGGTAGTCAGCGCGTCCTGATAAGCCGACTGGCTGATGTTGAACATGGTTTTGATCACGGACGTTGCCACTTCGAGATCACGCCAGCCGGTTATCGCTCCTCCTGGGGCATAGAGAGAGATATCCGGGCAAGCCTTCAAAACCAAAACAATATCAGGAACAAAAAATTGCTTATGAAGAACAGGCTTTGGCTGTTGTGGTGAAGGTCTTGCACTGATGGGTGCAGCATATGCTGGCTGTGTGACTGTTGTGTCGGCAGGTGCAACGATTGCCGGTTCACGCAAATCTAGCGGTTTAGATATGGATTCGGATTCTGAATTCTTTATGAGGCGCTCATTTTGGCAGTCATTGCCGCCCATTTTCTCCGATTTTTCAATATTTTCCAGATAGTTGGTCACTTCCGTGCGCAGAGAGACCAGAAAACCGGCGATTTCCTTCAGTTCGGCAGGTTTTGAATTGCGGCCAAGAGACCGGGCAATCGTATTGTAGCGGGTCTGGAATCCTTCGGATGTCTCGACTTCACCGCTGGTGGCGATCATTTCGCAAAGTTTCTGGATATCGCGGCGGCAAAGGCTGATGTTTTCGCGAAGACGCTGAAGATCGAGCCGCTCGCGGACGATGCGCTCGGCAAGTTCCTCGATTTCCGATTTACGGGCAAGGAGTGGCGCCAGCGAGAAACCGTAAGCTTCGCTGATCTCCCCTCCCCGGTGTTTGCGGGCATAGCGTTTTCCGTTAGGGCTATCCTTGCGGATAATGAGACCGGCCTCGACAAGAGCCGAGAGATGCCGGCGCAATGTCTGTTCGGCCATGCCATGCGCACGCAGCGACAATTGCGTGTTCGACGGGAAGACCACCAAACCGGCTTCGCTGGAGAGTTCGCTCTTCGGATAAAAGCTCAAAAGCGCGTTCAAAACCGCGAGCGAACGGTCGGTCACGCCGAGCAATGGCCTGGCTTCACAGACGGAACGATAGAGTTTCCATTTATCGACCGCTTCGGTCTTCTTGTTCTTCTGCGCGGCAAACTGCGTTGCGAGAACGCCAAATGACATCGCTCGCCGCCCAAAGGGCGTCGTTACACATGTGCTGTCCATGTCTTTCACCTTTCACAAGGCAAAAGAAAATCGCTCACCGAAAAATTCGATGCCAAGACTCTTGACTATGATTCGCGGAAATGAGATTCTTTGGTTGCTTAGATCAAAGAAAGGCTTCCGTACGGCAACGTTCGGGGGCTTTTTTCTTTTGTGATGCGTCTCCTGTTAGTCGTTGATATTGAAAATCACTGCTTGGACCGGTATTCGGCAAACAGCGCCTGAAGATGTTCGAGAACGAAATCGGCAAATTCCGGTGCCTCGTTCTTGTCGATCGATATATCCAGCTTACGGTCGCTCTCGACCACTTTCGCCAGTCTGCTGCCCGTTTCAGAAGACCAGACACCGGCTTTCTTGGCCTGTGCCTTGGGCTTCAGAAAATCCAGAAGCGACTTGAAACGGTCTTCGGACAGAAGAGCGGCAACGGAAGGCTCCCTGACATAGGCGCGCGCTGCTTCCTTGACCTGCGACGAGGAAAGCTGATCTGCAAGATCCATCCAGTTACGGCGGCCGACGGTGGGCGCAGGACCGATAAGATCGACGAGATCCTCCGGAATACGCCCGACAACCGACAGCATGTTGGAAAGATCGCCCTTGTGCAGCGACATCGCTGCCATGATCGTGTCACGGGGAAACCGTATCTGTAGTTTCTGGGCGAAGCGCGCCTTTTCGATATAGGTGAGGTCGCGACGCTCGTTGTTTTCCTGTCCCTGGGCGACAACCAGCTGTTCATCGCTGAGATCGCGAACGACAGCCTTGACCGGAATACCCAGGATGGAAACGGCGCGCAGACGGCGATGGCCGAAGGCGACCTGATAACGACCGGGGAAATCGGGATGCGGGCGCACCAGAATGGGAACCTGCTGGCCCTGCTCGCGAATGGCTTCGACCAGGCCTGCATCCGCCTCTTCCGAGGACGGCATGCGGTCCGGTATGAAAGAGGGGTCGATATCGGCAGGATTGAGCGAAACGATCGTCAGACCCTCTGCGAGCCGTTTTTCGATCTCTTCAGCGCGCTTGGAACGTTCCGATACTTCATTCAATGACTGGCCGATCATGCCGACCGGCGAATTCAGGACATCCGTCACCAGTTCCGGAGAACCGAGGATGGGTCTGACGCGCGGACGCGACCGCTCGGGAGCGGTTTCGTTGTCGGTACCAGGTGTGCCGAGATTGGCGAAGATCTCTTTTCTACTCATGCTGCCCTACCCCACGCTTTTTTAATCAGTCCTTCGATTTCAGCGTTTACGTTGTTCATGGCTTCCAGAGCGCGATCGTAGGTCGAACGGGTGAACTGGGTTCTTTCCACCTCGAAAAGCGTCTGGTTGGTCAATCCGGCATCCGAAACGGCCGTGCTCTTCAGCATTGGATGAATGAGGACATTTTCACCGAAGATCGATCGCAGGAAAGCGACCATCTGGTTTTGCGGCCCGTCGCTCGGTTCGAAACGGGTGATCAGGTAACGCATCCAGTTATAATCGGATCGTGCGCCGGCCCTGCCGATTTCCGCGAGAAGATCGCCGGTCATGGCAAGGAACTGGTTCATGGACATGACGTCAAGCATTTGCGGATGAACGGTGACGAGAACCGATGTCGCCGCCGTCAGCGCCGAAAGCGTCAGGTAACCGAGTTGCGGCGGGCAATCGATGACAACGACGTCGTAGAAATTCTGTGCCTGAGCTATTGCCTGGCCGATGCGGGCAAAGAACAGCGTGTCGCCCGGCGCGCGACGCATCAGCGCCCGCGGCGTATCGTGCTCAAACTCCATAAGCTCCAGATTGCCCGGAACGATATGAAGGTTGGGAATATAGGTGCCGCGCACGATCTCTGCGATCGGCCGGCGCTCGTCATCGTAGCGGATCGCGCCATAAAGGGTTTCGTTCGGACCGACATCCATTTCCGGCTGATGGCCGAAGAGCGCCGACAGACTTGCCTGCGGATCGAGATCGATGGCGAGAACCCTGTAACCGCGCAGCGCCAGATATTGCGCAAGATGCGCCGACGTCGTGGTCTTTCCTGAACCGCCTTTGAAATTCATGACCGCGATGACCTGCAATTCTTCGCCATCACGACGGTGGGGCAGGTAGCGGCGTGTGCCGCGCGCGCCCTGATCGAGAAATTTTCTGATCTCGTCCATATCCTCTACCGAATAGGACCGACGACCGGAGACTTGTGCCGCATCCAGTTCCGGACGTTCAGCTGCTATCTGGCGAAGATAGGCTTCGCCGATTCCGATCAACCGGGCAGTTTCCGCAGGCGAAAAATGACGCATGCTCTTTTCAGTATGCGGTGAAAACGTATTTGCATTATGCGCCTGCAATTGGGCTGACAACGCAGCCGAATGCTGTTGTATAAGGCTCGTCAGGTCCGGTGCCCCTGCAGCAAGTCTTGAGTCGGCACTCTGTGTCATGGATCTTCTTTCGCTCGAAATTGCAGTTGCGGTTTTTTTCGAAAAAGACGGTTTTTTCCGCAACTGAGATATAAGCGCCGATTCTCTTTTTGGCGCAATAGGCTTTTTTCTCGGATGCGAAAGTCCCGCTAAGGCATTGTGGAAGAATCAGATTTTGTTTTTGTGACAGATTGTCGGTTAGCCGCGGCTAACTTCACTCTCGGTCCCTTAATAATGCGGTATCCATCTTTCTTTGTGGCTGCTCTGCAGAGAGAGGTCGAAGTTTGCCGCGGCTAACTTTGACGATCTCTACTCATGCGATGGCCGGTCTCGATGGCGGAAAGTGAAGGGTGGACATTCGGAGGTGTTTAATCTCTACTCATTGACTAGAGTATCAATGGGTCCGGCGCCCATCGCCTGATCGTTCGTGCTATCGAAGGTTGGAGGATTGAATGTCCTATGATGTCGCTATCGTCGGGTCGGGTTTTTCGGCCATCTGTACCGCCGCTCATCTTTTGTCATCCCTGCCAGCAGACGCTTCGATCGCCATCGTCGGCGATGATTCTGATTTCGGACGTGGCACTGCCTATCGTACCGAGTTGCCCTATCATCGGCTTAACGTACCGGCGGGCCGCATGAGCGTCTTCCCAGACCGACCGAATGACTTTCTCGATTGGCTGACGGGAAACGGGCTTGGGGATGATCCTTTGTTGTTCGCCTCGCGCGGAGATTACGGTCTTTATCTGAGGGATAGGCTAGCGGCTCTGCTGAGAAGCCGGGATCAACGGGCGAGGGTGGACTTCATCCGCGCAAAGGCGTCCGGCTGCCGGCCGGATAGTGACGGCGGATATTCTTTCGTTCTGGAGAATGGCGAAATGCTGCTCGCGCAGAATGTTGTTTTATGTCTGGGTGTCGGTGCGGCGAGTTTGCCGGTGCAAACTCTGGCGAAAGAGGAGAGCAGGGCGCAGCATGTTATTGGGCACTGCTGGCAGCCGGGATGGTTGTCGCGGGTGAAGACGGGGGACCGTATCTGTATCCTGGGTTCGGGCCTGACGATGATCGATCAGGTTTTGACCTTGCGTGGGAAAGGGCATCGCGGTCCAATCCACGTCTTATCCCGCCGAGGGCTCGTGCCGCATCCGCATGTCAGCCCGCCGCTACCGGCCGCTGAGCCGTTCTTGCCTGAAGGTTCGACCGAAATCAGCCGCCTGTTGCAGTCCCTGCGCAGACAAGTGAATGAAGGAACGCCATGGCGCACGGTGATGGACGGTCTGCGGCCAAAGACGCAGCTGCTTTGGCAAAGCCTAACCTCCGAGCAGCGTGGACGATTTCTTCGGCACGCCCTGCCCTGGTGGAACATCCACCGGCACCGGATTGCGCCTGAAGTCCACAAGGCATTCGAAACACTTCTTTCTGAGGGGACTTTGGAGATCCACGCCGGTTATCTCCGCTCCCTTGAGCAAGGGCAAGACGGGATTACCGTGCTTTATCGCCGCAGACATACGCAGACGCTTAGGGATATTCAGGTTGATTGGGTTGTTAATTGCACGGGCATGGAGAGAGCGGGCATTGGTCATTCGCGTCTTCTGGAATCCATGCGCGACGATGGTGTTATTTTGCTCGACTCTTTTGGTCTTGGAGTCGAAGTTGATGATCAGTCCCGTTTGTTACGGGCAGACGGACAAATCTGGCCCGGCCTATTCGCCGCCGGAGCGCTGACGGCTGGCCGCTTCTGGGAAATAACTGCAGTGCCGGATATTCGGGTGCAGGCACAGAAAATCGCACGGACCGTTACGGACAGAGTGGCATTGAGCAGCCGCGTGGCCGCGCACGGCTGATTTGGCGGAGAAATGAGTTGAAGCCGACTGCGTCCGCACGCACTTCCTCGGGTACTGCTTTTTCTTGGGTTCTTTGGTTTTTGAAGTTAGCCGCGGCAAACTTGTTTCTTCTGTAATGAGGGAGCCATCCGAAATGCCATTGGTCCTGATTTGCAAAGCAGGAGGTAGACTGCGAAAACGTCTTACAGGAGAGGCTAGGCAACGACTTTGAAGCTGCCGGATTGCGCGGCGAGTTCCAGTTGCTAAATAATTTACATCACTTATGGAATGTTGACGTTAAATCGGCTATAAAATCAGAAAAATACGGAAATTATGAAAATTATTTGCGAGGCTCAATGGAAAAGCAGATGCTGGTGCGGTTCGAAACGGCTGACACTCAGGCTGGCGGTCAGCGTCGGCCTTTTGCCAAGGCCGTTCGGGCGGGTGATTTTGTCTATGTGTCCGGACAGGTACCGACCGTCGATGGCGAGGTGGTAACCGGCGGCATCGTGGCGCAGACGGAGCAGGTTGTGGCCAATATCAAGGATGTTCTGGCACTTGCCGATTGTACGCTCGCCGATGTGGTCAAGGTCAATGTCTGGCTTGACGACGCGCGGGACTTTTCGAGCTTCAACGCGGTTTTCCAGAAGCATTTCATCGATCATCCGCCGGCACGCTCCACCGTTCAATCGACCCTGATGGTCGATGCGAAGGTGGAAATGGACGTTATCGCCTACAAGCCGCTGGACTGATTCCAGTTTTTGCCGATTTTGAGAGCATATGATGACATATCCCTGGCCTGACAAGGGCACTCCACTCAACGCGATTTCGACGCCAATGCCGGTGATCGACGAAGACCGGCTTGCCGCCAATATTTTGAGGGCGCAATCCTATCTCGACGGTCATGGCAAGGCTTTCCGCCCGCATATCAAAACGCACAAGATACCGGCCATCGCGAGACAGCAGCTTCAGGCGGGCGCCATCGGTATCAATTGCCAGAAGGTCAGCGAGGCGGAGGTTTTCGCGGATGCCGGTTTCGACAATATTCTGATCACCTATAATATCCTTGGCGCGGCAAAACTTTCGCGGTTGAAGGCGCTGAATGCGCGTATCGGACAACTGAGCGTCGTTGCCGACAGCACTGTGACAATTGCCGGCCTTGCCGGCACATTCGATGCGGAAAGACCACTTTCCGTACTTGTTGAATGTGATACCGGTGGAAAACGCTGTGGCGTGCAGACCCCCGAAGCCGTATCGGAGCTTGCAGAAAAGATCGTTGCGGCACCGGGCCTTAAATTTAGGGGTATTTTGACCTATCCGGCCCCCGGCGACGCTGAAAAGGTGGAAAATTTCATTCGTGAAACCATGGCGCTGCTTGCGGAAAAGGGCATTGACTGCCCGGTTCGCTCCAGCGGTGGTTCACCGGATTTTTTCTCCGCGCATCTCGTTCCCTCCGCGACCGAACACCGGGCGGGCACCTATGTCTATAATGACCGCTCGATGTTGCGTGCCGGACATTGCACCGCCGGTGATCTGGCGATGCATGTTCTTGCTACCGTGGTATCGAAACCCACACCGGACCGCGCCGTGCTGGATAGCGGTTCCAAGGCCTTGACCTCTGATCTTCTGGGTTTCAGCGATTATGGGCTGATCGAAGGGTATGAAGGCGCAAAAATCACGTCGTTATCGGAAGAACACGCGGTCGTCGATTTGTCCGGATGCACCGCAGGCCGGCCCGAAATCGGCGATGTGGTCAAGGTCGTGCCGAACCACACCTGCGTCGTCAGCAATCTTTTCGACAGGATGGTTTTTCATCGAAACGGTATCGTGACGCGGGTTGAGGAGGTCGCGGCGCGCGGCACCGTCTGGTAATATTACCCGGCTAATTAAATTGCGAAAAGGATGCTGCCAAAAGGTGGGCACCGGCAACGAGAATCACAGTTATGCGCATATTCACGGCATCGCTCGCCACCGAAACCAATACGTTTTCACCCGTTCCGACGGATATGGATGCTTTTCGCGCCGCTTTTTATGCCGGGCCGGGCGAACATCCGGAAACGCCGACACTTTGCTCGTCGCCGGTGCCAATTCTGCGCCGCCGTGGCAAGGCGGAAGGGTTTACGGTAATCGAGGGCACCTCCTGCTGGGCAGAGCCGGCGGGGCTGATCCAGCGCCAGACCTATGAAACGTTGCGTGACACCATTCTTGCCGAGCTTGCCGCCGCCCTGCCCGTCGATGCCGTGGTTCTTGGCCTGCATGGTGCCATGGTGGCGCAAGGTTATGACGATCCAGAAGGCGATTTTCTGTCGCATATCCGCGCGCTGGTCGGTCCCGATGTGCTGATAGCGGCGGAATTCGATCCCCACAGCCATCTGACGGCGCTGAGGGTCGCTAATCTCGACATTATGGCAACGTTTCTGGAATTCCCCCATACGGACTTCGAAGAACGGGGCGAGCATGTCGTGGAATTGGCGCTGCGTACCTTGCGGGGAGAGATCAGGCCGGTCATCTCCACGTTCGATTGCCGTATGATTACCATTTATCCCACCAGCCGCGAGCCGATGCGTTCCTATGTCGACCGGTTGAAGGCGTTGGAGGGCAGGGATGGCATTCTGTCCATTTCCGTCATTCACGGTTTTATGGCCGGCGATGTACCGGATATGGGCACGCGTATCATTGTGGTTACCGATGGTGACAGGGCGAAGGGCGATGCTCTGGCGCAAAAACTTGGCCGTGAGCTTTACGCCATGCGCAAGCTGACCGCGATGCCGATGCTCGACACCGAAGCGGGTCTCGACAAGGCTCTCGCCATTCGGAGCGAAAATCCGGATATGCCGGTCGTGGTGTCGGATATATGGGACAATCCCGGCGGCGGTGTCGCGGGCGATGCCACTCATATTCTGCGACGCCTGGTGGAGCGCGGCATGGATAATATCGGCGTCGCGACGATCTGGGATCCGATTGCCGTGTCCTTCTGTCATGCGGCGGGCGAGGGCGCGGAGATCGATTTGCGCATCGGCGGCAAATCCAGCCCTGAAGGTGGCCAGCCGCTTGATTTCCGGATCAGGGTGATGCGCACCGCCGAGGCGGGATGGCAGAGTTTCCGCAACAGCCGCGTCACGCTCGGACGTGCCGCCGTTGTCCGGCCGGTCGGAACGGAGATAGATATCATTCTCATCACCAGCCGAACCCAAACTTATGAGCCGGATATCTTTTCCAATCTTGGCATCGATTTCGCCAGGAAAGACGTGCTGCTGGTGAAGTCGACCAACCACTTCCACGCGGGTTTTGCGCCGGTCGCATCCGAGATCGTTTACATCGCCGCCCCGACGTCTTACCCGACCGATCCGGCAAAAACCGCCTATCGCAAGGCAAGCCTGCAGCTTTGGCCAAGGGTGGCCGATCCGCTGGGGCTGGATTGAAGTTGTGGCGGCTTCAGATGCGCTCAAGCGAGATCAGGAAAAACGCACCTTCGCTTTGATGCGTCTCGACGGTGAAAGGCAAATCGCTTTCGATCATCAGGCTGTCCAAGCTCTCCAGGCGGTCTTTGCCATTGCCGCTGGAGATTGTCAGCGGATCGAGCGCGAGAACAAGCGTCGTGTTGCCGGCAGCGTCTGCGAAAAACGTGCCGGACCGCCTTTGCACGCTGTGGCGAAAGGTCGAACGACGGGTCATGACGTTCAGATCGACGATCGGACCGTTGTATAAGGTTGCGTTCACCGGCACATCCGCCGGAAAGGGCAGGGGCGCACTTTCGATCGTCAGGAGAAGCGGGTTATTTGCGGCGATTGCCAACACCATGCCGTTTCCCTCAAGAATAGACAGGGTGCGGTCTATGCCGGGAAAGATGGAGAACGGGCCGTTGCTGGCAACTGTCGCCATGCTGATGCGCCAGTCGAAGTCATCCACAGAGGCATCAGGCGGAAAGACGGCGATTTCCACCGTCTCGCCACCACCGTTTTTCCAGGGCATGCGTTTGTAGCCGCTTGCACGCAACAGGGTCATGTTTCTACTTCCGCAAGGTTTTGGCCGGAAACCGTTTTCCGCATTCCCGGCCATGCTGGATCAGTTGCCGAGAATGCCGGGCAGTCGCAGACCCTGTTCTTCTGCGCATTCCACGGCGATCTCGTAACCGGCATCGGCATGGCGCATCACGCCGGTTGCCGGGTCGTTCCACAGCACACGCTCGATGCGACGGGCCGCATCATCGGTGCCGTCGCAGCAGATGACCATGCCGGAATGCTGTGAAAAGCCCATGCCGACGCCGCCGCCGTGATGCAGCGAAACCCAGGTCGCGCCTGACGCCGTGTTGAGCAGCGCATTCAGGAGCGGCCAGTCGGACACGGCATCCGAACCGTCCTTCATGGCTTCGGTCTCGCGGTTCGGCGAGGCGACGGAACCCGAATCGAGATGGTCGCGGCCGATGACGATCGGGGCGCTGAGTTCGCCGCTCCTGACCATTTCGTTGAAGGCGAGCCCGAGGCGGTGACGATCACCAAGGCCAACCCAGCAGATACGCGCCGGCAGTCCCTGGAAGGCGATGCGTTCGGCGGCCATGTCCAGCCAGTTGTGCAGGTGCTTGTTGTCTGGAAGCAGTTCCTTCACCTTGGCGTCGGTCTTGCGGATATCCTCGGGATCACCGGAAAGAGCAGCCCAACGGAAGGGGCCGATGCCACGGCAGAACAGCGGGCGGATATAGGCAGGCACGAAGCCCGGGAAGGCGAAGGCATTTTCGAGGCCTTCTTCCTTGGCGACCTGGCGGATGTTGTTACCGTAGTCGAAGGTCGGGATGCCCATGTCCTGGAAGGCGATCATCGCCTCGACATGTTCGCGCATCGAGGCGCGTGCGGCCTTTTCGACGGCCTTCGGGTCGCTCTCGCGCTTTTCCTTCCACTTGGCCATCGTCCAGCCTTTCGGCAGGTAGCCGTTTATCGGGTCGTGCGCCGAGGTCTGGTCGGTCACCATATCCGGACGGATGCCACGGCGGACCATTTCCGGCAGGATTTCGGAGGTGTTGCCGAGCAGGCCAACGGACTTCGCCTCACCGGCAGCGGTCCAGCGCTCGATCATCTCCATCGCCTCATCGAGGGTTTCTGCGCGGGCATCGACGTAACGGGTGCGCAGGCGAAAATCGATCGAATCGGGATTGCATTCGATGGCAAGGCAGCAGGCACCGGCCATGACGGCGGCGAGTGGCTGGGCGCCGCCCATGCCGCCAAGGCCGCCGGTCAGAACCCACTTGCCCTTGAGATCGCCGCCATAATGCTGGCGCCCGGCCTCGACGAAGGTTTCGTAGGTGCCCTGCACGATGCCCTGGCTGCCGATATAGATCCAGGAGCCGGCGGTCATCTGGCCGTACATGGCGAGACCCTTCTTATCCAGCTCGTTGAAATGATCCCAGGTCGCCCAGTGCGGCACGAGATTGGAGTTGGCAATCAATACACGCGGCGCATCCTTGTGGGTGCGAAACACACCGACCGGTTTGCCGGACTGGACCATCAGCGTCTCGTCTTCGTTGAGATCGCGCAGCGTCGCGACGATCTTGTCGAAGTCTGCCCAGGTGCGGGCGGCGCGGCCGATGCCGCCATAAACCACCAGTTCGTGCGGGTTCTCGGCCACTTCAGGATCGAGATTGTTCATCAGCATGCGCAGCGGCGCTTCGGTCATCCAGGATTTCGCGGTCAGTTCGGTTCCACGCGCAGCGCGGACGTCGCGAATATTATGACGAGGATTGGTCATTTGGTTCCCCTTTTGGTGTGTGCCAGTGTCAGCGCAGTCGTCTCGATACGCACGAGAATATCTTTCAGGTGGATGCGAAGTTTCGCCGCCTTGGCGTCATCATAGGCAAATGGCGGTGCCTCGGCCGTCAGATGGGTGGATTGCGCCAGTTCCATCTGGATGGCGTGCACCCCGGTTTCGGGCTTTCCGTAGTGGCGCGTCGTCCAGCCACCCTTGAAACGGCCGTTGAGAATGCTGGTGTAACCTTCCGCAGCAGCGGTCGCTTCGACCACCATTTTCTCAATGGCGGGATTGCAGGTCTTTCCCATATCCGTGCCGATGTTGAAATCCGGCAGCTTGCCTTCGAAGAGGAAAGGGATATGCGAGCGGATGGAATGGCAATCGTAGAGAATGGCGATGCCGTGGATGGCCTTCACCCGCTCTATTTCCGCTGCAAGGGCTGCATGATAGGGCGCGTGAAAGGTTTCCAGCCGATAGGCTATATCGCCCTGGTCGGGTTCCTGCCCCTCATTCCAGATCGGCTTGCCGTCGAAATCGGTTTCCGGAACGAGGCCCGTGGTGTTCTGTCCGGGGTAAAGGCTGACGCCCTCGGGGTCGCGGTTGGCGTCGATCACGTAACGATGAAAGGTGGCGCGCACCGTGGTCGCGTCGTCCAGCAGATCCGCATAGAGATCATGAATGTGCCAGTCGGTATCGGCAAGCATCTTGCCGTTGTCGTTCAGGCGTTGCCAGATTTCCGCCGGCACATCGGTACCGGTGTGGGGAAGGCCAAGAATGACGGGCGATGAGCCTTGCCTGATGTCGAAGATGTGCATCTTACACCTCCAGCTTCGGCAGGATGCCTTCCGAAATCACGGAGACCAGAGCGCCGGTGGCAATCAGCTCTGCCGCCGCCTTCAGGTCCGGCGCCATATAACGGTCCTCTTCCAGCGAAGGGATCATCGTACGCAGCACGGCGATTGCCTTTTGCAGCTCCGGACTGGTTTTCAGCGGCCCGCGCAGTTCCACGCCCTGAACCGCCGAAAGCGCCTCGATGCCGAGAATGGCAAAGAGATTTTCCGTCATTGCCAGAAGGCGGCGCGCGCCATGGCAGGCCATGGAGACATGGTCTTCCTGATTGGCGGAGGTTGGCGTCGAATCGACCGAGGCCGGATGCGCCATCTGCTTGTTTTCGCTCATCAGCGCGGCGGAGGTGACCTCGGCAATCATCAGGCCGGAATTCAGCCCCGGCTTTTTCGAGAGAAAAGCGGGAAGGCCATAGGAAAGGGCAGGGTCGACGAGAAGCGCCACGCGGCGCTGCGCGATCGCGCCGATCTCGCAGATGGCGAGCGCCGTCTGGTCGGCGGCAAAGGCTACCGGTTCGGCGTGGAAGTTGCCGCCGGACACGACGGAATTGTCGGAAAGCACCAGCGGATTGTCCGTCACCGCATTGGCCTCGATTTCAAGCGTGCGGGCCACTTGCCGCAGAAGATCGAGGCAGGCGCCGTCCACCTGCGGCTGGCAGCGGATGCAATAGGGATCCTGGACGCGCTCGTCGCCTTCGATATGGCTCACGCGGATTTCGGAACCTTCCAGCAATCCGCGAAGTGCAGCACCCGCGTCGATCTGCCCCTTGTGGCCGCGCAAAGTGTGAATATCGGGATGAAAAGGTGCGGAAGAACCCATGGCGGCGTCGGTGGAAAGCGCACCTGTTATCAGGGCTGCCTGTGCCGCGCGGTGGGCGCGGAAAAGACCGGCGAGCGCCAGCGCCGTAGAGGTCTGCGTGCCGTTGATCAACGCCAGGCCCTCCTTGGCGGCAAGAACAACCGGGGTCAGCCCGGCTCTTGCGAGCACCTCGCCGGCGGGCAGAAGCGCGCCTTCATAAAAAGCCTCGCCTTCGCCCATCATCACGGCGGCCATATGGGCAAGCGGGGCGAGATCGCCGGATGCGCCGACCGAACCCTTTTCCGGAATAGCCGGGATTACGCCTTTTTCCAGCATCTCCTCAATCAGTCGCACCAGTTCCAGCCGCACGCCGGATGCGCCGCGACCGAGCGAAATCAGCTTCAGCGCCATGATAAGGCGCACGACATTTTCCGGAAGCGCCGCACCGACGCCGCAGCAATGTGAAAGAATGAGATTGCGCTGCAGCTTTGCCACATCGGCTGCATCGATCTTGATGGAAGCGAGTTTGCCGAAACCGGTATTGATGCCATAGACCGGGGCATTGCCGGCGGCGATCTCGGCGATGCGGGCCGCCGCCTTTTCGATACCGGCATCGAATGAACGGTCGAGTTTGGCAGCGCCGTTATCCCAGTAGATCGCGGCAAGATCGGCAAGGGTCACAGTGCCGGGGTGAAGCGTGATGGTCTTCATGGTCATGGGCAAACTTTCTGTCCCCTGAAAATGCGGGCGTGGAGCGGATTGAAGCCGATGCGGTAGACAAGCTCGGCCGGGCGTTCGATATCCCAAATAGTGAAATCGGCGGATTTTCCGGCTTCCAGCGTGCCGGTTTCAGCCAGCAGGCCGAGCGCCTTCGCGGCATTGCGCGTCGTCGCCGTCAGGCACTCTTCCACTGTCATGCGGAAAAGCGTCGCCCCCATATTCATGGTCAGAAGCAGGGAGGTGAGTGGGGAGGTGCCGGGATTGCAATCGGTCGCGAGCGCCATGGCGGCGCCTGCGTCGCGCAGAGCCTGAACCGGTGGCAGCTGTTTTTCCCGGAGTGCATAAAATGCGCCCGGCAGAAGCACGGCCACCGTTCCCGCTTTTGCCAGCGCCCCAGCGCCCACCTCATCAAGATATTCCAGATGATCTGCAGAAAGTGCACCATAGGATGCGGCAAGCTCTGTACCACCGAGGTTGGAAAGCTGTTCGGCATGCAGCTTGACGGGAAGCCCGCGCTGTTTTGCCGCCTCGAAAACCTGGGTTATTTCCTCGACGGAAAAGGCGATGCCTTCGCAAAAACCATCGACCGCATCCACCAGCCCTTCCGCATGGGCTTTTTCCAGCCCCGGCAGAACCACTTCCATAATATAATCGGCGTTACGGCCCTTATATTCGGCGGGCGTTGCATGCGCGGCCAGATAACTGGTGACGATTCTAACAGGGCGCAGCGTTCCAAGCCTGCGGGCGACACGCAGCATTTTCAGTTCGGTTTCAATATCGAGACCGTAACCGGATTTGATTTCGACGGTCGAGACGCCCTCGGCCAGAAGCGTGTCGAGACGGGGCAATGCCTGTGCCAACAAAGCCTCTTCCGAAAGTGCGCGTGTGTCGCGCACCGAAGAAACGATGCCGCCGCCTGCCTTGGCGATCTCCTCATAGGTCGCGCCATTGAGCCGCATTTCGAATTCCATGGCGCGGTTGCCGCCAAAGACCAGATGTGTGTGGCAATCGATCAGAGCCGGGGTGATCCAGCGTCCACCGCAATCGGTGACCTCGTTGGCCGCTGCCAGATCGGCAGGCAGATCGCGTTCAGGGCCGGCAAAGGCGATGCGGCCATCGCGTACGGCGATGACGGCGTTTTCGATTGCGCCGATGCCTTCCATCAAGGGGTTGAAGGTTGCCAGCCGGGCGTTGCGCCACAATTCAGCAGCGTTTTCCGTCGCCATTCCCTTTGCAGATTTGTTCCCTGGCATTTGCTTTTCGCCTTTCTTTTGTGGCTCAAATGTATATACATAATAACGAGCTTGGCAAGCCGCAATTTCATGTTTGAAAGTGGCCTTGCCCGATCGACGAAGAGGAGAGGATGGCATGACGGCAATTCACGCGGGCGCAGCGCTTCTGGCTGGCGGATGGGCGCAGGATGTTCGCATTGTTTGCAATGATGGCGCTGTTTTATCCGTCGAAAGCAATGTTTCCCCGCAGTCGCAGGATGAGCGGCATGCCGTCATCCTGCCTGCCATGCCCAATCTCCACAGCCACGCTTTTCAACGGGCCATGGCCGGACTTGCCGAAATTCGCGGGCCTGCCGATGACAGTTTCTGGAGCTGGCGTACCGTCATGTACAAGTTCGCATTGTCCATGACGCCGGATCACGTCGAGGCGGTGGCCGCCCAGCTATATATGGAAATGCTGGAGGCAGGTTTCGGGCGGGTCGGCGAATTTCATTACCTGCATAATGACAGGGATGGCTCGCATTACGGCAATATCGCCGAGATGGCCGAGCGTATCGGTGCGGCGGCCGCGCAAACGGGTATCGGCCTGACATTGCTGCCGGTATTTTACGCGCATTCCGGTTTCGGCGGCCAGACGCCGATTGACGGGCAGAAACGTTTCATCCACTCGCTCGACAGCTACGAACGGTTGATGCAGGGCGCGCAGGCCGTGGTGAACGCATTGCCGGGTGCTGCGCTCGGCATCGCGCCGCATAGCCTGCGCGCCGTAACCGGCAGCGAACTGGCCGCCATCGAGCCGCTTGCAAAGGGCGGGCCGATCCACATTCATGTGGCGGAGCAGGTAAAGGAAATCGAAGATTCGCTTGCCTTTTCCGGTGCCCGGCCGGTGGAGTGGCTTTTGGAGAATGCACCCGTCGATGATCGCTGGTGCCTCATTCATGCGACGCATATGACGGACGCTGAAACGCGCCGCATGGCAAAAAGCGGCGCGGTTGCCGGTCTCTGCCCGATCACGGAGGCCAATCTCGGTGACGGCATCTTCCCCGCGCCGGATTTTATTGCGGAAGGCGGCCATTACGGTGTCGGTTCCGATTCCAACATCCTCATCTCCGTGCCGGAAGAATTGCGGATGCTCGAATATTCGCAGCGCCTGTCGCTTCGGGCGCGCAATGTCATCGCCGATGCCGGGCGATCTACGGGCGAGAAACTGTTTCGGCAGGCGCTCGAAGGTGGCGGCAGGGCGCTGGCATCACGAAATGGCATAGAACAGGGAAAAAGCGCCGATTTTGTTGCGCTTGATGTCACAGCCGTTTCCTATCTGCCTATATCTCAGATTCTCGACCAGTGGATATTCGCGGGTGGCGTTCGCATCGATTCCGTCTGGGTGCGTGGTAAAAAGCTGGTGCAAGCGGGTCGGCACGTTCATCGCCACGAAATATCGGACCGCTTCAACAAGGTCATGGCCGAACTTGTCGATAGCTGATATGCGCTCGATAGGAACGAGATCGAGCCGTTGGAAGGCATTGCGGACGTGACGAAAGCATCGGCCGGGCAAACCCTGCACCAGCGTATCCTCAGCGATATCGAGGGCCGGATCGTATCGGGGGAATGGCCACCGGGTCACCGGTTACCCTTTGAGGTCGACCTCGCCGCCCATTACGATTGCTCACGCATGACCGTCAACAAGGTCATGGGCCAGCTTGTGACGGCTGGTCTGATCGAGCGCCGCAAGAAATCCGGCAGCTTCGTTCGTCAGCCGCAGATCCAGTCTGCGGTTCTCGAAATTCACGATATCAGGGCTGAAGTCGAATCCCTCGGCCTGGTATATGGCTTTAAAGTCCTGGAGCGCGTATCGCGTGCGGCAAAGCGAGACGATCGCGCAAGTCTCGACGTTGCTATCGGAGAAACGCTGCTCGGTATTGTCTGCATCCATTTTGCGGGCAGGCGCGAATTCTGTATCGAACAGCGTCTCATCAGCGTGGCCGCCGTGCCGAAGGCCGCAGAAGCTGATTTCACGGAGATTGCGCCCGGACCCTGGCTGCTGGGTCATGTTCCGTGGAGCACTGCCGAACACCGGATCAGCGCCGAAACGCCCTCGAAGGAGATCGCACGTTTGCTGGGCATCTCCGAAAGGCAGGCCTGCCTTGTCGTGGAACGGCGCACATGGAGCAATTCGGGTGCCGTCACCTATGTACGCTTCACTTATCCCGGCAATGCGCACGCCCTGGTCGCCCGTTTCAGCCCGTCTTCCGACTGAGGTCGGGAACACATACCTCTGCAACAGCTCTAGAGAACCCCTGTCCTGGAAAGGGGAAGCTCCGGTTTTTGCCAGGCGGCTGCGAAAGTGTTAAAATCTGTTAGTTTGTATGACTAATTTCAAACTCTCCTTTAGAATCAATCACTTTCGAGTTTTTTCTAGAATTTGTATTTTGTTGTGTT
>NZ_JWJH01000079.1:2500-6383 GCF_000949865.1 Rhizobium nepotum 39/7 | reverse complement strand
AATGCAAAAAGGCCGCTTGTTGCGGCCCTTTGTATCGGCTGGGCCGAAGTGTGTGATGAGAAGATGTTGATTGTCATACATTGCGTTTTGCAGACCTGGCAGCGACCTACTCTCCCGCGTCTTGAGACGGAGTACCATTGGCGCTGGGGCGTTTCACGGCCGTGTTCGGAAAGGGAACGGGTGCGGCCGCCCCGCGATAACCACCAGGTCGGCAAAACGCAACATATGATCCATGCGGAACGCATGGAAACTGTTGTTTCGAGAAGCTGGAGAGCCCCGAGGCTCTATTTAATTTAACACGTCTTTCTGCGACCCATCCGTATGTTTTCCATACAGGACGTTAGTCCGTCGCGCCTTGTGGCGCGCGCCGTCTGCAGGGCCTTTGGCCCGTGAAGACAGAACAGATATCATCAAACTGCGTTTGATGAACATAATCAATGGGAACGAAGAAGTCGATCGAGCTATTAGTAACGGTAAGCTTCACATGTTGCCATGCTTCCACACCCGTCCTATCAACGTGGTCGTCTTCCACGGCTCTGATAGGGAACACTCGTTTTCAGGTTGGTTTCCCGCTTAGATGCCTTCAGCGGTTATCCATTCCGTATATAGCTACTCTGCTATGCCCTTGGCAGGACAACAGATCCACCAGAGATACGTCCATCCCGGTCCTCTCGTACTAGGGACAGATCCTGTCAATATTCCTACACCCACGGCAGATAGGGACCGAACTGTCTCACGACGTTCTGAACCCAACTCACGTACCGCTTTAAATGGCGAACAGCCATACCCTTGGGACCTGCTCCAGCCCCAGGATGCGATGAGTCGACATCGAGGTGCCAAACAACCCCGTCGATATGGACTCTTGGGGGTCATCAGCCTGTTATCCCCGGCGTACCTTTTATCCGTTGAGCGATGGCCCTTCCACACGGGACCACCGGATCACTATGACCGACTTTCGTCTCTGCTCGACTTGTCAGTCTCGCAGTCAGGCGGGCTTATGCCATTGCACTCGACGACCGATTTCCGACCGGTCTGAGCCCACCATCGCGCGCCTCCGTTACTCTTTCGGAGGCGACCGCCCCAGTCAAACTACCCACCATACACTGTCCCGGATCCGGATAACGGACCGCGGTTAGACATCCACGAAGATAAGGGTGGTATTTCAAGGATGGCTCCACGAGAACTGGCGTCCCCGCTTCAAAGCCTACCACCTA
This sequence comes from Rhizobium nepotum 39/7, assembly GCF_000949865.1. Lineage (GTDB taxonomy): Bacteria > Pseudomonadota > Alphaproteobacteria > Rhizobiales > Rhizobiaceae > Agrobacterium > Agrobacterium nepotum. Next base: position 5,169 of record NZ_JWJH01000079.1, on the reverse strand, counting down.
TCCTACACATGCCTTGGCGAATGCCAGTGTAAAGCTATAGTAAAGGTGCACGGGGTCTTTCCGTCTGACCGCAGGAACCCCGCATCTTCACGGGGAATTCAATTTCACTGAGTCTATGTTGGAGACAGCGGGGAAGTCGTTACGCCATTCGTGCAGGTCGGAACTTACCCGACAAGGAATTTCGCTACCTTAGGACCGTTATAGTTACGGCCGCCGTTTACTGGGGCTTCAGTTCAGAGCTTGCACCCCTCCCTTTAACCTTCCAGCACCGGGCAGGCGTCAGACCCTATACGTCGTATTGCTACTTCGCAGAGCCCTGTGTTTTTGATAAACAGTCGCTACCCCCTGGTCTGTGCCACCCCATCATACTTGCGTAAAATGGGGTCACGCTTCTTCCGAAGTTACGCGTGCAATTTGCCGAGTTCCTTCAACATAGTTCTCTCAAGCGCCTTGGTATACTCTACCTGACCACCTGTGTCGGTTTCGGGTACGGTCTATACGGTGGAGCTATTTCCTGGAACCTCTTCGCTGCACATCCAATCCAGTAAGAATGTACAACACACGAGATCCGTCACTACCACCAGGCCCACGAATATTAACGTGGTTCCCATCGACTACGCGTGTCCGCCTCGTCTTAGGGGCCGGCTAACCCTGCTCAGATTAACTTTAAGCAGGAACCCTTGGTCTTTCGGCGAGGGAGTCTCTCACTCCCTTTATCGTTACTCATGTCAACATTCGCACTTCCGATATCTCCAGGGCCCCTCACAGGTACCCCTTCACAGACTTACGGAACGCTCCGCTACCACAGCACAGTCACTATAACTGCACTATCCTCAGCTTCGGTGCATGGCTTTAGCCCCGTTACATTTTCGGCGCAAAGACCCTTATTTAGACCAGTGAGCTGTTACGCTTTCTTTAAATGATGGCTGCTTCTAAGCCAACATCCTGGTTGTTTTGGGATCCTCACATCCTTTCCCACTTAGCCATGACTTGGGGACCTTAGCTGGAGGTCAGGGTTGTTGCCCTCTTCACGACGGACGTTAGCACCCGCCGTGTGTCTGCCGACTAGTACTCCTCGGTATTCGGAGTTTGGTTAGGATCAGTAAGACGGTGAGTCCCCATAGCCCATCCAGTGCTCTACCCCCGAGGGTATTCGGTCGACGCTCTACCTAAATAGATTTCGCGGAGAACCAGCTATTTCCGAGTTTGATTGGCCTTTCACCCCTAGCCACAAGTCATCCCAATCTATTGCAACAGATACGGGTTCGGCCCTCCAGTTGGTGTTACCCAACCTTCAGCCTGCTCATGGCTAGATCACTCGGTTTCGGGTCTAATGCAACTAACTAAATCGCCCTGTTCAGACTCGCTTTCGCTGCGCCTACACCTACCGGCTTAAGCTTGCTAGTTACACTAAGTCGTTGACCCATTATACAAAAGGTACGCCGTCACCCTTGCGGGCTCCGACTGTTTGTAGGCATCCGGTTTCAGGTTCTATTTCACTCCCCTCGTCGGGGTGCTTTTCACCTTTCCCTCACGGTACTTGTTCGCTATCGGTCATGCACGAGTACTTAGGCTTGGAGAGTGGTCTCCCCATGTTCAGACAGGATTTCACGTGTCCCGCCCTACTCAAGGACAATGACTGTTCTACGCGTAAGGGGCTATCACCCTCTATGGCCGACCTTTCCAGATCGTTCCGCTTTATTCATCATTGCCACTGGCCTGGTCCGCGTTCGCTCGCCACTACTTACGGAGTCTCGGTTGATGTCCTTTCCTGCAGGTACTTAGATGTTTCAGTTCCCTGCGTTCGCTTCTTACACCCTATGTATTCAGGTGTAGATACCTTATTGCGATATCTAGAAACCATTCGGGTTTCTCACTCACGCTTGTTCCGCACTGCGTGCGGCGCTGCGTGGGCGCGCCGGACGACCGGCGACGCGCTCTGCGCTGTATCAGGAAGTTCCCATACAGGCCAGAGGCCGTCGGCGATCGTTCGCCGTAACGTCGGATCAACGATCCGACAACCAGAATGATTTTCTAGATATCTAAGGTGGGTTGCCCCATTCGGAGATCCATGGATCAAAGCTTATTCGCAGCTCCCCACAGCTTATCGCAGCGTATCACGTCCTTCTTCGCCTGTGCATGCCAAGGCATCCACCAAATGCCCTTAATTCACTTCTTCGTTCTCATTGTCTATGCTCATCCATAGCCGTTCCGAAGGAACGGCAACCTGGTTACCTTTTACAACCAGGTCATTTTCTTGATGACATCGACGTGTTCGATACAATCCTCATTGAAGGCACGCCGGTGCACTTCGAGGTCGTATCATTAAGACCAGCTTCTCGAGATATCATCCGGTGATGCGCGGTCAGGCAACACCAATCCAGCATGTCCATCAGATGAAGGCCTAAACCTTCAAACAACAAACATGCCCAGGACAAGCTTCCCTCCTACCTCCAATCCCTCCACCAATTCCGGCCGACTAAGCCATCACAAGGTTTCACTGAGACTGGGCTCGGACGCCTTGGGCCTAAACCCAAAACACCTGGAAGCTTCCAGACATATCTTCTCTTCACAATGTATTCAGAACAGGCATCAGTTCTTGCGAACGATGCAAACTTTTATTTCTTCAAAAGGATAACGCTTCACGCCGACCACCTCGATCAACCCGC